>JBJMTV010000014.1:0-110029 GCA_045811525.1 Xanthobacteraceae bacterium | reverse complement strand
TCTTGCTCGGTCGAACGCTGCCGGTCTTTCGCAGACGGTCGACCCACCTGATCGCAGTGCTGGCGCCGACCCCGAATTGCAATGCCGCGGCTCGAGCAGACAAGCCGCCCTTCTCAACGGCCGCAACCACCCGTTCCCGAAGATCCAGCGAATAAGGCATGGGATACTGGCCTCCAACCCAGCCAGCACCTTGAATCAGAACCGAACTGATTTGGGAATCCCAACCCGATTCGCGCTAAAGACATCCCGCGCTAAGGCCCGCGAAGAGGTGCGCTCCCTCACCCTGCAAGGGGAGGGTTGGGGTGGGGGTCTGCTGTTTGTGCACGACGATTGACCCCCACCCGATTGCCAATGCCCCGCTGCGCGTAGCAGTGGCAATCGACCTCCCCCTTTCCGGGGAGGTGATACCGCCCGCGGTGTACGAGAGCGGAGCTGTGGGGCCGCTCGTTCTCATCCGGCCCGCGCCAGGGCGCCGAGAGCATCGGCCGTGCGCACCGCCGGCCGCCAGCCAAGCCGCATGAGGCCCTCGGGTTGCGCGACGAGCGACCCGGCGAGCCGCTCGTACAGCTCCGCTCGGCCGGCGAGCTGCATACCCTTTTGCAGCAAAGATGACGGCACAGGGAAAAGCCCCGGCCGCCGCCCCAAGCCGCGGCGGAGCGCAGCGATCATTTCCGCAACCGTCATCGGGTCGGGGTCGGCTGCGATCAGCGCACGCCGCAGCGGTTGCGGAGCGGCGAGCACCGTCTCGATGGCTGCTGCCAGATTCTCAAGCGCCAACAGCGAGCGCCGTTCACGCAGCGCGCCGAGCGGTAGCGGATAGGGCGACCGAGCAATGTCGAGGAGCGCGGCCATGTTGCCTTTTACGCCCGGGCCGTACACAAGCACGGGCCGCAGCGCCACCCAATCGAGGTCGAGCTGCGCGAGCCCCTCCTCGGCGGCAAGCTTTGAGCGTCCGTAGGGCTCAGTCGGCTCGGCTGCGAGATCTTCGGTCACAGGATGCATCGCGCTCGGACCGCACTGGGCGCGTATCGACGAGAGAAATATGAAGCGCCGCGCGCCCGCACGCTGCGCAGCGCGCGCGAGCGCGATGGTCGCCTCGGTGTTGAGGATGCGGTAATCGTCCGCCGGCAGCCCCGACATGGCATGCGCGATGCCAGCCGAGTGAATGACAGCATCGACGTCGGCGAGCGCGGCAGCCATGTTTTGTGGGCGCGCCAGGTCGCCGACGACGGCGCTCGCGGATTCCACCGGCAGCACGCTAGGACGCCGCAGCAGCACGCGTAGCCGGTAGCCGCGCTTCGAGAGCTCGCGCAACAGCCCTTGGCCGATGAAACCGGTGGCGCCGGTGAGCGCAATCAGAGGCTTGCGGCCGCTGTCCGCACTGGTCACGATCGCTTCCAGCACGGGGGGATGGGCGCGGCCCTGTGTGAGCAGCGTGACACGCTCAGCTCCATAGCCGTCTCGTTGCCATCTCGGCCCCCTCCACCAGCGCCGCCAGCTTGGCCCAGGCCACGTCGGGATGCACCTCGTCCCCTGCCGACGCCGTGGCAAACCCGCAGTCATTAGCGGCGATGACGTTCTCGCGTCCGGCGACCTGCGCGAACCGCTCGATCCTTTGCGCCACCAACTCGGGGTGCTCCACCTGGTACACGCAATGAGATACTACGCCCGGCATGAGAACTTTTCCCTCGGGCACGCCGACCTCCTGCCAGACTTTCCATTCGTGCTCGTGGCGCGGATTGGCGGCCTCGAAAGAATAGGTTTGCGCTTTGATGCGCAGCAGCAGGTCGATGTAATGCTTGAGCTCCAGGTCGTGCACGCGCGGCGCGACATTGACGCTGTAGCAGGTGTGGAAGCGGACGCGCTCCTCGGCAATTCCACGCAGCGCGTAGTTCAGCACCTCGACCCTGACGGCGATGAATTTCCGGTTCTCCTCAGCCGATAGACCGGGGCTGCGGTTGTAATAGGTAATCAGCCGCGGATCATCGATCTGCAGGATGAAGCCCGCGTCCACAATCGCGCGATACTCCTCGGCGATGGCATCGGCCGCTGCGGTGAGATATTCCTCCTGCGAGCGGTAGAATTCGTTCGGCATGTACATCTCGAGGCTGGTGGGGGAGATGGCCGTGATGAACGCATCTGCCATGTCGAGCCCGGCTGTGGCCTCTTTGAGATTCTCGAGATCGGTCTTCAGGTCCTCGTGGCCGATATATCGGAGCGGGCCGGAGCACACCATGGCGCGCATGCCGCGTGGGCGCCCGAGCTTGTCCGCGCGTGCGGCATACATCACGCGCATCTCGTCGTACACACTGGGAAAGGCAAGCGCGTCCCGCGTCGGTGTCACCAGGTAGCGCGGCGGCTCGTCGCGCCGCTCAATGCCGCCCAGGCGCGTGCGCGCATAATGCGCGAAGCTCGACTTGCTGTGCTCGCCGTCATTCAGCACGTCGATGCCGGTATCGACCTGCTTGCGCACCACCGACTTCACCGAGCTACGCACGCCGCGCGCCAGCGCCGCGGCGTCATACGCATCGCCGGCATCCTTGGCATAGAGAGCGGCGAGCAAAGCGGGCGGCCGTGGCAGGCTGCCGCAATGGCTGGTCAGGATGCGCTCTGTGCTGCGCTTCATGTCTCCCGGTCCGCCACTTCTGACTTGCGCGTCAGGTAGAGGCGACTTTCGCTGGGCATGAACTCGGGCACGAGGTGATGTGCCGCGGCGAATGCGTCGAGACGCTCTCGTCCGCGCTCGTCCATCTCGCCGAAGGCATACTCTGGGCGCTCGCTGGAAAACAGCCGCGCCGCATCCGCGAGCGGGAGCCAGGCGCGCTCGCCGGGGGGGATGTTTCGCAACGAGGCGATGAGCGCGCCTTCGCTCACGCCGGAAAGCCGAGGCAGATCAGGTGGCGCCGGCCCGCGCCCGGCGAAAATCTTGTTCATCCAGTCGCCGAAGCGCATCCGATCCATCCTTTGCCGGTTGGCCACACCGTGCACCTGCGCTCTCGCTGGTGGCTCGGATGCGAGCTTAGGGCTGCGGGCACCGGCACTATCCGAGGGTACGGTCCTCACCAGCGTATTTGCAAGCGCGCGTCCGCAACGTACGCGGCGCGCCTTTGAGGACTCATTGATGATGCAATGGGCGCGCGAGTTGCTGCCGCGAGAATGGATGCATACTGTGCCCGGCAAGTTGTTGCGATGTTTCGGAGGACGTGCGGTTGCAGGAGGTCTTGTCGGTCCAGGGCATCAGCAAGGCCTATCCCGGCGTCATGGCGCTGCGCGAAGTCTCGTTTGACCTGGGCCGCGGCGAAATTCGTGCGCTTTGCGGGGAGAACGGCGCAGGCAAAAGCACGCTCGTCAAAATCCTCATGGGCATCGTCCAGCCGGACAGCGGCTCGATAGTCATCGACGGCCGGCGGCACAATGTGCGCGAGCCACAGCAGGCGCAAGCTGCGGGCCTCGGCCTTGTGGCCCAGGAGTTGAGCCTCGCACCGCATCTGTCCATCCTCGACAATATCTGGCTGGGGAGCCCGGAAGTGCCGTTGCTGCATAGGCGGTCCCGGTTTCGCACTCGCGCGCAAGACGCGCTCACCATGCTGGGTCTCGGCGACTGGGACCTCGATCAGCCGGTGAGCTCACTCACCATCGGCCAGCGACAGCTCGTGGAAATCGCTCGGCTGTTGGCGCGCGACGCGCGCGTGCTCATCCTGGATGAGCCCACGGCGACGCTGTCGGACGCTGACATCGAGCGCATCCTTGCCATCCTCAAGAGCCTGCGGGCGCAAGGGCGCTCGATCCTTTACATCACCCACAGGCTGGGTGAGGTGTTTCAACTTTGTGATTCCGTCACTGTGTTGCGCAATGGGCAGCATGTTGCGAGCGCACCGGTAAACGAGGTCACGCGCGAGCATCTGGTGGCGCAGATGCTCGGCCGCTCGTTCAAGGACATGTATCCGAAAGCCACCGCGCGCACCGACGCCGGGACGCGCCTCGTGGTCCAGGGCCTGACTGTGCCCGGCATACTGCACGACTTTTCGATGACCGCGCCGCGCGGTCACATCGTCTGCATAGCCGGGCAGATCGGCTCTGGCGCCAATATGGTGACCCGGGCTCTCGCCGGTCTCGCGCCCTCGGCGGCCGGCACCGTGATGGTTGACGGCCGCCCGCTGCGGCTCGGCTCCGTGCCGCATGCCGTCGCCCGCAACATGCTGTTCGTGTCGGACGACCGCGCGGCCGAGGGTCTCTTCCCGCAGATGCAGGTGCTGGACAATCTCATCGCGACCCGGCTCGATGCTGGCTCGCGTCTGGGCGTGCTGTCCTGGACGAGGCTGCGCCGCCTTGCCGCGGGTCTCGCCGAGCGCGTCGGCATCGACCCGCGCCGGCTCGGCTCGGCGGCCATCACGCTGAGCGGCGGCAATCAGCAGAAACTGTTGTTCGGTCGCGCACTGGCGAGTGCGGACCCCGGCGTGCTGCTGATGAACGAGCCCACACGCGGCATTGACGTGGGCGCGCGTGCCGACATTTATCGGATCATGCGCGAGTTGTGCGAGCGCGGGCTGGCGCTGATCATGACTTCCTCCGATCTCGAGGAAGTGGTGGGCATCGCCGATATCGTGATCACCCTTTATCGCGGCCGCAGCGTCGCTCGCTACGTCGGCGACGAGATAAAAATGTCGGCGATTCTGGCCGACATTACGCATCCCATGCAGTCGGCGGCATGAGCGAGCCCATGGCCGCCGAGGCAGATTCCTCTGGTCGGCGGCCAGTTGCCGCCCGACTGTCTGTCCAGCGTGACCGCTCGCTGTTCTCCTGGGCGCAAGCCGCCGGACTGATTGTCCTTCTCGCCGTGATCCTGGGAACGCCGGGCTTCCTCGCTGGCCCGAGCATCCTCTCGCTCCTCACCACCGTGTCATTCATCGGCTGCGTGGCGGTCGGCATGACGCTCATCACCGTCAGCGGCAACATCATGTCGTTCGCGCTCGGCGCCACTGTCGGCGTGACGGCGATGGTCTTCATCGTCGCGTGCAACTGGCTCGGCTTCACCCTCGGCCTTGTCATCGCGCTCCTGTTCGGCTCGTTGCTTACCGGCTTGCAGGGTCTGCTCATCGGAGGCGTGCGGGCCAATCCCATCATCGTGACGATCGCTACGCTGGCGCTCATCTACGGCGTCACCCAGGCCTTTGCCGAGAAGGGCACGATCTATGCCGAGGCAGGGATTGTGCCGAGTGCGGTGAAGGGAAAGATCATTGGGCTTCCCATCGAGTTCCTGGTGTTCGTGCTTGCTACCTTGGTGAGCCAGTTCCTGCTCTCGTTGACGCGCTTCGGACGCAATCTGTTCATGGTGGGATCGAGCTTTCGCGCCGCTGAAGCCGTCGGCGTAAGCACCTGGCGCACGGTGACCGGGGCTTATCTCTGGGCCGGGTTCTTCACCTCCTTGGCGGGCATCATGCTGGCGATCCGCTACGAGTCCGCCAACATGGATTACGGCGTCGCCTACGACTACGATGCCATTGCGGCGGTGCTCGTCGGCGGTACGGCGATTGGCGGCGGCGCCGGATCGGCGCTGCGCACGTTTGCCGGCGCGATGGTAATCGCAGCGGTTCAGGTGATGCTGCTGCTCAAGGGCCTGCGGCAGGAGTGGCAATATCTGGCGGCAGGGCTGATCGTGCTTGCCGTCATCATCCTGCAAGCACGCGGCAGCGGACGATGAGGCTCTGGCGTTGGGTAGAGGGTCCACATGCGCGGCCGCTCGCCGTGCTCCTCGCCTGCATTCTTTTGCTGGCTGTCCTCGATGCGGGAAACGGACGCCTGTTCAGTGCCGCGACCGCGTACAGCACGCTGCAAATTTTTGCGACCATCAGCCTGGTGACCTTGGGGCTCGGTCTCACCATGATGATCCGCGAGTTCGATCTCTCGGTGGTCGGCATGTATGGCATGGCGGGCTGCATCGCGGTGCTCACCGGAACGCAGCAGCCCTGGACCGGCATCTTCCTTGCGCTGTCGATCGGCGTCGCCGCTGGCATCCTGCAGGGCTTCATCATTGTGCGACTCAACCTCTCCTCCGTCGGCGTGACGCTCGGCGGCCTCCTGGTTTTCGTCGGCATCGCCTACGTGCTCACGGAAAGCCGGGCGCTCCCGTACGAAAATATGACGGTCGCGCTCGCTCTCAATGAGCGGATCGGCGGCACGTTTTCCCCGCGCAGCATTGTGGCGCTCTGTTTCTTCGCTGCGGCCGCAGCGGTCTTTGCCTGGACGCGGCTCGGCCGCGACATCATCGCGATCGGCAGCGACCGTCGCGCGGCTCTGACCGCAGGCGTGAAGGTTGCGCCGCTGGTCATCGGCATATTTGCGTTCTCTGGATTGTGCGCAGCGCTCTCGGGAGCTCTGCTCAGCTATAGCCTTGCCTCAGCATCTCCGGCAGGCTTGTCCGATGTGATTGCACCCGCTGCAGCCGGGGCCATTCTCGGTGGCGTCTCGCTCGGCGGCGGCTCAGGCCGCCCGCTCGGGATCGCGCTCGGCGCGCTGACATTGGCGGTGCTGCGGTCCGGCCTCAACGCCGTCGGCGCTCCACCCTTTGTCAACGACATTACCATGGGCGCTGTGCTTTTGACCGTCGCAGTGCTCGACGGTCCGTACCTAGCCCGTCGCTTCGTTGGCGCGCGGCAATGGCTGCAACACCTGGGTAGCGGCTGAACTGCCGCACTGCCCTTGCGGCGTTCCCCTTTGAGCCGTTGCGCCGTTGCGCCGCCGGTCCTACAAATCACGGGAGTGGCTGCAGCGGAGGAGGTCAACATGATGCGAGTGGCGCTGGGCTTGGTTGCCGCGCTTGGCTTGTCTTTGCTTGCACCTGCCGGGGCCCAAGCGGAGACGAAAGGCAAGAAGATCGCCTTCCTCGTCACCTCGCCGACGCACCCATTCATCGCCACGCTGAGCAAGACCTTTACGGCCAAGGCCAACGCTTACGGCATGGAGGTGAATACCGTCAGTCAGCATTTTGATGCCGCGCTGCAGGCGCAGCAGGTCGATGACGCGATCGCCCGCAAGTTCGACATGTTGGCCATTATCGCCGGCTCGGAGCAGGCGATCATCCCGGCACTCACGCGCGCGAAGCAGGCGGGCATCCCGGTCATCCTGATCAACTCTCCGCCTCGGGACGGCTCGGAAGACCTCTATCTCAGCTTCGTGGGAGAGGACCATGTGGAGCTTGGCCGCATAACGGGCGCGTCGGTGTTGAAGGCCCTTCAGGAAGGGGGGCGTGACGGGGGCAAGATCGCACTGATCACCGGCTCGCTGCAGGAGGGAGTGGGTCCACGCCGGGTCGCCGGATTCCGCGAGGCCATGAAGGCTAATCCAAAAGCGCAGATCGTCGCGGTCGAGGATGCGAAGTGGCAGACCGACCTGAGCGAGCGCATTGCCGGACAACTTTTTGCTCGCTATGCCGGCCAGGGCGGGCTCGACGTGGTCTATGGCATGGCCGACAATCAGGCCGCCGCGGTCGTGCAGGCGGCGAAGTCGGCCGGCATTCCCCTCGGTACCGAGAAGGGCAAGCTGATTGTGGTCGGCAGCAACTGTCTCAAGCAGGGTATCGCCGGCATCAAGGCTGGCGACCAGTACAGCACCGGCACGCAAGTCCCGGGCCGCACCGGAGCGAAGGCAGCCGAGATGATCGCCGACCACTTCAACGGCAAGAAGCTGCCGAAATACGAGTGGCTGCCGGTCGAGACGATCACCAAGGCAAACGTCGCGCAATGGGAAGAGGCCTGCTCCTATTGAGCAGAGCACAACTCAGGCGGGACAGCATGCTTCGCGGCTGATGGCACCCGAATTACCCATCGGCCCATCCGCGCGAGCGGCATCGAGAACGGAGATCTTCATGCCCGAGGCGGCATCGCACAGTGACGCCGAATTCTTCAAGCAGCGTGGGTTCGGCTTGCGCATCGGCTTCGGCGAGCGGCCGGCATTGCTCGTGATCGACATGCTCAAGGCATTCACCGATCCGAAGATGATGCTTGGCGCCAACCTCGACAACGAGATCGAGGCCATCAAGCCCCTTATCGCCGTCGCGCACGAGCGCGGGATGCCGGTGATCTTCTCGACCGTGATGTACAATGACGCCGACCTCAAGGACGCCGGCATTTGGGCGCTCAAGCAGAAGGGCGTCGTTACCTTGAAAGGCGACAGCGAGGGGGTGCAGGTCGATCCGCGGCTCGATTTCCGCAAGAGCGACAGCCTGCTGGTGAAGAAATACGCCTCGTGTTTCTTCGGCACCGATCTGGTGTCGCGGCTCATGAGCCAACGCGTGGACACCCTGATCCTTGTCGGCTGTACCACGAGCGGCTGCGTGCGCGCGACCGCAGTTGACGCGGTGCAGACGGGCTTGCGTCCCATGGTGGTGCGCGAGGCCGTAGGCGACCGCTCGGCCGCTGCGCATGAGCAGAGTCTGTTCGATCTCGACGCGAAATACGCCGACGTGGTCTCGCTCGAGGAGACGCTGCAGTACCTGCGCAGGGTCGGCCACAACGCCGGCCCCTGAGCATAGGGGCAAGCGTGCGATACGGAGGACCGGTGTCCATCTTTGCCGTCAATCACCTTTGTCGCGAGCTGCTGCGCAATCATTCATTCCGCGCGGCAATGAAATCCGATCCGGCAAAGGCGCTCGCGCCCCTTGATCTCACGAGCGAGGAGCGAAGCCATCTGCTCGCTGGTGATGTCGGTGCGCTCTATCGCATGGGCGCCAACGGTTTCCTCATGAATTATCTCGCGCGGTTCGAGGTCTGCGGGCTCAACCAGGAGACCTACAATCAGCGCATGCGCGCCGTGAAGGTCGACGAGATCGGCAACCCGGTCGCCTGACGCGCTCTGCTGCTTGAGGAGGAGATGCCATGGCCCAGATCGTTGCCGGGTTCGGTGTTCCGCACACGCCCATCTTTCCGCATTTCGTCAAGCGCGACGGACCGGACTGCGAGATAGCCAGGCTGTTCGGTGCGCAGCGCCACGAGCTCGCCGCCACCCGGCCCGATCTCATCGTCATGTTCGACACCGACCACCTCAACACTTTCTTTCTCGACAGCCTGCCGGTCTTCGCGGTCGGCGTCGATGCAAGCTTCAAGGCGCCGAACGACGAGCCGAGAGATGTGCCCAACTACATCGTGCCATCCCTGCCGGACGTGGCGTCGCATATACGCGCGGCGGTGATCGCTGCCGGGTTCGATGTCGGCATGACGCAAAACTACTCGGTGGATCATTCAGTCATCGTGCCGCTGCATTTCCTCACGCCCGACATGAAGGTGCCGGTCATTCCCTTCTTCGTGAGCGGCCATGTTCCGCCGCTCCCTTCCGCCGAGCGCTGCCATGCACTCGGTCAAGCGGTCGCCCGTGCTATCGAGTCCTGGCCCGCGGCCCTACGGGTCGTCATCATGGGGAGTGGGAGCTTCTCGCTCGAGGTCGGGGGCCCCCGCATGGCGCCGGGCCGCTCCGACGGAGTGCCCGATCCGGACTGGGCGATGCGCGTGATCAAGTCGCTCGAGGAGCAGAAGATCGATCGGCTGATCGCCGAATCGACGCAACACCAGCTGCTCAAGGCCGGCAATGTCGGCGGCGAGCTGTTGAACTGGATTGCGATGCTCGGCGCGATCGCCGACCGCAAGCCAAGCTACGTGGCGCCGCAAATGCAGAACGGACACGCCTACGGCGTCTGGCGCTGGAATTGAGCGCAGGAGGGGGGTGAGGGCGCAGAAACGACCTGCGGCGTCGTCAGAACATCGGGTAAGCCGGATTGAGGCCCAGGCCAAACTGGCTCCTGCCGAAATTCTCCGCGGGCACATCCCAGGTCATCACCACGTGCGAGGAGATGGCATGCACGTCGCGCCAGCAGCGCTGCACCGGATTGCCGTCCATGAGGCCGCTCGATCCGCTGATCTTGATGAGGTCATCCATGGCGTCGCGCAGCATGCGCAAGGCATAGGTGAAATCCCGGCGCAATAGCGTGCGTGTTTCCATGCTCATGTCGGTGTAGTTGCCGCGGGCGGTCGCGAGGGCGCGCCGCGCCAGAAGCTCGGCGGCGTCGATCTGTGCCGCTATCTCGGCAATGCGGATCTGCACCGGTACGTGCTGGGCGATGGCGAGCTGCGTATAGGTCAGGTAGCGCTGTCCCGTCCATTGCACGAAGTGCTCGTAAGCGCCGCGAGCAAGGCCCAGCGCTGGCCCGAGCAGGGCATAGGTATGCACGGCGATGAACGGCGTCCGGTAAATCGGATTGCTGTTGCGCTTGGAGCCGGGCGAGCAGGCATCGCGCAATGTCGAGAACGACACGGTGCGGTGCTCGGGGACAAACACGTTGTCGAGCACCGACGTTCCCGAGCCGCTGCCTCTCAACCCGGCGCAATACCAGGTGTCCTCCTGTTTGACCTGCGAGACCGGCACCAGGAAGAGCCGCATGTCGGGGTGGTCCTCGCCCTCCCGAAAGATCAATCCGCCGATCATGATCCACTGCGAATGGCGCAGCCCGCTGCACCATGACCAGGAGCCGTCGAGCACATAGCCGCCATCTCTGACCGCCACTTTTCCCGTCGGTGCGGCCGATGTGGCGATGCAAGCGGCGGTGTCGCGGCTCCAAACGTCCTGCTGCGCCTCTTCCGGGAAGTGCGCCAGGATGCAGGCATGGTCGCCGAGATAGTTGAGACACCATGCCGATGAGCCGCAGGTGGATTTGCCGAGCTCGACGGCGATGTCGAACGCGACCTCGTGATCGTGCTCGTAGCCGCCCCAGCGCTTGGGCTGCAGCGTGTGAATCAACCCGGCGCCGATATATTCCTCGACCGACTCCGCGGGAATGTTTCTGTCGCGTTCGGCTTTGATGGCGCGCTCGCGCAGCTTGGGCGCGAGCGCCCGAGCCCGCGCCACAAGCGTGTCAGCGGTTGGGATATTGTGCGGCTCGGTCGCTGGTCTCAGCTCGGCGAGGCTCATGGCGCTTCCCTCCAGGAGGGCAAAAGAGTGCGCCAGCAATCCCGCGGAATCAACAATGGATGATGGTAGGGCGGATTAGCGAAAGCGTAATCCGCCACCTCGCGACACGCGACACCTAACGGCGGGTTACGGCGCAAGAGCGCGCCTAACCCGCCCTACGATTTACGCGCTATCGTAACTCGCCGTAATCACCGGGATGGTCAAGGTCCCCAGCCCAATCGTCCGGAAAAATGCCATTTCGCACATCACGATGAAAGGATGAATGCGGCCAGTCGCAAACACGGCTGACCAAGCCATGCTTAAGCGGGTTGATGTAGCAATACGCGACGTGATGCGAATAATCCTTTTCGTCGCGGATGAGATGCTCCCAAAAACGCCGCTGCCAGATGCCGCGCTCGCCGCGACCTTCTCGCGCGGGAGTCAATCGTTCAAGTGCGGGTATCGCCTTGGCAAAATACGACTTCAACAAGCGCCAGCGCAGTGAAAAATCTGTATCGCCCGGCGGCAAGGTCCAGACGGCGTGGATATGATTGGGCAAAACGACAAAGGCATCGATATCGAATGGATGGTGAGCGCGCGTCCTCCGCATGGCCTCCCGAAGCGCATCAATATGGTCGGTCAGAAGGCGGCTTCTGCGGTCTAGGAGGTTCGCAGTAAAGAACCAACAGCCTCCGGGCGCATAGGCACGCCGATAATTTGGCATGCTCTAGGATAACGGCGTAGGGCGGATTAGCGAAAGCGTAATCCGCCACCTTATGACACGCGGCACCGAACGGCGGGTTACGGCGCAAGAACGCGCCTAACCCGCCCTACGCGCTGCGAGCTGGAGCAAGCGATGCAGCAACGATCTCGATCCGCGCGGCTGGTGTGCTCGTCCTGTTTGGCGATGCTCGCCGTGGGCGCTAACAGCACGGCTATCATGGCCGCGTTGCCAGACATGAGCGCTGAGCTTTCCCTCAGCGCGAACGGCGTGCAGTGGGCGGTCAACGCCTACCTGGTCGTCTCGGCCGTGTTTATCGTCCTCGCTGGCCAAGCGGCGGATTGGTTCGGCGCACGCCGCGTATCCATGAGCGGCTTGGCACTGTTCGCCGGCTCCTCCTGCATCATCGCTGTTGCCGACACGCAAGTTGCCCTGCTTGCTGGACGCGCCTTGCAGGGCCTCGCCGCCGCATTCGCGGTCCCTGGCACCCTGGCCGCGGTCGACCGCGGCGTTGCTCCCGAGCGCCGGTCAGCAGCGGTCGGCGCCTGGACCGGCTTCCTGATGCTTGGCTTCAGCATCGGTCCGCTGCTCGGCGGCGCACTCACGCACTTTACGGGCTGGCGCGCCATCTTCTGGGTCAATGTCGCGCTGATGCTGGCAGCTATGGCTGGTCTCGCCGCTGCCCGCATGGCGCCCGTCGCCGTGCAGGATCAGCGCAGGCGGCAAGCGGATTGGATGGGCTTTGGGTTGCTCGCGACCATGATGGTCTCGCTGGTGTTCGGCCTGCATGAGGTGCCGGATGCGAAAGCGGCGCCGCTTTTCGCCTTTGGGCCATTCGCGGCGGCGGGCGTCGCGCTGGTGCTGTTGCTGCAGGTGGAGTCTCGCGCCGAGGCACCACTCGTCGAGCTTGCCTTCTTTGGCCGAGCGCCATTTGTCGTGGGCCTGGCGATCGCCTCCCTCTCGATGTTCAGCATCATGAGCCTCCTCCTCTACTTCAACCTTTATGCGCAGGGAGCGGGCGGCCTCGGCTTGACCGCGCTGGAGGCGGGGGCAGCGCTGCTGCCGCTGAGCGTGGCTCAGCTGGCACTCGCCCTTGCCGCGCCGGCTGTGTCGGCGTGGCTTGGCCTGCGCAATGCGATGACCGCTGGCATGGCCGTGATCGCCGTGGCAGCCGTTGTGCTCGCCGTCGGCAGCGCGCACACCGTTGCGGCGCACGCAATGATTCCGCTGGGGGTCGGATTTCTTCTCATGGGCGCCGGCCTTGCAGTGCCTTATGCCTTGGCGCCACGGCTGGCTTTATCCGCTCTGCCGCCGGGGCAAGCCGGTCAGGGCTCTGGACTGGTCAATGCCGCGACATTTCTCGGCGGCAGTGCCGGCGTCGCCGGCGGCGCCATAGCGCACGGGCTCGGCGGCCTTCGCGCAGTGCTGATCATGATTGCGCTCGCCGGCGTGACTGGTGCCCTGCTGAGCCGCGCGATCGCAGAAAAGTCTTAGAGCTCTCAACGTCCCGCCGGAATAGCCGAAACGCAAACCTGCGAAGGCGGTGTTCGGGTGTCGATCGGAACGAGTTGGCTTTACCAGCTTGCAAGCGATGAGCGTGCCTTCGCCCGCGGAAGCCAGCTGATGCGGTCAATGAGTCGCACACGCCGCTGGCCCGGGTTGCCGCGGTCCTGCGCGAGCTCGCTGCACGCAAGGCGGCCGAACACATTGCGCCCGGTCGAGATATTCTGCGGAAAACCGATGCCTGGCACCGCCAATGGCCGGGAGCTTGGGGACTGGGCGTACATCATGGGGCTCTCCTGATCAGTCTGTCCGTGTGGGGCCGCGTGATGTTCGGATTGTGCCCTCACATGTCCCGCAAATCCTTGGGCCCGCCCTGAAACGTTCTGAAATCCTCCCTGAAGCACAACGGAACCCGAGGGGCTATCGAACCTCGTTGATGCATGCGGGGCGCCTCCCAAGATGGAGAGTCAAAAGCTTAAGCCTCAGGTTCGGCGCGGGCTGAGCGGGGAACGTGAGCCAGGAACTTGCGCGCTCTCGCAGGCGTTCTACCTCCGCAAATTTCTGCGCAACATAGATTTCCGTGTCTCGATGGCTGCTGGTGCGACAAGTCTAGCCGTCGCCGGGCGCGGGAGGCCGCAGCGCCTCCTTTTGCGTTTCTGGCTTGGCGCGCGCGGCTACTGGCAGCTTCCGCGCTCGCGCGGCGCCTGGACCCTGACGGTCAGCTTGGTAGCCGTGGTCTTTGTCAGCCTCGCCATCACCTACAGCATCAATCTGTGGCACCGGAATTTTTTTGACGCGGTGGAGGCACGCAATGCGGAGGTCGCATTGCGCCAAGCCATTCTCTTTCCGCTGCTCGTGGGCATCTATCTTGTGTTGTGCGTGTTCGCCATGTGGGCGCGCATGACCATGCAGCGGAATTGGCGCGCCTGGATGAACGCTCACCTCGTGAGTCGCTGGCTCACGAAAGCGCGCTTCTATCGGCTGGAGCTCGTTGGCGGCGATCACAAGAATCCCGAGCATCGCATCAATGATGACACACGCATTGCCACCGAGATGCCGGTCGATTTCGTCACCGGCTTTCTCACTGCGGCGCTCTCAGCCGTCACCTTCGTGGCTGTCCTGTGGACGATTGGCGGCGCTCTCACGATCGACACGACGGTGGGCGCGATCACCATTCCCGGGTTTCTCGTGATCGCCGCAATTGCCTATGCCCTCGTTGCCAACGGCGTCATGCTGGGGGTTGCATTCCGCTTCATCACCACGACAGAACGCAAGAACCAAGCTGAGGCCGAGCACCGCTATGCGCTCGCGCGGATGCGCGAGAACGCCGAAGGGATCGCGCTCATCGGCGGGGAGGACGCCGAGCGTCGGCAGCTCGAAGGGCTGTTCGGCAATGTCGTCGGGCATTGGCGCGATCTGATGCGCCAGCACATGCGGGCAGTGATCGTTTCCCAAGGGAGCGCGCAACTCTGCGGCGTCGTGCCGATCCTCCTTTGCACGCCGCGTTATCTCGACGGCAGCATGACGCTCGGCCAGGTGATGCAGGCCGCCTCCGCCTTCGTCATCGTGCAGGGCGCGCTGAGCTGGTTCATGGAGAACTATACCCGGCTGGGTGAATGGACCGCCTCGGCGCGGCGCGTGGCATCCCTTCTCGTCGCGCTCGATGCTGCCGAGCAGAGTGAAGGAAACAAAGCGCAAGGCATACGGCGCAGGACCTCGCCGGGGGGAGCCTTGCAGCTGCGCAATGTCCGTGTGGCCGTGGAACATGGCGCCACTATTGTTGATGGCGCCAGTACCAGCATCACGCCGGGCGAGCGTGTGCTGGTCGTGGGTGAGTCCGGCACCGGCAAGAGCTCGCTCATCCGCGCCATTGCCGGGTGCTGGCCCTGGGGCGGGGGCGAGGTCGTTTCTCCCGAGCTTGGCCGCATGCGCGTCGTGCCGCAACGCTCATATGTGCCGCCGGGCACACTGCGCTCTGCACTCGCCTATCCGTCAGCGCCGAATCGTTGCGACACCGGCGAGCTGGAGCGGGTGCTTGCGACCGTCGGCCTCGGCCGCTTGGTTGCACAGCTCGATGTCGCCGCGCCGTGGGAGCGGATTCTGTCGGAAGGGGAGAAGCAGCGGCTCGCCATTGCCCGCGTTGTGCTGCAAAGGCCCGACCTCATCATCCTGGATGAGGCAACGTCTGCGCTTCATCTCGCCGGGCAAGCGGAGGTGATGGGCGCGCTCGCACGCGAGTTGCCGCAAGCCACCATCCTCAGCGTCGGCCACCGCCCCGAGCTCGAAGCGTTCCACGCGCGCAAGCTGGTTATGGCGCGCACCCCAACTGGCGCAAAAATCGTGGAGGATGTCAGCATTGCACCCAAGCGGCCGATCCCGTTGCAGGATTACGTCCGCAAACCTGCGCCGCGGGTGCACGGGCCGCGCGTGCTAAGATAACGCTGTGCGCGTCCCGGTCGCCCTTTTATTCAAGTCCCCGGGCACCCCAGGAGGACGATTGCGATCGGAAAGACAAAGCGACGTGGTGCGATGTGCCGACTTCAACGGCAAGTTCAAGCTCGGCATGGCCGCTACGGCCATCCACTGATACTTACGGAGCAAGCGTCGCGCTGCCCCTTACTATGTGAGGCGAGGGTTCTTGCTGACGCCGGGACGGCTAACTCAGTATCCCAGGCGCGCTTGACCAGATCACGAACTCTTTGAGACCGGACCGGCCGAGCAGCGCGCGCAGCTCGTGACAGCCGCTACGAAATGAGCCGAATTGCCCAGACTTGAGCGGGCACGTGCACGTCAGCCATTGCGTTACCGTCTTAATGGAGGCTTGCTCCCTTTTCTTGACACACGCCTTCCACCACAGCAGTCACATCGTGCAGAAAGGCGTTGCGGTCCGGTGTTGGGATTACATCGGGCACAGGTGCGGCACGGTCAAGGATGCGTTCTCCGATAATCGAAGCGCGAACATAGCTTGACCCACGGCCGGATTGGTTGAAGGCAGTCTGCCACTCCGGCATCCGTTGGGCGCGTACACGTCGGGATGCTAGATCTTGTATCCTCTCTGAAAGCGCCTCGGCGAGTTCATCAAACACTTGTTGCTTTTCGGCGTCGTCAATCGGCTCCATGGGGGCCCAGTCGACGGGGTTTTGCAACAGTACGTACAAACGAGTCTTGAGCTGCTGCCGAAGATCGGCGACGGGCTTTAAATTGTCGTATTCGTCAATCCAACCGGGTGTACTGAGTCGCCGACTAAGGGCCCAAATGCGTTTCCAGTGCTCCTTCGTGGCGCCGGGCTTGAAACCGAGGCCGAGGCGCGGCCACCATGCGTCGTGGAATCCTTCTGCGGCACTCTTCACGGCAAGAACCAAATTCATGCGGTCGTAAGTTGGCTTCGATTTAACGGGGGCTGGTCTTTCAACGACCCTATCTATCGCGACCAGTAAGGCCTGCAGTTGGTCGATCGTACGCCTCTGCTTTTTTGTCGATGGTTCCAGCGATTTGTCTATCCCGCCGACGAAAAAGCATGCGTCCTTCAATCGGCCGCGTAGCGCTCTTTCCGCAAATGGTCCAAGTTCTTCGCCTATCGATGCGAGAACATTCTCGGCTGAAGCCAGTACGTGTTGTTCTCTCGCAGCCGCATTTGGCAGGTTGTCGCCTTTGACCTCGTCGAAGTGCGTGAAAACGAGCAGGAGCTTCGTCGCGCCGCCGGACGTAATCATCTCCTTCATCGCAGCGACCGGAGCAGCTTGCATCGGGATCGTCGCGTCATCCACAAGCACAACGGCGTCCACCGAATCAATCCGCTTGGTCAATGAGCTCGATATTGCCGCTGCCGATTTCGGCGTGTGCCCGAGGCCCTCACCATCCAGCAAAACGAGCTTCGGCTGCTCACCACTGTTCCATTGTGGGATAAAGGGGCCCGATACGCGAACGCCGTTTACGAGCGGCGTTAACAGGCGGCCAAAGCGTCGAGCATGATTGCCGGAAAACTGCGTCAGTGCCTGGATGAACGACTCCCGATCATCTGTCCCCCACGACCAGAACTGGGGCCATCCCTGTTTGTTTCGGCGAAGCGTCCCATTGTTATCCAACATAGAAAAGCGTAGTTCGATTTCATCCATAAGATCATCGCTAATACGATGGAACTCGTCGTCCTCTCGTAACCTGCGGTCCAGCTCTTCCTCGAATAGCTCATCAATGACGCGTTGATCTTTCTCGTCAGTTGCACCGAGATCAATCTTCAGCTGATCGCCATGCCGTCTTGCTGCGGTTCGTACAGCTGCGAGGCACTTGGAGAGCAGGGTATTGGTTGCATCTATGTCAATAACCGACTCCGCCGGGCTCTGATCGACAAGTTCGGGCGTATCGTCCTCCTCAAGGTCATCATCATCGTCGTCAGATGCGGGCCCTTTAGGGCCATTTCCTAAAACATAATTGAAACGGAAGCGTTGATTAACGTGCATCAAGAGTTTCCGTAAAACGTCCGGATCATCATCTCCCCGGTATGCGGCCAGTATTGCCTCGGAAATGCATTCATTAACATGCTCTCGGACCTCATCGAGCGGGAAGAAGGTCACGACCGCTCTAAACATTGTCGCATCAGTGAGAACGATTTCTGTTTCGTGGACGGTGGTCTTAGCTGTGGAGGTGGAGGGAAACTTTTCGGTACTTGGATTTGTACCCATTAGCTGCCTGAGTAATGTCGTCTTACCTGCTCCCGTCGTACCGAGAAGGAGCGTGCGCCTATAGTCCGAATCTTTTGACTGCGGTAACTGTATGATTGAATCGCGGATAGCACCAAAGTCGTTCTCCTCGGGCTCCATCCCATGGAAGAAAATCTCTACGACGCGGTGATGAAAGCGCTTCTCGGCGTCGCTCCTGGCCGACGAACTCCAATAGGACTCGTCTGAGAGCAACTGGTTCAATTGATCGCGGAGATTCGCGGCTTTGACGTCATCCGCTGTTCCGAGGCCTTGGCGTACCCGCAAACCCGTCTTGCCGGTGTTCGTGTCTATCCGCGCCGGGTGCCGAAAGATGACGGCCCATGCACTTCGACCCTGAGAGCGGCTCAACGAAGCTGCAAATCGTCGTTCCATTCTGTTCTCCGCTCTTCAGGTTTGCTAATCGGGTTTGCGATAGGCTGCGGGGCCGTGTGTCGGCCCTCGCGCCGCCAGCGCTGCCGGAATCGCAAGTACCACTATGCCCAAGCTCGTCTTGCGAGCATGTGCTCAACGGTGGTGATGACATCGTCGTCGAGAGCGACAACCATCCTGACGCCGCGAGTGCGATCCACCTCGCCGGGCATAAAACCAGAGCAGATCAAGCGCTCGCGCGCCCTGCGGGAAAGCCACAATGCGCGAGACTTTCCCGGGAGCTTCTGCGATCGATCGGCGTGCCTCAGGATGAGGTCAAGCGTTTGAGGAGCAATTCCGCGCCGTTGCGCTTGGCGCTCGGCATGAGCTGAAAGACGCGTCTCGATCATCAATCGCCTCCCTTGTGTACGTTGTTCGGCCGTTGTTCAACAAATAACAGACTGAACTATTCTGTCAAGTGATTCGGAACAACAGCTGAACAACAAGAGTCTGGTAACGCGACGTGAAGATTCCCTTTCCCCGCCGAATCAAGAATTCGGTCAAACCCAAAACCAAACGGAGTAAATATCTTGTGCGCTATGTTTATAAGTGATCTCTGCGCAGAATTACATCTTTGATCAAGGAGATAGGTGAGGCGTCCCAAGCCTTATATGTCCTATATACGGTTCCTTAACCTTACCACTTGTGGCCGCGTGGCGCCCCAGCTATATGGAACTCGAACATCAGGACTGAGAGGTTTTGCCGTGTCTAAGACCCTGGACCAAGCGATTGAAGAGCTGGCTGCCGACATCGGGCAACTGGAGTCGGAGCTCCGCCGGAAGAAGGAGACGGTCAACACGCTTTGCAGCGTGAATGGGCGCGCTCCGCTTTATTCGCTCGAAAACGCCGCAACCGGCTCCTCACTGGGCATCAGGTCGGACCTGTTCTACGGCCAGCCGCTCGCAACAGCGGTGCGCACCATTCTTGAGATGCGTCGGATGCAGGACCTCGGAGCTGCCTCGATCAACGAAATACACGAGGCGCTCGTACAAGGCGGTTATCAGTTCCACACAAAGTCCGAGGAAGTGGCACGCCAGTCACTCCGAAACTCCCTCTCCAAAAACAACACCACATTCCACAAGCTGCCAAATGGCCGTTTCGGATTGCTGGCCTGGTATCCGAACGTCCGCCAAGCAAGGTCTGCGGCGGCAACGAATGGTGCCGATCACGGCGGCGACGAAGAACCAGTACAAGACCAAAATGAAGAAGCGGCCACCGAGACATCGGCAGCCGCTTCTTAGCCTTCACTGCCAGAGGGGCTCGGTCCTGAGAAAACAGACCCCAGTGGCATGGACCCTCAATCTGCCGGCCGCGACCGGCGTCAGGAGTATCCCGTGTGGCAAGCCGTCAGAAGATGACCGGCCGCTCGTCGCTGGGGGAATTAGCCTCCAGCGGCGGGCGGGATCGTACTGCAATCCCAACAATCGTGTCCACTGACAGGTGACATATGGTGAGAAGCAGTCGTCGAGCAAGCTCTCGACACTCGCATCCAAGGTATTGAGCGGCGCGAAGAAGCCGACGACATCAGAATCCAAGAAGCTTGCCGCTTCCGTCCTCTCACAGGACGAGAAGAAAGGGCAAGGGGCGCGCAAGTAGTCTTTGCGGTCACAGCGCGGGACCGCGCTGTGCACATCAATGGTCACGCGAGATGATCGAATGACAGAGAAGACGTTCATCATCGACTGCCCCAACTGTAAAGCCAAGGTTGCGGCTATACAAAAGGGAGTCGCTGAACAGGCGGGAATCAGTCACGAGGAGGGTGAGCCGTACGGAGAGCGCCTTCATATTGGTGAATGTCCAAGCTGTCACACACTGGTGGCTGGTAGGTCTGTTCAACTTGAATTCGGAGGGATTGATGCGGAGGACGACCGGTGGTCAGACGTAACCCGTCTATATCCTGATCCTCCCAAGGTATTCTCAAGTCGGCGCATTCCCAAAGTATTGACCCAATCGCTCCTAGAAGCACACAGAGCCATGCAAGCAGGCGCATACATCGCCGCCTGCGCCATGTTTGGGCGGGCATTAGAAGCGATGTCTCGGCATATCCTTAGCCCAAAGGAAGGGGAGGGTAAGAGACGCTTGATGCTCGGAGCCGGCATCAGGGAGCTTAGAGATCGCAAGATTATCGACGAGCGGCTTTTCAACTGGAGCCAAGACTTGCATGCATTTCGAAACCTTGCGGCGCACCCGGAGGAGGAGGACGACACGTCGATTACGCCTCAAGACGCCGAAGACCTGCAGGTGTTTGTGCATGCAATCACGGAGTACGTTTACGACCTGACGGACAGGTACGAAGACTTCCAGTCCAGAAAGCAAAAGCCGCATCGCCGCACCAGCGCTCGCTAATCCCGTGTGCTTCCAGGCACGAACGGCGCTACAATAGAAATAGACGGCCTTCGCCAGCACCAAACGACGGGTTCGCGCGGTGCTACCCGGAGGCTGCAATGCTCCTTCACAAAATGTTCACGTACGCTGTGCTTACCGGCGCAGCGGTGATCCTATGGGCGGCATCTTCGCTCGCCCATGATTTGCCCGGCATCCCGACTCAGCACCAGTCTTGCTGTCAAAACGCCGAGACAATGCCGGGCAGCATGCCCCGCAAGGTCAAGGGCTGGGCGAAGTGCTGCAACCACGCCGAGGTCTTCCGCACGCTGTCTCGCGTAAGCGCAACCGACAACGGCGATGACGGCTACTACCAGCTCCCGAATGGAAGCTGGAAGCTGATCCCGCGCGACATCATCCATCCTCTGAATGAACACGCCCCGGACGGACAGCCGACGCTGTTCATCTTGCTCGGAATCGAGACGTGCTTCTTCCTTGGCGAAGGAGCTATCTGATGCTCACTCCAGAGGAGAAGCACCGGCGACACATCATCGTGTCGATCAACTGCGAGGAGAAAAGGCGCGACTCGCACCAGCGCAAAGATCGATCCGTACGCCCGCGGCGGCATCGCCCGCGCGTCCGGTTCGACTCATACTTTCCACATGAGGGGATGTTCCCGTGGGCTGTCCGAGTGGCCGACGAGCAGCCGCACATGGTGAAGTTGCTCCTCGTAGCTAATACCGCCCGACCTTGTGCCGGGCGGCTTCTTTTCCGAGTAAACACACTGACCAATGGCGAGTAGCTACGGCATTGCTAAACAAAAAGACCGCTCGGCGGCGGTCCAGAAAGACAGAATCAAATCAACTGCTTATTTGGTGGAGCCAAGGGGAGTCGAACCCCTGACCTCTTGAATGCCATTCAAGCGCTCTCCCAACTGAGCTATGGCCCCTGGTCTTTGCTCATGCCTTGCCGGTTTGGGATCTCGGCCCGGGCACCGTTTTGGCACCTCTGAATTTCCGTCTTTGACGTGCGCGGTTAGAGCAGACGGCCGCGGTTTTTGCAATTGGCGCAATTATGCCGCTGGCGCACCTCGCATGGCATCTCCTGATCTAAGTGGCGCCGCCGCTCTCCTCATATTCCCGCACGGGAAGGGGTGACGCTCGCGGGAACGCGCTCGTGTCGCGGCCGGAGATATCAGGTTTCTTCCTCGTCCTCGACGTCGCCGATGATGTCGGTCACGTCGTCGTCGCCCTCCTCCTGCTCCTCGATGAAGGTGGCGTCGTCCATCGGCTCGTCGTCCTCGATCTCGACGTCCTCGTCCGTCCCCTCGACCGCCTCGGTGGCTCCCGTCTTCTTGCCCTGCGACTCGGCGTCGGCTTCCTCGAGCGATACGAACTCGGCGTCTGCCGTCTCCGGGGCCACCACCGCCTCCTCCTCGGCTGCCGCCGTCGCGCGCGCTGCGCTCACCGGCTCCGGGCGCCCGCGGGCACTTGCCGCCGTGAGTTCCAGCTTCGTGTTGCACTTGGGGCAAACGATCGGGTCCTTGTTGAGGTCATAGAACTTTGCCGCGCAATGTAGGCAAAGACGTTTGGTGCCGAGCTCGGGTTTCGCCACTGTTCGGATCCTTGAGAGCGGGCCTGAAATGAGGAGCCTCACTTGGCGAGTTGCCCTGCCACTGTCAATAGCGAGGGAAGGGGCATCGAAGGGGACATGGGACGGCGCGAGAAGCGGCTTGGGGGCGTCATTGGCCGCGTGTGCAAGGGACGATCCCCCCGCGCCGCCCCCGGGATGACGGCTCCTACCGCGCGTGCTAAGTGCAACGCCTCTCTCCACAATGAGGGCGCCGATGGCCCAGGCTGCCCCGTCTCCGCTCACTGCGCGTCGCTCGCCGGCACTCAACGGCCGCGTGCGCGTGCCCGGAGACAAGTCGATTTCGCACCGCGCGCTCATCATTGGGGCGCTCACCGTGGGCCCGACGCGCATTACCGGGCTCTTGGAGGGCGAGGACGTCATCAACACCAGCAAGGTCATGGCCGCGCTTGGCGCCGAGGTGGAACGGTGTGGCGAGGGCGAATGGAGCGTGCGCGGTGTGGGCGTGAGCGGATTTCGCACGCCGCGCTCGGTTCTCGATTTCGGCAATTCCGGCACCGGTTGCCGCTTGACCATGGGGGCAGTGGCGGGTGCTCCGGTGACGGTCACGTTCGATGGTGACGAAAGTCTGCGCAAGCGGCCGATGGGCCGCATCCTCGATCCGATCAGTCGCATGGGCGCCCGCACCCTGCATGTCACTGAGCGCGGGCTCCTGCCGCTGACGCTTGCCGGCGCTCGCGATCCCATTCCCATCACCTACCGCACGCCGGTGCCGTCGGCGCAGATCAAGTCGGCGGTGCTGCTCGCAGGCCTCGCAGCTCCCGGAGAGACCACCGTCATCGAGACCGACGCGAGTCGCGATCACACCGAGCGGCTGCTCGCGCATTTCGGCGCCGAGGTCAGGGTCGAAGCGGAAGGCGAACGCGGCCGCAGGATCACCGTCAAAGGCCAGCCGGAGCTCGCTCCGGCGGCGGTCGTTGTGCCGGCCGATCCATCCTCCGCGGCATTTCCGCTGGTCGCCGCGCTGATCGTCGCGGGCTCGGACGTGATCCTCACCGACGTGATGACCAACCCGCTGCGCACCGGCCTCATCACCACGTTGCGGGAAATGGGAGCCGACATCGATGTGCTCGCGGTTCGCGGTGACGGCGGCGAGGAAATGGCCGATCTGCGCGTGCGTGGATCGAGCTTGCGCGGCGTCGAGGTGCCAGCGGCGCGCGCCCCGGCCATGATCGACGAATATCCCGTCCTGGCAGTGGCGGCGAGCTTCGCCGAAGGCACAACTCGCATGCGCGGTCTTGGCGAGCTGCGTGTCAAGGAGTCGGATCGGCTCGCGGCCATCGCCGCCGGGCTCGAGGCAAACGGGGTTTCGATGGAGATGCACGAGGATGACCTCATCGTGCACGGTGAAGGACGACCGCCGCGCGGCGGTGGCAAAGTGCTCACGCACATGGATCATCGCATCGCCATGGCTTTCCTCGGGATGGGACTGGCGAGCACAGAGCCGGTCATGGTGGACGACATGAGTTTCATCGGAACCAGCTTCCCCGGCTACGTGGAGATGATGCGAAGCCTCGGCGCGGAGCTCAGTTGAGCACGAGAGAGGTGATGCGCACCCGCCTGGAGCCCGTCATCATCCCAGCCCACCAACAGGGGCGATGGTCCTCACGCTTGCGGGCGGCGAGGCTCCTCAGCGCGCTAGCGAGAGATTGCAAACTTGCGACTCAGCCGGGGTCCGGCAAGCTCGCTAGACCTCGCGGCCGTAAGAGAGCAGCATGATCATCGCAATTGACGGGCCGGCTGCCTCGGGGAAAGGCACGCTGGCGAAGCGGCTCGCCTCGCATTACGGCCTGCCTCACCTGGACACGGGGCTCATCTACCGCGGCGTGGCAAAAGCATTGCTCGACGCCGGCCACTCGCCGGCTAATCGTGCGCGCGCGCTGGCGGCGGCCGAGGCGCTCGACCCCGCGCGGCTCGACGACCCTGCGCTCAAGAGCCAGGCCGTCGGGGAGGCGGCGTCCGTTGTGGCAGCCATGGCAGAGGTGCGTGCCGCGCTGCTCGCGCTTCAGCGCCGGTTCGGCCGCACCCCAGCGGGCGCCGTGCTCGACGGCCGCGACATCGGTACTGTCATCTTCCCGGACGCGCCGGTCAAAATCTTCGTCACCGCGTCCCCGCAGGTGCGGGCGCAGCGGCGTACGCTCGAGATAAAGGCGCTGGACGCGGCGGCAACCCTGGCTGACGTGCTTGCCGATATCGAGCAGCGTGACGCGCGCGACATGAGCCGCGCCGCCGCTCCGCTCAAAGTCGCCCCTGATGCACACTTGCTCGATACCACCGATTTGGATATAGACGCGGCGTTCCGGGCCGCCGTCGAGATTGTCGAAGCCGTCCGAGCAGGCCGAGGGCGCGGTTGACCGTACCCTCGTCGTTGGAGGAAGAGCCTGCTCCGCCCGCTCCGTGATGGGCGTGCCCGTGCAAGATTCCCGTTTCGAGCGCCCGCAGGTCGGGCCGGTAGCGATGCGTGGCGGCCCCTGGGCCGTCGCGGGCTACGCCGAGGCTGCGCACGAGACGGCCGCAAACCCTTTATCGCCATACCACCACCCAGGAGAGCTCATGGTCACCGCCGTCACTTCCGCTAGTCCGTCGCGCGAGGATTTCGCGGCAATGCTGGAAGATTCCCTCGCTCACGGGAGTCCGCAGGAGGGCACCGTCGTGAAAGGCACCGTCGTTGGCATCGAGAAGGATCTCGCTGTCATTGACGTTGGCGCCAAGACCGAAGGGCGCGTGGCGTTGCGCGAGTTCACCGGACCGGGCCGGCAGGGGGAGATCAAGATCGGCGATACCGTCGAGGTCTATCTCGAGCGGGTGGAGAACGCGCTGGGCGAGGCCGTGCTCTCGCGCGACAAGGCGCGCCGTGAGGAGAGCTGGGGCAAGCTCGAGAAGGCCTTCAACAATAATGAGAAGGTGCAGGGCATGATCTTCAACCAGGTGAAGGGCGGCTTCACCGTTGATCTCGACGGGGCTGTGGCGTTCCTGCCGCGCAGCCAGGTCGATATCCGGCCGATCCGCGACGTCTCCCCGCTGATGAACCAGCCGCAGTCGTTCCAGATTCTGAAGATGGACCGCCGCCGCGGCAACATCGTCGTCTCGCGCCGCACTGTGCTCGAGGAAACCCGCGCCGAGCAACGCCAGGAGCTGGTGCAGAACCTGGAGGAGGGCCAGGTCATCGACGGCGTCGTCAAGAACATTACCGACTACGGCGCCTTCGTCGATCTTGGCGGCATCGACGGCCTGCTGCATGTGACCGACATTGCCTGGCGGCGGGTCAACCATCCGACCGAGGTTCTCAATATCGGCCAGCAGGTGAAAGTGAAGATCATCAAGATCAATCACGAGACTCACCGGATCTCGCTTGGCATGAAGCAGTTGCAGGACGATCCCTGGCAGGGGATCGAGGCCAAGTACCCGGTCGCCGCGCGTTACACAGGCCGCGTGACCAACATCACGGATTACGGCGCGTTTGTTGAGCTCGAGCCCGGCATCGAGGGGCTCATCCACGTCTCCGAGATGTCCTGGACCAAGAAGAACGTGCATCCCGGCAAGATCGTCGCCACCTCCCAAGAGGTCGAGGTGCAGATCCTCGAAGTCGACCCGGTCAAGCGGCGCATCTCGCTCGGTCTCAAGCAGACCATGCGCAATCCGTGGGAGGTGTTCGTCGAAAAGTATCCTCCCGGGTCGGTGGTCGAGGGCGAGGTCAAGAACAAGACCGAGTTTGGCCTGTTCCTCGGCCTTGATGGGGACGTGGACGGGATGGTGCATCTCTCCGATCTGGATTGGAAGCGGCCCGGCGAGCAGGTGATCGACGACTACAAGAAGGGCGATACGGTGCGCGCGAAGGTGCTTGACGTCGATGTCGAGAAGGAGCGCATCTCACTCGGCGTCAAGCAGCTCGACGGTGACCCGATGGACGCCGCGGGCGACCTCAAGAAGGGCTCGGTCGTGACCTGCGAGGTCACGGAGGTCAAGGAAGGCGGCCTCGAGGTGAAGATCGTCGGCACCGATCTGACCACCTTCATCAAGCGCGCGGAGCTTGCGCGTGACCGCGGCGAGCAGCGGCCCGAGCGGTTCGCTCCCGGGCAGAAGGTCGACGGTCGCGTGATTCAGTTCGACCGCCGCGGACAAAAGGTACAGGTGTCGATCAAGGCGCTCGAGGTCGCAGAGGAAAAGGAGGCCATCGCGCAATACGGCTCCTCCGATTCCGGCGCGACGCTCGGTGACATTCTCGGGACGGCGCTCAAGCGCGCCACGGAGAAGCCAGCCGAAACCGCCGAAACCGACGAGGACGAGGAGTAACCGGCGCTCGTTTCGCTGGCCCGAAGCTCGGGCTCGGAGGCGGTCGCAAGCTGTGACCGCCTTCCCGGGCGGATCACTGCACCGTGCGGGTGGCAGTCTCCACGCGGCATGGGCCGGGCTCCGCGCATCTTCTAAGTGCCACCGTCCGCCGCATTGACGCCGGTTGGCGGTGGCGCCACTGTCCTCGCGAAACTCTTTGAAGGAGACAATTCATGGCGCTCGATGCCGATACCATCGTCGATCGCCGGCGCATGCGACGCAAGCTCACCTTCTGGCGCGTGCTCGCCGTAGCGATTGCCATTCTCGCCGTTGTCGCCCTTGCTGCGACGCTGCGCAGAGGCGGTGGCATGCTGGCCGGGGGGACCAGCGGGTCGATTGCCCGCATCACCATCACTGGGCTGATCCGCAGCGACCAGGAGCGGGTCGAGGCCCTGGAGCGGCTAGGCAAGTCGCGTGCGCGTGCGGTGATCGTCCACGTCAACAGCCCCGGCGGAACCACCGCCGGGTCCGAGCAGCTTTATGATTCTCTCCTGCGGTTGAAAGAGCAGAAGCCTCTCGTCGTCGTAGTCGATGGACTTGCCGCGTCGGGCGGCTACATCACCGCCATTGCCGCCGATCACATCGTCGCGCAGGAGACCTCGCTCGTCGGCTCGATCGGCGTCCTGTTCCAGTATCCCAATGTCGCCGATCTGTTGAAGATGCTCGGTATAAAGATGGAGGAGATCAAATCCTCGCCGCTCAAGGCTTCGCCCAATGGGTTTGAGCCCACCTCGCCCGAGGCGCGCGCCGCCATCGAAGCCCTGGTTGCGGATTCCTACGCCTGGTTCCGTCGGCTGGTGCAGACGCGGCGCAATCTCGATGACGCAGCATTGGAGCGTGTCGCCGACGGCCGCGTATTTACCGGTCGCCAGGGTGTGCCGCTCAAGCTTGTCGACGAGCTCGGCGACGAGAGGGCCGCGATCGCTTGGCTGGCGAAAGAAAAGAAGATCGATCCGAGCACGCCCGTGCGTGACTTTCGCATGCGTGATCGCTTGAGCGATCTGCCGTTCCTGCATACTGCGGCAGTGGGCGCGCTCCAGGCGATCGGCCTTGCCGACCTGGCACGCCGGCTCGAAAGCTGGGCCGGCATCCAAGCCGTCGAGCGGCTCAATCTTGACGGTTTGTTGGCGCTTTGGCACCCTTCGCTGGCGGACTGACGCACGAATAGTTTGCTGGTGTCCTTCGATTTCGAAGTTCGCAAAAGAGGGAGCCGCACACCCATGCGAACTTCGGAACCCGGACATCAGCGATGATCAAATCCGAGCTCGTGCAGCGCATCTCCTCGCAGAACCCGCATCTCTACCAGCGCGATGTGGAGAACATCGTCAACGCGATTCTCGGCGAGATCGTCGCCGCTATGTCGCGCGGTGACCGGGTCGAGCTGCGCGGCTTTGGCGCGTTCTCGGTGAAACATCGCCCGGCGCGTACCGGGCGTAATCCGCGCACCGGAGCGCACGTCTCCGTTGATCAGAAGTCGGTGCCGTTCTTCAAGACCGGCAAGGAGATGCGCGAGCGGCTCAACCGTCCGGCGCCTCCCGTTTGAGGCGCACGTGCGGAAACTCGTGACCGGGCTCCTCCTGTTGCCGCTTGCCCTCGTGCTCGTGGCGCTTGCGGTGGCCAATCGGCAAACCGTGGTGGTGTCGTTCGATCCTTTCGACGAGGCGCATCCTGCATTCGCCTTGGCGCTGCCGCTGTTTGCGCTGGTCATCGTCCTCACACTGGCGGGTGTGATCATTGGCGGCATTGCCGCATGGCTGCGCCAGAGGAAGTGGCGGCGCGCGGCGCGCCAGGCAGAGCGGCAGGCGCGCGAGCTGCGCGTCGAGCTTGAGCGCCTCAGGCGCCGTGTCGGGGAAGGGACGCCGGAGGCGCTGCCCGTCGACTATGTGCGGCGGCTCACCATTCCGCCGCCCGCTGCATGAATGCGGTTGCCGGCATCGAGCGTTTCGAAGTGATGGCTTTGATCGTCAAGATATGTGGGCTGAGCACGCCTCCGGCTCTCGAGGCGGCACTCGATGCGGGTGCCGACATGGTGGGATTCGTCTTTTTCCCGGCCTCGCCGCGCCACCTCGGCTACGACGCGGCTCACGCCCTCGGCGAGCGGGTCGCCAGCCGCGCGCAGAAGGTGGCGCTGTCGGTCGATGCCGGCGACGAGGAGCTTGCCGCGAGCATAGCGGCGCTGAAGCCCGACTTCCTGCAGCTGCACGGCAAGGAAACGCCGGAGCGTGTGGCAGCGGTACGCGCGCGCTTCAGCCTGCCGGTGATCAAGGCCTTGCCCATTGCAGAGCCCGCCGACCTCGCGGCGGTGCGGCTCTATGAGAAAGTCGCAGATCGGCTGCTGTTCGACGCTCGCGCTCCGGGTGAGGCGACGCGTCCCGGCGGACTGGGCAGGACCTTCGATTGGCACCTGCTCGAGCGGCTGGACGTAGCAGTGCCGTTCATGATCTCAGGCGGTCTCGATTGCGAAAACGTCGCGCAGGCGCTCGAGATTACGCGCGCCCAAGCGGTCGATGTGTCGTCCGGTGTCGAGCGCGCGCCCGGCGAGAAGGATCCCGACAAGATCCGCCGCTTCATCACCGAGGCCCGTGCCGCACGGGAAGGCGAAGAGGTAGCGAAGCTGATGAGCAGCGGATGAGCGTGCAGCAACGCAATTCATTCCGGACCGGCCCGGACGAGCGCGGGCATTTCGGTCTCTATGGTGGGCGTTTCGTGGCCGAGACGCTGATGCCGCTTATTCTCGAGCTCGAGCGGGCCTATGCATCGGCCAAGGCGGATCCTTCGTTCCAGCGCGAGATGGCGAGCCACCTCAAGCATTACGTGGGACGGCCGACGCCGCTTTATTTGGCCGAGCGGCTTACGGCGCATTTGCGCGGCGCCAAGATCTATCTCAAGCGGGAGGATCTCAATCACACCGGCGCGCACAAAGTGAACAACGTGCTCGGACAGATCCTGCTGGCGCGGCGCATGGGCAAGCCGCGCGTCATCGCAGAGACCGGGGCGGGAATGCATGGCGTGGCCACTGCCACCATGTGCGCGAAATTCGGTCTTGCCTGCGTCGTCTACATGGGTGTGGTGGATGTGGAGCGTCAGCAGCCCAACGTCCTGCGCATGCGTGCCCTGGGCGCCGACGTGCGGCCCGTGGAATCAGGCTCGAAGACGCTCAAGGACGCGATGAATGAAGCCCTGCGGGACTGGGTCAGCAATGTCACGGACACGTTCTATTGCATCGGCACGGTGGCCGGGCCGCATCCCTATCCGATGATGGTGCGCGACTTCCAATCGATCATTGGTGATGAAACACGGGAGCAGATGCAGGCGGCCGAAGGACGGCTTCCGGATTCGCTTGTCGCCTGCATCGGCGGCGGGTCGAACGCCATGGGACTATTTTACCCGTTCCTCGACGAGCCGCAGGTCGAAATCTACGGCGTCGAGGCCGCCGGTCACGGCCTCGCGACGGGGTTGCACGCGGCATCGATCGCGGGCGGGCGCCCGGGCGTTCTGCACGGCAACCGCACCTATCTGCTGATGGATGGCGACGGCCAGATCCAGGAAGCGCATTCGATCTCCGCGGGCCTCGATTATCCCGGCATTGGCCCCGAGCACGCCTGGCTCAATGACGTCAAACGCGTGAAATATCTTTCCGCGACAGACGAGGAGGCGCTGGCTGCCTTCGAGCTTTGCTCGCGGCTCGAGGGCATTATCCCGGCACTGGAGCCTGCGCATGCGCTGGCCCGGGTGATGGATCTCGCCCCACAGAGGCCGCCCGAGCATCTCATGGTGGTCAACCTGTCGGGTCGCGGCGACAAGGATCTCGCCAGCGTGGCGAGCTATCTCGAGCAGCGCGCGCGGAGCACGCCGTGATCAGCCGCCAGCGACTGACCGGCTGGATCCTGATCATCGTCTCGCTGGCCTTCATCGCCTATTTCCTCAGGCTGCGGGTGTTCGAGCCCGGCCCGCTCATCGAGAAGAAAGAGTGGGTGCAGTTCATCGGCTCGGTGGTGGTCCTAATTCTGGGCATCATCAATGTGCGGATGGCGGCGATGCGCCAGCAGCGCCGCAAAGGTGTCGCGAAATGAGCATTCGGCCGGCCCAACGCTCCCGCGGATGCCCGAAGCCCGGACTATGAGCAAGCGGATCGATCAGCGCTTTGCCGATTTGAGAGTGCAAGGGCGCGGCGCACTGGTGACCTTCCTTACCGCCGGCGATCCCGACCCTGCGACCTCGCTCGCGATCTTGCGTGCACTGCCCGCGGCAGGTGCCGACATCATTGAGCTTGGCATGCCGTTCACTGATCCCATGGCGGATGGGCCGGCAATCCAGCTCGCCTCACAGCGTGCGCTCAAAGCCGGGCAGACGCTGGCCAAGACGCTCGCTTTGGTGCGCGATTTTCGCACTGCCGATCAGAGCACGCCCATTGTGCTGATGGGGTATTACAACCCGATCTACATCTATGGCGTCGCGCGCTTTCTCAGCGACGCGAACGCTGCGGGCGTGGACGGCCTGATTGTTGTGGATCTGCCGCCGGAAGAGGACGAGGAGCTCTGCCTTCCCGCGCTGGCGGCCGGGCTCAATTTCATTCGTCTGGCGACCCCGACGACTGACGACGGGCGGCTCCCGGCCGTCCTCGCCAATACCTCGGGCTTCGTCTACTACGTCTCGATCACCGGCATTACCGGCACCGCAGCACCTGACCCTTCGCAGGTGAGAGAGGCGGTCGCGCGCATCAAGCGTCACACGCAGCTGCCGGTCGCCGTCGGCTTTGGTGTGCGCACCGCTGAGCAGGCCGCTGCCATCGCCGCGGGCGCCGACGGCGTCGTGGTCGGCTCCGCGCTGGTCAGCGCGCTGAAGGCAAGCCTTGACGTGCAGGACAAGGCCACCGCCAACACCGTGAGCAGCGTCACCAGCGTCGTGGCGGAGCTCGCCCGTGGCGTCCGCAGCGCACGTAACGTGCGTTGAGCGGAACGCGAGAGCCTGGAACTCATCCCGTCGCTCGAGCGGCGGCTAGAACGGCTGCGCCCGTGCGAGCAGCACGCGCCAGCTGAAGGGTCATCAGGTTGCGCCCGGAACAGGGGTTCACGTAGGGGCGGGTTTCAAACCCGCCCATAGAGTGGACGAACGTGCCGACAAGAGTGGCGGTCTGTGGCAGCGTGGCTGTTACGGAGCACATCATTCGCAATGAGAAAGCGTTAGATCGCATTCGCGCTTACATCGCGAACAATCCTGCGTGCTGGCCGGATGACCCAGAGAACATCTCGCGAGGGGTGTCTGCTGAAGGCGGGCGGGTTTGAAACCCGCCCCTACAAGTCTCCCGATTTGTACGTTGCGTCTGCAGAGGTCTCGCTTCCCTCGATCCTTCCTTGAAATTGAGATAAAGCTGGAGCGAATAGTCATGGCCGCGGCAGCGTGACACCCCCGGCATGACGAGCCTCATCCCTTGATGGTCACAGGCAGAGAACGATGAACTGGATCGCAAATGTTGTCCGGCCCAAGATCAGCAAATATTTCGTGCGGAGGGAGACGCCGGAGAATCTGTGGATCAAGTGTCCCGACACCGGTCAGCTCGTCTTCTACAAGGACGTGGAAGCGAACCAGTTCGTCATTCCCGGCTCGAATTACCACATGCGCATGGCGGCAACGGCGCGGTTAAAATCCGTGTTCGACAACCAGACGTGGTTCGACATCGCAGTTCCGGAAGTCCCTCTCGATCCGCTCAAATTTCGTGACGAGCGCCGCTACGTCGATCGGCTCAAGGACGCGCGGGCAAAGACCGGCAACAAGGATGCGATCAAGCTTGGCCTCGGCAAGCTCGAGGGTTTGCCAGTGGTCATGGCGGTGCAGGATTTCGATTTCATGGGCGGCTCGCTTGGGATGGCTGCCGGCGAAGCGGTGATCAAGGGGCTCGAGACTGCCGTCGAGAAAGGCACGCCGTTCATTTTGTTTGCGGCGTCGGGCGGGGCGCGCATGCAGGAAGGCATTCTTTCGCTGATGCAGATGCCGCGCACGACTGCAGCGGTGCAGATGCTGCGTCAGGTCGCCAAGCCATACATCGTCGTCCTCACCAATCCGGTGACCGGGGGCGTCACGGCATCCTATGCGATGCTCGGCGATATCCACATCGCCGAGCCCGGCGCGCTGATCGGCTTTGCCGGTCCCCGTGTCATCGAGCAGACGATCCGCGAGAAGCTCCCGGACGGTTTCCAGCGCGCCGAATATCTGCGCGACCATGGGATGATCGACATGGTGGTGCATCGTCACCAGTTGCGGCCGACGCTCGCCAATCTCTGCCGGCTGCTGACCAAAACAGCAGCGCCGCAAGTGGTCGAGACGGCAGAACCTGTGCCGGAGCCGGCGAGCACTTGAACACGCAGTTTCCGCGGCGGGCGATCCCGCAACTTCGCTCATGAGCGGCATCGATACAGCACTTGCGCGGCTCACGGCGCTGCATCCCAAGCTGATTGATCTTTCGCTCGACCGCACGTGGCGCATCCTTGCTGCGCTCGAGCATCCGGAGCGCCGGCTGCCGCCCGTCATCCACGTGGCGGGCACCAATGGCAAGGGCTCGACCATTGCCTTCATGCGCGCGATCCTCGAGGCAGCCGGGCTGATCGTCCACGTCTACACGTCGCCGCATCTGGTGCGTTTCAATGAGCGCGTGCGCTTGGGGGCGCCCGGCGAGGGCCGCCTGGCAAGCGATGATGAGATTGGCGAGGTGCTGCAGGAATGCGAGGCGGCCAACGGCGGCGCACCCATCACCGTGTTCGAGATCACTACCGCGGCTGCGTTCCTCCTGTTCGCTCGCCGCCCGGCTGACTTGCTGCTGCTCGAGGTTGGTCTGGGAGGCCGCCTCGATGCGACGAACGTCATCGAGCGCCCGCTCGCCACCGTGATCACCCCGGTGTCGCTCGATCACGCCGAGCATCTCGGCAATACTCTCGCTGCGATTGCGCAGGAAAAGGCAGGCATTCTCAAATCTGGCGTTCCGGCAATAGTCGCGGCGCAGTCGCGCGAGGCGCTGAGAACGATCGAGCGGCAAGCCGCGCGTGTGAAGGCGCCGATCAAGGTGGCTGGTGAGGACTGGACGGCGACGGAGGAGCGCGGCCGCCTGGTCTACCAGGACGACGAGGGTCTGCTCGACCTGCCGGCGCCGAGACTCTTTGGCCGGCACCAGTTCGAGAATGCCGGCGTGGCCATTGCGACGCTGCGTACCCTTCCCACCTTGCAGCTGCCGCCAGCGGCGTTTGAAGCTGGCATGACCAAAGTGGAATGGCCGGCGCGTATGCAGCGCCTCGCCCAAGGACCGCTCACAGCGCTGCTTGCGCCAGAGACCGAGCTGTGGCTCGACGGCGGCCACAATGCGGACGGCGGACGCGCCCTCGCCAATGCACTCGCCGATCTCGAGGAACGGGTTTCGCGGCCGCTCGTGCTCGTCGTCGGCATGCTCGCCAGCAAGGACTGCGCAAGCTTCCTGCGCAACTTCACCGGCCTGGCGCGCCGCGTCTTGGCAGTGCCGATCCCGCACCAGCACAGCAGTTTACCTTCCCAGACCATAGCCGAGACTGCAGTTGCGGTCGGAATGCCAGCGCAGGCTAGCTCCAGTGTGGAGGCGGCACTCGAGGCGATTGCTCGCTTCGAGCTGGAAGCTCCGCCACGGGTCCTGATTACCGGCTCGCTTTATTTGGCCGGCGAGGTGCTCAAGGCCAACGCCGTCCTGCCGGTCTGAGCGCCAGCTGCAGTGCATCTGTCGCGTGTAGCCGGGTTGAGGGAGATGCGGGCTATTCGATCACCTCGTCGGCGCGGGCCAGCAGCAAGGGCGAAATCTCGATACCGAGAGCGTGTGCGGTCGGCAGGTTTATGACGAATACGAACTTAGTGGACTGCACGACTGGCAAGTCGGCCGTCTTGTCCCCCTTGAGAATGCGGCCGGTGTAGATGCCGGCGAGCCGGAAAGCCTCCGTCAGACTTGTGCCGTAACTGATCAGACCTCCGGCTTCGGAGTAATCGCGAGCGTTGTAGATGGCGGGCAATCCATAGCGGGTGGCGAGCGTGGTAATCTGAACACGCCGGCGGAAGAAGAATGGGTCGGTACCGACCACGAGCGCGTCCGCTCGATCTCTGATGAGACTCGCGAATGCCGCCTCGATTTCGCGACTATCGCTTGCTTCAACGGCAATGATCTCCACACCCGTCATGTTCGTCGCCGCAGCCCTCAACTCGTTTCTGACGGGTTCTGCGTTGGAATTGTGAGGATTCACCAGAAGTCCTACGCGCGCAGCGCGCGGCACGACCTCGCGCAACAGGCCGAGCTGCTTGGCTCCGAGATCGCTGAAGAGAAAGTTCACGCCGGTCGCATGACCGCCAGGTCTGGCAACGCTGGCCACGAGGCCGAGCTTTACTGGGTCATCGGCCACCATGAAGACAAGCGGCACGCTCTGGGTGACGGCGTGCACCGCGACTGCCGGCGGCGTGGTTATCGCGGCGATCACGCTGACGCGGCGCTGAACCAGCTCGTGGGCGAGAGCAGGCAAGCGCTCATACTGATTGTCAGCATGCCGATATTCTATCGCAACGTTACCCCCGTCCACGTATCCGAGCTCGGCAAGGGCTTGCCGGAAAAAGGAGGTCAGATGCTCGGCTGGCGGACCCACAGTGAGAAAGCCGATCGCGGGCATGGGCGGCTGCTGTGCCTGCGAGCGGAATGGCCAGATTGCCGCCGCCCCGCTGGCGAGTGTGATGAGCTTGCGCCGGTCCGACCGCAATCGCATCCAGGGCTCCGCCAATTCGCAACCAAGTGAAGAGCTAGAGTTGCTGCTGCTTGAACCAGTCCAGGATCTCACTGCCCTTGGCAAGCCAAACTTCCTGGCGTGAGGTGACGTGTTTGAGCGCCATATCAAAATACTTGCTGCGGTGGGGGTGCCCGATCAGGAAGGGATGCAGGCAGATCGACATGACGCGGCCGGTCTTTGCCCCCTCCTCGTAAAGCACGTCGAACTGATCGCAGATCATTTGCGCGAACGTTTCCGGGCTTTGGTGCAGGCCGAGCAATGCAGGAATGTCGTTGATCTCGGCCGAGTACGGCATGGAGACCATCGTCCCCTTGCGCACCCGCATGGCATAAGGCTGCTCGTCGTTGACCCAATTGCCGACATATTCAATGCCGGCTTCCGCGAGGAGGTCGAGCGTATTCACGGTTTCACTCAGCGCGGGGCTGAGCCAGCCGCGCGGACGCGCTCCGGTCGTTTCAGCAATGTCCCGCACCACCTGCTGAATCAAGGAGCGCTCCTCCGCCTCGGATTGGCGGTTGATCAGGATTGAGTTGCTCGTGCCGTGGCCCATCCACTCCCAGCCGAGCGTCTGGCCTGCTTCGATGATGCGGGATAGCGGCGGCACACATCGGAATTGAGCGCCACCGTGCCGGGCACGCCGTAGCGCTGCATGATGTCCATCATGCGCCAGATGCCCACGCGCACACCGTAATCACGCCAGGAATAATTGAGGACATCAGGTGTGAGCGCCAACTCACTGTCGGCGAGGCGTGTCGAGGGCCGATCGAACAGGAAGTGCTCGATATTGGGGATCACCCAAAGCGCGACTCGCGCGCCATTCGGCCAGCGCAGCGGCGGCCTGTCGACGATTGCCGAATATTCAAACCTTCCGTGCTCTTGCGGCACTGAGCCGCGTTGCGGCGACGCAGTTTTGGAACGGCCTGGTGACCGTCTGCTCGAAGCTTTCCGTTTCGTGGCTGCTCGCATCGGCTTCCTCATGCGTCTGATCCTATCACCATTGGCATCTCGCGCGGCTTGGTGCGCACGGTGCTTCGCACCTTTGCACCATCGAGCGGCGGGTTACGGCGCAAGAGCGCGCCTAACCCGCCCTACGCACTATCGCAACTCGCCACCGAACCTCCGCGATCAACCGCGTAGGGCGGATTAGCGGAACGCGTAATCCGCCAGCGTAATATCATCTCAAACGATCCCTCGAGGTTCACGAAAGGTGTTGACGACCCCACGCGTGTCATATGGAAGCGGCTTTATCGTTGCTCGAATACGAGGGGCGCCTTCCGGAGGCGATCCTGAAGGCGAGAGCAACGGGCGGCGCCCGCGGTCATGGCTCGCAACCGTGATCCCGGGCGGCTCTGGGGATCCGCCCGCCGGGCACTATGACCTGGCTGCGGGAGAACCCGCTGCACGCGCTCCGGTGGAAAATGCCGGGGACGGAAGCGCTGGACCTGGAGCCGCAAAGACGCCGTAGGTGGAGCGCCGAGAGGCGAGCGTGCCCCGCTGGGCGCGCAGTCGCGCTCGCTAGCGCGACCAAGACCTAAGTTGCGCCTGTCGGCGCTCCGCCTGCCCCTCGGACGGGCGCAGGTGCAGGAAGAAGGAAGCAAAATCCGGGCGCAGACGCGCCGCGGAAACGAGAAGGCGTGTCGGCATGACGGAGAACCTGATGCGCGACGAGGCCGGAGGCAGGAGGTTAGCTTCCCGCGTACCCCCACAGGCTTCCCCGTCCAAGCTTTGCGTATGTTGTGACTTCGCGTATAGGGCGGATTGATCCCATGCCAGATCACTACGATGAGCTCGAGATCCGCGACGCGCACGAACGCGAGCGCGAGATGTTGGGGCGGCTGCCGGATCTGATCGCTTATGCGCTCGCCGCGCCCGGCTGGGCGGCGCAGCTGCAAGGGGTTGCGCCCACCGACGTGACGTCACGTGCAGCGCTCGCCCGACTTCCCCTGTTGCGCAAGGCAGATCTGGCGGCGCGACAGCGCGAACGTCCGCCGTTCGGCGGCTTCAACGTGACCGAGCCTGCCGGGTTGCGGCGCCTGCTGATGTCACCCGGACCGATTTTCGAGCCGCAGGGCCAGTCGCCGGACGCGTGGGGCGTCGCGCGCGCCCTGTTTGCGGCCGGCTTTCGGCGCGGTGACATCGTCATCAACTGCTTCGCTTATCACCTCACGCCGGGCGGCTTCATGCTGGAGGCGGGTGCGCATGCGTTGGGCTGCGCTGTCATTCCCGCCGGCACCGGCAACACCGAGCAGCAGGTCGAGGCGATCGCCCATCTACGGCCTGTCGGCTATCTGGGCACGCCCGATTTTCTCAAGATCCTGCTCGACGCTGCGGAAAAGGCCGGCACGGACGCGTTTTCCATAACGCGTGGGCTCGTCTCGGGTGCGGCATTGCCCGCATCTTTGCGACAGGAGCTCCGCGAACGGGGCGTGCAGGTGTTGCAATGCTACGCCACAGCGGAAGCTGGCGTCATTGCCTACGAAAGTGATGCGGCCGAGGGGATGATCGTGAACGAGACCGTGCTGGTCGAGATCGTGCGGCCGGGCACCGGCGAGCCGCTGCTAGACGGCGAGATTGGCGAGGTTGTCGTCACATCTTTCAATCCGGACTACCCGATGATCCGTCTGGCGACGGGCGACCTCTCCGCGGTGATGCCGGGCCGATCCCCTTGCGGGCGCACCAGCATGCGGATCAAGGGCTGGATGGGCCGCGCCGATCAGACCGCGAAGGTGAAAGGGATGTTCGTCCATCCCTCGCAGGTGGCCGAGGTGGGCAGCCGGCACCTTGAGCTCGGCCGCCTGCGACTGACCGTCTCGCGCACAAACGAGCAAGACGTCATGACGCTCTATGCCGAATGCGCGGTGCCCGCGCCGGGCATTGAGGAGGCTGTCGCCGCCACGTTGCAATCCGTCACCAAGCTGCGAGGTGTGGTGGCATTGGTGCCCCCCGGCAGCTTACCGCGTGACGGCAAGGTGATCGCCGACGAGCGCCCGCTCGGATGAATTTGCCATCTGGCGCAACCTGGCCGCCGGGCGCAAAATCGACCCGTGCCGGGCGAGCGGCTCGCTCAACGAGGCCGCGGCTTGTGGCACGCGGGAGGAATGAATGGCCCGAGTCGCAATTCGCGACGTGCGCAAGGCGTTCGGCGCCATGGAGGTGATCCATGGCGTGTCCTTTACCATCGGCGACGGCGAGTTCGTGGTGTTGGTGGGCCCGTCGGGATGCGGGAAGTCGACGCTGCTGCGCATGATCGCCGGGCTCGAGAACATCACGGCAGGCGAGATCGCGATCGGTGAGCGCGTGGTCAACAACGTGCCGCCGAAGGCGCGCGACATTGCCATGGTGTTCCAGAACTACGCGCTTTATCCGCATATGACCGTGGCGGACAATATGAGCTTCTCGCTCAAGCTGAGGGGAGCTTCGCGGGCCGAGATCGAGACACGCGTGTCCCGTGCAGCCGACATTCTTGGCCTGCGGCCGCTGCTCAAGCGCTATCCGCGGCAGCTTTCCGGCGGTCAGCGGCAGCGCGTCGCCATGGGCCGCGCCATTGTCCGCGATCCGCAGGTGTTCCTGTTCGACGAGCCGCTTTCCAATCTCGACGCCAAGCTGCGCGTGGCAATGCGCATCGAGATCAAGGAGCTGCACCAGCGATTGAAAACGACCACGGTCTACGTGACGCATGATCAGATCGAAGCCATGACCATGGCCGACCGAATCGTGGTGATGCATGACGGAGTCATCGAGCAGATCGGTGCGCCGCTCGAGCTTTACGACCGGCCAGTAAACCTGTTCGTTGCCGGCTTTATCGGGTCGCCGGCGATGAACCTTCTGAAAGGTGCGATCCGCGCCAACGGCGGGATCGGCTTCGAAGGTCTTGGCGGGATCCGGCTGCCGCTGAAAGCCGTGCCCAGCAGCAGCGACGGGCGCCCGGTGGTTTACGGCGTGCGGCCCGAGCATTTCGTGCTCGCGGACGATGGAGCCGAAGCGCAGGTGCAGGTGATCGAGCCCACCGGATCCGAGCTGCAGGTTGTTGCCAAGCTTGGTGAGCAGGACATCATCGCCGTCTTTCGCGAGCGGCACGATTTCAAGCCGGGCGACAAGATCCGGCTCAGGCCTGATGCGCAGCTCGTCCACCTGTTCGACGAGCCGTCGGGAAAACGCCTTCTCACATGACACCTGAAAGGGAGGAAAAAATCATGACCCTGTTCACCCGCCGCGGGCTGATCGGAGGCGCGAGCGCGCTGGGCGCGACCGGCGCTCTCGCCGGCTCGGCGTTGACCGAATGGGCCAAAGCCTGGGCGCAGACCGCGGCATGGAAGCCCGAACGCGGAGCCCAGCTGTCCCTCCTGCGCTGGAAATATTTCGTCCAGTCCGAGGACGATAGTTTCATGGCATTGATGGACGCCTTCGCCAAAGCAACCGGCGTGAAAGTGAATGTGACGCGGGAATCTTACGAGGACATTCCGCCGAAGGCATCCGTGGCAGCAAACACCAATGCTGGGCCCGATCTGTTTTGGGGCCTGTTCTCGCTACCGCATCTGTTTCCGCAGAAGTGTGTCGACGTGACAGATGTCGCAGATTATCTCGGCAAGAAATACGGCGGCTGGGTGCCGAGCGCGGCGACCTACGGGAAGAGCGGCAACAAGTGGATCGCCATCCCGGTCTGCTTCAGCGGCAACATGTTGAACTATCGCATCTCAGCTTTGCGCAAGGCCGGACTTTCCAAATTCCCGGAAAACACTGACGCGTTCCTCGCCTTCGCCAAAGCCACCAAGCGCAACAACACGCCGGGCGGCATGGCGCTGGGCCATGCCACGGGCGACGGCAATTGCTGGGTGCACTGGTGCCTGTGGGCGTTCGGCGGCAACGTCGTGGATGCCAAGGACAAGGTGATCCTCAACTCGCCGGAGACCGAGCAGGCACTCAACTATGGCAAGCAACTCTACGACAACATGATCGGCGGAGTGGCAGCCTGGAACGACGCCTTCAACAACAAGGCGTTCCTGGCAGGGGAAGTGTCCTGGACCAACAACGGCATCTCCATCTATGCCGCTGCCAAGAAGGACCCGAGCAAGCAGGAGATCGCTGACGATATGGACCACGCGTTGTGGCCGGTCGGACCCGTGGGGAAGCCCACTGAATTCCACATCTGCTACCCGATGTTGGCCATGACCTACAGCAAATATCCTCAGGCGTGTAAGGCTCTCATGGCGTATCTCCTGGAGGCGGATCAGTACAACCAATGGGTGGAGGCCGCCGCCGGCTATCTCACTCACCCACTGAACGCCTACGACAGTAATCCGATCTGGACTGCAGACCCGAAGAATACCGTGTTCCGCGAGGCGGCGAAGCGCACCTTGACGGCCGGTGGCCTTGGCTCAGTTGGCGAGAAAGCGGCTGCTGCGCTTGCCGATTTCATCGTGCTCGACATGTTCGCCAATGTTTGCACCGGCAGAGAGGACGCCAAAAGCGCCATGAAGATCGCCGAGCGACAGGCGCAGCGGCTTTATCGCTGAGCCGCGTTCCAGAGGAGGCGATGCCGAACGGGGGCGCCTGCATCTTTGCCGCGGATCATCGTCTGCAGAGGCGCGTTTGAATGGCCGTGACCTACCCGCAACCCGGGGCACAGCTTCGGGAGATCAGCGCCTGGGATCGGCTCAAGGCTGACCGCAACTGGCTCGGCCTCTGGTTCATGCTGCCGGCGGCCGCATTCCTGTTGCTGTTCCTCGCCTATCCGCTGGTGCTTGGCATCTGGCTCTCGTTCACGGATGCCCGCATCGGTCGCGACGGCATTTTCATCGGCCTTGAGAACTACGAGTGGCTCTGGGGCGATTCGGTATTCTGGGTGGCGGTGTTCAATACGTTGCTCTACACGACAGTTGCGAGCGCCTGCAAATTCGCCATTGGCCTCTACCTGGCATTGCTGCTCAACCAGCACATGCCGTTGAAGGCGATCATTCGCGCGCTCGTGCTTATTCCATTCATTGTCCCGACCGTCCTCTCGGCCATTGCCTTCTGGTGGATTTTCGACGGGCAGTTCTCGATCGTGTCATGGTCGCTGCGCAAGACGGGTTTGATTTCGGGCAATATCGACTTTCTCGGCAACATCTGGAACGCGCGCTGGTCGGTCATTTTCGCGAACGTCTGGCGCGGCGTGCCGTTCGTCGCCATCACCCTCCTCGCCGGGCTGCAGACGGTGCCGACCTCGCTCTACGAGGCGGCCACGATTGATGGCGCCACCCGCTGGCAGATATTCCGCTACATCACCTATCCGCTGCTGACGCCGATCATCGCGGTGGTCATGACGTTCTCGGTGCTCTTCACATTCACCGACTTCCAGTTGATCTGGGTCCTGACCCGGGGCGGACCCGCGAATGCCACGCACCTGATGGCCACGCTGGGTTATCAGCGCGCGATCGGCGGTGGCTATCTCGGCGAGGGCTCAGCGATTGCCACGGCGATGATTCCGTTTCTGCTCGCTGCCATCCTGATCTCCTGGTTCGGCCTGCAGCGAAGGAAGTGGCAACAGGGCGAGAGCAATGACTGACGCGCTCGCGCCCAAGGTCACCCCCAAGATCGCGCCCGCTCGAGCGCTGCTCGACAGCGGCAGCGCCGATAGCAGCGAGGGCATGAGCTATCTCGAGACGCTGCCGCGGCGGCTGCTGACGCTCTACCTGCCGCTCTCGCTCATTCTCATCGTGCTGCTGTTCCCGTTCTATTGGATGGCGCTCACCGCCATCAAGCCCGACGAGCAGCTGCTCGATCTCGAACGCTACAGTCCGTTCTGGACCTGGACCCCGACGCTCAAGCACATCAACAAGCTGCTGTTCGAGACGCCTTACCCGCGCTGGCTCAGCATCACCATGCTGGTCGCCGTCATCGCCACTGCGCTGTCGATCATGGCCAGCGTGCTCGCCGCCTATGCGATCGTGCGGCTGCGCTATCGCGGCGCGCAGTGGGCCGGCGCGGCAATCTTTCTCGCTTATCTCGTCCCGCCTTCGATCCTGTTCATTCCGCTCTCGACCGTCGTGTTTCAATACGGCCTGTTCGATACGCCGTTTGCGCTCATCCTGACCTACCCCACCATCCTCATCCCGTTCTCGACCTGGCTGCTGATGGGCTATTTCAAGACCATTCCATTCGAGCTCGAGGAATGCGCGCTGATTGACGGTGCGAGCCGATGGCAAATCCTCACCCGCATCATTCTGCCGCTGGCTGTGCCTGGGCTGATCTCCGCCTTCATCTTCTGCTTTACCTTGTGCTGGAACGAGTTCATCTACGCGCTCACGTTCATCTCCTCGACGCAGTACAAGACGGTACCGGTCGCAATCGTGAACGAGTTCGTCGACGGAGATATCTACCGCTGGGGATCGCTGATGGCAGGAGCGCTGGTAGGCTCGCTGCCGCTGGTCGTGCTCTACGCGTTCTTCGTGGAGTACTACGTCTCGGCGATGACTGGAGCCGTCAAGGAATAGTCGCCGTCGCGGCTCACCTGAGCACGAGGCGGCCCGCGATATTGGTGCGCACGGTTCCCACATCCTTGATGTAATCGATGACCTCGTAGGCCATGAGAGGTGAATCGCCCGGCGGCAAAATCGTCCTCGCCTTCTGAAAGGCGGTGTAGTCGTCGCCGCCATGCTGCATGAAGTCATTGCTGGCCACGAGATAGATTTTGCCCTCGTCGAGGGCAGCATTCCCGACCTTCACCGAGAGGATCCGGCTCCCTGCCGGGCGCCTCGTATCAGCCTCGATCTCGAGGCCTGATACCTGCGGGAAGCGCCCGCTCGCCGTGGGTAGCTGGGAAAGGCCGTTCTCCAGAGCGGCCTTGAGCTCGCGTCCCGAGATTTCGAGCGTGACAAGGCGGTTTCCGAACGGCAGCTCGCTCAGAATATCGCGGCGCGTCAAGGTCGAGCCCGCCGGATAAACCTTGCCGCCGCGAATGCTACCGCCATTCGTGACCGCCGCGTCGGTTTGCGCCGACCAGCGCAGCGCGTCGGCGATGAGGCCGCCGATCGCAGCCTCGCCTCCGCGCACCGTCGCCGTCCGGCTGTCCAGCTCGACAGCGGTCGTGCCGATCGGCGCGTCGAGCTCCTTGCTCAGCTGGCTCTCGAATTGCGTCACCACATTCGCGACTTCCGCGTCGGGGGTGACTGTCGCCGTATCAATCACGCGGAAGCGCGGCCACCATGAGGTGTGCCGGATCCCTTGCTCCTGCGTGATGTCGATATCGATGTCGATGGCGGTGACGTAATGGGCATCGTAGCTCGATTCGACGAGCGCGGTGCGCTCATCGTAATTGATGAGAAGGTCGTGCGTGTGGCCCGTCAGGATGAGATCGACCGTGCGGCTGCGGAAAAGGTCATAAGCCTGTTCACGCGTGACGTGCGCCACCGCAATGACGAAATCGGCTCCGTCCTTGCGCAGTGCCCGGGCCTGCTCCTCGAGCGTGGCGACAGCGGAGACAAACCGCAGGTCACCAGGATCGGAAGCGCGGACACTGTCGTCGAAGGTCGCGCCGGTGAGCCCGATCTGCAGAGCGCCGACGGATATCATCGACCGGTCTTGGAAGCCTTCCAGCGGCCGTCCATCGGCGCTGCGCAGATTTGCAGCGTAGCGGGGGAACTGCGCTTCGCGCATGCGCGTGAGGAAAATGTCCTTGCCGAAATCGTACTCATGGTTCCCAGGAGCGAAGATGTCCGGCCGCAGCAGATTGGTGAGCGTAATGATGTGGGCACCCTGGTCGATGCTCGACATCAGTGAGGGCGAGAGCGTGTCGCCAGCATGCGCGAAAATGACGTGTCGGCCCTCGCGCTCGGCGTGTGCGCGCTCCGCCTTGAGCACCGCTGACAAGCGTGCGAAGCCGCCGCGCCGCCGATCGTCGGGCATGAGCTCGTCGCCCATCAAATAAATGTCATTCACATGCACGAAAGTGATGCGGGTCGCGGTCGCGGCCGCGCTCGCCAGCCGCGGTGCCGCAAGCGGCACCAGCAGCAGGCCTGTGGCAATACGGCGGGTGACGAGCGGCATCGATTTGGTGTCCTGACCAGGGCGATTGGTTAGCATGCGCTTCCACTGTGCGGCTATCGTTCCATGGCCTTATTCTGTTATCACGCGGCCATGACCGAAGCCTCAGCAATGGCTCAAGCCGAGACTGCCCATGCTAATCCCTCCGCGCGGGCAGCAGGCGCGGGCAAGATCGGCCTCTTGCTCGTCAATCTCGGCACTCCCGACGCTCCCGACAGTGGTGCGGTGCGCCGTTATCTGCGCGAGTTTCTCAGCGATCCCAGAGTGATCGAGAACCAGGGACTGGTTTGGAAAACGGTTCTCAATGGCGTCATCCTGCAAATTCGCCCGCGCCTCAAGGCACGCGATTATCAAAAAATCTGGAACCGAGAAAAAGACGAGTCGCCACTCAAGACGATCACACGTGGCCAGGCGGAGAGCCTTGCCGCAATGTTGGTCCCGCAATGTACGGGGCTCATGGTCGACTGGGCCATGCGTTACGGCAATCCGTCCATCGCCGAGAAGCTCAGCCGACTGCTGCAAGTCGGCTGTGATCGCATTTTGGTGTTTCCGCTCTATCCACAATACTGCGCTGCGACCACGGCAACGGTCGGGGACGAGGTGTTTCGTGTCCTGATGAAGCTTCGCTTTCAGCCCGCGCTGCGCATTGCTCCTGCGTATTATGATGATCCCGCCTACATCGAAGCCCTTGCCGCATCGACCCATGCGGCGCTCGCGGCGCTCGACTTCGAGCCCGAGATCATCGTTGCCTCATTCCATGGCGTGCCGAAGGAGTTCGTCGCCAAGGGCGATCCCTATTACGCACAGTGCCTCGAGACTACGCGGCTCCTACGCGCCAAGCTCGGCTTGGGTGAGGACAGGTTGCGGCTTACGTTCCAATCACGCTTCGGCCGAGCGCAATGGCTTGAGCCGGCGACTGACAAGACCGTGCGGGAGCTCGCGCGCAATGGGATCAAGCGCATGGCCGTGATCACGCCGGGGTTCTCAGCCGATTGCCTGGAGACTCTTGAGGAGATCACGGTCGAGAATGCCGAAATCTTTAAAGCGAGCGGCGGAGAACGATTTGCAGCGCTTCCATGTCTCAACGACAGCGCGCCGGCGATGGCGCTGTTGCGAACCCTGGCGCTGCGTGAGCTGGAGGGGTGGGCTTGATACGCGGGTAGGGTGTGCAAAGGTGCGAAGCACCGTGCACATCGGCGACGGCGCCCGCCGTGGTGCGCACGGGCGCTGCAATTTCCGTACGTGGGGATGAGCTGGGGAAACCGCCCTATGCGCGCCCTACAAACACTATGCGTTCGGGGTGCGCGAAGGTGCGAGCTATGCCCGCGTCATTATCAAGCCACGCCGGCCCGGAGCAGATCGTGGAAGTGGACGATGCCTACGGGCTTGCCGCTCTCTACAACGAGCAGCTGCGTCTTCTTCGTCGCGTTGAGAATCTCCAGAGCCTCGCTGACGAGCTGATCAGGCCGCACGGTGATGGGGTTGCGCGTCATCACCGCTTCGACCGACCGATCGAGAAGGTTCGTGCTCATGTGCCGCCTTAGGTCGCCGTCGGTGATGATGCCAACGAGATCGCCGCAGTCATCGGTGATGCCGACGCAACCGAAGGTCTTTGCCGTCATTTCGGTGATCGCCTGCGCCATCGGTGCGCCGAGCGGGGCCAGCGGCAACTTGCTGCCCCCATGCATGATGTCGCGAACGAATTTGAGCATCGCCCCGAGCCGCCCGCCGGGATGCAAGCGGCCAAAGTCGACCGCGGTAAAGCCGCGGCTCTCCAGGAGCGCGACCGCGAGCGCGTCGCCCAGTGCGGCCTGCATCAGCGTCGACGTGGTGGGTGCCAGATTATGCGGACAGGCCTCGCGCGCAGTGGGGAGCGCGAGGACGACATCGGCCGCCCGGCCGAGTGTGCTCTCCGCGCTTGCGGTGACAGCAATGAGCCCGATCCTGAAACGGCGCGAATAGTCGATCAGGTCCTTCAGCTCGGACGTTTCGCCCGACCAGGAGAGGGCCATGATCACGTCGTCGGCCGTGATCATTCCCAGGTCGCCATGGCTCGCCTCGCTCGGATGGACGAAGAAGGCCGGCGTCCCGGTCGATGCAAAAGTAGCGGCGATCTTGCGCCCGACGTGTCCCGACTTCCCCATGCCGGTCACGATCAGCCGGCCGCGCGCGGCGGCAATCAACTCGACCGCCGCGACGAATGCCTCTCCCAGACCATCGTGGATTGCGGCTGCCAAAGTGGTGATGCCGCCAGCGGCGGCATCGAGCGTCCGCAGCGCCGAAGCGACCGGCTCGCGGGCGGTTGGTTTTTGGCTGCTCTGCGCCTTCGACATGAGGGCTCGAAAGGTGAGGGGACCGCATCGATAGCATGGATCGCGGCTGCCAACGACCGCTCACACGGTCGGCCAAGCTCCTGCGGCGCGGCGGTCAACCCGGCGTTAACTATATCCATTCTAATTTCGTTAACCAAACGAACGCGCCCCGCGTGAGGACGCTCGGCCGCTTTGGGCCCTGCTGCTCGCACGGTGCGCCTACGTGCGCTTGTCACGAGGATGGACAACGGCGCGGAGCTCGTGAGCCGGGGATTTCAGGTGCCGTGCTACCGCCAACCGCTCGCCGTCATTATACTGTCAGCCGGCAGTTGGGCTGCCGCGTGCGGGCTTTTCCTCGGAACAGCGAGCGGCCAAGCCCTAAATCCGCTCGACCCGGCATTGATGCGGCCTGCTCTCGACGGCGATCCACAGGACCCGCCGGGTTTCCGCAAGCCGAGCAAATCGAGCGGTGAACGAGCGCGCTCCGGTGCGCCTGGCCGCTTCGGCAGCGAGCAAGCGCTTGCCGCGGGCTCCACAGGCTTCGATTCCAGCAATACTCGCAGGTCGAGCTCGAAGGCGCGGCAGCAGCCGACGCGTGTGACGACGAGTGCTCAACCGGCCAATCCGGCCTCGCCAAATGGCGTCGCGGCGCCCAGCTCCATTACCGCAAACTCTGGCGCACCGCAGCGCTCGGGGCCGCCCGCTGCCACACGTTTCCCGCCGCGGCAGCTGCAGCCCGCTGCCGCACTGCTCGCAGCACGCATCTACAATCAAACGAGGCCGGGTGCGCCGCCGCTCGATCCGGAGGCGGAGACTGCAACGGTCGCGACCATTCCGCCAAGCCGGCGCCTTGCGCCGGAGGAGAAGCCCTTCGACCCGCTTGGCATGCAAGTGGGCGCCTTCATCTTCCGGCCCGGCTTCGAGTACAGCCGCGGCTACGACAACAACGTGCCGCGCAACTCCGGACCACCGAGGGCGAGCTCGTGGTTCGACATCTATGCTCCCGAGTTGCTGGTGAACACGAACTGGGCGCGGCACGAATTCACCGCCACGCTGCGCGGGAGCTACCTCAGCTTCGACACCAACCACACCTACGACCGCCCGAATGTCGACAGCAGGGCGAACCTGCGGATCGACATCACCAGCGAAAGCCGACTTGAGTTGGAAGGGCGTTATCTTCTGTTCACCGATTATCCGGGCAACCCCAACATCCAGGCCGGCATCGCCCGCCTGCCGATCGCCCACACCTACGGCAGCACGGTCGGCATAGGGCAGCGTTTCAACCGCTTGGATGTCGCTTTGAAAGGCACTTTCGACCGCACCACCTACAACGATTCTGAATTCACGGACGGCAGCACAGCGAGCAACGCTGGCCGCAATTTCGATAAATACGGCACCCTGCTGCGCACCACCTACGAGGTCATGCCGGGAGTGCTGCCGTTCGTCGAGGCAGGTGCAGACATCCGCGAATACGATCTTCCGATCGACGCTGCTGGGATGATGCGCAGCTCACACGGGCTCTATGGCAAGGTGGGGACGAGCTTGACCTTGCCGCCCAGGCTGATCGGCGAGGTGAGCTTCGGCTACCTGCAGCGGGTCTATGCCGATCCCTTGCTGCGGGATATTCGCGGCCCCACCGTTGACGCGTCGCTCACCTGGCTCGCGACTGCGCTCACGAGTCTCAAGCTCACCGCGGTCACCGCGGTCACAGAATCGACGCTGTTCGGAGTGTCCGGCGCCTTCACGCGCGACGTGACGCTTGAGCTCGATCACGCATTTCGCCGCTGGCTCGTCGCGACGCTGAAGTTCACGCGCGGGATCGATATTTATGTCGGCTCGCCGCGCGAGGATATTCGGTACATCGCATCCTCTGCGCTGACCTACACACTCTCGCGCGATCTCCTTCTCAAAGGGGAGTATCGGCAGGAATGGCGCTACTCGAACATTCCGAATAGCAATTACTGGGCGCATGTGTGGCTGCTGGGGGTGCGGCTGCAGCGTTGAGACAGGAGCAGCACTCTCGCGCGGGCCTGGCCGGTAGGATGCGCAAAGGCGCGGGCATAATATTTGCGAGGGTTGACACATTTGCAAGCGCGCCGTGCGCACCGGGCGAAACTGATGGTGCGCACGCCGCTTTGCACCTTGCGCTGGGCGAGAGTTGTGGGTGGGCTCAGCAGCTTTGCGCACCCTATACCCGTCACGGCTTTGCGATCAGCGGGCCAACATATCCTTGAGCTCGGCGCGCATCGCTGCGGCGAGATCGCTGCGCTCGAGCGCATATGAGACATTGGCGGTGAGAAAGCCGATCTTCGAGCCGCAGTCGAAACTGCGGCCGGCAAATTCGAGCCCATAGAAGGGCTGCGTCCTCGCAAGCTCGATCATGGCATCGGTCAGCTGAATTTCGTTCCCGGCGCCGCGCTTTCCGGAGGCCAGAATGGGGAAGATCTCGGGCTGCAGGATGTAGCGTCCGGTAATGATCAGATTTGACGGGGCCGCGTCGCGCTTGGGCTTTTCCACCATTTGCGTGATCGGGAGGAGCGTCCCCTTGCGCTCGCCTATCCCGACAACGCCGTACATGTGCACCCGCTCCGGTGGCACCTGCTCGAGGGCGATGATATTGGCCGCCGTTTCCAGCTCCTGCGCCGCTTCGATCATCTGCCGCAGGCAGCCGGGCTTGTGCTGCACCAGCACGTCTGGAAGCAGGAGTGCGAAGGGTTCATTGCCCACCAGCTCGCGCGCGCACCACACTGCATGTCCCAATCCAAGCGGCAATTGCTGGCGCGTGAAGCTCGCGGTGCCAGGCCCCGGGAGGTCATGCTCCAAGAGGTCGAGGTCGGCCCGACGCTGTCGCTCGCTGAGAGTCTGCTCGAGCTCGAACTGACGGTCGAAGTGGTCCTCGATGACGCCCTTGTTCCGGCCGGTCACGAATATGAAATGCTCGATGCCGGCCTCGCGCGCCTCGTCCACAACGTGCTGGATGAGCGGCCGGTCCACGACCGGCAACATCTCCTTCGGTACGACCTTGGTGGCCGGCAGGAACCTGGTGCCCAGGCCGGCAACCGGGAACACCGCTTTACGCAGGGATTTCATGTGCTCCTTCCCGTCGCATGGGTTGGCAACAGCAAGAGATAGGTCTCGCTATTGCCGAACTTCGAAACTGTAATGACATGTGCTGCGGAAGTCCCAGAGACCCGGACTGGCAGCAGGGGAGTTGACGTCGAACCGGATTGACGAGAGGTGCACCGAAAAGCCCGCGTTAACGGTCTCGCAACGATATCAGTTCCCCCTAGCCGAGGAAGTACGAAGCCAGACGGATGCTCAAACAAACTTCAACCGCAGGCGCGCTCGTCGTCTTTCTGAGTGCAGCCGCTTTGCTAAGCCCGGCCGCTGCCCAAGGCTTCGATATTCGCAGCCTGTTCGGGGGCGGTTTCAACACGGGAAGCGTGACACCTCCGTCGGCGCCGATGGGACTAGCCGCTGGCCCGGACTGGAGCGGCGAGTCCGGCGCCTCCGGGCATCCGGCCATGACGGCCGAAGCGATCCGCGCAGCTGCTGCCAATTTCTCAACCTGCCTCGAGGAGCTATGGCCGCTCGCCGAGCAGCGCGGCATCCCGCGGGCAGTCTTCGCGGCGGAAGCTCGGGGGCTCACACCTGACTTGCGCATCCTGGATCTGCTTGATGCACAACCCGAGTTCACGAAAGCCTTGTGGGACTACCTCGATTTGCTGGTGAGCGATGAGCGCATCAAGAACGGCCGCAGCATCCTCGCAGAGCATCGCACGACTTTTGCGTCCGTCGAAAAGGCTTACGGTGTCGACCGCCACGTCATCGCTGCCATCTGGGGCGTGGAGTCGAACTACGGCACACAAATCGGCGATCGCTCGGTCATCCGCTCGACCGCGACGCTCGCTTGCATTGGACGGCGGCAGGATTTCTTCCGCGAGGAGTTTCTCTCCGCCTTGGAGATCCTGGCCCGCGGTGATGTGCGGCCGGAACACCTGAAGGGCTCCTGGGCCGGCGCATTTGGCCCCACGCAATTCATGCCGACATCATTCAAGCGCTACGCCGTCGATTACGACGGCGACCACCGACGTGATGTCGTGGATTCGGTCCCTGATCTCATCGCCTCCACGGCTAACAACCTCAAGAAGGACGGTTGGGTGCCGGGACAGACCTGGGGCTTCGAGGTCGTGCTGCCGCAGAGCTTCGACTTCCTGCTCGCCGATCGTTCGCGCCTGATGACCGTGCGCGAATGGGAGCGCGCCGGAATCCGCCGTGCGCGCGGCAAGAGCTTCCCGCGCGGGGACGACAAGGCCTCATTGCTGGTGCCTGCCGGCGCACAAGGCCCCGCGTTCCTGATGGTGCAGAATTTCCGCGTCATCATGAAGTACAATCCCGCCGAGGCTTACGCGCTCGCCATCGGCCACCTCGCCGATCGCCTGCGCGGTGGTGAGCCGTTCGTGCAGCCGTGGCCGCGGCACGAGCGGGTCTTGAGCCAGCTAGAACGCTTCGAGCTGCAGCAGCTTCTCGCGGAGCGCGGCTTCGATACCGGCGAGCCTGACGGCCGTTTGGGCGGCAAGACCCGCAACGCGGTCCGTGCTTTCCAGGCCTCCGTAGGCGAGCCCGCGGATGGTTTTGCCTCAGGCGCCGTTCTGGAACGCTTGCGCGGTCGTTGACGAGTGTGGCGTTCTGGCCACACCCACCATTTGCCGCAAGGAGCGGCCCGAACGGTGGTGCGCTCGTGCCGCGATTTTTGGCCAAAACAGCGGAAAATCGGCTCTGGCAAGTAACCAGCGGGCGATCTTCAAGTTGACATTTTATGGGCAACTACTAACCGGTTGACCCGAATGTCTTCGGCGTTCTCAGGTTCCATGCGACGGGTATGATGGGCTCACCAAGGAAATCGCGCACGATAGCAGCGGCTGTGGCCGTAGGCCTCAGCCTAGGCTTGCTGCTGCCGGCGCAGGCTCAGTTCTGGGATTGGGGAAATCGGCCCCAGCGCTACCAGGAGCGCGAGTACAACCCGTTCGGCGGCTGGTTCGGCTCCAGTCCGCGTTGGGAACGCCGGTCGTACGAAGCGCCGCGCGAAGCCCCCGTCGACTTTTCGCGCGCTCCTCCCGGCCCACCGAAAAAGGCGGAAGCCACGACGCCGATTGTGGTGGTCGGCGATGCCAACGCAGATTGGCTGGCTTACGGCCTCGAGGACGCTTTCTCGGAGAAGCCGGAGATCTCCATTGTCCGCAAGCACCGTACCGAATCCGGTTTGATCCGTTACGGCGGTCGAGGCGAAATCGAATGGCCGCAGGTTATTCGTGAGATCATCGGCGCCGACAAGCCGAAGTTCCTGGTCATGATGATCGGCAACAACGACCGGCAAGCGATCCGCGAGAAGGTGCCGCCCGTGGTGCGGCCGGCGCAGAAGGGCGCTGCGCAAGCGACCCCAGCCGCCCCGGCGCCGGGCACTGCGGCCGCCTCGGCCCCGCCGCCCACGGATCCGGAGCAGCAGCCCACTGAAGCGCCCGCAGCGGTCGAGCCTCCGCCAGCCAATCTGACGCCCGAGCAGGCGCGCCAAGCCGCCTATGGTCCGTGGGAGTTCCACTCGGAGAAATGGGAGCTGGCCTATATCCGCCGCATCGATGCTGCGATCGCAGCACTCAAGAGCGCCGGCGTGCCGGTGATCTGGGTGGGGCTCCCTTCGCAGCGCGTGCCCAAGGCGAGCAGCGACTCGTCATATCTCAACGAGCTCTATCGCAGCCGCGCCGAGAAGGCCGGCATCACTTACGTGGACATCTGGGACGGCTTCGTCGATGAGGGCGGACGCTTCGCACTGCAGGGTCCCGACTACGAAGGCCAGATCAGGCGCCTGCGTACCAACGATGGTGTCTATTTCACCAAGTTCGGCGCGCGCAAGCTTGCCCACTACGTGGAGCGTGAGATCCAGCGCTATCTCTCCAACCACGGGCTCCCAGTCGCTTTGCCGATGCCCGAGGACATGGGCCCGCAGGGCAAATCCAACGGTCCCGCGCAACGCCCCAGTGTCGGTCCGGTCGTGCCTTTAACCTCCGCGAAAGTCGTGCCCGAGGAGCTCATCGGCGGGGGCCGACCTGCGCCCAAAGCTGGGAGCGGGGATGCCGCTGCCACGCGCGTTCTCACGAAGGGCGAGCCGCTTCCGGCCACGAGCGGCCGTGCCGACGACTTCAGCTGGCCGCGCGGCTCGAACAGCAATGCCAACTCCGAGGCCGCGCCGGCGACCGTACCGATCGAACCTGTCTCCGCTCCCTCTCCAGCTCCTGCCGCGACGCCTCAACCCGGTACGCCGGGCAAGCCCGCCGCAACAAAGGGCGCGCCGGCCGCTCAAGGTGCACAACAAGCTCCTGGCGCGCCAGCACCTGCCGCACCCGAGCAGGCAAGGCAGCCGCAGCGCCGCGCGCGCAGTGATGCGCCACGCTCGCCGCTCTCGCTGTTCCAGGGGCTCTTCCGGTAGGAGAGCGGATCGAAGCGCGCGCTAGCGCGGCAGCGCAGTCGCGCCCATCAAGAATTTGTCGACGGCATGCGCGCACTGGCGGCCTTCGCGGATCGCCCACACCACCAGCGATTGGCCGCGACGCATGTCACCGGCCGCGAAAACCTTGGGATTGGAGCTGCGGTAGGCCAGTGTATCGGCTTTGACGTTGCCGCGTGGGTCAAGCTCGAGCTCGAGTCCCTTGATCATGCCCGCGTGCACCGGGTGCACGAAACCCATTGCGAGCAGCACCAGGTCGGCGTCGATCTCGAAGTCGGTCCCGGGAATGTGTTTTATGCTGCCGTCAACCCGCGCACAGTGCAGCTTTTTGACTGCCCCCGCTTCACCGGAAAACTTCGTCGTCATGACGGCGAAGTCGCGCTCGGCACCTTCCTCATGGCTCGATGAGGTGCGCAGCTTGAGCGGCCAGTCTGGCCAGGTGAGAAGCTTGTTCTCGTGCGCTGGTGGCTGCGGCATGATCTCGAAGTTGGTCACCGAGCGCGCGCCTTGGCGGATGGAGGTGCCGATGCAATCGGAGCCCGTGTCGCCGCCCCCGATGACCACGACGTGCTTGTCGGTCGCCAGAATTGGCTCAGTGCCGTCGCTGGTCTCGCCGCTCACCCGGCGGTTCTGCTGCGGCAGGAACTCCATGGCAAAATGAATGCCCTTGAGCTCGCGGCCGGGGATCGGCAGGTCGCGCGCCTGTTCTGCGCCACCCGTGAGCACCACGGCATCATAGTCGCTCACCAGAGTCTCAGCCGCCAGGTTCACGCCGACATGCGTGCCATAGTGAAAGGTGACGCCTTCAGCCTCCATCTGCGTGACGCGCCGTTCAACGTGCTGCTTCTCCATCTTGAAGTCGGGAATGCCATAGCGCAGCAGGCCGCCAGCCTTGGCGAGCTTCTCGAAGACGTGCACGTCGTGGCCGGCGCGGGCGAGTTGTTGTGCACAGGCCATGCCGGCCGGCCCTGACCCGACGATCGCCACCCGCTTCTCTGTTTTCAGTGCAGGTGCATCGGGCGTGACCCAGCCTTCGGCGAAAGCGCGATCGGCAATGGCACATTCGATGGTCTTGATGGTGACAGGGTTATCCTCGAGGTTGAGCGTGCAGGACGCTTCGCAGGGCGCCGGGCAAACCCGTCCGGTGAACTCGGGGAAGTTGTTGGTGCTGTGCAGGTTGCGTGCCGCCTCGCGCCAGCTCCCGCGATAGACGAGATCGTTCCAGTCCGGGATCTGGTTGTTGATGGGGCAGCCGCGCGCGGCGCCGGTGGCATCGGTGTGCCCATGACAATAAGGAATGCCGCAGTCCATGCAGCGAGCCGCCTGCGTGCGCAGCTCCGGCTCGGGCAAGGGCAGAACGAACTCGCGCCAATGCCGGACGCGCTGCTCGACCGGCTCGTAATCGCGGTCGTTGCGCTCGTATTCCAGAAAGCCGGTGATCTTGGCCATTACGCTATTCGGCCGCCTGCAAGGTGCGCGCCTTCTCGATCTCGGCAAGCGCGCGGCGGTATTCGAGCGGCATGATCTTGCGGAACAGCGCGCAGTATTTCTTCCAGTTTGCCAGGATTTCAACGGCGCGGGCGGAGCCAGTGAAATGCGCGTGGCGCGTGATGAGAAGGTGCAGCCGCTCGATGTCGTAACGCGTCATGTCCTCGAGCACGTCGAGCGCGCCGCCTGCTTCGACTTCGTGAATGGGGTGGTAGACGCGGTTGCTGACCTCATCCACGGGCGGCAGCGACTCGAGGTCGACCATCGCCATGTTGCAGCGGGAGCTGAATGTGCCGTCCTCGTCGAGCACATAGGCTAATCCGCCCGACATCCCAGCCGCGAAGTTGCGGCCCGTGCGGCCGAGCACGACCACGATCCCACCGGTCATGTATTCGCAGCAGTGATCGCCGGCCCCTTCAATGACTGCCAAAGCTCCGGAATTGCGCACCGCGAACCGCTCGCCCGCCACACCCCGGAAGTAACACTCGCCTTCGATTGCGCCGTAGAGGACGGTGTTGCCGACGATGATCGATTCCTCCGGGACAATGCCGGCATCAGCAACCGGCCGCACGATGATGCGCCCGCCGGAGAGGCCCTTGCCCACATAGTCGTTGGCATCGCCCTCGAGCTCGAAGGTGACACCGCGGACCAGCCAAGCGCCGAAGCTCTGTCCGGCCGTACCGGTCAGCTTCACGTGGATGGTGTTGTCCGGCAGTCCCGCGTGGCCGTAGCGCCGCGCCACCTCGCCGGAAAGCATCGCGCCGGTAGTTCGGTCCGTGTTCTTGATCGCTGTGACGATTTGCACCGGGGCGCCACTGAGCAGGGCAGGCTGCGCCTGCTCAATCAGCCGGCGGTCGAGAATGTCGTTGATCTTGTGGTCTTGCGGCTCGCATTTGCGAATGTTCACGCCCTGCGGCGCCTGCGGCTTGTGGAAGAGCCGGGAGAAGTCGAGCCCCTTGGCCTTCCAGTGCTCCACAAGCTGTCGCTGGTCGAGCATCTGCATCTGGCCAATCATTTCCGAGAAGGTACGGAAGCCCATTCCCGCCATGAGCTCGCGCACCTCCTCGGCCACGAAAAAGAAAAAATTGATGATGTGCTCGGGCTGTCCAATGAAGCGCCTGCGCAGCACCGGGTCTTGGGTCGCGACCCCGACCGGACAGGTGTTGAGATGACACTTGCGCATCATGATGCAGCCGGCGGCAATCAGCGGTGCCGTTGAGAAGCCGAACTCATCGGCCCCGAGCAATGCTCCGACCACCACATCGCGCCCGGTACGGATGCCGCCATCGACCTGCACGGCGATGCGCCCGCGCAGGCGATTGGCAACGAGCGTCTGGTGGGTCTCGGCGAGGCCAATCTCCCAGGGCGAGCCGGCATGCTTGATGGAGGTGAGAGGCGAGGCGCCGGTGCCGCCTTCAAAACCCGCGATCGTGACATGGTCCGCACGCGCCTTCGACACGCCTGCCGCGACGGTGCCGACGCCCACCTCGGAGACAAGCTTCACCGAGACGAGCCCCTGCGGGTTGACGTTCTTGAGGTCGAAAATGAGCTGCGCCAGATCCTCGATCGAGTAGATGTCGTGGTGCGGCGGTGGCGAGATCAGTCCCACGCCGGGCGTGGAGTGGCGCACTTTGGCGATGGTCGCGTCGACCTTGTGGCCGGGCAACTGGCCGCCTTCGCCGGGCTTGGCACCCTGCGCCATCTTGATCTGCATCATGTCGGAATTGACGAGGTATTCCGCCGTCACTCCGAACCGGCCGGATGCCACCTGCTTGATCGCCGAACGCATTGAATCGCCATTGGGCAACGGCTTGAACCGGTCGGCCTCCTCGCCGCCTTCGCCGGTATTGGACTTCCCGCCGATGCGATTCATCGCAATCGCAAGCGTCGTATGTGCCTCGCGCGAGATCGAGCCGAATGACATCGCTCCGGTGGCGAAGCGGCGCACGATGGTGGCGGCGGGCTCAACCTCCTCGACTGGCACGGGTGTGCGGCCGCACTCCGATGCGGACTTCAGACGAAACAGGCCGCGTATGGTCAGCAGCCGCTCGGTCTGCTCGTTGCTCACGCTCGCGTAAACGCGATACTGCTCAGGGACATTGCCGCGCACGGCATGCTGCAGCGCTGCGACTGTGGTCGCGGTCCAGACGTGATCCTCGCCGCGGACGCGAAACTGGTACTCGCCGCCCACATCAAGCGCGTCGCGATAGACCGGTGCGTCGCCGAATGCGTCGCGGTGGCGCCGCACGGTCTCCTCGGCGATCTCGCCGAGCGACACACCTTCGATGCGTGTGGCAGTCCCGGTGAAATACTCCGCGACAAAGTCTGACTTGAGACCCACGGCATCGAAAATCTGCGCGCCACAATATGACTGATAGGTGGAGATACCCATCTTGGACATCACCTTGAGGATGCCCTTGTCGATCGACTTGATGTAGCGCTTGATGATCTCCTTCTCATCAAGCGATTGCGGCAAATCATCCTTGCTCGCGATGAGGGTTTCGAACGCGAGATACGGATTGATTGCCTCGGCGCCGTAGCCGGCAAGGCAGCAGAAGTGATGCACCTCGCGCGGCTCGCCCGACTCCACCACCAGTCCGACCGAGGTGCGCAGGCCCTGGCGGATGAGGTGATGATGCACGGCGGCGCAGGCCAGGAGCGAGGGTATTGGAATGTTTTCCAAGCCGGCACGCCTGTCCGACAAGAGGATGATGTTGCTCCCCTCGCGCACCGCCGCTTCGGCCCTGACGCACAGCGTATCGAGCGCATCTTTCAGGCCGGCAACACCCTGGTCGGCTGGCCAAGTAGTGTCGAGGATGCGCGACTTGAAGTGGCCATTGCCGACCTCTGACATCGCGCGAATTTTCTCGAGGTCCTCGTTGGTGAGGATCGGCTGGCGGACCTCGAGACGCTTGAGCTTCGAGCTCCCTTCAAGGTCGAACAGGTTGGGGCGTGGGCCAATGATGGAGACGAGGCTCATGACCAGCTCCTCGCGGATCGGATCGATCGGCGGGTTGGTCACCTGGGCAAAGTTCTGCTTGAAATACGTGAACAGGAGCTTCGGCCGGTCCGAGAGCGCGGACAGGGGCGTGTCGTTGCCCATGGAGCCGACCGCCTCTTCGCCCTGCACGGCCATGGGCGCCATCAACAGCCGCAAGTCTTCCTGCGTGTAACCGAACGCCTGCTGACGATCGAGCAGGGGCTGGTTCGACAGCGGCGCCTGCGTGGGGGCCGGCGGCTGCTCCTCGAGCACGATCTGCGTTCGCTCGAGCCATTCCTTGTAGGGGTGGCTCTTGGCGAGCGTGCTCTTGAGCTCCTCGTCAGGTATGAGGCGACCTTGATCGAGGTCGACCAGCAGCATCTTGCCGGGTTGCAGCCGCCACTTCAGCACGATGTCGCGCTCGGGGATGGGTAGCACGCCCATCTCGGACGCCATGATGATGCGCTCATCGCGCGTCACGAAATAGCGCGCGGGGCGCAGGCCGTTGCGGTCGAGAGTGGCCCCGATCTGGCGCCCATTGGTGAAGGCGATGGCGGCCGGCCCGTCCCAGGGCTCCATGAGCGCAGCATTGTACTCGTAAAAAGCACGCCGCTGCTCATCCATCAGCGGATTGCCCGCCCATGCCTCGGGGATCATCATCATCATGGCATGAGCGAGCGGATAGCCGCCCATCACCAGGAACTCGAGCGCATTGTCGAAACACGCAGTATCGGATTGGCCTTCGTAGGAGATCGGCCAGAGCTTGTTGATGTCATCGCCGAACAGGTCGGAGGAGACCGAGGCTTGCCGTGCGGCCATCCAGTTGACGTTGCCGCGCAAGGTGTTGATCTCGCCGTTGTGGGCAATCATCCGGTAGGGATGCGCAAGCGACCAGGTCGGGAAAGTGTTGGTGGAAAAGCGCTGGTGCACGAGCGCGAGCGCACTCTCAAAATCCGGATCATGCAAATCGGGATAATAGGTGCCGAGCTGGTCCGCCAGGAACATGCCCTTGTAAACGATGGTGCGCGAGGAAATAGAAACCGGGTAATAGCTCGCCAGCCTGCGTTCGCGGCGCGAGTAGATGGCGTTCGAGATCGACTTGCGCAGGATGTAGAGCCGGCGCTCAAACTCGTCATGCGTGAGGCTGCGCTTGCCGCGGCCGATGAACACCTGCTGATGGATCGGCTCGGTGGGCTTGACCGATTCACCGAGTGTCGAATTGTCGCTCGGCACGTCACGCCAGCCCAGCAACACCATGCCCTCGCGCTTGATCATCTGCGCGTAGATATCGCGGATCACCTGCCGCCAATCCGGGTCGCGCGGCATGAACAATACGCCGACGGCATATTCGCCAGACCTGGGCAGCGCGAAGCCAAGCCTGTCCGCCTTGTTGGCAAAAAATTTGTGCGGGATCTGCACGAGGATGCCGGCGCCATCGCCGGCACGTGGATCTGCGCCCACCGCGCCGCGGTGCTCGAGATTGCACAGGATGGCGAGTGCGTCCTCAACCAGCTTGTGCGACTTCCTGCCCTTGATGTCGGCAATGAAGCCGACGCCGCAGGAATCCTTGTCGAGTGCGGGATCGTAGAGCCCTTGCGGCGCGCGGGGGTCCGCAGCCCCGGCGCTGATCGCGCGATACTCTGCCGCGCTCATCTGCGTCCCTCGTCGTCCCTGTTCGCCGGCAGCAGCGCCGTGCGGGTCGTCCGGCACACCCGTCGGCGTAACGCCGACTGGACGTCACGGGGTCCGGGTGCACCGCTGGTCGCTGGCAGCCTTATGAGCCGGGGCTGTACATTCCCAGCCTGCCGCCGAGCTCTCTCGGCTGACCGGATTGGCCGCTCTGTTGAGCGGCGCTCAGCGACGGGTAAGCATCGCCAGAGGCCGCTCTTCTTCCAATCACCGGACTGGACGAGGAGCGGCGCGCGCCGCCAATAGGACAGCATTGCTGTCCTAGTTCAACTTGCCAAATTCTACTCACGAACACAAGGGCGCGCCTATCTGGAAAATGCCAGCATCGCCTTAAAGAGGAGCCGAGTAGTCCGGCCGTTCGTTTCCAAGCAGGTGCCGATGAACTTCGCCAGCGACAATGCAGCCGGCGTTCCGCCGGAAATGCTCGCCGCACTTGCGCGAGCGAATGACGACGCGGCGTTCGCCTATGGCCGCGATCGCTGGACGCAGAGCGTCGAGCGGCGGTTCGCCGAGCTGTTCGAGCGAGAGGTCGCGCTCTTCCTCGTGACCACGGGGACTGCCGCGAATGCTCTGGCTTTGGCTCATCTCACGCCGCCCTGGGGTGCCGTGCTTTGTCACGCCGAGGCTCACATTGCCACGGACGAATGCGGTGCGCCGGAATTCTTCGGTGGCGGCATCAAGCTCGTCGGCATTGCCGGTGCTGCAGGGAAGGTCACGCCTGACGGGCTGCAGCTCGCGCTCGACGCGGGACAATGGGGCGGCCCGCATCATGTCACGCCTTCGGTCTTGTCGCTGTCGCAAGCGACGGAGGCGGGGACCATCTACCGCCCGGACGAGATTCGTGCGCTTGCTGACGTCGCGCACGCCAGAGGCATGGCCGTTCACCTCGACGGCGCCCGCCTCGCTAATGCGCTCGCCCGGCTGAAGGCTTCACCCGCGCAGGTGACATGGCAAGCCGGCGTCGACGTGCTCTCGTTCGGCGCGAGCAAAGGCGGTGCACTGGCGGCGGAAGCCATTGTGTTCTTCAACCCGGAGCAGGCTCGCAACATGGAAGAGCGCCGTAAGCGAGCCGGGCATCTGGTTGCCAAACACCGATTTGTCGCCGCGCAATTCGAGGCGTACCTCGCTGAGGACCTCTGGCTCAGGCTTGCACATCACGCCAATGCCGTGGCTGATCGGCTTGCCGAAGGGCTCACCGCGGCCGGGCACTCGCCCGTCTGGCCGGTGCAAGGAAACCAGGTATTCGTCGCTTTCCCTCGCGCTGTCGAGGAGCGGCTGCGAGGAGCGGGCGCGAGCTACTATCCGTGGAGTACCCAGTCGCTTCTGGCCGGCAACATCGTACCGCCGGGCGCCGAGCTGGTACGTCTGGTGACCTCCTTTGCCACCAGCGCGCAGGAGGTGGACGCCTTCTTGAGGATCGCATGCCGTGCCTGAAGACAGGTTCCACGCCCAAGCTCCGCCCCATTCACGATCAAGGATAGCCCTGGGGCCAGTGACGTGACGCACTTATTTGACTTGGTCGGGGAGGGCGCCTTGAAACACATTCCTGCAACGGCAGCCTCGCTTGCGAGGGCAGCCTTAATCTTTGGCGTGACGCTGTCGGTGCCAGCTCTCGCGCAACCGGTGCCGCCGGCGGCTGTGGGTCGGGGTGCACTGCTGGCGCCTATCGAGGTCGTCGGTATCGTGCGCTCCGCTGGGCTCGAGCCGCTGCAGCGCCCGGCATGGCAAGGCACGGGGTATACGATCCGCGCAATGGACCGCCTCGGGCGCCACTTGCGCGTGTTCGTCGACGGAACGAGTGGGCGCATCGTCAGGGTCGTGCCGTCGGCCGAGCCCCTGCAGGGAGCGCCGATGGCCCCGCCGCTCTATGGCCTCGCCTATGGGCCGGCCGTGCCGCCGGATGGCTACGGTCCTGCCTCGCGAATTGCCCCGCTTGCCGAGGAGGAGGACGAGCGTGGGGCTCAGGTCGCGATGCCGCCGAGCCCGCCGCAACGCGCCCCGGTCAGCACAGTGCCGCCAGCCGCCAAATCATCAGCAGCAACGCCACCTCTTCCAAAGCCGCGCCCCAAGGTCGCGGCCTCGCCTGCGGCGTCACCACCGACCCCGAGCAACGCCCTGCGCAAGGAGGCAAACGGCACGACCAGCGCCTCTCCTGCGCCCGCGAGCGCAGCGGCGGCTGCAAGTCCAGGCGAGCTCCTCGAGTAGCCAAGTCACAAAGAGGCAAGTCGACAAAATGAAAGCGCCCCGAAATTCGGGGCGCTCCCTGCAGCTCGCGCGTGACGCGAAGCGTGCTTACGCAGCCTTGGCCTCAACCACCTTCGGCTGATGACCGTTGCCGATCGGGATCTGACGCGGCCGCTTCGCCTCCGGGATCTCGCGCACGAGATCGACGTGCAGGAGACCGTTCTCGAGACGGGCGCCCTTTACCTGGACATAATCGGCAAGCTGGAAGACGCGCTCGAATGAGCGGCCGGCAATGCCCTGGTAGAGCACCTCGACGCCGGTCTTCTCGTCCCTCTCCTGCTTCTCACCCTTGATGGTCAGCGTGTTTTCCTTGACCTCGAGCGAGAGGTCATTCTCGCCAAACCCGGCGACCGCGACGGAGATGCGATAAGCGTTCTCGCCGGTGCGCTCGATGTTGTAGGGCGGATAGCCCGGAGCGGCCTCGAAGCCGTCGAGCATGTTGAACAGCCGGTCGAAACCGACGGTCGAACGATACAGGGGAGCAAGATCAAAAGTTCGCATGGCATAACCTCGTTGTTGAGCGAAATGCAGATGGTCCACCCGCAAGGGCCAGACCGGTTGCTGTTTGCGCAGCCCCGAGAGGCCTGCGCACGGGTTTATTTAGGCAGGCGCGCGGCCGCCGCAAGGGGGGCTAATTCTCTGTTTTTGATGAACTCTTTCCCAAGGAGCGCCGGCGCATCAGAACGCGCAGCAGCCGCCGGGCAGCGCCGGCTAATTGAGCGCGGGAGGCGCGCTGCTATAAAACGTTTTGCACGGCTCTCGTCATGACGCTCGTTTCCATACCAGCCAATCCGGTGCCTGAGGGCGCCGTCAGCGGCGTCTTGAAGACGCGCGACGGCGTATCCTTGCGCTATGCCCGTTGGGCGCCGCCGCCTGGGCGCAAGGGTACCGTTTGCCTGTTCCAGGGCCGCGCGGAATTCATTGAAAAGTATTTCGAGACGGTACGCGATCTGCGGGCGCGCGGCTTCGCCGTCGCCACGCTGGATTGGCGCGGCCAGGGACTATCCGAGCGCGCGCTGCAGAACCCGCGCAAAGGCTATGTACGCCGTTTCGCGCAATACCAGATCGACCTCGAGACTTTCATCAACGACGTCGTGCTGCCCGATTGTCCCCCGCCCGTGTTTGCGCTGGCGCATTCCATGGGTGCCACCGTTCTCCTGCGCGCGGCCTATGCCGGTCAGCGCTGGTTCGATCGCATGGTGCTGCTCGCCCCGCTGCTTGCTTTGCCGGGGAGGCCGCGCGCCGGCACGCGCATGCTGGTTCGCAGCATGCGGCTCCTTGGGCTAGGTGGGCTCTACGTCCCGGGAGGCGATGCCTCGGTCATGCAACAGCGGCCGTTCCCCGGGAACAGACTCACCTCCGATCCGGTCCGGTATGCCCGCAATGTCGGCGTGCTGGAGGCCGAGCCCAGGCTCGCCCTTGGCTGGCCCACTGTCGCTTGGACCGACGCCGCGTTGCGCGTGATGAGCGAGATGTCCGACCCGGGCTATCCCGGGCGCATTCGGCAGCCGTTGCTGATCATCGGCGCCGGTGAGGACAGCATCGTCTCCACTCCGGCCGTTGACGATTTCGCGGTGCGGCTGCGGGCTGGCACGCACCTGATCGTACCGGGAGCGCGCCACGAGCTGCTCATGGAAGCTGACCGCTTTCGCACTCAGGTCCTGGCGGCGTTCGACGCCTTCGTGCCGGGCACCCCAGTGTTCGCCTGATTCTCTCTCTGTCGCTCGACGTCTTGCCTGCGCTTGGAGCCGGTATCCACGAGTTTCGGTGCGAGGCTCTATTGCAACTCTCTGCGCACCAGTGCCGTGCCTGCGACGAGGGCCGCAAGCTTGGCTAACGCGACATCGCGGGCGAGGTATTTCATGCCGCAGTCCGGCGCCGGGATCAGCTTTTCCGGCGCGAGATATTTCAGTCCCGCCCGAATGCGTGCGGCGACCTCCTCAGCGGATTCGATCCGAGCGTCGCCGAGATCGAGCACTCCGAGCATCACCGTCTTGCCCTTGAGGTCCGCGAGCACCCCGAGGTCCAATTTCGGCTGTGCCGCCTCGATGGAAATCTGTTGCGCGATGCTGTCGGCGAGCTCCGGCAGGAACGGGTAGCCCTGCGGTTTCGCTGAGCCCGGCACAACAGCCGCATAGCCGAAGCAGATGTGCACGACTGTCGGCACGGTGATGCCTTGCAGCGCCCGGTTGATTCCTTTGATGGCATAGCGCTGCGCGCCCGCAGGATTGTTGCGCACCCACGGCTCGTCCAATTGTATCGTATCGGCCCCGGCCTTTTGCAGGTCCTGCGCTTCCTCGTTCACGGCGGCCGCGAGGTCCATCACCATCTCTTCTTCATCGCGGTAGTACTCGTTCTTGGCCTGCTGGCTGATGGTGAATGGGCCCGGCAGCGTCATCTTTGCCGGCTTCTGGGTATGGCCGCGCAGGAACTGCATGTCGCGCAGCTCGACCGGACGCTGCCGCCGCAGCTTGCCGACAATGCGCGGCACGGGCGTGGGCCTGCCCGAGCTCGATTGGACATGGCCGGGCTTGTCGAGGTCCATCCCTTCCAGTGCGGTGGCGAATCGATTGGAATAGCTCTCGCGCCTGATCTCACCATCCGTGATGATGTCGATCCCGGCGCGTTCCATGTCACGGATTGCAAGCACGGTAGCGTCATCCTGCGCCTGTTCGAGGAACGGTTCCGCCACGCGCCAAATCTCCTTCAGGCGCGTCCGCGGCACGCCCTTCGCCAGCAGCGCGCGGTTGACCAGCCAGTCGGGTTGCGGGTAGCTGCCGACGACTGTGGTCGGCAAGATTTTCGGGGGCAGTCTCTTGGACGCGACGATCTGAGAGGCCATGTGGAGATTTGCTCGTCCGGGATTGCGCGCGCGCATTGTGTGGCGCAGTGGTCGTCCTGACAACCGGCGGTGACGGCCTCATGCTGAATTTCGATTTTCTGTTCAATCTGAGGGCCGAGGTCGGTGAGCTCATTTCGCTCGGCCCGTGTCCCACAGGGGAACGCAGGGTCGTCTATATCAGCGGCGGCAGCTTCGAGGGGCCAAGCTTGCGCGGCACTGTTCTGCCGGGCGCTGATTGGCAAATCCTGCGCAGCGACAGTGTGCTCGAGCTCGACGCACGCTACGCAATTCGCGACGAACGCGGCGCCGTGGTGCAGGTGCTCAGCCAGGGCTTGCGTCACGGCCCGGCGGACGTGATGGCGCAGCTCGCGCGCGGCGATAGCGTCGATCCCGCGCGCTACTTCTTTCGCACCATCATGCGTTTCGAGACGGGCGACAGCAACCTTGCCTGGCTCAACCGGACCATTGCGGTGGCGAGCGCCGCGCGTGAGGCGCGTCGGGTCGAGATCAAGGCCTGGAAATTGTTGTGACGCAAGCCAGCGGCACCGGATGGTCGGCGCGCGCTCGCGTCCAACGGGTCGCGTTCATTCCATGACATTGCCGCGCTTCGAGCTGCAGGTAACGGCTCGCGATTCGATTGCCGGGATCGGGCTGATGCTCGCCGGCATCGCGCTTTTTTCGCTCAATGATGCCCTCGGCAAGTGGTTGCTGGTGACTTATTCGGTGGGGCAGCTTCTCCTTATCCGCAGCATCGCCGCGCTGCTGCTGCTCGTTCCGTTCTTGTGGACTGGGGGCGTCGCGGCGATTGCAAATGCGCCGCGTCCCGCGCTGCAGGCTCTGCGCGTCGTCCTTTCGACCGTCGAGGTTGCGATGTTCTTCTGGGCGATTTCGTACCTGCCGCTCGCCGACACGGTCACCTTCTATCTCGCCGGCCCGATCTACGTGACGGCGTTGTCGGTCCTGCTGCTCGGGGAGACCGTCGGTTGGCGCCGCTGGAGTGCCGTGCTCGTCGGTTTCGCAGGGGTTCTGCTGGCGTTGCGGCCATCGGCCGCAAGCCTCACGCTGCCCGCTTCGATTGCGCTTGCCGGCAGCGTCTTCTATGCGCTCCTCATGATTGCGACGCGGCTGCTGCACGAGACGCCGAACACACTTCTCGTGGGCGGCCAAATTTTCGGAACGCTGATCTTCGGCCTGGTGGTCGCGCCGTTTGCATGGGTCGCGCCATCACTTGCCGATCTCGCTTTGCTGTCGCTTTTCGGCGTGGTCTCGATCGTCGCGCTCGCCTGCGTCAATCGTGCGCTCAAGATTGCCGCTGCGAGTGTGCTCGCTCCCTATCAATACACTTTCATCGTGTGGGCGATCGCACTGGGCTACCTCGTGTTTGGCGATATGCCCGACCGTTTCACCGTCTGTGGTGCGGCCATCATCATCCTGGCCGGGCTATACATCTTGTGGCGAGAGCGCCGGCGCAAACGACCGGCCGAGGCGACGGTTGCGGCCCAGTTCGAATGATTGGCAAGTGGCGTGGACGGCGCTGCGGCGCTCAGCGGCGGCAATGGGTTCGCAGTCCCACCAACTCAGCTATTGAGCACCGCGATAGCCGCTGCATGCACCCGTTCGTCGCCGGCGGCGACGATGCGGCCGCCGTCATTGGCGGCGCCGCCCTCCCAGGTCGTGATTACGCCACCGGCGCCGGTTACGATCGGCATGAGCGGAAGAACGTCGTGCGGCTTGAGCTCGGTCTCGATCACCAGGTCGACGTGACCTGCCGCCACCATGCAATAGGCGTAGCAATCGCCGCCATATCGCGAGAGCCTCACCTTGCCCTCCACCTGGGCGAAATGCGCGCGGTCGGCCGGCGTCATCAGGAGAGGACTGGTGGTGAACAGAACCGCGTTCGCGAGCTCGCCGCAGGGACGGGTCCGCAGCTCGCGCTCCCCCGCAGGGCCGCGATAGAGTGTCCTGGCGCTGTCACCCGTGAACCGCTCGCGCGTGAAGGGCTGGTTCATCATGCCGCACACGGGTTCCCCCGATCGCAGCAGCGCAATCAGCGTTCCCCAGGCCGGCATGCCGGAGATGAACGACTTCGTGCCGTCGATGGGATCGAGCACCCAAACGTACTCCGCCTCGGCTCGCTCCTTGCCGTACTCCTCGCCAATAATGCCGTGATCGGGAAAGGTGCGGCGAATGAGCGTGCGCATTGCCATTTCTGCGGCGTGATCGGCGGCAGTCACCGGGTCGAAGCTGCCGGGCCCTGCCTTGTTCTCGATGCTCAAGGCCGTGCGGAAGAACGGCAGGATCGTCTCGCCCGACACCGTTGCAAGCTCGTCGAGAAAGGCCGCAAAATCCACTGCTGTCATGCCACCCCCTCACCAGCACGCATCGCCGACGGCGCGCACTTCCTCGCGCGAGGGTAGGGTGGTCGTGCATGGCAGGCAACCCGATCGCCAGCTCGAGGACTATCCGATCAGCAATGCGCGCGTGCACAGACGATCATGAGCCTTCCGCACGCTTCGCGTGAGTCGTTATCGAGGAGCGCCGTCGCCCTCGTGGCGACGCTTATCTCGTTCTATGTGATCAGCCAGTTTCTGCGCAACTCGGTCGGGGTCATAGCGCCGGATCTTGCGGCCGACCTGGCTCTCTCGCCAGCCGACATCGGCTGGCTCTCCAGCGTATTCTTCTTCTCATTCGCGCTGGTCCAGATCCCGCTTGGCGTGGCGCTCGATCGCTTCGGCGCGAAACGCTGTCTCCTCGTGGGCGGGGCCGTGACCGTTGTTGGCGCCCTCACATTTGCCACTGCTACGGTCCCCGGTGTCCTGGTTCTTGGCCGGGCGTTGCTCGGGTTGGGCGTCTCAGGCGCTCTGGTGGCGGCTTTGACCATCTACGCCAGGCGCTTTGCTCCGCAGCGTTTCGCCACCTTGGCGGGCGTGCACGTCGGTATTGGCACGTTCGGCACGCTGCTCGCAACGGCCCCGCTCGCCTTCTCGGCGGCCACCATCGGCTGGCGCAATAGCTTCCTACTAGTGGCGGGCATCACGCTCCTGATCGGCGCTTTGATCGCGCTCGTGGTGGAGGACAACGTCGCCTCCGAAGGCCCGCGCGAAACGCTGCGCGAGAGCCTGCGCGGTATTCCAGCTGTCCTGCGCGCTCGCTCGATGGGGTGCCTGCTGGTGATGAACCTCGTTCTCTACTCGAGCTTTGCCCTGATAGTCGGCTTGTGGGGCGGGCCGTACCTCACGCACGTTTATGGCTATGATCTCGAGCAGCGCGGCAGCTTTCTCGTCATTCCAGTCCTGACGCAGATGCTCGGCCTGGTCGCCTGGGGTCCGATGGACCGCGTCATGGGAAGCCACAAGCTCCCGGTTCTGCTCGGCGCATCAGGGACGGCGCTGGCGCTGGGCTTCCTCGGCTTTGTCGGCTCGTTGCCGGTACCGGGCCTGATCGTCTGGTTTGCGATCTTTGGCTTCATGGCCGGTTTCGGCCCGGTCCTGATGGCGCACGGGAAGGCTGTGTTGCCGCCGCATCAGGTCGGGCGCGGCCTGACCATTCTCAACAGCAGCTCGATTGGCGGGACCTTTCTGGTGCAGATGCTCAGTGGGCTGGTCATCGCGCAATTCCCCACAACCCACGCGGGAGGCTATGCGCTCGATGCATACCGGCTGGTGTTCGCGTTGCAAGCCGGCTTTATCTTATTGACGTCATTGGTTTATCTCTGGGCGGACGAGCCTGGACCGGTGGGGTGCAAGGGCTGAAACGGGCAAAAAAGCGGCATTTTGCCCATGTCCGAGCCGCAAATCAGACCAGCCATCACTTTGTTTTGCTATTGCCATTGGTGCATTGCGGTGTATCTTTTTGCGGTGCGGTAGCGTTCTGCGTTACCGTTGCCCTCCTTGGGCGTTTCCTCCCTAGACTTGGGCCGCGTGCTCCCGCATGCGGCCCTTTTTTCATTTCCTACTCGGCCGCCGCGCGATAGGGCCGCAGCTCCTCAAGAGGGATGGTGGCGAGCGCGTCGGCGAGGGTCTCGAGGTCCGCCGCCAGCCGGGCAAAACCGGGGGCGCGCTCGAAACGGCGCTCATCCATATAAAGCGCCCGGTTGAGCTCCAGCTGGATCGCATGCAGCCCGGCGGCGGGATTGCCGTAATGCTCGGTAATGAAGCCGCCGGCATAAGGTTTGTTGCGGCTCACGGTGTAGCCCTGGCTGCGCAGCGTGGCCTCGATCAACTCGGCAATGGCGCCGACGCAGCTCGTTCCGTAGCGGTCCCCCAGCACCACGTCGGCGCGCGGACGCTCGTCCTTGGCGCCGGCACTCGAGGGCATGGAATGGCAGTCCATCAGCACCGCGACACCGAAGTCGCGGTGCACGCGGGTGAACAGGCGCCGCAGCGCGCGATGGTAGGGCTTGTAGAGCCCCTCTATACGCCGGATCGCCTCGTCGACGGGAAGGCGCTGGCCATAGATCTCCTGGGCGTCGCCGACGACGCGCGCCACTGTTCCAAGGCCGCCGGCCACACGCATGGAGCGGGTATTGGCGAACGAGGGCAGGCGCCCCTCGAACATGCGCGGGTCAAGCTCGTAGGGCTCGCGATTGACGTCGACATAGCAGCGCGGGAAATGCGCCCGCATCAGCGGGTAGCCGCGCCTGACGACACCGAGCGCGAGCTCGTCGACGAAGCTGTCCTCGGAGCGGCGCAATGTCGTCACGTCGAGGCGCGCTGCCGCGACGAAGGCGGGCGGATAGACGGTACCGCTATGCGGCGAGTTGAAGATCACCGGCCCGCGCCATTCGGCCGGCTCCAGGATCTCGAACGGCGGATCGAGCTCGTCTTTCACTTCGGGCATGGTAGCTGTGACTGTGCCTTGCGCGTTCGAGCCGCCCCGCCTTTTCGCACCACTATCGCTGGAAACGCGCTATTGTCCATGGGCGAGGTTGCTTCACCCGTTGTTTACCGGCAGGCCCGCTTATGTGAGGGGTGAGTGAATCGCGCCGGTGGCTGCGCCACCGGCCTCGGGCTGGAATCATGGCTGTTGCGACGATGGCAAAGATAATCCTTGCCGAGGACGACAGCGACATGCGGCGCTTCCTGGTAAGGGCGCTGCAGAACGCGGGCTATGAGGTGATCTCGTTCGACAACGGCGCATCGGCGTACCAGCGGCTGCGCGAGGAGCCGTTCGAGCTTCTGCTCACCGACATCGTCATGCCGGAAATGGACGGGATTGAGCTTGCGCGCCGCGCCTCCGAGCTCGATCCCGACATCAAGATTATGTTCATCACCGGCTTTGCCGCCGTTGCGCTCAACTCCGATGCGGCAGCGGCCAAGAACGCCAAGGTCCTGTCCAAGCCGGTGCATCTGCGCGATCTCGTCAACGAGGTGCAGAAGATGCTGGCGGCCTGACGGTTCGCCGGGCGCGAGCAGCACCACAGCGGGGTGGCCTCAGGTGTGGCGCCTCGGTGGGTTCTTGCCTCGTATGTCCCCAGCCGATAAGACGAGGCCAACACGCGGACAGCGTAGGGCGCGTAGCTCAGCGGAAGAGCACCTCCTTGACATGGAGGGGGTCACAGGTTCGATCCCTGTCGCGCCCACCATTGCAGAACAAAGAACTATACTGGCTTGCAGAAATAAAGTGCGCTGAGGTTCATTGAACCTTGTGAAGCTTGAGGGCGCCGTTCACGAGCCCGCTGTGGTTCGCGAAAAGCGGATGGCTCGAGGCCGTTCTGAACGCCTGAGGCGCAACGTGCACGACTTTATCCAGAGCGCGTTTTTACGGATCTCATAGCCACGCTTCTCCGGCCGCGGCGAAAGCTGCGGGTTGAACAAAGCCGCGGGGTGAGGCGTTCAGGACGAGTTGCCGATGCGCGCGAGCAGCAATGCGGATGTACGAGCTGATTGAGACCACAGGCTCCTATATCGATGTGATCGGAGTGGGGCTGATCATCCTCGGCTTTCTTATCGCGACGTTGCGCTATCTGAGCGGGCTCTTCTCCTCGGCTGCGGTCGACCTCTACACGCGCTATCGGCAGGACGTCGGTCGCGCCATACTATTGGGGCTGGAGGTTCTCGTGGCGGGAGACATCATCCGCACTGTCGCTGTCACACCCACGCTGACAAGCGTTGCCGTCCTCGCCTGGATTGTGGTGATCAGGACCGTGCTCAGCTTCAGCTTGCAGACTGAACTGGAGGGGCGGCTGCCGTGGCAAGCACGCCCATCTCAACCGAGCTGATATTTCCTGTAACAGGACAACGCAGAGACATCCCACAGGAACGCAACTCGCGAAATCCCGGACGCCAGCATGTGCAATAACTCGAGGCGCTTCTGGGACACCGTGGCCTGACCTGGCGAACGACTTCGGTTCCATACACGACTGGCCGAGTGTCATACGAAGCTCGCGTGCGTCTGCCACATCCATAGCCGGAGGGGAGGCATGCCGGCCGCGTTGCCTGACACGCGCACATGTGTGTTATGGCCTCGCCGTTGCGATGCGAGGGAGTGACGACCGCGATGGAAATGAATTTTGACCTGAGCCAATTCTCATTCGAGTCCGTGTCGGCTTGGATGCAAAATTTCCTGACCCTTCCCAATCTTGTCGCCCTGATGGGGGTGATCGCCTTCGTTGCCACCCACCTCATGCGAACAATAGTGCCGCTGCGCATTTGCGCAGTCATAGGTAACCTGTTTTTCGTGGTCTACGGCGTGCTCTCCCACTCGTTCAACACGTTCTCGCTCTACGCAGCGCTCGTCATCATCAATCTCGTGCGCCTGTACCAGATGGTCCATCTCGTCGGCAAAGCGAGAGAGTCTGCCCGTGGAAATCTCTCCATGGATTGGCTCAAGCCCTTTATGCGCCGCCGCAGCTACCGCGCCGGCGACGTGCTGTTCCGCAAAGGCGACATAGCCAAGGAGCTGTTCTTCACGGTGACCGGCCGCTTCATCGTCAAGGAAATCGGCAGCGAGCTTCCCCCCGGTCGCATTGTCGGGGAGCTCGGGTTCCTTTCGCCTGACAACAGACGCACCCAGAGCGTCGAGTGCGCAGCCGACGGCGATGTCCTTGCCATCACCTACGAGAAGCTCCTCGAGATCTATTTTCAGAATCCCGAATTCGGCTACTACCTGTTACGTGTTTCCAGCGAACGCCTGTTGCAGAATGTCTCGCGCCTCGAAGGGCTGGTCCAGCAGTACAAGGCCGAGCTGGATGCGCTCGGCGCAAAACGCTGATCAATCAGTTCTGCGGAGCGATGCCGGCCTGCTTGATGACGCGGCTCCAGATATCGACCTCCGCTCGGAGAAAGGCCCCGACCTTTTCCGGAGAGTCGGGCCGGCTCTCGTAGCCAAGTGGTGCCAGCCGGCCCTTGACGCTGGGATCGGCGAGCGCAGCAATGATGTCGGCGTTCATCTTGGTGACAATCTCGGTCGGGGTCCTGACCGGTACAAAGAAGCCGTACCACGACACGACCTCGAAGCCGGGAACGCCGTCCTCGGCAATGGTCGGCACGTCCGGCGCGATTGCGGAACGCTTGGCTCCGGTATAGCCGAGCACCTGGACCTGCCCCGACCTGGCATTGTCGAGCGTGGCTCCGCCCGAGAACAGGACATGGACCCGGCCCGGGATGAGATCGTTCATCGCCGGAGCTGCCCCGCGATAGGGCACGTGGATCATGTCCAATCCCGCCATGTGCTTGAACAGCTCGCCGCAGAGATGCGGCGATGATCCCGTGCCGGGCGACGCCAGCGTGAGCTTGCCCTTGTTCGCCTTGGCGTAGGCGATGAACTCGCTCACCGACTTCACCGGCACCACGTTCGACACGAACATGAAGAACGAATAGCTGCAGATGAAGGCGACCGGCGCGAAGTCGCCGATCGGGTCATAGCTGAGCGAGGGATAAAGGCCCCGCGTCGCCGCCTGCGAGGAGCCGCCCATCAATATGGTATGACCATCCGGGTCCGATCGCGCCACCAACTCGTTGGCGATGTTGGTGCCGCCGCCCGGACGGTTCTCGATCAGCATCTGCTGGCCCCAGCTGCGCGCGAGCCGCTCGCCTACCACCCGGGCGATAAGATCGGTCGGCCCTCCAGCCGCGAACGGCACGATGACGCGGACCGGATGGGTCGGCCAAGTCTCGGCGTCCGCCCGCCTGGCGGCAAGGCTCGGCACCAGCGCCGATGTGGCAGCGAGCCTGTTGAACGAGCGGCGGGTGATCATCGCGGTGCCTTCCCCTGGCCTGGCCAGTGTCCCGAGCCCGAAGCCGTGCGTCGTGACGAGCTTCGGATCAGACCACTCCGGCCTCAGCATAGCGGCATCACGATTGCTGCCGCCACCCCGGAATAAACGGCTGCCACCGAGCCTCCTGTTCCCAGCTCACTTCATGCCCAGCACGCCTGGGACGCAATGCCTGCGGGCGCAGACAAAAGCGGCGCGTTTTGCTAGCGTGCCTACAATACGGACGACGAGCCGCAAGCCGTCGGGAGGACCCGCCATGGACTACCAGCTCACGATCAATGGGACGACGCGCAAGGTGAGTGCCACCAGCCCCGACACTCCCCTCCTTTATGTCCTGATGAACGACCTCGAGCTCAAAGGTCCGCGCTTCGGCTGTGGGCTCGCGCAGTGCGGCTCGTGCTCGGTCCTGCTGGATGGCGCTGAAATCCGTTCATGCATCACGCCGATCTCAAGCGTCGAAGGGAGGACGCTGACAACACTCGAAGGCCTGCCCAATCTTTATGCAAAGCAGAATGGGCTCGCGCAAACGCCGAGGCTGCATCCGCTGCAGCAGGCGTTCATCGACGTGCAGGCCCCGCAATGTGGCTACTGCTACAACGGAATGACCATCAAAGGCGCGGAGCTGCTGGCCAGCAATGCGCGGCCGAGCGAGGCCGACATTCGTGCCCACATGGATGGGCACCTTTGCCGCTGCGGCACCTATCCGAGGGTCATGAAGGCCATTCAGCTTGCGTCCACCCGCATGGCGGGAGACGTTCGATGAGCACCTTGCAAGCGGATTTGAGCTTCTCGCGGCGCGGATTGCTCAAGGGCGGCGGCGCCCTCATTGTCGGATTCAGCATGACAGCCTTGCCTGCTGGCGCGGCTCCTGTCGCGCGCGGTGCGGCCGCGGGCCCGTTCGACGGCAGCGCCATTGATACATGGATCGCCATCCAGGCCGACAACACCGCCACAATATACCTCGGCAAGGGCGAATTCGGCCAAGGCAACACCACGGGTCTGCTGCAGATCGCCGCCGATGAGCTCGACCTCGACATGGCTCAGGTTCGTTCGGTCCAGCTCGATACCAACGTGACCACCAACCAGGGCGCAACGACCTCGAGCTCATCGATCGAGCGTGCCGGGCCTCAGCTCCGCGCCGCCGCAGCCGAGGCGCGGCGGGCGCTCTTGAACCTGGCATCGTCGCGGCTCGGCATGCAGGTCGGCAGCCTGGTCGTCGAAAAGGGCGTGGTGTCGATCGCCGGCCATGGCGCTCAATCCGTGTCCTATGGCGAGCTGCTCGGCGACAAGCCGTTCAATGTCAAGTTCACCGGAACGGCACCGCAGAAGGCGATCACCCGCTACAAGCTCGTCGGCAAGAATGTGCCGCGCGTCGATATTCCTGCCAAGGCAGCGGGGATTTACACGCACCTCCAGCACGTTCGCGTGCCCGGCATGCTGCATGGCCGGGTGGTGCGACCGCGCGGGCAGCGCGCCTACGGCCTCGGTGCCAAGGCGCTGGCGATCGACGAAGGATCGATCAAGGACATTCCGGCGCGCGTGGTCCGCAAGGGCGACTTTGTCGGTGTGGTGGCCGAGAACGAGTGGGACGCGATCCGAGCCTCGCGCGCGGTCAAAGTGACCTGGGAGAGCACAGACGCATTGCCCGGTAATGCCGACCTGTTCACCCGGATGCGCGCCGCGAAAACCTCGGACGTCACCATCGTGAATTGGGGCGATGCCGAAAGCGCGTTCCCCAAAGCGGCGCACGTCGCGAGCGCGACCTATTACTGTCCCTATCAGTCGCACGCGCCCTTCGGTCCGAACTGCGCTGTCGCGGACGTGACAGCGCAACGCGCCTTGGTCATGTCCTCCACTCAGGACATCTACAACACGCGCGAAATGCTGGCAGAGGTGCTGGGCGTGCCGGAGCAGTCCGTGCGCGTGCAGTATGTCGAAGGCTCGGGCACCTATGGGCGAAGCTGCTATGATGATTGTGCGCAGGCCGCAGCCGTCATGTCGCAGGCGGTGGGCAAGCCGGTCCGCGTGCAGTTCATGCGCTCAGACGAGCACGGCTGGGACGACTACGGACCGGCGCACCTGGCTGAGGTCCGGGCCGGCATTGATGCCGATGGCAGGATCGTCGCCTACGAATATCAGGGCTGGCAGCACGGCTGGATGATCAACGAGACCACGCACGAGCTCGTCTTGCAGACACCGCCGAAGGAGCGGACCACCGGGCCGATGTCGATCCCGGTGAACCGGATGAGCACCGGCTCCATGTACCAGATCGCGCATCGGCGCGTGGTCAGCCACATGGTGCCGATGGTCGGAATGCTCAAGGGCGCGCCGCTGCGGTCGCCGCTCGATCTATCTTTCGCGTTTGCCTCGGAGCAGACCATCGACGAGCTGGCGGTTGCGGCCAAGATGGACCCGCTGGAATTTCGCCGCCGCAATATCGGCGACGCACGCTGGGCTGGTGTGCTCAATGCGGCGGCGGAGGCGGCAGGCTGGAAGGCTAAAGTCGCTGGCTCCGACCTTCAGGGGGGCGACGTTGTGAACGGGCGCGGTATCGGGCTCGGCACTCACCACGTCTCCTACGGCGCAGCCGTCGCGGACATCGAGGTGAACAAACGCACGGGTGTCATCGTCGTCAAGCGCCTGTTCGGCGCGCTCGACTGCGGCCAGTGCGTCAACCCCGCAGCGGTTGAGGCGCAGATCATGGGTCAGATGATGCAGGCGACGAGCCGCACGCTGCTCGAGGAGGTGCTGTTCGACCGCGAGGGGGTCACCAGTCTCGACTGGAGATCCTACCCGGTGCTCCGGTTTGCCGCGCATCCGGATATCGTGCCGGTCGTGGTGCAGCGGCTCGACGAGCCCTCGTCCGGTGCCGGCGAGGAGGTCATGGGTGCAACGACGGCGGCCATTGCCAACGCGTTCTATGACGCGACCGGAATGCGGCTGCGGCAGTATCCGATGACCCCGGAGCGCGTGAAAGTGGGGCTCGCTGCTCGCACGTGAGGACGCTTCAATGCGCGAGCGGCCGGGAATGACCCGGCCGCTGCAACGCCTGAAGGCAGAGAGGCGTCAGTTCGCAACAAAGCAGTAGAGGCGGCCGGCCCCTCCAGAGGCCTTGAGGTCCTCCTGACTGCAGGCGCGCGAGCCATGCGAAGAATTCCAGGACTTCATGTGTCTGGTGTCCTTCAGGCCGGCACGATCGTGGTGCCCGACGATGGCCGAGCCTTCGGCGCTCTTGGTCCAATTACCGCAGGTGGTATCGCCGCCGGCGGTTGAGAACATGCCCATCGGGTCGGAGCCGGTCAGGATGTCGTGCTCATTGACCGGATCACCGCGACCCGGAACAGGCTCTCCTTTTTCCGTCAGCGCTGTCTGCTTGGTGATGTTGACCGCATCGGAGTGCAACTCCTCAATGCTCTTGGCAACGACGGTACCTTTGGCATTCTGCCACGGGCCCTTGCCGATACGATCACGCGCGTTGACGCCGGCCTCGCCACCGGGCGCGGTCGTGCTCAGATAGGCGCGCCAGTTGGTCTGGCTGGAGCCGGCGGCGCGCGCGAGTGCCTGGCAGTGCGCATCGGCACCCTCGAGGCCGCCGAGATCGGCACCCTTGCCTTTGCCCGCGCTGGTGACAAAGAACGTCATGTTGTTCTGCTGCGCCTCACCCGGAGCGATGGTGCCCACGAAAGCCGCTGTCGCCATGACCGCGAGAAGCGAAACTCCAACTCGTCTGCTCATTCAAACCTCTCTCTGTGCTCGGCATTATGAGTGGCCGCTGAGTTGCCGGCCTCATGCCGCGGCGCAATGGTATGCATTTCAACTGCCGGAGGAAAGCACCGTGCGCTCCAATCGGCGCACGCACGCCAATGCTGCGCAGCGCCGCAAGTTGATGGTGCGCACGCCGCTCCCGCGGCTTTGCCGCACCCTACGTCGAAAAACCTTGAGGCCGCGGCGTGTCGCACGAATGCGAGGCCTTGCTGTAGGGTGCGCAAAGGTGCGAAGCACCGTGCGCACCAATCCGCGCCCCGACACCGATGGTGCGCACGCGCCCGTGGGATGGAGAGTGCCATGAGGTTCAGCCGTAGAAGCTTCCTGCAACTCGCAACGGCTCCGGCCTTTGGGATGACCGCGGCTTATGCAGGAGAGGAGGATTATCCGACACGGCCGATCACCATTGTGGTGCCGTTTGGAGCCGGATCCGGGACCGATACGGTCACACGGGTGATAGCGCAGCCGCTCTCGGTTGCGCTGAAACAGTCGATCGTGATCGAGGACAAGTCGGGCGCAAATGGTGCGATCGGCGCGACGCAAGTGGCCCGCTCGGCGCCCGATGGCTACACGCTGCTCATGAGTACCAACAGCCCGCATTCGGCCGCGCCGAGCTTGAACAAGACGCTCGCGTACGATCCGGTCAAGGACTTCGCGCCGATCACACGCGTCGGCAGCTACACCTTCGCTTTTCTCATTCACCAATCCATCCCGATCTACTCGGTTGCGGATCTGATCGCCTATGCGCGGGTCAATCCGGGTAAGCTCTCGTATGCCAGCGGCAACACCTCGGGCATAGTGGCAGGCGAGACATTCAAGCGCCGCGCCAACGTGAACATCCTCCACGTTCCGTACAAGACAGTCCCGATCGCTCTCAATGACGTTCTCGGCGGCCGCGTCTCGCTGGTGATCTCGGACCTGACATCTGCACTCCCGCATATCCGGGCTGGCACGCTGCGTCCGCTCGCCGGCACGCGGCTCAAGCGCAGCGCACTTCTGCCGGACGTGCCTTCACTGCACGAATCCGGCATTACCGATTTCGACATGGATTCGTGGGCCGGGCTGTTCGCGCCGGCGCGTACGCCAGCGCCGATCATCGAACGGCTCAGCGCCGAGCTGCGGCCGATCATCGATGCGCCGGCGATCAAGAACAAGCTCGCCGAGGTGGGGTTCGAAGCGTTCTCGAGCTCGCCGGCGGAGCTCGGTCAATTCGCCGACGCACAACTCATCAAGTGGACCGACATGATCAAGGCCGCGGCCATAGAGCCGGAGTAGTGTGGGCCGCGCGACGAAGGTGCTGGGCCGAAGCTGGTGGCAGGTCAGTCGATCACATCGTCGGCGAGCGCGAGGAGTGTACCCGGGACCTCGAGCGCGAGTGCTTTGGCGGTGCGGGCGTTCACCACCAGGGCAAACTTCGTGGGCGCCTGCACCGGCAGGTCGGCGGCCTTTTCCCCGCGCAGGATTCGGTCGACGTAGTTCGCCGCCCGGCGAAATTGATCGAGGAAGTCAGGCCCATAGGCCAGCAAGCCGCCGCTCGCGGCATAGAAGCTCGAATTGTAGACGGCCGGCAGCCGATGTCGCGCGGCTAATCCGATGATGAGGTCGCGATGCACTGTCGCCGCCGGGCTGCCGGTCACAATGAGCCCACGCCTGGGCTCCTGTGCAAAGGCCGTAATGTCGCGCTCGATCTGAGCGGCATCGCGCACATCGATGGCACGCAATTCGATCCCGACCGCGGGCGCGACCGCCTGGATCGCGCCGAACTGGCCCGGCCCGGCCGCGATCGCTGATTCACGCAGCACCCCCGCGCGCGTGACATGCGGCGCAACGTGCTTGAGAAGCTCCAACCACTTTCCACTCATGGAATAGTCGAAGTTGGTCATCCCCGTGACGTTGCCGCCCGGGCGCGCGAGGCTGTCCACGAACCCGGCTCCCACCGGATCCGCAACCAACGTGAACACCACTGGAATGGTGCGGGTCGCCTGCAACAAGGCTGCCACCGCGCCGCTCGAATGCGCGAGGATGACATCCGGCTCGAGCTCTGCCAGTTGCACGGCGTATTTGCGCATGAGCTCGGCATCGCCGCCGCTCCAGCGATAATCGATGACAACATTCTGTCCGATGCTCCAGCCCAATTGCTGCAAGCCCTGGGCGAAAGCGGTGAGACGCGTTTGCGATTCTGGATCATCGGCAGTGAGCCCCGTCAGCACGCCGATGCGACGCACCTGATTGCGTGAGATTGCAGCGCGCGCCGGCGCTGCAATCCCGAGCAGCGCGGCAGCGCCCGCCGCCACCATCAATTCCCGTCGCCTCATCGCCATGTTCTTTCCTGCGTTTGAAGCGCGCGAACGCTGCGGCATGTTCAAAATTAACATGCGCGCGCCGTGCATTCGGAGCAACGCGGAGAGCATCACCCTTTGGTGATGCCGAGGTATCCTTTAGCAGCCGAATGGTGCCGCTGCCGGCACCATGCGAGACATGCTGCGGTCACGCTGATCTGCGCCAAGGGAGCAGCATCGACACGCGCTCTTTGTAACGGCGGTATTCGTCGCCGAAAACTGCCGTCAGATCGCGCTCCTCCAGCCAAATCCCCACGAGGATGTATGCTGTCGTGACGCCGGCAAACAGCAGATGCCCGGTGGTCATGAGGGGCGTGGCCCAGAACGCGATCAGGAAACCGAGATAGATGGGATGGCGTACGAAGTTGTAGAAGAAGGGCGTACGGAATCGGGCATTCGGCATAGGCTGCCCACGAAGATGGTTGGTGACCTGGTGCAGTCCGAACAACTCGAAATGGTTGATCAGAAACGTGCTGGTCAGGACAATCACCCAGCCAAGCAAGGCAAGGACCGTCAACGAGGCGGCAACCGTCGGCTCGGTCACCTGCCAGATGATGGTGGGCATCGGGCGCCACTGCCAGAACAGCAGAATGAGGGCGAGGCTCGCCAACAGCACGTAGGTGCTTCGCTCCATCGATTTGTGCACATATTGCGTCCACCATTCCTTGAACTGGGGACGCGCCATGACGCTATGCTGGAGCGCAAACAGAGCCATCAGCAGCAGGTTGACGGCAGCTGCATGCAGCGGATCGCCCGCCACGCCGCTGTCGATCGTTTTCGGCACCAACAGCGCGGAGACGAAGCCCACTGCATAGCAGATCGTCAAAACGGCCGTGCCGTACGAGGCAAGGCCATAGAGGAAGGCACCCAGTCGCGCGGCGGGATGGCAGCGGATATCGTGCACGAGCATCTCGGTCTGAGCCATGTTGTTCTCCGACATTGCCAATGGGCGCAAGAGTCGCCGGAGTGAACCGTAATACGCGAGCCGCGCGGAAAGCTTTGCCGGCTGCTTGATTTCTGCGCGAGATCGGCTCGATTGTTGCTTGAGAACCGACTTGGGTGAGGCGAGGACGTGCGCTTTGACTTTGCCGATTGCGTGCTGGATACCGACCGGCGCGAGCTCAAGCGCAGCGCTGCGGTGATCGCGGTTGAGCCGCAGGTTTTCGACGTGCTCGTGCATCTCCTGGAAAATCGCGAGCGGGTGGTCAGCAAGGACGACCTCATCGGATCCGTGTGGGGCGGCCGCATCGTTTCCGAGTCGACGCTGACCAGCCGCATCAATGCAGCGCGCAAAGCGATCGGCGACAGTGGCGGCGAGCAGAAGCTGATCCGTACTGTCGCGCGCAAAGGGTTTCGCTTCATCGCCGAAGTGCGCCTCGCCTCATCTGGTGGCGAAGTGCCCATACAGGAGGATCTGCAGCATCCCTCGCGCGCATTGCCGCTGCTCGACCGGCCGGCGCTCGCGGTGCTTCCCTTCACCAATATGACCGGCGATCCGCAGCAGGAATATTTCTCCGACGGGATCAGCGAGGACATCATCACGGCGCTCTCGAAGTTGCGCTGGTTCTTTGTGATCGCCCGCAACTCGTCGTTTATCTACAAGCATCGCGCTGTCCATCTGAAGCAGGTCGGCGAGGAGCTGGGCGTCGGCTATGTGGTGGAAGGGAGCGTGCGCCGAGAAGGCAATCGCGTGCGCATCACGGCCCAGCTCAATGACGTGGCGACCGGCAGCCACTTGTGGGCCGAGCGCTACGACCGCGACCTCGCTGACGTATTCGCGGTCCAGGACGAGATCACCGCCGCTATCGTGGCCGCCATCGAACCGCAGCTCTATGCCGCCGAGAGTTTCCGCGCGACGCGCAAGTCGCCCGACAGCATGGACGCCTGGGACCTGGTCATGCGCGCACTCTCGCATTACTGGCGTGTCACGCGGCAGGACAATGTGGTTGCGCAGGCGCTGCTGGAAAAGGCGATCGCAATCGACCCGCAATACGGCCGCGCCCTTGGCGTGCTGGCCGCGAGCTATACTTTCGCCGCGCATATGGGCTGGATGGACATGACCAGCATCATCGACATGGCGGAGCGCGCTGCCGGGGCCGCCATCCAGGCCGACAGCGAGGACCCGTGGGCACACCACGCGCTCGGGAGTGCGTACCTCTTCACGCGCCGCTTCGAAGACGCGCTTGCCGAATTCGAGTTGTCGCTGCGGCTCAATCCGAGCTTCTCGCTTGCACAGGGCTATTACGGCTTGACCTTGGCTTATTGCGGCCGCTTGGAAGAAGGTCGCCAGGCAGTAGGCCGGGCTCTGCGCTTGAGCCCGCGCGACCCGTTTTCAGCGGTCTATTACGGGATCGCCTCCTATGTGGAGTTTGTCCGGCGCAACTACGTGGAGGCGATGCGGCTTGCGCGCGAGGGGATCAGGCAACGCGTGGACTTTGTCGGTGCGCATCGGGTGCTCACGGCGGCCGCAGCAATGGCCGGCGAGGACGCGGTGGCGAAGCTCGCAGCCGAGGAGTTGCGCCGCACGCAGCCCAATATCTCGCTCGCGTGGCTCGCGAGCGAGATGCCGATCAGGGAGGCGGCGGAGCGAGAGCATTACCTGGAGGCATTCCGCCGCGCCGGTCTGACCTAGTGTAGTGTGCATGATGGACCGCGCCGTGTAGGGTGGGCATAGGTGCGAAGCACCGTGCGCACGGATTCGGACAATGGTGCGCACGCCGCTGCGCGGCTTTGCACACCCTACGGCGCATCGAGCGGTGTAGTGGGTAGCGTGCGCAAAGGTGCGCAGCACCGTGCGCGCGAAGTATCGCCCGGTCTGCCAAGCTGCGCGAAGCGGTTTACGACAGCGCCAGCGATAGGCTAAGACGGTGCCGCAAACAGAACCACTGGCTTGCTCGCAAGCCCGCTCGTTTGGAGGAGGTCATGCAGGCAATCTGGCACGGTCAGGTCATTGCGCAGAGCGATCGAACCCTCGAGGTCGATGGCTACCGCTATTTCCCGCGCGAGACGGTGCGCATGGAGCTGTTGCACCAAGCAGCAAAGACGGAACGTGATCTCGCCTGTCCGCATGGCGTGCAGTTCTACGACGTCGCCAGTGAGAGCACACGCAGCTCGCGTGCGGCCTGGTCCTACGAGGCGCCGAGGGCCAAGATGCAGGACGTGGATCACTGGATCGGCTTCTGGCAGGACGTCGAGATCAAGTGAGGGCCGCGCGCCGGTAGGGCTCGCCCCGACGGCAAGGGCGAGCTTCGCCGCGATTGACGCCGTCGCCTCGCATCCCTAGTTTCCGCGCCGAACGAGATCAGCGCGCCCCGGCGGGCGCCCGGAGTGAATTGTCATGAAGGTCCGTAACTCTTTGAAATCGCTGCGGGGCCGCCACCGCAACAACCGCCTGGTGCGGCGCAAGGGTCGGCTCTACGTGATCAACAAGGTCCAGCGCCGGTTCAAGGCGCGTCAGGGCTGATTCTAGCGTGCCGGCGCCCGACAACCCGGGTCGGGTCTTTATTGTGCCGAACTGGATGCCTACGTCTACTGAATGAGTAAGCGGTTCCGACAGGTCGCAGCGGGTCTCGCCATCCCCCTGTTGGCGTGTGCCCTCCTCGTGCCAGGGCCCGCCACAGCACAGGCGGTCGACCCCACTCCACCGCAACCGGCCGAGCCTCCCACCTCGCTGCCGCGCGCTCAACGCGGCGACAAGGCGCAAAACCTCGATCGCTTGTTTGAGGCGCTCAAGGTGGCGCCCGATGACGAGAGCGCGAAGTACGTGGAGAACCGCATCTGGGCGATCTGGCTCGCTTCGCCAAGCGATACGGCCAATCTGCTGATGGAACGCGCCAAGACGGCGGCGGACGGCAAGGACCTCGATCTCGCCGTCAAGCTGCTCGATGCGATTATCGACATGAGGCCAGACTTCGTTGAGGCGTGGAACCGGCGCGCCACGATTTATTACAACAAGAAGGATTTCGGCAGCGCCATGGCCGATCTGGAGGAGGTTCTGGCGCGCGAGCCGCGCCATTTCGGGGCGCTCTCCGGGCTTGGCATCATGCTGCAGGAGATTGGCGACGACAAGCGCGCGCTCGACGCGTATCGCCGCGCGCTGGCGGTTCATCCCAAGCTCGAGCGCATTCCCGATCTCGTGAAGAAGCTCGCCGACAAGATCGACGGCCGCGACATCTGAGCATTCCGCGCATGTCGCTCGCGCCTGTCTGAACCGCCACACGAGCACTTACGCGCGGGCCGCATCGGCTCCGACGAAAGCAATCCTCAGCATGTTGGTGGCGCCGGGGGTACCGAGCGGCACACCAGCGACGATGATGACGCGCTGGCCGGCTTTGGCGAATCCGTCCTTGAAGGCGAGCCGGCAGGCACGCTCGACCATGTCGTCGAGGTCGTGCGCGTCCTCGGCAACGATGCAGTGTACGCCCCAGACGAGCGAGAGCCTGCGGCCGGTCGAAGTGTTGGGTGAGATCGCCACCACGGGTGAGGTCGGCCGTTCGCGCGCCACCCGCAGGCCCGTTGAGCCTGAGCTCGTCCAGCACACGATCGCCGGCAGATCGAGCGTCTCCGCGATCTGTCGTGCCGCTGCTGAAATGGCATCGGCACCGGTCGCCTCCGGGTCCGCCCGCTGGGCATGAATGATGGTTTGATAGATCCGATCGCTCTCTACCTCCTCGGCGATGCGGTTCATGGTGGCGACCGCCTCGGTCGGGTATTGGCCGGCTGCGGATTCCGCGGAAAGCATGATGGCGTCGGCGCCTTCGAAGATGGCGGTGGACACGTCCGACACCTCGGCGCGCGTCGGCACCGGACTGGTGATCATCGATTCCAGCATCTGCGTCGCCACGACGACCGGCTTGCCGGCGCGGCGCGCCGCACGCGTCATGTACTTCTGCACGCCCGGCACTTTTTCGAGCGGCATTTCCACGCCGAGATCGCCGCGCGCCACCATGAGAGCGTCAGCGGCCTCCATGATCTCGTCGAGCCGGTGCACCGCTTGTGGCTTCTCGATCTTGGCCATGACGACGGCGCGGCCGCGCGTAATCTTCTTCGCCTCGGCGATGTCCTCGGGCCTTTGGATGAACGACAGCGCGACCCAATCGATGCCGGCATCCAGCGCAGCTTCAAGGTCCGAGCGGTCCTTTGGCGCCAATGCGGAGAACGGCACGGTCGTGTCGGGGAGGCTTACGCCCTTGCGGTCCGACAATCTCCCGCCCACCTCGACGCGGGTGACGATGCGATCGCTGCTCACGTCGGTGACGACGAGGCGGAGCTTGCCGTCATCAAGAAGGACGCTGTGGCCGGGGGCGACCGCGGCAAAGATCTCAGGGTGCGGCAGGTGCACGCGGCTGCTGTCCCCGGGCGTGCGATCGCCGTCGAGTGTGAAGCTTTCGCCCTGGACCAGCGTGGCCGGGCTCGCGGCAAAGCTGCCGACCCTGAGCTTGGGTCCCTGCAGGTCGACCAGAATTCCGACTGGCCGGCCGTGCTCCTGCTCCACGGCGCGGATGCTGGCAATGAGCTCACGCATGCGCTCATGCGTCGTGTGGCTCATGTTGATGCGGAACACGTCGGCTCCGGCTGCGAACAACCTGCCGATCACGGCTTGGTCGGAGGAGGCAGGGCCGAGCGTGGCGATGATCTTGGTCCGGCGCAGACGTCGCATCAGTTTCGGCTTCGCGGCGCAGGGGTCGGCGCCGCTGGTCGGCCGGCCGGTGCCGGCGTCTGCAGCATCGGAACGCGCGACTGTAAGGGTTGCATTGGCACCTGATCGGCTGATTCCGTCAGCTGAACCGTCCACGAGGGCTGGTCGCCAGTATCGACCTCGAAGAAGCCGGTGCGATCATAGCCGCGCGCGAGGCAGTCCTCCGTGCCGCGGATGGTGAATTCCTTCTCGCGGGTACACATGAACGCTTGGCCCGACCACTCGCCGCCGCGATCATAGTCCACCGCATAGATGTAGTAGAAGCGGGCCACCAGTCCGCCGCGCAACAGCGTTTCGCAGCTGCGCGCCGGCAGGTTCCACCACCCTTCGGTAGTCCAGCCCTCGTTTTCCTTGTAGCCGACCGAGATGCCAACCTTGTTGCTGGTATTGTTGCAGAGACGGAAATCCGCGCGTGCCTCGTCATCCAGTGCGGTAAAGGCAACGAGGGTTACCGCGATGGCGGCGCCGAGCCGCTGCAGCGCGCGCCAAGTTCCAATTCCCATCAGCTGCCGTCGCATCGCGCCTAAATTCCCAACCGTGAAATTCCCAAGCGTGAATACTGTCGGAGGGTCAGCCGCCGTCAACAAGGATCGCGCGAAAGTCGTTCACGTTGGTGAAGGTTGGACCCGGCACCAGCAAGTCCCCAAGTCTTTCGAAGAATGCCGTCGAATTGTTGTCATTTAGAAAGTGGGCCGGATCGAGGCCAAGCGCCCGGGCACGCGTGAGGGTGGTTTGGTCGACAAAAGCCCCCGCAGGATCGTCAGGACGCCCTCCGCCGCCGTCGGTGCCGTCGGTGTCGCCCGCGAGCGCGAAAATCCCCTCGGCGCCGGCGAGCGCGACTGCAAGTTCCAGCGCATATTCCTGATTGGGACCGCCGCGCCCTTTGCCGCGCAGGGTGACGGTGAGCTCGCCGCCCGAGAGAATGACGGCGCGTCGCCCCTCCGCCTTGATTGAGAGGGCAAGCCTCGCCTGGGCAGCGGCAACGTCGCGCGCCTCGCCTTCGAGGTCGCTTCCGAGCAACACACATTCGTAGCCTGCGCGACGTGCTGCCTGGTGCGCGGCCTCCAGCATCTGTGCCGGGTGGGCGGCGAGCACGAACGACGTATTCGCGAAGATCGGATCGCCCGGCTTGGGGCTCTCATTACCGGGGTCGGCCAAAGCCCTGGTGACCGCCTCGGGGACGCGGAGGCCATAGCGTGCGACGACTTCCCGCGCGTCGGCGAGCGTCGTCGCATCCGGCACGGTCGGTCCTGACCCGATCACCGCCGGGTCATCATGCGGCACGTCGGAAATGCCGATCGCCACCACGCGCGCAGGATGAGCAGAACGCGCAAGCCGGCCGCCCTTGATGCGTGACAGATGCTTGCGAACCGTGTTGATCTCCACGATTGTGGCCCCCGACGCCAGCAGTGCCCGGGTGACGGCCTGCTTGTCCGCGAGTGTCACCCCGGGGGCGGGCGCAACCCAGTTGGCCGAGGCGCCGCCCGAGATCAGCACCAGAACGAGATCATCGCGCGTTGCCGCCTCGGCCAGTGCAAGCGCCTCTGTCGCGGCCGACACGCTTGCGGCCTCCGGTACTGGGTGTCCGGCTTCAACGAGCCGCACGCGGCGAGTTGGCCGGCCGTAGCCCTCGCGCGTGGTGGCGAGGCCGGTGATCCGGTCCGCGCTCAGGCCGCAGGTCTCGAGATAGTGCTGCTCGGCGAGCTCCGTCATCGAGCCCGCCGCCTTGCCCGCGGCGAGAATGACGAGTCGGCCGGCCCGCGGCGGAGGCAAGTGCCCGGGCAGGCAAGCTGCGGGTTGTGCGGCCGCCACCGCCGCCTGATAAAGGCCCTCCAGAAAGGCGCGCGGCGTGTGCCTCAATTCTCGACCTCGACTTACTCAGCGACGTTCCGGTTAGGGTGAGGCCGGAGTGCGGACCTGGAAAACAGCACCTGCGATCATTATCCTCAAAGTGCGTTGGTTCGACAGGTCGTGTCCTGACGCTCGCTGCAAAAGGAGGCTTCGTTCATGGCGCTTGACGAGAAGACTCGCACAGAGCTCGAAGCTGCCGCATTTCGCCGCCTGGTGGAGCATTTGCGCGCCCGCACTGACGTGCAGAACCTCGATTTGATGAACCTCGCCGGCTTCTGCCGCAACTGCCTTTCGAACTGGATGAAGGACGCCGCGGACGACCGCGGCGTCGCCATGTCCAAGGACGAAAGCCGCAAGGCGATCTATGGCATGCCTTACGATGAATGGAAGGCGAAGCACCAGAAGGAAGCAACGAAGGAGCAGCAGGCCGCCTTCGAAAAAAGCACGCACAAGCATTAGTTTTTTCGCCCTGTGTACTCCGGGGGAAGAATAGCATCGCGGCTTGCTTACGCTGACGCGTTCCGAAACCTTGCCCATCCACTCGTGCGAGTCTCTGGAGGAGGGTTTCATGGACACTGCCGCTGCCGTCAACGACGATCAGCCCGCCGCGCGCTTCGCAAAGGATCAGCTCAAGGCGTTCGTTGAGCGCGTCGAGCGGCTCGAGGAAGAGAAGAAGGCGCTTTCCGACGACATTCGCGATGTCTATGCCGAGGCCAAAGGCAACGGCTTCGACACCAAGGCGTTGCGCACCATCGTGCGCTTGCGCAAGCTCGATGCTGACGAGAGGCGCGAGCAGGAGAGCGTGCTCGAGACCTACATGCATGCCCTCGGCATGCTCAACTGAGGCCCCACGTATTATCGGCGGACGTGAGTGAAACGGGCAGGTTACGCTCGACAGAACCCCACAAAAGTTTGCGCCGCGAGCTGGTTTCCCAACTCGCGGCGCGCGCCGCCCAGCGATCCCCCGACCGTAAGCTGCAACTCGGTGCGCGCGTCCTTCTCGCGCGCGCCAAAATCAAATCAGCGTAGTGCCGCCGTCCGCGGTCCCGCGAAAGAAACCGTTGAGACGAACACCACGGCACTGCCGCTGAACTTCTCCGTGGGTACCCCAACATTCGGGTCTGCTTTGAAGGTGATCAGCACCGCCGATGCAGGCTTATGCATGTGCGCAATGAGGCTGCGCAGGTCCTGCTCGCCGAACAGAGAGGCGCGCATGAAGGCCTGGGCGCTTGGGCTCACGATCATCGCGCGCAGCCATGGGTCGTTGAACCGATCGCCTGCCTGGACCAGGGTTGCCGGAGCTTGCAGCAGAGCTTCGCCGCGTTTCACTGTACTCGTGCCCTCGTCTTTGTCGCTTTCACCGCGCGCAGCGGGCGAGCTCACCGGCAGGCCGCGCAGTGCGGCGATCGGGCTGGGTTGTGCCGCATAAGAGAGCGCATTCGGCGCGGCCGGCTTCTCGGCGCGGCCGGCGAGCGGCCAAGGAGCAAAGCTTGCCGTGAACGCGGAATCGGCGCTGGCTATGGCGATGCCCGCGGGCACGCGCTCTTGGACTGCAGCGGGAGTGCGCGGCACAATGGTCTGGGCGGTCTCCGCGACCGAAACCGCTGCTGCAGAGCGGCGCTCCTGCGCGGGCTCTTTCGCCACGGCACCAGAGGCAGAGCTCGCCGGCGCAGCGGGAGCCGCGCTCGCCTGAGCGACCACCGCAGCTTGGGCCAACCGCACCGGTTTTGATGTGGCGGAGGCAAGCTCGAGCTTGGCCCCGGCAGGCGTGGCGGAGGCAAGTTGCGGCTTATCGGTCCGTCCTTTGGACGGTTCTTGCGAGCGTTCTTGTGATCGCTCTTTTGATCGTTCTTTTGATCGTTCTTGGCTTGCTGATTGCGCCGAGGTCGCCTTGGGCGCCGCCCCTCTGGCGGAGCGAGCCGAAGCGCCGCGCGAGGTCGTCGTTTCAGCGACCGTGCTGGCGTCGTTGTCGTCTTCCTCCTGGCCGCGGAATACGCGTGACAGGAACGATGGCTTGCCAAGCGAGGCCTGTGCGATCGTGCCGCTCGACGCATTGTCGGATGCGGACTGACTGGCGAGACCACCCTTCGCCAGGATGCGCGCCATCTGCGCCTCGGGCATGCGCGGCCAATGCCGAACGCTGCCGGTGTCCATATGGACAAAGCCAGAGGAGGGATAGATGCCGACGCCCCCGCGCTGTGCACGCAGGCCGGCGGCCTGCAATTCCTGCAGCGAGACGCCGGGAATGAAGAAATCGATGGCTTTGCCGTTCATGTGCTGGCTGAACTTGGCCACTCCACTCGAGCGGCTGCGCAGCATGGCGTTCGTGCCGGGTGAGCGATACCCGCACACGATCGAGATGGGCTCCTTTGCGCCGACCTCGCGATGCACTTCCCATAAAAGATCGATCACCTGCGGGTCCATGGTGATCGGCTCGCTCGCGCGCCAGTCGCGCAGCACATTGTTGATTTTCTTGAGCGCCTCCTCGTCGTAGCGACCATTGCGCTTATAGGTGACGGTGAGGTCTTCGTTCGTGTGCGTGTGGTGGAAGGAGATCGTGCGCGTCTCACCCTGCGCCCTCGCCCCCGTGACGGGCTGTACGAGAACGGCGAGCAAGGCGGCGATGCTGCAGCAAGAGATTGCGCGGGCCGGGCACAGCGACGATGCAAGCTTGTGTGCGCCTTGGCTCGGCACGTGCCCCCCACCTCTATGGCGCTCGCGCTCGCAGTCTGCACTGCGAGCAACGCCGCTTATTCGCCGCGTATGTGCGACGAATATGGCTAACGCACTGTTAAATTGGGATGGCAACGCCAGGCTAGCGCGCCCGTCCCCCCCGATCCATGAACGATGCCAGGGGACTATGGCGAAAGCTAGCCTCAGTTAATGATAGGCCAAAGAAACCTTTAACAACCAAGCGAACAACGTCAGCAGAGGAGGGCGTGCATCCTCTGCTGACGAGGGACTCGTCTGCTAACGGACAACGCGGCGCGGCGGAACGGGCCGTGGCGCAACCTGCGGTCCGCCAAACAGCGCTTCGAAGAACGACGTGGCGGTCCGCTGCGCCGGCATGAGCGCGCGGCGCGGAGAGGAGGAGGATGATGCGACCTCCTGCTCGCGCTTGCGCTCGGGCGCCGGCTCGACGCTGCCGCGCTCGCTCTTGATCGCTGCAATCATGTGGCCGTCGAGATTGTAAACATCGCGCCGCATCTGCAGCTTGCCGTCGTCATCCACAAACGCGGTCTGATAGGTGAGGTGCACCCAGATCGGAGTCGGCTGGATCTGGATGTCGGTTTCCCCCGCGCCGAACATCTTCTTGACCCGCTCCGCCGACCAATTCTCCGTCGGACGCGCAATGTTGAAGAGAACCTCGGCATATTTCGCGGGGTCCTGCACGCGCATGCAGCCATGGCTGTAGGCGCGCACGTCATGGCCGAACATGTGCTTGTCCGGCGTATCATGTTGATAAACCAGGAAGCGGTTGGGGAAGTTGAAACGGATGCGTCCGAGCGCATTCGCCTCGCCCGGGGGCTGGTAAATGTGGACACTGCCGTCGCGATTGGTGGAGACCTTCAGCCCCATGCGAGCGAGCACGGTCGGATCCTGCGCGAGAGCCGGCAGGTACTCGTTGTGCACGATCGAGGGCGGGACGTTCCAGGTCGGATTGATGGTGATGTACTTCATGGTCTCGCTGAGCAGCGGCGTCTGCATGCTGGGCTTTCCGATCACCACGCGCGTGGTCCACACGGTCGCGCCATCCTTCACCACCTTCAGCGTGAAGTCGGGCTGATTGACCATGGAATAGGCCTTGCCGAGGTCGCGCGGGTACCAGCGCCAGCGCTCCATGTTGGCAAGGATGATGTCGATCTGCTTGTCGTGGGTGGGGCCGTTGAGCTCGTGGATAGTGCGGGAATCGAGGTTGCCGGTCGGCGGCAGCTCGGCCCCGCGCTGAAACTTCTTCACCGCCTCCGCAAGCTTGCCGTCATACTTGAGGTCTGAAGACTCGCCCGCCAGCCCAAGTCGCTCGCGCAATTGCGGCACGCGCGGGTCCTCCATGGGCTTCTTGGCGACGAGCTTGAGCACCGGACCATCGGCAATGTCCTTGCCGGCGCCGCCGCCCTTGCCGCGCAAGTCCGCAAGGGCGTTCTTGAGGGCCTTGTATGCGGGTTGCGGAGGGCTGAAGCCGTCGAGCACTTGGCCTGCATTTGTCGCTTCGGCAAGCTTGGTGAGCACATCGCCGGTCTCGGGCGGTGCTTGCGGCAGCTCGATATTGTTGTGAGTGACGCGGCTGTATGGGAAGCGCCCGGCCTGCAAATGGCGGGCGAATGTCAGCACGGTTTGTGTGAACTTCAACTCGGCCTCGGCGAGCGCCTCGGGGCTTCCTGTCAAAGCCGGAAGCTTGTACTCGCTGGCAATGAGGCCATCCGCATCGGCTGCTTTGAGCCTTGCTGCCACGAGCTTGGCGCGTGCATTTTCGATGCCTTTATCGAGCCAAAGCGGCGCAAGATTGCGATTGCGATAAAAGGCTTCGACGGCCGCGCGCTCCTTCTTGCCGGCAAAAATCTTGTCGGCCTTGCCTGCGAACAGCTCCACGATCTTTTCTGCGACCGGCCGGTCGGCCGCATCGAGTGCCGCGAGCGGATCGGCCGGGGCGGCCGCCTCGGTCACAGACGCGGGGGAGGGGGCGGGCGCGGGAGCAGCAGCTGCTGCTGGGGCAGCGGTCGTCTGCGGGGCCGCAGAGGGCGTTGCAACCGGGGCAGCGGCAGGTGCCGCTGGGGCAACCGCCGGCACGGCTCGGGTGGTCTCCGTCGCTCCCTCTATTGTCGGCGTTGCCGCTGCCGGCGTCGGCGCTGCGGGCGTTGCTGCTGCCGGTGTTGCGACTGTTGGCGTTGCTGCTGTCGGTATGCTCAGGGGAGCCGACGAATCGCCGATCTCCGCCCCAGCTGCCGTGACCAGCGCGCCGGCCTGTTGAGCCTCGGCCTGTTGAGCGCCGGGGTCTTGGGCGCGCGCCGCGACTGGCAGCGCCAGGATCAGTGCAAGAGCCGTGCTCGCAAGGATGCGGTTATGACAGGCGGCCTTCATGAAGCTTCTCCCCCGAGCAGCTGAGCCCGTGCTTTCTTGCCGGTCCAGCAGTTGATCCCCGCTCGCACCAGGCCCGAGCGCGTGCAAACGCATCCGCGGACAACAGGTGCACCGTCACCTTGTAAAACGAATGGGGCCGATTTTGGCGCGGGATTTCCCGCGCGCCAACCTGTTGCAGTCTTTATCGGGCGTTTTTGCGAAGGGTGTAACCAGATTACAACGCGGGCGCGTCAGTGCCGGACGTTTCGTCACCGAGGCCGAGAGAATCGAGCTTGCGATAGAGAGTCGAGCGTCCGATGCGCAGCCGTCGCGCCACTTCCGACATCTGACCGCGATAGTACGTGATGGCAAAACGGATGACCTCGGCTTCGATCTCCTCGAGCGGCCGCAAGTCGCCGGAGGGACCCAGCAACGGCAGGACGCCGCCCGCGCCCTGCGCCACAGGCCCCTGCGCCGGAGGCTCTTGCCGGTTCAAGCCTTCCACGTTCAAGCCTTCCGCGTAGTGAGGAGGAGCGTCGTCGATCGCGTGCGGCTCGTCCTGGGAAAGCCGCGGCGCGAGCTCAGCTTCGGGAAGCCCATGCGCGAGCTGCGCCGCGATTTGCGGGAACTGATCGCGGCCGACTGCGTCGGCCTCGGCGAGCACAACGGCGCGAAACACGGCATTCTCAAGCTGGCGCACGTTGCCGGGCCACCGGTACTTGCGCAACACCTCCATGGCGTCAGCCGTGATGATTGTCGTGCGTTTGCCCTCCTCGGCGGCGAACCGCGCGAGAAAATGGCGCGCCAGCTCGGGGATGTCCTCGACGCGCTCGCGCAGCGGCGGGATGGTGATGGGAAAAACATGCAGCCGGTAGAACAGATCCTCACGAAAGCGTGATTGCTGGACATCCCTGATCAGGTCGCGGTTGGTGGCGGAGATCAGCCGCACGTCCACCTTCACCGGCTTGCGTGCGCCCACCGGTTCTACCTCGCCCTCCTGGATGGCGCGCAGAAGCTTCACCTGCGCCGCGGGCGGAAGCTCTCCGACCTCATCGAGAAACAGCGTCCCGCCCGAGGCCTCGACGAACTTACCGGTGTGCCGCTCGGTTGCGCCGGTGAAAGCGCCGCGCTCATGACCGAACAGGATCGACTCCACGAGATTGTCGGGGATTGCGCCGCAGTTGACTGCAACGAAAGGGTGGGCGCGCCGCGCGCCGGAGCCGTGGATCGCGCGCGCGACCAGCTCTTTGCCGACACCGGATTCGCCTTCGATGAGCACCGGAATGGCGGAGCCGGCTGCTTTTGCCGCAGTCTGCAACACGCTCTGCATGCGCGGGCTGCGGGTAATGACGTCCTTGAAGCTCAACGTTCCGGAGCGGCTTCGTTTGACGCGCGCAAGCTCACCTTCAAGGGCGCTCGCGGCAAGGGCGTTGCGCAAGGAAACCTGCAGGCGCTCTAGCCCGACGGGCTTGACCACGAAATCCATGGCGCCCGCACGCATCGCCGTGATCACATTGTCGATGCCGCCATGAGCCGTCTGCACAATGACAGGGATCGCGACGCCCGCTTCACGCAGACGTGCAAGCACGCCGAGCCCATCGAGGTCGGGCATCACGAGGTCGAGCACGACCGCGTTGAAGAGCGCCGCATCCGGGCCCGTGAGCATGGCCACGGCGGCTTCGCCGCCTTCTAGAAGCAGCGGCTCGTAGCCGAGCTTGCGCACCATATTGTCGAGAAGGCGGCGCTGCACGGGATCGTCATCAACGACCAGAACACGCTGACTCATGTCACTCCTGTGACGCTGTGCAGGCCACCCCTGGTGTGCCGAAGTGACACTCTCGCCGAACACGCCTAAGGCGGTGTTAAGGAGGCGCGCTGCCAACGCACTGGGGTCGGATGTCCCGCGTGCTCGCCCGGGAGGAAGCCGGCGGCGCGAGGGCGCCCCCGCTGTTCAACCGGACGGCACGCGCGCCGACCCATGCGCCATGTGCAAGCCGATTGACCCCCGCGTCCCTGCCTCCCATATGGCAATGGGGCAAATCGTCGTGCATCCGCGCAGTGCCCCTCGTGCTACAGCACCCGCTCGCGCAATCGCCGGCTCAATTCACCCACCTCGGAGCCCCATGCCAGCCAAAAAACGCCCGCGTTCGCCAAGAGCAGCCAAGTCCGCCGCCATTCGCGGTGCGCCGGCGCTGCCGCAGTGGAATCTCGCCGATCTCTATGCCGGCATCGACGACCCGGAGGTGGCAAGGGATCTCGGCCGTGCGGAGGCACAGAGCATCGCCTTCGAGCACGCCTATAAAGGCAAGCTCGCGCAAATGCTTGATGATCGGGATGGTGGGGCCGCGCTCGCGCAAGCCGTGCAGTCCTACGAGAGGCTCGAGGACTTGCTCGGGCGCCTCGGCTCCTTTGCCGGCCTTGTGCATGCCGAGAATACGCTCGACCCGGCGCGCGCCAAATTCTTCGGCGATATGCAGGAGCGCATCACCGCCGCCTACACGCATTTGCTTTTCTTTGTGCTGGAGCTCAACCGGCTCGATGACGCGAAGCTGGAGAGCGCGATGGCGGATCGCGCGCTCGGCCATTACCGGCCATGGCTGGAGGATATTCGCAAGGAGAAGCCGCATCAGCTCGAAGATCGCCTCGAGCAGCTGTTCCACGAGAAGTCGGTGACCACGTATTCGGCGTGGAACCGGCTGTTCGACGAGACCATGTCGAGCCTGCGATTCAAGGTGGGTACCAAATCGCTTGCGCTCGAGCCCACGCTCAAACTGCTGCAGGAGCCAAGTGAAGCTTCGCGCAAGGCAGCGGCAAACGCTTTGGCGAAGACCTTCAGAGAGCACCTGCGGCTCTTCACTCAGATCACCAATACGCTTGCCAAGGACAAGGAGATCTACGACCGCTGGCATGGGTTCAGCGACGTCGCAGACAGCCGCCATTTGGCCAACCGTGTCGAGCCCGAGGTGGTTGCCGCCCTTGTCGAGGCGGTGCGCTCGGCCTATCCGCGCTTGTCGCATCGCTACTATGCGCTGAAGGCGCATTGGTTCGGCAAGAAGCGCCTGCCGCATTGGGACCGCAACGCCCCCCTGCCGAAAGTGCCCGCGCGCAATATCGGCTGGCAGGAGGCGCGCGCGACTGTGCTCACCGCTTATGGCGCGTTCTCCTCGGAGATGGCGGCAATCGCGGAACGGTTTTTCGACGAGAGGTGGATCGACGCGCCGGTCCGGCCGGGAAAATCGCCCGGTGCCTTCGCGCATCCTACGGTTCCATCGGCACATCCGTATGTGCTCCTCAACTATCAAGGCAAGACCAGGGATGTGATGACGCTCGCGCACGAGCTTGGCCATGGCGTGCACCAGGTGTTGGCCGCCCCCAATGGTGCACTGATGGCGCCGACTCCCCTCACACTCGCCGAAACCGCGAGCGTGTTCGGAGAAATGCTCACGTTCCGGAAGCTCCTTGCCGATGCCGACAAGAAAGAACGCAAGGCGATGCTTGCCGGCAAAGTCGAGGACATGATCAACACTGTGGTACGCCAGATCGCGTTCTACATTTTCGAACGGAAGGCTCACACCGAGCGCCGCCAGGGCGAGCTCACGTCCGATCGGCTCAACGCGCTATGGCTCGAGGTGCAGAGCGAGAGCCTCGGGCCCGCTATCGATTTGCGGCCCGGCTACGAGGTGTTCTGGGCCTACATTCCGCACTTCGTGCATTCGCCGTTCTATGTCTATGCCTATGCTTTCGGCGATTGCCTGGTGAACTCGCTCTACGCCGTCTACGAGCAGGCGGCGGAGGGTTTTGCCGAGCGCTACCTGCAGATGCTGGCTGCTGGCGGCACCAAGCATCATTCCGAGCTGCTCAAACCATTCGGTCTCGACGCTCGCGACCCGGCTTTTTGGCAGCGGGGCTTGGCCGTGATCGAACGCATGATCGACGAGCTGGAGGGCCTCAGCTGATCGTGCGCGTGAACTGCTGCAGCCGTCCTGGCATTTTCTGAGCTCGACGATGACCGATCGTGAAGCCAACCGCTTTTCCGCTCGCGCAGCGCGCTATGCGCGCGTTGGCGCCAATATGAGCGGTGTGGCCGCGCGCTTTGCCGGCGCCCGGCTGCTCGGGCTTGGGCTCGACCGCGGGCAGAACGCGAGTGAGCTCGCGGCCGCACTGGGTGGGCTCAAGGGCCCCATCATGAAGGTGGCGCAGCTCATTGCCACCATTCCCGATGCTCTGCCGCCGGAATACGCAGCCGAGCTGATGAAGCTGCAGAACGAGGCTCCGCCCATGGGTTGGGCATTCGTCAAACGGCGCATGGCCGCCGAGCTAGGCGCGGACTGGCAAAAGAAGTTCGCGGCTTTCGAGCATCATCCAGCGGCGGCGGCTTCGCTTGGCCAGGTCCACCGCGCCCAAAGCCACTCCGGCGTGGAGCTTGCCTGCAAGCTCCAATACCCCGACATGCAGTCGGCCGTGGAAGCCGATCTGGGTCAGCTGCAGATCATCTTCGCCATCCACCGGCGCATGGACCCGGTCATCGACACGACCGAAATGGCCAAGGAGATCGGCGCGCGTATCCGCGAGGAGCTCGATTACCGGCGCGAGGCCAAGCACGTCGAGCTCTACCGGCATATGCTCGAGGGTCTCCCTGAGGTCCACGTCCCGCGGGTCTGGCCGGAGGTCTCGACTGGTCGTCTGCTCACCCTCGACTGGTTGACCGGGCGGCGCCTGCTCGAGCACAAGAATGACGATCTCGCCAGCCGCAACCGCATCGGCCGCGCCATGTTCATGGCATGGTGGTGGTCGTTCAGCCGCTTCGGTGTCATCCACGGCGACCCGCATCTCGGCAATTACACTGTGTTCGAGGAGAACGGCCGGCCTGCGGGTATCAACCTGCTTGATTACGGCTGTATCCGCATCTTTCCCGGCACATTCGTCGGCGGCGTCGTTGATCTCTACAACGGATTGCGGCGCGGTGATCACGATCTCATGGTGCACGCCTATGAGACCTGGGGCTTCAAGCATCTCAGCCGCGAGCTGATTGATATTCTCAATATCTGGGCGCGCTTTATCTATGGCCCGCTGCTGGAAGATCGCGTGCGCAGCCTGGCGGATGGAATAAAGCCGGCGGAATACGGCCGGCGCGAAGCATTCCGCGTGCATCAGGCGCTCAAGGAGAAGGGCCCGGTGACGGTGCCGCGGGAATTCGTGTTCATGGATCGTGCCGCCATCGGCCTCGGCGCCGTGTTCCTGCATCTCGGCGCAGAGCTCAACTTCTACGAGCTGTTCAATGAGGCCACGGGTGATTTCTCGGTTGCACAAGTAAGCGAGCGTCAGCGCGCCGCGCTTGCCCGGGTTGGCCTGGACAAGACCAACAACTGACCCGTCACTGTTTGTCTGGGCTCGCCCAGGGGCCCCCGCCGTTGCCCCGCCCGACCAATTGCGCTAATCCCCGCCTGCCGTAACTGGAGGCTAGCATGGCTGAGCACGGACAGGTCGAGTACGCGGTCGCAGAGGGCAACGACCTGGCCGCGCATGAGGAAACGTACGAGCGCTTCGTGCATCTCGCCTTCGTCGGCGCCCTTCACGTGGTGAATGTCGTTATCGGCCTCGCAATCGGCGCGGTGAACCACCATTGGCTCGTCGCTTTTGTCGTCATGGTTCTTGCTACGCTTGTCGCCATTCAGGGCTTTGCCCGCGGCTCTCGCGCCCCGAGTGCAGTGATGGTCGTGCTCGCGTTGCTCGCGCTTGGGCTGACGGCGGGGGGCGGCAGCTCGCACTGAGCGGCGTACTCTGAATCATCGAGGAGGAAGCATGCGCATTGCCGTCGCGCGCGAAAGCGATCCGGAGGAGAAGCGCGTCGCCGCAACGCCGGACACCGTGAAAAAGATGACAGCGCTGGGCGCCACTGTCACGGTTGAGCCCGGCGCCGGCGGCAATTGTGGTATTCCCGACAGCGAATTCCTCGCCGCCGGTGCGCTTGTCGCCGAGGGCGCGCCCAGCGACGGCGATGTGGTGCTGAAGGTGCGCCGGCCGACGCAAGCTGAGCTCGCGCGCTACAAGCGCGGCGCCATCGTCATCGCCATCATGGACCCGTACGGGCATGAGGCGGCACTCAAGGCGATGGCCGACGCAGGCATCACCGCCTTTGCCATGGAGTTGATGCCGCGCATCACGCGCGCCCAGGTCATGGACGTACTTTCGAGTCAGGCAAATCTTGCCGGCTATCGTGCGGTGATCGACGGCGCCGCGGAATATGGGCGCGCGTTGCCGATGATGATGACAGCTGCCGGCACCGTGCCGGCAGCAAAGGTGTTCATCATGGGGGCCGGCGTCGCGGGTCTGCAGGCGATTGCAACGGCGCGGCGACTGGGCGCCATTGTTACCGCCACGGACGTGCGGCCCGCCGCCAAGGAGCAGGTCGAGAGCTTGGGAGCCAAGTTCGTCGCCGTCGAGGACGAGGAATTCAAACAGGCGGAGACGGCAGCAGGGTACGCGAAGGAGATGTCCAAGGAGTATCAGGCCAAGCAGGCCGCCCTGGTTGCCGAGCACCTGAAAAAGCAGGACATCGTCGTGACCACGGCATTGATCCCGGGCCGTCCTGCCCCGCGGCTGATATCGAAGGAAATGGTCGCATCGATGCGGCCCGGTTCGGTCATAGTCGATCTGGCGGTCGAGCGCGGCGGCAATGTGGAAGGAATCAAGGCTGGCTCAGTTTCCGAGGCGAACGGGGTCAAGCTCGTGGGCTATGGCAACATGGCCGGGCGCATCGCCGCCTCCGCCTCGAGCCTCTATGCCAAGAACCTGTTCGCGTTTCTCGAAATCCTCATCGACAAGCAAGCCAAAACACTCGCCGTGAAGTGGGACGATGAGATCGTGAAGGGGACTGCCCTGACGCACGGGGGTGCCGTTGTCCACCCAAGCTTCGCAGCGCGGAGTGCCGCCTAGTTTAGTGTCCCGGTTCCGAAGCTCGCATCATTGTGCGGCACCGTAGTTTGCGAACACCTGTGTCCAGAATGCGCGCCGCGCTCAGGAGACGAACATGCTGACGATCATCTCGCCTGCGCCTTTCTCGCACACCGCCAATGAGGTCCTCCCGGCGCAGCTCGACATCATCGCGGCAGCAAGCGGTGCGGGCGCCCATGCCGCGAGTGGCGGCGCGGTGGACCCATTCGTGTTCCGGTTGACCATTTTCGCGCTGGCGGTGTTCGTCGGCTACTACGTCGTCTGGTCGGTGACTCCGGCTTTGCATACGCCGCTCATGTCAGTGACCAACGCCATCTCCTCTGTGATTGTCGTCGGAGCACTGCTGGCGGTCGGGGTGCCGCTGGTCACCAATGATGCCGGCCCGATCTGGGCGCGCGCGTTGGGCTTCGTTGCCTTGGTTTTTGCCTCGGTCAATATATTCGGCGGCTTCCTCGTGACGCAGCGCATGCTCGGCATGTACCAGAAGAAAAAGCCGTGACGAGCGTGAGAATGCGCAGGGTAGGACGAGCCATTCTCATGCCACTCGCAGGCGAGGCCAGGAGCAACGCGGACGGCCAATCCGGATCGGCGCACTGCAACGCGCAGGGAGCCGGCCGATGAACGCCAATCTCGTAGCGCTCCTTTATCTGGTCGCCGGCGTTCTCTTCATTCTGGCGCTGCGCGGACTGTCCAGTCCGGAAACGAGCCGGCAAGGAAATCTGTTCGGCATGATCGGAATGGCCATTGCCATTCTGACCACGCTCGGCGCGCATCCCCCGGCAGGCACGCTGGCTTGGCTCCTTGTGCTGCTCGGCCTCGCTCTCGGCGGCGGCATGGGCGCGCTGATTGCCCGGCGCGTGCCGATGACGGCGATGCCCGAGCTCGTCGCTGCATTCCACTCGCTGGTCGGCATGGCGGCGGTGCTCGTTGCGGCAGGAGGGCTCTATGCACCCGCCGCCTTCGACATCGGCAGGGTCGGCAGCATCCCCCACGCCAGTTTGATTGAGATGTCGCTCGGTCTGGCGATCGGCGCTATCACCTTTACCGGGTCGGTGATTGCATTTTTGAAACTGTCGGGCCGCATGAGCGGGGCGCCGATCCTGCTTCCGGCACGCCACGTCGTGAATGTGGCGCTTGCGGTAGTCATCGTGCTGCTGATCATCTGGCTCGTGCGCGCGGAAAGCCATGCCGCGTTCTGGCTTCTCACCTTTGCCGCGTTCGCGTTCGGCGTGCTCATCATCATCCCCATCGGTGGTGCCGACATGCCGGTGGTGATCTCCATGCTCAACTCGTATTCGGGTTGGGCGGCGGCGGGGATTGGCTTCACCCTCGGGAATTCCGCCCTGATCATCACCGGCGCGCTCGTCGGCTCTTCCGGCGCCATCCTGTCCTACATCATGTGCAAGGGCATGAACCGCAGCTTCATCTCGGTCATTCTCGGCGGCTTTGGCGGCGAAGTGGCGGGACCGGCTGGCGGCAAGGAGCAGCGGCCGGTCAAGCAGGGCTCGGCTGAGGACGCGGCATTCGTGCTCAAGAACGCGGGCAAGGTCATCATCGTGCCCGGCTACGGCATGGCCGTGGCACAGGCACAGCACGCCTTGCGTGAAATGGCCGACCGCCTGAAGAAAGAAGGCGTCGAGGTCAAATATGCCATTCACCCGGTCGCCGGCCGCATGCCTGGCCACATGAACGTGCTGCTCGCCGAAGCCAACGTTCCTTATGACGAGGTATTCGAGCTCGAGGACATCAACTCCGAATTTGCCCAGACCGACGTGGCCTTCGTTATCGGCGCCAACGACGTGACCAATCCAGCTGCCAAGGAGGATCCGCAATCGCCGATTTACGGCATGCCGGTCCTTGAAGTTTGGAAGTCCGGCACCGTCATGTTCTCCAAGCGGTCGCTCTCGTCGGGCTATGCTGGAATCGACAACACGCTGTTTTATCGTGACAACACGATGATGTTGTTTGGCGATGCCAAGAAGATGACCGAACAGATCGTCAAGTCGCTGTAGGCGCCCCTCCTTGAAATGGCTCCTGGTTTTTGCGGTCGTCGCCTATTGCGGCGTTGCGGCGGTGCTCTACGCGACGCAGCGCAGCCTGCAGTACTTTCCGGAAACCTTTCGCACCACGCCCGCGGGCGCCGGCCTGGCGGAGGCGCAGGAGATCTCGCTCGATACCGCTGACGGCGAACGGTTGATCGCCTGGCATGTGCCGCCTCGCGACGGTAAGCCGGTCGTGCTCTATTTCCCGGGGAACGGCGCTTCGCTCCGCTGGCGCACGGACCGCTTTCGCGCGCTTACGGCGGATGGCACGGGCCTTGTTGCATTGAGCTATCGCGGTTACGGCGGCTCCAGCGGTTCACCAAGCGAGGCAGGCTTGATGAACGATGCCGCGGCTGCCTACGGCTTTGTCAGCGCGCGCTATCCCGTCGAGCGAATCGTGGTCTGGGGGGAGTCGCTCGGGAGCGGTGTCGCCGTGGCATTGGCGGCGCGCCATGCGGTCGGACATATGGTCCTGGAAGCGCCGTTCACATCGGCAGTCGACGTCGGCGCCAGCCGCTACTGGTTCTTGCCGGTGCGATGGCTGATGAAGGATCAGTACCGGTCGGATGCAGTGATAGGACAGGTCACCGCCCCGGTGCTGATCGTGCATGGCGACCGCGATACGGTCGTGCCATTCGCGCTGGGAGAGCGGCTCTATTCGCTGATCAAGGCGCCGAAGCGCTTCGTGCGGATCGCTGGCGGCAGCCATGATGATCTTGGTCCGCGGGCTCTCGCGGCAGCGCGCGAGTTTCTGGCGACCAACTGAGCTTGGCCTCGAGCGGCGCGGTTCAGATCGCGTCCGCCGGATGGGCGACGAATGTTGGAGAGCGACTGGGGCTGCGTGCTTAGAAGGTCGGACGGCGCGGCGCGCGTGCCGCACCACCAGGACCGGCACCGAGCACCGGCTTGGGCTTCATAGGCAGTAGACCTTCGCGCTGCATGCGCTTGCGGGCAAGCTTACGGGCGCGGCGGACCGCCTCCGCCTTCTCGCGCGCCTTCTTTTCGGACGGCTTCTCGTAATGACCGCGCAGCTTCATTTCGCGGAAGATGCCCTCGCGCTGCATTTTCTTCTTCAGCGCCTTGAGAGCTTGGTCGACATTGTTGTCACGGACGAGAACCTGCACGCGTTGTTCCTTTTGCTATCGCAATAGCTGCATGGGCTGATGTGCCGGAGCCCGCCGGTCTGGCGCCAAAGCGCGACCGCGGGCTCCTGATTACCGCCGCGTGTAGCAGAATGGCGGATATGTGTCTATGGATTGAGTTGCTCGGGCTTAGACTTTCGCCTCGAGCGGGCTCTCCGGCACTGCCTCGCTCTGGCGCCGCCGCCATGCGTCCAGTCTTCCCGCCAACTCGTCGTCGGAGAGCGCCAGCACACTCGCGGCCAGGAGCGCGGCGTTGACGGCGCCAGCGCGGCCGATCGCCAGCGTGCCGACCGGCACGCCCGCCGGCATCTGCACGATCGAGTAGAGTGAGTCGACGCCCGACAGCTTCGATTCGATGGGCACCCCGAATACCGGCAGCGGCGTAAGTGCCGCGGTCACGCCCGGAAGGTGCGCGGCGCCGCCGGCCCCGGCGATGATGATCTTGAATCCATCCGCCTTGGCGCGCCGGCAGAAGGTTAAATGCCGTTCCGGCGTGCGATGCGCGGAGATGACCTTCGCCTCATACCCGATTGCAAGCGTCTCTAGCGTGTCCGCTGCGTGCTTCATGGTCGCCCAATCGGACTGGCTTCCCATGATGATGGCAACCGGCTTCGCAGCCATCGCGTCCCCCCTGCTTAGAGGCGCGGGATTATAGGCAGCGCGCTCCCGGTCACAAGCCGAGAGCGCTCCGAACCCACAGGCCTTTGGTCGAGGCGCGACACGCAGGCCTTGCGCTAGCCAGCCCTAATTTCGTCCTTAATTAGAGCGAACGTTCATTCTCGTTACCGCATGCATCGTCCGGGGGGATTCCAATGCGCCGCGCCAACGCGCAGCTTCAGTCTGATCGTCGGGCGGAGATTATCGCCGCCGCGGAACGTTGCTTTGTGCGCTCCGGGTTCCATGGCGCGTCGATGCAGGACATCTGCCATGAGGCGGGCATGAGTCCGGGCAATCTCTACCGCTACTTCCCCTCAAAGGAGAGCTTGATCGCGGGGATTGCCGAGCGCGACCGCGCGGAAGTTGCTGCGCGCTTCGCCCGTGTCGATCTCGGGCAGGGCCTTTTTGCCGTCCTTGAGCAGATGGCGCAGCACTACTTTGCGAAATATCCGATGGAGCGAGTGCTCCTGTGCACGGAGGTCATGTCGGAGGCGCGCCGCAACCCGGAGATTGCGCGCATCTGCGGCGCCTTCGACAGAGATGTGCGCAAGTGGCTTAACAACATGTTGCAGGCAGCCGCCGAGCACGGGGACATTCCGCGCCAGGATTTCGACGGCGCCATCACCATGTTGATGATCATCACTGACGGCCTCTGGTGGCGCCGCGTGACGCAGGCCGAGTTCGACCCCGCCACCATGGTGCCCATCTTTATCGATCTGGTGCGCCAGATGTTGCGCGGCCGTCCGCGCCCAGTGCCGAACAGCCACCAGGGTGCTGGCAAGGAGTGCTCTCAATGAAAGCGAGCCGGCTAACGGCAATCGGTCTTGTAGCCGCCACGACGCTGTGGATCGGCTCGGGCCATTTCCTCCCGCACGAAAGTGCGGAAAGTCGCGCCGCCGTCCGAGCGGACGACGGCCAGATAAAGAAACCGTTCCGCGTCGCCGTCATGCGCAGCACACTCGTTCCGCACAGCCGCAAGCTGAGCATTGCTGGTCGGACCGAGGCGGATAAGCGGGTCACCGTTACGGCGCGCACGGGCGGGGTCGTCACCGATCTGCGCGTGCGGCGTGGCTATGTTGTCAAGAAGGGCGAGATCATCGCCGTCCTTTCCGATGAGGCACGCGAGGCTCAGGTCGCTCAGGCGCAGGCCGTCGTGACGCAGAGACGAACGGAGCTGGAAGCCAAGCGCCAGCTGATCATGAATGGCACCCTGCCGCGCCTGCAGCTCGTGGATCTCGAGGCACAGTTGAAATCTGCCGAGGCCTCCCTCGCGGTGGCCGAGGCGGAGCGCGAGCGCGGGCTCGTACGTGCGCCCTGGACTGGTGTCGTGCACGACCTCTCTGTCGAGGTTGGGCAGGCGGCCTTTTCCATTGGCGGGCGGGAGATTGCGCAACTGGTGGCTCTCGATCCGATGCTCGCCGTGGTCGAGGTTGCGGAGCGCAAGCGCGGCGGCATCAAGGCCGGCGAGGACGCGGACGTGCGCCTGGTGACCGGAGAGACGGCAAGCGGCAAGGTGCGTTTTGTCGCCAAGACGGCGAGCCAGATCACGCGCACCTATCGTGTCGAGATCGAGATTCCCAATCCGGAAGGCAAGATTCCGGATGGGATTACAGCCGAGGTCATTTTGCCGCTTGCGCCAATTCCGGCCACTCGGGTGGCACGCTCGGCGCTCACGTTCTCATCGGCCGGTGAGCTCGGCGTTCGCGTCGTCGGTGCCGATGACCGGGTCGGATTCATCCCGGTTTCAGTGCTCGAGGATGAGCAGAGCTTCATGTGGCTCGGCGGCATTGCCGACGGGTCGCTGGTGATCGTGCAGGGACAGGATTTTGTCCGTGAGGGTCAAAAGGTCGAGGCAGTGCTGGGATCGGAGCTGACCGCCATCGCGCGTTGAGCGCGCGGGTGTTTCAGGCCTAGATCAAGCAAGAGGGGGAAGCGCGGAGAACGGGTCGACGCGGGCGGAGCTCCCATCGCTCTGCGCTCCCCTATTCGCCAAACGCTCATGGGCAAGCTCATTGACTATGCAATCGACCATGCGCGATTGACGATTGCCATGCTGTTGTTTCTGCTGGCCGCCGGGCTGACGGCGTATTTGACCATTCCCAAAGAAGCCGAGCCTGACGTCAAGATCCCCATCATCTATGTGCAGCTTTCCCAGCGTGGCATCAGCCCGGAAGATGCCGAGCGGCTGTTGCTGCGGCCCGTCGAGACCCAGCTCAAGTCGGTCGGCAACATCAAGGAGATGCGCTCGAGCGCTTTCGAAGGCGGCGGTTTCGTGCTGCTGGAGTTCGAGGCCGGGTTCGATGCGAGGTCGGCGCTTGCCGATGTACGCGCGAAAGTAGACCAGTCCAAACACGACCTGCCGCGAGACATCGACGAGCCGCAGGTGCAGGAGGTCAATCTCTCGCTCTATCCAGTGCTGGTCCTCGGGCTGTCCGGCGATGTGCCCGAGCGCACGCTGCTGCGGTTGGCGCGCGCCGCCAAGAACAGCATTGAGCAGGCTCCGGGCGTCCTCTCGGCGGAGCTGCGCGGCGCTCGCGACGAGGCCGTTGAGATCATCGTCGATCCGACCCTGCTCAACAGCTACGCCGTTTCGCTGGATACGCTCGGGACCCTGGCACAGAGCTTCAATAAGGTCATCGCTGCAGGAGCGCTGGAGGGCGAGACCGGTCGTTTCGCAGTGAAGGTGCCCTCGTCCTTCGAAAAGCCGCAGGACATCCTCGGGGTTCCGCTCGTCGCATCGTCGCAGGCGTCGGTCACCCTACTGGATGTCGCGGAGGTGAAGCCGACGTTCAAGGATGCTACCTCGGTGACACGGGTGAATGGACGTCCAGCGATGACCATCGAGGTCTCGAAACGCACGGGCGCGAACCTGATCGAGACGGTTGATGCCGTGAAATACATCGTGGCCGAGTTGCAAAAAACCTGGCCGCAAGGGGTTCACGTCACCTTCACGCAAGACAAGTCGAAGCTCATTCGACAAATGCTGGGCGATCTGCAGAACTCAGTCATCACCGGCGTGCTGCTGGTCGTCATCGTGATGCTGTTTGCGCTTGGCAACCGCGCGTCGCTCTTCATCGGCATTGCCATTCCAGCGTCGTTCCTTGCGGGCGTGCTCGGGCTCCAGCTCGCCGGGCTGACCGTCAACATTGTCGTGCTGTTCTCGCTCATTCTGGCGGTAGGGATGCTGGTCGACGATGCCATCATCGTCTCGGAGTTCGCGGAACGGCGGATGGCCGAAGGAATGGCCCCGCGACAAGCCTATTCCTTGGCGGCCAAACGCATGTCGGGGCCGGTCATTGCCGCTACCGCCACGCGCATCGCCGCGTTCTCACCTCTGCTGTTCTGGCCAGGGATGGTCGGTCAATTCATGAAATATCTGCCCATCACGCTGATCGCGACGCTTGCTGCCTCTCTGGTCGTTGCACTGTTCTTTACGCCGACGCTTGGCGCACTGCTTGGCAAGGCGGCACCGGTGGCGCACGACGATCGTGCTCGCGACAGCGGTCCCTACATGCGCTTGGTGCGGCTGGCGCTGCGCCATCCCGGCAGCACTCTCGCCATGGCTGCGCTGCTCCTGGTCGCCGTACAGGTCGCTTATGGGAAGTTCGGCCACGGCGTCGAGTTCTTCCCGAAGGTCGAGCCGGATTATGGCCAGGTGATTGTTCATGCCCGCGGCAATCTCGCGCTCGAAGAGAAGAACCGATTGGTTGGCGAGGTGGAGAAGCGGGTGCTCGGCTTCGACGGGCTGAAGACCGTCTATACGCGCATCGGCGAGCAGCCCCGCGGGATGAGCGAGCTTACCGAGGATACAATTGGGGTCATCCAGTTCGAGTTTGCAGATTGGCGCATGCGCCCGCCCGCGCACGCGATGATGGATGCCATTCGCGAGCAGACCGCGGAGATCCCCGGCATTCTGGTGGAGGTAACAGCACCGCGCGCCGGCCCAGCCACGGGCAAACCCATCCAGGTGCAGCTGAGCGCAGTCGATCCGGCGCTATTGCCGGCGGCGGCAAAAAAGGTCGCTGCCTCGCTCGCTGCGCGTCGCGATGTGCTTGACCTCGACGACGGGCAGCCGCTTCCCGGTATCGACTGGAAGATCGAAGTGGACAACGCGGAGGCTGCGAAATATGGAGCCGGCGTCAACACCGTCGGCAGTGCCGTCCAGCTTGTCACGAACGGGCTCAAGGCGACCGAGTACCGGCCGGTGGATAGCGATAAGTCCGTCGACATCCTGGTCCGCTTCCCACCGGACCGGCGCAGCCTCGATCAGATCGACGACCTGCGGGTGCAGACGCAGCTTGGACACGTGCCGATCGGCAATTTCGTGCGACGCCTGCCGGTGCCGCGGGTTGGCTATATCAATCGAGTGAACGGCAGCCGGGTCGTGACGGTATCGGCCAATGTGGCCGAAGGTGTGCAGACGGCCCAAGTGCAGCAAGAGATCGCAAGCGAGCTCGCCAAGGTTGGTCTCGGTCCTGGCGTCACGTTCAGGCTCAAGGGCGAGGATGAGGAGCGTGCCAAGGCGGGGGCCTTCCTGCTCAAGGCATTCGGCACGGCCATGTTCCTGATCTTTGCCATCCTGCTCGCGCAGTTCAATAAGCTCACCTCGGTCGGGCTGGTGCTCACCGCCGTGGTGCTGTCGACCTTCGGCGTTCTGCTCGGGTTGATGGCGATGGGCCAGCCATTCGGTGTGGTGATGACCGGCATCGGCGTTATCGCCAATGCCGGCGTCATCGTGAACAACAACATCGTGCTGATCGATACCTACGATCGGCTGCGGCGCGAGGGGGTCGCTGCCTATGATGCGATCCTCGCCACATGCCGCGAGCGGGCGCGCCCCGTGGTGCTTACCGCCGTGACCGCGATCCTCGGGGTGCTGCCGATCGCCTTTGGCATGAACATCGAGTTTCTCACACGTGAGATCACCGTTGGGGCGCCGGCGACGCAGTGGTGGATCAATCTTTCGACAGCCATTGTGTTCGGGCTTGGCTTTGCCACGCTGCTGACGCTGATCGTGACGCCGGCTGCGCTGATGATCATCGAGCGATTGCGTGAGCGGCGCCTGCGCTGGTCAACGGCTTGGCACACGCGCTTCGCCCGCGCGTGATTCACTCGGGCTCGATGCCGCCGTCTTTGACCACCTTTGCCCACTTGGCGATCTCGTCGGGAATGAGGCGTGGAAGCTCGTCAGGGGTGCTGGTCATTGGCGTGATGGCGAGCGCATTCATCTTGTCCTGTGCCGCCGGCTTGCCATGAAAGCTCATCAGCACCGCATTGAGCTTGTCCACCACCGCTTGAGTTGAGGCCGAGATACCTACGCGACGTCAGCTATTGTGAAGGTTTTCGGATGGCGGCCCGATGATGACGGCGCGCCATACTGCGTGGGCCGGCGTACGAAAACCTCCATGGGAGGAAACCGCGGGAAGAGAAGGGTGGCGGTGCGTCAGACGCTATGGGGATTTGATTGCCGCAGACTGAGGCCGGTGATCGAAGGCGAGATGATCCAAACCGCTGACGGCTGGCAGAGGGGCTGGTGAGCGCCTGGTGAGCGGAGGCTGCTTGTGTGGGCTGGTGAAGGTTCCCGCTGAATTTGAGTGGACATTTGGATATTTGCGCGAGCGCTGCGGCAGCCGGCGAAGAGCCAGCGAAGGCAACAAGCGGATTTGCGGGTTCGTGGCATTGTCATGAAGTGTCGATCCTGATCGCGACCATCGGGCCTTTCGGCTGATGCCGAGGCGTCGAACCGCGTGCGAAGGTCTCGATGATGCTCATCTGACCGCCGCAGTGTGGGCAGGGCTGCGGATCGTTGCCGTCGGTGGGATCAGCCGGCTCAGCTTGGCGCATCGAGAGGCCGAGCAACTCGCGGGCGCGCGCGATGTTGTCAGCACCGGCAACCTTGGCCAAGAGGCCGTAGTGGCGGATGCGGTGGAAGCCGTGCGGCAGCACATGGATCAGAAACCGCCGGATGAACTCGTTGGTTGTGAGCGTCATCCGCTTGTACCGATCGCGGCCTTCGATCCGGTAGTCCTTCCACCTGAAGGTGACGCCTTCTCGGTCCAATGCGATCAAGCGGCTGTTGGCGATGGCGACGCGGTGGGTATAGCGCGAGAGATAAGCCAGCACCGCTTCGGGCCCGCCGAACGGGCGCTTGCTGTAGACGACCCATTCGGTCTTGTGCAGCGGCGCCAGATATGCCGCGAAGGTTTGTGCATCGTTGAGCCGGGCGTGATTGCCGAAGAACTGAAGCTGTTTGTGTGCTGCGGTGAGTCTCTCCAGGAACAGCCGGCGGAACAGGCGTGACAGCACGCGCACCGGCAGAAAGAATTCCGGCCGGCACGATAACCATCGCGAGCCGTCGAGCGAGATGCCCCCGCCCGGCACGATCATGTGCACGTGCGGATGATGGGTGAGTGCCGAACCCCATGTGTGCAGGACTGAAGTCATGCCGAGCCGAGCGCCGAGGTGCTTGGGGTCGGCAGCGATGGTGATCAGCGTCTGCGCCGACGCCTTGAACAGCAGGTCGTACACCACGGCCTTGTTCTGATAGGCGATGTCGCTGATCGCTGCCGGCAGCGAGAATACAACGTGGAAGTAGGGCACCGGCAACAGCTCGGCCGCGCGCTGCGCCAGCCACTCTTTTGCTGCCGCGCCCTGGCACTTGGGGCAATGCCGATTGCGACAGCTATTATAAGCAATGGTCGTATAGGCACAGTCCTCGCAACGCGACACGTGGCCGCCGAGGGCTGCGGTGCGGCAGCTCTCGATCGCCGACATCACCTTCAATTGGTCGAGGCTCACATGGCCGGCATTGGCGTGGCGCCATGCCGGTCCATGGCCGCGGAAAACATCCGCGACCTCCAAGGCCGGACGCGACACGCGCGCCGCGCTTTAGGTAGGCGGCCGAATCTCCTTGAGCTTGCACGTGATGCGATCGAGTGGGCTCACGACATCGCGGATCGTCTTAGTGGCGACGCGGGTATAAAGCGCCGTGGTATCGAGCTTGGCGTGACCAAGCAGCACCTGGATCACCCTGATATCGATGTTCTGTTCCAGGAGATGGGTGGCAAAGCTGTGCCGCAGTGTGTGCGGGGACACGCGCTTGCCAATCTCGGCGATGTGAGCCGCTGCGTGGCAGGCGCGGGTAAGCTGGCGTGTCGTCATTGGGCTGGCCGGCTTCAGTCCGGGGAACAGCCAGCCCTGTGGGCGCGCCGCCCTGTACCAGGCGCGCAATAACTCGAGCAAATGCGGCGATAGCATCACGTAGCGATCCTTGTGACCTTTGCCTTGCTCGACACGGATCAGCATACGCTTGCCGTCGATATCGGAGACCTTCAGCGCCACCACCTCGGAAACACGCAAACCGGCCCCATAGGCTACGCTCAATGCCGCCTTGTATTTGAGCCCCGAAGCCGCATCGAGGAAGCGTGCCACTTCGTCCGGGCTGAGCACGACCGGTAGCTTGCGGGGTTCGTGGATAAACGTCGTGTGCTCGATGATGTCTGATCGCTTGAGCGTGACCCTGAAAAAGAACCGCAACGTGGCAGTGCTCTGGTTCAGAGTCGGCACGCCAGCGCCGCTCGCCGCCAGATGCAATTGGTAACGGCGCACGTCCTCGAAGCTCGCCATGTCGGGCGATCGGCCGAGGAATGCGGTGAAGTTCTTGATTCTTTGCACGTAGTCATGTTGCGTCTTCGGAGCGAACTTGCGGATCGTCATGTCTTCGATCATGCGCCGGCGCAACGGGCTCATCGCCTCGTCGGTCATGGGGATGCTCCTGTCTTGAGTGAGAGGGTGCTAGCCCCTCATCTCAAGACGGGACGCCCCGTCGCGCTATCGTGTTGGCCCCACCGCGGCCGCAAGC
>JBJMTV010000013.1:0-104898 GCA_045811525.1 Xanthobacteraceae bacterium | reverse complement strand
TCCTCCCGCGCCTCTTTCACGCCCATGTGCCAATCGGCTTTGTTGCCCTTGGACGTGTCGAAATGGCCTATCGTGCGCTTGATGTAGTCGCGCTCACCGTGATCAACTGTATCGCGCACAAAGCGCCACGTGGCCTTGCGAGCGCCTATGCGAATTTCAAGTCCGGGTACCGCGCTGCGCTCGCGGTCTCGATCATTCGACTGATCCCGCAGAATGATCGGCGTGCCCGAAATGCCGACTTTCGGATAGGCACCTTGGGCGAGCAGCGCGAGATATTGGATATTGCCATCGGTCAGAAACAACCGTTCCTCTGGCACCGCTATTTTCGTGGTCATGGCCTTCCTCTTGGCGTGAACTTGGCGTGACGTTCGCCATTCGTTTCCCGAGAGGAATGCTAGAAAAAACCCCTGAAATCAGCAAATAACAAGTGGAAACGGCGTTAAAATCATCTTGGGAAGCTGCCGTTCTGCCATTGAACTACGCCCGCGAAGCCGATGCCTTCGTCGGCTTCAGCCGCGCTGCATTGTAGCCTGCTGGTCGACGCTGCGGAAGCGGCTCTGCTTATGTTCAGTACACCGCGACGCGCATCCGCATGCGGGCATAGGCAAATTCAATTCGATGCCGCCGACGCCGTTACGCCGCCGGTTGAGCACACGTTTTTCGGACTGCTGATGGCGATCGTCGGGGACGAGGCGGCAGCGAGGCGGTCAAAATGCACGTCAAGGCCGTTCAGCATTGCCACGGCGCGCCTCGGCGGGTCCGCCGCGCGGCGTGGCAAAATGCGTATCAACCCATTCTCGCCGTCAAAAGCGAGGTCGCCATGCCTCGGACGAAAACCGAACACGCTGCGGACGCCCACGAGCGCATTCAACTGAAAGATCTTTTTCCATTGCGGAACCGACCATTGTGAAATCTGGCGCGCGTCGCTGCCGACCGCCAGCACGGTGCCGTCCTGATTAAACGCCAGCTCGTTCGAGCCACCGTGCACATCCAACGTCTTGATCAGCGGCTGCGACCTGGTCAGATCCCAGATATATATATGCTCCTCCGGTCCGCCCGACGCGAGCATCCTGCTGTCCGGGCTGAACCTCACAGTCGTGACACGTTGCTGATGCACGCCGCTGAGCTCGCGTGAGACTGTCTGCTGAGCGACGTTCCAGACTATGACGCGCTTGTCGCGCCCGGCAGAAACAAGCAGCTTGCCGTCAGGACTGAAATCCAGCTTGAAAACAGTGTCGCCATGCAGGTTCGGCAGTTTGATCCTGCGCCACTCGCCGTCCAGCTTCGTGAGCTCGATGATTCCGCTGCGGTGCGCCCAGGCAATGTACTGGCCCGATGGATCATAAGCGACCGCGTAGACCTGGTCGGCCCCAACCGGCAACTCGCGCGTCACGCGACAATCAGCCGTGTCCCAGAGCTTGACCACGTTTTCAGCGACACCCTCGCGGTTCCCCACGCTGACGGCTTCGCGGCCGTTCGGAGAAAACGCAATGGAGCGCACTTCGCCGTCGTGCGGGACGGAGCAAAGTGGATGCAAGGATCCGTTCGCAGCGACCGTGTACATCCGTGCCAGACCAGTTCGTCCGCCTGCCGCGAATCTAGCTCCGTCCGGGCTGTAGCGTCCCCATAATGTTTCTTCACTGTCGTCCTGCACGGTCAAGAACATGGGGCGCAGGCTTTCGGTCGACCACACACGCACCGCGCCACTTTGCGCGGCGGTAATCAGTCTGGAGGATCCCGCGGCAAACGCGAGGTCGTTCAGCCAGTGATCGTTGCCGTCGATGGTCGCGATGTAGCCGTAGGATTCGCCGTCAACGACCTGCGCCGTGCCGTCCCAAGAGGCGACGGCGAGAAATCTTCCATCCGGAGAAAACCGGACAGCGAAACGTTTCTCGGGAGCGACATGAATCTCGGTTCCGCGCGTCGGCGCAAAGGTGTCCCATACGTCAACCGGACCCAGCACGCTGGCGGATGCAATACGCCCCGCGTCCGGAGAAAACGAGATGCTGCCCAGGCTCGCGCGTCCCGTTGCGATCCTGTTGAGCAAGGCGCCGTCCGCGACGCGACGCACAAAGATCGCATCATCCTTGCCCGATGAGGCCAACAGCGACCCGTCCGGGCTGAAGGCCACGGCGTAGGTGGCCTTGTGATCTTCCGAGAAGAGCTTTGTGGCGTCCGGAGAATCGATGTTGAACAAGGAGACCTTGCCATCCTCGGAGGCAAGCGCGACGGTGCGTTCGCCGTTGATGGCAAGGCCGTCCACCAGTGCGGGAAGGCAGACGATCTTCACGTTGCCGGTCGTCAGATTCCAGATGCGAATGGAATGATCCGTGCTGGCGGACACGACCTGCGTTCCGTCAGGACTGAAAGCAAGCGCCCTTATTGTCGCCGAATGGCCGGCGAGCCGTTTTCTGTCCCCTTCCCCGTTCACCGCAGCGACGATGATGTCGCCGTCGGAAAAGCCAGCAACGAAATGCTCTCCGTCGGCGGAAGCTGCCACTGCCGTGGCTCCGCTCGCTCCCATGATGCTCGAGAGCGGCACGGCGGCGGCGGGCCCGGCAATCTGTGCGATGCTGGCGGTGCGAATTGACGCTTCTGCATCGCTCCCAAGACCGATCAAGGGCAAAAGATGCGCGAACCAGTTTTCCGGTATGGATTCGGCAACGAAGCGCGCATGGCTTGGTTTGTTCTGGACCAGAAACTCGTCGGCCTTGGCCAGGAGTGCCAGCGCGAAATTATCGTTTGCTCTCACGTAAAGGCGCAGCGCCACCAGCGAAATCACCGCCAGCACCGCCACCATTGCGAAGGCAACCGAAGCGCGAAGTTTGGCCCGGCGCGCATCAGCCTGGGCGCGCAACCTCTCGAGCGTCTCCCGCCTGGTCGCGTGCTCGCTCGAGCGACGAATATAGTCCTCGAGTTGCGGCGGGAAAGCTCCGGGGTGCTCCCCGGCAATGCGTTCCGCCGCTGCGAGTGCAGTACCCTGCTGAAGCAAGTCTGAATCGAGGCCGGTCTTTTTCCATAGATCGCAATTGGGCCGAATCTGCCGCCGCAGCCGAATTGCCTCGGGTTGCAGCGCCGGACTTCTGGTTGCGAGACGCCACCTGCGCAGCAAGGCTTCATGCGCGATGCGCACGCTGTCACCGGCGCCGACCAGGAGCCGCGCCTGCATCATCTTCTCCACCAGCTCGCGCGAGGCTGCGTCGGTGACAACGTCGCGCCGCGCCGGCGTGCAAATGGTCAGGCGGCCGCTCTCCTCGATATCGGCTACCAGCGACCTGAGGAGCCCGTCGAGTTTCGCCTGCGCGGCAGGAGACAACAATTGAAACGTCTCGTCGGCATGGGCGGCGATGGCGCCTTCAAGCCCGCCCATTTTCTCGTAAGCTTCATAGGTCAAGGTGTTGCCGTCGCGCGCATCGAACAGCCGCTTGAGCGTCATCTGCAACAATGCGAGAGCATCGGGGCCGCTGACTGCCGACCGAATGACTGTCGCGAGCGACACGTCGTCGCGCGACTCGAAGGCGAGATTGGCGCCTCGCGCCGGACCTCTGATGATGTCGGAAATCTCGCTTGCGCCCGGAAGCGGCAGATCGAGCAAGACGCCGCGCTGGCGCATCACCAGCAGATCGGCATCGTTTTGCAGCTCGGCATAGCAATCGCTGCGCAAGGTGGCGACGAACCACGCCACCTCATTTTCCACCAGCGCCCGCGCGAGTGCCGATGTGTGCCGGGCCTCGGGACTGCCCAGGATGGTTTCGAGCTGATCGAAGGCCAGCAACAGCCGCCCTGCCTGCTTTTGACCGCCGCCTGTCTCCGCTCGCAGCCTTTCGCCCGCGCGCTCGAGCGACCATTTGATCCAATTGACCGCCGCTTCCGTCGAGCTCCGCGCGATCGCACAAAAGCTCCGGGCATCGCCGTGCGGCCCCGTTGCCATTTCCGGCAATGCGGTGAACAGCCGCGTCGCGATCAATCCCATCAGATCGTCGGCGGGCTCGACCAGAACGAGCCGCCAGAAATCAATACCGGGAATGCCCCGCCCGGAAAACTGCGGCACGAGACCGGCCATGACCAGTGACGACTTGCCGGACCCGCTCGGGCCTACGACAAACAAGGCCGGCATGTCGCGCCCGGATGCCTTGACTAATTCCTCGAGCCCCTCGTTCACAGTAAGAGTGCGACCGAAATAAACCGGCGCATACTCAAGGCCATAGCGGATCAAACCAGGATAAGGAGACCCTTTGGCGCGAATATCCCATGCCGGCCCGGCCGGGATGAGGTCTTGGGCGCGCAGATGCGCTTCAAGGAGCTCGCCAAGCCTGTCTTCAAACTCCTCCAATGTTTCATAGGTCTGATAACCCCGGCGGTAATACCCTTTCGCGTCCACAAAGGTCCGAGTCCACCATTCCTGCAAACTTTGGTATTGCTGCCTCTCTTCATCGACGGTCTGGGCGCTGAATGTGACCTCTTCCGTCTTTTTCAGGATGTAAACGGCTGGTTTTTGCTTCGCATCGCCCGAGGCGATTGCGCTTTCGATCTCAAACACCGTGCCGCTTTCGTATCGGCTTCCGTCCGGTCGTTGGAATAAATCGGGCGGGAGGGGACTGCCGATGCGCTTCCACAAAATACCGATGACGACGTCGAACGCCGTCATCGCGCCGATCGCCTCCTGGAAACCCCTGATGGCTTGATAGTGCGACTTTTCCCAGCGCTTGGTGCGCAGTCGGACATGCGCCTTCCAGATGCCGTCGAGCCTCGCAATGACCCGTTCGGCAATATCTCGCTCTGCGCCTACATCAGACGGCGAGGCAAGAAAAATTTCGACAAGCGCCGGCTCCGCCCTGGCCAACCGTGCACCCCACCCGTCCCGGATACCACTAAGCCATCAAGCAAGATTGCGGCCACAACGGGCCGAACACGTCGCTCTTCGCTCGTGGTCTTCAGCTGCAAATCGCCGGGGAAGCCATTCTTTTACCACAGACCTGTGGCGTACAAAACGGATTACTTGGGAAGTTTCAGACCTCGGAGGGGCATGATGGTTACATTTCGCAAGGCTGCGATTCTGGGCGGGGCAGCGTCCATCATCGTGGCGCTGGTCGGCGCCATGTTGATCATGAGTCAACCGGCGCAATCCAAGAACGACCGGACCACTACCGGCGACGGCGTAAGCACGCAATTTGGATTTTGACCACCTCGCCGCGTCGACAGAAGAAATCCTTGAGGCCCGGTGTACGGACACTGGGCCTTGTCATCGCGTCGCTGGCTTTAGGCGCGGCTCTATCGGAGTGCCGCGCCCAGTCGTCGGGCCAGCTCGTCATCTATTACGGCAATGAGACGACCGAGCAGGCGGCAAGCTCGCCAAATTATTCGGTGCTGTTGTCCTCCCTGCGCCGATACGGCGGCGACGATGGGCGCGGTATCGCGGCGTCGATCGAAAATGACATCCTGGCTTCTCCGGCGGCAATAACTGCCGAAGTGAAGGCACTTCTTGCATCGTGCAGCACGTTGAGCGCGGACATAGCCGTCTTCACCAATGCCCTTACACAGAGCAAGCGTTTCCTTTTCTGCCGCGCCGGTTCACAAAAGATAGAAAGTGCGGTTTTCGACGGTATCGAGCCTTCGCCGGACGTCATTCTCAATCTCACTCCGCTTTCGCGCCCGGAATATTTTCAAGCGGCGCTTGAGCGAGCGGCCGGCCTGTTTTCCGCCGCGCCCGCAGAAGCGATCTTATTGACCCATTCTCACGGCGCGCCCAGCATGGCGCTGATGCCACGGGTCAGCGCCGACGTCCTGACGTTGGATGCTGCGGCATGGGAGCGGCTCATGCGGCTCGGCGACCGGCCTCCCGGTTGGTCCGCGCTCCGAGGCACAGACAAAGTCGAGTATTGGCGCATCATCGGCGAAGTCAGTGAGAAATACCGCATGCGTTTTGCGTTGGTTGTGCGCCAAATGTGCGAAAGCGGGCTCTACAGCCTCGCCGAATTCGCAATGATCCCGCAGACAGTCGATTACATCGCCCATACGGCGATGGCCGACCTCCCCTATGGCAAGATCGACTACGAGGCTTTGGCTAGCGCGGGCAAAAGCTCATCGCACTTGGCGGCGGCATTCGCCAAAAATCTGCGCACGCAAGGACTGCACGTCGAGACGAAATGGCCGTTTCTGCTGCGGTTGGGACCGGTGCTTCTATGGTCCGTGCCTTCAATGGTGTGGTTTGCGCCGCTTACTTTCTGGCTGGGTTGGATGGCTTACCACCTGGTCATCCACAGGAGACGGACCAACCCACTTCGGTGCGCCACGGTGCGCAGCTAGCGTCTGCTGCGACCCGCTCGCCCTCCGCGCGCCCCGCCTGCGCGTTGCCGCGGTGACGAGCCGGCTGGACGATCTCCCTGCAGTGACGAGTTCGCGCTCGGCCTACCTGCGCCGCGCTGGCGAGTGCCCGTCGAGCTACCATTGCGGACCGCTGCAGGCATAGAGGAGGACCGCGGTCAGCAGCAGCGACACGACAATCGAGCCGGCGACACCAAGTCCGTTGGAAAAGAACAGAAACATGCGCTGCAAACGCATGTGCTCGTGCCCTGGTTCCCGCGCTCAAGGCGGGTTGAGCGTTGTGAAATTTTCGTCGTTCAGTTCCTCTCGGCAATCTAAGCCCGTGCCAACAGCAGTAGCCCGCATGGAGCGGAATGCGGAATGCGGGATTCGTTCGTGCATTGCTCGCGCTGCCGCTCAGGGATTTCGCTTGCGCTCCATCGAGGCAACGGGGCTCTGAAAAATCGTTTCACTCTATGAAAAACGATTAAAATCACCAGATGCTCGAGGTCAACGCGCTGACGAAGAGGTACGTGGCCGTCGAGGGCGTGGGCGGAGGCGTGAGCAATGCCTCCTTCAGCCTCGAGCCAGGCACTTTTTTCACCCTGCTCGGCCCGTCGGGCTGCGGCAAGACAACCACCTTGCGCTGCATTGCCGGCCTCGAACGACCGGATCACGGCACGATCAGCATCGGCGAGCGGACGGTCTTCGATGCGGGTCGGCATTTGTCCGTGCCGGTACACCGCCGCGGCATCGGCATGGTGTTCCAATCCTATGCGATCTGGCCGCATCTGAGCGTGTTCGAGAACGTGGCCTTTCCATTGCGGGTGGCCCGAGAGCACCGCTATTCGAAACCCGACATTGGCAGCCGGGTGGAAGCGGCATTGAAGACTGTCGGGCTTGGCAGCTACGGCCAGCGCTCCTCCACCAGGCTGAGCGGGGGTCAGCAGCAGCGCGTCGCCTTGGCCCGTGCCATCGTCGCCGAGCCGAAGCTTCTGCTGCTGGACGAGCCGCTCTCCAATCTCGATGCTTCACTGCGCGAGGGCATGCGCCAGGAGCTCAAGCGCCTGCAGCGCCAACTCGGCCTGACAACCGTCTATGTCACGCATGACCAGGCTGAGGCACTGGCGATATCTGACCGCATCGCCGTCCTGGACAATGGGACCATCGTCCAGCTCGGTACCCCGAATGAGATTTACTTCCGGCCGCGCAACGCCTTTGTCGCCGGATTTGTCGGGGCGGCAAATCTGCTGCGGGGACGCGTCGAGGCCGACACCGCGGCGGAGCGCGTCGGCGCCGTTCGGCTCAATGGCGGGGCGACCCTCGCTTGTCTCTTCGTTGCCGCAGCCCAGGCCGGAGCAGAAATTGCGATTGCATTGCGACCGGAATGGATTGCTGTCGCCGCCAATGGCGGTGGCGCCAACCGGTTTGACGGCACTGTCACTTCGCTCAGCTTCCTTGGCGCCACCAATCGCTGCGAGGTCATCGCTGCGGATCTCAAGCTCCTGGTCGATCTTCCGGCAGATGCCGCAGTGGCTGTTGGGCAGGCCGTCACGCTCAGCACCGCGGCCGAGCACTGCCTCGCCATACCGCTGTAAAGGTAGCCGGCCGCATTCAGCTGGCTCGGCTGGTGGCTATCGACGACGCGCGTGCGCCGTGTTCGAATGGCGGGGCTGTCGAAGATCAGGGGGGCCCATGCTGGTCGTCATCCGCTGCTGTTCGATCCTCGCGCTCCTCCTCGCCACGTCAGCGGTCAGCTTTGCGCAGACGCCCTCGAGCTACCCTGACCGGCCGGTCCGGTTGGTTGTTGCCTTTCCGCCGGGCGGTGCGACCGACACCATGACCCGTCAGATCACGCAAGAGCTCGGCGAAGCGCTCGGCCAGAGTGTGGTGATCGAGAACAAGCCCGGGGCCGGCGGCTATATCGCCTGGAACCAGGTTGCTGCGGCGGACCCGGATGGCTACACGCTCCTCATGGCGGAAAATGCGCTGGCCATCAGCCAGGCGCTATACAAAAAACATGCATCGAGCTTTGATCCGCTCAAACAATATGACGCCCTGGCTTCGGTCGCCACATCCGGCGTGGTCCTGGTCGCTGCTGGAAACGTGCAAGCCAGCTCGCTCGCTGAGCTCATCACCTATTCGCGCAGTGTGCCGCAGAAGCTCAATTACGCCTCGGCCGGGATCGGGAGCATGTCGCATATGTCGTTTGAGGCCGTGAAAGCGGCGACCGGGCTGGAGACCGTGCACGTGCCGTATAAGGGCGGCGGACCGGCGATGAACGACGTTATCGCCGGCCACGTCGCTCTCAACATGGCGGCGGTCCAGGTCGCGAAGGGCTTGATCGAGACCGGCAAGATCAAAGGCCTGGTGCTGACCAGTCTCGAGCGTTCGCCGGCCCTTCCGCAGGTGCCGACCTTGCGCGAGCTCGGTATCAAGACGGCGGATGTCGACCTGCGGTTCTGGTTTGCACTGTTCGGACCGAAGGGCTTGCCCGACGCCGTGAAGGCGAAGCTCGAGAAAGCAGTCGCGACAACACTCGCCCAAGCTCGCGTGCGCGAGCGCCTCGCGGCACTCGACATCGAGCCCAGCTACACCCCTGGCAGCGCGATGCGCAGCAAGCTCGAGACCGAGATTACCAATTGGACGAAGTTCATCGACGAGCGCGGCATCAAGCCCGAGCAATAGTAGGTGCTGTTGCAGGGCTAACGCGTTGCGCCGCGATGCGTCTCCAGCGCGCGATCTGCGCAACGCTTATCAAGGACGCAAACATCAAGCCCTGACCTGAACCAAAGCGGCAGCAGGACAATTCATGACCAAGAACATGCTCGATGGCGGACAGGTGATCGTCGATTATCTTGTGCGCGAAAAGGTGCCGTATGTGTTCGGGCTCTGCGGCCATGGAAATATCGGATTCATCGACGCGCTTTATCAACGCGCCGACGACATCAAGACTATCTCGGTGCATCACGAGACCGTCGCCGGTTTCATGGCCGACGTGTATTACCGGGTGAGCGGCAAGCCATCGGCCACTTTCACCTCGTGCGGACCAGGATCGGCCAATCTCCCGATCGCGCTTGCCAACTCCTATCTGGACTCCGTCCCTTTCCTCGCAGTCACCGGCAACGTGCCGACCAGCCAGTTCAACCGCGGGGCCTTCCAGGAGCTCTACCGCCAGTATCAGGCCGATTACCCTTCAACGGTGCGCGCCTATTGCAAACGCGTGTTCCAGCCGACCCGCGGCGACATGGTGCCGCTCGCCATTCGGCAGGCGTGGAAGACCATGACGACGGGGCGGCCGGGTCCGGTCGTGCTCGATGTGCCATTCGACATCTTCAAGGAAGCGGCAGGCGAGGAGACGCCGCGTCCGGAGGACTGGAACGCGAATATCTCGAGCCGATGCGGCGCCGATCCCGAGGGGGTAAAGAAGGCGGCAGACATGCTGCTCGCGGCCGAGCGGCCGGTGATCCTGGTCGGTCAGGGCGTCAAGTATGGAGGCGCAACCGAAGACCTACGCCGCTTGGCCGAGCGGTTGCAAGTTCCGGTCGCTTGGTCGGCGAGCGGCACGGGAGCGATCGATGCCCGCCACCCGCTGGCGCTCGGCCTCGTTGCCCGCAACGGCCCCTACCAGGCCAACCATAGCGCTCGCACCGCCGACGTTCTGCTGGCGCTCGGCGTGCGCTTCGACGACCGCACCTCGAGCTCCTGGCTGCCCGGCTATTCCTTCACCATTCCACCGACGAAGCTCATTCACGTCGACATCGATCCGGACGAGATCGCGCGCAACTATCCGGTGGCGCTCGGCCTCATGGCCGATGTCCGCACCTTCCTGCGGCAATTATTGGCGGAGCTCGATAGCCGCCGGAAGCCCGACGACACTGCAGCGGCACGCGGCAAATGGCTGGCCACCATCGACGGGTACCGGAAGCAATGGAACGCGTTCATCGCGCCTGGCTTCGTCGATGACGGCACGCCGATCCATCCGCAGCGCGCTGCGCACGAGATCGACAAGGCACTGCCGGATGATGCGATCCTGGTGAGCGATATCGGCGTTCACCACAACTGGCTCATCCAGTTCTGCACGCCCAAGCGTCCGGATTCGCTTATCGGCTCCATGGGCTTCGGGCCGATGGGGTTTGGCGTCGCCGGCGTGCTCGGCGCCCAGTTCGCCGCACCGGATCGTCCCTGCGTTTCGGTGTGCGGCGACGGGGCCTTCTTTATGCACGCGAGCGTTCTCGGCACTGCGCTGGAGTACAATCTCCCCGTCGTCTGGGTGGTCTGGAATAATTTCGCCTATGCCTCCATCCGCGGCCTGCAACGCGGCTATCTCGGCGGGCGCGAGCTCGCCACCGACTTTCGCGATCCGCAAACCGGAGCCCCCTACAACCCGGATTTCGCCGCAATGGCGCGTTCGGCCGGTGTCGGCGGCGTGAATGTCGATCGCGCGAGCGATCTCGGCGATGCACTGCGCGCTGCGGTCGCCGCGCGCAAACCATTTCTGATCAATGCCAATATCGGGGCCGACAATAATCCGGGCGGCGCCGGGGTCTGGGAGCTGCCCGGATTGGGCCAGAGCCAGCCCGCCTTCGGCGGCCGCTATCAGCCATGAGCTCGGTTTTGATCGTCAAGGGGGAAAGTATGCGACGTACACCCGCTGTTGCGGCCAGAGCTCTTGCTGCACGGGTTCTTGCTCGACGCGGTCTTGCGTGTGCCTTTGCCGCGCTGCTCGTGACGGTCATTGCGACTGCAGCTGCGGCGCAGTCCGCCTTTCCAACACGGCCCGTGAAAGTGATCGTTCCCTTCCCGGGTGGGGGCATCAACGACATCCTGGCGCGTATTGTCGGCGAGAAGCTCGCGGGGAAGTGGGGACAGCCGGTCGTGGTCGAGAACAAGACTGGTGCCGGCGGCAATATTGGCGCTGAGGCCGCCTTTCAGGCGGAGCCCGATGGCTACACGCTGCTGCTCAGCCCGCCGGGCCCTCTCGCGATCAATGAAACTCTCTACAAGCGCCTCTCCTACAAACCGCAGGAGTTCGTACCGCTCACGGTCGTCGGCTCTGTCCCGAATGTGGTGATCGTGCGCAAGGAGCTTCCGATCAATTCGCTCAAAGAGCTGATCGATTATGTGAAGAGCAATCCCGGCAAGATCAGCTTTGGCAGCCAAGGCAATGGCGCGACGCCGCACCTGACCGCCATGATGTTCCAGGGCATGACCGCCACCCGCATGGTGCACATTCCCTATCGCGGCGAGACGCTCGTGCTGCAAGATATGCTTGGCGGGCACGTCGATGTGTTCTTCGGCAATGTTGCAGCAGCACGTCCGCAGTACCTCGAGGGCAAGGTGAAGGTTCTGGCGGTGCTCGATCACGCGCGCGCGGCGACGCTGCCGGATGTGCCGACCGCGGCAGAGGCCGGCCTGCCAGGCTTGGTGGCCACCGGCTGGTTTGCATTTGCGGCACCCCCCAAAACATCCGCGGCACTGCAGACCACAATTGCCGATGCAATGATCGAGGCCATCAAGATGCCGGACGTGCAAGCGCGCTTCCGCGGCGCGAGCGTCGATCCGATCGGCGGAACTCCGGCCGAGATGGCTGGCTTCATCAAGGAAGAAGCGCAGCGCTGGGGCGAGGTCATCAAAAAGAACAACATCGTGGTCGATTGAACGCGTTACCCGCCGATGCCCGCACCCGCATGCGTGGCTATGGCGCAGCCAGTGGTGAGGCCTGGAAATGCTTTGAGAGCTTCAGCCCCTGCGCCTGATAATTCGAACCGATATTTTGCCCGTAAAGCGAGTTTGGGCGCGCGAGCATCTTCTCGTAAACGAGACGTCCAACAATCTGCCCGTGCTCCAGGATAAACGGCACCTCGCGCGAGCGCACCTCGAGGACGGCGCGTGCGCCGCGGCCACCTGCGCCAGCATAGCCGAACCCCGGATCGAAGAAGCCGGCATAGTGAACCCGAAACTCGCCGACCAGCGGATCGAACGGCACCATTTCGGCAGCGTAGTCGGGCGGCACCTGTACGGCCTCTTTCGAGGCCAGGATGTAGAACTCGTCCGGATCAAGAATGAGGCTTGCGTCTCGTCGTGCGCGCATCGGCTCCCAGAACTCGCCGACCTCATAGCCGGCGCGACGTTCGACATCGATCACTCCGGTATGGCGCTTGGCGCGGTAGCCAACCAGGCGGTCAGGCCCAACCCCCGATAGGTCGACACTGACCGCAATCCCCTCGCTCACGTCCGCATCGTCCGCGTCCACCAGCCGTTCGCGCGCATGCAGCGCGCGCAGAGACGGCGCGTCGAGAACGGTGTCGCCGCGGCGAAAGCGAATTTGTGAAAGGCGTGATCCTTGGCGCACCAATACTGGAAACGTGCGCGGGCTGATCTCGGCATAGAGCGGCCCGCGGTAGCCTCGCTTAATGCGATCAAAGCCACGGGTCTGGTCGGCAATCACGCGAGTGAAGATATCGAGCCGCCCGGTCGAGCTTTTTGGATTGGCCGAGGCAGCAATGTCGTCCGGGAGTGCGAGGCTTTCAATCAGCGGGACGATATAGACACAGCCCGTCTCCAGCACCGCTCCGCCGGAAAGCGGGATCGCGTGCAGCGTGAGGTCGCTGATGCGCTCAGCAACCGTGCTCCCTGGGCCGGGCAAGAAGCTTGCGCGCACGCGATACGCGATGTTGCCGAGACGCAAATCGAGGCTCGCCGGCTGGATCTGATCGGCTAGCAGGTCGGTGGGGTGCAAGATCGCACCGCCTTGCGCGAGCGCCGCGATCAAGTGGTCGGGGAAAATGCCGTTGTGCCCGGCAGCGAGAGTGAGCGGCAAGAGGACGGCCTCGATCACGCTTGAACCGGCGAGAGCGGGATGGGCTTAGCTGCCCTATTCCTGCGTCAGGGCATTATGTTTCGGTTTCTAAAGCAAGGGCGACTTGACGGAAAGATGCCGGCCGCGCTAGAGGGAATTTATCCCGTGGTCATTTGAGCCGGCCGGCTTGCAGCCACGTAAAACAAATCGCTAAAAGGCCGGGGACGCGTGGACCCGGCGGAGTTTCTCCGGCCGGGTTTTTTGTTGGCTAGAGGAGAGCCTGATGTCGGCGTCCCCCCATCGAAGCTACCGTCCCGAGACCCAGCTGGTGCAGGCCGGTATACTACGTTCACAATTCGGCGAGACCTCGGAAAGTCTGTTTCTCACACAAGGCTACGTTTACGAGAGCTCAAGGAGCGCGGAGCGCCGGTTCAAAAACGAGGAGCCGGGCTACCAGTATTCGCGCTTCGCCAATCCCACCGTCCACATGTTCGAGCAGCGCATGTGTGCGCTCGAGGGTGCGCAAGCCGCGCGTGCGACCGCGACCGGCATGGCGGCGGTCACGACAGCCTTGATGGGTCAGGTGCGCGCGGGCGACCACGTCGTCGCATCGAAGGCAATGTTCGGCTCGTGTCTTTACGTCGTCGAGGAGCACCTCCCGCGTTACGGCGTCACCTCCACGCTCGTGGATGGGACCGATCTCGAGCAATGGCGCGCGGCGGTGCGGCCGAACACCAAAACCTTCTTCCTCGAAACACCGACAAACCCGGCCTTGGAGGTGCTCGACATCGCCGCGATCGCCAAGATTGCGCACGCGGCGGGTGCGACGCTGGTGGTCGATAACGTCTTCTCGACGCCGCTTTTCCAAAAGCCGCTGGAGCTCGGCGCCGACTGCGTCGTCTATTCCGCCACCAAGCACATCGACGGCCAGGGCCGCTGCCTGGGCGGCGTGATCCTTGGCTCCGAGAAATTCATTCAGGACAACATTCACAATCTCATCCGGCAGACCGGACCCTCACTGTCGCCGTTCAATGCGTGGGTGCTGCTGAAGGGGCTCGAGACCCTCGCCGTCCGCGTGCGCCGGCAGACCGACACCGCGGCCACCTTGGCGGTCGCGCTCGCGGAGCACCCCAAGATCACCCGGCTGATCTATCCGGGCCGGCCCGACCACCCGCAAGCGGAGGTCGTGCGCCGGCAGATGAGCGGGGGCTCGACCCTGGTCGCCTTCGAGATCGAGGGCGGCAAGCCCGCGGCGTTTCGGTTCCAGGACGCGCTCAAGCTGGTGCGGATCAGCAACAATCTCGGCGACGCGAAAAGCCTGATCACCCACCCGGCGACGACCACGCATCAACGCATCACGCCGGCGCAGCGCGCCCAGCTTGGCATCAGCGACGGGCTGGTGCGCTTGTCATGCGGCCTCGAGCACCCCGACGACATCGTGGAGGATGTCATGACTGCGCTGAAGGGGGCTTAGGACCCGCTTACCCCGAGAGACGGGTCAGTGCGCGAGCTGTGGCGAACCTTGCGAGGCCAGGCGCTAGACCAAGCTAGCGCGCCAGTCCGGGAGCACCGGCCGTTGCCGTGGGTCGGGTGGCTGCTTCGACAATGCCGAACGCCAGCCACTTGGCCAGGCAGCCGTAGCTCCAGTCGTTCATGTGCAGCCCGTCGGGTGAAACGAAAGCTTCGAACGGCAAGTGCTCAGCGTCGTGCCAGCCGCGCATCAGCTCGAAGCGGTGGAACAGGCAAACGTGGTCTGCCTTGGCGGCGGCGGCGATGAGCGAAACCATGCCGTCAACGTTCGGCTTGGCGATGACCTTCGGAGCAAACTGCGGATCGATCAGCACCACCTCGGCGCCTGCAGCCTTGAGCCGGGACAAGCCTTCATGCAGCTGACGTGCGTGCGGCAGAACTTCTTGGTCGCGAAGGACGGAGTTCGTGCCAACCTGCCAAAGAACCAAATCCGGCTGTTCCGCAATCACCGCAGTGTCCAGGCGAGCAATCATGTCGCTCGCGTCCTCGCCATTGACGCCGCGATTGAGCACCGTGATCTCGTGGCCGGGCAGAAGCCGCCTGAACTCGTCCGCCAAGCGGCTGGGGTAGGAGGCCGCAGAGCTGCTGGCTCCCGCGCCGGCGGTGGAGGAAGAGCCAAGCGCCACGATCTTGATGGGCTTGCCTGCAGCGAGCAGCCGGCCCAATCGTGGTAGCGGCAAGTCGAAACGCGCCTGCTGGGGGAGCACGACGCAAGAAGCCTGTGGCGAGGGACCCGTGGTCGTCGAGCTTCCCATCACACCGGCGGCAGCGATGGAACCAGGCGATTGCGCCTGCACAGCTGTCAGTCCCCACGCCGAGGCGAGCGCGGTGACGCCCAATGCGGCGCCACGCCACAATGTCCTGCAATTACCCATCAGAAGCCGCTCGTCCCTGTCTCTGGATTGCTTTTGTTGAGCCATTCCTGGCGGTAACGCTCAATCATTCACTTGGTTTGATGTCGACGGCGTTGAGATGCGCAGCCTCAATCAGCATCTGGGCCAGGCCGCGGCCGATGCAGTCGTGCACCCGCTGCGCCAGCACATTGTCTTTTCCTGTGGCATAAAGGTCAAAGGCCCCGGTATCGGACCATTGGCGCATGATGCCAAGCCGGTCGAACAGCGGGATTTCGTGCTGCTGCGCGACCACGCGCATGACATCGGCATAGGGACCGAGCGCCACCATGGTTTCGGTGCGAGGGCTGTACTGCATGTTCATCAAGATGATATCGACGGGCGCCTGCTGCAGCCGTTCGACCCCCTCCTCCAACGCCGCCCGGAAATTGTCAGGATCGACCCGGCGCATGGCGTCGATGGTACCTGTTTGCCATACCACGAGGTCCGGGGCTTCGTCGACGAGTAGTTTTCCCATTCCACCGGCCATGTCCTCGGCGCTCATACGGGTGCGCACCAGGGTGGCCACTTTGATGCTGACGGACGGCAGGCGCCGCTTGAGCGCGGCTTCCAACCGCGAGGGGTAGGCCGATCGGGGACCGTCCGGCCCGGCCAGAATGGAGGACCCGGTGCCCACCACGGCCACATTAAGCCGCCGGTCCTTCGTGACCACCGTCTCGACGTGGCTCAGCTCGTAGGGCACCGACAACAGCTGGCCGGGAATATCACACGCAGGCCGTTCCATAGCGGACGCGTCCCCGCTGACAAGCAGCGTCGCGGCAAACACCAGAGCTCTCAAATGGCTCATGCGTCGCCTCCCGCGAGGTCGGCATCCGGCGTTTTACGAGCCCGGGTTCCCGAACTGCGACCTTCCGCTATTTTGTACCATCTCAGCAGCCCGGCTGCCGCGACCATTATCATAATGCCTAATAAACTGACGAGCACCTGCATCCACAAGGCGTGCGACACCTCGACCATGGCGAAATGGGCGGCGAACGACAGGAACACGCCGACGCAAAAGATCTCGAGCGAGTGTTGGCCGCAGAGGATCGCGGGCCATGCCCACGGTGTCTGAAGCGCCGGCCAGTCACGCGGCACGAACCAGACGGTGACCACGGCCAAAGCAAGAAAATGGGCAAAGCGCAGGACGTCGAGATTGACCTTGTCGATTGGATAGATCGCCTCCTCCAACCACTGCGGCACATATTGAGTCGTGCTCGGGACGTACCAGGTCAAAGTGATCGCAAAGGCAAAAAGGAGATAGGCGATGGCAATTGCCAGGGTGACGCGGGATTTCAGGACCGAAGCCAGTCGCTCGGCTCCCCCCAGCGCGCACCAGGCGCCAAACACGAACAGCAGCTGCCAAGCGAATGGATTGAAATACCACGAGCCACTCGGGTAGCTCGGCAGGTTCCAGTGAAATTCCCAGGTGAGCACATAGAGCAGCACGGATGCCGCGAGCGCCAAGGTGGGGCGAAGCAGCAGCAGCCAAAGGGCCACAGGGAAGAGGAGCAGCAGAACGATGTAGAGCGGCAACACGTCCATGTTGGCCGGCTTGAACTTCAGCAGCAGCGCCTGAACGATCGTCTGGTCGGGCTGCTTGAGAAAATCGAGGATGTTCATCTCCTCGGCGTAGAGCGGGTTCTCGAAGCTCGTCGCCACATACGAGATCTCGGCAAGATAGATGGCCATGAGGAATACGTGGGCGACATAGATCTGCCAGGCGCGCCGGAGAACACGCGCTCCCGACACCACGAATCCGCGTTCCCGCATCTCTCTGCCGTAGACGAACGCCGCGGTGTAGCCGGAGACGAACACGAAGATCTCAGTCGCATCACTGAAGCCGTAATTGCGGATGGTGACCCAGGAGACCAGGTTCGATGGAATATGGTCGAGGAAAATCAGCCACAGCGCGATCCCGCGGAAGAGATCGAGTCGCAGATCACGTCCGCTGGTCACGACCGGGGCATGCATCGCGCGATCCTTCGTGCGGTGGCAGTGGTCAATGTAGGGTGCCGTAGGGGCCCTGGGAATGCCTGCCGCGGAGACCGCCTCGCCGCCGAGAGGGGGGCCGCCGGCTGACATTTCCACTTTGCCTGAAACGCGCTATGTAGCCGCCATGGACGCCGCGAAGACCGCTTACCAGGCCGTAACCCGGCAGATTGAGGTCCGGGTCGTTCCGCGTTTCCTGGCGGACAAATCCTCACCGGAAAACAGCTACTTCTTTTGGGCCTACACCATCACCTTGATCAATCGCGGTGACGCCACCGTCCAGCTGAAGACACGTCACTGGCGCATTACCGACGCGCACGGCCGCTTGCAAGAGGTGAAAGGGGCAGGTGTCGTCGGCGAGGAGCCGGTGCTCAAACCGGGTGAGAACTACGAGTATACGAGCGGCGTGCCTCTGCCGACCCCTTCCGGGTTCATGACCGGCACCTATGGCATGGTCACCACAACGGGCGAGCATTTCGACGTGAATATTCCGCCTTTCTCACTCGACACGCCGCAGCGCGAACGCACGATCAATTGAGAAGAGCGTGGGCAACCAGCGCGCACGCGCGCTGGGCGTTGGGATCAACAAAGTGCATTCGTAGTGTCTCGAACAATCCTGCGCGGTGGGCGGATGACCCAGAGAACATCTCGCGGGGGGTGTCTGCTGAAGCGGGGCGGGTTTGAAACCCGCCACTACATGTCTCCCGATTTTGTCCGTCGCGTCTGCAGAGATGTGCGTGGGAGCTGTTGTTGGGGCGCAGACTGGCGGCCTCTTTAAGCGTGCGTACTCATAAGTTCGCCATGTCCGCTTCGTCCCGAACGCGGGCCTGAGGCAGATGCACCTGCAGGTTATCAGGTTGCGCACGGAACAGGGGTTCATGTAGTGGCGGGTTTCAAACCCGCCCGTAGAATGGACGATGAGGCTCTTTCCACCGAGCTTGCGCGGCAGTCGGGCGATCTCCTCCCGCCGCTTCTTCAATCAAACTGAGACACCACGAGTGCGTTGATCCCGCTTCGCCGCTGCGTGCCTACAATGGCGTCTGCCCGGCAACCTCGGCTGGCTCAAACTCGTAGACCGAGTTGCAGAATTCGCAGGTCACGGTGATCTTGCCGTTCTCGACCATGTGATCCCGGTCGTCCTGGGGAAAGCTGCGCAGCATGTTTTCCACACCGGCGCGGGTACAGGAGCATTGCGCGTAGAGCTCACGGCTGCGAAACACCCTGACGCCGCGCTCGTGAAAAAGCCGGTAAAGCAATTGCTCCGCAGAGACGGCTGGATCGAGCAACTCAACGTCCTCGACCGTCGCCACCAGCGAGCGCCCCTCAGCCCAAGCCTCGTCCTCCGGCGGGGTGTCGAGCACAAATCCTTCCGGCACGTCGCCAGGATCGAGATCGCGCTGACGCGCCCGCTCCGGGGAGCGCGGCACGAATTGCAACAACAGGCCGCCGGCACGCCAGCGGTGATGCGCACCTCCGACGCCCGCCCGCAGCTCTTCAGCGACGGCGAGCCGCACCTGTGTTGGGATCTGCTCCGAGCGCAAGAAATACTCGTGCGCGGCATGCTCGAGATCTTTGCCCTCGAGGGCGACAATGCCCTGATAACGCGCAGTGTCGGGGCCCTGGTCGATGGTCATGGCGAGATGCCCACGGCCAAGTAGCGTACCGGGATCGGCGCTTCCCGCTGCGATGGCGTCTTCCACACGCGCTTTGTCAAAGCGCGCACAGGCTCGGACCTTGCCGGGCGTGGTGTAGTCGATCACCAGCATCCGCACGGGGCCGTCGCTCTGCGTCTGCAGAATGAATCGACCCTCGAATTTCAAAGTGGATCCGAGCAGAACGGCGAGGACAACGGCCTCGCCCAGAAGCTTCGCCACAGGCAGCGGGTAGCGATGCCGCGACAGAATCGTATCGATCGCCGGGCCAAACCGCACGAGCCGCCCGCGCAACTCGAGCGTTTCCACGTCAAACGGCAGGATTGTATCGTCAACCGTGCTTTCGGCGGGGGCACGCGTTGGAATTTGCGGGGCGGACATGATCGCCACGATATAAGCCTAGTCAGCGCAAATTGGACCCCCTCGGATTGCGAAGCACCGCCGGCCGGCGCGACACAGATGAAGGTTCTGAACACAGCAACCTTGCAGTGCACAGAGCAGCGGCAGACCGGGACATCGTTAAGCATCCAACCGCACCTGCATGCTTCGGGGTTTGGTTCCCGTCACAGCATGTGGAACTTGCTCCCCCAAGCAAGCGTTGATGTGGCGCCTTCGATTTCAACTAATGCGTCGTGCGCCGACGCCAACTCGCGAAAGGACCACCCCCATGGGATTCGGAAGAGGTGCGTTGCTCTGGCTCCTCGGCATACCGCTGCCGATCATCATTCTGCTGGCCCTGTTTTGGCGCTAAGCATCGAGCCACTCTTGCAGGACTCAGCTCCGCGTCAGAGGCCAGTGCGGCCTCTTACGCGGCGGCTGTGCGGCGCAATCTCGCGGTCCGGTCAGTCCAATAGTCCAAGCCGCTCCACGCGAGCATAATCCACGGCCGCTAACCGCTCACCGATATCGCGACGATAGCGCACGTTCGGCACCACCACACGTGCCGCCAGCTTGTTTGCGCGATCTCGCGCCAAGTCGATGGTTTCACCGGTCCCGGTCACGACCATGGTCCAGCCGTAGATTCCGCTGGTCACCAAGACGTCCTCCTCGAGGCCCACCTCACAATAGTGCAGGTTCGCCCGATCCTCGTCAGTGAGAGCGCCGTCAAACAACACCGGCAGTCCGACCGGCTCGTCCACTTGGCTGCGCGGATAAGGAAATGGCGGGATGGTGAGAACAGTGCCGACGGAGAATCCGCCTTGCACATCGAACGTCTCCCGCGAGCCGTCGATCATCGCCGCCAGCAGCTCACCCCACATGGTCCTCTGCAGCGGTGTCAGGATCGCATAGCCCGGATAGCCGAAGCGGCAGGTGAATTCGAGTGGCCAAATTCCGCGCTCGTTGACGATCGTGTTGAGGTTGACGTATCCGCAATGGCCATGATCCCGCAGGGCCGGCTCCATGACGGCCAACGTCTGCTCGAAGAAGCGACGCGAGCGCACGTAGCTGACCACCGTGCCCATTTCCCCGGTCAGCTCGCCCAGATCACCAGGGAAAAAACGCTTGTGCTCCCAATCCAGACACGCGGGCGTGAGGAATTTCGTGCCGTCGAAGTAGGCACCGACGCCCATCTCGACGCCGTCGAGATACTCCATCAGCACGAGGCTCGCCGAAAGCGACTTCGCATGCGTCAGCTTGCGCAGGAAAGCATGGACATCGCGCCCATCGCGCAGCGCGCCCACGTAATTGTCGATGGCTGCCTCCGGGCCGTTGAACTTTAGTACATACCGCGCAGGCCGCTGCTCGAGAAATGCCAGAGCCGCAGCGCGATCGGCAAACTCCCAAGTGCGCGCGATCGGTAGCCCAGCTTGCGCGAGGACGCGTTGGCCGTAAGCCCGATCATTCTCGAGACGGTCCCCATAGGCACTGCCGCCGATCACGGCAAAGCCTTCACCGCGCAGCTCGTCCTGCAGCTGACCGCGTTGCTCTGCGACATTCTCAAAGAGGATCACACCTTTCGCACCGGCAGCCCGAATCCAGGCCAGCTCGGCACGCCAGTCCGCTGTGTGCTCGACCATCCCGGCGAGCGTGCCATGGCAAAGCGGATGCGCGATCGAGACCTTGACCTCGTGACCTTCCTCGAGGAGGCGGAGATAGAGCGCGCCGAGATCGCAGCAATCGCCGATGCCGAGAAAGCGCATCTGTGCTGCGCGGGCGGGCTTATGCTGCGCGCTGGCCGGGGGCGTCGATGTTGAACGTACGGCGGTAGCATTCGAAGCACCGGGCACCGTGCCAGAGCCGCAGCACGGCTCCTTCGCCGATCGCTTGCGCGCGCCGCGGATCCTCCGCCACCAAGCTGCGCAGCACCTCGCGATTCCATGCCTCGGAATGCTTCACGTCGAGCACCGCGTGGAGAGCGAAGTAATGCCGCTTCTTTGCGGTGACGCCAAGCCGACGCAGCCCGCGATTGACCCATCCGGCACGCGTGGGCGCGGTCATCTCGATGACACCGAGCGCCCCGACAGAATGATAGGCGTAACAGCGGTGGCTCGCGAGCGCGATCATCATGTTGCCGAGCGCAAGTGCTTCCGGCACCACGCTGGCGGGAGTTGGTTTGAGGCTGAGGTGGTCGGCAAGCCGCGCAAGCATCGGACCGTGCATTCCCTTGCTCGCGCCACGACCCATCTCGTCCCAGTAATTGCGTGCCATTTCGAGCTTCGCCACCTCAGGCATCTTGACCTGGGTGATCGCCAAGAGATCTTCGAACCCCGCCTCTCCCGCGACTTCCTGCTCGATGAACCAACGCATCTGATCGAGGCTTGCAGTGCTCGCAAGCCATGGGAATAGTGGATCGCCCTGCCCAGGGCCGATATCGCGCAACGCCTCAAACCAGGTAATGAACGCATCGACCTTGCTCGGGATATCAGCAACGAGCGGTGTGATCTCGCGGCGGACGCTTTCCACGAATTCCCGCTCGGCGTGCCGGATGGCAGCCTCATTCGGCAAGTCGGGGGAACCGGCACTTTCCGGAAGGGTCGGCTCGAAACGCAGATGATTGTGCTGGGCGAGCTCGCGGTGGAACACGGCAAAGCCGGGGCCAGAAAGTTCCGCGGCAAATCGCGTCCAGGCAGTGTCGGATATCATCAACTCACTCCTCAGCTCTCGACAATCAGCGCAACCGCGACGATGCGATCCGCCCCCGCATACGGCGGGTGTTCCAGTTCCTCACCGAAGACGTCGGGATCGATTTCCTCGTAGCTATAGCGCCGGCCGCTCATCGCAAGGCACGGAGCCACGCGCGACAGGAATTGGTCGACACCCCCAATGACGGGAGTTCCCGTGTAGAGGACCAAGCGGCCTCCGGGATGCAGCCGTGGCAGGCCCTGCTCCACGATGCGGATCGATAGCTCCAATCCAAGCGGGCCACCGCCATGCCGATAAGCGCGCCGTGAGCGATCGACCAGGTAAGGCGGATTCGCGATGATCAGATCGCCCCGCTCATCGATGTCACTAAACACGTCACTCAGCACGACGCGGACATTGGCAATGTCGTTTAAAGCTGCATTCACACGGCTGAAACGCAGCGCCCTCGGGTTGATGTCGCCGAGAATGGGTTGCACGAGGGTCTTGCCGGCGAGAAGGCCGGCGACGTGCAACGCCCCTGCCCCGCTCCCGGCGCCAATATCGATGACGGTACAAGAATCACGTGGTGCGAAGCCTTGCAGGGCCGCACGCAAGGTACGAGCAAAGCGATACGTGTCCGGCCCGAAGAACACGCTGTCCGGCTCCTCAGTGGGAAATGCCGAGTGCACGAAGAGCTGCGATCCGAGGCTGGAAAACCGTACCCCGCTGCGCATCGCGCCGTTCGCGTGCTCCAGCTCGCCCGCGCCATCGAGCAGCGCCAAAATGCGGCTCGGCAACTCGTCCCTCGCGAAGCTGCGACTCCAGCCGAACACCCGTTCGAGGACACCGTGTTGTTGCTGCGCGCGCTCGACAACACGGCGGTGGCTCGCCGGCGTGGTGGTGATGAAACGATAGCCAGAGCCCTGCAATTCCCGTCCGAGCAACAGCAGCGCCTGGTCGGCTGGCTCGAAGCTTGGAGCGCGCGGCTCCGTGACTTCCATCGTACCCATAGATTCAGCGCGGAGGAGGCCGCGGACCAGCGGGCGCGAGCGGTCCGATTCCGAAGCTCGTTACAATTCGCCTTCCGCTCGCAGACGAGCTTCGCCGTCGCAACTCTAAGCGGGGTCTGTGCGCGCTCGGGGTCACCGGAATTGGCCGTCTTTGTGGTTCATTCCGCGGCTTGCAATCGGCGGCGCAGGCCGGCCGCATCGGCCAGCGGCGTTACCGCCGGTCCGTTCAATGGTGAGCCATCCGGCGCGAATTGCGAGCCATGACACGGACAGTCCCAACACTGCTCGAGCGAATTCCAGTGCACAACGCAGCCCATATGGCTGCAAATGGCGGAACGCACATGCAGCTGCCCATTCTGATCGCGGCAGGCTGCAACCTTCTTGAGCCCGCTGCGATAGAGACCGCCTTCACCCGGGCGCAGTTGCTCGACCGAGGCGACCTCCCCGCCGGTGAAATATTCGGCCATGCTACGCAACGCCGTGGCGTTCTCGCTCAGGAAGTGGCCGAGCTTCTTGGTCATGCTGCGACTGGGGTCGTAGGCTTCCTTCCATCCGCTTTGGCCATCGACAATCAGGCTGGTAACCACCATCGCGCCGAGCACGCCGTTGGTCATGCCCTGCCCCGAGTCGCCGGTGATCATGTAGCGGTGTCGATCGCTGCCATTGCGACCATCGAGTCCGAGATAGTCGGTGGGCTCCATGACCTGCCCGGACCACCGATGCGTGACCCTACCCATCTCGGGCAAGCGATCTCGCGCCCAACTTTCGAGCGCCGTGAGACGGGCTTCACCCTCATCCGCGTAACCGGTTTTATGATCTTCGCCGCCGATGATGACGATGTCCTCGCTATCCGAATAGGGTTGCAAACGGACGTAATGATACGGATCGAGCGTGTCCCAGTAGAGCGCGTCCGCAAGACGTCCCCGGGGCAGCAACGCCGCCACGACAAAGGTGCGGTAGGGCGCCTGCTTCAGGTGGAGCGTCACACTTCCGCCGATCGGCGAGTTCGTGGCGAACACACAATCCCGGCCGCGCACCGTGCCGCGTGCAGTCTTTACGGCCACACCGTCACCCTCTTCCGTCGCGCTTTCGACAGCCGTGTCGGCAAATAAGCGCGCTCCCTTGCGCGTGAGGGTGCGCACGAGGCCGGCCAGATACTTGGTTGGGTGAAAGCGCGCCTGGTCGGGGAAGCGCAGCGACCGTCGCAGATCAGAGATCTGGAGAGGTCCTTTCTCGCGCACATCGAACACGGGCACTCCTGCCTTCTTGCAGGCTTCGAGCTCGCGATCGAGCTGGGACTCCGGGGTGCCCGGCGCCTGAAACAAATACCCATCCAGACGCTGAAAGTCGCATTCTATCCCGTCGGTCGCCTGAATAGCTTCAATACGATTGATGGCCGCGCTCTGGCTTTGATAAACCATGCGGGCCACGTCGAGCCCGCGAGCCTGGATCAGGTCGGCATAGCGGTCATCGAGCTCACTTGCCAAATGCGCCGTCGTTCGCGCGGTCATGCCGGCGCCGATGGCGCCGCGATCCAGCACAATGACCGAGCGGCCGCGGGCTGTCAGCTCGTAGGCGGTGGACAGACCGGCAATACCCGAGCCGATCACAACCACATCAGCCCTTTGATCCCCCTGCAGCGGACCAGCCGAGGCGGGCTCGACGTCCATCCACAGAGACCGGGTCCGCTCCTGTGCGACATTCATGGCCTGTCTCCTGCCGCGAAAACAACAGCCGCCGGAAGTGAATGTTCCGGCGTGCCCGTTGCCTGCCCGCCTGAACCTGAGTGCCGGCCCGCGTGTGCCGCAAGCCGGTTCAAAGCCGTTCCGAGGGGCCCGCCCCAAGCGCAGGCCGGAATTCACCGGTGCTTGCGCGGTTTGCTCCGCTTGCCTTGTGGAAACTTGTGCACCGTCGCGCTCTCACCCGCGCTCGCGCGAAGGGCGGATTTGAGGTCGGTCGGCCGGCCGTGCTTCTTCAGGAGGTCACGGAACGCCTCGTCGGCGAGCTCCTGGAAGTCCATCATGCGGTCGCGCGCCAGCAAGTCGACGGCCTGCCAGGTCGCATCATCGAATTGCACGCGCTTGCCGGGCATCGGTGATTACTCCAATGCGGCTTGGCCGCGGTCGCCCTCACTTCTACGCACGGGCGTGCAAGCACCAGGCGAGAATGCCTTTCTGCGCATGCAGGCGGTTCTCGGCTTCATCGAACACGACAGACCGTGGCCCATCAATCACGTCGTCGGTGACCTCCTCACCGCGATGCGCCGGCAGGCAATGCATGAAGATCGCATCAGGGTTGGCGCGAGAGACGAGCCGCGCATTCACCTGGTAGCGCCGCAGCAGGTTGTGACGGCGCTCCCCATCCTTATCGCCCATGCTCACCCAGGTATCGGTGACCACCGCATCGGCGCCTCGCACGGCTTCCTCCGGGTCGCTGCCGAGCTTGATGTCCGCGCCCGATTGCTTCACCCAATCCGTGAGCCATTTCTGCGGGGCGAGTTCCGGCGGGGTGGCGACCTGAAGGCGGAAGTCGAACCGCTCGGCCGCGTGGATCCAACTTGCCAGCACGTTGTTGCTGTCTCCGCTCCAGGCCACAGTACGGCCGCGGATCGGCCCGCGGTGCTCCTCGAAAGTCATGACATCGGCCATGACCTGGCAAGGATGCGAGCGCCTGGTCAGGCCATTGATCACCGGCACCGTTGCATGGCGCGCCAACTCGGCCAGAAGCTCGTGGTCGAGGATGCGGATCATGATCAGGTCCACGTAACGCGACAGAACCCGCGCAGTATCGGCGATGCTCTCGCCGCGCCCGAGCTGCATCTCCTGGCCGGTGAGCATGATGGCCTCGCCGCCCAGCTGACGCATGGCAATGTCGAACGAGACGCGCGTCCGGGTCGAGGGCTTATCGAAGATCATCGCCAGGGTCTGCCCTTCGAGTGGCTTGCTCCGGCAGCGCGACCGCTGCTTCTTCTTCATGGCCCTGCTCGCCTCGAGAATGCCACGCAGCTCGTCGGCGGGGATGTCGGTCAGATCAAGAAAGTGGCGGATAGCGTCACCGCTCATCCCACCGCTCCCTGAACGGAAGGACGCTTCTGCGCCCCAGCCAGGCGGCTGCACGCGCGCTCGAGGCGCGATACCGCCTCGCTCACCTCTTCCTCGGTCACGATCAATGGCGGCAGGAAGCGCACGACGTTGTCACCGGCGGCGACCGTGAGGAGCTTCTCGGCACGCAACGCGTCGACCAGATCACCACTGGGCACGACGGCGCGCAGGCCAATCAGCAGCCCCTCCCCGCGCACCTCGGCAATGACCGACGGATAGCGGTCCTGCACCGCCGCAAGCTTCTGCTTCAGCACCAAAGAGGTGCGGCGCACCTGCTCGAGGAAGCCATCGGCGAGCAACACGTCGAGCACGGCACTGGCCGCGGCCATAGCAAGCGGATTGCCGCCGAAGGTCGAGCCATGCGTGCCTGCCGTCATTCCTTTGGCAGCCTCTTCGCTGGCCAGGCAAGCACCGATGGGAAAGCCGCCGCCGAGGGCCTTGGCCAGGGTCATGATGTCGGGGACGACGCCGGAGCGCTGATAAGCGAACAGCTCGCCGGTACGGCCGATGCCGGTTTGCACCTCATCGAAGATCAGCAGCAAGCCATTGGCGTCGCAGAGCTTGCGCAGGGCTCGCAGAAACTCGGGCGCCACTACACGCACACCGCCTTCGCCCATAATAGGCTCGATCAGGATCGCGGCCGTCGCCGGACCGACGCAGCTCTTGGCGGCCTCGAAGTCACCAAAAGCGACCTGGTCGAAGCCCTCGACCACCGGCCCGAAGCCCTCAAGGTACTTCTTCTGTCCTCCGGCAGCGAGCGCAGCGAGGGTACGGCCGTGGAAGGCCCCCTCGAAAGTGATGATGCGGTAGCGTTCGCCCTTGCCGCTCGCCGCCTGGAACTTGCGCGCCATCTTGATCGCGCATTCCAACGCCTCGGCACCCGAATTGCAGAAAAAAACGAAGTCAGCGAAGCTTGCGGCACAGAGGCGGTCCGCCAGACGCTCGCCTTCGGGAATGCGATAAAGGTTCGAGACGTGCCAGAGCTTCTGGGCCTGGGCGGTAACGGCCTCGACCAGGTGCGGGTGAGCGTGGCCCAGCGCGTTCACGGCCACCCCCGCGGCGAAGTCGAGGTAGCGCTCGCCCTTCGTATCGACGAGCCAGGCGCCCTCGCCCCGTTCGAACGCAAGGTCGACACGCGCGAAAGTCGGCAGGAGATGTGATGTGGGAGCCGCGCTCATATGCGCTTGGACTCTTGAGCTTGGAAACTTGGCCGGAAACGAAATGTGCCGCCTCTCCGGGGCGGCACGGTCAACAAGTATTATCGCAGCTGTACGCTGTCAATCGGCGCCGCGACCCGCAACAGACCTCGCACTGGCGGCGCGAGCACGTGCTGCACGCGATTAGGTGTGGACACAGGCCCTGAAGCGCCGGGAAGATGTGGACGCTGGCCCTGGGACTCTTGCGCCTGACTCTCGCCATATTGTACCCTTCCGATCGTCAGGTACGACATTTCGTGGGCGGCGGACAGGTTACTAGCGTAAATCGTAGCGGGGAGTATGCGTCGGGCCAACAGTCGTTGCCCAGACCCGGGGAAGGATTCTGTCACGTCGTCGTCGCAGTCATAGCGAGGCATTAGCGCATGACCTGGACGGATGAACGCGTCGAGACGCTGAAGAAGCTCTGGGCGGAGGGCTTGTCGGCGAGTCAGATTGCCGGGGAGCTCAGTGGCACCACGCGCAACGCGGTGATTGGCAAGGTGCACCGCCTCGGTTTGTCGGGCCGGGCCAAATCGCCGAGCTCGACGGCGCCGCGCCCGCGCAAGCAGCGCAACCAAGTGCTGCGGCTGACGCGCCCTGCCGTCCGCGGCAACACTGCGCTCGCCCACGCCTATGAAGTCGAGGTCGACCTTGAGCCCGAGCTCGTCGACAATGTCATCCCGATGGGCCAGCGTCGCTCCCTGCTCGAGCTCAACGAGGACACCTGCCGTTGGCCGATCGGCGATCCAGGCAGTGCCGACTTCTTCTTCTGCGGCGGACAGACGCTCACCAGCCTGCCCTACTGTTCCCACCATTCGCGCGTGGCGTATCAACCACCCAACATGCGCCGCGACCGCCGGGCGTTGCGCCCCTAAGGGCCGCGCCAGTCAGGTAGGAGCCTGATAGCGGTCATCGAGTGCATAGCCGCTGCCGCGCACGGTCCGAATCGGGTCACCGTCGTGTCCGCGGTTGAGGGCCTTGCGCAGCCGGCCGACGTGAACGTCGACCGTGCGCTCATCGACGTAGACCTCGCGGCCCCAGACGCCGTCGAGCAACTGCTCGCGTGAGAATACGCGGCCCGGACGCTCCAGGAGAAATTCGAGCAGCCGGTATTCGGTGGGGCCGAGACCAACCTCGCGGCCGGCCCGCGAAACGCGTTTCTTCTCTCGGTCGATCTCGATGTCGCGGAAGGTGAGGACATCGGCGAGCCGCTCAGGCATGGCGCGCCGCAGCAGCGCGCGCACGCGCGCATTCAGCTCGGGCACCGAGAACGGCTTGACGATGTAGTCGTCCGCTCCGGTCGCCAAGCCGCGGACCCGTTCGCTCTCCTCGCCGCGGGCCGTGAGCATGATGATCGGCAGCTGGCGCGATGCCGGGCGCTGGCGCAACCGGCGACAGAGCTCGAGGCCGGAAAGACCAGGCAGCATCCAATCGAGAATGAGAAGATCGGGAACGCGCTCCTGCAGCAGAAGATCGGCATCATCCCCGCGTGCAGCCACCTCGACCTGGTATCCCTCGTGCTGCAGATTGTATCGCAGCACCTCGGTGAGCGCCTCCTCGTCCTCGACGATCAGGATACGCGGCTGCATCAGTGAAGCATGCGATTGAAGCCGCAGCCCTGCCGCCTTGTCATAGCCGGCGCCGCGCAGCTCATCGGTCACCGGCGAGGCTCGCGAACCGCGTGGTGTCGACTTTGGGCCGCTGTTCGGCGATGGTGCGCCCCTCGATCATGTAATAGACCGTCTCGGCAATATTTGTGGCGTGGTCGCCCATGCGCTCGATGTTCTTGGCGCAAAACATGAGATGGATGCAGAACGTGATGTTACGCGGCTCTTCCATCATGTAGGTGAGGAGCTCGCGGAACAGCGACGTGCACATGGCATCCACGGCCTCATCGCCATTCCACACGACCAGAGCTTTGGCGAGATCGTGGGTGGCATAGCTGTCGAGAACCTGCGTGAGCTGCTCGAGCACGAGCGCTCCCATATGCTCGACACCGCGCAGAACCTTGATGGGATGGAAATCGCCATCGAGAGCCAATACGCGTTTGGCGTTGTTCTTTGCGAGATCGCCAATGCGCTCGAGATCGTTGGCAACCCGCAGGGCGCCAATGACGTCACGCAGGTCGACCGCCATGGGTTGGCGGCGCGCAATGGTCCGCACCGCTTTTTCCTCGATCTCCTGCTGCAGCGCATCGATGCGAGGATCTGTGGCGACGATATGCTCGGCGGTCTCGGAGTCGCGCCGCAGCAAGGATTGAAAGGAGTCGGCGAGCTGCTTTTCGGCGAGGCCGCCCATCTCCGCCACCATGCGGGTGAGCTCTTGCAGATCGACGTCAAACGCCTTGGCGGTGTGCTCGGTCAATACCATGCGTGATCCTTTGGTCGATCAGATCTATCCGAAGCGGCCTGTGATGTAGTCCTGGGTGCGCCGATTGCGCGGCGCCGTGAACATGTTGCTCGTCGTCTCGAACTCGATCAGTTCCCCGAGATACATGAAGGCGGTGAGGTCAGAGACCCGCGCCGCCTGCTGCATGTTGTGAGTGACGATCACGATCGTGTAGTCCTGCTTGAGCTCGTCGATCAGCTCCTCGATCTTGGCCGTCGAGATCGGATCGAGCGCCGAGCACGGCTCGTCCAGCAGGATGACCTCGGGCCTGATCGCCACGGTCCTCGCGATGCAAAGCCGCTGCTGCTGCCCGCCGGACAGGCTTTGACCATTGGCACTCAGCTTATCCTTCACCTCGTCCCAGAGCGCCGCCCGCCGGAGCGAAGCCTCAACCCTGCCGTCGAGCTCCGAGCGCGGCAGCTTCTCGTAGAGCCGAACCCCGAACGCGATGTTCTCGTAGATGGACATTGGGAATGGTGTGGGCTTCTGGAACACCATCCCGATGCGGGCCCGCAGAAGATTGAGATCTTGATCGGCGGAAAGAATGTCCTCGCCGTCAAAGATGATCTCACCTTCCGCGCGCTGGTGCGGATAAAGGTCATACATGCGATTGAGCACGCGCAGCAGGGTCGACTTGCCGCAGCCGGAAGGGCCAATGAACGCCGTCAAGTGCTTTTCATAGAGCGGCAGACTGATGTTCTTCAGCGCAAGATGGTCGCCATAGTAGAAATTCAGGTTGCGGACGCTGATCTTCTCCTTGCGACCGGCAGCACCACCGGCGGTCTCGGTCACCACCGATGTGCTCACGGGCGCAGCAACCGTGGCTTCGGACGGCACGCGGCTGACAGCACTGCTCATGAGGAGGGTCTCGACTGTGAGAGGGCGCGCGCTACGATCGATAGAGCGAGCACAGTGATTGTGATGATCAGCGCGCCGGCCCATGCGAGCCTTTGCCACTCTTCGTAAGGCGAGAGCGCGAACTGAAATATGACGACGGGGAGACTGGGCATGGGAGCGTTAAGGTTGAGGCTCCAGAACTGGTTGTTGAGCGCGGTAAACAGGAGCGGTGCGGTCTCGCCGCTGATGCGGGCCACCGCGAGGAGTATGCCCGTGATCATGCCGGCCTGTGCTGCACGGTAGGAAATTCGCAGCACAATCGTCGCGCGAGGCATGCCCAGTGCGGCTGACGCCTCGCGCAAGGAGTTGGGCACCAGCAGCAGCATGTCCTCTGTGGTCCGCACCACTACGGGAATAACGATGACGGCAAGCGCAACCGCACCTGCAAATCCGGAGAAGTGCCCCATCGGGACCACCAGTACCTCGTAAATGAATAGTCCGACCACGATCGAGGGCGCGCTCAGCAAAATATCATTGATGAAACGCACGACACTCGTCAGCCAATCGTAGCGCCCATACTCGGCCATGTAGGTGCCCGCAAGGATGCCAAGTGGCGCGCCGATCAGCACCCCGAGCGTTGTCAGGATGATGCTGCCCATAATGGCATTCAGCAAACCACCTTGCGCGCCGGGCGGAGGCGTCATCTCAGTGAACACGTCAAGCGATAGTCCGCTCGCACCTTCCCAGATCAGCACCCCCAGAATCGCGACCAGCCAGCCAATGCCAACCAGGGTGGCCGCGACAGAGAGGCCCATGGCAAGTCGATTGCGCCGCCGGCGTCTCGAATAGAGTGGGTTCACGGCTATCCGACCCTCCGCTCGATGCGCAGCAGCAAGTAGCGCGCGACGGAAAGGACCACGAACGTTATGAAGAACAGGATCAGCCCGAGCGCAATGAGGGAGGACGTGTAGAGCTCGCCCACCGCTTCGGTGAACTCGTTGGCAATGGTAGCCGAGATGGTAGTCCCGGGCGCAATCAATGAGGCAGAGATCCGGTGCGCGTTGCCGATGACGAACGTCACGGCCATCGTCTCGCCCAGCGCACGTCCGAGCGCAAGCATGATGCCCCCGACCACCGCGACACGCGTATAGGGCAACACGACATTGCGCACGACTTCCCAGGTGGTGCAGCCCATGCCATAGGCCGCTTCCTTCAGAACCGGAGGAACGGCGTCGAACACGTCGCGCGAGATCGCGGCGATGAAAGGCAGCACCATGATGCCCAGGACCAGGCCCGCGGTGAGCATCCCAATGCCGTACGGCGGGCCGGCAAAAAGGGCCGAGAGCACGGGCACCCGGCCAAGCGTGTTGATGAGGAAGGGCTGCAGCGTCTCCTGCAGGAACGGCGCCAGCACAAACAATCCCCAGATGCCGTAGATGATGCTGGGAATTCCGGCCAAAAGCTCGATCGCAATCCCGATCGGGCGGCGTAGCCATTGCGGGCAGAGTTCAGTCAGGAAGATGGCGATGAGCAAGCCGATCGGAACGGCAATGAGCATTGCAATGAGGGAGGTGACGAGCGTTCCATAGATGGGAGCAAGCGCGCTGAACTTTTCCGTGACCGGATTCCAGCGCTGCTCCGTGACAAAGGAGAAGCCAAACTCCCGCAGTGCCGGAATTGCGCCGAGGACGAGGGCGAGCATAACGCCCCCGAGCAGCGCCAGCACGGCAACAGCGGCGAGCTTGGTGAGCACCCGGTAGCACGTATCGGCGGCTTGGAACCGATTCAGCGTCCGGGCGCGGTCGATTTTTTGCGGCTGGTGCATTCGCTCCGACAAACAGACGGCGGAAAGCAAATCACGTGCGTATCATGGCGCTCCCGCGAACAAGGGCTTGCCACTGCCGTCCTTTATCTGACTCGTCCAGAGCTTCTGCACGGCGGCGACGACAGCGTCAGGCATCGGCACGTAGTCGAGCTCCTCGGCCATCTTGTCACCTTTGGCATAGGCCCATGCAAAGAATTTCAAAGCCTCGGAAGCTGAGGCCGGATCCTGGGGCTGCTTATGCATGAGGATGAAGGTGGCACCTGCGATGGGCCAGGAGGCGGCACCGCCTTCGTTCGTGAGGACGACGCCGAACCCGGGCGTTCCTTCCCAGTTCGCGCTCGCAGCAGCAGCGATGAATGCGGCCGCGCTCGGCGCGACACTTCCACCGTCCTTGTTGATCAGCTTGGTCGACACAAGCTTGTTCTGCTTGGCATAGGCGTACTCGACATAGCCGATCGAGCCTTTGGTCCGGCTCACATTGTTCGCGACCCCTTCATTGCCCTTGGCGCCGATACCGACGGGCCACTCCACCGCAGTGTTGGCTCCGACTTTTACGCTCCAGTCGGAGCTCGCTTTCGAGAGATAATCGGTAAACAAGAAGGTAGTCCCCGATCCGTCGGAGCGATGCACAACGACGATCGGCTGGTTCGGCAGTTTGGCACTCGGATTGAGCTTGGCAATCGCCGGGTCGGACCAGGTTTTGACCTCGCCTATGAAGATCTTCGCCAGCGTCGCGCCGTCGAGTACGAGCTCACTTGAATTCCCGCCATCGATGTTGACGACCGGAACGACCCCACCCATCACCATCGGGAATTGAACCAACCCAGACTTGTCGAGCTCGGCAGCCTTCAATGGCATGTCTGTGGCGCCAAACGTCACGGTTTTTGCCTGGATCTGCTTGATCCCGCCACCTGACCCGATCGACTGATAGTTGAGACCGACCCCGGTCTCCTTTTTGTAAGCATCGGCCCATTTGGCATAGATCGGATATGGAAAGGTCGCGCCTGCACCCGATATGTCCGCAGCGCTCACCGGTCCGGTCATGCCAGCGGCAATGACCAATCCCGCGGCCAAGAAATGACGCAAATTCAAGAGCTTCTCCTGTCTATCATGTTCATCGCCTCGTTCTACGATTCCTCCATGACGGCTGCATGACACCGCAGACATGGGGCCGGCGCGCCACATTCGGGGCCCTGCGGGTGTGTTGTCGGATGGCTGGAGGAGAGCGGGACGCAACGGCGCCGCTTGCCATCGCATAGTCTTAGACTGCCGCCGGGTTGGTGTTTTAGCGCTTAGCCGGCTCCCGGCGCGAGAGCCCCCGGGCCCCCCTCAGGTATCCTTTTCGGGCCGCTCGACGTGCAGCGGCAGATAGACGGTAAACGTGGCGCCCTGGCCGACCGTACTCTCGATGGTCAGCCGGCCGCGATGGCGGTTGAGAATATGCTTGACCAGCGCCAAGCCCAAGCCAGTGCCACCTTGCGCGCGGCTGTCAGTCGCGTCGACGCGATAAAACCGCTCGGTGAGCCGCGGCAGATGCTTGGCGGCGATTCCGGGACCATAGTCGCGCACGACAACACGGGCCTGCGCGTCCGTCCCTACTTCTACTCCAGAGGGCTGGGAAACTCCGAGCTCGATCTCCACGCGCCGGCCGGATGCTGCATATTTCAACGCGTTCTCGACGAGGTTCTCGAACAAGCTTATGAGCTCGTCGCGATCGCCGGGCACCAGAATGCCGACATTTGACAGGCTGAGCATGACCTCGACATCGCGATCCTGGGCGAGCGTCTGCAGGCCGTCGACGACCTGCCGGAGAACGGACATCAGATCGACGGCTCCCGCGGGGCGGACATGGGCGTTAAGCTCGATGCGCGAAAGCGAGAGCAGGTCATCGATCAGCCGCGCCATGCGTTGCGCCTGCGCCTGCATGATCCCGAGGAAACGGTCTCGTGCAACCGGGTCGTCGCGCGCGGCTCCGCGCAGGGTATCGATGAAGCCCGATAACGCCGCCAGCGGCGTGCGCAGCTCATGGCTGGCATTGGCAACGAAGTCGGCACGCATCTCCTCCACCTGGCGCAGACGCGTCAGGTCTTGAAATGTGAGCAGCAGGGATTCCCGCGCTGCAGCGCCACCTGTAGCGATCGCAATGATGTTTGCCTCGTACCAACGCTCCAGGGGGACACGTTGCGAGAACTCCACCCGTTGTGCAGCTCCCAGCGTGCGCGTCTGGCGCAGCGCATCGAGCACCTCCGGCATGCGCAGGGCGCGGGCGAGGGGCTCGCCCGTTCGCAGCGCTGGCGCGAGGAATTTCGCTCCCGGGTTGAACGCGATCACATTGTCGGCGCCGTCGAGCACCACGACCGGCTCTGGAAAGGCCGATATCAGGCTGTCGGTCAGCCCACGGTCGTGTGCTGCTGGGCTCAGGTCGTGATCCCGCCGCGCTGGTGGGCTTGCCGGGCTGTCCAGGGCGAAGGCGGCTGCGCACGCCACCACGGCAAAGCCGATCAGCGCGGGCATTGCGGCGACCGCACCGGCCACCCAAAGGCCGGCAAACACGATGGCTGTTGCACCCACGACGAGCCACTGCCGGCTTACGTGACCACGCCAGCGCCTCGTCTGGAAACGCTCGCTATGCTCGCTCCAGCTCATCGGCCGCAAGTGATAGAGGGTCACTGCGGCCCGGACAACGATGCCGAATGCGCGACCCCGCCCGCCCCGCCCGATTGCCTGCGTTCACGTGCTCGGATAACGCGCTAGAATACTACGCCGCCCCGACTGGAGATGAGCTCGGTGATGACTCGCGTCATGCTCGCTGCCCTCGTGCTCGTCATGCTCCATGCACCGGCTTGGGCCGAAACGCCGGAGGAATGGATCGCGCTCGGAGTGCGCATCCATGGCGGCTTTGGGGCTTTCATTCCCCTCGGCATCAAGATTGGGGCTGACAGCCTGGAACGGCTAAATCTGAAGCCGCGCGAGGTTGCGGTCCTCTATCATGACACTTCGGACGCGCCCTGCGCTTGCATTGCCGACGGCATTGCCATCGCGACGCAAGCCTCGGTTGGCCAGCGCTCGCTCGTGATTGCGGCGGACCCTGCTCCTTCCAACCTGCTGGGGCTCGCCGTCATCAGGCCCAAGCAGGGTGGCTCCGGCATCAAATACAGAATTCCAATTGAGGTGCTGCGCAAGCTTGCCGAGATGAACAGGACCCTCGACCCGCGCGGACGCTACGATGCCGTCATGAAGGACGACGGCTTGTTCAGCGTGGAAACCCTGCCCGGCACGCGCTAACCCGAGAAGTCTCCCCGCATTTCGCTTGCCGCTTCATACGGTTTACCTGCTGGGGCCGGTCCATACTATCGACGCTTCTCGTCCTCGCATGGAGGCGAGCATACGTCCGTTGGAGCCAGTGGCGGCAGGCGCTCCAGGGGCGGTGCAGATGTCCCGCGCATCGCCAGGACGAGCTCGCGCCCGCCAAGCACCAACAGCGACACTGCGAATGGCACGATGTAGTAGAGCAAACGGAACAAAAGAAGCCCCGCGAGCAGGTCCTCTTTGTCAAACTGCCACAGCCCGACCAGCATTGCGGCGTCGAACACGCCGATGCCGCCTGGAGCATGGCTGGCAAATCCGAGCAGCGTGGCAGCAACGAAAATGACCGTGAGCGTGACAAAGCCGATCTGAGGCTCCTGTGGCATCAGCATGTACATGGCCATGGCGCAGCAGCCGAGGTCGATGATGCCGATGCCGATCTGCAGGAGGGTGAGCGGCCCGTCCGGCAAGGTGACGCTCCAGGCCTCCCTCCCGACAATGCGGGGCCGCCGCCACACCCATCCGACATAGGCGGCAAGCACCAGGAGCATTGCGGCAGCACCGATGCGATTGACCCAGGCCGGCAGCTGATCGATGGCACTTGCGGCAAGCGGTGCATAAGCGATGCCGAGCCCCAGCACCGTGGCATTGCCGAGCCAGAACGTGAGCCCGGCGACAAAGCAAATGCGACCGACGTCGATCGCACTGAGCCCCCAGGCCGAATAGATGCGGTATCGCACTGCACCGCCGGTGAACACGCTGGCGCCGACATTGTGCCCGACCGAGTAGCTGGTGAAGCCGGCGAGCGCCGCCACCGGATACGGCACATCGTTGCGGCCAATCGTGCGAAGCGCAAACAAATCGTAGAACGTCAACGTGAAGTAGCCGCCCGCCACAAACAGCGCGGCAAACGCAATGCGGTGCGAATCAATGGCGGCAAGCGCCTCGAGTACCTCGTGACCGTGTATGGTGCGCAGGATGCGATAGAGCACGAGGCTCGCAATGCCGATGAGGGCGACACTGACGACAATACCGAGCCGGCTCCAGCCGATGCGCCGATCCAAGACGACTGCAGCTCGATGCACTGCATCGAGCACGCGGCCTCCTCGATCCTCCTTAGGCTGCATCGGTATGTCGTCACGCAATTGCGGCAGCCTGAGCGGCCGAAGACAGTCTATCGGCGACCCGCTCGGAGCCGCCTGGCACATATAGCGTTGTGAGAAGCCGAAATCGCCCACCCGAATGCGAGACGGTCATGCTGGCACGAGCAGTAGCAAAACTGGCATGCATGCGCGAGGCCGCCGCCGCGTGCGCGCACAGGACGCGGGCTCTGCCAGAGCTCAAGACAATCTGCTACGCTCGGCTTAGACCGCGCCCTTGCTGATGACCTGGGCCTTTTCTGCGGAGGAAGACATGGCGAACAATCCTTTGCTCAGCGATCCCGCACTTAGGCGCCGCAGCATGCTGAAGGCGGCCGGGCTCGCCGGGGCGGGGATCATGTCCTCCCTTGCGCAAGCGCATGCTCAACGGGAAACCCAGACGCCTGGAGCTGCCGTACCGGAGCGCCCGGATGCGGCGGTTTGGAGCGCTGAATACGGGGCCAAAAAAGGTGATGTGAAGCTCAACCTCTGGCGCAAGCGCGCCGCCGCACCAAAACCAGGTGAGCCGGCCCTCCCCGTCCTCTTTCTGGTGCATGGATCGTCCAATTCGGCGCGCTCGTCCTACGACCTCACCGTGCCGGGCAAAGGCGAATACTCCTTCATGAACGTGTTTGCCGGCTATGGATATGACGTCTGGACCATGGACCACGATGGCTACGGGTACTCCGGCAGCTCAGGCAACAGCTCGGACATTGCGAGCGGCGTGGCAGACCTCAAGGCGGCCATACCGCTCGTGCTGGAGCAATCCGGCGCGGGCAAAATCCACATGTTCGGCACTTCATCGGGCGCGATACGTGCTGGCGCTTACGCCCAGGCCGAGCCCGACCGGGTCGATCGTCTGATCCTCGCCGCGTTCACCTACAAGGGAACGGGGTCGGCCGAGATCGGGCGGCGCGCGGCGCGCCTTGCCGAGTTGCGCGCAAGCAATCGGCGCAAGCGCGATGCCGCCATGATCCGCTCAATCTTCACACGTGATGGCCATGCCGCAGGCTATGATCCCGCCGTGGCCGAGGCGATCATTGCCATGGAGCTCACTTTCGGGGACGAAATTCCGTCCGGCACATATCTCGACATGGCTGCGAACTTGCCGCTCGTCGATCCAACCAAGGTGCCGTCCCCAGTCTTGATGATTCGCGGCGAGCACGACGGCAACTCGACCAATGATGACCTGCTCGACTTCTATCGGCAGCTGCCGAACGGCGACCGCCAATTCGTCATCCTGCCGCATACATCGCACAGCGCCGGCTACAGCAAGAACCGGCACTTGTTGTGGTACGCCGTGCGCAATTTTCTCGCCGCCCCGTCCGCAATTGTGAGTTGATATTGTCGAACGAGCTGACTTGGGCGCTAACTTGGGCGTCGACTTGGGCCGCTCGCAACAGCCTGCCGTCAACTCTGCCCCAGCTCGCCTGCGGCGAAAAACTCGCGCAGCTCCCGGTAGGTTTCCTCCGGGGCTTCTTCGGAAAGGTAGTGGCCGCACGGCAGCGCCTTGGCGCCCCGAATGTCTGAAGCATAATCGGCCCAAACCTGTGCAGGCTCATGGTTGCGTCCGACGGCGCCAGTGGCGCCCCAGAGCACCAGCAAGGGACGGCCGATCTTGCGGCCGGCAGCGAAGTCCACCTTGTCCATCTCGAAATCTACGCCATAGGTCGCGCGATAATCCTCGCACATGGCATGGATGGTCGCCGGGTTGCGGAAGCAGCGGACATATTCGCGCAGGGCTTCCTCGCCGAAAAAGCTTAATCCCTGTGGGGTCTTTGCGAGCTTCGTGCGGATGAAGTAATCCGGATCTGCGCCCATCAGACGCTCCGGCAGGTCATGGGGCTGGATCATGAAAAACCAGTGATACGAGGCCTTCGCCCATTCACGCGTGGTGTGGCTGAACAGGTGGTGCTGCGGAATGATGTCGAGAACGGCCGCGCGCACCACCTCAGCCGGGTGATCGAGGCACATGCGATGGAGCACGCGCGCACCCCGGTCGTGGCCCGCGGCATAAAAGCGCGCAAAGCCGAGCGCCTGCATCACCTCGACTTGATCCTGTGCCATGGATCGAAACGAGTAGGCGCTGTGATCGTTTCCGCCCGGCGGCTTCTCTGAGTCACCATAGCCCCGCAGGTCGGTGGCTATGACGGTAAACTCTTGGGCGAGCCGCGGCGCAAATTTATGCCAGGACAAATGGGTGAACGGGTTGCCGTGCATCAGCAGCAACGGCGGGCCCGAGCCGCCACGGACGGTCACGATCCGCGCGCCGCTGGTCCTGATCTCCGAGCGGGTAAAGCCCTCCATCATCCCTCGTGCCCGCCCGCACTGCAGAGGCGGCCCGTGCCGAGCGCGAAACGGGAAGCCTCAGCGCGTCAGCACAATGAATTCCGTCATGCGCCCGGTCTCCCGACCAAGACCCTCGTCGGAGACGACCAGCGAAGAGCCGGGAATTAACAGCTCGCTGATCCGCTCCACGGCTTCCTGCGGCATGTGGATACGATCGAGCGCCTCGGCGGCAGTGGATGCGGGTTTCGTCTCCACCGGACGGGGCGGCTCCTTTAAGCGCTTGCGCGAGTCCCGCGGCTCGCCGGCGCGCTGCAGCTCATTCGGAACGGTCATCACGTTCCAACGCATGCCCGCACCCTCATCCGTGAAGGACACGGCCGTGAAAACGTGCGTACCCAGCGGCTGATCCGGAATGTCGATCGCAATCGGCATTTCGAGGACAGGTATGAAACCCTGCCGGACGAAGATCTTTTTTTCCTTGCGGCTGACGAAAACGGCTACTTGCCCGCCGCGCTTGGCGGGCTGATCCGAGAGCCTGGGTCGCGGTGCGACTGGTTTGCTCGGCTCAAGAGTGGGTGTTGGCTTTGCCGGCTCGGTCGATGACGGCGGCGCCGACGAGGCCGGCACAACGGGCGGGACCGTGTCGACGCCAACATCGGGAGGCGCGGCACTTGGCAGCTCCACCGACTTGCGCAATTCATTCGGCGTTACCGACGGCGCCAACTCGGCAGGGGCGGGCGTGGGCAGCGCGCCGGTCGCCTGATCGTTCCCGGCCACCGAGCCGGCTGCTGGGATTGCAGCGGCTTGCGTGTGGTCATCGCTAGTGAAGCCTGAAGCACTGGCTTCCTCGAGCGCCTCGGGGCCGTCCGGAATCGGGCTCACAGGCGTTCCTTGCCCGACATCGACCATGCCGATTTCGGGGAGGGTTGCCTGCGCCAGCACAACCGGGCGGGAGCCCTCGGACGCTTCAACTGCACCGTTCGAGGCGACTTTCGGCTCTGCCGGTTTGGCTTTCGGCATGAACAGCGCCGGATGCGCAAAATCGGTAGGCACCAGCTCGTGCTGCGCGATCACCACACGCGCCCCGAGCCGGGTGGTCGGCCACAGCCGAGAAGCAAACGCCGTCGGCATGCGGATGCAGCCATGCGAGGCCGCAAAGCCCGGCAGCATACCTTCGTGCATCGCCACACCCGACCACGTGAGGCGCTGCATGTAGTACATTGGCGCATTCCCATAGAGATTTGAGTGGTGGTACCGATCCTTTTCGATGACGCTGAAAATGCCTTTCGGCGTGGGATGGCCGGGGGTGCCGGTCGAGACAGATGTCTCGGCAACCCGCACGCCGTCATGGTAGAGCGCCAGCCGCTGCGTGCCGATCGAGATCATAATCTGATAGACGCCAGTGCCTTTCGGGACATCGGGAAAGCCGTCCCTTTCCGGGTTGGGCTTCTTCGCCGCCGCTGTAGCAGCCGCCGTTGTCGCGGCGGGAGCACGCCGCCGCGTGTAGGCGGGCGGCGCTGGATCATTGTAGAAGAAGTAATAGCCAAGTCCGCGCGGCGCGGCATGCGCTGGCGCAGAGACGCTGAGGAGGAGCGCGAAGGCTGCTCCGGACAACAGCGCTGTGCGCACGGTCACGAATCCAGAAGAACCGCATGCGAGGGGAACAGGCCCCACGAATCTCGTCACGACATTCTCTCCCGATTGCACGGCCCGACTCGAAGTGCACGATTACTTGCCACAATAATCGTTGACGCCGCCCGAAGTCGATTGTCTTGCCGGGACGGAAGGGCGGCGTCATGAAGCACGTTGCCTAGCCGATCCCGCAGCGGCTCGGCAGCTTCGTCAGCCCGGTTATCAGGAAATCATGTCGTTGAGGTTAAAGGACAAATCGTCTTACCGCTTGCGCCCTTTCGCGGTCTCTTGCTTCCAGTCGGGCGCATGCGCCGCCTGAGGCCGGACGGCTGCGTTTTCCTGCACGATGCGGCTTTGCTGCAACGCAGTCGGCGCCGCAGCCGACGTAGCCCGCATGGAGCGAAGCGCAATGCGGGTGCTTCGTGTAACACCGGACCCCGGATTTCGCTGCGCTCCATCCGGGCTACGAGAGCCTAGCTTACCCGCTTGAGCTCCTGCTTGCGACGCGCAAGACGATCCACGGTCTCCGCCTGCTCCCGGTATTCGTCATGCAGCTTTCTGAGCTCCTCCTCAGAAAGATCCTCCACCGTGGCCAAGCGGTTCTGCGCATCCTTTCCTGCGATGATGAGCTCTGCGAGCTTCACCTGGATCGCGAGCGTGTCGCGGTTCTGCGTGTGCTGAATGAGAAAGACCATCAAAAACGTTATGATCGTGGTCGAGGTATTGATGACGAGCTGCCAGGTGTCGCTGAAACCGAACAGCGGGCCCGTCGCAGCCCACAGCAGGACCGAGCCAAGCGCCAGAGCAAACGCCAGAGGATGCCCACTAAACGCGGCCGTGCGGCACGCCATGCGCGAGAACAGTTGTGACGCGCTCCGCGTGCTGCCCTCGACAGTATCTCCGCATACGCTATCCGTTGAGCGGGCCGCTTGGCTGGGAGTTGCTACTCGCTTGCGCGCCATGGTTCCTCGCTCCGCCCTCCTCACGCTCAATTCCGCTGAGTACGACGGGTTCCCGACGCTGCAATGGCGTGAGGGAACATTTTGCGCCCAGCCAACGTTGCTCGGCCAATATCGGCATTGAGAAAAGGAATTCGGCTATGCTCGGCTGGGCGCTCACTTTCCTGATCGTGGCGTTGATCGCAGCCGTGCTCGGATTCGGCGGCATTGCCGGCTTCGCCGTGGAAATCGCGAAAATCATCTTTTTCGTCGCGATTGTTCTATTCGCGATATCCGCGGTTGTGGCGCTCATGCGCGGTCGCTCGCCCACCGTGCCCTGAGGCCAGCGTCTCTCACGCAAAATCCGCCGAGGAGAGAAGCGAGGTTAGCCGCGACCGCCCGCCGACAGGATGGCTCGGGTGGCGTGATCGGGACCAAAGTCGTCCGCGCCATCGATCGAGAGCAACTCGGAAAGGCGCGTGCGCGCCCGATTGACCCGGCTCTTGATGGTGCCGACTGCGCAATCGCAAATGGCAGCCGCTTCCTCGTAGGAAAATCCCGATGCCCCGACCAGGATCAGCGCTTCGCGCTGGTCCGCAGGCAGCTTGGAGAGCGCGACGCGGAATTCCTCGAACTCGACCCGGCTCTGTTGCTCCGGGTGCGACTTCAGCGTGTCGGCGTAACCGCCATCGGTGTCTTCCACCTCACGTCGGCGTTTGCGGTACTCCGAGCGAAACAGGTTGCGGAGAATGGTAAAGAGCCAGGCCGACATGTTCGTGCCGGGTTGGAACGAATCGATGTTTGCCATGGCACGCAGCAATGTCTCCTGCACCAAGTCGTCGGCACGGTCGACGTTGCCGCAAAGTGAGATCGCAAAGGCGCGCAGGCTTGGAACGGCCGCGAGCATTGCATCACGTACGGAGGCTCGCATCGTCATCAGTGGGACCCCTTGTTGAACTGGTCCTTCGGTCCGCCGTGCTCGGTCTGCATGCGACTGGGAGCGGCGGCAGCTTCGCGCCCCAGTTCGGGCGGTGTGCCCGACCCCGTCTGTTGGCGCCCGTGCGCCCCCTCGATTTCGTCGAGCAGGGTGCGAAATCGGTCCGGCACCCCTTGCCGGACCACATCGTCGTAAACCCGCTTCAAAATGTCCCCGAGCTTGCGCTGATCATCGCGCGTGAGCCGGCCGGTTTTGCGTTCAGGAGCCTCGGTATGCATGGTCGGTTCTGGCCTATGCGGATCAGTGGCAGGGTTTCTCTGCTGGGGTTCGCCTTTCCCCTCCTCTTGCAAACTCGCACCCTCAAGTGGTTCGATCCCGCGGCCACTCAAGGGGCATTGGGACATAACGTGAGGCAAAACCGGAGGTTCCGGCGCCATGGAACTTTATTCCCTCCGTCTTGTTTCCTGCGATAGCATCCCGACAGAATCTTCTGAACGGCGGAGGGACCCGTGCCCCAATCAGCGGTAGCTCAGTATCTACCTATCTTGCGGCGTTATGCACGCGCGCTGACCGGCAACCAAGCGTCCGGTGATGCCTATGTGGCAGCCACCCTGGAGGCGCTGATTGCCGACCCATCAGTCCTGGAAGACAGCCGCGGCGCTCGCGTCGCCCTCTATCGCCTTTTTACAAAAATCTGGAACTCGATTGCGGTCAATGGGGCTGCCCCCACGCCCGAAAGCTCGCTGCCCGGGGAAAAGAAGCTCGCCAACATCACTCCGCTTCCGCGTCAGGCCTTCCTGCTGGTGGCGCTGGAAGGATTCGCGGAGCCGGATGCAGCCCGCATCCTCGATATCGATGTGATGAAGCTGCGGACCTTGGTGGAGGAATCCGGCCGCGAGCTAGCCGCCGAGATCGCCACCGACGTGCTCATCATAGAGGATGACACCTTCATTGCCATGGAGCTGGAGACCCTGGTGGAAGGGCTCGGCCATCGTGTGCTGGGCGTCGCGCGCACGCATGCAGAGGCCCTGGCACTGACCAAGAAGCAGCCAAAGCCAGGGCTCATCCTTGCTGATATCCAACTCGCGGACGGCAGCTCGGGTCTTGACGCAGTGAACGAGCTCCTCAGCTCATTCGAGGCGCCGGTGATCTTCATTACCGCCTATCCCGAGCGCTTTCTCACTGGCGAACGGCCGGAGCCTGCGTTTCTTATAGCGAAGCCGTTCCAGCCCTCGACCGTCTCAGCGGTCGCGAGCCAAGCGCTCTTCTTCGAGCGCTCCGCGAAGCGCCGCGGACGCGTTCCCGCCTGAGGTCGGGCGAACGCGGGTAAGCGCAAGCCATCGCCCCTGCACACGCCATTCGAAGTCTGATCGCTCCGCCCACGATCTGCGCTGGCGAACTCTGCTTCTCGCGAATTTGCCCTGGAAGTTGGGCTGGAGGCTCCGCCTATGGCAGGAGGCTGCACGCGAGACGATCGGCGCCGACATGAATGGCGGAAAGGATTGCCCCGAAACGACAGGGGCGTAGCCGACCATTTGAGGTCGGCTACGCCCGAGATAACCGGCCGAGCACGGGGAGGGGGAAATGGGCGGCCGGCTGCCTGGACAATGCGCAAGCCTCTGGATGGTTCCTGCCTGCGCATCATCTGACTGATGAATTTTTCGGCCACGACCAGCGGCCGCGGCAGGCATTTCCACGCATCAACGGAACATCATTCCCGCCAAGTTGTTAGCAGCTTCGGGGCCTGAGGCCTGGTCGCTCGCGGTGCCTGTTCGACACCGTGAACCTAATGAAGGGTTAACGCGACTAAAGGGGACAGGGATCGTGGGAGCAATCCATGCAGCGTCAATCTGGATTTCTTTTCGGGTTCTGTGGCGTCGCGTTTGCCACGGCCTCTTTTATCATCGGGTTGGAAGTCTCGGCGACCACTGCAACCCCGGCCATGGACGCCAACATCGCGGCGATCAACCGGACCATGAAGGGCGACCGGTTACCGCTCACGCCGCCGACCAGCCGCAACGCCGTGAATGCGCCGGCAGAGAGCAAGGCCCCGGCCCGGGTCGCGCCCCAGCTGTTGCCGGGCTGCGAGGCCGTGGTGAGCGCAATAGGGCAGCCGCCGCTGTCCCGTGTAGCCGGTCGCTGCGTCTCGTAGGCGCGCTTTCTTTTCATCGGGCCTTCGCAAGGCCGCCGCTGCAAGCGGCGGGCGTGGCACAGGGTCGCTCTGCTGCTCTTCCTCTTTCGTCTCTTCAGCGCGCCGGGCATTTTGCTGGGCAGCGTTGCTGGCCGGCGACGTGCCGGCCTCAACCCGCCAAGAGCGCAGCGTGGACCTGAAGACGGTACGATCGCACGAGGCGACGCCGACCAGCGGCACGCGCGCCCCTGAGCAGCCGGCCGGCGGTCTTGAGGCATTTCGTGCCGCGGTTGAATCCCACTGGTGCGGCATCTGGCATTGGGACCTGCGCGCGGGCCGCCTGAGCTGGTCCACCGATGTCGTCAGCTTTCTCGGTCACGATGCCGCGAGCCCCGCCGGCTCGCTGGCGCTCGCTCCGCAAGATATTCCGCCACAGCACGGGACGGGGCTGCTGAGCGCCCTCGAGCAGGCGCTCAAGACCTGCGCTCCCGTCAGGGTGGAGTACCGTGTGCCGGTCGCGGCCGAGCGCGAGGAGCGCTGGTTCGAGGTTTCGGTTACGGTCATCACTCAGGACGGCCAGCCTGCCCAGCTTATGGGCTTGTCTCGGGACATTACCGAGCGCCTGCGCAACCACCGCGAGGTGCGCATTCGGGCTCGCCAGCAGCAGAGCCTGGCGCTTCTTGGTGAGCGCGCGCTTGTCGAGGGCGACCTGCAAAAATTCTTCGGCGACGTCGTCAGCACGGTGAGCGAAATTCTCGACGTCGAGATGGTGAAGATCCTCGAGCTTATTCCCGGCGATGCAGAGCTGCTGCTGCGCGCGGGCATAGGATGGAAGCCCGGCGTGGTGGGCACCGCGAATGTATCGACCGGACGCGACTCGCAGGCCGGCTATACGCTGGCGTCCGGCCGTCCCGTCGTGACCGAGGACCTGAAGGCGGAAACCCGCTTCACTGGGCAGCCGTTACTGCACCAGCACGGTGTTGTCAGCGGCATCACGACGCCGATCGCCGGCCGTGACGGTCGCGCCTATGGCGTCCTTGGCGCCCACTCGGCGCGCCGCCGCAAGTTCCACGATTACGACGTCTCGTTCCTGGAGGCTGTGGCCAACGTGATCGCCGGCGGCATCCAGCGCCGCCAGCTTGACCAGCGCCACGAGCTGATGATCCGGGAGCTGCGCCACCGTTCGGGCAATCTGTTCTCGCAGCTGCTTGCCCTGTTTTCGCAGACCGCAAAGAACTCACGCAATCTTGCGGAGCTGGTGGTCAAATACGAAGCGCGGGTCCTTGCCCTTGCCAATGCTCATCGCCTGATCACCGAGGGAGGTTGGAAGTCGACCTCGCTGAACGAGCTGCTCAATACATTATTGGCGCCCTTCCTCGACCGCCTGGCATTTCACGGGCCCAATGTGTTCCTCGAACCCGACCCTACCTTCGGCCTCAGCATGGCGGTGCACGAGCTTGCCACCAATGCCAGCAAGCATGGCAGCCTGACCGCCCCGAATGGCAAGGTCGAGCTGACCTGGTCCGTGACGCGGACCCAGCAGGGCCTCACTCTCGTGCTCGACTGGACGGAAAGCGGCGGACCCGCGCCCAAGCGCAGCCGTCGCGCGGGATTTGGCTCACGTCTGATCAACATGGTGATCGAACGCCAGCTCAACGGCGAGGTTGAGCAGTCTTTCGGCCCGAGCGGATTGAAGGCACGGCTAACTGTGCCGCTCACGCACGAGCGCTGGCCCGGCGGAATGCGCGCAAACGCCACGGCCGATTTGCCGTAGCTCGACAGACGAACTGTCGAGGAGACTGGTCCCCCCTGGCAGTCTGGGTGCGCGGGTTACTTCTTTCTGGCGTTCTCGTAGGGATAGATGATGTCGCCGGTCTTGTACTCGGCCGGCCAGACGATCACCTGGTGCGTTGTGTCGCGAAACTGGTTGATGTCGTTACCGGTGATCCCCTGGAACTGGGTGAAGAACTGGCGCGACTTCTTCCACTCGCCATCCGTGCCGTAGGCGATCTCGCCGGCGACCGTCGAGAACGAGTTTGTGTGGATGTACTCGGCGAGCTTGGCGTGATCGAGGCTTCGCGTCGCCTCGACCGCCTGCGCGAGCACCTGGCCCGCAGCATAGGCGAAGGGCGTAAATCCATACCCAAGTGGGTCGATGCCAAGGGATGGCGCTTTTGCCTGGTACTTATCCAGCATCTCGCGCAACCCGGGAAAATTGAGGGTTGGCGCGGGGATGAAGCTCTCCATGATGGTGAGCCCGTTGCTGAGCGGACCAAGCTGCATCTTGATCGGTGTGGCGAGGAGCCCAATCATGGCGCCTCCGAACATCTTCGCGTTCAGACCAATCTCGTTTGCGGCACGCACGATGCCAACCGTGTCCGGCGGATAGGAGCAGGCAAACACCAGCTCGGCATTGGTGGCCTGAACCGCCCTCATGATCGGCACCATGTCCGGTGTACCGGGCGGATAGCTCTTATCGTAGACGATTTGGAAGCCGCCTTTCCTGGCGTTCTCACGCGCCCCGTCACACGCAGTCTTGCCGAACTCGGCATCTGCCGCGACGAGCGCAACCGTCCGCGGTTTCGGATTTTGTGCGCTGGCAACCTCGAACCAGCCGCGCGAGAAGGCAAGCGTCCCCTCATCGCCTCCGGGCACCATGGAGAAATAGCGCGGATAGTTGAACTGGCGATTGATGTTCACGCCGAGCAGGCTGATCGTCATCTTCTGGTTCTGCATCAGCACTGGCATGGCCGGCGCAACCATATTGGTGGCATAGGGGCCGAGCAGAAGATCGACTTTGTCGACGCTGATCAGCTTCGTGTAGATGCCCGGCACGTTATTCGGGTTGCTCTGATCGTCGTAGTAGACGAGCTCGACGGGCCGGCCCATGAGCCCGCCCTTCGCGTTCACATCATCGCGCCAGAGCTCGAGCGCCAGCAGATTCTGTTTGCCGTTCGGCGCAACAGCGCCGGTCAGCGCCATGCTGAACCCGACTTTGATCGCGTCGGCGGCCCACGCCGGCAGCGCTGCCGCCGCCAGCCAAGTCGCAAGGAAGCCGCACCACAACACGCGCCTAGTGGTCATGAGCATCAGCTGGTTCTCCCGAAGCTATTTCTGCATCTCATCGGAGGGCATCACCCCCCAGAGATTTGCAGCCTCAGGGTCCTTGGGCCACACCTTCGGTCGCTGCGGATTGTCGCGGTGCCACGGCCGCGGTTCGAAATAGCCGAGCTCCTCATTCATGCGGTCGAGCTCCGCAAACGTTTCGGTGATCAGTCCGGCAGGACTGCGGTGATAGGCGAACAGGTTATGGCCGATGCCATGCCGGCCCGGACCCCATAGCAACTTGTGTCCTTTGAGGCTGAGGTAATCGCAGGCGGTCTGCAGATGCGCCCAGTCGCGCAGCTCGAAGGCAGTGTGGAAATGCCTGTTCGAGCCGGTCTGCATGAGGTTGATGGTGTGGTGGTCGGGTCCGCAGCGCAGGAACGAGAAGAAATCCGCCATCCAGTCCGATTCACGAAAGCCCAGCACGTCACAATAGAACTTGGTCGTGTGCTTCACGTCGGTGACGTGGAAGGCGACATGGCCAAGCTTGAAAGGGACGATCCCCTTGTTCGGGAAACGCTGGCCGGCGAAGGCATCCCGTTTGAACACTTCCATGACCGTGCCTTTGGGATCCTCGAAGGTGAGCATGTCGGAGATCGAAGGGTCTGCGTCCTTCTGGCGCTGCGTCTTGACGCCGTGTCCGCGCACTTGCTTCTCGAACGCATCGAGATCGTCATCGGGGCCGATCTGGAAGCCGATCCGCGTGCATTGCGCCTGCGTGCCCTTTCGGGCGACCACGGAGTGGTGGTCCACCGTGGAGGCGAGATAGACCGCATCCTTGCTCTTGTCGGTGATCGTGAGGCCGAGAACCTCCGTGTAGTACTCGACCTGCTTGTCGAGATCGGGCAGCTCGTAGGTAGCGTGGGCGATCTTCTTCACGCGGATCATGCGGACTTCCTTTCTGCTCTTGATACCTTCTAGCGCGGGCGCGGCGACATCGCACCGATCACATCGACCATGACGGCGACGTCCTTCTCCCCCAGTCCCATGTCGACGCACTTGCCGTAGAGCTCCACCGCCCGATCGAGCATCGGTGTGGCCACCCCTACGCTGCGCGCGAAATCGCCGATCATGTCGAAGTAGTGCGCAAGCTGGGGCGCGGTGCCCTGGGCTGGCTCGAAACGCCGCTCCGCCATCCAGGGCGCGCGGATACCGAACTGGGTCGAGCCGCCGCTGCCGGTGGCGATGGCTTTGATCATGAGCGGAACGTCGACCCCGGCCTTGAGCCCGAGCGCCATCGCTTCCGCAGTGGCCGCGATGTTCAGGGCGACCAAGAGATTATTCACCAGCTTGACGCGGCTCGCCGCACCGAAGGCACCGAAATAGAGGCACGAGTCGGCAAAACCCTGCACCACTTTGGTTGCCTTTTCGGCAGCCGCCTTCTCGCCGGCGAGATAGACGACCGCCTTGCGAGCGGAGACCATGCCGGGTGTCCCGCTCACTTCGCCGTCCAGGAAGGCTGCTCCTTTGGCCGCGAGCGCGGCGACGTGTTTCTCCTTGTCGGGCACCGGATGCGAGCCGAGTTCGACAATGATCTGCCCCGCCCGGGCCGAGTGGATCAGCCCATTGGGCCCTTGCACGACCTCATCGAGCGCCGCCGAAGAGGGCAGGCAGGAGAACACGATCTCAACCTGCGCCCCCACCTCCGCTGCGGAGCGCGCGGCGCGGCCGCCGATCCTCTCGAGCTCAGCCAGCGAGCTGCGGCGATAGCCGAGGACGCCGTAGCCGCTCTTCATCAGGTTCTCGGCGATTGGCAGCCCGATCTTGCCGACGCCGACTAGGCCTATCGTCTCCATCCCGGTCTCCCACCCTCAGCACTGCCGCTCGTAAGGCAGCGGATGCGCTCTCGTCAGGAGGCGCTCCGCAGGGCACGCGCGTTCCAGTCATCCTTGAGCTTGTCGCGCAGCACTTTACCACGATCGCTCTTGGGCAGCTCCGCGACAAAGACCACGCGTTTGGGCACCTTGGGCGCGGCGAGGGCGGCGCGGCAGTGCTCCGCGATGGCATTCTCGTTCAAGCCACTGCCCGGCCGCTTGACGATGTAGCACACCACCTCTTCACCGTAGATTGTGTCAGGCACTCCGACTGCGGCCGCATCGACGACCTCCGGATGCTTGAGCAGCACGGCATCGATCTCCAAGGGCGCGATGTTGACGCCGCCGCGGATGATGAGGTCCTTGCTGCGCCCGGTCACGCGCACGAACCCTTCAGTATCCCGCACGGCCAAATCCCCGGATTTGAGCCGGCTGCCGCGGGTGTACTCGATCGAGCCGTCATCACGCAGGTAGCCAAGCGCACAATGCGGACCGCCGACCGTCACCTCTCCTTCGGTTTCCGGCGGACATGAGTTGCCTTGCGGGTCAACGATGTCGAATTCCTGGTGGAGCGCCGGCAGGCCGACGGTGCCCATCTTGCGCTTGTAATGGCGGTTGCAGCAGATCCACCCCGCCTCCGACATGCCGTACATGGCAAGCAGCGTGAGGCCGTACATCTCCTCGAAACGCACCCATTGCTCGAGCGTGAGCGGCGCCGTGCTGCAGGTCATCAGGCGCAAGCTCGGCACATCTGCAGCGCTGTAGCCGAGCGGCTTGTTGAGCAGCATATTAATGACGGTCGGCACGCCCACCGAGAAGGTAATCGCGTGCTCGCGCACCCAGTCGAAGAATCGGCTGTGTGAGAAGCGCCTGGCAATATGCAGGGTCAGCCCTTTCTGCAGGAATGGCATCAGGCTCAGCACCTGCGCCGAATTCCACCCGAACGAGCGGTATTCGAGCGTGCGGTCGTTTTCGTCGAGCCCGAGCGCCTCGAGTGACGAGAGGCCAACGAGCCAATAGGCGCAGTGATCGTACACCACGAGCTTGGGTCGGCTGGTCGTCCCCGAGGTGCAGAAGATTGCTGCGACATCCGCAGCCTCGTTCCGCTGCGCCAGCATCGAGCCGGCACCGGACGTAATCTGGCGGAAGAAATCATCGTCCGCGTCGCCATCACCCCCGGGAGCGGTGTAGCTGCCAAAACGCACGAAGGGGCGGTCGAGCAGCAGCGACTTGCCATCGAGCTCCTTGTGCACGAGGGAAAGCGCCGGATCGACGACGCTGGCCAGATCGCTGATGAGCGCGGCGTTGAGCTCGATATTGAGCGGCGCCACGACGGCGCCGATGCGCCAGCAGGCAAGCCAGATCAAGAGCTTCTCGAGAATCTCATCGGCGAGGAGGAGGACGCGGCTGCCTTTCGCGACGCCGCGCCGCTCGAGCTCTCCTGCGATATCGGTCACCGCCCGCTCGAGAACGCCATAGCTGATCGAGGTGCCTTGATCGAGGTCAACGAGGGCGAGCTTTTCGGGATGGCGGGCAGCATATTGCGCCAACAGCTTAGCAACAGGCTGATACGGGATGGCGGGCCTGTGCTTGCCGAATACCGTCGCGGTCACATCCGCCATTCCGGTTCAGCCTTCCTGAGCAGGGCGAGCCACATCGAGCACCGCGGCGACGATGCCGGCGTAGCCGGTGCAGCGGCAAAGATGCCCGCTCAGCACCTCGATAATTTCTGCTTCAGTGGGATGTGGGTTGCGCGAAAGAAAGTCGGTGAACGACATGAGGATGCCCGGGGTGCAGAAGCCGCATTGCAACGCGTGATGGCGCTGAAACGCCTGCTGCAGGGCGTTGAGCTTACCGCCTTCGGCGAGCGCCTCCACCGTGGTCACCTTCCTGCCGTCCGCCTCGATGGCCAGGGTAAGGCAGGAGCGCACCGCCGTGCCGTCGAGAAGCACCGTGCAGCAGCCGCATACACCGTGCTCGCAGCCGACATGGGTGCCCGTCGCGCCCAGCACCTGGCGCAGAAAGTCGCTGAGCAGCATGCGCGGCTCGGCGTCGCCGGCGAGCTTGCGCCCGTTGAGCGACAGGCTCACGCGCGTGCGTTCGTGGCGGCTCACGCGACGCATGCGCGCGCCTCCTCAATGACGACAGGCGCCAAACGGCGCAGCAGATCGCGCCGCATGTGGGCGCTGGCGTGCACGTCCTCGTAGCCCTCGAGCTCCCAGGCGAGCTGATCGACCGTCGCATCGATAGCCCCAGCATCGATACGCCGCACCATCGGCCGGTCAGTCATCCCCGCCACACCGAGACGGATGCTGCCCCCGTTCTCGATTAACGCGCCGACCCCGACGATCGCGAAATCACCATGCCGCCGTGCCACCTCGCGAAACGCGCTGCCGCCCGTGGTCACTGGAAACCGCACAGCTGTGATGAGCTCATCCGGTGCGCGCGCGGTGGTCAGCATCCCTTGCTGAAATTCGTGCGCCGGCAGCACCCTCGTCCCTCTGCTGGAGCGCAGCACCACCTCACCTTGCAGGAGTGCGAGGCTGAGCGGAAGCTCGGATGTCGGGTCGGCATGCGCGATCGAGCCGCACACGGTGCCTTTGTTGCGTGTTTGAAAATGGCCGACCCAGGGAAGCGCCGCGAACAGGAGCGGCAGCTTCTGACGCAGCTGCGGCCAGTTCAGCAGCTGGTTCTGCGTCATCGCGGCGCCGACCTCCACCTTGCCGTCGCGCTCGGTGATGCCGGCAAGCTCGGTTATGCGGGTAACATCGATGAGCAGCGCCGGCTCCGCCACGCGCAGATTGAGCATGGCGATCAGCGTCTGGCCGCCGGCGAGCACGCGTGAATCGTCACCATGCTCGGCGAGGAGCGCGAGCGCCTCGTCCACCGTGTCCGGCCGTGCATAATCAAACGGCCGTGGCTTCATTGGCGACCGGGAGTAAAGCTTGGCTGATGCAAGGCGTCTGCCCGTTCATCTTGCGCTTCCGGGCCGCGGCGCCTCAATAGGCGCCATCATCGCGTGGATGCGGCGCGGAGTGGCCGGGAGCACCACGTCCTCCACGCCGAGCGCGTCGGCAACGGCATTGGCAATGCAGGCCGGCACGCTCATGCAATTGGCCTCCGCTGCGCCCTTGGCGCCGAGCGGCGTCAATGGCGAGGGGGTCTCCTGATGCAGCATCTCGACGTGGGGGACCTCCGCCACCGTCGGAATGAGATAATCGGCAAAGGTGCCGGTGAGGAACTGGCCGGCATCGTCGTAAACGTATTCCTCGTAGAGGGCAGCGGCGATCCCCTGCGCAAAGGCGCCGCGCTGCTGGCCTTCCACGATCATCGGATTGAGCCGCCGCCCCGCATCATGCATGGTCACATAGCGGTCGACCCTCACCTGAAAGCTGACCGGGTCGATCTCCACCCCGCACATGTCGAAGCAGAAGCCGTATGTGAGCGAGGTATTGATGCGGTCGTCGCTCGCCGGCGGCTCCAGCTCGGGGGGCGACCACACTGCAGTCTCGCGCAGTGCCGGCGCCATGCCGTCAGGCAGCATGACCGGCGACCAATGCGAGGTGCCGGCGACGCGGCCGAACGGAAGCGCATTGTCCGGGTTGCTGCGGCTTCGCGCTTTGCCGTCGGCAAGCTCCACATCGCTCGCCAGCACATTGAGCTGCTTGGCTGCGATCTCCTTGAGCTTCTCGGCCATGCGCTCTGCGGCGAGATGCGCCGCCACCGCCGTTCCCGGCGTGAAACGGCAGGAATAGGTGCCAGCGGCGATCGACCACTGATCCTTGGCAGTGTCCATCTCCAGCACGACATTGACGTCGTCAGGCACAAGGCCGAGCCGGTCCGCCACGATCTGCGACAGCACCGTCTGGTGCCCCTGCCCTTGCACCGTCACGTCGGCCGTGACTGAAACGGCGCCAAGCGGGTCGACAGCCACGGTGACCATGGAGCTCGCTCCGTTTTTCGGCCCGGCCCGGTCGCGTGCCTCCGGCGTAAGCAGCGTCGAGAGATAACCCATGTTCGACATCCCGGGCTCGACAACCGCCGCAAAGCCGATGCCGTAATGCCGACCGGCAGCGCGCGCGGCCTCGCGGCGCCGCTCGAGCTCATTGAGCCGGCCGCCGCCTGTCGCGGTTTCGACGGCCCGGTGATAGTCGCCGGAATCGAGGAGCGCACCAGCGGCGGCGCGATATGGAAACTTCTCCTTGGGAATGAGATTGCGCTTGATCACCTGGAGATGGTCGAGCTTGAGCTCGCGGGCAATGCGCTGCACCAGGCGCTCGAGAGCGAGATAGAGCTGCGGCCCGCCGAAGCCGCGGATCAGGCTCGCCGGCATCTTGTTGGTGAGCACCACGCGGTTGGTGACATCCACATTGGGGATGTCGTAGGCGCCGGTAACCGCACCGTGCATGCGGTAGAGCGGGCCCGGCATGGGGGCGCGCAGATAAGCGCCATAGTCCTCCAGCTGGTCGAGTCGCAGCGCAAGAATGCGCCCATCGGCGGCGACCGCCGCGGCGATCTCGGTGATGCGGTTGGGTCCCGAGCTTGCCGCAACCAGATGCTCGAGCCGATCCTCCACCCATTTCACCGGTCGGCCGGTAATGCGCGCCGCCAGCGCCGCAAGCACGATATAAGGAAACACCGACAGCTTGATGCCGAAGCTGCCGCCCGAATCCGGCGGAATGCGCAGGCGCAGTTTTGGGCCGGGAACGCGCAGCGCTCGCGCCATGACCGGATGCGTGCTGAACGGGCCCTGGAAATTCGCCAGCACGTCATAGCTCGCATCAGCTGGGCGATATTCGGCCACGACGACGTAGCACTCCATCGGCGTGAACGACTGGCGCGGATAGGTCGAGGTGAGCGCGACGCGCGCATGCGCCTGCGCAAAGGCAGATTTCGTATCGCCATAGGTGAAATGACGCACCGATATCTCGTTGCTCTTAGCGGCGGGGTGCAGAACCGGCGCGTCCGCAGCGCACGCCGCGACTGGATCGATCACGGCCGGCAGTGGCTCGTAATCGATGCGCACAAGCTCTGCCGCATCCTCTGCGAGGTAGCGGCTCTGCGCGACCACAAGCGCCACCGGCTCGCCGACATAGCGTACGCGTTCGACCGCGAGGGACCACTGCTCGATCGGCGCCTTGAGTGCGATCAGGAACGGATCCGACAGCTTGCGGATGTCCTCGCCGGTGATGACCGCCCAGACGCCCTCCTCTGCGAGCGCGGCCGCCGCGTCGATGGCGATGATGTGCGCATGCGCGTGCGGCGAGCGGATGACGTGAGCAGCAAGGGTGCCTGCTGGCACCGGCAGGTCGTCGGCATAGCGGCCGCGCCCGGACAGGAGTGCCGGATCCTCCTTGCGCAGGACCGGCTGCCCCAATGCTTGCGCCACTTGTCCTCTCCTGCCGTGTATTATTCTTCTCGCTGATTGCCGCATGTCCGTCGGGCGTTGTCAAACCGCGGCTCCGCGGCTTTGCGGACCCCACATGCAGACGCGCGTGTATGGTGGTGCGCACGCCGCTCCGCGGCTTTGCACACCCTACACGGAGTCGCTTGTAACATGTGCAAAGGTACGAACCATCGAAGGCGCGTGTAGGGTGTGCAAAGGTGCGCAGCACCGTGCGCACCAGGGACCATCACCCACACGCGAAAGTATTGCAGGCATGAGCTTGATCGTTCCAACCCCACGTGAAACTTTCGATGTTGAGCTCGAGGATGGCGCAACGATCGTCGTACGCCGGCACGGCACTCCTCATGGCCTGCGTCTCATGCTCACGCACGGCAATGGCTTCGCCGCCGATGCCTACCTGCCGTTTTGGGGACTTTTTCTGCCGCGCTACGACGTCGTCCTGTTCGACTTTCGCAATCACGGCATGAATGTGCCGGTCGTGCCCGCCAACCACAACTATGCGCAGCTTGCGCGCGATCTCGAGCGCGTGCGCGATGGCATCGACCAGCGGCTCGGCCGCAAGCGCACGGTCGGGATTTTTCATTCCATGTCGGGCCGCGCCGCCATGAAGCATGCGATCGAGATCGGCTGGTGCTGGGACGCGCTCGTCCTGTTCGACCCCCCCAACGTGCCGCCGCCGACGCACCCGCGCTATGCGGCCATGGAAGCCTTCGAGAACCGGTTGACCGAATGGGCGCGCCAACGCCGCCGAAGCTTTCGCTCGATCGATGATCTCGCCAAGGAGTACCGGGCGTCGCGGGCGACCGAGCGCTGGGTCGACGGTGCTCATGAACTGATGGCGCGCTCGGTGCTGCGTGCGAGCCCGGAGGGCGATGGCTATCTGCTGACCTGCGCCCCCGAGAACGAAGCCGCGATCTATGCTGAGGCGCTCACGTTGAACCTCTGGCCACAGGCGAGTTCGTTTGCCGGCCCGGTCAAGCTGATCGGTGCCGATCCCGCTCTCAAGGGTGCCCCCGCGACGGCGCAGACCAACCAGGCGCTCGGCAGCGAGAACGGCTATGACTACGACTTCGTGCCCGGGACTGGGCATCTCGCGCAGATCGAGAAACCGGCGGAATGCGCAATGCTGGTCGAGAAATTTCTCTCAACCTGCGGGCTCGACCGCCGATGATCGGCAGCGCCTTGTGCTAAGCGCCTGCAGCGCTGCAGCCACCTCTTCAATGACGCTGCCGCACTCACCCTCACGGCTCTGGCGAAAAAGGCGCACGCTTGGATACCAGAGGCACTCGGAGCCTTCGGAGAGCCAGCGCCAGTCGCAGTCGCTGTGCAGGAGAACCCAGGTGGGAATGCCCAATGCACCGGCGAGATGAGCAGCAAAAGTATCAATGCAGATGAAAAGATCGAGCGCGCGCAGGTTCGCCGCGGTGGTCTCCACGTCCAGCGAGCTGACGTCCTGCGCGGGAATGAGCGACGCGTCGGCCCCTGGCGTGCCGCATTGCAAGGAGCACAATCGTAGTCCCGGTAGTCGGGCGAGCGGTGCAAGCAACGCGGCAGGCACCGACCGGCGCTCGTCCCAATCGCCGGCTCGCCAGACTACGCCGACCAAGAGCTCGGTCGGGGAACGGCTAAGCGTGGAAGCGCGTCGAGCGGGGAATAGATAGGGCGTCTCACGCCTGATCGCGTTGGCATCGACGCGCAACGCATGCGCAAGCTCCATCAACTCGATCTCCGCGTCGAAGCTCACCTCTGGAACGCCGTCGTGCAACGGGAGAGCGCGATCGACGCCGGCGGCAGTGGCAACGAGCGGCACCAGCGGCGGCTGCGCCCACACGATCACCTCCTTGGCCAAGGCCCGGAGCGGCGCGGCAAAGCGGACAAACTGCACGGTATCGCCGAGCCCATGATAGCAGCGTACCAATACGCGCTTGCCGATAAGCGGCTCCCCGTTCCAGATCCACTGCAAATGCCGCGGGCCCACATGCGGCCGCTCGCCACGGCGCAGCCGCTCGTGCAGAAGCGCGTCGCTGATCGCCCACGCGCCGGTGAAGTCGCCGCGCCGCATGGCCGCCATCCATGGGTCATCGCTCACCATCATCTGCGCACAAGAAGCTCCGCTGGCCAGGCGGCGCGTGAGCGCGCGCTTTTGCGCGCGGCCCTCACGCAGCGGTTTCCTTGGCGGCTCTGATGCTGCGCCAGACGCGCTCGCTGGTGAGCGGCATCTCGAGATCAGTCACGTCGAGCGGCGCGAGGGCATCGAGTGCGGCATTGACGAGTGCCGCCGGAGCCCCAATCGAGCCCGCTTCACCGCAGCCTTTCGCGCCGAGCGGATTGTGCGTGCACGGCTGGCTCTCATCACACTCCGTGACAAAATCAGGCAGGTCGTCGGCGCGGGCGATGGCATAGTCCATGAACGAGCCGGATACGAGCTGCCCACCCGCATCGTAGCTGCATTGCTCGAGCAGCGCCTGCCCAATCCCTTGCGCAAGTCCACCGTGCACCTGCCCGTGCACGATCAGCGGATTGATTACCCTTCCGACATCATCGACCGCCCACAAACCAAGAAGGTGAATCGTGCCGGTCTCAGGATCGATCTCGACCTCACAAACATGCGCGCCATTGCTGAAGGCAAAATTCGACGGGTCGTAGACGGCCGTTTCTTGCAGTCCAGGCTCGATGCCTGGCGGCAGATCGTGCGCGGCGTAGGCCGCGGCGGCAACCTGCGCAAACGATATGCGCCGGTCGGTCCCGACGACGCTGAATGCGCCTTGGGCAAAATCTATGTCCTCCGGCGAGGCCTCGAGCAGATGCGCCGCAATCAGCCTGCCTTTAACGATGATCTTCTCGGCGGCACGCACGACTGCCGAGCCACCGATGACCATCGAGCGCGAGCCGAAGGTGCCGGTGCCTTGTGGCACCTCCGCCGTGTCGCCTTCGACGATCTCGATCTGATCGACGCCGACGCCGAGCTGCGATGCAAGAACCTGCGCAAAGCTCGTGGCATGCCCCTGGCCATGATTGTGGGTGCCGAGCGCCGCGCGCACTGCCCCGTCCGGGCCGATGCGGATTGCCGCCGCCTCATAGAAACCCACGCGCGCACCGAGCATCCCGGCAAACCGTGAGGGCGCAACGCCCGACGACTCGACATAGCAGGCGATACCGATGCCACGCAGCATGCCCAAACGTGCGGCCGCGGCGCGCCGCTGCGCGAAACCGGCATAGTCGGAGATTTCGAGCACACGTCTGAGAATGCGCGGGAAGTCGCCGGAGTCATAGGTGGGACCAATCGGCGTCTTGTAGGGCATGGCAGTCGGCGGAATGAGATTGCGCCGTCTGATCTCGCCACGATCGAGCCCGAGCCTAAGGGCGGCGGAGTCGGCCAATCGCTCGAGCACGTAGCACGCTTCCGGCCGACCGGCGCCGCGATAGGCATCCGTCTGGGTGGTGTTGGTGAACACCCCGGTGACCTCGACGAAGATCGCCGGGGTGCGGTAAGGGCCCGCGAACAGGGCCGAATAGATGGCACTCGGAATATTGGCGCCAAACGTCGAGAGATAGGCGCCGAGCGCGGCGAAGGTCTCGACATGCAAGGCCACGAATTGGCCGGCCGCATCGAGCGCGAGCTCGGCATGGGTGACGTGGTCGCGCGCCTGGTTGTCGGCGAGGAAGCTTTCCGCCCGCGTCGCCACCCAGCGCAGCGGACGCCGCAGGCGCCGCGCCGCCCAGACCAGCAGTCCTTCCTCCGGATAGAGCTTGCCTTTGTAGCCGAAACCGCCGCCCACATCGGGCGAGATCACGCGCAACGCGCTCTCCGGCATGCCGAGCTGCTCGGTGACCTGCTTGCGGATGTGATGCGGCGCCTGGGTCGCGCTATGCAACGTGAGTCGCCCAGTCGTCGGATCAGCCGACGCTATCACGGCCCGGGGCTCGAGCGCGCAGCCGATGAGACGATTGTTCACGAGATCGAGGGCAACCCTGTGTGGCGCCGAGCGAAGCGCCGCGCGCACCGCGTCCTCGTCGCCGCGCGCCCAGCGAAAGCACACGTTGCCGGGAGCAGCGTCGTGCAGCTGCGGCGCACCTGATTTGATCGCCGTGCGCACATCGATCGCGGGGGCAAGCGGCTCATAATCGACCACAATGCGCTCGGCGGCATCGGCAGCCGCGGCGAGGGTTTCCCCGATCACCGCGACGACCGGCTCACCGACATGGCGCACGCGCTCACGAGCAAGCGCATAGCGGGGCGGCTGCGTCATCTCGCTGCCGTCGCGTGAGCGAACGATCCACAGCGGGCGCATGGGGAGAACGCCATCCGCCGCCATGTCGGCACCCGTGAACACGGCCACCACCCCGGCCATCACCCGTGCAGCCGCGGTGTCAATGCGGCGGATGCGAGCGTGCGCATGCGGCGAACGCACCAGCACGCAATGCAGGACATCGGGGAGCGCGATATCGGCCACAAACCTGCCGCGACCGGTCAGAAAGCGCCGGTCCTCCAGACGACGGAGCGGTGCGCCCACGCCCTCGCTGTTGGACCGCTCTGCGTCATGAGACCCGAAGCGACGTTCCTGTGCGCGGCCAATCGTGGAGACTGCTATGTCAGTTACTCCATTTCCTCATGCACGAGGTCGAGCGCCTCGAAGGCCGATTTATCCGTAACGATGAAGAGGTCGGCGTCGCCCCCGCGTGCCTCGTGGCGGGCCCAGGTCCAGTGCGGAACGGTGAACACGTCGTGCTGCGACCACGCGAAGCTCTCGTCGCCGATGATCGAGCGGCCCTCGCCTGCGACCACCAGGCAGATCACGTTATAGGTGGAGCGCTTGTTGCGGCTGGGCACTTGTCGCGTGAGCCGGGCGGCGTAGCAGTCGAGCGTCGGCATCACGGCTCCGCCGGTTGCCGGATTGACATAGCGGATGGTGCGCATGCCGTCGGCTCCGCGCGGGGCTACAGCAAGAAGACGCCGTGTCGCTTCGCCGGGATACCGGTATTTCGGCGAGTTCACGCGGCTCGCCGAGGCTCCCTCAGCACGCAAGCCGGCCTCGCTCCACAACATCTCCTCGCCCGCGTCCACTTGCCAGAACTCGTTGTTGCGGGGATCGCCCGGCTCGAAGAAATGCGCGTCCACGGCGCGGATGAGCGGCATGTTGGCGGCATCGAACCAGATGATGCGCTCGCTGCTCTCGTTGATGTGCCCGTGCCAGCACATGGGCGGTGTCAGGATCAAGTCGCCGCTCTTCATCTCGCAACGGCGCCCGTTCACGATGGTCGCAGCGCCGTCGGCCCGCGTGGCGAAGCGCAGCGCGGCGCCCGTGTGCCGGTGCGGCCGTGCGCGATCGCCGGGCTCCAGGACCGTGAAGGCTGCGAGCAGCGTGCTGGTTGTCGTGGTCTCGGCTCCGAAGGCCGGATGCGCCAGGATCAGGGCACGCCGCTCCACGTCGTTGATCGCCACCTCGGGCACGGAGCGGTGCAGATACGGCTCTATGTCGCGCCACCGCCACAGGAAGGGCGAGTCCTGCGGCTTCGGCGCCAGCGGAGTGATGCGCTGGTAACGGTCCCAGAGCGGGTGCAGGTTCTTCGCTTCGAGCTCGGCGATGAAAGAACTGGCTTCAGCCATGGACCGAGATCTCCTGGTAACGCGCAGCGCGAACCAACAGCTTTCCCCCTCCCCTACAACCGAGAGCTGATTGCCGGTGCGGCATGAAGTTCACCACACGACAGGTGTGCTCCCCTCCCCTTGCGCGGCCGTTGTGCGCGCTCAGACGCGGGGGTGGAGAATGCAGAACCGCATCATGACTTCGGCAGCTTGGCATCGATGTTGCCGCTGTCGATGATGATGTGCTTGATGAACACGCGGGTCTCGACCTTGTCGCCCTTGAGGAAGCTCGCCAGCACGTCGACGCCGAGCTTTCCCCATTCGACCGGGTTGAGCTCAACCGTCATCGCCAGATTTTCTTCCTTCACCGCGCGCAGCGCCGGTGGCACGCCATTCATGCCGGTCACCAGGGTCTTGCCCTTGCGGCCCGCCGCATTGACCGCTTGCATGACACCGAGTGCGACATCGTCATTGGCCGTATAGATGGCGGCAAGGTCGGGATGGGCGACCAACGCGTCCTCCGCCTGCTTGACGCCCCGCTCGCGCGTGAGCGGGCCATCCTGCCTGGTCACGATCTGGATCTCGGGATAGCGCGCCATAACCTCGGCATAGCCGTCGCCGAGATTGCGGAAGGTGGGTGCGCCGGAGGGGCCGAGCAGCAGCGCCACCTTACCCTTGCCGCCAAGCTTCTTCGCGGTCCATTCGGCAATGTCGCGGCCAATCTGCTTCTCGTCCATGGCCACGTGGATGGTCTGGTTGGGGGAAGCTGATCCGCGGGCGACGGACACGATGGGGATCTTTGCCGCCGCCGCAGCGTCATAGGCGGCGTTCACGCCCACCGCATCGATGGGCGAGATCAGGATGCCCTTGACGCCGCGCGCCACCAAGTCCTGCACGCCATTGATCTGCTTGAGCTTGTCCTCATTGGCGGAAACCGTTGCCACGTCCCACCCGAGCTCCTGGGCGCGGCCGCGGATGCCGCGCAGCATGGCGATGTAGAAAGGATTGTCATCTTGCGCCAAGGAGACGCCGATCACCGTCTTCTGCTGAGCGTTTGCAGGGCCGAGCAGCGCTGAGGCGGCGAGCACCAGTACGACGGCAAGGTGAGCGGGCCGGAATGGGAACATGCAAATCTCCTCGGGTGTTGCGATCAGGCGCGATGCGACTGGCATCATCCCTCTCGGGTTGAACGTAGCCTTTCAGCGGCGGCCGCCGCAATGATCACGCCGCCGACGGCCACGCGCTGCCAGTATGAATCGACGTTGAGCAGGTTGAGCGCATTGCCGAGGACGATCATTATGAAAACGCCGATCACGCTCTTGTAGAGGGTACCCTCCCCGCCGGTGAGCGCGGCCCCACCGAGGACCACTGCGGCGATCGCGGTCAACTCGTAGAACTCGCCGGCAGTGGGCTGGCCCGACTGGAGCCGCGCGGCGAGCATCACGCCGGCAATGCCGGCGAGCGCTCCGGACCACACATAGGTGGACGCGATCACGCGCCGCACCGGCACACCCGAGAGATAAGCCGCCTCGCGCCCGCCGCCGGTGGCGTAGACGCGCCGGCCGTAGGGAGTGGCGTGCATGATAAAAGAGAGCAAGGCGAGCAGAATGGCTGGCACCCAGACGAGATAGTGAATTCCGAGCAGCCGGTCGGATCCGAAGGCAACGAACTCCGGCGGGAGACCAGTCTCGCCGGAAACCGGCGCGCCGCCGGTGATGAGAAACACGAGGCCGCGCACCAGCACCATGGTGCCGAGCGTGGTGATGAAGGGATTGACGGCGAGAACGGCAATGACAATCCCGTTCGCCAGTCCGACCAGCGCACCTGCAGCGATGCCCGCTGCCACGCCGGCGGCAATACCGGCTTCGAGCATGACCATGGCGGCGATACAGCCGGACAGCGCTGCCGTCGAGCCGACGGAGAGGTCAAAGCCGCCGCCGACGATCACGAAGGTCATGCCCATCGCGATCACCGCCATGATCGATGACTGCACCAGGATGTTGGTGAGGTTGAGGGGCGAGAGAAACCGCGGCGTGAGCATGGCCGTGATCAGGCCGAGCACGAGCAACGTGATCAGCGGGATCTGTCCCGTGAAGCTGAAGCGGCGCGCGGCGGACATGCAATTCAGAACATTATCCGCCAATGGCACCAAGTATAGCGTGCTCCTCGAGGCCGCCGCCGCGCTCGAGGCTGGCGGCTACTTTGCCTTGACGCACCCCGAGTACGCGCTCGCAGAGCCGCGCGAGCTCCGCAAGATCGCTCGAGTGAATGAGGACGCCACCGCCACGCCCAACGAAATCGCTGATCAATGCATGGATTTGGGTCTTGGCGCCGACGTCGATCCCCTGTGTCGGCTCGTCAAGGAGGAGCACCGCGACGCGTCGCGCGAGCCATTTCGCCAGGATCACCTTCTGCTGATTGCCGCCGGATAAAGCGCGCGCCGGCAGCGCCGGGTTGCGGGGCCGGATGTCGAGCAGCTCCAGCGACTCATCGACGATCTTGGTTCCGGCGGCGCGGTCCATCACCCCGAGCCGCGAGAGTGCCTTCAGGTTGGGAAGCAGGATGTTGTCGCGCACCGATTGGCTCAGGACGAGGCCGAGCATGCGTTCCGGCGGCGCCAAGCCGATCCCGGCGGCAATGGCGTCGGCGGGCCGGCGCAGGCGGCGGGATGCGCCGGCAACCGCGACATCAGTCGCTGCGCCAAGGCCGAACAGATCCGCGAGCATGCGCCCGCTGCCGCTCCCGAGGAGACCGGCCGCTCCGACAATCTCGCCGGAACGAATGCTGAGCGCATGATCGCAACACTGCGCCCTCAGCAGCACCGGACCGAGGCCCGTCACGCGCGGCGCCTCGACCGCGGCCATGCGCCCCGTCATCGCCGTCACCAGATCGGGCACGGCAAACGCGCCACGCGTGCGGACGGCGGCCACGCGGCCATCGCGCAGGACCGTACAGCGGTCGGCGATCGCCACCACCTCGTCAAGCCGATGCGAGATGTAGATGATCGCGGTGCCTTGCATGCGCATGCGGCGAAGCACGGAGAACAAACGCTCGACCTCGTGCTTCTCCAGCGCCGCCGTCGGCTCATCGAGAATGAAGATGCGGCAATGGTGAGAAAGTGCGCGGCCGATGGCCACGAGCTGGCGCTCGGCGAAAGGAAGCCGCGCGACGCGAGTTTCCACATCCGGCGCGAAGTCGAGCTGCGCCAGGATGGCACGTGCCTGCGCGCGCATGCGCCGCCGGTCGACGAGCGCGAATGGGCCGAAGCGGCGCACCGGCAGCGCGCCAAGCCCGATATTCTCGGCGATCGACAACGCCGTCACCAGCCGCAGCTCCTGCGGAATGGTGACGATGCCTGCCGCAATCGCGTCACGCGGCGACCCGAAGCGCCGCTCCTTGCCGTCGACGCGAATGCTGCCGCGGTCCGGCCGATGCACCCCGCCAAGAATACGGATAAGCGTCGACTTGCCCGCTCCGTTCTCGCCGACCACGGCGTGGATCTCGCCGTAGCGAGCATCGAAATCGACACAGTCCAACGCCAGGGTGGCGCCGAACCGCTTGGTCACGCCTGAGACGCTCGCCGCGATGGCATCCATTCGTGCTGGTGTCCAAAATGCGAGGCTCGCATCATTGCGCCAGTCTCGCAGCAAGGCGGCCTATTGATCGATCACCTCGTCAGCAGCGACTTGTAAGCTTAGCGGCACAGCGAGGCCAAGTGCATTCGCGGTCTTGAGGTTGATGGCCAGCTCGAACTTGAGCGGCTGCTGGACCGGCAGCTCGGCGGGGTTCGCGCCTTTGAGAATGCGGTCCACGTACTCAGCGGCACGGCCGTAGACGTCGAGATCGTCCGGCCCATAGGACATGAGTGCCCCTTCGGCAACGAATCGGCGAAAGGGAGCAATTGAAGGCACGTGATACCGATCGGTTGCCGCCTGAATGAGTCCTCGGTTGCTGACGGTGAAACCGCCGTCCGCCAAAACCACGAGTCCGCTGCCGGGGAGAGCAGCGAGCGTCTGGATCACGGGCTCGATATCCGCGCGCGAACGTACCGTGGCGCGCACCACTTCCACCGGTCCCCGCTGCTCGTTCTCCAGCTCCCGCAGATACGTCTCGTAAATCGGATAAGTGTCGGAATTGAACATCACCCCGATGCGTTTGAGCGTTGGCACCATGGTGTTGAGGAGCTCCACCATTTTTCCGACAACGCTGAAATCGATGTTGGTGAAGCCGGTAATGTTGCCCCCCGGACGTGCCAGGCTGGCAACGAATCCCTGGGTGACGGGCTCATTCACGAGTGTGAACACCACTGGAATGGAGGACGTGGCCCGTTTCAGCGCCGCTGTCACAACGGAGCCTGAACAGAGCACCACGTCCGGGGCGCGAGAGCCGAACTCAGACACTATTTCCTGAATGCGTTGCGAGCTCGCCCGCGCCCAATGCACGTCTATGCTGACGTTGAGGCCCTCCGTCCAACCAAGCTTCTTCAGCGACTCTCTGAAAGCTCTCAATCGGCTCTGATATTCTGTATCGGTTTCGGCGCTGAACAGGAGAACGCCGACCCGGCGTACTCGTGGTTGCGCCCGAGCCGCCCCGATGGGGCAAGCTAATGCGCCGCCCAAGAAGGTGATCAACTCGCGACGTCTCACCATGCCTCGCGTACTTCTTCAGCACTGACTGCTATCGCCGGTCCGGGCACGAAGCGCCCTTGTGATGCTACGTTTTCGATGTGCTCACCTGTGGACGAAAGCAACCTGCATTTTCGGGTCGGCGAGCCTGCCGCGCTCGATGATGACGTCATTGTCGAGCGCCACGGTGCAATCACGCATGGGAACGTCGTAGTGGCCCTTGGTTGTGCGTTTGCCGCCGCCCTGCGAGTTAGGCCCTGTCGAGAACAGGAAGTTCCCGGCAAAGCAGCGCGCACCAGCATGGTGGCGCACGGGGTCGGGCCCGTTGAGCGCGATGGCATCCCACCGGCCCTGCGGGTTGAGCCCCCAGCCGAGATGCGAGATGGCATGCCCGTCCATGTCCTCGGCGTGAGCCTTGTTTCCTTCGAGCCAATCAGACATCAGCTTGGCATCGAGACCGCCGTCGATCTTTCGGATGAAACCGTCCCGGATGTCGAGCCGCACCTCGTCGTGGACGTAGCGACAGTAGGGCAGGACGACGATGTCGCCGGGTGCGAGCACCACCGTCCCATTGGCGGAGCCTTCGTTCGGGAAGGTGTGCACGTGGCCTCCTCCCCAATGGTCGAAGCGCCCCACCGATTCAGCAAAGCCATACTGCATCATGGTCGGGTACTCGCCGAGCTTCACTGTCAGATCGGTGCCATTCTCGCGCGTGATGCGCATCGTCCTCGCGCGTTCCAACCGCTTGCCGGCGTGGATGACGGCCTCCTTGAGCCCAGGCGGGGACATGAGCGTCTCGAGCTCGTCGGGCGCATCGATCACCATCAGCACGCGGGTACCGGCATCGCGCGCCTCCTTGAGCCAGCGGGTGAACAGCGGGATGTGCAGGCACACGAGCATGTCGGCCGCCTTGATCGCCTCGAGCGTCCCCTTGCAGCGCCCGATCGTCTCCACGCCGACCTTCGTCCATGAAGGCATGGCGTTGACGCACATCTCATAGGCGTCGGCACCGAATTCCTCGGCGGCGGCAAAAGCTGCGGCGACATAGTCGCGTCGGGCGCCGAGGTCGCTCAGCAGCACGATGGTCTCACCCTTGCGCACATTGCACAGCTCGAATTCCTTGCGGAACAGCATCGCGAGCTTGGCCTGGTTGAGTGCTTCCTGCATGAGATTGCTCCCTCGTCGTTTAGTTCGTCGCCGCGTGCGTGCGAGTCAAAGGATTGTAGGGTGCGCAAAGCCGCTGGGCCCACCCACAACTCTCACGCACCGCGTAGGGCGGTTTAGGCGCGCGCTTGCGCCGTAACCCGCCGCTCGGATCCAAGTTGTAACGTGGCGGATTACGCTTCGCGAAGCTAATCCGCCCTACGCACCCTGTGTCCTACTCCGCTGCTTCCTTCCAGGTGTCGCGGTGGCCCTTGGGTTTGGCCTTGAGCTTGAGCTCGCGCAGCTCCTCGCGCTCGCGCGCGCTGTTACGGAAGATCTGCTCCTTGCCGGCGAGGTATTGCGGCGGGCAATGCAGCGCCGGCGCATCGTACCAGGCGGCGGCGCGCATCGTGAAATAAGGATCGACCAGATGCGGTCGCGCCAGAGCGACGAGATCGGCACGGCCGGCGGCGATGATGGTGTTGACCTGGTCCGCCGATGTGATGGCCCCAACGCACATGGTGGCGAGCGAAGCCTCATTCCTGATCTGATCGGAGAACGGCGTCTGGAACATGCGGCCGTACACCGGCTGAGCCTCCGGGGTGGTTTGCCCGGTCGAGACATCGATCAGATCGCAGCCCTCCTCGGCAAAGGCGCGAGCCACCGCGACTGCGTCGTCGCCGGTGAGCCCCCCGTCCACCCAGTCGGTCGCCGAGATGCGCACCGACATCGGCTTGTGGGCGGGCCACGCCTCGCGCATGGCGCGAAACACCTCCAGCGGAAAACGCAGGCGATTGGGGAGCACGCCGCCATAGGCATCAGTGCGGTGGTTGGTGAGCGGGGAGATGAAGCTCGCCAGCAGATAGCCGTGTGCGGCGTGCAGCTCGACCATGTCGAAACCGGCACGCTCGGCACGCTCCACCGCGGAAACGAACTCCGCGATCACCTCCTCCATGTCGGCGCGGGTCATTTCCCGCGGCACCGCACTCTGCGGGAAATAAGGGAGCGGCGAGGCCGAAATGATTGGCCAGGCCTCGTTCTCCGGCAACGGCTGGTCGATCCCTTCCCACATCAGGCGGGTCGCGCCTTTTCTCCCGGCGTGGCCAAGCTGCAGACAAAACTTGGTATTCGACTGCCCATGCACGAAACTGACAATGCGCTTCCACGCCGCCTGATGGGCATCCTCGTACATGCCGGCGCAGCCTGGCGAGATGCGCGCGTCACCCGACACGTCGGTCATCTCGGTAAACATCAGCCCGGCGCCGCCGATTGCGCGCGAGCCGTAATGAACGAGATGCCAGTCGTTCGGCAACCCGGCCTCCGCCGAGTACTGGCACATCGGCGAGACCACCACCCGATTGTCGAGCCGCATCTCACGCAGCCGGAACGGCTGGAACATGGGCGCGACGGCGCGCTGGGTTTCCTGACCAGCAGGCTCGCCTCGCCCGCCGTCCTTCAGGATCTCGCGCGTTTCTCGCGCCACCACCTCGTCGACCTCCCGCACGAATTCAGGAGCGCGCAGCGCCAGGTTGTCATAGGTGATGGCCCTGGAGCGCGTCATCAAACCGAAGGCGAAGCGGGTCGGCTGCATGTGCCAGAAGCGCTCGACATGCTCGAACCACACCAGCGACACGTCAGCCGAATGCTGGGTCCTTTCCACCTCATCGCGACGAGTGCTCTCGAAATGTGCCAATGCAGCCGTGACCTCGCGGCCCCCGGTGGCGCGAAACGCTTCGAACAGCGCGATCCCGTCCTCCATCGCAAGCTTGGTACCCGAGCCGATGGAGAAGTGCGCTGTCGCCTTGGCATCGCCGAGCAGCACCATATTGTCGGCGACCCAGCGTTCGCAGCGGATGGTCGGAAAGTTGCGCCACATGGATCGATTGGTGATCAGGCGATGGCCTTTGAGCTCCTCGGCGAATACCCCCTCGATGAAGCGCGCCGACCCTTCCTCGTCCAGCTCGGCAAGCCCGGCATTGGCAAAAGTCTGCGGATCGGTCTCGGTGATCCAGGTCGAGCGCTGTGGCTCATACTGGTAGCAGTGCGCGATGAAGATGCCGTGCTCGGTCTGGCGGAAGAAAAACGTGAAGGCATCGAAAGGACGCGTTGATCCCATCCAGCAGAACTGGTTCGGCCGCAGATCAATCGTCGGTTTGAAGCGCTCGGCAAAGGTGTCGCGCATGCGCGAGTTGATGCCGTCCGCCACGACCACGAGATCGGCGCCGCGGATTTTCGGATCGGTCGGCGAGACTTCGCACTGATACTTGATCTCAACGCCGAGCGAGCGGGCGCGGCGGCCCAGGATCTTCAGGAGATCGGTGCGGGAGCAGCCGCAGAACCCGTTGCCGCCGATGCGATGCCTGGTGCCGCGGAAATGTATCTCGATATCGTCCCAGTAGGCGAAATGGCCGATGATCGCCCGATAGCTTTCCCGGTCGTAGCTCTCGAAATTATCGAGCGTCTGGTCGGAGAACACCACGCCGAAACCGAACGTGTCGTCCGGCCGGTTGCGCTCGAACACCACAATGCGCCGCTGCGGCCAAGCCTTTTTCATCAGGATTGCGAAATAGAGGCCGGCCGGCCCGCCGCCAACGACATGAATGTTCATGCACGTCTCCGTCCACGGACCAAAGGTTTGCTCTTCATACCGAAGCTCGCCAACGACCGTGCCGTCCAATCATGCGAATTTCGCAATCGGGACGCCAAGCCTGCACAGCTGTCGCGAACAGTTGTGGAGTGTTCACCTGGCATCTGCGTCCAGCACTGTAGCGCCAAAGGAGGCACCGCGACAACGTTGAAGCCTCAAAATTTTAAGCTTAAACTATCGCCCATGCGCTCCTCTCGCCTGCAGCACGCTTGATGCCGCTCGACGGCAAACATGCCTTTGTGACCGGCGGTGGACGCGGGATTGGTCGCGCCATCGCGCGGGCGCTTTCAGCCGCGGGGGCGGCGGTGACGGTCGTGGGCCGCCACCACACGCCGCTGCAGGAGGTGGTGAGGGTCGGCGAAGCCGCCGGTTGCGCGCTGGCTGATGTCACGGACGCGACTGCAGTGAAACGAGCCATCAGCGCAGCCGAGGACGCCCGCGGCTCGATCGATATCCTGGTCAACAATGCCGGCTCAGCGACCAGCGGTCCTTTCCTCAAAACCGATGCCGCCGTGTTCAGCCGCATGTGGGGCGAGCACCTGATGGGCGCCGTCTATTCGACCCAGACGGTGCTGCCGGGAATGATCGAGCGGCGGTTCGGCCGTGTCATCAACATCGCGTCTATCGCCGGCCTGAAAGGCTACCCCTATATCACCGCCTATTGCGCCGCCAAGCATGCGCTCGTCGGCCTCACGCGTGCGCTCGCGACCGAGACCGCGACGCGCGGTGTAACGGTGAACGCGGTCTGCCCCGGCTATACCGATACCGAGCTGGTGCGTGAGAGCATCGAGCGCGTCACAAGCAAGACCGGCCGGCCACGTGAGGACGTGCTCGCCGAATACGTGAAGGACGCGCCGATCGGCCGCCTCGTCACGCCCGCGGAGGTGGCCGCAGCCGTGCTCTACCTGTGCTCGCCGGAGGCCGCCTCGGTCACCGGCACCACGCTCGCGATCGCCGGCGGAGAAATGTGATGGAAGAAGCGCTTCCGCTCGATGCCGAAACGAAAGTGGTTGAACGTCCGCACGACCATCGGGACGAGTTGCGCCTCTGGCTGCGCCTTTTTACCACTAAAGAGTTGATCGAGGCGGAGGTCCGGAGCCGGCTGCGCCATGCTTTCGCAGTGACGCTGCCGCGCTTTGACATGCTCGCACAGCTCGACCGCACGCCGAAGGGCATGCGATTGGGCGAGCTGTCGCGGAGAATGATGGTGTCGAATGGCAATGTCACCGGGCTCGTCGACCGTCTGGTCGAGCAGGGCCTGATCAGCCGCCGCGCGTCGAAGAGCGACCGGCGCGCGCAGATCGTCAGCCTCACCGCGCACGGGCGCAAAACTTTCCGCACCATGGCTCGGGCCAACGCCGAATGGATCGGCGAGATTTTCGCCGATCTCTCCAGCCGCGAGATCGACGATCTCATGCGCCTACTCGGCAAGACCAAGGCTTCGGTCCGCAAGACCATGCTACCCAGGCGCATGGGTAATGGGAGTGCAAGATGACCCCAGCCAACAGCGTCAGCCTGCCGCTCTCGACCTATGCAGCGCAACATTTCCGGCTCGCCGTCGACGGCAAGGTCGCGACGCTCACGCTTGACCGGCCGGACAAGAAGAACCCGCTCACGTTCGAGAGCTATGCTGAGATCGTGGCCTTGTTCCGTGCTGCGGCGCGGGACAAGGAGGTGAAGGCCTTCGTGGTGACCGGCGCCGGGGGGAATTTCTGCTCGGGCGGTGACGTGTTTGAGATCATCAAGCCGCTCACCGAAATGGGTACGGCGGAGCTGCTCGATTTCACGCGCATGACGGGCGAGGTGGTGAAGGCGATGCGCAGCTGCCCGCAGCCTGTCATTGCGGCGATCGATGGCGTCTGTGCTGGCGCCGGGGCCATTATCGCCATGGCGTCCGACATCCGCATCGGAACGCCGGCCTCCAAGGTGGCATTCCTGTTCAACCGCGTTGGGCTCGCCGGCTGCGACATGGGTGCTTGCGCGATCTTGCCCCGCATCATCGGCCAGGGCCGGGCGAGCGAGCTTCTTTATACCGGGCGCGTGCTGGGCGGTGAGGAGGCGGAGCGCATCGGCTTCTTCAACCGGCTCGCCCGACCGGACGCGGTTCTGGGCGACGCGCAGAAGCTTGCGGGCGAGCTCGCCGCCGGGCCGACCTTCGCCAATGCCATGACCAAGCGCATGCTGGAGATGGAATGGGCGATGTCGGTCGAAACGGCCGTCGAAGCTGAGGCGGTGGCGCAAGCGCTGTGCATGGAGACGGAAGACTTCGCGCGCGCGTTTCGCGCCTTTGCCGCCAAGCAGCGCCCGGTATTCGAGGGCAACTGACACAGGCCAACCAGACAGTCGGGCAAGGCATATGGAGCTCGAGGAGACGCTGACCTGGCCGTTCTTCGATGCGGGACATCGCGCTTTCGCGCAGAAGCTCGCGCACTGGGCGGATACCACCCTGCACGGCCTTTCGCATGACGACGTGGATATGGCCTGTCGCGCACGCGTGCGTGCGCTGGGTGAAGCGGGCTTTTTGAGCGCGGTCGTGCCTGCCGAGTACGGCGGCATGCATCCGCGCCTCGATGTGCGCACGCTTTGTCTCGCGCGCGAAATCCTCGCCTATCGCGACGCGCTCTCCGATTTCGCTTTTGCCATGCAGGGCCTCGGCAGCGCCTCCATCTCGCTCTACGGCTCGAGCGAGCTCAAGGCGCGCTACCTGCCGCGCGTGCGCGAGGGCCGCGCCATCGCCGCGTTCGCGCTCTCGGAGCCCGAGGCGGGCTCCGACGTCTCGGCGCTCGCGACCACGGCCAAGTCGGACGGCGCCGGACATGTGCGCATCGACGGCGTCAAGACCTGGATCTCGAATGGCGGGATTGCCGACCATTACGTGGTGTTCGCCCGCACGGGTGAAGGTCCTGGGGCCAAGGGCCTCTCCGCTTTCGTCGTGGATGCCGGTCTCGCCGGGCTGAGGATTGCCGAGCGCATCGAGGTGATCGCCCCGCATCCGCTTGCGACATTGCGCTTCGAAGGGGTGCGCGTGCCGCTCTCGCATCGGCTCGGCGCAGCCGGTGAAGGGTTCAAGGTTGCCATGGCGACGCTCGACATCTTCCGTTCCACCGTCGGCGCGGCTGCGCTTGGGCTCGCCCGCCGGGCATTGGCCGAGACGCTCGACCGCGCCACCGGGCGCATGCTGTTCGGCGCCCCGCTTGGGGATCTGCAGCTGACGCAGGCGTCGATCGCCGACAGCGCCGCGGACGTCGATAGCTCAGCGCTCCTGGTCTATCGCGCGGCCTGGACCAAGGACATGGGCGCGTCGCGCGTCACGCGCGAGGCGGCCCTTGCCAAGATGCACGCCACCGAGGCAGCGCAGCGCGTCATCGACCGCGCCGTACAGATCCATGGCGGACTTGGCGTCACCAAAGGTGTGAAAGTGGAAGAGCTCTACCGGGAAATTCGCGCGCTGCGCATCTATGAGGGCGCAACCGAGGTGCAGAAGATTGTTATCGCACGCGAGCTGTTGAAGAACCGGCGCCCGAAAACCGCCGCGGCAGCAGAGTGAGGCGCGTCGAAAGATGGTGAGGGAAGCCATGATCCGGTCGGCTCATGTCGATACATTCCCGCGCGACAACCTGCCGGCGCGCGAACACTGGCCAGATTTCCCGTTCACGCTGCCCGAGCTGCAATATCCGGAACGCCTCAATTGCGTGAGCCACCTTGTTGACCGCTGGGTCGAATCCGGTGAGGGCGGCCGAGCCTGCGTTATCGGCGCCAGCGAGACGCTTAGCTATTCGGCCTTCGCCGAGCGCGTCAATCGCATTGCCAATGCACTGACTCGCGATCTCGGTCTCGCGCCCGGAAACCGCGTGCTGCTGCGTGGCCCCAACAGCCCGATGATGGCTGCAGCCTATTTCGCCGTGCTCAAAGCCGGCGGCGTAGTGGTTGCCACTATGCCGCTGCTGCGTGCCAAGGAGATCGCCTATCCCCTGAATAAGGCGCGTATCGCACTGGCACTCTGCGACCAGCGTTTGGCGGAGGAGATGGAGAAGGCACGTGGCGCCGCTCCCGAGCTCCGGCGCGTCGTCTATTGGGGCGGCGGCACGGCGGACGCACTCGAGACGCTGATGGCAAAGCCGGGATACGAGAGCTTCACCGCGTGTGACACCGCGGCCGATGACGTCTGCCTGATCGCCTTCACCTCCGGCACGACCGGCGAGCCCAAGGGCACGATGCATTTCCATCGCGACCTCCTGGCGACCTGCGACAGCTATGGCCGGTACGTGCTGGAGGCGCTCCCATCCGACCGTTTCATCGGCTCGCCGCCGCTCGCCTTCACGTTCGGGCTCGGCGGCCTCCTGCTGTTTCCGCTGCGCATCGGCGCTGCGACCATTCTCCTCGAGAGGGCCACGCCGGAGGATCTCATCGGCGCCATCAGCCGCTTCCGGGCAAGCGTCTGCTTCACAGCACCCACCGCCTATCGGGCTATGCTGGGGAAACTTGGTGCGCAGGATATCTCCTCGCTGCGCAAGTGCGTCTCCGCCGGCGAAGCGCTCCCCAAGGCCACTTTCGACGCCTGGCTCGCGGCGACCGGTATCAAGATCCTCGACGGGATTGGCGCAACCGAGATGCTGCACATCTTCATCGGCTCACCCGAACGCGAGATTCGCGCCGGCGCCACCGGCCGGCCGGTCGCGGGCTACGAGGCGCGGGTGGTCGACGACCAAGGGAAGGAGCTGCCGTCCGGCACCATCGGCCGGCTCGCCGTGCGCGGCCCGACCGGTTGCCGCTATCTCGCCGATGCACGGCAGAGCCGCTACGTGCAGGACGGCTGGAATATCACCGGCGACACCTACCTGATGGATGCCGAGGGCTACTTCTGGTACCAGGCGCGCTCCGACGACATGATCGTGTCCGCCGGCTACAACATCGCTGGGCCGGAGGTGGAAGCGGCGCTGCTCGAGCATCCCGCAGTGGCGGAGTGTGGCGTGGTAGGCGCGCCGGACGAGGAGCGCGGCCAGATCGTCAAGGCCTATGTCGTGCTGCGCCCGCCGCACAGCGGCGACGCCCCCACGACCAAGCTGCTGCAGGACCACGTCAAGGCAACCATCGCTCCCTACAAGTACCCGCGCGCGATCGAATATGTAGCGAGCCTGCCGCGCACGCAGACGGGCAAGCTGCAGCGTTTCGAGCTGCGCAGGATGGCGCATGCGACGGCGCCGCAGAAGCTCGCCTCATAACCCGCTCGCGCCCCCGCGGAGACAGCAATGCCGGATCAACCCGCGCTTCATACGGTGCTGCAACCGGCGGACTGGCCGCGCCCCAAGGGATTTGCCAACGGCATTCTGGCGCGCGGCACGACGGTGTTCGTTGGCGGGATGATCGGCCAGGACAAGGACGGCCGTTTCGGCGAGAGCTTCGTCGCGCAGACGAGGATCGCGCTCGATAATATCGCCGCAGTGCTGAAGGAAGCCGGCGCCTCACCCCGGCATATCGTGCGGCTCACCTGGTACGTACGCGACGTGGACGAGTATCTCGCCGACCAGCCGGGGCTCGGCGCCGCCTATCGGGCGGTGATGGGTCGCCACTTCCCGGCCATGGCCGTGGTCGAGGTGTCGCGTCTGGTCGAGCGCGATGCCCGGGTCGAGATCGAGGCGACGGCAGTGCTGCCGGACTAGAGCCTCGAGCTGGAGGCCTGCTCCAGCCACGCGCTCCCGATGGTCTCAACGGCTCAGCGTCGCGGGCAGCCAGGTGGCGATCTGCGGGAACAAGAAGATCGCGACCAGGATCAGCAGGCTCATCAGGATGTACGGCGTGGCCGCCATGTAGATCTGATGCATGGTGATCGAAGGTGGCGCCACCCCTTTCATGGTGAACAGGAGCAGGCCGAACGGCGGCGTGAGCAGGCCAAGCTGCATGCAGATGAGGAACAGCACGCCAAACCAGATCGCGTCGACATTGTAGCGCTGGGTGAGCGGCATGAAGAACGGCAAGGTGATCAGCATCATGCTCACCTGGTCCACGAAGCAGCCGAGGAACAGGAGAATGAGCAGCATCGAGATGAGAAGCGCGTTAACCGAGAGGTCAAGGTCGGTGACGACGCCGATCATGCCCGTGACCACGCCGGAGAAGCTCAGCACCTGTGAGAAGGTGGTGGCGCCGATGATGATGAACAGGACGGTGCCGGAGATCGCCACGGTACCCGTGAGCGCCTTCATCAGGCCCTCACGGCTGAGGCTGCGATAGAGCGCAGCGGCAAGAATGGTGCCGGCGGCGCCAATGGCTGCCGCCTCCGTGGGCGTGGCAAAGCCCCCCGTCATGGCACCGATGACCAGACCGAAAATAAGAACAAGCGGCACGACATGGGTGAGAAACGGCAGCCAGCGGCCGCCGGCGTGAGGCTCTTCCTCACTGTCGCCGTCGGGCGCGAGCTGCGGACTTATCAGCGCACGCGTGATGATGTAGCCGATATAGAGCGCGCTCAGGATCAGCCCCGGCACGATGCCGCCAATGAGCAGGCCGGCAATGGAGATGCCGGCCAGGCTGCCGAGCAGAACGGTGAGCGCCGATGGTGGGATCAGCATGTCGACGCCGCCGATGCCCATGATCGGCCCCATCGCGAGGCGCGGGTCGTAGCCGCGCGCCAGCATGGTCGGCAGCATGAGACTGCCCAGAAGGGCTGTGGTGGCAATGGTTGAGCCGGAGATGGCGGAGAACACCGTGCCGGCAACGATGGCGATCACGGAAAGTCGCGCTGGCACGCGGCGGATCAGCAGTGCGAAGGCATCGATCGCCTTGAGTGCGACCCCAGTATGGAAAAGCACCTCTCCCATCAGCACGAAGAACGGGATCGGCGTCAGCGAGAAACTGGTGATCGATTGCACGGCATTGCGCGCGAGCTGAACGAGGCCAACCTCGCCGCCGAGAAAAAGCAAGGCGCCAACAATATTCAGCGCGAGGAAGGCAAAAGCGACCGGCAGCCCGAAGCCCATGACGACCAGGAGGCCGCCGAACAGCAAAACCGCTCCTTCGACCCACCCCATTCAGCTCACCGAGGTCGCCTCGATCCGCCGCGTACGCTCCCCACGCAGCAGCCGGTCCATGCGAAAGACGAACTCGATCGCAATGAGGAGGAAGGCGATCGGCAGTGGCGCCAACAGCCACCACTCCGGGAACACCAGATTCTTGATGGTCACGGCATTGAGCCGCACGCTCTCGAGCGTCATCGTCGTGCCGTAGCGGATCAGGACCAGGCAGACCGCGAGACCGAGAAGATCGCCTAATGCCTCCACGCCCCAAGCGAGACGCGGCGGCAGCACTGTGAGAAGGAGATCGAGGCGAACATGCTGGCCGCGGCGGAGCAGCCAGGGTGCCGTAAGCAGCGTCATCAGATAGAGCGCGTATTCGGAAACCTCGTTGGCCCACGCGATGCCGCCGCGCGACACGTTGCGCAACACGACATCACCGGCGACCAACACCACCATGCCCAACAGCGTCAGTGCCGCGGCAACGGCGAAGCCGTCCAACATGCGGCCAAAAACGCGGGAGAGGAGCGTCATGCAAAGCTCGGCCTTGGCCCCTCGCCTGCGTGCTGCTTGTCCGCCGGTGCGCAAGCTGCCCTAAAACTTTGCGCTCCCATAATTCCAGGAGGCGCAAACGTCCGAAGGCACTGCCTCTGCGAACCGATTGAGCGGCTGTCCTCAGTTGCCTGCGAGCTGGCGCAGCCTCGTGCCGCTCTCCGGCGCGCGCTTGATCACGGACTGCCAGGCGACGTCGTAAGCCTTGCCGAGAAACGATTTTGCGGCGGCTTCGCCGAAATCGAGCGGCTGGATGCCCGCGGCGGCCTGTCGCTCGCGCTCGGCCTTGATGGCGGCCACCTTCTCATTGTCGAGCGCCTCGAGCCAAAGCGCGGCATCATTGAGCACCTTGCGCTGCGCGTCGTTCAGACCCTTCCAAGCATCGAGGTTCACGAGCACGTTCACCTCCACGCTGTAGAATGGCGGCTCCATGCGGAATTTGGTGACCTTGTCCCAGCCGAGATCAAAGATGCCGGTAACCGGCCAACCATATCCGTCGGCCACTCCGCGTTCGAGCGCCGTATAAACCTCGCCAGGGGCCGTGGTGATCGGCGTGCCGCCGAGCGCCTCGACGATATCCTTGTAGACGGGAGTAACGCGAATTTTCAGGCCGGTGAAATCGATCTTGTCGATCTTCTTGTTGAGATAGATGTGGAACGGCACGTTGTGGAACTGGCGCGCCAGGTACTGCGCGTTGAGCTTCTGATTGTGCAGCTGGTTTATGAAATCCCAGGTGCCGTTGGCGCGCTGCTCGCTCATTGGCTTGCCGATCAGCTTGAAGCCATCGGCTTCCGGCATGAGGTTGGTGTAGAAGGCGCCGGTGACGTTCGCCATGTCGACCACACGCGTGCGCACGGCATTGCCCACCTCGAACGGCGGTACCGCGCGTGGACCACCGATATAGTTGATCCTGATCACGCCTTTGCCGTCGGCGTTCACCTTCTCCACGAAGCGCTCGAAGTTCCTGGAGAACTCGGTCCCTTCGGCAAACGAGGAGACCGCGCGCAAGGTCACTTCCTGAGCCGATGCCGCAGATCCAGCAAGGATTGAGCCCAGGAGCCCTGCCAAGCCGGCGATGAACGTCGGGCGCATGATCTTGCCTTTCAATGGGATTGCGAGAGCCTGTTGGTCTGCTGGCCCTTTCAATATAATCGAGGGCGCAATACCTCTAGTCAATTGGCGCGAACCAGAGGCCTGACGCTGCATGGCGGAACGATCATTCACGAGCGAGGTCGAGAAGCTGCGCCTCGGCGCCGGCAAGGAATTCCGCGGTGAAGGCATTCTTGCCGTCACCAAGGCGCTGCTGCAGTCCGGCGTTTCCTACGTTGCGGGATATCAGGGGGCGCCTATCTCGCACCTGGTCGACGTGCTCGCCGATGCCAATGACGTGCTGAGTGAGCTCGGCATTCGTTTTGAGGCGAGTGCCAATGAGGCCGCGGCGGCCGCCACTCTTGCAGCCTCCATCAACTATCCGCTGCGCGGTGCCGCCACCTTCAAGTCGACCGTCGGCACCAACGTCGCCTCCGATGCGCTCGCCAACCTCGCCTCGAGCGGGGTCACTGGGGGCGCGCTGATCATCGTCGGCGAGGATTATGGCGAAGGCTCCTCCATCATGCAGGAGCGCAGCCATGCCTTTGCCATGAAATCGCAGATGTGGCTGTTGGACCCGCGGCCCAACCTGCCGTCGATCGTCAACGCGGTGGAGAAAGGCTTCGAGCTCTCGGAAGCCTCAAACACGCCGGTCATGCTCGAGCTGCGCATCCGCGCCTGTCACGTCTATGGCAGCTTCGTTGCGCGCGACAACGTGCGCCCCGCATTCACCTTGCGCGATGCGCTGGAGCATCCGGTGCGCGATGCCAGCCGTGTCGTGCTGCCGCCGGCGAGCTATCAGCACGAGCGTGACAAGATCGAGAAGCGCTGGCCGGCAGCGGTGAGCTTCATCCAGCAGCACAAGCTCAACGAGGTGTTCGAGGGGGAGGCCGAGGACATCGGCATCGTCATGCAGGGCGGCATGTACAATACCGCTTTGCGAGCGCTGGAGGTGCTGGGGCTCGCCGATGTGTTTGGCTCGAGCCGTATCCCGCTCTACGTCCTCAACGTGACCTATCCTTTGATTGACGCCGAGCTGATCCGCTTCTGCACGGGCAAGAAGGCGATCCTGATCGTCGAGGAGGGGCAGCCGGAGTTCATCGAGCAGGCGGTCAACACCATTCTGCGGCGCGCGGATGTGCAGACCCGCATTGAAGGCAAAGGCATGCTGCCGATGGCCGGCGAATATACCGGTGGGGTGATGAAGGAGGGGCTGCGCAAGTTCATCGCCGCGCACCGTCCTGATCTGCTTGCGGAGACGGTCGCTGCCGGCTCACCGGCGCGACTGGTGAACGCCAAGCAGAGCATCGGCGGCAACGTGCACGGGCGTCCGCCCTCGTTCTGCACGGGATGCCCGGAGCGCCCGATCTTTGCAGCAATGAAGCTTGTCGAACGCGAGCTCGGACCGCACCACGTGAGCTGCGACATCGGCTGTCACCTGTTCTCCATTCTGCCGCCGTTCGACATCGGCAACTCGACCATGGGTTACGGGCTCGGCGGCGCGGGTGCAGCGGCACTGAATGTGGAGGGCGGCAAGCGCGCCATAGCCCTCGTTGGCGACGGTGGCTTCTGGCACAACGGGCTCGCCTCGAGCTTCGGCAACGCCGTGTTCAACAAGAGCGACAATGTGATGGTGGTGGTCGACAACGGCTACTCGGCCGCCACCGGCGGGCAGGACCTGCTTTCCTCGGCCGCTGACAACGCGATGCGCACGACCAAGCACCCGATCGAGAAGGCGCTGCGCGGCATCGGCATCAACTGGGTGCGTACGCTTACCCGCACCTACGACGTCGCCAAGATGCGCGATACCCTCAAGGAGGCGCTGACCACGGCCGTGAAGGGTCCAAAGGTGATCATCGCTCAGTCGGAATGCATGCTGAACCGGCAGCGGCGCGAGCGCCCGCTTGCGCGCGCCAGGATGGCCGAGGGCAAGCGCGTCGTGCGCGACCGATTCGGCGTCGATGCCGATACCTGTACCGGCGACCATTCCTGCATCCGCCTGTCCGGCTGCCCCTCGCTCACGCTCGCGCCCAACCCCGATCCCCTGCGGCGGGAGCCGATCACGAAAGTGATCAATTCCTGTGTGGGCTGCGGCTTGTGCGGCGAGGTGGCGCATGCCGCCGTGCTGTGTCCGTCTTTCTACCGGGCGTCGATTATCGCCAATCCAAGCTGGTGGGACCGGTTCAAGGACCAGTTGCGCAGCGGGCTGATCGGCTTTTTGCAGCGGCGCATGGCCTGACGAAGCGGCAAAGCGCAACTCCGAAGCATGTTGCGCCAATGTCGAACGGCGGATTACGCTCGTTGATCGCCCGACGTGCTGCGCCAAGGAAAGCACATGGAGGGAAGCCACATGGAGGCCCAAGCTGCAAAGGTACGCCCCATCAGCATCGCCATCCTGGCGCTGGGCGGTGAAGGCGGCGGCGTGCTTGCCGACTGGATGGTCGATCTCGCCGAGCACAACGGCTACCTCGCGCAGACGACCTCGGTGCCCGGCGTCGCCCAGCGCACCGGTGCGACGGTCTATTACGTCGAGCTGTTTCCAAAGAGCGCTGCGCAGGCGGCACAGCGCGCGCCGGTGCTCGCGCTCATGCCGACAGCGGGGGACGTCGATGTGGTGCTCGCCTCCGAGCTGATGGAAGCAGCGCGCGGCATCGAGCGCGGCTTCGTCACCCCGGACCGTACGCTGCTGATTGCGTCCACGCACCGCGTTTTCGCCATGACGGAGAAGATTGCGCTCGCCGATGGCCGCGCCGATTCCGCGTCGCTGCTCGCCGGCTGCCGCGAGGCGGCACGCGAGCTCGTCGCCTTCGACATGGCAGCGCTCGCCGAGGCGACAGGCAGCGCGCTCAGCGCAGTGCTGTTCGGTGCGCTGGCGGGCTCCAGCGCGCTCCCGTTTCCGCGCGGCGCCTTCGAGGCGGCGATCCGTCGCGCCGGCGTCGGCGTCAAGGCGAGCCTCACTGCGTTTGCGGCGGGGTTCGAGGCGGCGCAGAGCGGGACGACTGCACTCGCGGCGCAGACCAGCGCGGCACCGATCGAAGAAGCTGCGCCATCGGTGCGCGACCTCAGCACCAGCGCGCAAGAGGCGTTCACGGGCGAGGCACGCGACGTCGTGCTCGCCGCGTTGCAGCGGCTCGTCGATTACCAGGATGCTGCCTATGCCCGCGAGTACCTCGCGCGGCTCGAGCCGTTGGCAACGCTCGACCGGGTCCACGGTGACGGCTCCGGCCGCGTCCTTGCGGAAACCGCACGCCAGCTCGCGCTCGCCATGAGCTATGAGGACACGATCCGCGTAGCTGAGCTCAAGATTCGCGGCGCACGTTTTTCCCGTGTGCGCGAGGAAGCCAAGCTCGAGCCGGGACAGATCCTGGAAATCGCCGAATTCTTCCATCCGCGGATGCGCGAGATCGCCGACACGCTGCCGGCACCGCTCGGGCGCTGGCTGCTGCGCACTGCCTGGGCGCGTGGTTTGGTCGAGCATTTCACGCGCAAGGGAAAGGTGGTGAGGACCACGTCGATCAGCGGCTTTGTCCTTCTATGGCTGGTGGCGCGGCTCAAGCCATTGCGGCCGCGGTCGCTACGCTTCATCGAGGAGCAGGCGGGACTTGCTGCCTGGCTCGCGCTGGTGACGCAGACCGCCGCAAGCGATTACGCCCTCGCTTTCGAGGTCGCGCGCATGCGCGGCCTCATCAAAGGGTACGGTGAAACCAATGAGCGAGGGCGCGCCAAGTTCGTGACCTTGCGGACCTTGCTCCCACGATTGCGTGAGCACAGCGATGCTGCCGGGCTCCTCGCCAAGCTGATCAAAACAGCCCAGGCCGATGAAAGCGGCGCTGCCCTTGAGAAGTCGATCGCCCTCCTCGACGCGGCAGAGCCGAGCAAAGACACCCCAGCCGCGGCGCCGCGTGTGGCCTGATGACTGCTCTGGCGCTTTCCTGCCCGATGAGCGAAATTATTTTCCGAGCCTTTATCTCAGGGAGCCCGCCCGATGGTCTACGATCTCGATCAATTCGTCGCCGACTGCCGTGCCATCCTCAAGCGCGATCCAGGGCCGAGCGGACGCGAAGAGGTGCGTGTGGCGCTCGAGCGACTTCTTGCCAACAAGAATTTCGTGGAAGAGTACTGCGGCGAGAAGGTGCCGCGCGGCCTGAAAGTGCTCTACGAGGATAAGGAGCTCGGTTTCCAGGTGCTCGCCCACATCAACGACAAGGCGCGCGTCTCACCCCCGCATGACCACGGCGCCTCATGGGCAATCTACGGCCAGGCGACCCACTACACGGACATGATCGAGTGGGAGCGCGAGGACGACGGCTCAGCTAGCGACAAAGCCAAGCTCAAGCCGGTCAAGAAGTACCGTCTCCTCCCAGGTCACGCCGGCATCTATCAGGACGGGAAAATTCATTCCATCGATTATCCCGATTACTCGCGCTTTGTGCGCGTGACCGGCACCAATCTCGACAACATCAACCGCGTGCGCTTCGACCTCAAGAGCGGCACCGTGCATCAGATGACGCCGCAGCAGGCGACGTGAGTCTGCTATCTCCAGCCGAGCTCATGACCGATCGGTTGTTGCGGCCGATTGCACCGCATGCGCTGAAAGCCATGCTGGCCGATGGGGGCGAGCTCGCGCTCATCGATCTGCGCGAGGAGCTCGTCTTCTCGCAGCGGCATCTGCTGCTCGCGCGATCGTTGCCGCTCAGCCGGCTGGAGCTTAAGTTCGCGCAGCTGGTGCCACGCCGCAGCACGCGCATCGTCCTCTGTGACGACGGCGAGGGCCTCATTGAGCGCGCCGCTCGCGTGCTCGCGGACGCCGGCTACCAGGACCTGCAGTTTCTCGAAGGAGGCGTCACCGGCTGGGAACGCGCCGGCTTCCTTCTGTTCTCGGGCGTGAATGTGCCGAGCAAAGCTTTCGGCGAGCTTGTCGAGCACAAGAGCCAGACGCCGAGCCTCGACGCCGCCGATCTCGATCAGCTCATCCGCAGTAAAGCCGATCTGGTTGTGCTGGATAGCCGGCCCTTCGACGAGTACCGGCGGGTGTCCATTCCATCGGCGGTGAACGTGCCGGGCGCCGAGCTGGTGCTGCGTGTCCGCGACCTCGCACCCTCCTCGGACACACTGGTCGTGGTCAACTGCGCTGGACGTACGCGCAGCATCATCGGTGCCCAGTCCCTGATCAATGCCGGAGTGCCGAACAAGGTCATGGCACTGCGCAATGGGACCATGGGCTGGAGCCTCGCCGGGCTCAGCTGCGAGCACGGCCAGAGCCGGCGTGCACCCCCGCCCTCCGGCGCTGCCCGTGAATGGGCCGGACAGGCCGCCGCCCAGGCGGCAGAACGCTCTGGGGTGGCGTGCATCGACCGCGCAACGCTCGCGCGCTGGCAGAGCGAGCGCGAGGAGCGCACGCTTTACCTTTTCGATGTGCGCGATCCCGAGGAATACGCTCTTGGCCACGTCGCTGGCGCGGTGTCCGCGCCCGGTGGACAGCTGGTGCAGGCGACCGACCAGTATATCGGGACGCTCTGCTCGCGCATCGTCTTGGTCGACGATGTCGGTGCACGCGCGTTCATGACAGCATCCTGGCTGCGCCAGATGGGATGGAACGAAGTCGCTGTGCTCATCGCGGCGGGAGATGAAACCGGCTTTCCCGTTGCACCGGTGCTCGGCCCGCCTGCCGACGAGCAGCTGGCGATGAACCCCAGCGAGCTTGGAGCACTTCTCGCGCACGACATGGCGACGGTCGTTGATCTCTCTCTCAGCCGTGACTATCTCGCTGCCCACATTCAGGGCGCCTGGTTTGCGATCCGCTCACGACTTGCGCAGGGGCTCGCCAGCATTGCTCCGCGCGGCACTTTGGTGCTGACCTCCGAGGATGGCGTTCTCGCCGCCATGGCCGCGCGTGAGACGCAGGCGCTGACCGCTTGCCCAGTACGGTTCCTCGCAGGCGGCAATCGTGGGTGGCAGGCGGCAGGGCATCCCCTCGTCCGCGACGAGCGGCGCATGGCCGACGAGGCCATCGATGCGTGGCTCAAGCCTTATGAGCGCGGCAACGCGTCGAGCAAAGCAATGCGCGAGTATCTCGCCTGGGAGGTTGACCTGCTCGACCGCGTCGCGCGTGACGGCTCTCTCGCATTTACACCACTTCCGGCCTGAACGGGCGCAACACCCCGCAATGGTCTCATCGCGTCTTGAGGAAAATAATGCCGAAACAGCAGATCGTTTCTGAAAAGCTTCGTCAGCCGAGCGGGCATTTTTCGCAGGCGACCGCAATCGCAGCGCGCGGTCGGCTCATCTTCATCTCCGGAATGACCGCGCGGCGCGCTGATGGCTCAATCGCGGGGATCGGCGACATCGAGGTGCAGACGCGCCAAGTCTGCGAGAACCTGAAGGCAGCGGTCGAGACTGCCGGCGGCACGATGGACGACATCTGCCGGGTGGATGTCTATGTCCGCAACATGGAGCATTTCGATGCCATCCACAAAGTGCGGCGCGAATACTTCAAGGCGCCTGCGCCGGCATCAACCATGGTCGAGGTGTGCAAGATGACCTCGCCTGACTATTTGATCGAGATCAACGCCATTGCTGTGCTGCCCGACGCGTAGGGAGCGGCACAACGCGAGAGGCGAGGGCGGCGTGGTAACCGGGCCTTAACCCAATCCGGCGATGAATGAACGTCAGTCATGTGGCGGAGTGCGGCAATGCTCGACGGAAAGGCGTATCAATCCCACTTTCCCGACGATCCAGCCTACACTTCTCCTCCCGGCCCGTCGCGTGCGTTCCGCCCAGACTACGGCCCCCTCTTGCAGGCACTGGCAGCACTCGAGGACGAATTCCGGGCCATTCTGCAACGCAGCGCCAGTTCCAGCGATTAGCCTCTCTGCAGCCGAGGCATCTGCGCGTTCTTTGTTGATCGCGGACGGCAGGTATTGCTGCGGTCAGTCGAGCCTCACTTTGCGCTCGTAATAGGCCCATAGCAGCGGAAACAGGCGCGGGTTGAACGTGCCCTCGGCGCAGTCGCGCGCCTCCTCCTCGCTCAGCGCAATCGCACCTCCCATGATCTCGGCCTGCAGCTGGATCTGCGCGTTCTCCTCGAGAAAAGTGCAAGCGAAGAACGCCTCCTCGGCGCTCGCACCGACGACGACGCTGCCATGCCCGCGCATCTGCGCACAGCGATGCTGGCCGAGGGTGCGCGCCAAGTCAGCGGCCTGGGCATCGTTCACAACGAGCCGCGGATTGTCCCAGGTCGGCACTCCCGTGCAGAGGAACGACCCATGCAGGAATACCGGCTTAAGCGTCTTGCCGGCAATGCCGAGAGCGCGCGCATACGGGGCATGCAGATGGACCACGCACATCGCGTCGGGCCGATCACGGTGGATTTGCGTATGGATCCGCCACTCCAGCGGAATCAATCCGCCCGGATGCTCGATGATCGTGCCGTCAATGTTGTAGACAAACATATGCTGCGGCCGCACCTCGGTCTTGTCGGTGGAGGCGCCCGGGCTGATGAAGCACCGCTCTGTTCCAGGCACACGCACGGAAACGTGGCCGAACATGCCGATCGTGCCCTGAAGGTTGAGCATCCGCGTCAAGGTTGCAGCCTTCTCGCGCAGCAGCGCGTCCTCATTCATCGCTCGATGTCCGTGCTCTGTTGGAAGGTTATGTGACGAGCCAAGCCCGGCGGCCCTATTCGGTTCGCGCAAGCCCCGCCCGCTCGATAACGCGACCCCAACGCTCGATCTCGCTGGCGAGGAAGCTCTGCAGCTCGGAGGGCGGCGGGCTCTCAACCGGGATAATGCCGAGGCGCAGAACGAAGTCGCGTATCTCCGGGAGAGCCATGACCGCGTTGAGCTCGCCATGCAGGCGATTGATGATCGGCGTGGGCGTTGCCGCTGGCGCGCAGATCATGGTCCAGCCGACCGCATCGAAACCTGGAACCCCGGACTCGGCGATGGTCGGCACCTCCTGCAGGGCCGGCACGCGGGTGACTGAGCTCACGCCCAGCGCGCGCACCCTCCCGGCATTGATTTGGCTGACGACGCTCCCGGCATCAGCGAACATCAGAGCGACATGGCCCGCCATTACATCATTGAGGGCGGGCGGAGCCCCACGATAAGCAATGCCGTTCATTCTGGTGCCGGTCATGCTCTGGAAAAGCTCCGCCGCGAGGAAGATCGCTGCACCGGTCCCGCTGTGGCCGAACGTGATCTCGCCCGGCTTTTGCCTGAGGAGATCGAGCAACTCCGTCACTGATTTGGCCGGGACGCTCGGATGCACCACCAATGCGAGCGGCGTACGGAAGAGGAGCGCGACGGCCTGCAGATCTCGCAGCGTGTCAAATGGCATGTGCTTGACGAGCGTGGGATTGGCGGCAAGTGAGCTTGCCGGGGCGAGCAGCGTCTGACCGTCTGGAATAGCCTTGGCAACAGCCACAGCCGCGACATTGCCGCCAGCCCCAGCGCGGTTCTCGATGACCACGGGCTTGCCGAGCCGTTCCTGCAGCTTGGGGGCGATCGCGCGCATCACCGCGTCGATGCTGCCGCCAGGAGGAAAGGCAACCACGAAGGTAATCGGGCCAGAGGGATAGCTCGTGGGCAAGTCGTCGGCGAAGCCGATTGGACCGAAGCCAAAGGTGGCGAACGCCGAGCCCATAACGACGGCACGCCGTGCAATCATTGCTCGCTTTCCTCTTTGTGCCGCTCAGGGTCCCCGTGCGGCACGATGGCCGTTGCGCGCGGCGCGTACAAGCGCCCAATTTGGCACACCCGCACGATGGAACGAGCACTGAAGGGCAGCAAGCTCTCGTTGAAATTTGCAATTCTTCGGCTAGGTTCAGCGCATGCCCGCAGCGCGGAAAGGCTGGATGCGTCCCCGAGGGCTCTTCGGCAAATATGTCATATCGTTTGTCGGGCTCGTGGTCGTGGTACTCGCACTCAATGCGGGCTTCGAGACCTGGTTCTTGTATCGCGAGACCACCCAATTTCTCGCCAATGCACAGGCCGATAAAGCCGAGGCGATGGCGCGGCGAATCGAGCAATTCGTCGCCGAGATCGAGCGTCAGATCAGCTGGGCGACCCGCGCCAGCGTGACCACGGTGGAGCAGCGGCGTGCCGATTACACGTTGCTGTTGCAGCAGTTGCCGGCCGTAGAGCGCATCATCCAACTCGATGGCGCCGGCCTTGAACAGCTGCGACTCACGCGCCAGAACGTGGCGGTCGGCAGTCAGACGGACTACTCCAAGGATCCCCGTTTCACGGAGACGCAAAACAAGCCGGTTTGGCTCTCTCCGGTTTACTTCGACGGCCTCGATCCGTTCATCACGATTGCCATGGCGCATTCAGGTCGCAATGCCGGTTCGACAGTTGCGGAAATCGATCTGAAATTCTTGTCCAAGCTGATCGAGGCCGATCAGATTGGCAAGGACATGGATGCCTATGTCGTCGGACCATCGGGGCGGCTGCTCGCCCATTCCGAGCCGACACGACAGCGCGGCATCGACATGTCCGAGCTTCCGCAAGTCAAGGCTCAGCTCAAACAGACCCCAGAACCCGTGACGTTCGGCCGCGATCCCGATGGCGCGTCCGTGTTGAGTGCCGGCGCCCTGGTTGAGCGGATGAACTGGCATGTGTTCTTTGAACAAGCGCTGAGCAAGGCGCTGGTGCCCGTGCATGCACTCTTGTACCGCACCGGGCTGCTCATCCTGCTTGGCGTCGCCGTGGCCGCACTCGCCGGCATGCTGCTCGCGCGACAAATGGTGGTTCCCATTCGGGCGCTGCAAGTCGGCGCCAGGCAGCTCGAGGCAAGCGACTTCGGTCACCGGATCGAGGTTCGGGCAGCTGATGAGATCGAGGAGCTCGCCGAGCGCTTCAACCGCATGGCGGATCAGCTGCAGGGATCGTACATGCGCCTCGAGCAGAAGGTCGAGGAACGCACGCGTGACCTCGAGCAGTCGGTTCGGGAGCTCAAAGCCCTCGAAGAGATAGGGCGAGCCCTGGCGTCATCGCTCAACCTCAACAAGCTGCTCGGGACGATCGTGGCGCGGGCGGTCGAGCTCAGCGGAGCCGATGCCGGTGCCATCTACAGCTATGATCCCGCCCGACAAATGTTCGACTTGGCGGAGGCGAAGGGACTTGACGAATCCATGCAAGAAGCCGTTCGCGGCGTTCAGATCAAGGTGCAGGAAACCGTCATGGGTCTCGCCGTTCAGAAGCGCGAAACCATATTCCTGCCGGACTTGACGCAAGCCACGCATTATCCGTTGCGCGACCTCGTTGTCGCTGCGGGATTTCGCTCGGTCCTTGTCCTGCCGCTGGTCGGCCCTGATGAGCCTTTCGGGTCTCTCGTCCTGTTGCGACGCGACACCCGCGATGACTTGGCTCAATCGATGGGACTGCTGCAGACATTCGGACATCAGTCGGTACTGGCGATGACCAATGCGCGGCTTTTCCGTGAGCTGGACAAGAAGGGCCGCGAGCTCGCCATCGCCAACGATCACAAGAACCAGTTTTTTGCCAACATGAGTCATGAGCTGCGCACGCCATTGAACGGAATGCTGGGCTTTGCCGAGCTGCTGGTGGATGGGCTCTACGGACAGCTCCCCGAGAAAGCTGTCGAGATCCTCGAATTGATCCAGAAAGATGGGAAGCATCTGCTCGGATTGATCAATGACATCCTCGATATTTCGAAGATTGAGGCAGGCCAGCTCAAGCTCGCCCTGGGCGACTATTCTCTGCAGGGCATCGTTGAAACAGTGGTTGCTTCGACCAGCTCGCTTGCACGTGCCAAAGCGCTCGAAGTGAGGACAGTCGTGCCGCGCGACCTGCCGATCGGCCGCGGCGATGAGCGGCGGCTGACGCAGGTGCTGCTGAACCTGGTCGGCAATGCGATCAAGTTTACCGAGAAGGGGGGCATCGAAATTCGCGCCGAGGCCACCGGCGGGGTGTTCAAGATAGCCGTCCAGGACACCGGGCCCGGAATCCCGCCGGCCGACCTGCAGCGGATCTTTGAAGATTTCCAACAGGTCGACAACAGCATCACGCGCGAGAAGGGCGGTACCGGTCTTGGCTTGTCGATCTCCCGCCGATTGGTCGAGGTGCATGGGGGATCGATCAAAGTCGAGTCGGAGATCGGCGTTGGCTCGACTTTCCAGCTTCTCCTGCCGATACGCGTCGACGAGCAGAGGCAGGCGGCATGAAGAAGCGCATCCTCGTCATCGAGGACACACCGAACAACCGGCGCATCCTCAACGACCTCCTCACCAATGCCGGTTTCGAGGTGATGGAGGCGGTCGACGGCGAAAAAGGAGTCGCCATGGCGGCTGAACATCGCCCCGACCTGATCCTGATGGACATTCAGCTGCCGATCGTCGACGGCTATGAAGCCACACGCCGCATCAAGGCCAACCCGGAGCTGCGCAGCATCCCGGTTATCGCGGTCACCTCCTACGCGCTCTCGGGCGACGAAGGCAAAGCGCTCGCAGCGGGCTGCGACGGCTATTTCGCCAAGCCATTCAGCCCGCGCATGATCCTCGCGAAAGTACGCGAATTCCTCGGCTGAGACGCGGAAACGAACGGTGCGGACTCCCCCTCGTATCCTCGCTGTCGACGACAATCCGAACAATGTCGAAATCCTGCGGGTCAGGCTGACGGCCCTCGGCTACGAGGTGGTTACTGCCGCCGATGGCATCGAGGCGCTCGCACGCGTGCGCGAGCTGGAGCCCGACCTCGTGCTGCTCGACATCATGATGCCCAAGCTCGATGGCATCTCGGTCCTCAAGGAGATCAAGCAGGATGCCGCTCTGCGCTTCATACCGGTGATCCTGGTCACCGCCAAAGCCGACCCCGCCGACATGATCCAAGGCCTTGAGGCGGGAGGCGACGACTACCTGACCAAGCCATTCGAGCAGGCTGCGCTGATCGCACGCGTTCGCTCCTTGCTGCGTCTCAAGGATCTGCACGACACCGTGCAAGCACAAGCGCGAAAGCTCCAGGAGCAGACCGAGCAGCTTTCAAGCTGGAATCAGCTGCTGCAGGAGCGGGTCGCCGCGCAACTCACCGAGATCGAGCGCATCGGCCGCCTGCAACGCTTTCTGGCCCCGCAGGTGGCGCAGGCGATTGCCTCGTCCGAGAGCCCAGAATCCATTCTCGCCAGCCACCGTCGCGAGATAACCGTCCTGTTTTGTGACCTGCGTGGATTCACGGCTTTCACCGAGAGCACCGAGCCGGAAGAGGTTATGGCGGTTCTGGGCGAATACCACGCGACCCTTGGCGACATCATTTTTCACTACGAAGGCACCTTGGACCGCTTCGCCGGCGACGGCATCATGATTATGTTCAATGATCCCATGCCATGCGCCGACCACACCCAGCGAGCCGTGCGCTTGGCGATCGACATGCGGAAATGCGTCGAAGGACTCGCGACCCAGTGGTCACGCAAGGGCTACAAGCTCGGGTTCGGCGTCGGAATTGCCGCAGGCTATGCGACCCTCGGACAGATCGGTTTCGAGCGGCGGCGCGAGTACACGGCCATTGGCAGCATCGTCAACCTTGCCTCGCGCCTGTGCGATGAGGCAGGAGCGGGACAGATTGTGATCAGCCAGCGCGCGTTCAGCGCGGTCGAGCATTGCGTAGAGGCCGCACCGATGGGTGAGCTCAAGCTGAAAGGCTTCGCCACTGCAGTGGGCGCCTTTGACGTGTTGCGCTGGCGCGAACCGAGCACCCCGTGAAAGGGGCGGCCTCAACGTTTTGCGGGTGCCTCAGGCGCAGCTATCACACGAACGCGGTCGCCATCGCGGAGAAAGGCACCCGCGCGCGCGACGACCTCTTCTCCTTCCGTGAGCCCTTCGCGGATTTCCGCCTGACCCTTGGCAAGGACACCCAGACGCACGGGCTGGGTTTCGACGAGACCCGAGCGAACAGTCTGAGCGACGGGTCCGGCTTGATTGTACAACACCGCCGACAACGGTACCGACGGACCGCAGCGGCGTCCGACCTCAATGCTCGCGCGGCCAAATGCGCCGACGCGGAGCCGCGGGTCAGCATCCACCGCAACGCGAACCTGACCAAGCTGTGTCGTGGGATTGATGCCCGTTGGCGATGAGCGGACTTTCCCGGGGAGCTCACCAACCCCAACGATCTCGATCTTCGCCGGCTGGTCGGACTTGAGGCCCGCCAAAATTTTCGCCGGCGCGTCTGCCACGAGCTCAAGATCGCCTTTCGCAGCAATCCTGAAAAGCGGCTCGCCGGGCGCGGCGGCAGACATTCCTATCACAGCTGCGCGCGCGATAACGGTGCCAGCAGCCGGCGCCTGCACAGCGGTCGGTCCGGGAGGTGCCTGCTGGCCGTCCGGAGCGGTGAGGCGTGCCAAAACCTGCCCCGACGCAACGACGTCGCCGGCGTCCACGAGAACCTGGCTGATCTGCATTCCGTTACGGTCAGACCGCACCAGGATTTCGTTGCGTGGTGCGAGCACGCCGGTGACCTGGAGCGAGTCGAGGAAGCATTCTCGCTTCACCTTGACCACGGTGACCGTCATGTCTGTCGCCGGTTTCGCCGATTCGGCGCCGGCTGCAGCTGCCGCGCATGCAACAAGGCAGACGATTGCGGCCGTACCCGCCCCAGCTCGGCTGGTCCAGGGGACGCGCTCCTCTGCTGTCCCTGGTCCGTTGGTCTTCGTGTGGCGCTCCCCGCTCCGCTGCGTGCAGGGGCGCATCAGTGCTGCGTCCGACGAATGTGCATAGGCAATGTTGTCCCGGTACGCGCGGCAGCGCAAGAGCCACAGTCAGACCGAGCGCAGCCGCTCAACGTTGACCCGTGCGAGTGCCCTCTATGATGTTGGGCCGCACCTGATCGCCGTCACGCAAGGAGCTCCCGGCATTCGCGACGACCAGCTCGTCCTCCTTCAAGCCCTCCCGGATCTCGGCGTCCGTGTCGGAATGAAGACCTACCTGCACCAAGCGTGTTTCGATGGCCTCGTTACGAACCACCTGAAGGCTCGTGCCTTCGGTGCGGTAACGCACCGCGGCGCGGGGAACGGAAACGCCGCAGCTGCGATTGGCGTCAATGGTGGCGCGCGCGAACATTCCGAGGCGTAGCGAGGCATCGCTCTCGAGAGACAGTCGTGCGCGGCCCAGTTGCGTTCGCCGGTCGATCACGGCCGGGACGAGACGCACGCGACCGCCAAGCTGATAGCCGTTGCCGACCTCGATGCGTGCCGTCTGCCCCGGACTGAGAGCCGCGACGTGGACACTCGGCACATCAGCTTCGAGCTCCATCTCTCCGTCGACAGCAATGCGGAAGAGCGGCTCGGCCATCGGCGAGGCGGTCGCGCCTACCGTTGCGGTGCTGCGGATGATGCGTCCCGCTGCGGGGGCGCGCAGTGTCGAGTTACGGCTCGCGGCATCACCCTGGCCCTCCGGCCTGGTCAGTCGGACCAGCGTTTGTCCGGATGTCACCCGGTCGCCCTCGTCCACCAAAACCTCGGTCACCTTTGCTCCGGGGGCTTCGAGGCTCACAATCGCTTCTTCGCGCGCGACCAGATAACCCGTGAGACGAATGGCTGCAGTGAAGCAAGCGTTGGTCGCTCGCACGACCGTCACCTGCGGCCGCTGCGAGGAGCTGGATTCCGCCGCCTGCGCCAGGCCCCCCAAATGGATGAGACAGGCCAGAGCCGCGCCGAGGATCGGGAGCGAAGGGTTCATGAGCCGGCCGAGGGTCAGGTCAGGGGAGGTCGCGCGCGACCCGGAAACCATTGGCGACGTAGCGAACGTCAGTATCGTATCGGAACCGAGCAGTAGACCTCAGGAGCTTCGCCTGGCTGTCAAACGCACCCCCGCGCAATACCCGTAATCGACACTGCCCGGCTGTCCACGGGGACGCAGTGGTCGGGGCGCCGCGGTAATTGTCATTCCAGCAATCTTCAACCCACTCGGCGACATTGCCCGCCATATCGTAAAGCCCGAAAGCATTCGGCCTGTAAGTGCCGGCCGGCATGGTCTTCAGGCCTTCACCGGTGTTGCACTCACGACAATTGGCTTGGCGGGCGCCCGGCTCGCGGCCCCACCAGTAAGGAGTGTTGGTTCCCGCGCGCGCCGCGTATTCCCATTCCGCTTCTGAGGGCAGGCGATAGGTCTTGCCGGTCTTTTGCGAGAGCCACGTCACGTAGGCTTTGGCGTCGAGCCAGCTCACGTTGATGACAGGCCTATTGCCTCTTCCCCACCCGCGGTCCTCAGGGTTGTACTTGCAACCGCCTTCCTCAACGCATTTGTCCCATTCGTCGAACGTGACCTCATAGCGCCCAATGGCGAACGGCTTGCTGATGGTCACGCGGTGTACCGGGTTCTCATAGTCGAGCTGTGTGCCCATCTCGAAGCTGCCGGCCGGCACCACGACCATCTCAGTACAGCCCTCGCAGTCGCGGAACGCCTCTCCCGGCGTGCCCACGGTTTGCGCCGGTATGACGGGCGGCGGGAGCGGCGGCGGAACCGGCGATTGAGCTGGCGGCCGAGCTGGTGTGCTGGCGACCGGAGGTGGAGTTGGCGCCGGCGCAGGTCGTGCCGGAGAAGGTGCTGTTGTCACAGGGGGAGGCGTGGGCGCGGGAGCTGGCGAAGGGGCCGGGGCCGGATTTGCCGGGGCTGCGGCTTGCCGAGCGCCGCGGAAATAGAACTCCTCGACGAGCGAGGACGCCACCCACGGCACCTGCTCGTTGTTGGAAGCGCGCGACACTCCGACGCGGGCGCGATTGAACACTTCCTCGGCGGTGAGATTGGGCGACCTTATGTCCTTGATCAGCTCGCTGACAAAGTTGCTGTTCGTGCCGGACGATTAGTTAATGACCCTTCCGGGGGAGGCGGAGAAAATCGCGAGCGTGCCATCGGGTGCATCCAGGGCAGCCAGACCCGCCGCGCTCGGCCGGAAACGGCGTTCGTAGGGATTGCGTCGCGCAGCATCCAGGATCACGATTTTGATCTTGGCGCCTTTCCGATGCATCTCCGCGAGTATGTTATCCACGCTGATGCCGTCGCGCCGCACATCCGCTTCGCTCCACACCTGCGCATTGACCGGGATGAGATAGCTCTGGCGCCCGACCTGCAACCCATAACCGCCGAAATAGAATAACGCCGCTGCGCCGCTTCGGATTTTGCCGATAAAGGCATCGATCGCCCGCTGCATCTCGTCCTTGCCGACATTCTCCTTGAGATCGACGTCGAATTCGGCGCGGCGAAATTCCTCTGCGAGCGTGCGCGCGTCCTGAACGGCGGTCGCGAGCGGCGTGCTTGCATCGGGATAGGAAGCATTACCGATCAGCAGCGCCACGCGCCCGGACTGCTGCTGCGCGGACGCCGAGGTGACAGCCAATGCAGCGCCCATCGTGAGGCACAGCCAAAGCAGAAGCCGCATGTTCATCCCGTGCTACCGGTGTTGAGATTTCAGCGCGCCGCCGCGCTGGTTCGCCAGATCTGTTGCAGCGCCCGAGCCATCGGCGAGGAACGACACAGGTGCTAGCCCTCCAAATGCGTCATTTACATGTAAAGGGAGACTCTAAACGGATTGCCTCGGGCGGACAACCGGCACGCTGTCACTGACACCGGCTGGGAGCACGCTGCCACTATGACGCCCATGCGGCAAATGCGCCTGTGCGAGAGCGCGTCGAGAGGCGAGCGCGAAGCGACGAACGGGTGCATCTGCCGCAGCTTTGATGTTGATCGTCAAGCGCGGCACGCGCTTCCCTCGGCGCCCGAACTTGGCCTAAATTGCGGAGCACCCCGCGGCAGACCAAGGAGGAATGTAAACCATGCATCAACGAACGCGCGCGAAAGCTCGGCACCGTCACCCGCATTCCCTGATCGCGTGCGTGCTGTTAACGGCAATCGTCGCTGCTGCAAGCTCTGCTATGGCTCAGGGCCAGCGCACCGGCGGCCCCACCCCATCCAGTCCAGGCGCCGAGGTCTATTTCATCGACCTGAAGGATGGGGCGACGGTTCCCGCCAAGCTCAAGCTCTACTTCGGGCTGCGCAACATGGGCGTGGCTCCCGCGGGGTCTGATCGCCCGAACTCCGGGCACCACCACCTTCTGATCGATACCGAGCTGCCGCCATTGAATCAGGCTATTCCGAACGACTTCAATCACCTGCATTTTGGGGCCGGCCAGACGGAAGCCGAGATCACTCTCAAGCCCGGCGAGCATACCCTGCAATTGCTGATGGGTGATAAGGACCACATTCCGCACACCCCGCCGGTCATGTCGCAGCGGATCAGGGTACGAGTTGAGGGCACACCGGAAGCGGTCGCGCTCACCGGCGGCCCCACGCCATCACCCCCAGGCGCGGCGGTTTACTTCAATGATCCACTCAAGGAAGGCGCGATCCTGCCGCCGAAATTCAAGATCTATTTCGGGCTGCGGAACATGGGCCTCGCGCCCGCCGGGGTCGATCGGCAAAACTCCGGCCACCACCATGTTCTGATCGACACCGATCTCCCGCCGCTCGATCAGCCGATCCCGAATGACTTCAATCATCTGCACTTCGGCAATGCGCAGAGCGAGGCAGAGATCACCCTCAAGCCCGGCGAGCATACATTGCAGCTTCTGCTCGGCGACAAAGATCATATTCCGCACAACCCACCAGTGATGTCACCGCGCATCAACGTGCGGGTCGTTGATCCCTCGCTTCGCAAGCCCTCCCCTGCGGATGCGCGGGTCTATTTCGTCGGCCTGGCGGAAGGATCAGTGCTGCCGCCGAAGGCGACGATCCGCTTCGGATTGACCGGCATGGGGGTGGCTCCGGCTGGCATCGAGCGGCCAAATAGCGGGCACCACCACCTTCTTATCGATACCAAGCTGCCGCCGCTGGACCTTCCCATCCCCAATGACTTCAATCATCTGCATTTTGGTGCTGGCCAGACGGAAGCGGAGGTGACGCTCCCGCTGGGGTGGCACACACTGCAGCTTCTCCTCGGTGACGAGAACCATGTGCCGCACAACCCACCGGTGATGTCGAAACCGCTGCGCGTGCTGGTGACGAGAACCGGCCGTCCCTACGGGCGATAGGCGGCCGCTCGCTCCGCCCGCAAAGGAACTCCGGCCTGAGCGAAACGAGAGCGGGGCAGGTTTGCTCCGCTTACGCCTCGCTCAAACCGGCGAGCGTTGAGTCTGCGCGACGAACAGATCAGCGCCGTTCCATTTGCGCACGATGTTCTACCGCCAATAACTAACGCGCGCTTTCTGCTTCTTCGCCCGCCGAGAAGCTGTGAGCACGGTCAAAAGAACGCTGAACTCGTCACGGTGCTATCGCACACGAGCATCGAGGGAGATGCGCAGCATCAATTCTGGCATCTGCGCAAGCAGCGCCTACAGCCGAAGCGCCGCATCAGACAGTTGCGCGAGAGGTTGGTCGCTTACGCGACCTCTTTCATCGGCTGATCAGCACCAGGATTGAGCGGGATTGGATGCACAGGCTCATCCCCCTTGCCGATAAAGCGACCAAACAACCGGCCGAAAAGGCCGCCGAGGTCGTCCATGAGCGAGAAGAAGGCCGGCACGAACAGGAGTGAGAGCACCGTCGACAGTATGAGCCCGCCGATCACGGCCGTGGCCATAGGCGAGCGAAACTCACCCCCTGCCCCCAACGCCAACGCGCTCGGTGCCATGCCGGCGACCATGGCAATGGTGGTCATCACGATCGGCCTGGCACGCTTGCGCCCAGCATCAATCACGGCCTCGCTCCGCGGCAGGCCTGCGTGCATGGCTTCGACCGCGAAATCGACGAGCATGATCGCGTTCTTCGTGACGATGCCCATGAGCATGAGAATCCCGATCACCACCGGCGTCGTAATTGGTGAATTCGTGATCACCAGCGCCAGCATGGCACCGGCAATGGAGAGCGGCAGCGAGAACAGGATGGTGAGCGGCTGCAACACACTCACGAACAGGATCGCGAGCACGATATAGACCATCATCAGGCCGTTGCGCATCGCGCCGCCGAATCCCTCGAACAGCTCACCCTGCATCTCGGCGTCGCCGCTTTCGCTGAGCTTCACCCCCGCGGGAATGTGCTGGACCACCGGCAGAGCCTTGACGGCCTTGATGACCTCGCTCAGTGCGGCGCCGTCAGCGAGGTCTGCCTCCACGCTCGCCTGACGCTGTCGATCGTAGCGAACGATGCTGGTCGGGCCCTCGCCGAAGCTTATGTCGGCAAGCGCCACCAGCGGCACTCCACCACCTCGCTGCGAAGGGATGCGTATTTGCTCCAATACCTGGCGGTCTGCACGCGCATTCTCCTCGAGCAGCACCCGAATCGGAATCGTGCGGTCGCCCGCGTCGAATTTCGCCAGCGCTGGACCGACGTCACCGATGGTGGCAACGCGTATCGTCTCTGACAGGCTCTCAGTGGAGACGCCGAGCCGCACGGCGAGCTCGCGTTGTGGATAGATGCGCAATTCGGGGCGGTTGAGCGTGGCGCCGGAAACCACATTGGCCACGTTGGACATGCGGCGCATCTGCGCCGCCACCTCGGATGCAACATTCGAGACGGTCGACGCATCATACCCAGTGACAATGAGCTTGACGTTGCGTTGGCCGTTCTCGTCCAAAAACCAGTAACGCACGTCGGGTATCTCGCTAAGATCGCGGCCGATCTCGTGCTCGAGCTGCTGCTGCGACAGAGACCGCTTCGACTTTGGAGTATAATTGATGGTCAACGCCGCCTTGTTGACCTCGACAATGGTCGGTGGGATGCGCCCGCCATCAATGAAGACGCTCGCCACCTCTGAGCGCTTGCGCAAACGGTTGGCGATCGCCTCTGTCGCGGCCTCGGTGTCGGCGAGCTGCGAGCCGGGCGGTAATTCGACCGCCAGGATCGAGCGGGCGGTATCGGTTGCGGGAAGGAATCCGGACGGCAGCCGCCCCGCTGCTCCGACGCATGCAACAAAAATTACGACGCCACTCACCACGGTGATGATGCGGTGCCGCACCGACCAGCCAAGCAGACGCACGTAGAAACGCATAATAGCGCCGTCGCGCGCCTCGGCCGGCGGGTGAGGCTTGAGAAAATAGGCGGCCAGCATCGGTGTGATCAGCCGGGCGCAAAGAAGCGAGAACAGCACCTGTACCGACACCGTGAGGCCGAACTGCTTGAAGAACTGCCCCGGCACCGATGCCATGAAGCTCGCCGGCACGAACACCGCAACGATCGTCAGGCTGATGGCGATCACTGCCAGCCCAATCTCGTCCGCCGCTTCCAGGGCTGCCTGGTAAGGTGATTTGCCCATGCGGATGTGACGCACGATATTCTCGATCTCGACGATGGCATCGTCGACCAGAATGCCCGTGCTCAGGGTGATCGCGAGCAGGCTCACGATGTTCAGCGAGAAGCCGATTGCCTCCATCACCCAGAAAGCCGGAAAAATCGATAACGGTAACGTGATCGCAGCGATGATGGTGGCGCGCCAATCGCGCAAGAACAGGAAGACCACGATCACCGCGAGCGCCGCCCCTTCGTAGAGGGTATGCATTGCTGCGTCGTAGTTTCCGAGCGTGTGCGTCACCGAGGTGTCGATCAGCTTAAGGTCGACATCCGGGTTGGCGGCCTTGATGGCCTGCACGCGCGCCGCGACCGCATCGGCGACCGTGACATCGCTTGCGCCCTTCGCACGCACAATGCTGAATCCGACGACCGGCGTGCCATCGAACCGCGCAAAGGTGCGCGGCTCAGCCACGGAATCGGCCACCAGCCCGAGATCGTCCAGACGAACCTCGCCGCCGGTGGGCAGTGCAATGCGCGTGGCCGAGAGGTCGGCAAGCGTCTTGGCCCCGGCCAGCGTGCGAATGGTCTCGTCACGTCCGCCAATCTCGGCGCGACCCCCTGCGAGGTCGATATTGCTGCCGCGCAGCTGCCGACTGATGTCGAGTGGGGTCAACCCGATTGCCTGCAGGCGCACGGGATCGAGACGGACCCGGATCTCGCGCTCGACGCTGCCGATGCGCTCGATGCTGCCAACCCCGCGCAGACCCTGCAGCCCGCGGATCACGACGTCTTCCACAAACCATGAAAGCTGCTCGGGCGTCTTGCCTGGAGCAATCGCGGCGTATGTCAGGATGGGCAATCCAGCAATATCGATACGCTGAATCATCGGCTCATCGATGGTGCGCGGCAACTCAGCCCGGACGCGGGTCACGGCGTCCTTCACATCGTTAAGCGCCCGATCGGTGTCCGTTCCCAGACGGAAAGTGATGGTCGTGCTGGATGCGCCGTCGGTGATGGAAGAGTTGATGTGCTGAGCGCCAACCACGCCCGAGACAGCGTCCTCAACTCTTTTTGTGACCTGGGTCTCCATCTCGGCCGGAGCGGCACCAAACTGGGTCACGAGAACCAGAACCACCGGCACGTCGACGTTGGGCATGCGGGTGATCGGCAGCTTTCCGAAGCTCAAATAGCCGAGCGCCACGATCGCCAGCGCCATGACAATCGGCGGAAGCGGGTGACGTATCGACCATGAAGAGATGTTCACTGCCATCGGCGCCTTTCCCTCGTGCTAACGGCTGGCCGCGTTATCCCGGCGGACTGCATCACCGGATTGACATCGACAGCGGGACAGCCTTGGCGTGCGGGCAATCCATGAACCCGTTCATATCAGCAGAGAACCCGCCCTTGAAAGTGCATGAGCTTCCCTCGAACGACAAGACCGCAGTGACCGACGCGATTGCCCCCGAGCGCTCAATGCGCAGTTGAACCTCGCCGGGCTTTTCCTGTGGTCCGTTCGCACTGCAGAGCCCGACATGTTTCCACATCAGGCCTCCGGTGAACTCGCTCGACTCAGAGCCCGTGCTCGCGGCCCCAGAGAATTCCCACTCAGAAAGGTAGCCGGCCGTCCCTTCGATCTGCAGCGGGGCCGCATGTGCTGGGCTCCCCAGCCACAATGCAACGACCGCAGCTCGCAATCCACCTCGCACGAGCGTCCTCCCGTTAGGACCGGTGCATAGATTGCGTGCTTCTCTCGAAGAGGCAAGCACCGCACGCGCCGGTCCCGATCTTTGCCACACCAGAGCAGGAGAGCGGAAGCGCCGCCTTCCCTAGAAAGGCTGGTTGCCGGACCAGCCGACCTACTATAGTCTTGACTAATCATACGCTGCAGCATTGTGCCGCAGTACGACGGCTGCGCGAAAGTTGAGGCGAGACGTTCATATGATCGGTTGCGTGATGGTCCAGCTCAGCTTGCGAAGCGATCATTGCGTCTCGGGGCTCGCCGGCCTGACTAAATAACTCCCACCCCACGGAGCGAATGCCATGGACAAGCTCGTTAGACGTGTCACCGTTGTGCAGGGCAGCGGTGATAACCGCCAGTCAGACGTCGTGTACAAGGCTGATGAGGACGACGAAGATTCACCGCGATTAGGGCGGTTCGAGCGCACCGTCAGAAAGATGCTGAAGACGCAGCTGGAACAGGCCCAGGAGGCCTATGACAAGCACGTCAAGGCCGTCGAGAAAGGCGGCAACGGCTGGTTGGTAGACGACGCAATGAACTTCATGAAGTCGCGCCGCAAAACAATGAAAACAATGCGCAAAAGCATGAAGGATGATGACGATGATGATGAGGACGAGGAGAAATCATGATGGCGACACCCGGAACGACAACAACCGGAACGACAGCTACTGGGACCTCAACTGGAACGATGACACCGGGGACGGGCGCGGCCCAGTCAACCAAATCTCCGATCGTGATCGTCGACATCGACGAGATGCAAAGTGTCGAGCGGGTTAAGCAACTTCGCAAAGGCAAAGGCAAGTTGTTGACGAAGGTGGAACGGATCGTCAAAGACCTTGTCACCGAGGGGACGGTCAAATCAGGCGCACAGCCCGTCGTGATTGTCGTGCGCGAGATGCCCCGCCCCTTCTGGGCGATGGGCCAGGACGACGACGACGACGAGGACTAAGCGTTTCAAGTATCCATGATCTGAGCAGCGCCCGCCACGAATCACCGCGGCGGGCGCTCGCGCTGGGGCTTCCCGCGAGCTGATTGAAAAGCAAACCGCGTAGCCCGGATGAGCGCAGCGACATCCGGGGCCGGCGCTTTGACCAAGGATCCCGCATTCCGCTTTCGCTTCATGCGGGCTACGTAGCTCGATTGTGCTCGGCCTCCGCAGGTCCAGCACTGCCGCAAGTCCGGGCTATTCCACTATGGCGAAGCCGAGTTGCTCCGCCGTATGGCCAATCGTCTGGATCGCAGCCACATCCAGGGGGCCGCACAGGTGCTTGCTCTGCAGCCGTGCCAGGGCGAGGACAATGGTCTCGGCCGCACAGGCTACCAGTACGTTCGGCTGCTCGGGCTCTTCGATGTGCCCCAACACCGCCGCGTCGGGCGCCCGCACCAGGCCGCCACCGACGAGATGCAGATCGGGGCGCTCGTCGAGCAGCCCGGAAGGCAGATTGACCGGCCGCGACACATCGCACACCAGCGCTCCCTGTCGCAGGTGATGCGCTGCGATGAACGGCTCGACTGCGTTGGTGGCGATAAAGACCACATCGGCATCGGGCAGATGGGTCCCGAGATCGGTTGTGATTGTGACGCGCGCATTGCCATCAGGCGGACTGCCGTTGGCCAGAAGCGCCGTCGCATGCAAGGTGGATGTCCCAACCAGGGTGTGCTGCTGGGCCTCGCGCCGGCATTCCTGCGCGACGTCCTTCAGCCGGTCCAAGCTGCCGTTACTCGCGCGTGGATTGCCGATCAGGATCAGCGACGCGCCGCGCGCTGCGCACAGCAGGCTCAACGCCCGGCCGATGGCACCAGTGGCGCCGACAACGGCGACAGTGCGGCCGGCCAGGGCCATGCCCCGTCGCGCACAGGCCATCTCCATTGATCGGATCGCTGCCCAGGTGGTGAGGCTATTGCCGCTCGTCACCAGCACGCCGCGCGGGGCGCGCAGCGCAAGCCCGCCTCCGGCAACGATTGAGCAAAACCCGGCGAGCCCGATCACTTTGGCGCCGCGCGCTGCAGCCATGTCGACCGCGCTCTGCACCATCTCGGCCGCGTCATGTCCGGAGAGCGCGAGCATCTCCGCAGGCAGGTGCGGCAGCACGATCAGCTCCCCGTCGGCTGCTCGCCCGCCCGCCGCGACGGCTATACGATCGAGCGGGAATGGGCGAACGAACGGGCGCATTCGTGTTCTGAACCCGTCGAGTTGCTCGTCGCTGAACCGCTCGAGCGTGACATCGACACGGCGCATGTCGTCGGTGGCAAGCGGATGGATGACAAAGGCAAATTTCGTGCGCGCGGGCTCAGCCGCTGCCTGCAATATTTCAGTCGCACGCCCTCTCGGCCTGCGGCGGCGTGGTGGCGGCGGAACGCCCGGCCCTTGCAACAAGTGCCCGATCAGCGCGCCCGCGTCCCCCCGATGGAGGATATCGAGCAGGCGCAGGAGCGCCGCCACCAGATGGTCGCACAAGAGGTTATCCGCGGTCAGCGGTGGCTCGATGCGCATGACCGTGCCGCTGAATGCGGGTGACACGCGGATATGCTCGACGTTGAGCAGGTAGCTCACCGCCGCAAACATGAGCAGGCCCTGCTCTTTCATCATTGCCAGCATACCGGCCTGGGTCTCGGCGATATGGTCGAACGCGAATTCCACGCCCAGCATCAGCCCGCGCCCGCGCACGTCCGCAATCCATGGCGCGTGCTGATTCTTCAGGTGCAAGAGCTGCTCTTGCAGATAGTGGCCGGTCTGCGCGACGTGCCGCACCAGGGCATGGTTGTCGCGAGTCAGCTGATCGAGCGTCGCCATCGCGGCACAGCAGGCGAGCGTGTTGCCGGCGAATGTGGACCCGTGTCGGAATTCAAAATGCTCGTTGTACACGGAGCCCGCATAGAGGACCGCACCGATCGGAATGAGGCCGCCGCCGAGCGCCTTCGCGAGCGTCAGGATGTCAGGCGTGACTCCCTCGGTCTCACACGCGAACAGCGCGCCGGTCCGGCCGAGCCCGGTCTGCACCTCGTCAACGATGAAAAGAACCCCGAAACGGTGACACAGATCCATGGCCGCGGCGATGTAGCCCGGAGGCGCCACCTGGATGCCGGATTCTCCCTGGATGATCTCCACCACGAAGGCAGCAAAATAGTCCGGCCGGAGCTCGAGCACAGCGCGTAACGCGTCGAGGTCACCGAACGGCACGTAATTGAAGCCGCCCACCGGGGCGCCAAAACCTCGCTGAAAGAACTGGCGGCCCGTTGCGGACATGCTGCCGAGCGTAAGGCCATGGAAGCCGTCGCGGGTCGATAGGATGCCGTGGCGCTGGGTGCGCGAACGAGCCAGCTTGAAGGCCGCCTCGAGCGCCTCGGCGCCGCTGTTGGCGAAAGTGGCATAGTCGAGCCCGCGCGGTGCCAATGCCAACAACCGCTCCGCGAGCTCGCCGGCCGTTTCCTGCATTGAGACAAAGGCGAGGTTCGGCCGCCGCTCCTGGCGGATGGCATCGAGCGCCTGCCAGATAGGCTCCGGGTCATGACCGAACGGCACGGCCCCATACTGGGCGATGAAATCGGCGTAGCGGACGCCCGCCGCATCGAAGAGGTAGCAGCCTTCCCCGCGCACAAACGTCTTGTTGAGGCCAAGCCGCTGGTAGAGGAAGCCCTTGTACGGCGCGACGCGGCGTACATAGGGGCTCTGCTCCTCGGGGTGCCAATCCTCCACGGACCCGAGCGGGATGGCGTCATCCTCGAGCGAGAAGGCGTGGTTCAACGCCAAAGCGGACGGCGCCGCAGAAACGCCTGAGGTCGCGTTCAAGATGTTGAGCAGCTCGGCCTTGTGGCGCGTGAGCAGCTGTGTGGTGGCACCGCTCAGCGTCCCCTTGCGCGCACTAAATCGCAAATCGGCGCCTTCGGCCCACAGCTTGACGCCGCGGTTGCGCAAGTCAGCGAGCAGTTCGGCGGGCGTCATATGATCCCTTCCTCCCAGTCACCGTCCGCTGCGCCGTCCGGCAACCCGCCGACATGCGCGTGCAGCAACTCCTGCCCGTCCTCGAGTTGCAGCAGGCCGCGGACGCCGGAGAAATCGAGCCAACCGACTGGACATAGGCCAAGACCAAGGCGCCAGGCCGAGGTCTCGAGCGCGTGCGCCATGGCCCCCGCCTCCAGCATGCTGAAGCGCCACGCGAGATCGCCATAGACCGGCTCGATCGCACGCGGCTGGTCAACGAGGAACAGCGAGAAGCGCGCCTGCTGAAAGATCGGTTGGTTGGTGAACGGCTCGTGGATTTCCGCGCTCAGCTCCGCCCCGAGCATGATCGGTATCAGCGCATGCTCCGCCGGATGATAGTAGAAGGTCCCTGCGGGAACGCCGGCAACGCCGTCCGCCTTCGCGTGCAGATAGGTCTGTACCGGGTACAAGCCGCCGGCGGAGCCGTAGACGTACTTCCCCTCACCGGTTTCCGTGGTCATGCGGCTGAGCTCGGCCAGGAGTGCGGCGAGCGCGGCAGAGGGAACAGGCTCGGCGCGGAACCGCCGCACCCCCCGCCGCCGGCTGATCCGCTCGTCAGCGGCGTGGGGGCGCTTGTCTCCGAGCCGCAGTCGCCCCCACTCCGCCGGGAAGGCGCGGATGGCGGAGTTCGCCCGACGGAACGCCTCCTTGGCCGTGCCATCGAGCATGAGCTCGAGATTGATTCGGGGCTGAGTAGCCGGGCTGGCGATTGACGCGACCGCAACGTCGTTGGTCTCTCGGTAGAGCTCAGCGAGCGCTGCCACGGAGGGATTGCGCAGGAACTGCTGGAACGAGGGGCGGAAGTCGAGCTCCTTCTGCAGCCGGGTGACGATCCGCACCAAGTCCATCGAGGTGGCGCCCAGCGCCAGCAGGTTGTGTTGCGCATCGACCGAGGCAAGCTTCAGCTCCTGCGCGATGAGCACGCTCATGCGCTGCAGCACGTCCAACGGCGGCGCTGTCGCCGGCGCTTGTGCGGCCCGCTGCAGCACCGGCTCCGGCAGCGCCCGCCGG
>JBJMTV010000012.1:0-32672 GCA_045811525.1 Xanthobacteraceae bacterium | reverse complement strand
CCGATGAACGCCACCGCGCTCTACACGCCGGACAAGTGCGAGGTGTGGTGCGGAACGCAGGACGGTGAAGGCGCTTTCGGAGCCGTGGTCCAGACCTCGGGCCTGCCGGCCAACAAGTGCGACGTGCACAAGGTGATGCTTGGCGGCGGCTTCGGCCGGCGCGGCCGCGCCGACTACATCATCCAGGCGGTGCAGATCGCCATGCAGATGCCGGGCACGCCGATCAAGCTGATCTGGACCCGCGAAGAGGACATGCAGCACGGCGCCTACCATCCGATCACGCAATGCAAGATGGTCGGCGCGTTCGACAAGGACAACAACCTGACCGGATTGCATATGCGCATCTCCGGCCAGTCAATCCTGGCGAGCGTGTTGCCCTCGCGCATGGACAAGGACGGCCGGGACCCGGTCACGTTCCAGGGCCTCAACCCATCCGGCGAGACCGCGTTCGGCTATACCGTGCCAAACCTCCTGATCGATCATGCCATGCGCAACCCGCACCTCAAGCCGGGGTTCTGGCGCGGGGTGAACATCAACCAGAATGCCATCTTCATCGAATCCTTCATGGACGAGCTGGCGCAGTCCGTAGGGGTGGACGAGCTCGAATTCCGCCGCAAGCTGATGGCGAGCCAGCCGCGCAACCTTGCCGCGCTCAATGCAGTGGCCGAGCGGATCGGCTGGGGCAAGCCAGCGCCGCAAGGAGTCCATCGCGGGCTCGCCCAGATGATGGCCTTCAACAGCTTCGTAGCGGCGGCGGCCGAAGTGTCGGTGACTGGCAACAAGATCAAGGTGCACCGCATCGTCGGTGCCACTGATCCGACCTACGCCGTCAACCCGGCACAGATTGACCGGCAGGTTGCGGGTTCCTTCGTCTACGGCTTGTCGGCGCTGTTCTATCAGGAATGTACGGTGAAAGACGGTGCCGTGGAGCAGACGAATTTCCACGAGTACAATTCCATGCGCATCGCGGAGATGCCCAAGGTGGAGTCCATCATCATCCCGTCCGGCGGCACCGCTGCGTGGGGTGGCGTCGGCGAGCCGACCATCTGCGTCGCTGCACCGGCCGTGCTCAATGCCTATTTCAAGGCGACGGGGCAACGCATACGCTCATTCCCCTTGAAGAACCACAACCTGCAGATGGCCTAGCCCGCGAAGGATGCAGCTCGAGCAACGCGATCTCCCCCACGAGATCGCGTTGCGAAATCCACGGAGGGAAGCGGCCGTTCACCGGCGGATGTCCCGAGCGTTCGGCGTGCAGACGCCGATTGTTGCTTCACCCGGCTGCAGCCCGAGAGTTCCTTCGTTTTAGCGTCGTTCCCAAGCCAAATTGATTCCGCGATTGCGATCGCTGCGCTAAAATCCCCCTGTTCGCCAAGGGTGTGCAGGACCCGGGGTTCGCATGAGCTCGTTCCGCAGCCGTCGCTCTTTTCTCGCCAGCGCCTCTGCAACAGCCGGCGCTTTGACGCTCGGCTTTCGCATTCCTTTTCCGTCGAGTTTCGCCGCGACAGCGAGCCCTGAGGTCACGGCCTGGGTCGTGATCGAGCCTGATGACACGGTGATCATCCGCGTCGCCAAATCAGAGATGGGTCAAGGCGTCCTCACTGCGCTCCCAATGCTCGTCGCGGAAGAGCTCGAATGCGACTGGAGCAAGGTGAAACCGCAGCTCGCTGCCCCGCACGAAAATCAGCGCCGGCGGCGCATATTCGGCGACATGTCGACCGCCGGGAGCCGCTCGGTCCGCAGCTCGCACGAGCCGTTGCGCCGCGCCGGCGCCATGGCGCGACAGATGCTGATCAGCGCCGCTGCGAACACATGGAATGTGCCGGCTGATGAATGTCGCGCCGAGCGCAGCGTCGTCACCCATACGCCGAGCGGACGCAGCGTCCGTTACGGAGAGATCGCGGAAGCCGCCGCTCACATCGAGCCCCCGACGCAGGTTGTGCTCAAGAGCCCGAGGGAGTGGAAGCTCCTGGGCAAGCCGATACGGCGCCTCGATGTCCCCGACAAAGTCACCGGCAGAACTGTCTACGGCATCGACGTGCGCGTTCCAGGAATGCTCTACGCAGCGGTGGCGCAGTCACCGGTGTTCGGGGGCAAGCTGCAGTCGGTCGATGCGTCGAGCCTCACGGGCTTCAAGGGCGTGCGCAAACTGGTGCAGCTCGATGACGCTGTCGCGGTGGTCGCGGAGAGCTGGTGGGTGGCCAAACAGGCGCTCGAGGGGCTCGACATCGCGTGGGACGACCGCAACAACGGCAGCGTGTCCAGTGAAACCATCGCGCAGTTATTGCACGAGGGGCTCTCGGCCAAGGACGCCGGCATAGGCCGCAGCACTGGCAACGTGGAGCAGGCTTTGGCGGATGCGGTGAGGCGTGTCGACGCGGATTATTCTGTGCCTTTCCTTGCGCACGCGACACTCGAGCCGCAGAACTGCACGGCGCACGTCACGCCCGATCGTGTCGAAGTTTGGGTGCCGACGCAAAACGGTGAGGCGGCGCTCGCAGCCGCAGCGCAGGCCGCGGGCGTGCCCCCGCGGAATGTGATGGTGCACACATGCATGCTCGGCGGTGGGTTCGGCCGGCGCGGCTTCACCCATGACTTCGTGACACTCGCGGTGAGAATCGCCAGGCAAGTCGAGCATCCCGTCCAGGTGCTCTGGAGCCGCGAGGAGGACATGCGGCACGACTTCTATCGCCCGGCGGTCATGAGCAGGATGACGGCGGGACTGAATGCGGAAGGGTTGCCGATCGCCTGGCACGTGCGCCTCGCCGGCCCCTCGATCCTGGGGATCTCGTTACCGAACGCTGTCGACAAGCACGTCCAGGAAGGTTTCCTGGACGATATGCCGTACACGATCCCGCATTATCGTGCTGATCACGCGAAGCGCGCTACCCATGTGCCGGTCGGATTCTGGCGCTGCGTGAACCATACCCAGAACTGCTTCTTCCGCGAAAGCTTCCTCGACGAGCTGGCGCACACGGCCGGTGAGGACCCTTATCACTATCGACGCCGACTGCTGCAGGGGCATCCGCACGCACGCGAGTTGCTATCGGTCCTCGATGCAGCAGCAGAGCGGGCGGACTGGGGAACGTCGGTGGCGGGCGTCCATCGCGGCCTGGCGCTCAACGAGGTGAATGGCACATTTACCGCTGCAGTCGTCGAGCTGTCGGGCACCGATGCCTTGCGCATCCGACGGGTTATCAGCGCCATTGATTGCGGCGCCCTAGTCAATCCATTGATTGTCGAGCGCCAGATCATCAGCGCGACGACGGACGGGCTGGGCGCCGCGCTCTACGGCCACATCGCAATCGCCGAGGGGCGCGTGCAACAGTCGAATTTCCACGACTACCGAATGTTGCGCCTTGCCGAGATGCCGGAGGTCTTGCCTGTTATCGTCCGAAGCGAACGGTCCTGCACCGGCGCCGGCGAGCCGCCCGTTGCCGTGGTGGCTCCGGCCTTGTGCAATGCCATTTATGCCGCCACCGGCCGGCGCATCCGAGCACTGCCGCTGCAAGACAGCGATCTTCGTCTCTCGCGCGAGACGAGGCGCGATTAGGCGGGACGGAGCGCGGGCCGGGAGAGCAGGCCGCCGGCCCTGGGCTATCGAGCCCTCCGATGGGCAAGTGTCCCGGGTGAAGCGTTCGCCCCAAGTGAAGTGTCAATAGCAGATGACGTTGCGGTTGTGATCGCGTCGTTGTGTAATGTCAGCGCTCTCGCGAAGACCAAACGCTCAGGGAGGCCTTCTGAGATGAATGTTGCTTCCAGCGCTGCCATCCTGCTCCTCCTCAGCATCCCTCCTGCATCGGCCGCAGGGCCGGCGGATGCGCCGCCCGGCGCGGCCGCCTGTTCCGGATGTCATCCGGCAGGGCGTTCGGTTGAAAGCGCGGTGCCGCGGCTGATCGGCCGCAATCCTGGCGATGTCGTCACCGCCATGCAGGCGTTCAAGTCCGGCCAGCTTCCGGCAACGGTGATGGGTCGCATCGCCAAAGGATTCTCCGACGAGGAGATCAAAGCCATTGCTGCCTGGTACGGCGCTCTGAAGGATTGAGGAGGGCATGATGAAAGGACAGCGAAGAAGCCGGCGCGAGCTGCTCAAGCAGGTGATCGGCGGAGCTGCGGCCGCCATGCTGCCGCTGCCCGCCATCGGGCAAGCCGCGGCTGGTCGCGTGGTGGTGATCGGCGGCGGCTTCGGTGGCGCCAGCTGTGCACGCTTCATCAAGCACATCGACCCTCGCGTGGATGTGACGCTGGTCGAGGCCAACCAAACGTTCACGGCGTGCCCGTTCAGCAATACCGTGATCATCGGCATGCATGACCTCAAGGCGCAGCAGTTCGGCTATGAGAAAATCGCCGCCGGCCAGATTGCCGTGAATATCGCAGCCGCCACAGCGGTGGATCCGCAGGGCCGTAGCGTGACCTTGAGCAACGGGACGCGGCTTTCCTACGATCGCCTCGTGCTGGCGCCCGGCATCGACCTGCGCTGGGATGGGGTCCCGGGGTATAGCGAGGCTGCCGCGGAGCGCATGCCGCACGCGTGGAAGGCAGGCGAGCAGACCTTGCTGTTGCGGCGCCAGCTCGAGGCCATGGAGGATGGCGGCACGGTCATCATCTCGGCACCGGCGAACCCGTTCCGCTGCCCACCAGGACCCTATGAGCGCGCCAGCCTGATCGCCTACTACCTCAAGACGAAGAAGCCCAAATCCAAGATTCTCATTCTCGACGCTAAGGATGCTTTCTCCAAGCAGGGGCTGTTTCTCAATGCCTGGAAGGAGCTTTATCCCAACCTGGAATGGGTCTCCTTGTCGAAAGGCGGCAAGGTCACTTCCGTCGATCCCGGTGCCATGACCGTGGCAACCGACTTCAGCAGCCACAAGGCTGATGTGGTCAATGTGATCCCGCCACAAAAGGCGGGGCGCATCGCCGAGGTCGCCGGGGTCGCAGATCGCACCGGTTGGTGCCCTATCGATCCCTCGACTTTCGAGTCCAAGCTGCAGCCGAACATGCATCTTGTCGGCGATGCCATCATTGCCGGTGGCATGCCCAAGTCGGCGTTCTCGGCCAACGCGCAAGCGAAGGTCTGCGCCGCGGCGGTCGTGAAGCTGCTCGCCGGCGACAAGCCTGAGGAGCCGAAGCTGATCAACACCTGCTACAGCCTGGTGGCGCCCGATTACGGCATCTCGGTCGCCGGTGTTTATCGGCCGGCCGACGGTCAGCTGAAGGAGGTGGAAGGCTCCGGCGGAGTCAGTCCGGCCAACGCACCGCCCGCCACCCGTGCAGCCGAGGCGACATTCGCGAATGGCTGGTTCAAGACGATCACCGCAGAAGTGTTCGGCTAGGCTCGTTCTTCTCTGCGCCACGAGCGCGGCCGTTGCGGGCGCGGTCGTGCCGCTATACGGGCAAGATGAGCTGCGTCCCTATGTGATCGTCGGCGACGCCATACCTGATCCGCTCACCGGGTTGCGGGGAGACGCGGAACGCGGCCGCTCGATCGTCGTTAACCGGCAGGTGGGCCTATGCCTGCTCTGCCATACGGGTCCCTATCCCGAGGAGCGGTTCCAGGGGACCTTGGCACCGGACCTCAAAGGCACTGGCTCGCGCTGGTCCGAGGGTCAGCTGCGATTGCGCGTGGTCGATGCCAATCGCCTCAACCCGAGTACCATCATGCCACCTTATTACCGGGTGGAGGGTCTTGTGCAGGCCGCCCCGGCGTTTCAAGGTAAGACCATCTTGAGCGCCGAGCAGATCGAGGATGTGGTCGCTCACCTCGTCACGTTGCGCGAATAGGCGGCTCGGACCACGAGCGGGATTGCCACAATGAGCATGACCACGGCAAACAATCCGACACGCCGTCGCTTCCTCGGGGGCGCGGTGTTCGCAGGCGGCGCCGGGTTGATGCTATCGATCTCGCGCAGGCCCGCCCACGCGACGCCCGAATCGATGCGAGCAGCGATTAGACAGGTGCTCGGCGAGGCGTCAGCGAAAAAGGGCCGGGTGAAGCTCGATCTGCCGCCCCTGATCGAGAACGGCAACGCAGTGGCTATGACCGTTTCCGTGGAAAGCCCGACGACGGCTGCCGATCACGTCAAGGCCATCCATGTGTTCACGGAAAAAAATCCCCAGCCCAATGTGATCACGGTCCACCTTGGGCCGCGCGCTGGGAAGGCGGCCGTCTCGACCCGTATCCGCCTGGCCGATACCCAGAAGGTCGTCGCCATCGCAGAAATGAGCGATGGCTCGTTCTGGTCCGACGAGATCGAGGTGATCGTCACCCTTGCTGCTTGTCTCGAGGGGGTCTGAGCCATGGCACGCGCCCTCATCAACGTTCCACCGCGTGTCAAGCGCGGCGAAATCTTCGAGATCAAGACACTCATGCAGCACGACATGGAGACCGGGTTTCGGCCGGACAACATGGGCCGACGCATCCCGCGCGATATCATTACCGACTTCATCTGCAAATATAACGGCGAGGAAATTTTCCGCGCCGAGCTGCATCCGGCAATCGCCGCCAATCCATTCTTCGTGTTCAGCACGATCGCGACCGAGAGCGGGACGTTGACGTTCGAATGGACCGGCGACAACGGCTTTGTCGCGAGCGAAACGGCCAAGATCACTGTCGAATGACACGGGCGGCGCTCGTCCTCGTCGCTTGCATCTTTTGGCCGCTGCTCGGAGCCCCTGCCCAGGCGAGTGAAATTCCACTCACCGAGCGCAAGTCGGGCTACGAGCTCATGGGGCCCGATATCCGCGCCATGCAAGATGACGACACCACCAATCCCGCCATGTTCTGGGTGCTCGACGGCGAGACATTCTGGAAGCGAAAGGATGGCGCTGCCGACAAAACATGTGCGGACTGTCACGGCGACGCCGCCGTGAGCATGAAGGGCGTCGCAGCACGCTATCCAGCCTTCAGTCCAGCGCGCGGGCGGCCCGTCAACGTCGAGGAGCGGGTCAATATGTGCCGGGTCGAGCAGCAGAGCGCGGCTCCTTTTGCGCCCGAGAGCAAGGAGCTATTGGCGCTCAGTGCCTATATCGGGCGGCAGTCGCGCGGCATGCCGATCACCGTCGCCGAGGATGAGCAGACGCGACGGCACATCGAGGCCGGCCGCACCGCATTCCATCAGCGGCAAGGCCAGCTCAATCTCTCCTGCGCCCAATGCCATGACGACAACTGGGGCCAGAAGCTTGCCGGTGCTCCCATCCCGCAGGGTCATGCGACCGGCTATCCGATCTATCGCCTGGAATGGCAGGCCCTCGGATCCCTGCAGCGCCGGCTGCGCAACTGCCTGTCCGGTATGCGCGCGGTGAGCTATCCGCTGGGCGCGCCCGAATATGTCGACCTCGAGCTGTTCCTGATGTGGCGTGCGCGCGGCATGCCGCTGGAAACGCCGGCCGTGCGACCGTAATCCCCGCCGGCTCTAGCCGACCTGGGTGCGGTGAAAGTCGTCCTCCGGCGACGGCCCCCAGATACTGGTGTCACCCGGCGTCCAGTGCTTGGGCCGCTGCGGCGTGTCGCGATGCCAGGGGCGGGGCTCGAAATAGCCAAGCTCCTCGTCAACCATCTGGTCGAGCTCACAGAAGAATTCGACCACCTGCTCGTCCTGATTGCGGTGATAGGTGGCGATGTTGTGCCCGGGGCCGTGCCGCAGCGGGCCCCAGATGATCGGCATCTGCTTCTGCCCCATCACCTCGCAGGCATTCTGTAGATGCATGAAATCCTTCAGCTCGAAGGCGATATGGTGCAGCTTTGCTTGCGGGCCGCGGAAAAAATTGACCGTGTGGTGGTCGGTGTTGCAGCGCATGAAGCAGAAGAAATCACCGATCCAGTCCGAGACACGGAAGCCCAGAACCTTCTCGTAGAAGGCGACGGTGCGCTCGATTTCCGGGGCGTAGAACGCGACATGGCCGAGCTTGAAAGGGCCGATGCCTGGGGTCTGCTCGTGCTTGCCAAGATAGCTCCACTCCTTGAACAGCTCGATGGTGGTGCCTTTGTCGTCCTTGAACGAGAGCACCTGCCCTATCCCCGGCACCGAGTCGTTGCGCAGCTCGCTGCGCACGCCTTCCTTGTCGAGCTCGCGCGCCATTTCACCGAAATCCGCGCTCGGTACGACCTCGAATGACAGCTTAGTGCAATGCCCTCGGTCGCCCTCCTGCAGAGCAATAGTGAGGAGCCCAACCTTGCTCATCAGAAATGCGCGGCCCTTCTCACGCTCGGCTACGAGGAGCCCCATGAATCGCTCGTAGTAATCGATGGCCTTTTCCAGGTCCGGGGTTTCGAAAGTGGCGTGACCTATCCGTTTCGGCTTAACCATATAGTGCTCTCCATGCATTCGAGCGGGCCATGTGCGCGCATCTTCGACCGCCGTATTCAACCGGTCAACGCGCGCTCATCCCAGCGTCGCCAAGCCCGCCCCTCCCCCAGCTCTCGCAGGGGCCGCTGCAAACTCCATGGCGGCGCCTGCGGTTCCCGCTGGTGACTTACCGGCGTTTGTACTATGATGGGTCACAACGGCGTTGCGATGCCAGAGCTGAACCTACGGCCGAGCGCGACTGCCAGGAACTCAGGCACGGAACCCCAGGAGACGCGCGCAGCATGGCCGAGCAATACGTCGGTAAAGTCGAGGAGTTCAAGGACGGCGACCGCCGCATCATCTTCGCAGGCGAGCACGAGATCGGCGTCTTCCGGCACGAGGGTCAGTTTTACGCCTACAGCAATTTCTGCCTGCATCAGGGCGGGCCGGCATGCGAGGGGCTCACCATCGCCAAGGTGGAGGAGCGGCTGCGGCCCGACAAGACCTCCCAGGGTCTCTATTTCTCGGAAAGCGAGATGCACTTCGTCTGTCCGTGGCACGGCATGGAATACGACATGAAGACTGGAGAGTGCGTGTCAGACCGGAAGATGAAGCTGCGCAAATATCCGATCGTGGAAAAAGGGAACGAGGTCTATGTCGTCGCCTAAGGCTGCGACCCGCCTACGCCGCCCGGCCGCGAACGAGAAGGCCAAGCCGGCAGCGAGCCTTGCGGTTGCGGCCGCTCTGCCCTCCGCTGCTGCATCGGGCGGCACCGACGTGTCCGCGGACGCAATCCGTCTGGCGCAAGAGATAGAGCGGCAATTCGCGCAGAGCGAAAACGTCCTGTCGGTCGAGGCGATGCAGACATTGATGAGCAGCCTTTGCCGGGTCTATTCGGCCCAGGTCGAAGGCGGCGCGAAACATACACCCATTCCGGAAGGACAGGTGGTCAGTCCGACCGGAGTGATGTTGACGGCGAGCGGCTTGTTGCGCGCCGCCAATCTCGCGGTGTTCGAGCTTGGAATGTGGCAAAGCTGGACCGGACGCTGAGAGCGTTTGCCCGGCCTGATTCTTTGGATGCTCTAGGAGAAAGATCATGGATCTGATTGCTGATCGCGGCCGTCGCGTCCCGGTAGAGGAGTTGAACACCAGCCGTCTGCTGGCGCATGCCCGCAAGCAGGCGGTGCGGCGCAAGCTCGATGACATGCTGATCGTCGACGTCGACGCGCATCACTACGAAAACGAAAACTTCCGCGAGTTCATTCCCTACATGGAGAATGACGTTTTCCGTCAGCTCTCGCTTGCATCGCTGGGAAAGGGCGGACGCGGCGGGGTGATGCAAACGAATATCGGCTACCAGGACATGGGCGGACGCGTGACCCGCTATCCCATGCGGGCGAGCGAGAAGACCGAGGAGACCGGCCATCACCGCGACGTCCAGCTGGGCCATCGCTGGATGGACGCCATGAGCGTCGATTATTCCTGTCTCTTCCCCACCGGGATGCTGAGCATCGGCCTGCATCCGCAGAAGGAAATGGAGGTCGAGCTGTGCTGGGCCTATAATCGCTGGCTGACCGAGCAAGTGCTGCCGGAATCGGGCGGGCGCTTCTATTCCATGCTCAGCCTGCCGTTCAACGATCCGGATGAGTCGCTGCGCCAGGTCGAGACTTTTGGCGGCAGAAAGCACGTCGGGGGTTTCATGGTGACGACGGTGCGCAACACCGGCGTGCACGAGAACGCCTATATGAAGGTGTACCGCGCAATCGAGGAGCGCGGCCTCGTCCTCTCGTTCCACTCAGGGCCGAACTGGGCCGAGCCGATCTTCAAGACCTGCAACCGGTTCCTGTCGGTGCATGCGCTGGGCTTCAGCTGGTACAACATCCTGCATTGCACCAACTGGGTGATCAATGGGCTGGGCGAGCGCTTTCCCAAGCTGCCTGTGATCTGGATCGAATCCGGTATCGCCTGGGTGCCCTTCCTGATGCAGAAGCTCGACCACGAATACATGCTGCGCCCTTCGGAAGCGCCGCTGTTGAAGAAAAAGCCGTCCGACTATATGCGCGACATGTACTACTCGACCCAGCCCATGGAAATCCAGGACATGCAGGCGCTCGAGTGCACCTTCCGCATGATCAATGCCGAGACGCAGCTGATGTATTCCTCGGATTATCCGCATTGGGATTTCGACCTGCCCTCGACCATTTCCGACCTGCCGTTCCTGTCGGAAAAGGCCAAGCACAACATCCTCGGCGGCACGGCGGCGCGCCTCTTCAAGCTGCCGCCACGCAACGAGAAGCAGCGCGAGAACCTGATCAAGTTCGGCAATCTTGCAGCTGCTGCCTGACGCCACCGCGGCATCGAGAAGCAACAGGGCCTCCCGGCATTGTCCGGGAGGCTTTCTTAATGGTCCGCTATCGCATATTTGAGCACGGGGACCGCGCAGAGGTGGACCCTACAGGATCCGAGGACACCAGCGGTGACGATGGCGATGACTGCCGAGACCGCACCCGTCAAGCGCAAAAGCTCCGAGGGTCTCATTGAGGTTCGTTTGACCGCAATCCTTTATGCGGCGCGCGATACCAACATCTACGAGCTCACCGCACTCGGCGGCATATCTCTGCCGAGCTACCAGCCCGGGGCTCATATCGATGTGCATCTGCCGAACGGGCTGATCCGACAGTACTCGTTGATCGACCCGGATGGCGGCGGGACGAGCTACCGCATCGCCGTCAAGCGCGATCCGGCGAGCCGCGGCGGGTCCCGCTGTATGCATGATGAGCTGCGCGTCGGCCGCTCCCTCGAGATCAGCGCGCCGCGGAACAACTTTGCGCTGATCGAGGACGCGCCGCACGTCCTTCTGCTGGCCGGAGGGATCGGCATCACGCCGATCTGGTGCATGGTTCAACGGCTGGCCAAGCTCGGCCGGTCCTGGACGCTCTACTATGCCTCTCGCTCACGCGTCGATATGGCGTTCCTGCAGACGCTCGAGACGATGGCCGGCAGCCAGTTTCATTTCGACGACGAGAATGCCGGCAATGTCCTCGATGTCGCCGGCATCATCGCGCAAACGCCCAGGGACGCCCACCTCTACTGCTGTGGGCCGACGCCGATGCTCACCGCCTTTGAGAAGGCCACCGGGGATTGGCCGCGTGCGCAAATTCACGTCGAATATTTCACGCCGAGGCAGGAGACCGACAAGACTGGCGGCTTCATCGTCGAGCTCGCACGCTCCGGCAAGGAGTTCGTGATTCCGGAGGGAGAGACGATCCTGCAGGTGCTGCTCGATGCCGGCGTAGACGTGGATTATTCGTGCGAGCTCGGCATCTGCGGGGCTTGCGAGCAGCGGGTGCTCGCCGGCATTCCCGAGCACCGCGATGCCATCCTGACCGAGGAGGAGCAGGCCTCGAACAGCAAAGTCATGATCTGCTGCGCGGGCTGCAAGACCGAGCGCCTGGTGCTCGATCTTTGAGATGGGTCGATGGAGTTATCCCTCTCTAGGTAGTTCGCATTGTGCGATGGGTATCGCAAAGGACGGGTGCCCCGCGCCCATATCCGCATCGCCGATCTCGCTCGGCGAGATCGCCAAGCTCCACCACCCTTCCTACTGATTGAGCAGCGGGATCGACTGCGCATCCGGAGGCTTCGGAATTGACGCAAGATAGGCGTGGATGTCGGCCAGATCCTCGTTGGACAACACTTTCTCGCTGTAAGGCGGCATCGCCCGGTTCGTTGTGCGCACGAAGGCGCTGAACGCTTCAAACGCCAAAGGGTCAGGTGCAAGCTTCGGGCCGGTGACACCCCCCTGCCCTTCGAAGGCGTGACACTGCCAGCAGCCGTGCTGCACAAAGGCGGTCTTGCCCTTCTCGGCGGAGGCGGCGAAGGCGCCAGTGCAGCCGAGCATCACAACGGCGGCGGAAGCCGCGACTGCCACGCGAACAAACGTCATTCAACCAATCTCCCATTCAGTGGAGCTGAGACAGGAACGTGCGCGGCTTTTCTCACGCGCACGTTCCTCATTGCGGTCGAGCCAATCAAACTGCTCGTCGGCCCATCATGTTCGACATCAGCGCGGTTGTGTCCAGACGTTGACCAGCGCCGGTTGGCCTGCCTTGACGGCCGCCACAGCCTGCTTGATTGCCGGCCCGAGCTCGGCCGGATCCTTGATCGGCCCTTTTGCCCACCAGCCCATGGATTCCGCGAGCTTATGGTACTCGATATCGGGGTTCTCGATAGCCGTCCCGAGTGGCGACATGTCCTTTCCGAGATTGGCGACCCGATTGCGGAAGTTCGACAAGCGCTGCACGTGCATCACCTCCTGGTGATAGCCGCGATTGTTGTGCATGACCGACAGCAGCGGAATGTTGTGCCGCGCCGCCGTCCACAGCACCCCCGGTGCATACATGAGGTCGCCGTCTGACTGGATGTTTACCGAAAAGCGACCGAGATCGCGATTGGCGAGTGCCGCGCCCACGGCTGCCGGAGCACCGTAGCCCACGCCGTACCCGCCGGAGGAACCGAGCCAGTGATAATGCTTCTCCATCGGCCACAGGCGCTGTGGCCAGTTGCTCACGTTGCCGGAGCTCGACACGAGCGACCAGTCGAGATCCTTGATCTGCGCATAGGTCTCCATGACCAGACGCGCGGTGCTGATCGGGCTCGCGTCCCACGCGAGGGTGGCCGTCTGCTTTGCGCGCTGCTTTGCGTCAGCAAAGGCTTTGCGAGCCGCCTCGCCGCGTCTCTCGATTGCCGCCTTGCGGTCATTCGGGATTGCGCTCCGCACCGCCTCGATCAGGGCCGGCAAGGTCACCTCGGCATCGGCTGCCATCGATACGTCGACCGGCAGGAAGCGCTGGAAGTCCTGGTAGTTCGCCTTAGTAATGAGCTCCGACGAGTTGATGCTGATCAGCTTGGTGCTGGGCTTGGTGCGCGTGGTGTTGACGCCGATGCCGTGCTCGCCGTTGTCGATCCAGGCGTTCACCGTATTCCAGAAATCGGAGAGCTCGAGCCCGATGATCACGTCGGCATTGTTGACGACGGTCGGCGGGGCGCTGAGGTAATGCGTGTGCGGGAAGTTCATGCGCCCGCCCTGGTCGACAACCCTCGCCTGCAACACCTCGGCAAGCTGCACGAGCAGCCGCATGCCGTTCTCGGTGCGCGCCGCGCGATCGGCAACGATCACCGGGTTCTCCGCGCCGGCGAGCAGGCGCGCCGCCTCTCTTACGCCGCCGCTGTCGCCCTGGGGGGGCGAGGTCGGCACGTAACGCGGAATGGCAAGCTTCTCACCATTGCTCTTGATGGGCTCCTGCTGCAGGCCAGCATCGAGCGAGATGGCGACTGGCCCATAAGGAGGTGTCATGGCGATCTTGTAGGCGCGCACCATCGACTGTGCGAAGTGCGGCAGCGACACGGGCGTGTCGTCCCATTTGGTATAATCGCGCACCAAGGCGTTGATGTCCTGGGCCGAGTGAAACGTCGGCACCCCTGGCGGCCGGTGTGCCGCGTCCAGATCGTTGCCGCCGACGATGATCACCGGCACGCGGTCGCACCAGGCGTTGTAGATCGCCATCGTGGCGTGCTGCAGCCCCACCGTGCCGTGGCAAAGGGTCATCAGCGGCTTGCCGGCAACCTTGAAATAGCCGTGCGCCATGGCGACCGCTGATTCCTCATGCGCGCAGGTGAGGAATTCCGGCATTTTGTTCTCACCATAGTTGATGAGCGACTCGTGCAGCCCGCGGAAGCTCGAGGCCGGATTGGCTGGCAGGTACTTGATCTGCAAGGTCTTGATGACATCGACCATGAAATCGGAGCCGGCAACGCCGCCGATACGCGAATCAGCGAGCTCCTTCGGCGTTGCGCTTTCCACCGCAGCAACATGGAAGTTGGGCGGCAGCGCGGACGGCAACCGCGCTGGCGCGGCGCCTACGGCAGGAGTTGCAGCAGTCGCCCCGGGGGCCGTTGCAGCAGATGCCGCGCCGGCCACCGCCACTCCGGCGAGGAACTTGCGCCGGTTTACGTCGGGGCGAGATTGCTTTCGTGCCATCGAGTTTCTCCCGTTGATAAAGATTTGCGGCGGCGGCGCCACGGCCGACCGGCCTGATGCGAAGCAGCTGTAGGTCAATATTATCGCGCGCCTGTGAGCCTGGGAAGGCAGTAGTCTCGCAATCTGAAGCTCGGCATGATTGTGAGGCACTGTTCTCGGTGAGCTTCGCAAATGGCAGGACACCGGCAAGCAGCAGGACACCGGCAAGCATGGCCTGGAGATATGGCGCTGTGAGGTGGACAGGACCGGCTTACCGCAGTCGCGCGCTCCTCGCCGCATTGGCGGCGCTGCTGCTGGTGACTGGCCAAGCCGGCGCGCAGCACGCCGCGCCGTTCTACGCGCGCAAGACGATCACGATCACCATCGGCTATACGGCCGGCGGCAGCTATGATCTCTATGGCCGACTCATTGCGCGCCACCTTGCCAAGCACCTGCCTGGCCAGCCGACGGTGATCACACAGAACATGCCCGGGGCGGGCTCGCTGAAGGCTGCAAACTACCTTTATGAGGTTGCACCCAAAGACGGCACCGCGCTCGGGGTGATCGTGGAATCGGCGGCGCTCGAGCAGGCTCTGGCCAATCCAGGTGCGCAATTCGATGCCGCGAAATTCAGCTATATCGGACGGGTGGCCACCAGCAACAACATCTTCATGCAGTGGCATACCGCCAAGGTCCAGTCGCTGCAGGATGCGTTGAGGATGGAAAGCTCCCTTGCCGGCACCGGCCCGGGATCGATAGCGGATACGGTACCCAAGCTCCTGAACGCCCTCACCGGCACGCGCTTCAAGCTTGTGACCGGCTATCCTGCCTCAACCGAGGCGATGCTCGCGATGGAGCGTGGCGAGGTTGACGGCGCTTCTTCATCATGGACTGCCGTCAAGCTCGGTAAGCAGGCGTGGTTACGCGAGAAGAAGATCAAGATCATCCTCCAGACGGCGCCTGAGCGCAGCTCCGAGCTGCCGGATGTGCCGAGCCTTGCCGATCTCGGCGAGAGCGAGACCGACCGGCAGGTCTTCGCACTTTACGCAAGCGGCAGCGCAGTTGGCCGCTCCTTGCTCGCTCCTCCCGGCATTCCGGCGGAGCGGATCGAGCTGCTGCGTACAGCGTTCAGCCGCATGGTGAGTGATCCTGAGTTCGTCACGGATATCAAACATATGAACGTTGACCTCGAGCCGCTGTCGGGGTCCGAGCTGACTGAGCGCATCGCCCACACATTGGCTGTGCCTGCTGCGGTTCGTGAGCGCGCCAGGTCAGCCTTTGGTCGTTAGGCGTTTGCCGGATTTAGGCTAATCTCTACTCCGAGAAGCACGCGGACCACTCAATGCTTGATATCCGACGATCGCTGCTGCTGCGCGATACGCTCACATCCGAGCTGGGCAAGCCGGGCGCGCGTCCGGTGGTACGCGCCGCAGTCTTGGCGGCAATCGCTAACCCATTTGCCGGCCGCTACGTCGAAGACCTCACGCAGCTGTTCGAAGCGGGACGGTCGCTCGGCGATCAGCTCATGGCGGAGCTGGTGGGCATGCTGCCGCATCCCGCCGTGTCATACGGCAAGGGCGCCATTGTCGGCATGTCAGGCGAGTTCGAGCACGGCGGCGCCTGCATCCATCCCATGCTCGGCAAGCCGATGCGGGCGGCGATCGGCGGCGGCAAGGCCGTCATCCCGTCGAACGTCAAGATCGCCGGCCCCGGCACTTGGCTCGATGTCCCGCTGAGCCACAAAGATGATTCGTGGTCATTCGATCACTTCGACACCATTACCGTGGCGATGCCGGATGCACCGCGTCCCGACGAAATTGTCGTGGTCCTGGCACTTGCCGACGGCGGACGCTTGCATCCGCGCTGTGGCCAGGCGCCGCGCTGACGGGCGGTGAAGCGGCGAGCGTGGCGTTTGTCGCCGAGCGCCGCTACCACATGCGATCAAAAGGATCGCGAAGGCATCCCAAAGGGCATTCGACCCTCCTCAGTTCGCTGTCATGCCGGCGAGCTTGGCAATTGCGAGCCACTTCTGAGTTTCTGCGGCGATAAACTCGGCGAAAGCGTGCGCGGTGCCGGGGCTCGCCTGTGCGCCGACCTTCGCCAGTGCATCGCGGATCTGCGCAGTCCTCAGTCCGTCGCGGATGGTCGCGTTGAGCTTGTCGACAATGGCTGGCGGGGTCCCGGTGGGGGCGATCACCCCCGTCCAGAACGTCGTCACATGATCGGCAAAGCCACTTTCGCGCATGGTTGGCACCTCCGGCAGCTGTGGATGGCGCTCGCCGCTGGTTACCGCCAAGGCCTTGACCTTGCGGTCGTGGATCAGCGGCAGGAGGATCGAGATGTCGGGAAATGCGATCTGCACCTGTTGCCCGAGGACAGCGGTGACCATCTCGGCGCCGCTCTTGTAGGGGACGTGGACGAGCTCGATCCCGGCACTGGCGCGCAGCAGCTCGGCCGCGAGATGGGTCTGGTTGCCCGGCCCGGCCGACGCATAGCTCACCGCGGCCGGGTGCGCTTTGGCGTATGCGACGAGCTCGGCAACCGTGTTCGGGGGAAAGCTCGGCGTTGCAACCAGCACGGTCGTGCTGTCGGCAAGCTTGGCGACCGGCACGAAGCTGCGAATGGGATCGTAGCCGGGATTGCGGACGAGGGCGGGGACCACGGCAAGCGTAGCGCTCGTGCCGATCAGGAGGGTGTAGCCGTCGGGGTCGGCTGCCGCCACTGACTTGCTCCCAGTCGCACCGCCGGCGCCGGGCCGGTTCTCGATCACGACGCTCTGGCCAAGCGCGGGAGGCAGGATCTGCGCGACGATCCGTGCGGCCACATCGGTCGGGCCGCCCGGGCCGAACGGCACCACCAGCCGGATCGGCTTTGCCGGATAGGTCTGCGCCTGCACCATCCGGGCATCGGACAGCGCCGCCAAGCACATCAGCAGGCAGCACTGGAGCGCGGCACACAAGATCCGCACCAGCAGCCTTTGCCTCATCGCCGCTTTCTCCTCATGAGCGACCGGCGCGCTCCATCGCTGTTATGGTTCGGCCGCCCCAAATCATCGACGCGTAGTGCGCATCTTCTTTTCGTTCACAACAGCGCTCGCCAGCAGCTGCGAAAGACCCACTTTGATCAGCGACCAACACTATCTGTAGTTCCGCCGGACTTGGCCGGTTCGATAGCGCAGGCCTGGAGGCAACTCATTCGATCACTTGGTCTGCAAGGGCGACGAACGATTCAGGAAAGCTCACCCCAATGGTCCTCGCAGTCCTGAGATTTAAAGTGAGGTCGAACTTAGTAGCTTGTTCTACCGGGAGATCGGCCGGTTTGGCGCCCCGGAAAATCCTGTCCACGAAATACGCCGCCCTACGGTACATGGCTGGAAGGTCCTCGCCGTATGCCATCAAACCCCCGGCTTCTGCCCATCCTTTCTCCTGAAAGATACTCGGGAGCCGCCGTTGGACGGCAAAGTCTATGATTTCAGAACGGTGTTGCATGGTGATTGCATCCTGCAACACGAGAAGCGCGTGAGGCCGCTCCTGGGCGATCTCTGCGAATGCGTGTGCAAAGTCGCTGGGGCCGTACACTTCGTGGAGAAGAACCGTGAGGCCGAGTACCCGTGCCGCGTCGTTGGTTTCCTGCAAAGCAAATACGACAGCGGGATTGGCGGGATGATAGAGCACCGCGGTGCGCGTCAGGTCGGGCAACACGCGCTTCAGGATTTCTACGCGCTTCGCACTGACCTCAGCAGTCAGCTGCGCTCCTCCCGTCAGGTTTCCGCCGGGATGGGCTAGACTCGCAATCAGCCCGGTGTTCAACGGATTCATGGCATTGGGGTGCACGACTGGATTTGTTTTTGTCGCGTTCAACACCGCAAAAGCCGCGGGGGTGGTGACGACCACGATCACATCTGCGTTGAGGCGAACCATTTCGGTCGCAAACTCGTTGAAACGCTCCGCCTGTCCATGAGCATACCGGCGCTCGACAACGAGATTGCGCCCTTCTTCGTAGCCGAGGTCGCGCAAGCCCTCGAACAGTGCATCATAGAAACTCTCATGCCCATGCGCGATAAACCCCATGCGCCAAAACTTTGAAGAGTGCTCGGCCATCAAAGACACGGGGCAGGTCCAAGCCGCGGCAGCAACGAAAGCGATCACCTGTCGCCGCGTCGGTACCGGCGCAAACGTGCTTTTCATTCCACGCTCCTGCACACGAACTCGAGAGCCGCCAGACTTGCAGCCTCGATCATCGCACCGGTACGTTCCGGGAAAACCGTCGGCCCTGCGATGTATAATCTTTGATGGCTGAATCCCACACCGAATCGCTCTGCACGGTTGGCAAGTGCTGTCGCCAGTAGTTGCTTCAACAAGCGCTTTTAGGAGACGCTACTCCATACTTCGGCCGGACTTGCGCCGGCTGGATCGCACGACCGTTGCTGGCGCACTCACTCCACGACCTCGTCGGCGCGCGCGAGCAGCACTGGGGGAAACTCAATACCAAGCGCGCGTGCCGTTCTGACATTGAGCGCGAGGTCGAATTTCGCTGGCAACTCCACCGGCAGATCGACGGGCTTCGCGCCCTGCAGGATGCGATGCACATAGCCGGCGGCGCGCCGAAACAAGTCCGGCACATTGGGGCCATAAGCCATGAACCCACCTTCCACGACGTTCTGCGTGTTCTGGAACATGCAGGGCAGCGCGTGCTGGTCGAGCAGCGCTATGATACGGCGCACATGCAACTGGTGCAGCGGATCGTTGCTCAGCAAAATTGCCTGGATCCCGTTCACACGCACAAAATCGAACGCCCGCTCGAGATCATCCACGCTCCCCACCTCGACTGCACTCATGCTCATGCCCGCTCCATGTGCTGCCGCGTTCAGCTCGGCGAGCGTCGAACGATGCGAAGCATTGTTCGGATTGATGAAAAAGCCGGCCTTCGTGAGCCCCGGGACCGTCTCGCGCAGGATCTGCAACCGCTTGGCTGCAATATCCGGGCTGAGCACTGTATTGCCCGTGATGTTGCCGCCGGGTCGCGCCAAGGATGCGACCAGTCCGGCCCGCACGGGGTCACCCACCCCAACCATAATGATGGGTACAGTGCTGGTCGCACCTTTCGCAGCTTCGGTCGGCGGCGTTCCAAATGTCGCAATCAGGTCGACCGGCCGGCCGACGAGCTCTTCTATGGCCGCTGCAAGGCGCTCCGGCACCCCTTCGCTGTAGCGGTATTCGTAGGCGATGTTCTGCCCTTCAACGTAGCCGTACTCGCGCAGTCCATGGCGGAAGGACTGCCACATCGGAGCATCATCGACGATGCCAATCCGTGGGATGCGCGGCACCTGCTGCGCGCACGCTGCGTGCGGCCGCAGCAGCCATGGGCCCACGCTTCCCCCCGCAAGCAAGGACAGGACCCGGCGCCTGTGCAGTGGCATCGCTCCTCCCCTCTTGGGCCTCTCCGTGCCTCTCCGTCGCGAAGCTTATGTCATACCACCGCCGACCGCGGAGCGCTGCAGATGGGGCCTACTCCACCTTGAGGTTGAGCTTGCGCACGAGGCCGCCCCATTTCGTTTCTTCGGTATCGATATCCTTGGCGTACTCCTCGGGCGTAGAGGCGAGCGGATCGCCGCCTTCAGCGTGAATGCGCTCCTTGACGGCTTCTGATTCGACGAGCACGCGTAACGCGGCATTGAGCTTGTCAATGACGGCTCGCGGCGTTCCCACCGGCGCCAAGACCCCATAATGCAGAACCGATTCAAACCCTGGCATGCCCGACTCGCTCGCGGTCGGCACATCCGGCAGCAGACTGAATCGGGTCGGGCTCAACACCGCGATAGCGCGCAGCGTCCCGGCTTGCAGGTTGCCAAGCGCGGGCGGCAGCACGCCGAAGGCGACGGGCACGTGGTTGCCCAAAAGATCATTCATCAGCTGCCCCGTTCCCTTGTAGGGAATGATTGCGGCGGCCACGCCCGTCTCTGACTTGAACAGCTCGGCCGACAGGTAGCTTCCGGTGCCAATGGCGGAAGTGCCGATATTGAGCTTGGCGCCTTCCTTCTTCGCGGTGACAATCACGTCCGTCATGCTCCGCGCCGCGAATGTAGGATGGCAGAGGAGCGCGACCGGCATGGAGGCAACAAGTCCGATCGGCGCAAAGTCTTTGCGTGGGTCGAATCCGGCATTGGAGTAAAGGCTCGGGTTGATGGCGATTGACCCGCTATGCCCGAGAAATAAGGTGTAGCCATCGGCGGGGCTCTTGATGAAGGCGCGCGTGCCGACGAGGCCTGATCCGCCGGCGCGGTTGTCCACCACGACCTGCTGGCCGAGCATTCCGGTGAGCTTCTCGGCGACCACCCGCGCCATGGCATCGACCCCGCCACCGGGCGGGTACGGCACAACGAGAGTGATGCTTCGGGAGGGATATTCCTGCGCCGAGGCGCTCTGCGATTCGCGGCCGAACGAGAAGCCGCTAAAAACGCCAAAAGCGACCGCGATGGCGACCGCGGCCGTGCACCACCTCGCCATCAATGTTCGTCCCGTAAGTTTCGCCGCCGCCCTGGATGCGCCGGGCGGCGGCAGCCGCAGCAGGCTGCGGCTCAGTTAGGCCTCGCGCGCTCAGTGCACCGAGGTGTTGTACTGCAATCGCGCGATTTCGTCCTTTACCTGCAACTTGCGACGCTTCAACTCCACGATCTGCAGATCGTCCATCGACGGATGACCCCTGGCTTCAGCGATTTTCGCATCCAAGGCCCGATGCTGGTTTTCCAATTCCGCAAGATGCGCTTCTGTGGACATGTTTGGGTGTTCTCCTCAGTCAAGTTGTCACCTGACCTTCGTAATCTACACCTTTTTGCAGCCTTTTCGAAGCGAGATTTGTTGTGCGCTGCAGCAATTCCGCTTTGTGGGATACCGGACGCGGGCCCTTGGGACCTGCCGTGCCTTTTGCTTGTACCAGCGCGTCGAAGGGGACTACTTTGGTGAGCGTGCGGCCTCAGCAATGACCAAAGAGGAAGAACGCGAGTTGCGAGAGCAACTGGCGCGCCTGCAGCAGGAGCATCGCGACCTGGATGTCGCGATCTCGGCCCTGCAGCATTCGCCAGGGGCCGACTTGCTGCAACTTCAACGCCTGAAGAAGCGCAAGCTCTACCTGCGCGATCGCATATCTTTTATTGAAGACGAGCTCACGCCCGACATCATTGCTTGAGCGAAGCGCTATTCCGGCTCTATGCCCGCCTCGCGGATGACCTTTGACCAGCGCTCGGTCTCTTCGCGCTTAAGTCTCGCCATGTCCTCAGGGCTGCCGCCCGCGGCAAACACGTGCAGCTCGCGCAAGCGCGCCTTGGTTTCGCTCTCGCCAATGATCGCGTTGACCGCTTTGTTGAGCTTGGTGATGATCGGCGTTGGCGTCTTTGGTGGCGCGCTGAGTGCGTTCCAGGTGTCGGAAATCAAGCCCGGCACGCCAGCTTCGATCATGGTGGGGATATTCGGAAGCTCATCGATGCGCTTGTCCGTCGTAATCGCCAGGATGCGGGCTTTGCCGCCCTCATGGAGCTTGTAAGCGGAGGAAAGCTCCATGAAAATCAAATCGACATGCTCGGCGACGAGGTCATTCAGCGCCGGGCCAGTGCCGCGATACGGAACGTGCACGAGCTTGGCCCCGGTGAGCACGTTGAACAGCTCGGCCGTGAGGTGAGAGGTGGTCCCGGCTCCCTGAGAGGCGTAGTTCACCTTTCCCGGGTTCGCTTTCACGTAGGCCACGAACTCCTGGGCGGTCTTCGCGGGGAAGCCATTGCGCACCAGCAGAACGTTGGGAAACCTGGTCATCACGGCGACCGGCTCGAGCGCCACGGGATCGAAGCTGAGCTTTTTGTAAAGCGCTATATTGCTGGTGATTGGTGCCGGCTGCGACCCCAGGAGCGTGTAGCCGTCCGGATCAGCATTATAAACCGCCTCGGCCCCGATATTGCCGCCGCCGCCGCCGCGGTTCTCGATAATGAACGACTGTCCAAGCCGGCGCTGCAGTCCCGCCGCGAAAATGCGCGCCGCGGTGTCCACACCCCCTCCGGCCGCCGTGCTGACAACGATCTTCACCGGCCTGCTTGGATAATCGGCAGCGGGATCCTGCTGTGCCGCCGCTGGCGAGAGGGCGATGAAGAGAACGGCCGTTGCGGTCACAAGCGCTTTGAACATGGATAGCTCCTTGGCTCTCGCCCCAGTCCTGAGACGCCGCTGACATAGTATTGCGGCCGGCAGATTAGCCGGGCGCGGGGGCCGTGGTTAGCGGCCGCCCCCGGACATAACGACGCCATAGGGTGAATCGGTTCCGCTGCTGGCTTCGCGCCGCAGCTTCTTGCGCCGGTACATCGCTGCGTCGGCCCGCGCGAGCACATCGTTTGGTGCATCGCGCGCGAGCAAGGCCGCTACCCCCGTCGAGGCGGCGACCGGAATGCTCGTTCCCAGGTGAACGGGTGTGATCCGGTCCAGCGCACCCTCGAGCTGCAATGCCTTGCGCTGCGCATCAGCCTCGCTCAGGTGCCAGAGCAGCACAACGAACTCGTCTCCCCCCAGCCGCGCCACCAGGTCCGACGCGCGCACGTGCCGGATGAGCGCGTTCGCCACCGCTTTGAGCACGGCGTCGCCCGCGGCATGCCCGTGCAGGTCGTTCACGGCCTTCAGGCGATCGAGGTCGATATAGACCAGCGCGGCACTCGCGCCATAGCGCTTTACGTGAGCGAGCGCGCGGTTGAGCTCACGCTCCAAGCCTCGCCGGTTGAGAAGCTCGGTAAGAGGATCAGTGTCGGCTCGCGCCGCGAGCGCTGCCAGCTCGCTGCGGGCAGCGGCGAGCTCACACCGCAATCGCTCGACCTCAGCCGAGAGCTGCGTGGCGGCGGAGCGCCGCTGTGGCGGCGAGGCCGTCGAGTGGTCGAGCGATCGGGCTCTGCGGGGTGGTCTAACCGGTGGACGCGTCGTAGCCGCGCGTTTCGACCTTGTCTCTCGTTTTGGCATGGCTACAGTCCGAATCGCGTGAGCAGCATAGTCGTCGCACGCCTTCAGACAACATGATCCCCCTCGCCTTCCGCAAAGCGCACGCGATAGCATCAGCCCCACGTTTTTCATTGGCTGGGCTGAAGGCATGAAGCTCGTCGTGTGGCTTGGCTTAACGCTTCCGGGGGGACCGCTGTCAGAAGCATCGATTGAGGTGATACCATGCCGCCTTCTAACCAGGGGATGCATATGAACCGGCGGGAGTTGCTTGGTTTTCTCCCGCTCGTCGGCGGGGCGGCGGCGAGGCCGGTGGTCGCACGAGCGCAGGGGGCTATGCCGGTGATCGGATTCCTCAACAATCAGGGACTCGCGGGCCGCACGCACCAAGTCGATGCATTCCGCCAGGGATTGAACGAGGCCGGCTATGTCGAAGGGAGGAACGTCAAGATCGAATACCGCTGGGCGGAAAATCAGCCTGACCGATTGCCAGCACTAGCAGCCGATTTGCTCCAGCGTCAGGTGGCAGTGATTGCTGCGACCGGTGGCGCTCCCACGGTGCGCGCGGCAAAGGCGGCCACGTCAACCATTCCAATCGTCTTCACTGCAGGAAGCGACCCGGTGCGAGCCGGACTCGTTGCCAGCTTGAACCGGCCGGGCGGCAACGTTACGGGGGTAAGTTTCCTCACCGATGCGCTAGGCGCAAAACGATTAGGTCTGCTCCGCGAAATCATGCCAATGCCGGCAACAATCGCCGTGCTTATCAATCTGCAAGGTCCGGACGCCGAAGGTCAGATGAAAGACGTGCCGTTGGCGGCTCAGTCGATCGGACAAGCTATCCACATCGTGCATGCATCCAGCCAAACCGAAATTGATGCGGCGTTCGCGACTTTATCCAAAATGCAAGTCGGAGCGCTGCTGGTCGGCGCTGATCCGTTTTTTAATGACAGACGTCATCAGATCGTAGCGCTCGCCGCGCGTCCTTCGTTTCCGACGATCTTCGAGGGGCGGGACTTCGTCCTGGCGGGCGGCCTCATGAGTTATGGGGCCAGTATACCTGACGCATACCGTCAAGCTGGTATCTATGTCGGGCGGATTCTCAAGGGCGAGAGGCCAGGAGACATTCCAGTGATCCAGTCCACCAAGTTTGAGTTTGTGATCAACCTCAAAACTGCCAAGGCGCTCGACCTGCAAATTCACCCGCAGCTGCTCGCCACCACTGACGAGGTGATCGAGTGAGTGCGCCAGGGAAAGCTGGCGATAATTTCTTGGACCGGATGTTCTGCTCGATCACGTGCGGCCAACCAGGATATCGATCGCGCTAGACGTTCTTCATGGACTTGGGCTCAAGGCATGAAGCTGATCGTGTGGCTTGGCTTGATGCTTGCGGGCGCGCTTGTCGCAACAGAGAAGGCCTCGGCACAAGCGCGAGCGGATGACTTCCCCAGCCGCAACATCACCTTCTTGTGCCCGTTTCCTGCCGGCGGCGGCACCGACATTCTGACCCGGATGCTGGCGCAGGAGTTGCAGGAGAAGCTTGGCAGGACGGTGATCGTCGAGAATAGACCGGGCGCCGGGACCATCATTGCGGCCCAGGCAGCGGCGCGTGCGGTGGCAGACGGCCATACCATTTTTCTTGCGCCGATCACGACCCTGGCGATCGCGCCGAACGTGCACAAATCCCTGCCCTATGACCCGATCAGAGACTTTCAGCCGGTCGGACTCGTCGGCTCCGCCCAGTTTGCTCTTGTGGCGAATCGTGCACTCGGCGCGGCGACCTTGCCCGACCTGATTGCGCAAGTGCGCAGAAGCGACGGCAGCATGAGCTTTGCGAGCTCCGGATCGTCCACGCCGCACCGGCTCTTCATGGAGATGCTGCTGAAGATGACCGGCACGAAAGCGCAGCACGTGGCATATCGCGGGAGTGTGGCGGCGCTCACCGACGTCATCTCTGGGCAGATTCCGTTCATGATTGTCGATCTAGCAGTCGCCATGGGCGCGATCGCCGAAGGAAAGGTGAAGGCTTATGGCGTCACCTCGGCCACCCGCGTCAACGCTCTGCCCGATCTTCCCACCATCGCCGAGGCGGGAGTGCCGGGTTACGGAGCAAGCGGTTGGTTCTCGGTCGTGGCGCCCGCGGGCACACCGGCAGTGGTGGTGGACAAGCTCAACGCGGTCCTGATGAGCTTTCTTGACAAGCCGGCGGCACAGGACAGGATGAATGCGCTCGCCATCACGCCAATGACCAGCACCCCTGACGAGCTTCGACGCTTCATTCCCGACGAGATTGCCAAGTGGGCGAAGGTGGTCAAAGGCGCCGGGATCGTGCCCGAGTGAATCACGCGCGGGCGAAGCGCGTGTGCTCGTGCTCAGGGCGGGGAGCGTCGTCTGCGCGCCTGGGCACCCGGGCGAGAGTCACAGGCGCAAGCGGCAGGCCCAACACAATGCAAGTTATATTCTCGTTGCATTTCCTCCTCACTGTGGTTGACCCTATGCGCGCACGGATGCTGGCGTAGCACTGCGAAATTTCGACCGCCCAGGAGTCTTTTTCGATGGCCAAACTCACGCTCTATCATGCCGTGCCTTCGCGCTCGTCCATTGTCCGCTGGATGCTCGAGGAGATCGGCGAGCCTTACGACATTCATCTCGTGAGTCTAAGCAAGGGTGAGCAGAGTGCGCCCGCGTATCTGGCCATCAATCCGATGGGTAAGGTGCCGGCGCTGCGGCACGATGACGTCGTGATCACTGAGGCGGCGGCGATCTGCACCTATCTGGCGGACGAATTCCCCGCCAGCAAGCTCAACATCCCGGTCGGCGATCCGCGCAGGGGCATCTATCTCAAGTGGCTCTTCTTCGGCCCGAGCTGCATCGAGCCCGCCATGATCGACCGGGCGGCGCCCCGCGAGGAGGAGCCGCGGCGGGGTATGCTCGGCTACGGGGATTTCGACACCGTGATGAATGTGGTTGCTAAGGCGGTCACAGCCGGCCCGTTCATTATGGGCGAGCAGTTCACCGCGGCCGACGTAGTGATCGGATCAGGGTTGCGCTTCGGCATGATGTTCAAACTCCTCCCGACACGGCCCGAGTTCGCCGCTTATGTTGAGCGGCTCGCCCAGCGAGCGGCTTTGCAGCGGGCAGAGGCAAAGGACAAGGAGTTGGCGGCAGGGTGAGGTGCGTCGAGCGGCTTGCCGGCCACCTGTCAAGTTGCGAACCGGTACGTTCAACGCGGCGGCAAGGCGCTCGGCCTTACCCTGCCGAGGACACACTGCTCGCCGCGCCGACGAGGTCATCGAGCGGTCAGCCGGCGCGAAGTCACCAGGATTTTAGGTACCCTGCTGGGGTCAATTCTTCTTGACTGAAGCTGGGTAGAACCCGCCTTCTTTCCAGACGGCTTGTTAGGGCTCAATGATACAGGACATATACAATGGCTAAGAAAGCGAAAAGCGCTACGAAGCGGCGTGCATGGTTGAAAGCAGATCATCGTGAGCTGAAGGCGCATTCAAAGGACCGAACGCCCGTCGCAAAGATTTCGCGCGTCATGGTCGGCGATGCTACCGCTCCGGGCAACACTACTCAGGTTGGGCGGAAGCGCCTCTGCGCGGCGCCGGCCGAACAGCACTGCTTCTACGTAGCTCGAGCCTATGCTGAGTTGACGGAGATGCGAATTTGCCGACGTGGTCGACGGGCAGGACGGGAGGATCCCATTCTTCCGGATTCGCTCGGACAGGCGGGCGCAATCCGGCAGCAGCCCCCTCTTTCGGCATAGAATTGAGCCTGATCGATGCGCGCGAGGCGGGGAAGATCGAGCGCGCTGTGACGACGTTCGCGCGCAGCTCGAATGGTGGGCTAATTGTCTTGCTAGCGTCCTGGGCGGACATCGCAATTTGATTGTCAGCCTGGCAGCTCAAAGCGTGGGATCAATCGATCAAGGTCGACGTGCATCTACTTGAAAGCTCTCGTCACCTGGGTGGCTGCCGACGATAGCCTCCCGAGACAAATTGAGTTTACCAGCGAGTCGGAGAGCGTTCCGGCTGCGCTCGCGGGGTCCCATCCTAAGACCGTACTTTGCAGCGAGGAGAGATAATCGTCACTGGCACCAAGCCCGAATGGAATAGGGTCAACATCCCTTTCTTGTAACTCCCTTAGTGAACAAGGCATCCGGACCAACCATCAATGCGGCGCCGGAACGTTCAGTCAATTTTGTCATAGCCGGTTCGATCTCGTCGCTGCTGTCGGCATAAAGGATTTCCACCGGCAGGCCGAGCTGTGGAGTTTCCGCATGCACGTCTCTCAACGTGGCTTGCGTGAGCGGACCCTGGTGAGTGACAAGCACCGCGAAGCGGGTCGTCCCGGGCACCAATTCACGCAGGAGCCCGAGCCGCTTCCCAGCGAGCCGAGCACTCGTATTCACGATCCCAGTGACGTTGCCGCCTAGGCGATTGAAGCTGCTGACGAGCCCGAGCGCCACCGGGTCGCTGCGAGTGCTGAAGACGATTGGAATCGTCGCGGTCGCGGCCCTAGCCGCGAGCGCTGCTTGCGTCGTGCCAGGGGTCGCTATCACGGCAACCCTCCGGCGCACCAGATCGGCCGCAAGTTCCGGCAGTCGATCGTCGCGGTCTGCCGCCCAGCGGTACTCGATTGTCACATTGCGTGCTCCGACATAGCCCGTCTCGCTGAGGCCTTTGCGGAAGGCTGCCACGAGTTTGGTGTTCGGGTCCGGCGAACCTGCGTGCAGAAATCCGACAATGGGCGCCGTCGCCTGCTGTGCGCCCACTGCGAATGGCCATGCGCCGCCAGCGCCAATAAGCGCGATGAAGTCGCGTCGTTTCATGAGCAACCGCTGGAAAGTTCTCTTCTACTCTATGACCTCGTCGGCGAGCGCCAGCAGCGTCGGTGGAGTTCGAAGATTGAGCGCCATTGCGGTTTTCTGGTTGATTACAAGCTGGAATTTGACGGGCTGTTGAACGGGAAGATCGGCGGGCTCCCCGTCTTTGAGAAGACGATCGACGTAGTCAGCCGCACGGCGGAAGATATCGATATCGTCCGGGCCGTAAGACATCAGCGCGCCGTCCAGGGCAAATTGCCGGTACGGGGTGATCGAGGGTAAGCGACAGCGATCCACGGCCGCCTGGATTATGGCGCGATTGGTGATCGTGAAACCCCCGTCGGGCAGGACTACGAGTCCGCTGCCGGGCTGAGCGGCGAGTGCGTCGATAACCGGTTCGATATCCCAGTGCGACCGCACCGCTGCCCGAACGACGTCAGCCGGACGTTGAGGATTGCCCTGCAACTCGCCCACGTAGCTGTTGTAAATGGGGTAAGTATCCGAATTGTACATAAGCCCAATACGACTCACCGCCGGGTCCATGGTCTTGAGCAGCTCCACCCACTTCCCCATAACGCTGAAGTCGGTATTGGTGAACCCGGTAATGTTGCTTCCAGGCTGGGCCAGGCTTGCGACGAAGCCTTGCGCAACGGGCTCATTGACCATGACAAAGACTACCGGGATCGATGTGGTCGCGCGTTTCATCGCGGCCGTCGCGACAGAACCGGAAGCGATGACGACGGTCGGCGCGAGTGAGACCAGGCCGGAGGCGGCCTGCTGGATCTGTCCCGCACCAGGGCCGGCCCAGCGAACATCGATGCTGATGTTGCGGCCGTCGGTCCAGCCATACTTTTGCAGCGCCTCCTTTAAAGCCTCCAAACGCCTCTGATACTCAGAATCGGTATCGCGAGTAGGTACGAGAACGCCGACGCGACGGAGTGGCTGTTGTGCGCGCACGGAGAGCGGCCAACTTGCCGCTACGCCACCGAGCAGTGTGACGAATGCGCGCCGTTGGATTTGACCTGCCATACAAACGCCCGTTTATTCGATGACCTCGTCGGCGAGTGCGATCAGGGTCGGCGGTACGGTGACTCCGAGCGCGCTCGCAGTCCGGAGGTTTAGCACGAAATTGAACTTGGTGGACTGCACAACCGGCAGATCGGCCGGCCTCTCGCCCTTGAGAATGCGGGCGGTGTAGACACCCGCCTGACCGTAGGCATCGGCCTGACTCGGGCCGTAGCACATCAGTCCGCCGGCCGCGACGATCTCAGGGGCATGATAGCTCGCCGGCAATCTGTAACGTGCTGCAAGCGCTACCAACTGGTCACGCTGCACGATGAAAAATACATCTGCAGCAACCATGATCGCATCAACCCGCTGCTGCGCAAAGCTGGCGAAGGCAGCGTCAATTTCCTGTGCGTTGCGCGCGTGCTGGTCGCGAAATTCCAGATCGAGCGAGCGCATCGCGGCGTGCATGTTGCTGGTTTCCGCTTCCAAGCTCGGATTGCTCGGGTTGACGAGATAGCCGATCACCTTGGCCTGGGGCACGACTTGGCGCAGCAGCTCCAATCGCTTCGGTCCGAGCGCATTGAAGACAAAGCACGCACCCGTAGCATTGCCAGCCGGACGGTTCAGCGCTGCGACAATGCCGAGCTGGACCGGGTCGCCGCCCATAGTGAACACGATCGGGATAGTCGTTGTTGCTGCCTTGGCCGCTACGGTCACCGGCGTCCCGCCTCCGGTAACAACCACGTTGACTCCGAGGCGGACAAGCTCGGCCGCGAGCCCCGCAAGACGCTCACGTTGCCCGTCGGCATAGCGGTATTCGATCGCCACATTCTGCCCCTCTACAAAGCCCCCTTCCTTGAGGCTTGCGCGGAACGCGGCGACGTAACCCGCGACATCGCGGGGGCTTTCGCCATTGAGTAGCCCGATCACCGGCTTGCCAGTCTGTTGCGCCGCAGCCGCCGCGATCGGCCACGCCGCCGCGCCACCTAGCAGCGATATGAACTCGCGGCGCTTCATTAGGTCCCTCTCAAGCCGTAGATGCGCCCTCCATTACCAACGCGGGCGGCGGAAATTTGTGCCGAGCTAGCTGCCGCACGCCCGAGCAGCGTAAGAAACTCACGCCCTCTCATGGCAGGGCTCTTCTATGCCGGATGTGCGTCGCAGGAAAATCGGGCGCTCGACTTCCGGTTTGGGTCACGACCGGACGAAGTGCGGTGGTGCAAGAGCACATGTGGAATTAGGTCGTCGGGATCGGCACGCCATAATCAGCATCTTTCCTAGCCGTGGATTGTTTCGCCACGCTCGAGCATGGCTACGAATTCCGCAATCTTGCGCGCCCTCGTCTCGGCTTTTTTGGCGTTGCCGATTCGGTACAGGATTGCGTAGCGATTTCGACTGTTCAATGTTGTAAAGAATGCGGACGCCTTGGGGTTGTTCTCCAGCGCCTTCTGAAGGTCGATTGGTACTTCGGCCCGACTCACCGGCTCGTAGGCGCCCTCCCACCGACCATCTGCCTTAGCGGCTTCGATTTGCGCGAGACCCGCAGGTCTCATGCGGCCCTCCTTGATGAGCGTCAGCGCTCTGTTGCGGTTCAGCGCCGACCACTTGCTGCGCGATTTGCGTGGCGTGAAGCGAACAAGCCAGTGTTGGTCGTCATACTTTTCCAGCTTTCCATCGATCCAGCCGTGACAGAGCGCCGCGTCAATCGCGTCTGCTTTCGTCAGTTTCGCTCCTGTCGCTGCCTTCTTGGCGAACTTAATCCAAAGGCCAGCCGCATCAGCTGGTTGAGTCGCGAGCCATCTATCGAAGGACCTTTGATCCGCGAAGCCAAGAACCGGCAAGCCCGATCGCTCTTCCGTCATAAAGAGCCCTGCATCTCTATACGCCGGGACCGACCCTGCCCGAATACGTGCTGAGGTCCACATGGGCAATTGTCGTCTCGGCCGCTGAACAGTTCCATGACCGCTTTGGGTCAGGGGGCTATACCGCTCGCGCGGTAGGAGTCAGATGCAGCAAACCAAGCAAAGCTTACTCTATGACCTCGTCGGCGAGCGCGAGCAGCGTCGGCGGTACTTCGAGCCCAATGGCCCTAGCGGCTTTCAGATTCACCGCGAGTTCGAACTTCGCAGTAGCCTGGACCGGCAAATCCGCCGGGCTGGTGCCCTTCAGAATGCGGTCGATATAGGATGCCGCCTGGCGAAACTGGCTTACGGTGTCGCTGCCATAAGCGAGTAAGCCGCCGGCTTCAGCCCAGAAGCGATAAGGGTAAACCGCAGGCAGGCGATGCCGGTTGGCCAGGCGAAAAATGGCTTGCTGATGTTCTGTGGTGATTGCATCCGGCGGGACCAGCAGACCGACATCGCGTGCTTCGGCGAATGCCTCGATGGCACGGGAAATATCGTCAATGTCCCGAACGGCTCCGGGAACGATCTCGACACCGATACTCGGCGCGGTCGCCTCGAGAACTTGAAAATACCCTTCCCATCGCGATGTGTTTCCGCGACTAAGCAGAACAAGAACGCGCTTAACCGGTGGCGCGATTTGTTTAAGGATTTCGAGCCACTTCCCGCTCATCATATATTCCGCGTCGGTAAATCCGGTCATATTGCCCCCCGGACGGGCCAGGCTTTTGACAAACCCGCCACCAACGGGATCCGCCACTTGCACAAACACGACCGGCACAGAGAGTGTCGCATGCTGCACCGATTGTGCTCCAAGCACACCCTGAGCCAGGATCACATCCGGGTCGAAGCGTAGGAGGTCATCGGCGTGGCTTTCGATCCGCGTGGTGTCGCCCTCGCCGAAGCGATATTCAATCTGAATATTCCTGCCTTCGAACCAGCCGAGGCTTTGCAATCCATCTTGCAAAGCCGCTTTCCGGGCGGCCGCTACCGGGACTTTCTCGCCTGTGACGATCAAGACGCCGAGGCGCCGCACCCTCTCCGCCTGCTGCGCAAGCGCCGCGAGCGGCCATGCTGCCGTCGCGCCGACAAGCGTTATGAACTCGCGCCGTTTCACTGCCCAGTACCTGCCGTGCTTGAACGAAAGCAATAGCACACCTCGGCAACTGCTGCGCTGCGGGATTTCAATCCTGGCTATGACCGCTTTGGGTCCAATGGACTAAACCGCTCGCGCGGTAGGAGTCGCTGCGGCGACCCGGTTTCTCAATAGCGCGATGGGGCGTCCTGTCTTGAGATGAGGGGTTCGCAACCTTCACTCAAGACAGGAGCATCCCCATGACCGACGAGGCGATGAGCCCGTTGCGCCGGCGCATGATCGAAGACATGACGATGCGCAAGTTCGCGCCGAAGACGCAACATGACTACGTGCAAAGAATCAAGAACTTCACCGCATTCCTCGGCCGATCGCCAGACATGGCGAGCTTCGAGGACGTGCGCCGTTACCAATTGCATCTGGCGGCGAGCGGCGCTGGCGTGCCGACTCTGAACCAGAGCACTGCCACGTAGCGGTTCATTTTCAGGGTCACGCTCAAGCGATCAGACATCATCGAGCACACGACGTTTATCCACGAACCCCGCAAGCTACCGGTCGTGCTCAGCCCGGACGAAGTG
>JBJMTV010000011.1:0-98659 GCA_045811525.1 Xanthobacteraceae bacterium | reverse complement strand
CTTCGCGAGTGTTGCCGCTTCCAGGTCGGGAAGCTCGAGGCCTACGTCCTCGGCGAAATCGTTCGTGAGCCCCACATAGGCGCCGGATGCGGTGAGGATACCGGGGCCTTTGCTGGGCGGGACCGGGTAGCGCACCAGGATCTGCGTGAGATCCATCATCTCGTCCATCGTGGTCACCACGATAGCGCCGGCATTCTCGGCCTGGGTGCGCATGGTGGCCCAATCTCCAATGAGCGCGCCGGTGTGCGACTGCGCGGACTTGCGCGCCTTGGCACTGCGTCCAGCGAGCATCAAGACGACCGGCTTGCCGGCTGTGCGAGCCCGCCGGCAGGCATCCAGGAACTGTGCGGGGCGGCGGATTTGCTCGCTGTAGATCGCGATCACGCGCGTCGAGGGATCCTCGGCAAGAAACTCCAGGAAGTCTGTGCCTTCGAGGCCCGCCTCGTTTCCGGTGGAGATCACGTAGCTCAGCGGTAGGCCGAGGCCGTCAGCGGCGCGCTGGAAATGGCCGAGCAAGCCCCCACTCTGGCCGACAAAGGCGATGCCATCTTTGACCCCGCGCAGTGCGGGACGCGCATAGAGCATGTGCAGCCACATGCCATCGACATTGTTGGTGATCCCGAGACAGTTCGGTCCGACCACCGCGAGCCCGGCTGTGCGGGCGGTATGGGTGACCGCGTCCTGCGTGGCCTGGTCGCCCACCTCGGCGAATCCCGCGGCAAAGATCATGGCCGAGCCGACCTTGCGCCGTGCACAAGCCTGGACGGCCTCGCGTACCGCCGCCGCCGGCATGGCGAACACCGCGAGATCGACGCCCTCTGGGAGCTCGTCCGCACTCTTGAGCACCGGGCGGCCGTCGATCGGCTCGCTGGTGCGCCCCACCAGATGGATCTCGCCCTCAAAGTTGTTGAGCTTGAGGGACTGCAGGATCACTTGTCCGGCGCTGCCGGCGCGCGTGGAGATACCCACGATTGCAATCGAGCGTGGCCGCAGAAAGCGGCCAACCGCCTGCGGGCCGCGCGCTGCCGCGGGTCCGCTCATCGGTCGGGCTGAAACATGAGGAGGTGTGTTCCGTCCCCGAGCGGGTGCCAGTATGGCTTCACCTTCATGCCGACCTTGAGCTCCTCGGCACTGCAGTTGATGAGATCAGCAATGAAGTTGACCCCGACATCGAGCGTGACGTTCGCAACCGCATAGGGCTCTGTGCCGCGGAAGCTCGGCGTGCCGCGATGGGTGATGGTGTAGGAGAACACCTCGCCCTGGCCTGAGACCTCGCGCCATTCGAGGTCGCGCCGCCGCCCCGTGAAGATGCTCACCGGGCGCGGGAAGTGCTGATACTTGCCGGTCACCTTGCAATACTGCATGAGCAGCTTCTTTTGTCGCGTGCCCTCCCAATACGGCTCCGAGAAATCGAAATGCTTGATGGCGCGCTTGACGCCCAGCGTATCGTTGAGTGACTTGCTCATGGCTGCCTCGCTTATTCCGGCACCAGCACCAGGGCGGCGCTGGAGCCCCAGTTGCGGCCGTAGTTGATCCAGCCGATGCCCGTGACCAGGGCGTTGCGGGTATCCTTGACCTGGCGTTTGCCGCCTTCGCCCATGAGCTGGCGCACGCCCTCGATGAGGTTGTGCGATGAGCAGGCCGCCTGTCCCGCAGAAATCTGCCCGCCCCCGGTGTTGAGCGGTAGGTCGCCGCTGTACGACAAGTCGTGATCGCGGATGAACGGCACGCCTTGCCCCGGCTTGCAAAAGCCGAACGCCTCGAGCTGCAGCATGATGGCGATGATGAAATCATCGTAGGGATGAAAGGAGGCGACGTCTTTGATGGCGAGCCCGGCGGCGGCGAGCGCCTTCTCTCCACACAGCTCGTGCCCGCTGCGCGTCACATCGATGCGGTTTTCTCCACCCTTGTAATTGGTGCGTTCCGCATAGCCGATCGGGATGATCTGCTTGGTCAGCCCTTTTTCCCGAGCGCGCTTGCGGCTCATCATGAGGAGGGCTGCTGCTCCGTCGGCACGCATGACACAGTCGAGCAGGCGGATCGGCTCAGCGATCATGCGTGAGCTCATGTAGTCGTCGATGGTGATCGGCACGCGCAGCTTCTCGCAGGCATTCTCGTTCATCAGCGCATGGTTGCGCTGGGTCACCGCAAGCTTGCCGAGCATGCGGTAGTCCAACCCGTATTTCGATTCGTAGGCGCGGCTGAGCAGGCCGAAGGCGCCCGGCGGTCCCATCAGGCCGTACGGATCGGTCCATTCGCGCCGGTAGCTGTGGCTGTGATCGGTATGGTCCTCGAGCACATGAGTATCCGCGAACAGGAGAAAGGCAACATCGCACATGCCGTACTCGATGGCTGCGGCAGCACGCGCTACGCAGCCGGCAGCGGAGCATCCTCCCGTATGCACCTGCTCGCAAAAGCCGACATCGAGACCGAGCACGTCGGCGGTGGTCTGCGCCCAGAATGGATTGGCAGCACCAGTCCCGGTGAGGCCCGCCATGACGAGTCCGTCGATCTCATTCTTGTCGGTGCCGGTCTTGTCAATGAGCGCCTCCAGCATCTCGCCGCCGAGCACGAAGACGTCGCGATCGCTCTTTTCCATGACCTTGGTTTCGGCATAGGCGACGATCGCGTGATCACGCAAAGCCATGACTTCCTCCATTCTCTTTGTCGTTGCGGGCGCGCGCCACTGGCGCGCTCACGCGCGTTTTTGACGCCTCTTGGCGGAAGACCGGCGGGTCAAGTCGCGATTTCATCGGCTTGATCATTCCGGACGCACGCGCGGCGCGCTCTTATCCAGGAACTGGTGCAAGCGCGTGATCGATTCGGGACTGCGCGTGTATTCCGCCACCATGCGCTCGAAGAACAGGCCATCGTCATAGGACATGTCCTGCAGCCGCGGCAGGCTGTTGGTAATGGCGAAGTTCGAAAGCGGGGCGTTCTTGCAGATCTTGAGCGCGAGCTCCTTCGCCTTGGCCATCGCCTCTCCCTTGGGCACCGCGTACTGCACGATGCCGTAGCGCTCGGCTTCATCAACCTTGAGCACCCGGCCGGTGAGCATCATGTCCTGCATGCGCGGGAAGCCGACCAGACGCGCCACGCGCACCGAGCCGCCGCCGCCAATGAAGATGCCGCGTGTCCCCTCCGGCAGACCGAAATAGGTCGTCTCATCGGCGACGCGGATATGCGCCGCCGCCGCCGTTTCGAGCCCTCCGCCCAGGGTTGCCCCGTGCAAGGCGGCAATAAACGGAATGTTGCCGCGCGCCATAACCTCGAAATACGTGTTGCGGTTAAATGGAAACGGCAATCGCTCGGAGCGACCTGCCTTCCAGCTTTCCGCGGCCCAGCGCAGATCAAGCCCGGCGCAGAAATTGTCGCCGTGCCCGAAGATGATGCCGCACTTGGCCTCCTCGCCGGCCCGCTCGATCGCGGCGCGCAGCTGTTTCATCACCGTGGGATTGAAGCAGTTGCGCTTGTCAGGCCGATTGAGGCCGACCAGCGCGATCTCTCCCTCCAGCTCGTAGGTGACGGTCTCTTCTTCGCTCATGAAGCACTCCTGTTAAGACGTGAGATTGGCGGCTGCCACATAGCGTCGTCGTTGCGCCGCGGCGTTCCCGCAGAGGGAAGACAGCAGCATTGCCCGTTTCAGGTAGAGGCCGATGTCGTGCTCGTCGGTAAATCCGATGGCGCCATGCAGCTGAACGCAGGATTCAGTGACAAACAGTGCGTCCTCGGATGCCTTGGCCTTGGCCGCCATGGCCATCGCCGGATCGATGGCGAAGACATCGTTGTGGGCCGTCACCTCGTATACCAGCGAACGCACCGTCTCGATGCGGACATACATGTTCACGGCCTGGTGCTGCAGCGCCTGGAAGCTCCCGATCAGCTTCCCGAATTGCTTGCGGATGCGCAGGTAATCGAGCGTGATATCATGCGCACGCTCCATGACGCCGAGCAACTCGCAGGCGGTCGCCAGCAAGACGAGATTGTAGAGAGCCTCGACGGCAGAGCGCGATGAAGAATGCGCGGCGATGAGATCAGCCGGGGTCTCGGCCAGGCTGAGGGTGGCAAGCTTGCGCCCTTCCACAGTCTGTGTGGTTGAGAGCGTCAAGCCGCCTGCATCGTGCGCGACGTAGCACAAGACAGGACCGTCCTGAGCAGCGGCGCTGACCAGAAAGCCGGCCGCGCCATCGGCGCAGACGAACGCCTTCTGACCGGTGACCCGCAGTGCGCGGGCCGTGCCGGCAACGCGGGTGCGCGGCGCCAAGGGATCGTCAGCAAAGCCCGTTTCCTGCAGCGCCGGGACCACCACGGCGTCCCCCGCCATCACTGGTGCGAGCATCACGTGAGGCGTCGCACCCTGCGCCAGAGCGGCGGCCGAGATGGCGGCGAGACCGATCGGCTCGCAGACGAGCCCGCGACCGGCTTGCTCCAGCACCAGCGCAAGCTCCGTCAATCCAAGCCCGAGCCCACCGGCCGAAGCAGGAGCGAGCATACCGATCCATCCGAGCTCGCCCGCCTGGCGCAGGCGCTCGCTCGCGAAGCTCGGATCAGCGTGGCGAAAGCGGCGCGCGACCTTGGGTCCGGCGGACTCGCTGAACTTGACTGCGCTGTCGCGTAGGAGCGTCTGCTCCGATGTGAGATGCAGCTGCATGAGCTTGCGATCGATCTCAGCTCGGCAGGTTCAACACGCGGCGGGCCAGCACATTGCGCTGGATTTCCGAGGAGCCGCCATAGATCGTCACACGGCGTGCCTGCAGGAATGGTGCGGCCACATCAACCACACCGAAGTTCGTGGTGATGGGATCGGCCGCCGTCGCTTGCCCGCCTGCCGCTTCGACGAGCAGCTCGTTAAGTGCCTGCAACAGCTCGGAGGAGAATATCTTGATGACCGAGGTCTCCGGGCCTGACGCGTGCTGTTGGTTGGCGAGCTCGACGGCATGGCTGAACAGCGCCGACAACGCCGTGACATTGATCGAGGCTGCTGCGAGCCGATCCTGGAAAGCGGGGTCCGCGATCATCCCAGACGCACGCGCCATCGTTTTGATGCGCTCGAGCGCCATGAGGGCGAATTGCGGGTTGGCATTGGCGAGGCGCTCGTGCCCCAGCAATGCGTTGGCGATGCGCCAGCCATCGTTGAGCTTACCGACCAGGTTCTCGGCCGGCACCACCACATCGTCGAAGAACACCTCGGCGAATTCATCATCGCCGGCAATGGTCGTGATCGGACGCACACGAATGCCGGGGCTGTGCAGGTCAATGAGCAGAAAGCTGATGCCGGCATGGCGTGGCTGCGCCTGCGGGTCAGTGCGCACCAGGGCAAAGATCCAGTCAGAATGATGCGCCCAGGTGGTCCAGATCTTCTGACCACGCGCCACGAAATGATCGTTTTCAAGCGTGGCTCTGGTCGAGAGGCTCGCCAGATCGGAGCCGGCACCCGGCTCGGAGTAGCCTTGTGCCCAGATCACGCTGCCGGCGAGGATAGCCGGCAGGTGCCTCGCCTTTTGCGCGTCATTGCCGAACTCCATCAGGAGCGGGCCGATGTGATTGAGGCCTTGCGCCGGAAGATGCGGCGCACCGACACGCGCGAGCTCCTCGGTCATGATGATCTGCTCGTTCAGGCTCGCTCCCATGCCGCCGTACTGCTTGGGCCAATGCGGGGCGATCCAGCCCTTACGCGAGAGCGCGTGGTACCATGGCATCAGCTCGGCGGGCGGCGGGCGCGCCGTGCGGCCACGCAGCGCCAGCGGCAAATTGGCTTCGAGCCACGTGCGCACCTCAAGGCGGAAGCTCGTTTCATCAGGGGTGTCACGGCGGAACATGAGGCGATGCTCGGTTTGCGATGAAGAAAGCGGGAGTGTTCGCCCCAGCGACGGCGGACGCCTGATGCAACCGCGGTGATTATTCCACTTTGATATTGGCTGCCTTGACGACCGCGGTCCACTTCGCGAGCTCGTCCGCTAGCATCTTCTCGAACTCGGCCGGAGTGCCAACCTTGATATCGGCGCCGAGCGCATCAAGCCTGGCGCGCGTCTCCGCGGGAGCGACGCTTTCGCGGAATGCCGCGTTGAGCTTTTTTATGATGTCACCTGGAGTACCGGCGGGCGCGACGACACCGAGCCAGAACGTGCCTTGCAGGTATGGGAAACCCACTTCGATGACAGTGGGCACGTCCGGCAATTTTGGGCTGCGCTCTGTGCTGGTGATCGCCAGGGCCCGCAGCACCCCGGATTGAATGTGCGGCAGCACGGTCGTCAGCGGATCGATGACGACCTGCACCTCGTTTGCGACGACTGCTCCGAGCATCGGAGCCGTACCACGGTAAGGCACGTGCACGACCGGGGCGCCAGTCTCGAGCTTGAACATCTCCACAAGCAGATGCGGCGCCGTGCCAAACCCTTGGGAGCCCCAACTCACCTTGCCGGGATTGGCCTTGGCGTAAGCGACGAGCTCATTCGGTGTCCTCACCGGCACATCGTGATGGACGGCCAATACCTGCGGCGTGTCGATGAGCTGGCAGACCGGAATGAATGCCTTGACCGGGTCATAACCGATATTGCTGTGCACAGCCGGGCCGGAGGTGAGCGAGCCCCCGGGCGTAATCAGAATGGTGTAGCCGTCGGGATCAGCCGTAGCGACGGCTTTCGCCCCAATGCTGCCGCCCGCGCCACCACCCCGGTTTTCCACGACGACGGTCTGCCCGAGGACCACTCCGAGCCGGTCCGAGATGATGCGCGCCATGCCATCGGTCGGCCCTCCCGCCGGGAATGGCACGACCAATTTAATCGGACGATTGGGATAGCTTTGCGATTGCGCCTGCGCCGGACCGATGCTCTGCAGGCAGGCGGCACACAGCAACGCCGCGATGAGGCCCTTCAGCATGCTTGCTCTCCCCGCAATGAATGTCGGCCCATTCTGCGTGGCCGTTGCCTGCGGACGCGTGTGCCGCACGTCGATAAGTCACTGATTGTAGGTCGCACGCGCGCGGCAGGCAATTTCGGCTGCCGCCCCGCCCTGAATAAAAGATGCCGGAGCTCACGGCCCTTGGTAGACGCGATAGGCGGCATCCACTGCGGCGCCCGGCGGAAGCTTCAGCTTGTTGCGGCGCAGGACAGCTTCGAGGGCGGTAAGGCAACGCAGCACATTGGCCTTGCGGCAGACGTAGCCCATGGTGCCGATGCGCCAGATCTTGCCAGCGAGCGGCCCGAATGATGTGCCGATCTCGATGCCGAAGTCGTTGAGCATTTCGGCCCGGACCTTCTCGCCGTCGGTTACCGCGTCCGGAATGATGACGCCGGTCACATTGGCCATGCGGTGCGCCGGATCGCCGAACAATCTCAGCCCCATCGCCTCCAGGCCGGCACGCAACGCGCTGCTCGCGAGGCGATGGCGCGCAAACCCGCGCGTGAGCCCCTCCTTCAGCACGGTGCGCGCACATTCGCGCGCGGCGTAGAGCATGGAGGCAGCCTCGGTATGGTGATTGAGCCGGCGCGGTGACCAATAGTCCATCAGCATGGCGAGATCGAAATAGTTGGATCGAATGACCGGCCCGTCGCCGTCGCGGATATCCGCGGGCCTGATGCCCTGCTCGATGTGCTTTCGTTCAGTGACGAGAGCAGCGACACGCTCATTGAACGTGACCGGCGCCGAGCCGGGCGGACCCGAGAGGCATTTCTGCAGACCGGCGGACGCGACATCGATGTGCCAATCGTCCGTCTCGAACGGATTGCCGCCAAGCGAAGCGGTGGAGTCCACGTAGAGCAGCACATCGTGCTCTCGGCAGAGCGCGCCGATCTGCTCGAGCGGCTGCAGCATGGTCGTGGAGGTGTCGCCATGGCTGATAGCAATCAGCTTCGGCCGTTCGCGTTTGATCGCTGCCTCAATCTCGCTGGCCTCAAAGACGCGCCCCCATTCCGTCTCGATGGACGTCACAGCGGCACCCACGCGGCGGCCTATCTCCACTTTGAGGTGGCCGAAACGTCCGAAGATGGGCACCAGGATCCTGTCGCCTGGAGCCACGACCGATGCAAGGCATGCCTCGATCCCGGCGCGCGCCGTGCCGTTTATCAGCAAGGTCCAATGGTTGTCGGTGCGGAATACGCGCCGGTAGAGAGCCATCACCTCGTTCATGTAGCTCGTGAACTGCGGGTCGAACTGGCCCTGCAGCGGGACTGACATCGCCCGCAGCACGCGCGGATAGACGTCGACTGGCCCTGGCCCCATCAACAGCCGCGGCTCGGGATCGAGCTCGGCAAAGACCTCGCAGTCCGCAGCGATGCTGCGGGCCCGAGCTGGTGGAGCCTCATTGCTGCGACGGCTCAAGCGCTCCTCCTGCGGGAATGACCTGTGCAGGAGTAGCGCACCGCCGTGGGCAGCGCCAATGCCAGTGTCCTCACTTGCGGCAAGGGCATGGCGCGACACTGCGGATCGAGTGTTCGAGAACGGCTTCATCCCACCAGAAATCGAGGGATATCTCGGTCCGCCCCGCCGTCCACGTGAACCGCTCCACGAATGCAAGGTCGGGTGCCATTTCCTTGAGCCGGATGAACTGCATCTCGAATGCGCCCGACAGGGCGGCGCATGCAGACGCATCAGCATTCAAGACTGCCGACCATCGCCGCTGCTGGTTCTTCGCCTCGGAAAATTGAGCCTGCTCGACGGTCAGCCGTGGCTTGCAAGCCGGTGCAGCCACTGTTTGCGCGGCCCCAAGCATGAAGATGCCAGCGGCCATAAGCATCGTGGGCCAAGACGAGAATAGGAAAAGCTTCTCCTTTCGGTTGGCCGTTGGGGGCCGCTCTGCGTCCTGATGCGGGTGCTCGAGTGGCGTCATGGCACGCCTGGTGATCATTGCGACTGTGATGAATGGCAGGGGGATTGGGATGGAGGTGTTTGTCATTGTGCTGGCCCGAGAAGGTGGTGGGTGATTGGGAGGGGCGCTCGACCCCGGCAGCCGCTTTGAGCGCGCGGCATGCGATGCTCAGGGAAGCAATCGCTGTCTCTGATCCGCGTCGAACGAGCGAAGCCGTGATAGGGGATGGCGCTTGCAGACAAGGTCGTGGGGCAAGAACGCCAGGTAAATCGCCGTCTAAACGGCGGCGCGATGGCGCCTTACGTCCCTGGTTTCTTCGAATGCCAGGTGTGCGTCTCGTCTGTGGCGTCGCGACACCACCGATAGAACGCATCGTACAGCGTCAGGCCTGCTTCGAGCTGCGCGAGGTCGTCAGCATACATGCGCGAGAGCCCGAGTGACGCTGCGAGGAGCCCAGCGGCTTGGGGTGCAACCTCAAAGCGGCCGGTATCGGCACCGCGCACGATCGCCGCAAGGCGCCGCAGCGGCTCCGTGCCAAGCCCGAACTCTTCCACCATGACATCTAAGGTGCACTTCTCACCGCGGTGCGACCAGAAAGCACCCTCGACATCGAACGGTGTTGCCGCAAAGCGATCGGCGACGCTATCCACCTCAGACGGGTTCACGAAGAGAAATACCGCGCTTGGATCGATAAAACGCCGTATCAGCCAAGGACACGCAATGCGATCAACCTTTGGCCGGGCGCGCGTCACCCAGACGGTGCGGCCCTGCTTGTCCAACGCAGGCATCTTCGCGGCCGCGACCGTAGAGAGATTGGCTTGGCGCCATCCCTCAAAACCGTTTTCTAGGGCCTCCGCGGGCGCGCCGGCGTGCCGCATCCACGCAGCAACGCCCTGGCTCAGCTTGGCGCCTTTCTGACAGCATCACGACGGACGAGCGGCCGGCAAATTCCTCCGCCCAATCCGGCGCCTCCGCATGATTGCGGCGCATTGAGCTTGGGATCAGGCGGGGATTTAAGCTGAAGTCCTCCTCGGTTCGAACGTCGACCAAGACAGGACATTGCGGCGTGCCGATCAGCCGCGCGAGTTTTTCGACAGCGATGATGTTGGGTGAGGGCATGGTGCGTCCTTGTGCGAGAGTGGACGCGATTCTTCAGCATGTCGCCTCATGGGGAGATCGCATTCCCCATGAGCGGAAAAATAGGACCTCGTACTGATTTGTCAACCGAGTGTGCAGGGTTCCTGTGTTTCCGAGTGGCGGGCGTCTGTATACGAATGGGTAACGCGACAACCATTCATGCTCCGGGACGGTCAATAGAGTTGCCACGACCTCGCTGCGCAGGCGACAAGAAGCAAGACGAACAACAAGGTTATGGGTCAGGGATCATGAACGCGAAGACGAGGAATAGAGAACGCGCTTGGCTGATGAGTGCCGCGCTGTCGCTTGCCGTCCACCCGGCGCAGGCGACCGATTATCCCAATCGCGCGGTCAAGATCATCGTGCCGTTCGCCGCCGCGGGGGTTACCGACATTGTCGCGCGGGTCGTATTCGACAAGGTGGGGCGCGGCCTGGGCGAGAGCTTCGTCGTCGACAACCGGGCCGGCGCCGGCGGCACGATCGCCACCGAGCAGGCCGCGAACTCCGCCCCGGACGGCTATACGCTGGTGATGGCAGACCCATCCGGCTCGCTCCCCGCGAATGTCACGCTCTATCCCAAGCTGAAATACCATCCGTTACGCGACTTGGCGCCAATCGCGATTTTTGGCAGCACGGGTGCCAACCTTTTGGTGCCCGCCCAGGCGCGGGCGAAGACGGCGCCGGAGCTCGTGGCAATGGCCCGGGCCAAACCAGGCGAGCTGACCTTCGCCTCCACCGGCGTCGGCACACCCGGGCATCTCAATGGGGAGCTGTTTAGCCGGCTCGCAGGCATCAAGACCGTGCACGTGCCCTATCGCGTGGTCGGTCAGGGCGTCACCGACCTCATCGCCGGCCGCACCTCGTTCTGGATCGCGCCCATCCCGACCATGCTGCCGAACGTGCGGCAGGGTCAGCTTCGAGCGCTCGCCGTGACCGGTGAAGCGCGCTCCGCCGATCTGCCGGGCGTGCCCACGCTGAAGGAAACCGGGATCGGCGACTTCGATGCCGGGACGACCTACGCGGTGTTTGCCCCGGCAGGCACGCCACACGACGTTGTCGAAAAGCTCTACTCCGAGATCAGGAAGGCTCTCGAGGATCCCGACGTACAGGAGAAGCTGCGGCAAGCCGGCGTGTCGCCGAAGATTGGCACTCCCGACGACATCACGCGGATGCTGCAGCAACGCATCCCACAATGGGCCGACGTCATCACGAGTGCCGGCATCACCATCAATTAGCGGCAGTCAAAGCGCGCGCAAAGCCAGGAAGTCTGTTCCGTGTCGTATGTCATCTCCATCGATATCGGCGGCACCTTTACCGATCTCGCCGCCTGCGATGTCGACGCCGGTGCCGTGGCTTACACCAAAAGCCCGACGACTTACGGAAATCTGAGTGAGGCGATCTTCGACTGCATCAGCAAGGCCAAGCTCGATCCGCGCCAAGCAACATTCGTGAAGCACGGCACCACCCTGGTGATCAACGCCCTCCTCCAGCGCGCCGGCGCCCGTACCGCCCTGCTCGCCACCAAAGGCTTCCGCGACATCCTGGAGATCGGTCGCGGCAATCGGACCCAGCCGTTCAACCTGCGTTTTCATCGCGAGCCGCCCTTGGTGCCGCGCGAATGGCGCTTCGAGATCGAAGAGCGAGTGGAGGGCTCCGGGCGGGAGCGGACGCCACTCGACAAGGGAGCCCTCGCCGGGCTGGCTGACACGTTGAAGCGCAACAACATCGAGGCCCTGGCGATCAGCTTTCTCAACTCCTACATCGCCCCGGAGCACGAGCAGATTGCGGCTTTGGAGCTGCGCCGCTTGCTGCCAGACGTGTTCATCACGACCGGCACCGAGCTGACCCGCGAGTGGCACGAATTCGAGCGCACCGCCACCGCGGCAGCGAACGCCTATGTCGGGCCGCAGGTGAGCCGTTACATTGCCGACTTTGACGCCGGTCTGCGGCGCGGCGGATTTGCCGGATCACTGCTGATGATGGGCTCGCACGGCGGCGTGATCTCGGCCGAGCGCGGTTGCCAGCAGCCGATCACGCTGGTCGAATCCGGGCCGGTGGGCGGCTGCATCGGCGCCGCCGAGTACGGCCGCGCCCTCGCCATCGAAAACCTGGTCGCCTTCGATATGGGCGGAACAACGGCGAAATGCGCGATGATCGAGCGCGGCCGCTACGCCGTCGAATCGATCTACCATATCGGCGGGCCGGACGCGGGCTTCCCAATCCGCGGCAATATCATCGACATCCTCGAAGTTGGCGTGGGCGGCGGCTCAATCGGCTGGCTCGATGAGCAGCGCCGCCTCAATGTCGGACCACGCAGCGCCGGGTCCATGCCGGGCCCTGCCTGCTACGGCCGCGGCGGAGCGGAGCCGACCGTGACCGATGCCAACCTGATGTTGGGTCGGCTCCAGGCGCACGACTTTCTCGGCGGCGAGATGACGCTTGCGCCCGAGCAGGCAGCCGACGTTCTGGGCCTTCGCATTGGCGGACCGCTCGGGTACCGAGGCGAGGATGCAATCACACGGGCTGCCAAGGGCTTGCTCACCATCGCCAATCTGACGATGTCGTCCATCATCAAGAAGGTGTCGATCGCGCGCGGTTACGACCCACGCGACTTCGTACTGTTCTGCTACGGCGGCGGCGGGCCGCTACACGGCATCGAGCTGGCGCGGGCGCTCAAGATCCCGCGCGTGATCGTGCCGCCGGAGCCGGGCAACTTCTCCGCTGTCGGAATGCTGCTCGCTGATCCGCGGCTCGATACCGCACAGACGCTGCTTGTGCGGCTCGACGCCGAAAATCTGGCGGCAGTAACCGCCCTCTACCAGGAGCTGGAGAAGCAGGGACGCGACACTTTGCGCCGCGAGTTTGGCGAGGGCACAGTCACAATCGAACGCGAGGCCGAGATGCGCTACAAGGGCCAGCATCACTCGATCAAGATCGCCGTTGGCCCGCAGGACGACGTTGGCGTGCTGCGCGAGCAGTTCGACCGCGAGTACCAGCGCCGCTACGGCCACACCAACCCGACCGATGTCGAGATCGTGGTGCTGCACTCGCTTGCTACGCTGCACATGGTGAAGCCGCAGCTGAAAGGGTTCGCACAGCCGAATGCAAAGGCGAAGAAGCGGCGGGAGCGCGAATTGCGGCCGATCTTTTTCCTCGAGGAGGATCGGTTCATCCCCACGCAGATCTATGATCGGGCGGCGCTCGGCAGCGGCTTTGCGGAGAACGGTCCCGCCCTCATCGTCGAATACGGGTCGAGCACATTGGTCAGCCCGCGCGACAGCTTCACGATCGGCACGCTGGGAGAGATTCAAATTGACTGTCACGCTTGAGAGCCCGCGCACGCTGCCGCTCCCTTCCGAGGAGATCGATCCGGTCACGGTGGAGGTGATCCGACGCCGGCTGGTGGCCATCGCTGACGAGGTCGACCTGAACATCACGCGCACCGCATTCAGTCCGTACATCTACGAGTACAAGGACTACGCGGTGGGCATCGTTGACGCGGGCGGCGACCTGATCTGCCAGTGCACGGCTGGGATGCCGGTGTTCGTCGCGGACGTGATGCGCACGGCGGTACTGGACGGCCTTGCTCTCTACGGCGCGGCAAACCTGCACGAAGGCGATGCCGTCATCACCAACTATGCCGGGACCATCGGACAGCACCTCAACAATGTGACCATGTACACGCCGATCTATGCTTCCAACGCGAAGGTGCTGGTCGGCTTCATGGTCGTCGTGATGCACTGGATCGATGTGGGCGGCCGCGACATCGGATCGCTGTCGAAATTCGCAACCGATATCTTCCAGGAGGGCATCCAATTCCGAACCGTGAAGCTGCGCTCGCGCGGCGAGCCGGTGCCGGAAATCACCCGCATGATCGAGCACAATACCCGCTTTCCCGTGGAAATGATGGGAGACATAAACTCGCAGATCGGCGGCTGCATGATGGGACGCGATGGCGTGGTCGAGTTGGTCGACCGTTACGGCGTCGACACGTTCCACGGCGCGCTCGACGCCATTTGGCAGCAATCCGAAGCCGAGGCGCGTGCGGCGATCCGCACCATTCCGGACGGCACCTATAGTGCGGAAGGCACGCTCGATAATGATGGGCTCAATCCCGGCCCGCTCCCGTGCAAGGTGACGGTGATTGTCGCGGGCGACGAGATGACCATCGATCTTTCGGCGTTGCCGAAGGAGGTCAACGCACCGATGAACTCCGGCCGCAGCGGCGGAGGCGCCACCGTGGCGCGCCTCGCCTTCCGCTATCTGCTGCTGCCCGAGGGCGACGCCAACGAGGGCACGTTTCGGCCGCTCAAGCTCATCCTGCCGGAGGGCACGATCGTAAGCGCGCGGCCCACGTCGCCGATGGGGGCCTACAACTCGGCGCTGCCGATGCTCATTGATCTGGTCATCCGGGCACTGAGCGAGGCTATTCCCGACCGCGTCGCGGCGGCGCATTACGGCACGTTCTGCACACTGGCCTATGCCGGCCGCCACCCCGAGTCCGGTCTCTACTGGCAATGCCACGATAGCGGCTTCGGCGGCTGGGGCGCGCTCTACGACATGGACGGCCCCGGCCCGTTCCGCACCAACTGCCACGGCGACACGCGGCTGATCCCGATCGAGCTGCACGAGGCGAGCTATCCGTTTCTCATCGAGAGCTTTGGGTTGCGTACCGATTCCGGTGGCGCCGGCGAGTTCCGCGGTGGGCTTGGATTGGAACGCCGCTACCTCATGCTCGCCCCGGCGCGCATCTCGACCCGGTTCGAACGGACGCTTTGTCCCGCCTGGGGGCTGAACGGTGGCGGCGCTGGTGCGCCGGGCCACGTGCTCATCGAGCGGGTCGATGGCACCAAGCAGGAAGCGCTCAAGGAAACCCTGATGCTGAGCGCCGGTGATCGCGTGCGCATCCGCACCGGCGGCGGTGGCGGCTTCGGCGATCCGCGCAAGCGGGAGCGCAAGCGCGTGCGGACCGATGTCATGCGTGGTTACGTCTCGGCGCAGGCCGCGCGCGACACATACGGGCTGAACGACTCGGCCGACGAAGCTTAAACGCGCGCTTCGTCCTCGACGTCGTCTCAGGCTGCCGTTTGGACATTCACATCCGGCGGATCGCCTTCCCCGACCATTGAGGTCTCCGGGCTCAGCCAGAACGCCCAGATGCAAGCGCCAACCAACAGTAAACAAGCGGCGACGATGAACGGGGCCTGCCAGTTGCCGAACTGAACCAACACCCCGAATACCAGGGGCGACAGCGCGCCGCCGATGTTACCCGCCATGTTCATCATGCCGGAAACTGTGCCCGAGTATTTCCCGCCAACATCCATCGGCACGGCCCAGGACGGTCCTATTGTGCATTCGAGGAAAAACATCGCCGCAGTAAGGCAAGCAATTGCAACATAGGCGCTTTCCGTGAGCGCGGCAGGAACGATGAAGACGCAGGTGCCCAGCATCCCCACGATCGCCACAACGCGGCGAGAAAAATTGGTGCGTCCGGTCTTTTTGAGCAGCCAGTCGGTCGCCACGCCACCGACAGTGTCGCCCACGACGCCGGCCCACAGCGGCAGTGAGCCGAGAAAGCCAACCTTGAGGAGCGTTAGCCCGCGGTAATCGACCAAGTACGACGGCAGCCAGGTCAAGAAGATCCAGAGGCAGTACACATAGGTAAAGTAGGCGAGCATGATCGCCCACATATTGGAATGGCGCAGCAGCACGCGCCAAGGCACGCTGGCGGCCTTCCCCACGTTCGCTCCGAGAATCCTGTTCTGCGCATCGACACCACGGATGTGCCTGAGCTCGGCTTCGTTAACGCCCGAATGTGTCTCCGGCAGATCGCGGTAATAGAACCACCACGCCAGGCACCAAAGGATGCCGATGGCCCCGCATAAGTAGAAGACCTCTTTCCAGCCAAACAAGGTGATGATGGTCACCACGATGGGCGGCGCGATAGCCGCACCCAGGCGGCTGGCGCTGTGCGTGACCCCCTGGCAGAAGCCGCGCTCCTCGCGCCGATACCAAAGCTGCATCGCGCGGGTCGCGCCGGGAAAGGCTCCCGCTTCACCCATTCCAAAGAGGAACCGGATCACGACAAACGAAAGAAAGCCGCCAGCCGCCGCGGTAGCCGCAGTCATGAACGACCAGTAGCCCACGAGGATCGTCAACACCTTGCGGGGGCCGAAGCGGTCGTTGATCCACCCACCCGGAACCTGAAACAAAGCATAGGCCCATGCGAACGCGCTGAAGATCGCGCCCATGGTGATCGCGTCGAAGCCAAACTCCTTGCGGATCACCGGGGCCGCGCTCGAGATGTTCACCCGATCGAGATAGGTGATGAGATACATCAGGCACAGCAGCACGAGCACCGACCAGCGCGCGGCGCTGGGACGCGAGGTTTGCGCAGGCATGGTTGCTCTCCCTTCAATCCGTGTTGCACGTTTCGTGTAGCGCTCAAGCAGCGCAGTCGGTACCCACGCGTGCTGCTCGCCATCGCTCGCCATTGCGCTGAGCTGATGAGTGACAACGTGGCTGCCGCGTGACGCTGCCGCAAGACTACGCGCCCGCACTGAGGCGGCTCAAGTGAGTCGGAAATAGGCGCGGCAGCTGAATTTCAGTCAATCGTGACGCCCGCCTTCGCCACCACGGCGCGCCATTTCTCGATGTCGGTTTTGAGATAGGCGGCGAAGTGCTCGGGTGAATCGCCGACCGGGGTGGCTCCCTGATCTCTGAACTTCTCCACGACATCCGGCATTCTGATTGCCTTCTGCACCGCCGCTGAGATCTTCGCAACGATGTCGGGCGCAGTCTTCGCGGGGGCCAGCAGTCCGGCCCACGAGGTCGCGTCATAGCCCGGCAGAGTCTCAGCGATGGCGGGTACGCCGGGCGCGAGCTCATCGCGGTGAGGACCGGTCACGCCCAGCGCACGCAGCTGGCCCTGCTTCACGTATGGCCATGAGCTCGCGAGATTGTCGAACATCATGTTGACATGGCCGGCGATCAGGTCAGCCACCGCCGGTGCGCTGCCTCGGTAAGTGACATGCGTCATCTCGACCCCGGCCATCTGCTTGAACAGCTCGCCTGACAGATGCAGGCTCGAGCCGATCCCCGAGCTCGCGAATGTGTACTTGTTAGGATTGGCGCGCAGAACCTCGATTAGCGCGGCGACGTTATTGGCCGGCACTGAAGGATGCACCACCAGGATATTGGGCGTGGTGAAGAAGCTCGACACTGGGGCGAAGTCGCGCAGCGTGTCGAACGGCAGGTTCTTTTTCACCGCCGGAAACACCGAGTTCACCGAGCCCGTGCCCATGAATAGCGTGTAGCCGTCTGGCTTGGACTTGGCGACGTACTCCGCCCCGATCGAGCCGGTTGCGCCCGGCTTGTTCTCGATCACGATCGGCGCCTTCCACTCCTCCGCGAGCTTCTGACCAACAATGCGCGCGGTAATGTCGGTCGCCCCGCCAGCCGAGAACGGCACGATGATGTGTACGGCCTCGCTCGGATAGGAAGCGGCATCGTCGGCAATGGCGGTGCCCGGCGCAGCAAGCCAACTCCAGATCATTGCCGTAACGATAGTGATTGGTCGCATCCTACCCCTCAGGCTTGCGGGCTTCGACTAAAGCATATCCGCATACTGGGGTAATGTCGCAGGCGGACGGCGTTGTCCAGCATGTGGAGACCGCGCACGCAAAGGCAGGCCCGGCACTCGTGCTGGTGTGGTCTATGCGCAGAGCCGCGCGCGGGGGATGTCCTGGCGTGGTAGAGTGCCTCACACGAGCGTCAGCGCGCTCCATGCTGGGGGAGAGCCAATGAGGCGACGCCAGTTCATCGGTCTGCTGGGCGGCACGGCCGCGTGGCCGCTGGCGGGACGTGCGCAGCCGGCATTGCCGGTAATTGGGATCCTGATCGGCGGATCGGTCGAGTCGTTCGCGCCCTTCCAGCTGGCGTTTCGCACCGGTCTGAATGAAGGCGGCTTCAGTGAGGGCAGCAACATACCTTTCGAATTCCGCACAGCAAACGGCCAAGTCAACCGGCTACCCGATTTGGCTGCTGATCTGATCGGCCGGAAGCCGGCCGTCATTGCCACGCAGACGTTGCCCGCTGCACTAGCGGCGAAGGCTGCGACCAGCACAATTCCTGTCGTCTTCGTAATTGGTGAGGACCCCGTCAAAGTCGGGCTGGTGGGGAGTTTGAACCGGCCGGGCAGCAACGTTACAGGCGTGACCAATTTCATGAACGTGCTGGGAGCCAAGCGGCTAGAACTGGTGAGCGAGGTCGTGCCGACGGCCGTGGTCCTCGGCTTGTTGGTGAATCCCACCAACCCCAACACGGAAGCAGACACGAGGGAGCTGCAGGCGGCGGCGCAAGCGCTTGGCCGACGGATCGAAGTGCTGACGGCCAGTGCCGACCACGAGCTTGAGCGAGCTTTCACCGCGGCCGTCGATCAGAAAGTCGGGGCCCTGTTCATCAACATCGATTCCTTCCTGTTCGCCCGACGCGAACAAATCGCCGCGCTGGCGGCGCACTACAAGGTGCCGACCATCCATCCATTTCGCGAGTATATCGCGGCCGGTGGCCTCATGAGCTACGGAGCGAGCGTTGTCGCCGCCTGGCGGCAGGCCGGTCTCTATGTGAGTAGGATTCTGCAAGGGGTGAAGCCCGCCGACCTGCCCGTGCACCAGCCGACCAAGTATGAGCTGGCGATCAACCTCAAGACCGCTCAGGCGCTCGGCCTGGAGGTGCCGCCGACGCTGCTCGCGCGGGCCGACGAGGTGATAGAGTGATGAGGAGGCGCGAGGTGATTGCCCTGCTAGGCGGCGCGGTGGCGGCTTGGCCGTTTATCGGGCGCGCGCAGCAGGCTGCCACGCCGGTGATTGGATATCTCAGCAGCGCAGCGCGTGACCGGGACGCTGGCCGTCTGCGCGCATTTCGCCGTGGCCTGAGCGAAACGGGTTATGTCGAAGACCACAACGTCGCAATTGAATATCGCTGGGCCGAGGAGAAAAATGACCGGCTGCCGGCACTGGCGGCCGATCTGGTTCATCGCCAAGTGAGCGTGATCGTCGCGAACAATCCGGCCGCGCTGCCGGCGCAGGCGGCGACGAAGACCATTCCGATCATCTTCACAATAGGGTTCGATCCCGTTGCTGCTGGACTCATTGCGAGCCTGAACCGACCGGGCGGCAATCTCACAGGCATGACCTCGCTGAACTTGGAGCTGGGGCTCAAGCGGCTGGAGTTGATGCACGAATTAGTCCCGGCGGCGACGATCATTGCGTTCCTCGTCAATCCGACGAGTCCCAGTGCCGAAACTCAATTGCGAGACGTGCAGGCGGCAGTCCGCACGATGGGTCTGCAGCTCCATGTCCTACATGCCAGTACCGAACGCGACTTCGACACGGTCTTTGCGAGCTTGGTCCAACTGCGGGCAGGCGGCCTGATGATCGGCCCTGATGCATTCTTCAATAGCCGGAGCGGCCAGCTCGCTACCCTGGCAGTTCGCCACGGCCTGCCAGCTATCTTTCAGTTTCGCGAGTTCGCCGCGGCCGGTGGCTTGATGAGCTACGGCGGCAGTCTTGCGGACTTGTATCGCGGATCGGGCGTCTACACCGGCCGCATTCTTAAGGGCGAGAAACCGGCCGACCTGCCAGTCCAGCAGGTCACCAAAGTGGAGCTGATCGTTAACCTCAAGACCGCAAGGGCACTCGGCCTCGAGGTGCCGGCAGCCCTGCTCGCGCGGGCCGACGAGGTGATCGAGTGATCACCAGACGCAACCGTACCTTGACATGTGCCTCGGAGAGGGGACGATCGCCGCAGAGTGATTGGGGCCGGATATGACCCTGAGCAAAGACGGTGCGCTGTTGTTCAAAGTTGCCGACTTCGGCCCGCAACGGCAATCTCCCCTTTACGTCCGCATAGTGCGTCGGCGTAGGTAGGTCGGTTTGTGCGACATACGGACGCGTGCACTGCAAGTGGCTGCCTGGAATCTGATGGCTTGACAAGTTTACTCGATCACCTCGTCGGCAATCGCGAGGAGCTTCGACGGCACGTCAAGGCCAAGGTTCCTGGCGGTCTTAAGGTTCATAACGAAGTCGAACTTGGTCGGCTGTAGGACCGGGAGATCAGCCGGCTTGGTGCCCTTGAGAATCCGGCCAGCGTAGAGGCCGGCCTGACGATGTACGTCCAGAAGATCGGCGCCGTAACTCATCAGGCCACCAGCCAGGGGGAAATCACGAAACGAGTAGCTTGCAGGGATCGCGTTTTGCGCCGCCAGCGCGACCAGCCGAGCGCGTCGGCTCGTGAAAAAAGGATCACCGGCGACAAACAACGCTCCCACACGCTGCTGGGCAATGTCCGCGAAAGCGGCATCTAAGTCGCGCTCGGTGCTGGCGTTGACGACATGGGTTCGCTGCGCGGTGGCGCGCGCCGCGTGTTCGATCTCCCTCAACTGCTCGTCGGCTTGCGGTATGGTCGGGTTAAGGAGCACGGCAATAGTGATCGCGTTGGGTACCATCTCGCGCAGCAGCTCCAGGCGCTTTGCCGTCACTTCCGTTGAAATGTTGACGACACCAGTCGCGGTACCGCCGGGCCGAGCGAGACTTGCAACAAGACCGAGTTTCACAGGGTCGCCACCGCCGGTAAATACGATCGGTATCGTCGAGCTTGCCGCCTTGGCTACGAGTGCTGGGCGTTGTCCACCGGTCGCTACAACCAATGCGACCCGACGGCTTACCAGATCGGCTGCCAACGCTGGCAACCGATCATTTTGGCCCTCCGCCCAGCGATATTCGATAGAGACATTGCGGCCTTCGGCGTAACCCAATTCACCGAGACCGCGACGGAATGCGGCGACAAAGTTGGCAAAACCGGCGGAGGTTCCGCTGCTGAGATACCCTATCTCTGGCATCTGCGGCTGCTGAGCCCACGAGGTGAGTGGGCAAGCGAGCGTCGTGCCGCCGAGAAGCGTTATGAATTCCCGTCGCCTCATAGATAAGTCCTCAGGCCGAGTACCTTAGCTTATCCGTTCGCGAGAATAGGATTGCGCATCACAGCAGGTTGGACTGCTCAGGGTCAAAACGAGCCCTCCTCCTTATGGATCGCATGTCAGCCGACGCCAGCGGCGGACATTACATCCAAATGCTCTTCCCCTTGACATTGTCCGACGTCGCCAAAGGCTTCGTTGAAGCTATCGCGAAGGAGCTGCAGGGGCCGATCGCAAAGGCGGCGACCCCGGCCGTTCGCTAGGCTGGTCAAATTGCCAATCGCAATGGCCCGGGCGAGCATCGCCGCCGGGGGCTTCTCGCGGAAATGGCAGAACGCGCTGCGGGTCAATGGTTGTCCCCCGCAGGGCGACAGCATGCGTCCAGCGGCGTTTCCTTTCACAAGATTCGCTACTCGGGTTTTCAAGGAAGGCGCGGTCATAGCCGGCAAGCCTCTCGTCTGGCTGCCTCTCCCGATGCTGCCGCTGCGGCGGGGCAGGCCGATACACCATCTCAGTACGTCCGCTCCGTCGGGCCGCTCGTCTGGGTCGAGCGGCCCGGCAGACCGCCGCTTATGTTTCCGAGATACGGTCCGGGCGCGGCCGCCGGCGTGCCCTCACAGGCGTCGATAGCAACCCTCTCTATGTCGGCCTTACGAGGGTCGCGATCGCCAGCACTTCGACATCAAGGCGCAGCAAGGCCGCGGCGCAACTGCCCTCACTTCGCGCCAAGCACCTCTAAATGGCCGCCCCCGCCATCACCCAGCGCATCGCGCTCGAAGGCGCGGACCAGATTAAGCAAGCGCTGGCGCAGATCGGAAAGGCGGCCGAGGAAGCGTTTACAACAGATCCAGCAGGCCGGCGAGAACATCAAACTCGATCCCCCGCTCGGGGGCCGTCAAGGCCGCGGCGACGCTATACTCCGGGGTAATGTCGCAGGCGCAGGCGTGCGCGTCTCCACATGCTATGAAGGGATGCGCGACATTCGTGCTGGTGTGGTCTATGCGCACAGCCGCGCGGAGAGACGATGATCCGGTCGGCGCCGCAGCAGATCAGATCGCTGCGGCGCTCAGGCCTGATTCCTGGCGGACCACCTGCGGAGGGAGCGACTTCGGCTCTCTCTGTAGCACTGCCAGAGTGTGACGGGCGATCATCAACTCCTCGTCGGTCGGAACGACATAGAGCCCAATTCGGCTCGCGGGGTCCGCGATGGATGTCGCACCCGCGGCATTCGCTTGAGGATCAAGCGCCGCGCCCAGCCAAGCGAGCCTCTCGACGATGCGCGCGCGCATGGAGGGAGAATTCTCTCCAATACCCGCCGTAAAAACAAAAGCGTCGACACCGCCGAGGGCGGCCGCCAGCAGACCGGCATTCAACCCCACCCGATAGGCGAAATAGTCGAGCGCAAAACGCGACTGCGGTTCGCTGCTGGCATCCAGCTCGCGGACATCATTGCTGATCCCGGAGAGCCCCTTCAACCCGCATTCGCCGTACAGGAGTTGCTGCACCTGAGCGGCGGTCATCTGTTTCTCACCAATAAGGTAGAGCACCACACCAGGATCAATCTGGCCCGGCCGTGTTCCCATTGGCAGGCCATCCAGGGCCGTGAAGCCCATGGTGCTCTCGATGCTGCGCCCATCAAGGAGGGCGCACATGGAGGCCCCGCTCCCCAGATGGGCGACAATCACCCGTCCTCGCGCGGCCACGGGAGCGACATGCGGCAATCGATCGGCGATGTATTCATAGGAGAGGCCATGAAAGCCGTAGCGGCGCACCCCTTCCGCATAGAAACGCAGGGGAATTGCGTAGTGGTCCGCGAGCGCTCCGTGGCCGCGGTGAAAAGCAGTATCGAAACAGGCGACCTGCGGAAGCTCGGGAAAACGTGCCAGCAGCGAGCCGATGGGAGCAAGATTGTTGGGCTGATGCAGCGGGGCGAGTGAAACATACTGCGCCAAGTCAGCCAGTACCGACGCGTCGATGCGAACCGGCTTATCGTATTGCGGCCCGCCATGCACGACGCGGTGTCCTACGGCAACCGGCTCCAGCCCTTGCGAATTCCGCAGCCAAGCCCCGGCTAGGGCGAGGGCAGTTGGAAGGTCAGGCACTTTCTCAGCCGGATACGTCTCATCGATGAGGAGAGTTCCGTCCGCCGCACTCGCGCGCAATCGAGGACGCGTACGGATGCCATCCATCTGGCCCTTGAGGAGGCGTTTCAGCCCACCCTCGGCACCGGTTTCGAACACTTGGAACTTGACGCTGGAAGAGCCGGCATTGACGACGAGGATGGGCTCCATCTGAGATCACGCTGCCGGCAGCGCGGCCGTGCGCCGTCGCGCGTCGGCGTAGAGCACGGCGACGGCACAAGACGCCATGCGCGAGCGCACGGAATCCGCGCGCGAGGTCAGAATGATGGGCACGCGCGCGCCGAGGACGATGCCCGCAGCATCCGCCTTGGCCAGAAACGAAAGATTCTTGGCGAGCATGTTACCGGCTTCTAGGTCCGGCACGACGAGAATCTGGGCGCGGCCGGCAACAGGGGAGACGATACCCTTGATCTTGACCGCTTCGGGACTGATGGCATTGTCGAAGGCGAGCGGACCATCAAGAATGCCACCGGTGATCTGTCCCCGTTCCGCCATCTTGCAGAGCGCGGCGGCATCGAGGGTCGACGGGATCTTGGGGGTCACGGTCTCAACGGCAGAGAGGATCGCGACACGGGGCGTGCCGAGGCCCACTTGCGTGAACAGGTCTATGGCGTTCTGGATAATGTCGCGCTTGGCCTCGAGATCAGGAAAGATGTTGACGGCGGCGTCGGTGATGAACAGCGTCTCGGGATAGGTTGGAACGTCCATGACAAAGACATGGCTGATACGTCGTGCTGTGCGCAGGCCGGTCTTGCTGGAAGCCACGGCGCGCATGAGCTCGTCAGTATGCAAGCTGCCTTTCATCAGAAGCTCGCCCTTGCCCTGCTGAATGAGTTCGACAGCCTTGGTTGCCGCCGCCTCGCTGTGCGGGGCGTCAACGATCTCGGTAGAACCCAAATCCAAACCGTGCTGACGAGCAACCGCGGAGATTTTCGCGGCGGGGCCGACCAGGATTGGCACGATCAGGCCTGCTGCAGCTGCCTGCAGGGGCCCGGCAAGCGAGCTCTCATCGCACGGGTGAGCGACAATCGTTCTGGGCGGGGGCACCTCCTTCGCTCTGGCAATCAGCCGATCATATTTCGAGGGCGGCGGATCGCCGGCAGGCCCGATCGCCGCTAACGTTCCAGCTTCAGTGTATCTCTCTGTCAGCATGGGCAGTTCTCCCTTAACGGACAGCGGGGGCTTTCACGACGCACGGGCCTGCGGCTCTTTTCGCGATGGGCGAGAAGTAACCCTGACCTGAGCGGCTGGTTCGGTGAGGCCAAACAGTCGAGCGATCTCGTCGGCGCGCGCCTTCTCCGCGTCGGACTGCTGGGCGCTCGCGCCGAGCACCTCGCCGATCACGTCGAATGCGGCGCGCCTCCTCTCGACGTCGGGAGGCAGCATCGACGGAATGGCGGCAAGCGCGGCCTCCCTGTCGATCAGCAGCAGGTAGAACTGCTCACGAACCAGCGCCTTGAACGCAGATAGCGTTAGCTCGCCATGCGCACGGCGAACGCGGCGCAGCGCCTCAAACCCACGCTCGTCGACGGCGGAGCGCGACACGCCTACATACAGGAGCCCACGCACAACGGCTGCGGGCAGGCCACCGGCGCCAATGTTCGATTTCAGCTCGACAATGCGTTTCTGCAGGAGCTCGTCATGCATCGGATTTTTGCTGGCTCTGCGCAGCGGCCCATTCGGGCTCGAGGAAACGCCAGCCGCCGCCTGCAGCGTCGGTGATCCGTAGAGCGCAAAGAAAGTTCGCTCGGCCATCGCTTCGCTTGCTTTGCGCCAGGCGTCCAATGCAGCGACAATCTGACTGGATGCAGTCTCCTGTAAGCGGAGCAATGGATTGTCTGCAGCGGCTGGACCACGGTTTTTACGGACCTGATCCGCCAAACGGGCCACAGAGCCCATCATCGGATTCGCATTCGAGAAAAGCTCGTACTGCGTCCGCATGGGGTGGAGCTGTTGCATCCATTGGGCGAACGGCGAGCTCACCAGCGCACGCACGATCGGCTGTGCAAAAGTGCGGTAGAGGGCAAGATTTGTTTCCGACACGCATGCCGCGGCGGCGAAACAGCGCTCGTCAGCCGCATCATTGCCGCCGAGGGCGCGCAGATCGTCCAACGTCCGCGCCTCACAGCGCATCACCCAGCTGCCCGTCACAAGATCCGCGCTGGCGACCGAGGTGGTTTTCGCCTCGAACACCGCCTCGTAAAGGCCTGGAGGAAGTGTGTCGATCAGATCGATGTTGCTGGAGAACTCACTATGCTCCTTTTTCGCGACGCCTCCAGAGACGAAAATGCCGAGATGGCCAATGCTCTCATGGATGGAGTAGACGATGGTCTGTCCATATGACCGAATGTCGTCGACACTGTCGTAGAGATCGAGGATCCAGCCGAGCGCCTGCTGCGGCGGCGTCACGTTGTCGCCCTTGGAGCAGAACACCACGATCGGCGATCTGATATTACGCAGATCGACGGCCGTTCCATCCGACGTGTGGATCTTGCCGGCAGCAAGATTGTTGCCGATGAACAGCTCATCGACGATGAACTGGATCTCCTGCGCGTTCAAATTGACATGGCCGCCCCACCAGCGCTCGAATCCGAGGTAGCGCGAGGCCTCCGTGTCGATTTTGGAATAAAGATTGTACTGCTTGGTCCAAAGTGTATTGGCGGGGTTCTGATTTTCGAAATTTTGCACCAGCCAGGCACCGTCGAACTTGCCTCGTCCGAGGTCGCTCGCAAATGCCGTCAGCCAGCTGCCGCCCAAGAGGCCGCCGCTGTAGCGCATCGGATAGGTACCACGGACGCCGGCCCAGTATGAAAGTGGCGAGCCAGCAATAATGAGCGGACCGAACAGTTCGGGACGGATGGCCGCGAGCATCATGACCGCCCAACCCGCCTGGCAGTTTCCGATGACGCATGGTTTGCCATCGGCCTGCGGATGCAATTCGATGACCCGCTCCAGGAATATTGCTTCGGCACGGGCAATATCTTCGATCGTCTGCCCCGGCATCGGATCGGGCAGAAAGCCGACGAAGTAGCACGGGTGTCCGGCCTGAAAGGCGAAACCGATTTCGCTGTCCGCCTTGAAGCCTCCTATGCCGGGGCCGTGCCCCGCGCGCGGATCGACGATGACAAAGGGCCTTCGTGTCAGGTCGATTTGCGTGTCCGCGGGCGGCACGACCCGAACCAACGCGTAGTTCACCGGGCGCTCGAGGGTCCTGCCGTCAATGACCAGCTCGACCGCGTAGTCGAGCACGTGCGGTGCCGTCTCGGTCAAATGTTCGCGGTACTGATTGCCACGCTGGCGCAGCACGTCCCAGAACAGTACCGTCCGCTGAGCGGCATCGACGGAGTATTCGATAAGTGACGTGACTCCGAGCGCGGCTGTGTTGGTAACAGGCGCCGGTGACTTTTCGTGGCTGGACGACATTTATTCGTGCTCCGTGTGATCCCGCGAGTTGTGCGAGCAGGCTTCCCCTGAAGCTTTCGTGCCGCTTCCGTCAGTGAGCCGCCGAGCGCAATAGCAGGCTTATGCGATCATCCGTGTGACACGGTCGAACGTGCGTTCAGCCCCACTTCAGGGTCATGGCGATGTCTCCAGGCACCCCGCCGGGGAAATCAATGATCTCGACCCTGAGCTTGTAGCCGCGAGATCGAAAGTACTTCGCCCAGAGCTCGTAAATCTCCTTCGGCACCCCGGTCAGGGTCTTTTCCCATCCGGGCTCCTGCTGATTGATAGCGCGCCCCTTGTCCGTGCACAGTTGATTGGGGAAACGATGAACCTGGACCTCAGTTCGTCCATTGCTGACGGCGCGCTCGATGATCTTGATCGCCCGCTGAATAGCCTCATCATCGGAAAGACCTGACGGCTTCAGAAACCGATTGAGCAGATCTTTCTTCTCGGCCTCCGCCTCGGCGAGTTGTCGCGCCTGCTTCGATGCCTCCTCCGCCTCGGCCACCGCGAGCTTCTTCATGAAGTCGTCGGCGGTCGGCAGCAGGTCATCCATTTTGGCCGCCATTCCTGGCCTCCGTGGTTTGAGCCGATGCGGACAATGAGAGCGCTAGTACATACGCCCTTTCTCGCTGGCCTGTTTGACATTTCTCAATGTCGAAGCGTTTGACATTTCTCAATGATCCGGCGGGAAGCCTGAACGATCGAAACGGCGGTAGCGAAAGCCGGCAATCCGCCGGAAAAATTCGCAGCTTGCACAAAGAATCGGCAGAAATGTTGCGTCCGCCGAACCTGCAGCAGCACCGCGGCATGAGGCGCGAGAGCAAGGAGAGAACGGCCATGTTGCCCGCTGTGAAGGCCAAGCTGCTCGAAGGCAAGAAGGGACTGATCGTCGGTATCGCCAACGACAAATCGATCGCCTGGGGTTGCGCGACAGCTTTTCGCGCGCTTGGGGCAGAGCTGGCAGTAACCTACCTGAACGAGAAGGCAAAAAAGCATGTCGAGCCACTCGCCAATGAGCTCGAAGCCGCAATCGTCATGCCCCTGGATGTCCAGATATCGGGGCAGATGGAAGCAGTGTTCGAGCGCATCGAAAAGGAGTGGGGCAGCCTCGATTTTGTCGTGCACTCGATCGCCTTTTCGCCCAAGGATGCGCTGCAGGGGCGAGTCACGGATGTCTCACGCGAAGGCTTCCTCACCACGCTCGATGTTTCGTGCTGGACGTTCCTGCGTATGGCGCACCTCGCCGAGCCGCTGATGCACAAAGGCGGCACGCTCTTCACCATGACCTACTACGGTAGCCAGATGGTGGTGGAGAACTACAACATCATGGGAGTGGCAAAGGCCGCCCTGGAAAGCGCGGTCCGTTATCTCGCCGCCGAGCTCGGCCCGAAGGGGATCCGGGTGCATGCCATCTCGCCCGGACCGCTTGCGACGCGCGCCGCCTCTGGCATCCCCGAATTCGACGCTCTTCTCGATAAAGCGAAGGCGAAAGCGCCAGCGCGAAGCCTGGTGAGTATCGAGGATGTTGGCGCCGCCACTGCTTTTCTGGCGCACGATGCCGCACGTCTCATCACCGGCGAAACGCTCTATGTGGACGGCGGCTATCACATCATGGACTGACCGGAGTGTTCGACCTGGAAATTGGCTGAGTCGTATGCGTGTGTTGCAACGAAGTGGACAAGATCATGACTTCTAAGCCGGAAAAGACCGCCAAAGCCGATATGAAGAACGGGAAAGGCAACCTGAAACGAAAAGCCTACGAAAAGGAGATGCGCAAGCTTCAGGTCGAGCTCTGTCATCTGCAGGACTGGGTCAAGGAAACTGGCGCTCGGGTCATCGTGCTGTTCGAGGGACGCGACGCCGCGGGCAAGGGTGGCACCATCAAGGCGCTCACAGAGCGCGTCAGCCCGCGCGTGTTTCGAGTGATGGCACTCCCCGCGCCCTCCGATCGCGAAAAGAGCCAGATGTTCATTCAACGCTATATCGAGCGCTTTCCTGCCGCGGGCGAGATCGTGATTTTCGATCGGAGCTGGTACAATCGCGCGGGTGTCGAATATGTCATGGGCTTCTGCTCCGAGGAGGAGCACCAGCGCTTTTTGGCGCTTTGCCCAGAGATCGAAAAATACATTGTCCAAGGAGGTATCAAGCTCCTCAAGATCTGGCTTGAGGTCGGGCAGGACGAGCAGGAACGACGCTTCAAGGGGCGCATAGAGGATCCGGTGCGACAGTGGAAGCTGAGCCCAATGGACCTCGAATCCTATCGACGCTGGTACGGCTACTCCAAGGCACGCGACCTGATGCTGCAAGCAACCGACAGCAAACATGCGCCCTGGCACGTGGTGCGTTCGGACGACAAGCGACGTGGCCGCCTCAATTGCATTTCACACATTCTGAGGTCGATCCCCTACAAGCGTGTGGAGCACACGAAGGTGAAGCTGCCCAAGCGATCGGATAAGGGGAAATACGACGACCAGGCGACGCTGCAAGGAAAGAACTTCGTCCGCGAAATGTACTGATGTTGCGGCAGTTGCTGTTCGGAGCATGCGTCAGCGGCTGCGCCATCGTCATCCACGCGCTGGTGATGACATCGGTGGTGCGAGTGGTGCATCGCGCTTCCCGGTCCGCTGCGCGTCCCCAGGTGTTGTTGATCTCGGTCATGGTCGCGGCAGTATCGGTGCTGATGGGCGCGCACGTATGCGAGGTGATGCTCTGGTCAGCGGCGTACGCAATCGTGGACGCGGCACCAGCCGGAGCCGACCGCGTGTACTTCGCCTTCGTGAACTACACCACGCTTGGCTACGGCGATGTCGTACCGGTCGAGGGCTGGCGCTTGCTGGGCCCGATGACGGCGATGAACGGCGTCCTGCTGTTCGGCTGGTCGACGGCCGTCATTTTCGAAGTGCTGCGCAGAACGATGCCACCCGATCGCTGGGTTGGTAGTGTGGCGATAGATCGTCAATGACGCTCGATCGGCTCGTCAACCTCCTGGTCACAATTACCCTGATTGAGATGATGGTGCTCATCGGGCTGCGCGTGACATTTGCAGAGATCGCGGAAACCGCCAAGAGGCGCTCGCTGCTGGTGCGAGCAGGCGTGGCGAACTACCTGCTGGTCCCGGCCTTGGCAATCGTACTGCTCGCGCTGTTTGGGGCCGATCCAATGATCGCGGCGGGCTTTCTCGTGCTTGCCGTGTGCCCGGGAGCGCCTTTTGGGCCGCCGTTTGTGGCCATCGCTCGCGCCAATGTACCCCAGGCGGTGGGGCTGATGGCGGCTCTCGCTGCTTCATCCGCCATCCTGGCGCCCCTGCTGCTGCAGGGCCTCCTCCCCTGGATCGGCGGTGGCGACGCGCTTCGGATCGATGCCATCGGCATCGTGCGAGCGCTTATCATCACACAGCTGTTGCCATTGCTTTGTGGCGTGGCTCTACGCCATTTCCAACCGCAGCTGGCGGACAAGCTCATCGGGCCACTCGACCTCGTGAGCAAGATCCTGAACCTGAGCTTGGCAGCACTGATCCTGTTCACCCAGTTTCAAATGCTGGCTGACATCCGGCTGCGCGGGTTCGCGGGCATGCTCATGCTCTTGGCTGGAAGCTTGGTGATTGGCTGGGTTACGGGCCAGTCCGCGCAGGAGGGCCGCAGGACCCTGGCGTTGACCACCTCATTGCGCAATGTCGGCGTGGGCCTCGTTATCGTGACTGGAAGCTTTCCTGGGACGCCCGCCGTCTCAGCGGCACTGGCCTATGGCATCGTCGAGGTCCTGGGATCACTGCTGCTGGCAATGTGGTGGGGGCGGCGCCCCTCTGCTCATCTCGCACCATCGCCGAGCCCGGATAGTGCGCGCCAACGAGACACTCGCGCAGCATTGCCGTAACCAGCAGGAAGCGCCGCAGATGCGTCTCTGGCTCGTGCCAATGATCTATGTGGGCGTAAGCGTGCTGTGCGGATTCAGCCTGCCGCGGCTCGAGCAATCATTTCTCGGCGCCTACACGCTCGGTCTGTCGGTTGCATCGGCGCAGGCATACCTCTCGGCGGCAGCCTCCGGAATGATGGCGCTGATGGGCATCGTCTTCGCCATGGCGTTCGTGATGGTGCAATTCAGCGCGATCGCCTACTCGCCGCGGCTGGTGCTGTGGTTTGCCCGCGATCCTTCGTTGTTTCACGCGCTCGGGATATTTGCGGCGACATTCATTTATGCCCTCTCGACACTCGCCTGGGTTGACCGTGCAGGCACCGGCTCGGTGCCGCTCCTCTCGAGCTTGGTGGTCGCAACCCTGCTGGTGCTCAGCATGCTCTTGTTTTCCCGACTGGTGCAGCGCGTTACCGACCTGCAGATCACCAACGTGCTGCAACTGATTGGGGATAGAGGCCGCGAGGTCATTCGCAACACCTTTCAACGCAAGAACGGCGAGACGAAGCCGGAAATGCATATTGGGCACGAAGCCATTTCACTGGTGAAGTCGGCCCCAGTCACGCAGACCATGCTGTACTCGGGCGCGCCGCGCGCCATCGCAAGCTTGGACGTCGCCCGTCTCGTACGCATGGCCGAGCAGGTCGATGGCGTAATCGCAATCTTGTGCGCAGTCGGCGATACGGTGGTGGAGGGTACGCGTCTCCTGCAAATTCACGGGGGCCGAGGGACCCTGGCGCAGACCGAGCTGATGCGCGCCATCCGCCTAGAAAGCCAGCGTACCTTCGAACAAGACCCCAAATATCCCATCAGGCTGCTCGTGGACATTGCAATCAAGGCGCTTTCACCTGCCATCAACGACCCGACAACCGCCGTCCAAACCATCGATCAGATTGAGGATCTGTTGCGGCGCCTGGGTCGATGCCACCTGGACGCTGGCTATGGCAACGATGCGAAAGGTCAGCTTCGCCTTCTTTTCCCAATGCCCACCTGGGAGGACTACCTGACGCTCGGGTTCGATGAGATCCGGCAGTTTGGTGTCACATCTGTGCAGGTGATGCGCCGGCTACGCGCAGCCCTTCTCGGCCTGATGGATTCTTTAACGGAGGCGGAGCGTGCCAACATGGTGCAACGGTATGTCCACCACTTGGATCTGGTCATCGAGCGTTCGCCGCTCGATGCCCAGGATAGGATCATAGCGCGCCAGGAGGATCCGCAGGGGCTTGGGCTCGCGCGCGAACCGACTCATTAGCTTGTTTGCTTAAGCAGCTGCAATTGCGGTAACGCACACTCACGCACTTCCGTTGCGATGGAGAAAGCGAATGATCAGAGGTCTTGGTGTCATATTGATGCTGCTACTGACCTGTATTCCGATTTCCCCGGTCCGGGCACAGGTGACGCTCGACGTTGCGAAAATCACCTGTGACCAGTTCAGCGGCTACAAGATAACCAATCCGCAAAAATATTGCGATTTGGCTGAGCGGCTACCATAGCGCCAAGCGCGGAACGACGGTCATCGACACTCAAGGCCTGCTCGCCGAGACGAAAAAGCTGCTGGATTATTGCATCCGCAATCCGCAGATTCCGGTCATGCAGGCGGTCGAAACGTTATGGGGTGCCGCCAAGTAGCCGGCCAGCTCTGAAAGCCTGTTCAGCGTCTGAGCAGCAAGTGGATTGATTTATGTCAATGCGCCAGGAGTGGCGCGATGACGAGGGTGCAATCGGGGGCCGACGGGCGACACGCCGGCGTGGCTCCGGCGGACACCATAAATGCGCTGGCTTACCGAGTACCGCGCAGCCTGGCTGCCCCATGATGTCTTGGCGGGCGCAACGCTCGCCGCGTATGCCATCCCGGTGTCTCTCGCGTATGCCACGCTCGCCGGCCTCCCCCCTCAGGTCGGCGTCTATGGCTATCTGCTGGGCGGCTTGGGATACGCCTTGCTCGGCTCCTCACGTCAGCTTGCGGTAGGGCCGACATCGGCGATCTCCCTCATGATTGCCGGCGCGGTCGGCGCCATGGCCGGCGGCGATGCTGAACGCTATGTACAGATCGCCAGCCTTGCGGCCATGACGGTCGGGGTGCTCTGCTTATTGGCATGGCTGTTGCGGCTCAGCGTGCTAGTGCGGCTCATCAGCGACAGCATCCTCGTCGGATTCAAAGCCGGTGCCGGCCTGACCATCATTGTCTCGCAGCTCCCGAGCTTGTTCGGCATTCCCGGCGGTGGACATAATTTCATCGAGCGGCTCATCGAAATCGCAACTCAGCTCGACCAGATCAGCTGGCCGGCCTTGGCCATGGGCGTTGTTGCGATTGTTCTGCTCGTTGCAGGCGAGCGGCTCCTCCCGGCCAAACCGGTCGGCCTCGTCGTGGTCGCGTTATCTATTCTGGTCGCTTCCGCTTTCGGCCTCGTAGAACTTGGCGTCCCTATCACCGGCGAAGTGCCTGCGGGGCTGCCGTCCTTGCAGCTGCCAGCATTGCGCCTGCGCGAGGTCGAGGGAATATTTCCGCTCGCGGCGGGATGCCTGCTGCTTGCCTATATCGAAGGTGTTTCCGCTGCTCGCGCATTCGCGACAAAGCACAGCTACACCCTGGATCCGCGCCGGGAATTTCTTGGACTTGGCGCGGCCAATATGGCAGCCGCGCTCGGGGGTGGCTATCCGGTGGCAGGCGGCCTCTCCCAATCGGCGGTGAACGACAAGGCAGGTGCTCGCACTCCATTGGCCCTGATTTTTGCCTCGCTTGCGCTCGCACTCTGCTTGCTCTTTCTCACCGGCCTCTTGGCAAACCTCCCTAAGGCAGTGCTGGCAGCGATCGTGCTGACCGCCGTTTACGGGCTGATCGATGTACCGGCAATGTTGCGCATGTGGCGCGTCAGCCGGATGGACTTCTATGCTGCGGCCTTTGCTCTCGCGGGTGTGCTGCTGCTGGGAATCCTGCAAGGGATATTGCTCGCCGCACTCGCTTCCATACTGATGCTCTTGGCATACGCCTCGCGCCCTCACGTGGCTTTCCTTGGTCGCATCCCAGGCACCGACCATTATTCCGATCAGGCGCGACACCCCGAGAACGAGCCGCTGCGCGACGTGGTGGCTTTCCGACCGGAGGCTTCATTGCTCTATGTGAATGCCGAATCGGTCTGGAGCGCGGTATCAAGCCGTCTCGGCACAAAGGAGGCCGCCGACGTCCGCCTTGTCGTGTGCGATCTGTCGGCCTCCCCGTTCATTGATCTGGCCGGATCTCGCATGCTGCAGCAGTTGCAGGGGGAGCTTGCTGGCCGCGGCATAAGCTTGCGCATCGTCGGAGCGCATGGTCGGGCCCGCGATCTGTTGCGTGCTGACGGGATTAGCGAGAAATTCGGCCGGCTTGACCGGCTCGCCACCTTGCACGAGGTCCTGAGTGGCCGTGCATAGAGCCGTGACGGGCAATTGGACGTGCGCGGACTACGCGGATGTCCTGTTTCGCAAGTACACAAACCAATAGACGGCGGCCACCATGACGGAGCCCCCAATGGCATTGCCGATCGTGACCGGAAGCAGATTGGCTAGGAAGAAATTGTGCCAAGTGAGTGCTGGGAAGTCGGCCGCCGTCTTGCCTATGGATGCCCAGAAGGAATCCGGCGCGCCCGACCTGATGAACAAGCCGATCGGGATGAAATACGCGTTCGCAATGCTGTGCTCGAATCCAGCAGCGACGAACGCTGCGACCGGCGGCACGATCGACACTATCTTGTCCACACTGGTGCGCGCGCTGTAGCACATCCAGACCCCCAGGCAGACCAGCGTGTTGCACATGATCCCGAGCGTCAGGGCGGGAACCATTGCCAGTGAAGCCTTGGCGTTGGCGGTATTCAGGGCTACCAGTCCCACAGCGCCGCCACCGAATGTGTACTGCGTCGTGTAGAACATCAGTCCTGCCGTGAGGATCGCACCGGCGAAGTTTCCAGCAAACGCAATCATCCAATTGGAAAGAAGGGCGCGCGTACTGACCTTCCCGCCTGCCCAGGCCATGACGATGAGATTGTTGCCGGTGAAGAGCTCGGCGCCGGCGATGATCACCAGAATCAGACCTAGAGAGAACGCCAGCCCACTGAGAAGGCGCGTGATGCCATACGGCAGTCCCGCGGAAAGAGATGCTGCGGCCTCGCTTGTGGCGATTTGGATTGTTCCGGCGGTGACCGTGGTCGCGAAGATGGCACCGAAAGAGATGAATGCGCCCGCCATTAAGCTGAGCACAAGAACGGTAAGCGGGTCGCCCGCTGCGCGTTTGACGCCGGTCTCCTCAGCACGAAGAGCCATGGCCGGCGGCAATACTGCCTCGAACGAGATGAGTTGAGGCGATGTGCCGGGCGTGCCGGTGGTTGGCCTATCTTGCATAAAGCGTCCCCTCGTGGTCACGGTCCCTTTTTTTAGGACAACTACCCCGCGCCACCGGCGGCAATGAGCCCGACGATCTGCACGGCGATCACCTTCACGATGGTCATTGAGGGAAAGATCATCGCGTAGCCCACGTCGGGTCGCTCGGTAGGTGCCATGCGCGTCGAATAGACCAGAATAGATGGGTTGCCGGTCGCGCCGGAAGCCACGCCGAGGAGATCGTCATAGGGGACCTTGAGCACGTAATAGCCGACCAGCAGCACGATCAGGACCGTCGTCAACAACACCGCGACGCCGATCAAGAGCATGGTCGCACCGGTTTCCGAAACAGTGCGCACGAACGGTTGTCCGGCATTGATACCCACGGCAGCCAGGAACAGCGCCAGCCCGAAATTCCGCAGCACGATGTTCGCCGGCAACGGCATGACCCACAGCAACGGACCGGTCCGGCGCAAATAGCCGACAATGAGAGCGACGATCAACGGGCCGCCGCCGATGCCGAGGGTAACCGTGCCCACGCCGGGAATGGGAATTGGAATGAGACCAAGCAGAATGCCCAACACCATTCCGATGCCCAGCGAAACATAGCTGAACTCGGCGGTTGCCTTTACCGTATCGCCGAAGTGCCGCCGCACCTCCTCTCTTCGGTCCGGGGGCATCAGAACGCCGACCCGATCGCCGAATTCCAAGGCCAGATCCGGCGTCGGGATGATGTCGGTGTCGTAGCGCCGCACGTGCAGAAGATGCATGGGAAAGCCGGCCGGCAGCGGCAGCTGGGCGAGCGGTATGCCGACCGCGCTCGCTTTGCCGACGAAGACCCGAATGTAGTCGAGTGCCGAGCGGTCCTTGACGATGCGTCCTCGCTCGAGTCGTCCCAAGCGCTTGGTCGCCTCGCCAATCGCCTCGTTATCCTCTGCGATGATCATCAGCCCATCGCCCGGGCCAACCACCAGGTCACCTGATGGAACGACGTTCTGATTGTCCTTGCGCACCATCGTGACCTGAACACCGGGCGGGAGCTCTTCGGCGAGTGCATTGAGTGTCCGACCGGCAAAGCCAGCGCTCAGCGTGACCTCGCCCATGTGAAAGCGCTGCGCCTTTGGAGGAAAGTTGGGCTGCACCTGCCGCGTCATGAAATAAATACACAGGATCGGACCGATCACGCCGAACGGATAAGCGACGGAGTAGCCGATCGAGGGGTCCTTGTTTTGCATCACGTCGAGAGCGGCCTGAAGCGTTGCGGTGCTGGTCATCGAGCCGGCGTAGAGGCCGAGCGTGTGACCAATTTTGATCCCGAACGCCTGACCCAGAGCCAAGGCGACGCCCAAACCGGCGGCGACCGCAACAAGCGCCAGCAGGTTGTACTTGATCCCTGCCGCGCCGCTCATTCCTTGGAAAAACTGTCGCCCGTACAGGATGCCGATCCCATAGAGAAACATGATGAGGCCGGTCAGGCTGATGGGACCGGTAATCTGCGACTTCGGGGCAAATGCGCCGATGGCGAGCCCGACGAACAGGACGGCTCCAACCCCAAGCGAAAATCCGCCCAGATTTACTTGACCGACCAGATAACCCAACCCGATGGCAAGAAACACAGCGAGGATTGGCTGCGTGCCGATGATCTCGCGAGCGAGTTCGAACATGACCATATCTCCAGCTAAACGGCGGACTGGGCTGGCGGCCCGGTCAACGCACGCGGCAGCCTGCGTCCTTGAACTGGCCGAGCACCCGACTGATCAGGTCAGGCGTGGGCGTCGGCGTCTCGGCATGAACGTAATCAAGCTTCATCGCCTTCCACTTGAACCCGCCAAGCTGGTGAAAGGGTTGCACCTCGACCCACTGCACGTTCTGCATTGGGGCCACGAACTGCGCGATGCCTTGCACATTGGCGGGATCATCGGTGAGGCCGGGCACCAACGTGAACCGCACCCACACCGGTTTGCCCATCGCGGCTAGGCGCTCGGCAAAACGCAGCGTGGGAGCCAGCTCGCGGCCGGTCGCCTTGCGGTAGGTTTGCGGGTCGGAGCTCTTGATATCGAGCAGCACCAAGTCGAGAGCGGACAGATACTCCGCGTCCATGCGGTCGCCGAGATAGCCCGAGGTCTCGATGGCGGTGTGTAGCCCGAGCTGCTTGGCGCCCACCAGGATGCGACGGGTGAAAGCCTGTTGAACCATCGGCTCGCCGCCGGAAATAGTAAGACCGCCGTCCATGGCGCGCAGCGCTGAAGCAAATCCGGCCAGACGATGGATCACGCGCTCCGCCGAAACGTAGGTTCCGTCTTTGAGGTGCCAGGTGTCCGGGTTGTGGCAATAAGAACAGCGCAAGAGACAACCGGATACGAACAGCACGACGCGCAGTCCTGGCCCGTCGTATCGCGATGATGTCTCATAGGAGTGGGCATAGCCGAACTCCCCCTCCGGCCTTTCCTCGAGCTCGCTTTCGTCCGGCGCGTCCGGCGAGATCCCGACCCGCAGGTCATGGCGACTGCCGGACTCGAGAGTTGCCAGATGTGACATCGCCTGGCCCTCTCGTCAGAGTTGCCCGTGAAAGGTGCGGCTGATGACGTCCTGCTGCTGCTCGGGCGTCAGTCGGACGAAGTTGACTGCATAACCGGAAACTCGAATCGTGAGTTGCGGATACTTGTCGGGGTTCTTCATTGCGTCTTCGAGCGTGTCCTTGTCGATCACGTTCAGGTTCATGTGGAAGCCGCCTCGGTCGAAGTACACGTCGAAGGCTTTGACCGCACCGTCGATCAACTCCTGGTCGGAGAGGTGCGCCTTTTGCGGCGCGACCGACACGGTGTAGCTGATGCCGTCGAGCGCGTCGTTGTAAGGCAACTTCGCAACCGAGAGGCAGGACGCCAGCCAACCGTGGCTGTCGCGCCCGTGCATGGGGTTGGCGCCAGGTCCGAACGGCTCCCCTTTACGACGCCCGTCCGGCGTGTTGCCGGTCGCCTTGCCGTAGACCACGTTGGACGTGATCGTCAGCACGCTTTGGGTGTGAGTGGCATCGCGATAAGTCGGGTGCTTGCGGATCTTCTGCATAAAGCTGGTGACGAGGTCCGCCGCGATCTTGTCGACCCGATCGTCATTGTTGCCGAATTGCGGAATTGCATTCGTGCCTTTTGTGCCTTCGATGCGGTAGTCGATGGCAAGGCCGGTGTTGTCGCGAATGACATGAACCTTGCCGTACTTTATCGCCGCCAGGCTGTCGGCGACCACCGAAAGCCCCGCAATTCCGAATGCCATGGTGCGCAGGATGTCACGATCGTGCAGCGCCATCTCAAGACGTTCGTAGAAGTACTTGTCGTGCATGTAGTGAATGCAATTCATTGCATGCACGTATGTGCGCGCGAGCCACTCCATGACCCCGTCAAATTTCTCGAGCACCTCGTCGTAGTCAAGCACGTCACTGGTCACCGACGGAGTCGCCGGCGCGACTTGGTCTCCGGAGATCTCGTCGCGACCGCCATTGATCGCGTAGAGCAGTGCCTTCGCCAGATTGACGCGCGCGCCGAAGAACTGCATCTGCTTGCCCAGACGCATGGCCGAGACGCAGCAGGCGATGCCGTAGTCATCGCCGAAATGCGGTCGCATCAGATCGTCGTTCTCGTATTGCAGTGAGGATGTCGCTCGGCTGACGTTGACGCAGTAACGCTTGAAATTCACTGGCAGAGATTTGGACCAGAGCACCGTGATGTTGGGCTCTGGCGCGGGCCCGAGATTGCTCAACGTATGCAGCATGCGGTAGCTGCTCTTGGTCACCAGCGGACGTCCGTTGAGATCCATTCCCCCGACGCACTCAGTCGCCCAGTATGGATCACCGCTGAACAGTGCGTCGTATTCTGGGGTGCGCAGAAATCGGACAATGCGCAGCTTTTGCACGAGCTGGTCCCAGAGCTCCTGAGCGCCGGCTTCGTCCAAGGCGCCGTCCTGGAGGTCGCGCTCGATGAAGATGTCGAGAAAGTTCGAGATACGGCCGATCGACATAGCCGCACCGTTGGCTTCTTTGATCGCGCCGAGATAAGCCAGGTAGGTCCATTGAACAGCCTCGCGCGCATCGTTCGCCGGCCGAGCGATGTCGCACCCATAAAGGTTGCCCATACTGGCAAGGTCCTTCAGCGCGCGCATCTGATCGGCCAGCTCCTCGCGGATCCGGATCACCTCGTCAGTCGGCCACATGTCGTCGACCTGCGCCCGTTCCTCCTGCTTGGCGGCCATCAGGCGATCGACGCCATAGAGCGCCACGCGCCGGTAATCACCGATGATGCGGCCGCGACCATAGGAATCGGGCAGACCGGTGATGATGCCAGACCTGCGACAGCGCATGATCTCGGGCGTATAGGCATCGAACACGCCGTCGTTGTGCGACTTGCGATATTTGGTAAAGGCGTCGTGCACCTGCGGGTCGGCATCGAACCCCGACGCCTTGAGTCCAGCCTCGACCATGCGCAATCCGCCGTAGGGGAAGATCGCCCGCTTGAATGGCTGGTCGGTCTGCAAACCGACGATCACCTCGTTGTCGCGGTCGATGTAACCTGCCTTATGCGCCAGTAGCGTCGAGGGCGTTTTCGCATCGACGGCAAGCACGCCTTTTTTCTGTTCTTCCCTGAAGTAGGGCTGAAGCTTGCTCCAAACCGCTTGCGTGCGCTTAGATGCAGGCGCCAGAAATTTTTCATCACCTGTGTAGGGCGTGGCATTGCGAACGATGAAATCTCGGACATCGATCGTGTCGCGCCAATGACCCGGGTTGAAGTCTCGCCAGCAATCTCCGGCCTTCTTAGTTTTCAAAGCGGCGGTCGCTTCCATGGCGCGTCTCCTCCATCCCCTCGTGTCGCTCGTTCGTGGGGGGCAGCCAGCTTTCCGGAGCGTCGTCTGCACCTTCGCCCGGCGGCCGCAATACAAAGGCGAGGCCCGCGGCGGATAATTCAGCTGATAGCGGACTGGTCACCTGACGAGCATTGTCACTGGATTAGCAACCAAGTGGCGAAAGGGATTTGAGAAAAGTCAACGCGGGGGAGATTGGATGACACGGACGGGAAGCCAATGCCGAGAGCGCCGCGCTTTGCGCTGCGCACGTAGTGCGAACTGCGCGTCGCTATGGACGGCGGCGCGCGCCCTCAATCGAACGGCGCACCAGCGCGATCAAGCTCCCGCCGGTTGCGGTCCCGAGCAGGTAAATTACCACGATCAGCAATGCGAGCGGCGTTCGCATTGTCATACCGAGGAATGACAAGCCGACCAACTGGAAGTTCTGCAGAGCGAAAATGACCACGGCGGCCGCAAACAAGATGATCACCGCCAGGTGGAACCACCGCATGTCCGTTCCCTCCTACGATCAGTTTGGCATCATGCTGTTACCGGCTGCGCTCTCGTCTTGAGGCCGAGACCGATGGCGATCCAGCTCGCGCCGGCAAACACGAGATCGATGCCGAGGAAGATTCCCAGGACGTAAAGGCTGGACACCGGCCATCGCGCCAGAATCATAAGGCCGAGAACGAGCGTGATCACGCCGGACAAAGCCACTGCAATCCAAGGTGTCCCCTCCTTCAGGCCGAAAGCGAGCATGATCCGCATGATCCCCGATGCGACGAGCGAAGCTCCCAGCACCAGGGTGAGGATCGCCGCTGCGAGGAGCGGGTTGGAGAAGGTGACGGCCCCCGCCAAGACATAGAGCGCCCCGAGAACCAGCCAGAGCAGGAATTTTCCCCATGTCTTGACCTGAAAGGCGTGGACGATTTCAGCCACACCGGCGATCACCATCATGATTCCGACGACGAACACGCTTGCAGCGGTCGCGGCGACGACGCTGCCCAACGCAATGAGTCCCAAGACTACGAAGAGGACCCCGAGAGCAACGATCCAACCCCAGTTCGCTCGCAATGGCTCGAGTCCAGAGGCAAACGCGTTCGTGCCTCGAATATTTAACGCCGTCATGGAAGTCCCTCCTCTGCTGAGCCTTCAAGCTAAACCTGATAATCTGCGACCCGTTCAGGCACCGGCACGACTATCGCGTCGAATTTAGCAGTTCATTGTGTTCCGTTTGGGTGCGGCGCATCGGTCACGCGCTCCCAACTGCTGTCCGGATTGAATACGCTTATGCTCGAGGCCAAAGCGGCGGTGTTCGCGCCGAGATCCTTTTGGTAGATGACCCCCTGGTGATTGACGAGAAAGGTCATCACGCCCGAGTTCATGTATTCGGCAGGATAAGCCACCAAGGCGAAACCGCCGATCATCTTGCCGCGGACGACATAGTCCACTGCACCACCGGCTGCATTCGGGCCTTGCTGCGTGAGAATCTTGTAGTAGTAGCCGTGATACGCCATGCGCTGCTGGCCGACGCGATAGCCCTCGGCGGTAGCAGCGGCAGCGAGCTCGCCAAGCGGGCTCTCGTCGTCTGCTGATTGCGAGGGCCAATACAAGCCGTCCTTCTTCCCCGGCGTGCTGACGATGCGCTGTGCGTAGACACCGTTGCCGGCGATCCCCTTCTCGGCGTACTCGTCCTGCGCGTCCACATAGGCGAGGCATGCCTGGATCGTGCTCAACTCGTTGCGGCCAATACGGCGATAAAGAATCTCATCCCGACCGGCCGCGGTATCGAAACGCCAAGCGTCACCTTGCCTGACGAGCGGGATCGGGAACGGCCACTCTTCGGTGCCGACGAGCAGCACAGCCTTGTCTGCACCCTCGAGGACGATCTGATGCTTGGCGTCGTACGCTTCAAGCACGCGCTGACGCTCCGCCGCATCCGCCACATCGTCGCCCGACGAGACGAGGTCGCCGGCAGCAGGGCCCAGCACGCTCAGAACGCCCTTGCGGTCCCCGCTTTTCGATGCGCTCACCAACGCATCCACGCCTTCTTCTGGAGTTTTGAACGATTGCTGCGCGTAGGCGGCACCGGTCATTGCGAACGCGAACGCCAGGATTGCCAGCAGCAACCGTGCCAGAGGTGGGCGCGCATGGGGCCAGGACGGCATCAGCATCACGGGACCTCGCACAATGTGGACTCTCCAGCTGGTCATTGCGGGCTTCGCGTGGCCGGCAGGACTGCCCCGTGCGCGATCCACTGCTCGTAAGTCTGGAATTTCAAGCCAAGCTTCTCATAGAAGACCCCAAGATACCCATCGCGACCGCGCACCACCGCGTCGGGCATTGTGATCTGCACCTCCTGCGCCATTACGCCGACATACGGAGTGTGGTCGCTGCCGTTGTAAATGAAACGATAGAAGCCAACGCCGTTGTCGAGACGACCCAACAGCACGACGTCGTGCTTGAGGGCGACATCGGATCTCCGGCCACCGCCGCCGCCCCGTCCGCCGCCGCCCGCCGCGCGTGGCGCGCCGCCGCCACCGCCGGCGCTTTGGCGACCACGGTTGGCATGGGCCTGCGTCTGAGCACGCGGTTGGACATTGGAATAGGCGCTATCGCGCCGCGGCGGGCTCGGCCGCTGGGCCGGCTGCTGCGCTCTCTGCTGCGGTCGCTGCTGTTGCCGCTGCGCAGGCTGCTGCGCGGCCTTCTGAGCCGGGCGCTGTGCCTGGGCCGGACGCTGGTTCGGCTGCTGCCCGGGCCGAGCACCACCGGCGCCGTTCTGGCCGCCGCTTGGCAGTTGCTTCGCAGCAGCACCGCCACCCGGCCGATCGACTCCGCCGCCCGGCCGCTCGATGCCACCGGGGCGCCCTCCATCCCCTGCACCGGGCCGGCCGGGATTGAGCACCTGCTGACCATCCTTGCCACGGAAGTCCTGCCGTGCGCCCCTGCCCGCCTGGATGTCTGTCTTGGCGAATTTCTGGCGTACGTCCGCGTTGCTGTATTTCACGCCGTGACGGTGATCCGGATTGTGTTGCCATCTTCCACGATCCACGTTGACGTTTGTGATGGATCGGTTGGATACCGCATTGATGTAGCGGCCGCCCCAGTTGCAATTGCCCCAAAAGGCATGGCGCACCGCCACCGCTGTTGCAAACGCCATGCCCGTCGCGAGCACGCCAACGCCGAAGTACCCGGCCGGTGGCGGGAAATAATAGGGCGCGTAGTCGGGATACGGCCAGTCACCGTACACCGCAGCGGGCTCGTAGTACGGCACGGAGATCTGCGTGGCCGCTGTGGGCTCGATGACGACATATTGCTTGTCGCCTTCGGTGCTGACCGTGACTGTCTGCTCCTTCGTCGATTGGAGCTTTCCATTGTCGCGCGCGCGTGTCCGCAGCCGCTGGATCGCATCCATGACGTCGGCCTGCTGGCCGAGCACGGCATCGCCTAGCTTCTGCGTCCACTCGAGCTGCTCGCCCATCATCGTGAGCACGGCAGGAGTCTGGACCAACGACTTGATACTGTCGTCCCACGTCTGCTTGGCGAGGGCGGCGGTAAGCGCATCGCCTTTGACGCCTTTATTCGCCTTCGCCCAGCGATCAGCCTGCACCACCTCGAGCGGATAGGTGGAAGCGATCAGCATCTCGGACAGCAGCGGATCGGGATGCAGCGCAATGGGTGCGACCAGCTGCTCAAGCTCTGCCGGTTTCAACAGCGCTTGCGACGGCGCCGGCACAGGCTGCGGCGCTTGGGCCATCGCGACCAGCAGAGCGCCGAGGAGCGCGGCTATCTTGTGCCGCCGCGACAAGGCAGGCGTCATGCCTTTCTCCCGTTATCTTGCGTCATTAGTCCTCGGTCCGATGATGATGGCTTTGCGAAATATCAAACCTCGCCCGCCCATCCCCCGAGCTTAGTCTGCAGGCACGCACGAAGACTTTCCTCGCAGGCAACTGGCGCCATCAGTGCACGCCGGTCATTTTCTTCGGAACAGCAACCGGGGCGAGCCAGCGTTTGTGCAGCTTCAGGGCGAGCTTTCGATCCACGTGAGGGCGGATTAAAGTGTCGAATGCGTGTGAAACCTGAGCGTATTCGCGCTTGCACATGAAGGCGCGGTCCTCAGGCAGGAATTTTTTTTCGACGAAATCCGCAAACAGCTTCGGGTCGCTCCCATATGCCGTGCACAATAAATTAAAGAAGCGCTGTGCCGGCGTCCCGTGCACGTCGGCAAATTTTTGTTGTTTGATAGTGAGCTCGGGAGCGGCCAAGTCTTCCTTGTATTGATATAAGCTTCCGAGGATCAGCCGGCGCGCTTCGTCTTTGTCGAATCTCAGCATGAGGTAGGTCGAAAACTGGTCGGCAGCATCTTCTTCGCGTCCAAACAGGGGGATTTGCAGACTAGCGAACGTCGCATGACCTGCCTCATGCAGAAATACATCGACAAGCGAGCCGATCACGGTGTCCGCCGGTGCAATTCCGGTTTCCGTGGTGTGCTCGGGTGCGTTGTTCAGGATCTCATTCACGTACTCGTAGCAGACGGTGACGCTTTCCTCATTGGACCAGGCGTTCGATATGCCGTCGCAGTCCCTGACCTGCAGCAGGAGCCGATGCGGCAGCCGAAGCGGGCTCAGCAGATCGCGAAGCTTTTCCAGTACCTGATGCTGCCTGAGCAGCTTGTAGACTGCCTCGTTCCCTGGCAGTTCCGGGGGCACATAAGCAATGTCGATCCGGTTGGGCTCGGGCCTGCCTAAGCCGACTAGCTGCCCCGCGTTCACCTGGGTGGCGGTCAGGAGCACCCCGACCGCCAAGAGGATCATCCCTACCATTTGCCGCCGCGCACCAAGGCACACGTGAGCTCAGAACGTAACGATCTTGCCGGCTGCGCGAACGTTTTCTCTGCGCCAGCCCCTTCGAGCCTGCACAAGCTCTTCAGAAGTGGGCGCCCCTCTTGAGGTGGAAGCCGTACTGAATCATGCAGGAGGCACCGCGGCTGTTCCTGCCTGCGGTGTCAGAGCTGCCCGGCGGATATATTTGTGCAAGGTCCTTTTTGCACGCCGCGTAGGCTCTCTCGTAAGTCATCTTTCTCTGCGCGAAAGCATCCAGCGTGCCGAAAAGCAAAACTATTCCAGCGGTCGAAAGCACAACCATTCTGCTCATTTGTGGTACTCGTAGCATGATTACCTCCCTTGCTCGAGTTTCGTTATAGCGAACCCTAACCCCTTTTCGGGTAATAGCGGCTCGGGGCTCATAATGCCCCTTCCCTCCAGCGGTTTAATCGGTCAACCTTCGCAAGGCGGCGCGATTGCGCAAAACGATGTGCTTGGAAGTGGTGAGGACTATTGCTGACTCGTTCCGGAGCTGCGTCAGCGTCCGCGAAACTGTTTCGATGGTGAGGCCGAGATAGTCGGCAATGTCCTGGCGAGACATCGGCAACTCGACACCATCTCTGGAGTGGATGCGTTCGGCCATTTCCAGCAGAAAACTGGCGACCCGCTCAGGTGCTGTCTTGGCGAGCAACAGGAGCCGGTCCTGCGTGCATCGAAGCTCGCGGCACATCAGTATCCAAAGCTGCGCGGAAGCTGCGACATCCCGATCAACAGCGAGCACATCCACATCGGTCGCCGCCTCCGCCGAAAAGGTGTGCTCGCCGGTGGTCTCAAGGCCAAACGTGTCGCCGGGCAGGTAGAAAGCGCCGATCTGGCGACGGCCATCGATCAAGAATTTACAGGTGCGGACGATCCCGCTGGTGACCTTATAGAGATGCTCGGCACGCTCACCTTCGCCGTAGATCTCCGCGTTTCGGATGAACGAGAGTGGCATCGGTGCACACTTGCTCGGACGCGAAGCAGAAGAGGGCCGCATCGTAGCGTGCGGTTGCAGCGGCTCGAAATGCAGGGCCGAGGAGTTGTTCAGGAGGCTCGACTCAATCAACATGCGCTCGGGTCTCCTGCGTTGCGATATTCCCCAACTGTGGGATGGCAACGCCACACCTAGCGAACTGTTGTGACAATCATAAGCGAGAATAGGTGCGATTGACCTCGTAAACTTGCGGGGTGCTGGGCTGAAAGATTACGGGGAAGCGCTGCAAAAGGCGGCGCCGAGGTAACTGATAGCCGAATTCTCTTCTTCTCGGTCCAATCCTTGAGTGGCGAACGCTAAATCGTCACCAGCCCCTTCTTGATGGCAAAGTGGATGAGGGCGGCGTTCGTGTGGAGGCCGTGGACTTCCATCATTTGATACTTATGAAATTCAACTGTGCGGGGTGAGATTCCGAGTGTTGCGCCAATCTCTTTCGCTGAGCGCCCCTCGGCGAGCAGTTGCAAAATCTGTCTTTGGCGAGGCGTGAGCTGCTGAGCAGCGTCATCAGCATCCTCAGACCCCTGCGAACCTCGTCGCAGCACCTCGCTTGCAACCGCGGGGGTTACGAAAATCTGATCTTTGAGGGCGGCGCGGATCGCCATCACCAATTCCGCAGGGGCGGAGTGTTTCACGACGAAACCCATGGCGCCGGCGTCGAGCGCCCTGCGCGCATAGGCCGCATCTTGGTGCATCGTGAGGAAAACCACTTTGACCTCGGCATTGTCCTTCTTCAGTTGCGCCATCGCGTCCAGCCCGTTGAGGTGCGGCATGGTGATGTCGGCGACGATGACGTCGGGCCTGAGCTTCTTCGCGGCGGCAACCAGCGCACGGCCGTCCTCGACCATACCAACCAGGTCGAAGTCCTCGGCCAGGAGATGCCCCAGTCCTTCGCTCATAACGCGATGGTCGTCAGCGAGCAGCACGCGCGGACGGTTCACGGCACGTCTCCTTTCAGCGGCACCCAGGCGACAATTGTCACGCCCTGTGCCGGACCACTCTCGATCTCGAGTGTGCCGCCCAACAGAGATGCCCTTTGCCGCATGCTGGCATGGCCGAGGCTCATGCCCATGCGTCGCCCGGGACGAAACCCGAGGCCATTGTCGCGGACCACGAGCCGCAATCCGCCATTATGCGGTCGAAGAGTCACATCGGCGCGGCTCGCTTGGGAATGGCGCGAGACATTGCGAAGCGCTTCCTGCGCAATGCGAAAGAGACAAAGCGCCACCTCATGCGGCAGAGCCTCAGGAATGTCCTCGGGAAGGACGTCCAGCCGAATTGAGAAAGCTTTTCCAAAACGGGCGCATTCGGCTCTCAAAGCCTCCAGCAGTCCTAGGTCGTCTAGAATTGAGGAATGGAGCCGATACGATAGCGCATGGACATCCTCGCTCAATCGCACGAGGCCTTCGCGCATTCTCTGCATCGCACTGCGCGCAGTTGCTCCTGCGGGATTGCGTTCTTCGCGGCCAGCGTCGATCGCGAGCATGGCGAGACGCTGCGTCACGTCATCGTGCAACTCACGTGCAAGACGTGAGCGCTCCTCCTCATGCGCGCCAATCAGGCGTCCACTCAATGCATGCGCGGCGGATTCGGAAACACGGCGCTGCCGATGCTCGTACAGCAGCCATGAGATCAGCACACCCTGAAGCAGAACAACGGCACAAGCGATCAGGACCGCGGTTCGATATTGTTGCCAGGAACTCGGATCCCGAAATCGAATTTCGCTTCCGGCCGGAAGTTGGCTCTCATGTATCCCCCATCGCTCCAGCTGGCGCCAGTCGAAGACCGGTTTCATCGCATTGCTCGACACAACCGGAATGTTGACGGGGCTCTCACCGGCAAGGATGCGCAAAGTAAGCTGCGCCGCTTGCTGACCCATCAATGTGAAACTGGCCACGATCCCTCCCACCGCGCCCGTTCCGATATTGGTATCTGCTTGAACAATGATCGGACGATTGGCCAGTGGGGCGAGCAAGGCGAGCGCGTCGTAGGAGGTGTATGCGACGTTGTCAGCGTCGGCAGTCATGCCGACGTAAATGATTGCCGAATGCGATGGCAGCGAAGCCACACGTTGTTTCAAATCGGCCATCCTCAAGCGCGTCAAATCGGTCAGCTCGAATTCGGCCGCAAGCTCTTCCAGCTGTGCTGGCACCAATCGGCGGATGAACTGGCGCTCGGGGGGATCGCCGACGATCGCGATGCGCGCCAAACCCGGCACTATGGCTCGGGCTACGATGACCGAGTCGCTCAGAGGGGCCGGCATGGTCAGCCCCGTCACGTTGGTCGGCAGCTTCAATCTTTGCGGCGCATCCTCATCGACAGCGATAAACACAACCGGAGTATCTGGCCACAGCGGCGTGCGCAAAGAGAGCACGAGCTCGAGCGCAGTGGAGCCGATCGACACAACGAGGCCGATCGGTGTATCGCGATACTTTTCGCGCAAGAAGGCTTCCACCGTCCCGGTGAAGCGCGCGTTGCCAAAACGGCCGAGATCGAGATTCTCGGTGTAGACCGATACCGGGCGTTCGGCGCTTCGCATGCTCGATCGGAAGCCTGCGAGAAGGGCGCCGGAGCCGGCGCTCGCCAATTCGAATTGGTCTATGACAAGCACGGAACGCGGCACTTCCAGCTGAGCCGCCCCGAGACACGGATTCGGCCCTAAGACTAGGCAAATCGATAAGAGGATTATCCAGATGGGGAGGATACGGCGTTGCGGCCGGAGCGGCTGGTTGAAGTGGCCGGAATCCAGGCTCGTCGGAACGCTTGGTGCCGCTCCGTCCATTGTCTGGAACCTAACATATCTTCTCAGCCTGGGGACAGCTTCTCAGCGAAGCGATAGCGGCAAGCGTCTTGGCGGTAGAAAGCCCCGATTACCGCGCAAGTAGTTCTTCCTGCAGGTACCCCGCAAGTTTACGGATCACGCGATCGTGTTGCGCGATATAGTGTCGTAGTCGCATGGCGGCGCTCTCGTTGCCGGATCAAGTGAAGATGCCCCGCACCCACGACCTTCCTCAAAAATCAGGTTGCGTGCTCCTCGCCGAGGCGCACCTCGGTTTGTCTGAAGGTACACGTGGTTTGCTCGCGACCGTATTCGCCGCGGTGGTCATGGTGGCGGACGAAGTCTCGCTATTCGAGAGTGCCAGCCGACTGCACAGCGATGTCGCCGTTATCGATCTTGCGTTACCGGGCCGCAATGGTCTCGAGTTGATCCGTCGATTCCGACGGGATTTTCCCGCCATCAAGGTGATCGTTATCAGCGTGCACGACGAATTGAGTGTGAGCCGTTCCGTGCTCGAGGCCGGGGCTCATGCCTTTATCATTAAACGTTCGATTGCCACGGATCTGCTCGACGCAGTCGATTCCGTGCTGTCCGACCTGCCATACGTATCGCCGGAGCTGGCCAAGAACGCGCACCAGTTTCCGGGATAGCTCGTTTTGGAGAGAGAAAGATAGGGCAGCAGCAGGCCGCGAGACCTGGTGCAGGAGTGCCTCAACCGGCGTGGTGACCCACGCCGGGTGCATGCCGGCTGGCACATTTGAGAGTGTGATCATGCTGCGTGGGCATCGTGCCCAAAAGCGGACGCGCGGCAGCCAAGCTTTACTGATTGTGAGTAGCCGATGCGCTGAACGCCCTCGATGGTGATCGCGGCAGCTGGCGGCCAAGTCTAAGAATGGCGCCCAGCAACGACCCTGCCGGTCACCGTCGACATCGGCAGGGGCACACGACCCGCAGCAACGAGCTACTCAGCAATAGTACACGCCCGCTGCACACCGCCTGACCGTCCTGCGCGCGACCCCAGCAACGCTCGCCGGTGTCATGGGGCGGCCAACTCTGGCCTCCGCAGTTGAGACGAAGCTGTACACAGCCGGAGCAGAAAAGCGCGCGCTAACCTGCAAGCACACGATGACGACGATCGTAGCAATCACGAGAATTCCAATGCGCTGGACCATGGTACTGTGCTCCCTTCCCTTACTTTGCCGCGAACGCGTCAGGCAGTTCGTCCATCTCGGGCACTTCTGAGGGCGTCACTTTCCTCGCACCCGCAGGAACCTGAAGCGCAAAATTCTGAGCCGCAACCTCGTCGCCGGCTTTAAAGGCTCGCACGTCGATGGTGTACTGCGGCGATCCCGCTACCTTGGTGCTGGTGATGATATAGCGACAGGGATAAGGCCGGCTTCCCTGCGCAATCCAGATTTGCCAATCCACCTCTTCGGTGCGAAATGCCAGATGATCGCACTCAACGCCACCGATCACGCCGCTTCCAAGATCTTTCGTGTTCACAACCAAGGGCATAAGCTGATCATACGGGTCGGCCATCAATAGATCGGCGGCAGGTACAGGGCGGCGATACTTGTCGCGTAGCTCGTCCACCAGCAGGTCGATGGTAGCCGGCGCGTCCACCTGGGCGTATATGTTTTCATCCCGGCGAAGCAAAGTCAGCATTTTTCCGTCAAATACCAACTCAACATTGGCAAATCCGCCCATTCGTGTCGCGCGAAGCTTGCCAGGACGATTGAGTATGACCGTGCCGGAACTGGCCAAACTCAATTTCTGGTTTTCCTTGGTGACAACCTCAAGACTCGAGTCGTAGTCCATCGATATAGCGGTTTGCGCGGCAAGATAATCCGACATCGCCTTGAGCAAGGTCTTCGCTTGCGCCTCATCGGCTCGCGTCTCGTAGGTACTTCCCAAACCAACTGTCGTTGACAAAGCGAGAACGATTGCCCAAGTGTTCACGCTTGTAGCGGCTTTCCGAGTTGCGAAATGCATCTGCTCCTCCACTCTGCCCGTCATGGCTCTATGCAAGAGTGCGAGCGCCGTCGTTGATATATGTCACGAAGATGAGCGGCCATACGGGTAGCCGGTCGCCTCAACGTGAGACCAGTGCCGGATGATGCAACCGTTCGGCGCTGTGCGCTGGGCCGCTCTAGTGCGTGGGCACCACTCACACCACAGAAGGCGGTCTCTAATAATTTTACGACGGGAGACCCAGCTCTGACATATATCAATGACCGAGATCATTGAACCTGCTGCGCTCCTCGCGTTTCGGTCCTTCCAGGAGCCCTCACGAGATGAGCTACACGTTGTTTTTTCTTGACGAATGAAATGGGCCACTTGCGCCCAGCGAGGTTGTTTTAGAAGGATAGTCTATGGCTCAGCCTCTTCATCCGGCCGCTTCTCACGGCCTGCCGTCGTTCATCACCGCGCCCGGGGAAACCGACACGTTGATGGTGGTCATGGCAGTGATCCTGCTGCTCGGTGTTCTCGGTTTCGGCATCTTGTTTCTTCGGATCCACTCTCTGCCCGAGCGGATGGCGCACAAAGGGCACAAGTTTCAATTCGAGATCGTCGCGGTGTTGGGCCTCATCGCCCTGTTTACACACATGCACATCTTCTGGATTGCCGCCTTGCTGCTCGCGCTGATCGATCTGCCGGACTTCGGTACTCCGCTCAATCGTATTGCAGGATCGGCCGAGAAGATGGCCGGCATCAACCCGGTCGACATGCCGCAGGATGCGCCATCGCAAACGGTCCTGCCGAGCGAGATTGCGACACGTCAGCCGATGCAAACCAGCGAGGCGGTCAGGCAGAGCGCCGATGGCATGATACCGGCGGGCAAACCGGAGCTGGTTATCGCGAGTAAGAAGGAATTCCTGCATGGTTGAGGTTCTTCTTTGCTCGCTGCTCACAATCCTCCCGGATTACCTTTATCGTCGCTATGTGCAGGGAAAACGGTTCGGCAAAGAAATAACCTTGTATTCGGTATGGTTCGAGTTGAGATGGGGCATAAGCGGCTGTCTCATTCTCACCGTCTGCCTGATAACCGTGATCTTCTACAACCATCCCTCCACCAGCAACGTCATGCTTTTCTTCCGAACTGTCCCCATCGTTCCCGAGGCAAATGGCCGCGTTGCGGAAGTGTATGTCGGCCTCACCGGTCCCATCACCAAAGGTGCGCCGATCTTCAGATTGGACAGCGCCAAGCAAGAGGCTGCTGTAGAATCCGCTCGCCGCAAGATTGCTGAAGTGGAGGCGGAGATGATTGTGGCGCAGTCAGACGTGCTGAAAGCCGAAAGTCAGATTCAAGAGGCCAGGAGCAATCACCAGCAGACGCTCGACGAGCTGGAGACAAAGCAGGAGCTGCAGCGACGCAATCCCGGCAACGTTGCGTTCCGCGAGATTGAACGGCTTAAGGTCCGAGCTGAGGGCCAATTGGCTGCGATCGCTGCTGCCGCCGCGGGTAAACAAGGGATCGAGGAACGCATAAGGTCGCTTCTACCGGCGCAGAAGGCGAGCGCCGAAGCTGCACTGGCCGAGGCGGAAGTGGACTTGTCAAAGACAGTCGTGCGCGCCGGAGTGAACGGACGGGTGGAGCAGTTTGCGCTCAGGGTCGGAGACATCGTCAATCCATTCATGCGGCCGGCCGGCGTGCTCATTCCGGAGGGTGCCGGTCAACGGACGCTGTTTGGCGGTTTTGGACAGATCGAAGCACAGGTCATGAAGGTCGGCATGATCGCCGAGGTCACATGCGTCTCAGCGCCCTGGAAAATCATTCCGATGGTGGTCACAGCGGTGCAGGATTTCATCGCTGCCGGCCAGTTTCGCGGCGGCGAACAATTGGTCGACGCGCAGCAGGTCGTTAAGCCCGGAACGCTGCTCGTGCAGCTCGAGCCGCTCTATGAAGGCGGGCTTGAGAGTGTCACCGCCGGCAGCAGCTGCATCGCCAACGCCTACTCCAACAACCACGACGTGATCGTCGCAAAGGAAACCGGGTTCCTCAAGGGGGTCGGTCTCCACGTCGTCGACGCGCTGGGCCTCGTGCATGCGCTCATTCTGCGACTGCAAGCCCTGGTGCTGCCGTTCCAAACGCTCGTGTTCAGCGGGCATTGACGTTTCCGACGTCAATTCCGGACAGGTTTATCTCGGTATTTCGCTGGCGCCCGCGGCATCCATGGGTGAGTTTCTGCATAGCTCTGTTGTGCTGGTACCAAATCAATCTGAGGCCATCCAACATCGGGCGCGAGCATCGCCCGATTCGCCGTCTCGCGCCAACGGATGAGATTTACGACAGGCACACCGCCCGACTGCACCGAGATCGCCTAGGCAAAATCCCTATGTGGAACGGCTCATCGGCACGCTCCGCCGCGAGTGCCTCGTTGATGTTCTGATGTTTGGCGAATGGCACCTGTGGCAGCTTCTGAGATCGTACTTCCGTTACTACAACGAGACGCGCACGCATCTGGGATTGGACAAGGATACTCCCCTGCCCCGCCCGGCACAACGATCTGGTACCATCGTCAGCACACCTATCCTATCCGGACTGCACCACTGTTATGCTCCGATCTAGTTTTCGGGAAGCAAAGGTGCTTTCCGCATAAGCAGAGCGTGAGCAGCCGCGCCACTGAGGACTTGAGGTCGAGAGGTCGCGCCTCTCCCAATGATCAATGCAGCCGTTGAGAGAAAATCCCTTCGCAAGCATCACCGCCGTTGTCGCGGTGGTCATGGGGTGTGCTGCTATTGCTCTTTTTTGGACCATGCCTCCCGGCGAAATTGTAATGGCAACCGGGCCGGAGGGCGGTGCCTACCATCAAGCCGGGAAGAGGTACCAAGCAGCACTGGCCCGTGAAGGGGTTCGCCTAACGCTCGTGACGACGGCTGGGGCGGTGGAGAACCTTCGCCTGCTGCACGACTCCCAATCGCGCGTGACCGTCGCCTTCCTGCAGAGCGGCGTCGCGACCAGTAAAGATCAGTTTGATCTCGAGTCGTTGGGCACGCTGTTTTACGAGCCCCTATGGGTGTTCTATCGGCAGGAGCTCTCCGAACTGGCCGCAGCTTCGACCTTCGCGGGGTTAAAGGGACGTCGCGTCTCCATTGGACCAGAAGGCAGCGGCGGACGCCTGATCGCCGTCGAGGTTCTCCGACGTAACGAGGCTGAACATCTACCTGCCGAGCTGTTGGCCCTCGGTCCCCAGCAAGCTGCTGATCAGCTGCTGGCCGGCCTCATTGACGTGGCCTTCATAATGTCGTCGTGGGACGCTCCGGCGGTACAGCAGCTGATCGCACATGAGGAGATTGGGCTCTCGAGCTTTCCACGCGCCGATGCCTACGTCGCACTCCTTCCCTATCTGAGCAAGCTCGTGTTGCCGGCCGGAGTAGGTGATCTCGCCAAGAAGCTTCCTCCCTCCGACGTGCCCCTGTTGGCGTCAAAAGCAAGCTTGATCGTGCGCAAAGAGCTGCACTCCGCAATTCAGTACCTCCTCCTTGAGGCAGTGAGCCAGATTCATTCAGGGCCAAGTGCCCTTCACCATCCAAGCCGGTTCCCGGCAGCAGAAGCGCTCGACTTTCCGCTCAGCCACGAGGCATCGCAGTTCTACCGATCTGGCCGTCCGTTCCTGCACCATGAGCTGCCGTTCTGGATCGCCTCATTGGTGGGACGAATTCTGGTGCTGGTAATTCCAATTGTTGCTGTCGGCTATCCCATCATCCGATTTGTGCCTGCGCTCTACGACGCGCTGATGCGCGGGAAAGTTGCGCGGCTGTACGGTGAACTGCGTTTCCTGGAGAACGACATGGAACGTGGCAATTATGGAGAGACCATTCAAGCGCGCCTTGACGAGCTCGAGCGTGAGGCAAGCCGTCTGAAACTGCCGAGACGGTATGCAAGCATGATGTATCTGTTGCGCGACCACATCGCCTTGGTACGAGAGCGCCTGAAAGCGGGCTGAAGCACATGGCGCACCATGCTCTGTCCCGGTCCCTTCCGAAATCATATCGGGACGTAATGGTGATGCAGTCCGGAGAGGATTGGGACGGCGACGATTACGCCGGAGCGTTGAACTCGCCGACCCAGCGGCGCATCTTTTCTCAAGGCCAAATGCGGGCGAACCTCATTGTAGTACGCCTGTCCCTCCCGAAAATTCTATCCGCGCGGCGCGGGGTTGGCAACATGGGATGGAATCGGCGCATCCTCCACCGTGATGTTTGCTTTGCTTCATTTGGTCTTTTCTTTGGTCCTGGGCCCCTTCAAGTCGCAGCGCCGGCTTGAGATCGAGAACCTGTATCTGCGCCATCAGCTGAATATCGCGCTGAGTCGAGCGCGACGCTTCCGCTACACGGAACAGATCGAGACGCAAAGTACTCTTTCCCGTTGCTCACGTCTGCTTGCTAAAGGAAAAGGCAAGAGGCGACGTGAAGGCGAGTCAGACCCTGTTGCTTTTGTACCGGGAGCTCGGAATCTTGAAAGCTGACGAATATCCTCCGACTTTCGAATTTACGATCAATGTTGCGAGCCCAGGAAGAGATGTAACTCCTCCTGAGGAGGGACCGCTTGCAACGGAGGAACAGCTTGATAAGGAACTCAAATGAAGCCGCGGCGGAATTGGTGGATCGAAGGGCGCCGGCCCTGTTATCACGCTAGTCGGGACGTTGTGTGGCCGGTTACCACGCGCACGCAGCAGTACGCCTCCGTTTGCTAGAGCGCTCGCTGTCATTTGCCGCCACGGTGCTGTTACGCGGGGAAGCGCTCCCCAAACGGCCCTACTCAACAAGCTGTCACGCGCTTGGGCGCTTCTCCGTCTTCGACCCACGGAATCCCTGGGTCGTTGCCTCCTTCTCGCACATGTAGGCGCCTGATTTCGTGGTCCCGTAACTCCTATGACCGGCAAAGTGATAAATCTTGGACGTAAGATTAACCCACACAACGAGATCCGCTGGGCAGTGGGACTTCGCCTGGGCTTCTGTTTGAAACTGATCGACTCCCGTGGGCGCCGTCGCGGCGGCTGGAGGAGGTTTGACGGCGGATCCGGGAGCCGGACCGGCCGGCGTTGCAGCTGGGGGCGGTGCCGCTGCTGTGGGAGGCGGGGCGGGGGTTGGTGTCGCTGACGGCGTGTTCGGCAGCGCAACGGCCTCCCCTCCACGGCATTTATCGATATACGATTTTTCGGAAATGTTTGCTGCTTGATATCCCGCCTTGTTCGCCCGCCACTCGTCTTGACAAGCCTTCACGGTCTTCACCGGTGCATGAGCCGAGGATGAAGGTGTACCAGCGGGGCTTGAAGCAGGCCGCGCGCTGCCGCTTTCAGCGCGACATTGGGTGACGTAGGCTTTTTCAGTGATGCTCTTGGCCTGATTATCGGCCTTGTTCGCTCGCCATTCATCCTGGCAGGCTTTCACCGTTTTCTGCTGAGCACGTACAAGAGAGGGTGAAGTGGCGACCCCTATCACCGCCGAGCATATTACCGCGACGACCCACGTCTTCATTTTTAATTCTCCATCATCCGCGCGGCTCTCGCCTGAGAACCGAATCAACTCAACCCAAAAGGATGAACAGTCCAGTAGCGATCAAAACAGCAAGGAAAATGCCAATGATAAACGAAATGAGCTGGCGCCCGGGTCTTGGCCCCGGTAAGTGACTGGCTTTTTCCGCTGCTCCGAGGCCCAACCAAAAGTTAAGATTGCTCATGCTCGTGTTACCTCGGATTCACCGTAAGCCGGCCACGCACCTACGGGCCGCCCTGTGTTGAGATTTGCCGATTGAGTTCACGACTAAGCTCGAACTAGTCTCAACTTGAAGGCTGGCGCTTTGCGCAGAACTCCTGCCGACTCTGCTCGCGGGGGCCGGCGAGGTGGATTGAACAGCGAAGTCAGACAACGACAGCTCGCGCCCTCTTGCACGAACGAAGCGCGCTTTGGAGGTCAGATCATCCAGGCTCACGTCGCAGTTCGCGCGGCTTTGATCTTTGTCAAAGAAGTTGCGCTTTTACACTGCTAATCGTCAGTGCCTGGATGCGTGTGCATCCACGGGTAGGCCGCTCAAGACCGTCAGTCACAAAAGAGTTGGCTGCATAATCAATGAAGGAGTCGCGATGGGACTGATGGACAGCATCAACGACATGCTCAAAAGCCCGGGCGGGGCGACCAGCACGCAAAAATCGGATAGCGGCGGCATGTCACCGCTAATAATGGCTCTGCTGGGACTTCTTGCCTATAAAGCAATGAACCGCGGAAGCAGTCAGTCACAGCCTGCGCCCCAGCCGAGGCCGGGCGGCGGCGCAGGACACGCCGGCGCAGATGGTGGGGACTCCGACTGGCTTGGCGGACTGGGAAAAGTGCTGGCAGGCGGCGCAGCCGGAAGCGTTTTGTCGGGCGGCCTTGGAGAGCTCATGAACCGGATGCAACAAACGGGGCATACGGAGACCGCGCACTCGTGGGTCGGGACTGGTGCCAATCGCTCAATTTCTCCGAATTCTCTTGAGCAGGCGCTGGGGCAAGACACGCTCGAGGACCTCTCAAGTAAAACCGGCATGCCACGCGCGCAGTTGGTCCAAGAGCTTGCAAACCACTTGCCGACAACGGTGGATAAGCTCACGCCCCAGGGGCGCCTCCCGAGCGAGGGGGAAGCCCAGCGCTGGGCTTGAGCGGCGGCTAACGATGGCGCGATAGACGGCGCAGCATTATCAGACGGAGAGAAAGCCTGGAGAGCTTCATCAGAAAGTCGATCGGCAATCAGTGAGGGTGATGTCCCGTTGGTACGGACTGCCTACCCGCTTCGCGAAGACCGTCCCAATCAAAATTAAATTCGATCTCTATCATCAAGCGGCCGTGCGTCTGCTCCGACCAATTCTTGGACGGTCCCGGTCTTGTTTACTTCTGCATGCCCGCACTCGGCGGAATCGCTAAATAGCCCTGGCGAAAACACGCACAGCGAAACGGCCGCCATCTACAAAACAGACCCGCCTACTTGTTTCTCAGGTTCGCGCATTGAGAATCGGATACGGCTAAACACGTCCTCTGGAGGGAACCATGGAAGATCGCGCAGTAGGCTGGATCGCAGCCATTATTATCGGCGGAATTGCAGGCTGGTTGGCAGAGCAATTCATGAAGAGTGACATGGGGTTGCTCATGAATATCGTTTTAGGAATTGTAGGAGCGGCGGTGGCCAGCGCCATTTTGAGCGCATTTGGAATCGTACTTGGGGGATGGTTAGGCTACCTCGTTGCCGGTTTCATCGGCGCGTGCCTGCTCATCTGGATCGTCCGACTGCTGAGGGGGACACGAACAGCGTGAGGCTAGGTGTCTGGTCCCGGAGTGTGGGGGAATCAGTCAAGCTGATCCTACATTCCGGGAGGAGCTATGGGACAGATACTTCACGGCAGCGCCACGACCACGCACGCCGTCCGAGCTGCGATACAACGATCGAAGGCGCCGCTCAAAAGGCTAGCCTCGCAGTACGGCCTCAACCAGAAGACCGTCGCCAAGTGGCGCAAACGAGCCTTTGTGAATGATGCTCCGATGGGCCCCAAAGCTCCTCATTCGACGGTGCTCTCGTCTGACGAAGAGGCACTGGTCATCGCCTTCCGCAAGCACACGCTCCTGCCGCTGGATGACGGCCTTATGCCCTACAGAGGCCACGATCCCGCACCTGACCCGCGCGTCGCTGCATCGGCGTTTGCAGCGTCACGGGATTAGCCGCCTGCCCCAAATCGCCGGCGACAAGGCGGCCAAGCAGCCATTCAAGAAGTACCCGATCGGCTACTTTCATATCGACATCGCCAAGGTGCGCCTGTTCGCAGCACCCAGAAGATGCCGTTCATCGAAATTACGCAGGGTGCTTTCAGCCAGCGTCACGCGATCCTCGCGAGTGTGCGACTTCGTCCAATTTCGGGAGTTTGCAAATTTTTGTCTCCCCTGTCACAAGCCGTTTGCATCGTGCGCAACAACTCGCGGCCGGCACATTTAGCGGGAGCCAATTTCATTAGGACCAGGACCAGCACCGCGCGCGCCGTTGCGGGCGCATCATTGGCTATTCGCGTGTGAGCACTGGCGGATCTATTAAGCTTCGGTTCGGTCGGCGGAGGGTACAGCCGCGCCCAACGGAGACAGCGCGATGCGGTCGCAAGTAGGCAATCAATAAGGCAAATTGTTTTCGGGACGAGACACGGATCTGTGCTGTGTGCGGATCTGCTACCAAGAATGTCTGTAGCCGAACCCGCCACCGCCGGCAAAGCTCCACCCATCCCAGCGATAGGTGGGCTGAGCTGGCCGACGGCGAGGGACCTGCTTCCTAACCGGCTTTCTCGGAGCAGCTGCCGGTGCTGCTGCTGCCGAGGTCGGCACTGGGGTCGCCGACGCGCGTGCTTGCAGACGCGGATCCGAGGAGGGCGGCAGCGGCTGAGGCGGAGCCTGCGTGACGAAGCGGGAAGGCAAATCGAACTGCGCAGTTGGCAGCTGGCTGGTCGAGGCTGTGACGTCTGCGCGGCTCGAAGCGGCTGCAGGAGCACGCGGCACCACCACTGCCACTTGAGGGGCGGCTACGGGCGGTGACGCAGGCTCAATCGAGACCGCCACCACATCATGTGTGGTGACCGAGACAGGCGGGGGCGCCGGTTGGGGGCTGGTCGCCCTTGCGATCATCGTCTGGTGCTTGGCGGCCTTTGGCGCGACGAAACTATTGAAGGTCGTGGCGAGAGCTAGATAGCAGGCCAGGCAGCTTGCGATCACGAGCAGGACCGAAACTCGCCCGTGTCGGCGTGAGCTACGACTTCGATACATTCACAACCCCCAAGCTCCGGGCGGACAGTACCTGCATCTCGAACTTCATCGGGCTCAGATAGCCCAGCCTCGGGACACCGGATCGGAAGCAGAGCATCAGCAAAATGATGCGATTATTGACCCAGGAGAAAGGAAGGCCTTGGCCGTCTATGCGGGAATAGCCAAGGCCCATGGAATGCGCTATCGCAGCCGGGCTCACGCTTTAGGCGCTTCGTTACTTGTGGTCCGCGTTGTGTCAGGAACGCGATAGGTGACTAAAGCCGAGAAGCTTGGGTAGCTGGCGTTGCTCGCCTTGGTGCGGCTGCCTGGGGCAGAACGAGCGCACGGTCGCGCAGTGCCGCGGTCTGGGGCACAACTACCGTAGAGCGGGGTGCGGCGGCGTTGGGTGAAACGAGCACACGTTCGCGCGGCGCGGCGGTCCTGGGTACTAAGGCCCCACTGCCTTGTGCTTTGCCTCGCGGCACAACCACCACGCCGTCGCGCGCTGCAGGGGCATTGGATCCAACTACTGCTTCGCGCCGTCCGACTTGGGGGGTGACCACAACTCGCTCGCGCGGGGCCGCGGCCTGAGGCACCACGACCACACGCTCGCGCCGGCCAGCGGCGGGACGGGCCATGCCATAGGCCTGTAGCGGCGCGGAATATGCTGGCCGCGGCGCATATCCATAATAGCCTGAATAGGCTGGGCGCGAAGCGCCGTAATACTCGTATGGTGCATATTCATAAGAGCCACTTGGCGCGTAGCCGCTGTAGCCGTACGCGGCGACTGGCGCCTCGAACTCTTCAACTGCGTCGTCAGCGGCAACGACTTCAGCCGGCGCGACGCCATAGCGCGCTGCTCCATAGAGCGCTGGTGCAATAGGGCCGCCGTTCGCGGGTGGGAGCACATACACAGTGGCCCCCGGCGCGACGTAGAGATTGACTTGTGCGGAGGCAAAACCCGTGCTCGCAAGCGTGAGCACGGCAACGGCGAGGGATCGGTAGACCATGGACCAACTCCAATACAACCCCCCGCCCCTTGCGCAGATTGTCAATCACTCTGTGCCCGAGCGCAATAACTTCTGCGCGAAATGGCAAACGACAAGCGAGTGGCCGAGCCACAGCGGTACTGCGTTGTTGATTCCCCGCTCGCAGCGGGATCGAGGTACCTGCGTTTGGCGCGAGTATACCGCCGCTGCTGTCATGAGGCAGGGTTGGTGTGAGCACAGCGCGTGAGCGATAGAGGCAGCACGGTTTCGCCAACTGAAGCAACCCGAGAGGGTCGAAATGAGAGATCGCACGCGCGCAATTGGTCTAAGAGTGTCATTCGGCGTGCAAATTTGACCCGCATTGCCTCATCGAAAATGTTACCGAAGATCGTGCGCCGATGAGTGGGGTAGCGTCACCGAATCGGGCCGGTGGCGCCGATGGCGAGACGGATCAGTATGGGCGCGCCGCGCGAGGGCCGAGCTGTTCGCCAGCCAATTGCGCGTTGATTTGCTCAGGATTACGCGCCCTCATCGCACCCTTGCTCGCGCGCAGCCTCTGGGCCTGGCGGTGATGCCATACATTGATAGTCCCTTTTATCGTCGGCAGGGCAACAGCCTCGCCGAACTGCAGCATGATGAACCCGGAAATCTGGTCGGCACTGTCTTCCTCGCGCCCGAGGCGCGGCAGGTCCAGATTATGACGCACGGCGTGACCGAGCTCGTGCAGCACGAGTGACACTGTGCCGCCGACGATCACCTCGCCGCGCGTGATGCCTGGCATCAACCCCGGAGTCGGAGGAGACCACGACTGGCCCGGCATCGCCGGAGCCGCATAGGTGAAATCCTTCACGTCCTTGTACAGGCGAACCGCCGCCTGCGTCTCCTGTCCCTCCCAAAAATTCTATCCGCCCGAGGCTTGGCAACATGGGATGGAATCGGCGCATCCTCCGCCGCGATGCTTGCACTGCTTCGCTTGGTCTTTGCTTTAGTCGTCAACCCCTTCAAGTCGCAGCGCCGGCTTGAGATCGAGAACCTGTATCTGCGCCATCAGCTCAATATCGCGCTGCGTCGATCGCGGCGCTTCCCGCTACGCGGAACAGATAGAGCGCTCTTGGTGTGGATGACGCGGCTGTGGCCAGACCTGCTCCGCCTGTCGCGAGTGGTCCGACCGGACACGATCTTGCGCTGGCATCGAGCAGGGTTTCGCGCCTACTGGCGGTGGAAGTCCCGCGATCGGGTGGGACGTCCCAAGATCAGTGACGAGCTTCGCCAACTCATTCGCCAGATGAGCCGGGAGAACCGGCTCTGGGGCGCCCCACGCATCCACGGGGGATTGCTCAAGCTTGGGTTCGAAGTCGCCGAGTCTACGGTGTCCAAATACATGATCCGTCATCGCGGGCCGCCATCTCAGAGCTGGCGAACGTTCCTGCGCAACCATGCGGACGCAATCGCAGCGATCGATCTCTGCGTGGTCCATACTGTGAGATTCGAGCGTCTATTTGCCCTTATCATCATGGGCCACGGACGCCGCCAGCTGCTTTGGTTCGCTGTGACCCGGCATCCGACAGCTGAATGGCTGGCGCAGCAGATTACCGAAGCATTCCCATGGGATACTGCGCCTGCCTTCCTTGTCCGCGACAATGACGGCTCCTACAGTCAAGTTTTTCTCGCCCGGCTCCGATCAATGGGAATTCGGGACCGCCCGACCGCACCGAGATCGCCTTGGCAGAATCCATATGTGGAACGGCTCATAGGCACGCTCCGCCGCGAGTGCCTCGATCATGTTCTGATCTTTGGCGAATGGCACCTGCGGCAGCTTCTGCGATCGTACTTTCGGTACTACAACCAGACGCGCACGCATCTGGGATTGGACAAGGACACTCCCCTTCCCCGCCCGGCACAACGGTCTGGTAACATCGTCAGCACACCTATCCTGTCCGGACTGCACCAGCTCGCATCTAATTTTCGGGAGGCACACCCATGATGCACGTGCGTGCGCTGACAAGGCGCAAGCTCATCAATGCGGTTGGCGCTTTGGCGGCAGGTTGGCCGATCATAGCGCACGGGCAGTCCCCTGACCGAATGCGCCGCGTCGGCGTCTTCATGCCTGGAAACGGGGATGATGCCGAGTATGCAAGGCGCATTGCATCCCTCTTACAGGGTCTTGCGCAGTTAGGTTGGGAGGTAGGACGTAATCTACAGGTAGATTATCGCTGGGGAGCAGGTGAGCCCGACCGTTACCGCACGATTGCGACTGAGCTGATTGCTCTCGGCCCCGACGTGGTGGTGGCCAACGGTTATGCGGTCGCAAATGCGTTGCGCAAGGCTTCGAGCACGTGCCCATCGTGTTTGCGAACGTCACGGATCCAGTGGGAGGAAGTCTGGTCGCCAGCTTGGCACGACCCGGCGGAAATGCGACCGGATTCCTTTCATCTGAATTTGGGTTTGGCGGGAAGTGGCTGGAACTGCTGAAGGAGGTTGCACCCCAACTGAGTCGCGCCGCAGTGCTGCGCGATCCAGCCATTGCATCTCAGATCGGACAATTCGGCGGCATACAATCTCTGGCGCCCTCCCTCGGCATCGAATTGCGCCCCGTCGATGCGGCAGATGACGGCGACATCGAGCGCGCGCTAGCAGCCTTCGCCACCCAGCCAAACGGCGGAATCATCGCCATGGCGAATGCAGCGGTGATCCGCCATCGTAGACTGATCATCGCGCTCGCAGCTCGGCATCGCTTACCAGCCGTATATGCTTTTAGAGGCCATGTCGCCGAGGGCGGTCTCATGTCTTACGGCCCAGACCCTCTGCATCAATTCCACGAGGCAGCCAGCTACGTGGATCGTATTCTCAACGGCGAGAGACCGGCCGATCTGCCGGTGCAGGGCCCGACCAGATACGAGTTCGTGATCAACATGCATACTGCGAGGACGCTCGGGCTCGAACTGCCGCCGACGCTACTCGCGCTTGCGGACGAGGTGATCGAGTAGGTGCGCCAGGCAAAGCTGGTGCGATACAGCCGGTGCAATCGCTCCACGGCCGGGGTTATGCGGACGGCGCCCGCCGCTGATACCACCTTAAACTGGATTGCAGAATAGCTCATCATGCTCCGCCCGGAACGAGCCGACCGGCACCGTCACCGTTTGGCGAGCCTTTTCGCCGGTTTAGCAGCAAGCGCAGTCGCTGAAGCAATTTCTTCTCTCGCCAAGCGTTCCCCACGCAACTTAGCCGTCAGCTCGCGCTTTGCTTCGGCCTCTGCGTTGTACGCCCTCCAGGCTTCCGCACCTTCGCGTGCTTGTGTTTCTTTGCGGAAATGCAGGTTGGCCTTTCGCACCGCGGCACTCTCTTGATCTTGAGCATTGTTCATTCATCAACTCCTAAAGCTCGAACAATAACCCCGCTCCTGGCGGGGCCAGGGCGGGGCTATACTCGCACTCTGCCAGTACATCCGTGGCGAAAGGGCGATGTGCCAGTCCCTATGCTGCGACCAGATTAGCCGCTGCCGACTTGCCAGTCCTACGATCGGCGACGACTTCGTAGGCCAGCTTCTGGCCTTCGTTCAGCTGGTACATGCCAGCGCTTTGCACCGCGCTGATATGAACAAAAACATCTTTGCTTCCGTCATCCGGCTGAATGAAACCAAAACCCTTTTGGCTGTTGAACCACTTCACTGTTCCGTGAGACATCTATGTGCTTTCGATATGAGTCATGAGGGCCGCGCATTACCGCTGCCTGATTGCTTCGAGATTTTGGAGAGGTCGTCAGTCAGGCGCGCTATTCGCGGCGTGGCCAAGTCGTCAGGCCGAAACTCGATCCTTTATGATATACGCTTTTTTGCGTAAAAAACAAGCCCCACGCGGAAGCTGCGGCCCACAAGACCCGTTGTGCATAAAACTCGCCAGGTTTCATCGGGCAGCTGCCCATGATCCAGGGCCATTCCGAATGCCGCTAAGCAGCCGGGCCCTCGAAACAGTTCGATGCAGGCGCGATCAAGCCGTGGGAGAAAGCTACGTGAGGTCGCGCAATCCCGACAAGCACGAAGATCGCCGAACACCGGGAACAATGGAGCAGGTGCTGACTCGAGAGAACGGCAACGACGGCTTGTCGAGCGAGTCCTTAGCCGATCATTTCGCATAACCTTGTGAGCGCAGCCAATCTATGCGGCGGCTTCCCGCCAGCCAGTCGTCAACATCGGCTTTGCTCTTGAAACCTTTGATGTACCGAGTTTCCATGCCCGGATACTCGGCGGTTATTTGCCAGTCGCCTTCAGCGATCCGGTGCAATTTGAAAGTCACTTGAGGCGGTCTGGCTCTTGGCATCGCCCTCTATAGGCCGTTTTAAAGTCGGGGCGCCAGCAAAAAGGATCGTAGACAATTGCGACTACTATGCCACTCGGTTGCATCGACCCGCTAAAACAGTCCGGACGTTTGGTTCCTCGCACTACCTTCACTATCTGCCAATGCACACAAAAAAATCTCGGGTAATCCGCTGTTGCTTAGTGCTATAAGTGATCGACTATCAGGAAGGATTAGCAAATGGATTTCAAGTTCCTCGTCGGTCAGACCGTAGAGTTCACCCCGCGCGGCGGCAAAGCTGGCTTGTTTACGGTGATCCGGCAGATGCCGGAAGAGCACCAGGCGTTGGATCGAAAATACCGCATCCAAGGTCAACACGGGACGGAGTGGAGCGCGTTTGAATTCGACCTCACTCGGTCCGATAAGAGCCCGAGTGAGTATCCGGCATCGAGAGCGATGCGAAATATCGGCAGGCACTAGGCTCACATTAATCCATAAACTCACGCGGTCCAGATTTGCCGACCCTGGCGGTCCGCCCTAGCGGCGTATCAGCTGGCGTCGTTGTGTCTGAGCCCTCCTGCTGAGTTGATCGATTCGGAGCGATGTTTCCGTTGTCGAGTCGCGGCGGATAGACGCCGCTGGAGCTCAGGTGCCCCCAGTGTCGCTGGCGAACAGCCAGCGCAAGCCACATGTACGGGTGTCACTCCCGAAAATTCTATCCGCGCGGGGCTTGGCAACATGGGATGGAATCGGCGCATCCTCCGCCGCGATGCTTGCACTGCTTCAGTTGGTCTTTGCTTTAGTCGTCAACCGCTTCAAGTCGCGGCACCGGCTTGAGATCGAGAACCTGTATCTGCGCCATCAGCTCAATATCGCCCTGCGTCGATCGCGGCGCTTCCGGCTACGCGCAACAGATCGAGCTCTCTTGGTGTGGATGACACGGCGGTGGCCAGACCTGCTCGGCCTGTCGCGAGTGGTTCGACCGGACACGATCTTGCGCTGGCATCGCGCAGGGTTTCGCGCCTACTGGCGTTGCAAGTCCCGCGATCGAGTGGGACGGCCCAAGATCGGTGATGAACTTCGCCAACTCATTCGCCAGATGAGCCAGGAGAACCGGCTCTGGGGCGCCCCCCGCATCCACGGTGAATTGCTCAAGCTTGGCTTCGAAGTCGCCCAGTCGACGATGTCCAAATACATGATCCCCCATCGCGGGCCGCCCTCTCAGAGCTGGCGAACGTTCCTGCGCAACCATGCGGACGCAATCGCAGCGATCGATCTCTGCGTGGTCCATACAGTGAGATTCGAGCGTCTATTGCCCTCATCATCATGGGGCACGGACGCCGCCAGCTCCTTTGGTTCGCTGTGACGCGGCATCCGACCGCTGAATGGCTGGCCCAGCAGATGATCGAAGCATTCCCATGGGATACTGCGCCGCCATTCCTCGTCCGCGACAATGACGGCTCCTACGGTCAAGTTTTTCTGACCGGCTCCGATCAATGGGAATTCGGGACCGCCCGACCGCACCGAGATCGCCTTGGCAAAATCCATATGTGGAACGGCTCATCGGCACGCTCCGCCGCGAGTGCCTCGATCATGTTCTGATCTTTGGCGAATGGCACCTGCGGCAGCTGCTGAGATCGTACTTTCGTTACTACAACGAGACGCGCACGCATCTAGGATTGGACAAGGACACTCCCCTTCCCCGCCCGGCACAACGATCTGGTACCATCGTCAGCACACCTATCCTGTCCGGACTGCACCACCATTATGCTCGGATCTGATTTTCGGGAGGCACAACATTATACCGGGGGTCGTCAGGATGATATCGTTCTAAGGCGCCTCCAGTTCGGAGCTCCTCTACGATCGGGTGGTCAAATGAGAGTGTGCAGATTTGATAACCAGCGGCTTGGCGTTGTTATCGAGGACCGCGTCCATGACGTCACAAATGTGCTCGATGGCCTGCCGCCGCTGCGTTGGCCGGTGCCGCATGGCGATCATCTGGTGCGCCACTTCGAAGAGTTGAGGCCGGCGATCGTGGCGGCCGCAGCTCGCTCGGAAAGTGTTCCGATCTCCACCGTTCGGTTGTTGAGCCCTGTTGCCAATCCGAGCAAGATCATCGCGGCTCCAGCGAACTACGCAAAGCACGTCGCAGAAGCGCGGGCGGATGCCGGCATCAACTTTGGCGCGGACATCAAGACGATCGATTACTATGGCTTGTTCCTGAAATCGAATACCTCGCTCGTCGGGCCGAGCGAAGGCATCCGGCTGCCGAGAGGAGACAAGCGGATCGACCACGAAGTCGAGATCGTGGTGATCATCGGAAGCGAATGTGAAGACGTGCCGGAAAGGGACGCTTTGGATGTTGTGTTCGGGTATTGCTTGGGGCTCGACATGTCCATCCGGGGCACCGAGGACCGAAGCTGGCGCAAGTCGTTTGACAGTTTCACAGTGTTCGGCCCGTACGTCGTCACTTCCGAGGAGGCTGGAAATCCCTCTGACATCCGCATGTCGTTGACGGTGAATGGGACCCTCCGGCAAGCTGCCAGTACGAGCGCGCTCATATTTGGCATCCCAAAGCTCGTGGCCTATGCATCGGCGGCCTACAGGCTCTTTCCCGGTGACGTCATCATGACCGGAACGCCGGAAGGCGTAGCTCCGGTCGGTCCAGGCGATGTCATGATCGCGCGGGCGGACGGTTTCGGTGAGATGACGGTGAGAGTAGGAATTCGCGGCGAACAGGAAAGAGCTGCTTGATGGCAACGAGAAACGCAGGCACTCCCGTGCATATCATTCTGCGTGTCATCGGAGCAGTCTCGCTTGCGATCGGGGGTGCAAGCGCATCCCTGGCGGAGCCAATCCGCATCGCATTTCCGGCGGACAGCGTTGATTTTACGCCAGCCTATGTGGCGCAGAAAATCGGACTATTCAAAAAATCCAACCTCGAGGTTCAAATCAGCACCTTCCGCGGCGGAGCCGCCGTACAGGAGGCGATGAACGCCGGCGCCGCCGACCTGATCAGCTATTTCGGCCCGGCAGTGGCATTGGCCGTGAGCAAGGGCGCCAAGGAGAAATTCGTCATGGCGGTGCTGCCCGGCGCCGCCGGCTGGAGCTGCATCGTCAAAGCAGACTCATTGATCACGACGGTCAAGCAACTCGAAGGCAAGAAGGTCGGCATCAGCAGCAAGGCCTCGACCTCCGATATGGCGGCGCTGTGGATGGCCGAGCGGGCCGGCATCACCATGCAGCAGATCCCGCTGGGGGCGGGCCTGGCGCCCGGCCTGCGCTCCGGCCAAGTTGACGCAATCGTGTTCTCGGCGCTGACGACACAGCGTGAAATACTGTCGGGCCGCGCCCGTCAGCTGGTCGACATCGGCAAGGAAATGCCGCCGACGCTCGCCAATGGCTATGTCGCATCGCAGGCGATGATCGACAAGCGCCCCGCTGAGTTGCGCGCGACCATCAGCGCGCTGCTCGATGCAGCCGCTTATCTGCGCTCGAACCGGGAATGGACGCTCGATTTTCTCAAGGAATTCGCCAAGTCGGACGATGCTGCCCTCAACGAGGCGCTCTACAAACAGGTGGTCGAGCAAATCTCGGCGGATGGGCAGATTGAGCCGGCATGGATCGAAGCCGGGCTGCATCTTGCCGCGCGCGCCTGGGAGGTGCCCGAGCTCGCCAACATGGACGTCCGCACGCTTTATACGATCGAGTTTCTCCCGAAGAAGTAAATCTCCCACAGAGCAGCCGACGTCTCGCATGCAAAGATGGACGGTACGCGCCGGCCGGCTCCTTTTCCTCGCGCTGGTCGCGCTGACATGGGAAGCGGCCGGCCGTCTGCACTGGATTGACCCGGATTTCCTGCCGCCATTGTCCAAGGTCGTCGCGACCCTGTGGCGGCTGCTGCATGACGCAGCGTTTCTCAACGATCTCCGGGTCACAGCGGTCGAATGCCTCATCGCTTTTGCCATCGTGACACCGCTGGCGCTGACCTGCGGCTTCATGATTGGCGAAAGTCAGCGGCTCGAGGACACCTTTGGCCCGCTGCTGCAGATCCTGCTGACCGTGCCGAAATCCATCTTCCTGCCGGTGTTCGTGCTCATGCTCGGCATCGGCTTTGCCCAGAAGGTCGTGTTCGCGATCGTGCTCACGTTCTTCATTGTCGTGCCGACCGGAATAGCCGCGGTCCATTCGGTGCCGCGCGGACTGGTGCTCGCAGCACGCGCTTTTGGCGCGACGCACAGCCAAGTCTATACGCGCATTTATGTGCCGGCAATGGCGCCGCTCGTGCTCGGTGGAGTACGGCTGGGCCTCATCTTTGCCGTGCACGGAGTGGTATTTGCTGAAATGTACGGCGCGGAGCATGGGATCGGCCGCAACATCATGCTCTGGGGCGAACAGTTCCAGATGGATTACCTGCTGGCGGCCGTTCTTCTGGTGGTCATCCTCACCGTTGCACTCAACGAGTTGATGCAATTGGGCGAGACCTGGAGTCGCTCGCGGTTCGCCGAGGACCAGGCATCGTGACTGCGGCGGCAGTGTCCCCGGACGTGGTCGTGACGCGGGAGCTCTGCAAGACGTTCGGGCTTGGGGCCAATGCGTTCTGCGCGCTCGAGGACGTCTCGCTGTCAGTCCGCCAAGGCCAGTTCATCTCGATTGTCGGCCCGAGTGGGTGCGGAAAATCGACTCTGCTGCAAATCATCGCCGGGCTGAGCGCTGCCACCAGCGGCGATATCCTGATCGATGGCGAGCGCATGATCGGCCCGCGCCCCGACAAGATCGGCGTCGTGTTCCAGGAGCCGCTGCTGCTGCCTTGGAAGACGGCGGCCGAGAACATCGAGTTTCCACTCTCACTGCGGCACGAGGCGGCCGACCGACGCCGGCAACGCTCGACTGCTCTGCTCGAGCTCGTCGGCTTGCGCGACTCGGCGCAGCTCTATCCGCATCAGCTCTCCGGCGGCATGAAGCAGCGCGTCGCCATCGCGCGTGGCCTGGTGCGCGACCCTCGCTTGCTGCTGATGGACGAGCCGTTTGCCGCGCTCGATGAGCAGACGCGCACGCGCATGTGGAGCGAGCTCCTGCAGATCTGGGCACGCAGCCGGTCGACAATTCTCTTCGTGACGCACAGCCTCATTGAATCGATCTATCTCGCCGACGCGGTCCTAATCATGGGCACTCGTCCGGGCCGGATCATCGAGCGCCTGCCGGTCGAGTTGCCGCGCCCGCGCACTCCCGAGATGGTGGGCTCTGAGGTGCTTGGCCAGCTGCGCAACCGCATCTGGCACTTGATCGCAGGGCCGCAGACATGAGCCGCGGCATGCTCTGGTGGCGGCGGCTCGCCATTGCGCTCGCTGTTCTTATCGGCTGGGAGGTCACCTATAGGCTCGGCGTTCTCAACCCGTTGATTTTCGGCTCGCCGAGCCTGGTGCTGGCCGCGGCCACCAAGGATGCTGGCGTGTTCTGGGCAGCCTTCCGATTCACTGCCACCGAAATCGCCGTTGCAACGAGCATCACCTGGTGCTGCGGGGTTGCCTTCGGCGTGCTGGCCGGCGCCAGCGGCGCGCGCAGCCTCGTTTTTGCGCCGATCTTGTCGGCTGCCATCGCGGTGCCGCTGGTCGTGTTCTATCCGGTTGCCATTGCCTGGCTCGGGATCGGTGCGGCCTCGAAAATCGCCTATGGCTCGGCCGCGGGCTTTTTTCCGATCGCGCTCGCAACGGTGTTGGGCATCCGCTCGATCGATGCGCGCTATGCGGAGATGGCGCGCGCAATGGGAGCAAGCCGCGCGCAAATCCTCACCCAGGTGGAGGTACGCCTGGCGCTGCCGGCGATCGTATCGGGGCTGCGCATCGGCACGTCGCTTGCGATCATCAGCGTGGTGCAGGGCGAGATGCTGACCTCCACCGATGGCCTCGGCTTCTTGATCTCCTATCATCGTGCACTGTTCAACGTCGGACACGTCTATTTTGGCATCGTGCTCGTGATCGTGATCGCCGCTGTTTCCAGCATTGCGCTCTCGGCGCTCGAACGACGGTTCGGGCGCGCACGCATGCTCGAGCTGGCGACGCACTGAAGCACGGAGACCAGGACGATGCCGCCCTATCGCCTCGGCGTCGATGTCGGAGGAACCCACACCGACCTCGTTCTCACCGACGCCACCACCGGAGAGTTCCGCATCGCCAAGGTGGCGTCCACGCCCGCCGACCCGGCCGTCGCCGTGATGACGGGCATCGCCTCGCTGCTCGATGCACAGAGCGCCAGCGCGATCGAGTACTTTGCTCACGGCACGACCGTGACGACAAACGCGCTGCTGCAGCTAAAGGGCGCACGTGTCGGGCTGCTGGTCAACGCCGGATTCCGCGGCATCCAAGAGGTGCAGTCGCAGGCGCGCGAGGGGAATTCATTCGATTACATGTACCGGCGCCCGACTGCGCTGGTGACACAGCGGCTCACCCGCGAGGTGCCGGGCCGCATCGATGCCAATGGGCGTGAGCTAGAGCCGATCGACCTGGCGACGGCGCGACGCGCTGTCGCTGACCTATTGGCGCTCGGGGTTGAATCGTTTGCCGTCTGCTATTTGTTTTCATTTCTCAATCCTACTCATGAGCGCGCAACCGCCGACATCATCCGCGCGCTTGCGCCATCTGCCTCGCTCTCGCTGTCAAGTGTGGTGCTGCCACGGCTGCGCGAATGGCCCCGTTTATCGACGACGCTGGTGAACGCCTATCTCGAGCCGGTCTTGACCAGCTACGTCGCGAGCCTCGCCGAGAAGCTCGACGGCGCAGGCATCAACACCCGGCAGCGCTTCATCATGCAGTCGAACGGTGGCGTGCTGCCGTTCGCCGGCGTGGCCTCCGGCGGTGCCACGGTACACACGCTGCTCTCCGGTCCTGCCGCAGGGGTGTGCGGCAGCGCCTATCTCATCGGGAAACGCCAGGGTTGGAAGAACCTGATCACCTTCGACATGGGCGGCACCTCCTGTGACATCGCCTTCGTGCAGGACGGGATGCCTTTGGAGGCCTCGGACACGACGGTCTGCCGCTACACCGTCGACGTGCCGGCGCTGGAGATCGCCACGATCACTGCCGGCGGCGGCACCATCGCCCGGCTTGATCGAGCGGGCTTCCTGAATGTGGGCCCCGAGAGCGCGGGCGCGGATCCGGGACCCGCGTGCTACGGCAAAGGCGGGGTGGCCCCAACCGTGACCGACGCCGATTTGATGTGCGGTTATCTCGATCCAGACTATTTTCTCGGCGGCTCGCAGGCGCTCGATGTTGGGGCAGCAGAACGCGCACTGCAAACGCTCGCCGGACCGATGGGGGTCACGCCGGTCGGCGCCGCGCTTGGGATCATTCGGCTGATCAACGGCCGCATGGCGGACGAGGTGCGCGTCCAGGCCGCCAAGCGCGCCGTGAACCTCGGTTCTTTCGTGCTTGTGCCGTTCGGCGGCGCTGGTCCGCTGCATGCGGCAGCGGTTGCTGCCGAGCTCGGCATCACCCGAGTCCTGGTGCCGCCCAACCCAGGCGCGTTCTCCGCACTTGGCCTCCTCTGCACTGATGTCGTGCACGATTATATCCGATCAAGTCTCACGCCTTTGACGGAGCTGGTCCCGAACGCGGTAAATGGGATCTTTCTCGATTTGGAAGTGCGGGCACGCGCTGATCTGGGCGGCGAGGGTCTCGATCAGCCGGCAATGATCGAGCGCAGCCTCGATTTGCGCTACACCGGTCAGGGCTATGAGCTGCCGGTCGCGATCGGCAATGGCCCCATCTCCGAGCATGATCTGGCCGGTGCCGCCGCGCGCTTTCATTCCGAGCACAAGGCTCTGCACGGGCACTCCGCCCCCGATCAGCCGGTCGAGCTGATGAGCTATCGCGTGCGCGCGCGGGTGCCGGTGCCGAAGTTCGAATTCTCTCCAGTCCGGGACGAGAGCGGGCCGGCGGGACAAGGGCCGATCAAAACGGCGCAGATCCGTTTGGCCGACGGCTCTTCAGTTCAGGTCCCTATCTATGCGCGCGACAATCTCCGGCCCGGCGACGAGCTGGCGGGACCACTCATTGTGCAGCAGCTCGACGCGACAACGCTGCTGCCACCCGGATGGACCGCGCGGGTCGACCGGTATCGCAATCTGATCCTGGAGGCACGCGGTGCCTGACCTTGTCGACAACGTGACCGTGCAGCTCCTGCGCAATCGGATCGCCAGCCTGATGGAGGAGATGCATTACCACTTCTTCCGCTCCGGCTATTCGACCATCGTGCGCGAGTCGCGCGACTTCTCGTGTGTGATTACCGACCGCACGGGCCGTATTCCGGTGGCTCCGCCGATGATCCTGCATGCGCCAGTCTACTTCCATCTGATCAGCCGGATTCTGCAGATCTATGAGGGAACCCTCGAAGACGGCGACGTCGTGCTCTGCAATCATCCATATGAGGGCAACCTGCCGCACGCGTCGGACTTCGCTGTGGTGGCGCCCATATTTCACGAAGGCGAGCTTGTCGCCTTCGCTGGCAGCATAGCGCACAAGGCCGACATTGGCGGCATGGTCCCGGGCAGCACCTACGGCCAAGCGACCGAGATGCTGCAAGAAGGCATGCTGCTGCCGCCGGTGAAGCTCTACAGCGCCGGCCAACGCCAAGATGACCTCCTTCGGCTCATCGGGGCCAACTCCAGGCAACCACGCCTCCTGCTTGGTGATCTCGATGGCCAAGTGGGGCTGTTGCATCTGGCACGCGAGCGTGTCGCCGCACTGTGCGCGTCATTCGGCGCGCCCGTCTTGATCGTCGCTATCGAAAGCACGATCGCCGCCTCGGCGTGCGAATTCCGCCATGCTCTCGCTGGCCTGCCGGACGGATCACACGAGGCGGAGGGTTTTCTCGACAGCGACGGTGTCGATCGCGAGCGGCCGGTGCGGCTGCATGCATGCGTGAGCGTAGAGGGCGGCGAGTTGACCATCGACTTGAGCGGCTGCGACCCGCAATGCCGTGGCCCGGTCAATTTGCGGCGCGCTCTGATCGAATCCTGCTGTTTCTATGCGTTGATCGGATTGATAGATCCGAGCCTGCGATATTCCGACGGCGCGCGCGAGGTCGTGCGCATCCTCACGACGCCTGGGTCGGTGGTGGATGCGCGAGCGCCGGCCGCCACGAGCACCTATGTCACCTCGTGCATGAAGCTGATGGATGTGCTGTTGGCGGCGCTGGGGCCGTTCAAGCCGGAACGCGCCATCGCCCATTCCGGCGGCACCGGTGGGGCGATGACGCTCGCCTGGCATGGCGAGCGCGTTCGTGCCAACCAGTACGAAATCTTCGGCTCGTCGTACGGTGCCACGGCGAATGGCGACGGCCTCTCCGGGATCACCGTTCATCTTTCCAATATTCGCGGCACTCCGATCGAGATCCTCGAAAGCGAATTTCCCTGCCGGCTGCGGCGGTTCGAGCTCATTCCTGATTCCGGCGGCGCCGGTACGCATCGCGGTGGCCTGAGCTTCCGCCGCGAATATGAGGTGCTGGCGCCGGCGACTTTGGTCTACCGATGCGACCGGGCGAAATTCGCGCCGCAGGGGCTGAGCGGCGGCGCCGAGGGAGCCAAGAGCCGCCTCACCTTGCATCCCGCTACCGAGCGCGCGCAGGTGATGCCTTCGTCATGCCGCGTGGAGCTTGCTCCCGGCGACACGTTCGAGATCCGCGCCGCCGCGGGCGGCGGCTTTGGCTCACCGCACCAACGCGACCCCGCGGCGCTTCGCGATGACCTCGAGAACGGCTACGTGACCTCCGGAGGCCTCGCGCGCGAGTACGGCCGGCATGTCGATCAAATCTAGGAGTGGCCTTCATTTGATCGTCATCCCGGCCAAGCGAGTGCGCGTAGCGCACGGTGCGACCCGGGACATATCTGTACACGCAGTGGAAACCTGAGAGGGCCGAGACGTTGTGACAGACCACTGCCGCACGCACACTCCGTGGTTGCTGGTTCCCGGCTCTCTCGCTAATTCCCGGCTCCCGGGTTGCGCGTTCGGCCGGCGCGAGGCTCGGCCGGGATGACAGGCAGTGTGTGCGGCAATTTACAGCAACAAGCTTCAGGCGGAGTTCAGGCGAAACTGCCGCCGCCGTTCACGTGCACGACCTCGCCGGTCATGTAACAGGCGGCATCCGACACCAGGAACTGAGCGACCGCGGCGATATCCTCAGGCTTACCAATGCGGCCGAGCAGCGTGCGCTCGGCGACCTTGCGGCGTGCCTCCTCGTCGTACTCGGCTGTCATGGCGGTATCCGTCGATCCGGGACTGACGGCGTTCACCCGAATCCTCTGTGAAGCAAGCGAGCGCGCGAGCGCACGCGTCAGACCGATGATCGCCGCCTTCGACGACACGTAGGCAGGGCCGCCACGGCCATGACCGCCCACCCCACCGACATTGATCGAGCCGGAGCTCGTCAGCACAATGGCGCCGCCGTTCGGCATGTGCTCGGCGGCGGCACGGGCCATCAGAAACGAGCCGGTCACATTGACGCTGAGCACATGGTTGAAATGTTCAGGCGTGAGCTCGCGCCAAGCGAGCGTGGAGTGCACTGCTGCCATGTGGATCATGGCATCGAGCCCGCCGAACGCCTCGATGGTGCGCGCTGCGACGCTGCGGCAGTCAGCGTCTTCGGCCACATTGGCGCGCACCTCGAGGAAACGCGTCGCATCCGCCGAAAGACGGTCACGCGCGACCGGCTGCAGATCAGCTCCACAGACGCTGTAGCCAGCAGCCAGCAAACCCTGAACGCAAGCGAAGCCGATGCCGCTCGCGGCTCCGGTGACGATCACGACCTTCCGATTTTCGCCTGGCATGAGCCGCCTTTCCGTTTTCGGTTGGAGCGATATCAAACGCCCGGGCAGGTCGCGGTCACGCCTCCATCGACCACAATCGTCGTGGCGGTCACGTAAGAGGATTCGTCGGAGGCGAGGAAAAGGCAGGCATAGGCCACGTCCCATGCGGTGCCCATGCGGCGCATGGGAATGATCTCGTTGCGAGCGCGACTGTATTCATCCGCCGACTTGAAGCCTTTGATCTCGTAATTCGGCCGGCCGCCGATCTTGCGGCGAATGAACGGCGTGTCGATGTAGCCGGGCAGCACGCAATTGACGCGAACCCCCTTGGGCGCGTGTTGCAGCGCGATGTTCTTGCTGAACTCGTTGAGCCCCCCTTTGGCCGCGGCATAGACGGCAGTGGGCACGTTGAGATGCCGCAGCGACGAGATGGATGAGATATTGATGATCGAGCCGCCGCCTTGCGCCTCCATGACGGGCACTACCGCCCGACAAGCGAGCATCGCCGAGGTCAGATTGCGCGCGAGCGTCGCGTTCCAGTCGGCGACGGTGATGGTCCCGAGACTGCGCCCCGTGCCCTGGCCGCCGACATTGTTGTGCAGCACATCGATGCGGCCATAGGTCTGCATGCACGCTTCGACGAAACTGGCGACCGCCGCCTCGTCGGTGGCATCGGCTGCGCAGGCGCAGCCCGTCCCGCCAGCCGCCTGAATAATGCCGACCGTTTCGTCCGCTGCTTCCCAGCGCACGTCGACCACCAGCACTTTGGCGCCCTCGAGCGCGTAGAGCACGGCCGCCGCCTTGCCGTTCCCCCACCCTGCCCCGATCGAGCCGCCCCCAACGACCAGAGCGACCTTCCCGGCGAGCCGGTTGGTGCCTTTTGGCAATTCGTCCTGGTGTGTCAGGCTCACTGCATCACCCGATTTGCGGTTTGGACGCCTGCGTCAATGCAGGCCTTCCGGTCAGGGGCGCTGCCGAGTTCCTCGCACCCGTTCGATTAGCGCGTCGTGTGCGCTCGCCGGAATAGACCACAACTAGGCCGTTCCATTCGAGACGAAAGCCAACCGGCCCGTCAAAAATATGGATCGCAGGAAAGCTGCTTACCTTGACTCCATTGACTTCGTAGATCACCGCGCTCTTCGAGTAGTCGAACTCGTGGACCTGTCCCTCCCGAAAATTCTATACGGGTGGGCCTTGGCAACATAGGGTGGAATCGGCGCATCTTCGCCGCGATGCTTGCTCTGCTTCAATTGGTCTTTGCTTTAGTCGTCAACCCCTTCAAGTCGCAGCGCCGGCTTGAGATCGAGAACCTGTATCTGCGCCATCAGCTCAATATCGCGCTGCGTCGAGCGCGGCGTTTCCGGCTATGCGGAACAGATCGAGCTCTCTTGGTGTGGATGACGCGGCGGTGGCCAGACCTGCTCGACCTGTCGCGAGTGGTTCGACCGGAGACGATCTTGCGCTGGCATCGAGTAGGGTTTCGCGCCTACTGGCGGTGGAAGTCCCGCAATCAGGTGGGACGTCCCAAGATCAGTAGCGAACTTCGCCAACTCATTCGCCAGCTGAGCCGGGAGAACCGGCTCTGGGGTGCACCACGCATCCACGGTGAATTGCTCAAGCTTGGATTCGAAGTCGCCGAGTCGACCGTTTCCAAATACATGATCCGCCATCGCGAGCCGCCCTCTCAGAGCTGGCGAACGTTCCTGCGCAACCATGCAGACGCAATCGCTGCGATCGATCTCTGCGTGGTCCATACAGTGGGATTCGAGCGTCTATTTGCCCTCATCATCATGGCTCATGGACGCCGCCAGCTCCTTTGGTTCGCTGTGACGCGGCATCCGACAGCTGAATGGCTGGCGCAGCAGATCATCGAAGCATTCCCATGGGATACTGCCCCGGCGTTCCTCGTGCGCGACAATGACGGCTCCTACGGCCCGGTTTTTATGGCCCGGCTCCGATCAATGGGAATTCGGGACCGCCCAACGACACCGAGATCGCCTTGGCAGAATCCATATGTGGAACGGCTCATCGGCACGCTCCGCCGCGAGTGCCTCGATCATGTTCTGATCTTTGGCGAATGGCACCTGCGGCAGCTTCTGCGATCGTACTTTCGTTACTACAACGAGACGCGCACGCATCTGGGATTGGACAAGGACACTCCCCTTCCCCGCCCGGCAAAACGGTCTGGTACCATTGTCAGCACACCTATCCTGTCCGGACTGCACCACTGTTATGCTCGGATCTAATTTTCGGGAGGCACAAGTGCATGTTTAGACATCGTTGCCGGCGCCCGAAAACCTGCACAATTGCGGTCATTGTCGACTAATCGGCGTTGAGCCCCTGGATCGTCCAGTCCAGGCCCACCGTACCGAGGTTTGCCGTCGAGGTCACTTGCAGCCCGTTCATGAACCAGATCGCCGCCGCACCGGTCGTGGTGTTGCGCCAGAGCAGGTCACTGTTTCCATTGCCGTCGAAGTCACCGGTTTCGACGATCGTCCAGGCGCTCGGCACTGCGCCGAGATTGCCGGACTCGGAAATCTGCAAGCCGTTGAGCAACCAAATCGCGACGGTTCCGGTGTTGTTGTCGCGCCAGAGGATGTCGCTCTTGCCGTCGCCGTTGAAATCGCCAGTTCCGACGATCGCCCAGTTGGCCGCCACTTCGCCGAGGCTGCCGGTCTGCGTCACTTCCACGCCATTCAGCAACCAGATCGCCACATTCCCGGTGGCGCTGTTGCGCCAGAGAATGTCGGCCTTGCCGTTGCGGTTAAAGTCGCCGGTGCCGGCGACGGACCAGCTTAACGGCACCGTCCCAAGCACCCCGGTCTGTGTCACTTGCTGGCCATTGAGCAGCCACATCGCAACCGCGCCGGTCGTGGTGTTGCGCCAGAGCAGGTCGCTCTTGCCGTCTCCGTCGAAGTCGGCGGTGCCGGCAATGACCCACTCGCTCGGCACCGCGCCGAGGTTGCCAGTCTGTGTCACCTGCAAGCCATTGAGCAGCCAGATTGCAACGGAGCCGGTGGTGGCATCACGCCACACGAGATCGCTCTTGCCGCCACCGTCGAAGTCGCGCTGGCCGACGACCTGCCAGTTATTCGGTACCGTCCCGACAGTCCCCGATTGCGCGACCTGCGCGCCGTTCATCAGCCACAGGGCGATGGTGCCGCTGTTGTGCCGCCAAGCGATGTCGCTTCGCGCGTCGCCGTTGAAATCATGGCTCTGTCTTCGGAAGATCTCGTAAATGGCGCCGTTCGATAGCGAGACCACGAACAGGTTGCCATTGGGTCCGGTCTGAATGTCCGTGCCTATTCCGAAGTTTCGACCGATGAGCAGGCTTTCGCTTTCGGTGACGTCGAATTTGCAAAAGTTGTCGGCCACCCGGTCCTCCAGCCGGGGGTCGTCTACGGCGATCTGCTGACGATTATCCGTCAATTTGAAGTGGAACAGGTGGCCCCCTTCCAGCAACGTGCTGGCGCCCCCCATGAAGAGGTCGCCATCGTACTGCGGTCCAAGCGCCTGACCCTTCACGAAGCCAATTCCGGCCGGGGCGACCTCGAACTTCCAGCTGAACTGTGGGTCCCTGTACACTGCTCCGGGCAGCATAAACAGGCGCGAGAGCGCGTCTGCTGGCGTGTCCGCGATCAGGGTGGGAGGCCAGCGGTCCTGCTGCAGACCGAAATAGGGGCTGCCCACGCAAGGATCCGTTGCGGAATTTGTCTCGATCGCCTTGTACTCCGCGATGCGCGAAACCGGCCCCATGATCTGCGGCCAGCCGCCATTCGTGCCCGGGTCGATCAGCCCTAGCTCGGTGAAGCTGTCATCGCCGTTCTGCTCCAGCCAGAGGTTGCCGGACTTCGGATCGAAGTCCATGCCAAAGCTGTTGCGCAAGCCGTAGGCGAAGATTCTCTGGATGTTGGCGCCGACCTCTCCACCCATCGCGGCGCCCGCGGCGAAAAACGGGTTGTCCGCGGGGGTGCTGCCGTCGCTGTTGAGCCGCAGGATGACGCCGGTAAGATGCGCGTTGTCAGGCGCCGGGCCGCCGTACTGGTCATCCGTCACTGTCGGTCCTGGGCAGGTTGCCGTCGGACCACACGGAAGGTTCTGCAAGTGGCCGCGCCGACCGTTGTCACCCATAAAGACATAAAGTTTGCCGTCCGGACCGAACTTCAACACGCCGCCGTCGTGGTTGCCCCGGAGGGTTTGCGCCCCGTCCGCCTGGTAGGCGCGCAGCCTGATCAGGTTGCGGTCCAAGGTGAGGCTGGAGCCATTCCAGGTGAAGCGGTCCACCCGATTGCCCAACAGGGGCACCTCTGCAAGGACGGTGCTGTCCGCCCCAGTGGTGCTCTCGGTCCAGAATAGGTAGACCCCGGGGTTACTTGGGAAGGCGGGGTGCAGGGCGATCCCCAGTAACCCGCGCTCGGAGGCGGAGTTGACGGCGAGGTCCAGCACCGTGCTCTGGATCACGCCATTTACCACGCGCTGCACCTTCCCTGTAGCTTTCTCCAGCGCCAGGATGTCAGTGGGACCAAGGAAGACCATGGTGGTGGGCTGATTGAGGCCCGCGACCACCGTTCTCACTGCCAGCTTCTGATCGAGCATCGTGGGATCTGCAGCCTGCGCCTCCATAACGTGCAACATGCCGCAACAGATGAGGACCGCTAGGCAGTCAAGCAGCCCAGCCGCGAAACTCATGCTCGCTACCCGCGGCGACTGGGTGCTAGCATCGTCTGACCCTCCCTGCCGAGCATCGCTAGACCACTCCGCCCTGCGCCCGCCGTGGGCGCCCAAGCTGCCGCCCTCACCAAGCAGCTTGATGAACTGGCGCCGTTTCCATCGATGGAAATGCATGCGACCCTCAGCGAGCTAAAATTGAAGGGTAGCCTATCCCATTTATGAGGGCTGGTCAGGAGGGAGATGTCCCTGCTCATCGTCAGCGTCTGCGCGGCAATGGCCTCGACTGGTATCGGCGTAGACGCCCTCGCCCTCGACGCGCGAAGGCTTCGAAAACACACCCGCTTCATCGCTCCGCGTCGTATTGCAGAACCTCTAATCGGAAATACAATTGACCCGCGAGCCCGAGATCAATCGGCAGTCAGATCTGAGCGCTGTTGCACATTGCCGATCACCGTCTGTCCTCCTCGTTGACATGGACGTGCTCGACGCGGACATGCTGGCTGCTGCCGTGGCGTAGGCGCCGAAGAGTCTCTAGTTGCCTCGTATAAGCCCGGGTCAATCGAGCAGCAGCTGACGCGAACGCCGCGACGCGGAATTCCGCCGTCGCTCCACCGCTCAACCGCGATAGGACAGTCTTTCAAATCGCGTTCAGACCCTGGATCGTCCAGTCTGTTGCGACAGTGCCGATGCTGGCGGATGAGGTCACCCGCACTCCCCGTATGAACCAGATCGCGGTGTCGCCGGTTGTGGTGTTGCGCCAAAGAATGTCGCTCCTGCCGTCGCCATCGAAGTCGCCGGTCTCCGCGACGGCCCAATCATTGGGAACGGCTCCGAGGGTCCGGGACTGGGAAACCTGCAGCCCATCGAGCAGCCAGATCGTCACTGTGCCGGTGGCATTCTCGCGCCACAGAATGTCACCGTTGCCGTCGCCGTCGAAGTCTCCGGTCCCGACGACACTCCAGCCCGAGACGCTGCCGAGCGTGCCGCTACTGGCGACCTGCAGCCCATTCATGAACCAGATCGCGACGGTGTCGCTGATCCTGTCGCGCCAGGGGATGTCCGCCTTCCGATCGCCATTGAAGTCGCCGGTGCCAACAACGACCCACCTGAGCGGCACCCCACCCAAACCCGCCGTGTCATCAATCCGCAATCCAAGCATCTCGCCAACGCCAAATGCTTGGGCTAAGCGCGCCGGAGCTTCCACATTCGAACCGAGTCTCCGCCTGAGCCGGTCTCCGTTTCCGGGAAACGGAATTTCAAGGCCAGAGACAACTCGGCCAAATTCCCCTTCACGCCGGAATTTGTCTCCGCGGAGACCGCAATGCCGACGGCGGAGCGCGCCAATTGCGGGCCTTTTAACCCACGCCCTAGCCGTCTTGAAAGGACAACAACGGGTTAGCTGCAAAACTCCGCACTTTGCACTTCAAATCCTTCAATAGGTTACATGCGAATTGCAAAACTCCACATGCGAGCGCGTGGCGGGACCCAGAACGAGCTCGCGGGAGAGGTCAGCATAAGCCAGCCGCAACTCGCGAACGTGCTCGCGCGCCGTTTCGGATTTTCAAGACGGAGGACATGATGGGGCGGCCGGCGCATCGCGTGAGGCTGGAGAACGGCCTGAAACTAGACATCAACCGACTCGCGCGTGATGGCTTTATTCGGCCCGGGGCAGCCACTGGGCCGGTCGGCATCCAGTGGACGCACGACTACTGGGGCGACATCGCCAGCGCCACCATCACCGCGAACTTAACCGGCACCGAAGAGGGCTATTTCCGGATCCAGATTGCCGGCGGCGCGGATCAGTGCATCCGCACGGTGGCTCGCCCCCGCCATTTCGGCGGGCACCAATGGTTCTTCGTGTGCCCGTACCTCAACCATCGCGCGATGGTGCTTTGGATGCCGCCGGGCGCGAGCCGCTTCGCCTGCCGGAAGACATTCGGGCGCTCGGTTGCCTATGCGTCGCAATTCCTCGACCGAGATAACCGAGCGCATCGGGGCCAGTCGAAGATCAATTCGCGGCTGTGCCGAATCGGCGGCTTCGATCCGGATGAATGGGATTTCCCACCAAAGCCGAAGTGGATGCGATGGACGACCTACCGGCGCGCTGAGGAACGATTTGAAGGTATGAGGCAATGCTCGACGAGGGCGTTCTCGCGCTCTTGGCTAAGTTCGAGCGGCGCGGTTGGCTCAAGTAAATTCTCGTTTCGCTTCAATGGCAGAGTTCGAGTTAGACAACAGATTTCGATTCCCAGTGCCGCTTTTAGGCGATGCGGAGACAGCGGATACACTGAGCTGGCGCCCGCAAGCGGCAACAGAGCAAACCGCAATTGCAGCCCAAACTGGCGCTTGACCATTGCTGGAAATCACCATGATGCAAGCGCTCAAAGAACTCCTTCACCGCTCGCGTTCGACATAGACGCAGGAGCGGGGAAAGGAGTTCATGGTCTATTGTGTCGCCGGCTGGCACGATGCAAAATATCAATTAGGAGTGGCGGCGTTGCTTGATCCCTGTCGCGGCGCTCACAAACAGTAGGGTTCCGGCCCATGCGGCAGACGAAGTTATCGCTGCAATCTGCATAGCTCAGAGATGATGACGGTTTAGAGTGCGGAGGCTGCATCCCGTCGGATGACAACTGAAAACAGCCGACGCTTCGCATCGTGGACCCGGACCTCATGCAGCACGGAGTAATCCGCCTCGGTACAAGCGACGTCCGCCGCAACCAGTTCGGCCACGTCGCGCGCGCTTTCCTCGCTGGTGAGCTCGCTGCCCTTGAGGTCGTACTGCACACCGGACGGCGTTGCGATGTCGAAGAAATAACGCTTCATTGGAATCCCCCCGGCCGATCGACTGCGTGCGCTCTTTAGCATCCCGCTGTTGCTTCCCACTTACGAGTTTGTTTAAAACTCGCAGCATCGTCGGCCTCTCCGGAATCGGTCGGCAGCGGCTTCGTCGAGAGTCCGCGGCGTTCGAGTTCAAGGTCCACAGTTGTCTCCGGTAATTGGCGCAGCAAGAACTTCCATGAGGCCGATGCTCACGCTTCGCAGGATACGATGGGAAGTGCCAAGGTGAGGCTTACCGGACACTCTATCCGTAGCCATCCGGCGAAGACCGCGGGCGCCGATGGGTAGTGGCGGGGCCTAGCTTACAAGTTGACCAAGCAGGACCACGAATGAGCATTTTCACTTGGAAGGGCAGCGGCCGCGCACCTGTCGTTTATATAATCGTCGCTGTGCTGGTTGCCTTGCTCGGTCGGTGGTTCAGCGTTTGGTAGGATGGCGAGCGGGAACCCGCTGGCCCCGGCTTCCAACGAAGTGGACACCAGTCGCAGCCCACGCGGCTGCATTAGGCGTGTGCCGATGAGCATGCTGTTCTTCAGCGTAGGCAGTCATGTCGCGCTAAGTATGCTACGCTCTCGATAAGAGCGTTAGTCCGATCCATGCTGAAGAAAGCCAATGAGGCGACGCGAGGTCATCACATTCCTCAGTGGTGCGGCAGCGGCGGCTGCTAAGGCGCTCGGCCTCACGATCCCCGAGTCGTTTCTGATTCGCGCCGACGAGGTCCTCGAATGATGCGGCGGTGCGCGTTCGTCACATTCCTGGGTGGTGCGGCGGCAGCTTGGCCGCTCGTGTGCGCGAGATATTGCCGAGCGCCGTCAGAATTGGCTTTCTCGTCAACGATCCAAACGCTTCAAGGCGACCGCGAGCAGCATGCCGCAAAGCTGGGCCAGAACAAACGGCACGACGTGATCCGGAAGGATACCTGCGAAGGTTCTGGAGAGCGACCGCGCGACCGTGACTGCGGGGTTTGCAAGTTCTCAAATTGTGGGCAGCGGCTGATAGCCGAGCCGGTCCATCATGGTTTCGTAGTAGCGGCGAACCTTCTGAGGGAAGCGAAGGCCCCTCACCACAGCGGCCGAGCGCAGAAGCGGCAGCACGCGGATATCGTCCAACGAGAGGGCGCCGTTGACCGTATGCGGCGTTTCGATCAACAAGTCGAGGTGTTCGAGGCTGGGCATTAACTCCCGTATCAGGGCGCGCGTCTGGGCGCGCAGCTCGACGAGATCTCCAAGAGAATTGCGTTTTCGCATCTTGTAGTGGTCGAGCGCCGCCACTGTGCCGAACTCCGGCAAGCCGAGCAGGAGATAGCGGGGTTGCATCAACGCGCGGCCTTCGGTGCCGCCGCGTTCTCCCATGCGGCGATCTCCTGCCGCTCCGGGCCGATAAGCACCGGCGCACCGAGGCCGTCGATGTAGCGCACCATGTCCATGCTTTCGAGCATAGGCTGGCCATCGTCTCTGATCAGAATCGGCACTTGGCGCTTGCCGACAAGGGACACCATCGTCTCGGTGTCGTCGTCGAGCACCACGGTCTCCTGCAAGTGGAGCCGCTTGAGCGCCGCGATCATCCGAACGCGGAAGCAAAGGTAGCAGTGCTCGAACAGGTAGAGGCGCATCGGCTTACCCCTTAGCCCGCGTCCTCGCCTTGGCTTTGGCAGGGGCGCAGCAGGCGGCTTCATACAAGTCGGGCGTGCAAATCTCAGGATGTCCGGCGCAGCAATCCTTCATCAAGAACCCGACCAGGTCGCGCAGCGCGGGATAGCAGGCCGAATAGATGATCGACCGCGCTTCACGCCGTGCCTCCACCAGACCTGCATGTTGAAGCTCTTTCAGATGGAACGACAGGTTCGAAGCGGAGACCCCGAGTTCGTCGGCCACGCCGCCCGCGGACACGCCACGCGGCCCTGCCTTCACAAGCATTCGCACGATGGAGAGACGCGTGTCCTGCGACAGAGCTCCAAACGACAAAAGGGCTTGACGGCGATCCATGTTTCAATGATCTTTTAATTAAGGAATCATTGAACCAAGGTAGCAGCCCATGAACCTCGTTGCCAAGACCCAATCTCTGGTCGGCGCTTTGATGCGGGTCGATGAGGTATCCGCCCAATCGCTTCTCGATACGCTTGCCGGACACAAAGAGAAAAAGCTGATCTTTGCGTATGAAGGCCGCGATGTGCGGCCCAGCTATCACGTCACCGAAGTAAAGACCGGCGCCTTCCGGGCGCTGGATTGCGGCGCAAACCCGGAAGGCTGGAACGAAACGTTCATTCAGCTTTGGGACATTGAGGAACCAAACAGGGGCCACATGCCGGTGTCTAAGTTTCTCGCTATCATCGGCAAGGTTGGTGAAGCAGTGGGCTTTGATGCCGACGCCAAGCTGACATTTGAAGTTAGCGACGGCGTGAGGCCCATGCAGATTTACCGCGCCGCGCGAATTGATATCAGCGACGTCGTGCGCGTGACACTTTCCGCCCGGCCGGCGAGCTGCAAGCCGCGCGATCGCTGGTTGGCGGAGCAAACTTCCGTTTCCTACTTCCCCATCAAACCAGCCCAGCCTTGCTGCGGTTAATACGTGAGCGAGGAGCATCCGCCGTGGAGAATAGCTTGTGAAGGACGATGTTGCGCCCCGAGCGCAGGACAACCCTTGTGTAACCCTCTGCACACTGCAAATCCTGTCCCACGGCCGCGGCGCGTTTTCAGGTGCCGGTGTAGTTCGGCGGACGCCTTTCGATCCAGGCGTCGAGAGCCTCGCGGAGGTCGCGTGTCGGCACCATGCGCGCAAACTGCTCGCTCTCGACCGCAAGACCTTCGGCGATCGAAGCATTGATCCCGCGAGTCACGGCAGCGATGATCCGCGCGGCAGCCAGCGGCGAATGGCGAAGAATGCGTTGCGCCAGCTGGAAGGTTGTCTGCATCAGCTGCTCATGGGCAACCACGCGATTAACAAGGCCGATTTCGTACGCGCGTTGGGCTGAGAAGGAATCGCCCGTGAGGAGATACTCTAACGCCCTTTTTCGACCCGCAAGGCGCGGCAACCGCTGCGTGCCGCCAAACGTCGGCGGAATCCCAACGTTGATTTCCGGTTTGCCGAAAGACGCCTGGTCGCTGGCAACGGCGAGGTGCACGGCTTCCGCGATCTCGCAGCCGCCGCCGAAGGCAATCCCGTTTACCGCGGCGATGATCGGCTTCGGAAAAGACTCAAGACGCGACGTCATCATCTGTCCACGTCTCACGAAGGCTTTCACGGCCGCATCAGGTCCCTCCTCAATGCTTTCCGAAAACTCGCGTATGTCAGCCCCTGCGGAAAACGCACGATCGCCGACGCCCGTGAGTACAACCGCGCGAACTTCTCTATCGTCTTCAATCTCATCGAGGAGCAGCATCAAGCGGTCGATCAACGCGTAGTTCAAAGCGTTCAGCTTGTCGCGACGATTGAATGTCAGGACGGCGACTTCTCCTCGCGTTTCTTTCAAGATAAGTTCAGTCATGTCAGAGCGCCTCTTGGACCTAATGTTCGTTTGAAGCCAAGAACGCGCACCCGCGTGCTGCATCAAGGCCGGAAGTTTCGGCTGCGAGTGAGGTATTCCATCATTTTTCGCTCCGTTTCGTCTGTGAATTTCTCTCCGGAGTGTTCCAGCAACCTCTCCGCTTCCCGCATTGCCTCGCGGTCGTGTTTCCCTCGCATGGCGTTGAACAGCCGACGCGCGAGCTCGCGGGATCGCACCACTCCGCGGGCCCAAACGCTCGACCGAGGTACGCCCTCCGTCTTCATACCAGCGCTCTTGAGTTTCTCTCGCTGATCTCCTGTTTCACTCCGTTGCTGTTCGCTTACAAAGGATTTATTCTCCCAATACTTGTGAGGTAAGCTCATGTATGAGGTACCGCCGCTCAATGCGCTGCGGGCGTTCGAAGCCACCGCACGACACTTGAGTCTGACGAGAGCCGCACTGGAGCTCCACGTCAGTCCAGGCGCAATAAGCCATCAGCTGCGCGGCCTCGAAGAATTGCTGGGCGTTAAACTCTTCGAACGAAAGGTTCGGAGTATCGCGCTCACCGCCGGCGGCAAGATGCTCTACCCCCACCTGCAGAGGGGTTTTGCCCATATCTCAGAAGCAATGGCGCAGTTCAACTTGGCTGGCAGCCAGCAGGAAGTGCTCGTGGTCTCGACATCTCCTGGCCTGACCTCGAAGTGGCTCGCCCCGCGGCTCTCCCGCTTCGCCAATGCCCATCCCGGTGTCGACGTCCGTATCTCGTCCTCTCATCAGAATGCGAATTTCGAGATCGATGACGTGCACGTCGCTGTCCGAAGTCTGCCGATCATGACCCAACCTGATTCGTCGCTGGTCGCCGAAAAGCTCATCGACGTTAACCTGGTGCCCGTGTGCAGCCCGCGTCTGCTGAAAGACCCCACTCCGACGCCGCGCACGCTGGCAAAGATGCCGCTCATCCATGACGACTCGCTTGTGGGCAGTGCTGCCATGCCTACGTGGAGTGACTGGTTTGAAGCTGCCGGACTTGCAGATCTGGACGTCCCACGGGGCCTTCGATTCAACAGCTCAGACCATGCTCTCGAAGCCGCCGGCGAAGGTGGCGGCTTCCTTCTTACACATGATTTAATGGCATACGATGATTTAAAGAGCGGACGCTTGGTGATCCCGTTCCCGCTCGCATTGCCCTCTGGGCGTGCGTTCTATTTAGTCCGTCCCAAGCGCGAGAAGTGTCGCAAGCTAGTGGACGCTTTCAGAACCTGGATCGTGGATGAGATCGCGCAGGTCGATTGGACCTGTTCCTATGCGAAGTCGGCCGACCCCCAGGGACACATGTGTCATGTCGCCTGATGGCACATGGCGTCGTTGTCCTGGATTGACCTGAACGTCGCTATCGAGGCCATACCGGTACCGCCCCCAATCATCACGGCGCGATTCAAAATGTAATGGGATCATCACGATCGTTCGTGGACAGAAAGAGCGCGGTGCAGGCGCAGTAACTATCCCAGCTCAGTCTATCATTCCGGAAGGCTCTCCGCGGGACGTCGCTCGCTTTCTCAGCGGCCACAGATCGGTCATCACCTTTATGCTCGCCGCGACGACCAGCGCGCAAAGGGCCGCCTTCGACATCGTCTCCATGCTCCCCTCGATCAGCATGCCGTGCACCACGCTCCCGACGACGATGACCGCCGCGAGCGATATATGAGCGATGCGCCACGTTCGGAGTCGCAATCGGCGGCGGAGTGCAGCCAAAACGGCGACGGCGAAGACCGCCCACATGGCGATCACACCGAATGGGGTGAACGGCGTCGGCGATGTGAAGAAAAGAGCGTCAATCATGTCCGGTGGACTGGTAATCCGAAGGCCCGCGACGTGCACCACCACCGCGACGACCAGCCCGCCTCCAATCCAGCAATGTGCACGGCGCCCGCGATCAGCCGGCAGTCCGGGTAAGTATCCACCAATCAGCAAAGGCTGAATGAGCATCAGCCCGAGTCCGACAATCCCGGCAAATCCGGCCAGTATGTACAGCGAACCGCGCCATGCGAGCAGAGGGCTCGCCGCTGCGGCGGCGATCGGCACGCAAAGGGCGGCTGCAAGGGCAGCCCAGATCAGGGCCACCCTGGCCAATCGCATCCCGTCGTTCCCGACTGGATCAGGCTGGCTGAAGGACGAAGTGTGCCTCGAGGCTGGTCTCTTTTGCGCTGCGCATCACGGGACGGAGAAAGACGGTTTTGAATTCGCCGCTGTCGTAAGCGAGGTGACCATGCGGTTGACCAAAGATCGGAATGATCTGCGGCATCTCAAGACGAAACTTACCGTCCCGGTCGGTGAGCGTGGCTCCATGACTTTGCGGCTCGTGTTCCTGCCCTTCGGTCGTGTGCGCCCAAATCTGGATGCGCTGCCCAGCGAGGGGAGCCCCGTCGCCTGCGCGGCGTACGGTGCCACTCATCCAGAAGCCACCCTTGCCAATCCGATCCACGATCCCCGCCCCCTTGCGGTAGTTGTTCGACCCGCCCGACATGGAAGGGGTCGGTGCAAGGCCTTGCGCCCGGGCGGGCAGCAGAAGCCCGGAAACGCTTGTTGCCAGCACGGTGCCGCCAGCGGCCATCAGATTGCGGCGGTTGAGTACGACGGCGGTCATGTCATTCTCCTGGCGACCCTGCAGTTCTCCGCCATAGGACGGCGACGGCGCGAGAAGCCCTGAGTTTAGCCCGATGGCGACCAAATTCCAGTTGAGGGCGCAGAAGAGCGCAATCGGCGCGATGACAGTTTTGTGAACAGGTGTTCCGGCCGCTGAACCAGCGCGTTGACGAGCATACTCCTCAAGCGTCCGATGCTGAGGGTGACCGGTTCGATGCGTTCGCCCTGCGTCGCTGACCGAGGCTAGGTGCGAAATAACGGATGTCTGCTACTCTGAAGCGCCTGGGCGTGCAACTTATCATGGGCGCGCGATCACCGACGTGGCACAGCCACTCGGCATTGCCGTGCACGACCACATCATCATCGACAAGGACGGCATTCAGTACCCACGATCTATGTGTATCGTGAGTTTGCGGCGGCAGGTGGCCTGATTAGCTACGGCTCGAGCTTTACGGAATCATCGCGCATGCTCCGCATCTACTCCGGCCGCATTCTAAAAGGCGAGAGGCCCGCCGATTTGCCCGTGCAGCAGGTCACGAAGGTCGAAATGATCCTCAATCTGAAGACTGCACAGGCGCTCGGGCTGTCCGTTCCTTTGCCGCTGTCGGGCCGCGCCGACGAGGTGATAGAGTAAGTGCGCCAGGCGTAAGCTGGTGCGATCCAGCCGGTGCAAGTCCGCCCCAAGTAAGGAGTAGCGTCCCCTTGGTAGCGAGTGTTGCGTGACCACTGGCGACAGTGGTCGCGAAGCGTACACAGCGATTGCGTGGGGTGTGGGATTGAGCCACGAAAGGTTAGACATTGCAGGGGCCGAGCATGACGATCAATTCAGGAGAAAGTCATGGATATCCGCTCCGGGTGCGGGTACCCGGGTTCCGCATTGTCCAACTTCGCTCCGCATCCCTTCGTGCTCGATGGCGTGCAATGCGCCTCCATGGAAGGCCTCCTGCAATCGCTCAAGTTCGACAAGCCTCACATTCAAACGGAGGTCTGCAAGCTTACTGGGCTCGCAGCCAAATTCCGCGGCAAGAAGCGCAACCGGGCCTGGCAGCGCGCGCAGACCTTGTGGTGGCAAGGCGCGCCGATGGCGCGCAGCGCGCCCGAATACCAGGCGTTTCTTGATCGCGCTTTTCAAGCCCTGTGCGCGCAAAGTGAGTCGTTCCGCAAGGCTCTGCTGGCGAGCGGCAATGCGGTAATCACGCATTCCATAGGCAAGAGCAAAGAAACTGAGACGGTGCTCACTGAGCGCGAATTCTGCTCGCGTCTCATGCGGCTGCGTAGTGGCTTGCATAGCCGAGCGGCGTGATCGGCCGCCCACGCCGGCGCACAGTACGGCCAGCAGGATGCAATAGCGGCTCTTGAGCGTCGTATTCGACCAGGGGCGCGTTTCACTGCGCGAGCCAGGACAATGATCAGACAAGCGCCGCTGCGGGTACTGCCTCCTGGTTTGGGTGCAAAAAGGTGGCATGCTGCTCGGGAAAACGAGGAGCCGCGCATGCCAGCAACAACGTGTCCGAAGTGTCAAGGCAGCATGGAGCTGGGCGTCATCCCAGACATGGGGCACTCCAATCATATGTACCGGACGACTTGGCTCGAAGGTGAGCCGGAGAGTTCATTCTGGCGGGGCATGAAGACGAAGGATAAGCGTCGGTACGCGCTGAAGACCTACCGTTGCACAAGGTGCGGCTACGTCGAGAGCTACGCCACCGAGATCGCAACGGGAGTGTAACCCGGCACACTCATTTCTTGTCGCTTCTTCAGGCAAGCCCCGGCTTACACTACAGAGCGTTATGCGTAACGGTGCAACCCGTACGGCTGAAAGGACAGAGCGTTACACGTAACGAAAAGAACCGGCAGAGCCTCCGTCCCGCACTCCCCTGCCCTGTTTCAGTTGACAGCCTCGCGTCTCCGCGTCTCCGTCTCCGGTGCGCAGCGGAGACAGATCACCCGCACCTCCGAAACCCTACATTCTAGTGTGCAGACTAGGGTTTACACCGTTAAGTTGAACAGCCTCGCGTCTGCGTCTCTGTCTCAGGTGCGCAGCAGAGACAGCGGAGACAGCGGAGACAGAGCGCACGCAAATCACAGCGACGTGTCAGCGAAGCTCCTCCGAGAGGAACGCAAGCGAACGCTCGATCGCATCGGCGCGGGCCAACGCATTGGCGCGAAGCTGCTGTCGCTGCCGTCCCGGATCGTCGAAGCTGTGTGTGGCGTCGGGGTAAAAATGGAGCTTCACGCCAGGTGCGTCGTGAAGCAGGGCATCGCAGCGTGCTGGCGAGACTTCTTCATCCGCTGACCCCATGAACACGCGCAAAGGGGCATAAGGCGCATAGCCGGAATTCGTAAACGCGTCCTTGAGGCCGCAGCCCGGATAAAAGGCGAGAGCGGCGCGAAACCGCGGCAGCTCGTGGAAGGCCTCTTGCTCGATCGTGCTTCTCGCCATTGTGGCGAGCGTAGTGCTGGCGCCATTCGACCAGCCCTGCAGCGCGACATGCTGCGGAGCAATGTCGGCGCGCGAGCCCAGGTAAATGAGCGCGCCGAGCGCATCGAGCGGCCGCATCTTCACTTCGTCGAGCTCGGCGGGCCGGCTCGAGTAACTAAAACGAGGAAAGCCTTGCGGATACCCGCGTGGCCCGAACCCGTCGACAAGGATGGCCATATAGCCGTTCCTGCGCCAGAACTCGCCCCAGAACCGGTGCCGCTGCGAAAGCGTGCGTGCCCCATATTCGCCTTGCGCCGCCTGCGAGTATGCGCCGGCCCGGCCGTGCATCATCACCACTGCAGGTGCCTGCGCGTTGGACGGAAAGTCAGGCTTGAAAAGGTACCCTGTCAGCAGCGTCTTCTTGTCGGCAGTGGTGAAAAGCACTTTCTCGGCTAGGGCCGCAGGGTACGCCCGACGGGATGCGCCGGGAGCACCAGCGCCGGCCAGTATCACGACAGCCGTCGTCGCGCCCAGGACGGCGATGGTGCGCGTGGATGATCTTTGCATGAACCCTCTCCCTCAGTTCAAAGGCAAGCGCTCAGGCAGTAAGCCCACGACCTCGCGTCGGCGTATCACTCGATGACCTCGTCGACGCGGGCGAGCAGCGTATCCGGCACGGTGAGGCCGAGCATCCGCGCGGTGGGACCATTAATCACCAGCTCGAATTTGGACGACTGCACTACTGGCAAGTCCGCGGGCTTGGCTCCCTTAAGGATGCGGCCAGCGTAGCGCGCCCACTGCCGATAACCGTCTTCGATGCTGGGTCCGTAGCTCATAAGCGCTCCGGCCTCCGCAGCCTCACGGAAGGCAAACGCGACAGGAAGGCGGTGAAAGCTTGCGAGTTGCACCACCTGTACCCGACGGATGTTCAGGAAGGCAGAGGCGCCCACGAACAGGGCGTCAGGGCGCTCCTTGCCGATCGCCTCGAATGCTTCCTCGATCTCACGCGGAGTCTTAGCCTTGAGAACCTGCACTTGCAGACCCAAGGCGCGGCAGCTGTCCCGATTTCGAGCAAGGTGCCCTCGGTGTTCGTCACATCGGACGGGTTGACGAGGACTGCAATGCGAGCCGCTCGCGGCAGCAGCTGGTGCAGAAGATCCAGCCGCTTCCCCTCCAGCTCGTTGGAGAGCAGATTAACGCTCGTCAGATTCCCGCTTGGCCTGGCCAGGCTGCTCACCAGCCCCAGTTTTGCGGGGTCCTCGCCGACCAGGAATACGATGGGGATTATCGCAGTGGCCGCTTTGGCTGCCAACGCGGCGGCCGAGCCTCCAGTAGTGACGATCACTGCGGGCTGCCGGCGGACCAGTTCGGCCGCCATCTCCGGCAGACGCTCGAAACCATTGGCCCACCGATAGACAACGCTCACATTCTCGCCCTCCGCAAAACCGGCCTCCTTCAATCCTTGCCGGAAGGCGCCGATCCGGCTCGTCATCGCGTCCTCTGCTCGGTGATCGAGAAAGCCGATCACGGGCAAAGCCGCCTGCTGCGCTCGCGCCACAATGGGCCACCCAGCCGCTCCACCTATGAGCGTGATAAAGTCGCGCCGCCGCATCATTCGATGACCTCGTCAGCGCGCGCCAGAAGGGCGGCCGGCACTTCGAGGCCGAGCGCTCTCGCTGTCTTGAGGTTAATCACCAGCTCGAACTTGGTCGGCTGCAATACTGGTAAATCGGCCGGTTTGGCTCCTTTTAAAATCGTCGCAGCATAGGAGCCCACCTGCCGATACGCATCGCTCACGCTTATGCCATAACTGGCCAATCCCCCTGCCACAACATATTCACGGAATTGATAGAGAGCAGGTAGGCGCTGCTCGGCTGCGAAACGCACTAGCCGCTCGCGCTGGGTATCAAAGAATGGATCGGCACCGACGAGCAGGGCCTTCACACCATAGCGTACGAGGCTGGCGAAAGCCGTCTCCAACTGGTTCGGTTTACTGGCATGCGCAACCTCGATCCCTCTGTTGATACTGCGGGCGCCCTCGCTAATGTCGCTCTCCTGGCTCACTGACGGAGGGTTTTCAGGGTTGAGCAGGACACCAATGATTTCAGCTCCTGGCGCGAGTTCGTGAAGAATCCCAAGCCGCTTCGCTTCGAGCTGAGTGGTGAGGAGGCTTACCCCAGTCGCATTCCCACCAGGCCGGTTGAAGCTAGCTACTAGGCCGAGCTGGACAGGGTCCGGTCCAACCGAAAAGACGATTGGAATGGTGGAAGTCGCTGCCTTGGCAGCGGTGGCGGGAGCTGCACCACCGGTACAAACGATGACCGCGACGTTGCGCCTGACCAGATCCTCGGCCATCGGATAGAGCCTGTCGTATTGACCTCGGCCCCAACGATATTCGATTTCAATATTGCGCCCTTGCCGAAAGCCGCTCTCTTCCAAGCCTCGCAGGAATGATGTGACGAGGTGCCCCGAATCCTCCTCAGCCCGAGTGCTCATGAAGCCTATGAGCGGCAGAGCTGCAGCAGTCTCTGCCGCCCCCTTCAGGGCCCCCCAGGAGGCCACCGTGCCGCCGAGCAGCGTAATGAACTCGCGACGTGTCGATTTGCCCAAGTGCATCTGACCCCCCTCAGGCTTTGAAGATATCGGATTGCCAGCCGTCAGTCAGCATCGAGTCCCCCCGAGCAGGGCGGAGGGTGCTGAACGACTCGACTCGAGAGGCATAGGTAGCTATGGCCCATCCATGTTGCGTACTCTCCGTCCGCAGGGCTTTGTTTTGCCCTGCCTCCCCAGACGTGCCGATCGGCCGCCCTCAGGCGCCGACTGGATTCATGAGATCAAACACGATGGGTTTCGCCTGCTCGCACGCCGGCAGGGCGGGGTCGTGCGCCTGTTCACCGCAGAGGCATCGACTGGACCGATCGCTTTCCGCTCATCCTCGAAGCTATCTCGACCCTCAGCGTGCGCTCGTGCTTGGTCGATGGTGAGGCGATCGCCTGCGATCCGGCCGGCCTTACTTACTGACGTTGCGCGGCTGCGCTACCGCCGTGCTCCGGTGCACCTCGTAGCCTTCAATCTGCTTGAGCTTGACGGCAACAACATGCATGCCGAGCCGTTCAATGTGCGGCGTCGTGCCCTGGCCAAGCTCCTGCGGAAGCCTAAAGCTGGTCTAGTGCTGAATGCGGTCTATGAGGCGCCCGGCGAGATCGTCTATGCACATGCATGTGCGCTCGGCTGTGAAGGCATTTCAGCAAACATCTGCGGTCTGCCTATGTCAGCGGGCGCACTGAGGTGCGGCGCAAGATTAAGAATCCCGCGGCCCCTGCGATGCGGCGGGAGTTAGACTGGCTCCGTGGCTAGTCATGCTCATGCTTCGGCAGATCCGGTGAACCGCGCTCCAGTTTGGCTAAGCTGCTCACGCCCGAGTTGATTTATGCCACAGGGCTGCCGCCCGTTCAGGCCCTACGGCAAAAAACCCGCACCATTCCGATCGTCTTCTCGCTGGTAGCCGATCCCGTGGGATTTGGCGTAGTCGAAAGTCTAAGCCAACCAGGCGGCAATATCACTGGCTTCATTGTCTGGGATCTTTCGATCGGCGGCAAATGGATGCAGCTCCTCCAGGAGCTGGCTCCCGACCTACGGCGCATCGGGATTATTTATAATCCCGATACCGCGCCATATGCACCGAGTTTGATCGCTTCGGCCCGAGCCGCCGTGAGAAACGTAACTGTGCTCGAGTGCGCGACCCGCAGCGATAGCGAGATCGAAGCTGCTGCTTCATTACTCAGCAATGGGCCGAATGGCGGGCTGCTGATCTTACCGGAGCCGTTCACGAACGCTCATCGAGAGCAGATTATCGCCCAGACGGCACGATTCAGGCTGCCGACCCAAACCCCGTCTTCGGCGCGACAAGTCGCGGAGCATTGATATCCTACACCTACGCATTCGATCTAATGATGCAGCAGCCTGCCACTTACATCGATCGGATTTTGCGGGGAGAGTCGCCCCGTAATCTTCCTATCCAAGCTCCGACCAAATATGTGCTCTCGATCAATCTGCAGGTCGCCCGGACGCTGGGCCTCACAGTGCCTCCCACGCTCCTCGCGCGGGCCGACGAGGTCATCGAATAGGAGCGCTGCAGCGCAGTCGATTGTTGCACTTGAACGGGCAAATACCGGATTCGGAAGGCCACACTCAACAGGCTCGCAACGGTCGTGCCGCTTACGTACTGCCGCCCCGCCCTCGTGCCGACGCCTAGGGCCGGCATTTGATCCCTGGATCGCGCCCCGACTTCCCGCAGGGTATTGCGGCGCCGCGTGTGAGCGCAGCCCCATCGGGACGGCGAAACAGTGATAACGTCGCATAGCGTACAGCACCAGCTTAGCTTGCCGGCAAGGGCGACTGTACGCAGGGTAAGCGAAAGAGCATCGCATGCGCGGTTGCGTCGCGGCCTGAGCGCCGGTTGCGTTGCCGGCAGTAGCTCGCGTTAGCTTAACTGGAGTCCGTCTCACCGTCCGAGCTTCGCTCTACTCGCTCAGCTAATTCGCGCCACCGCTGAGCCATTTGTAAAAGGAGGCTACGGTGGCTCTCACTGGAGGCCTCTTGGAATAGGCGGACGCACTCCGCGGCGTACCGGCGATACTCATCCGCTCGGGTCATCTGGCCCCCAATTTGGCGCAGCCGCCAAACCCTCAAGTGGGGGTTTTGGTTCCACGCCGCTGCACAGGTTTGTTCCGGAACTCCGGCCCGACGCCCGCGGTTTGCTCTTGCGAGAAGGACACCACTGGCGGAGGTGCCCATGACAAACAGTAGCGAGGAGTTTCGGAAGTTTGCGGACGAGTGCGAAAGAATGGCAGCAGAGATCACGGGGCAACGCGAGGCACTGTTGGAAATAGCGAGAGGGTGGCGGCGGGCCGCGCAAGAGCATGAGGCTGCCGAAAAGAAGGCCGGGCGTTGACGCGAACTCGGTGGGTCAATGCCGCTTGTTGCCTCAAAGGAGTGGAACGGAGTTGCGACGGCAGGTTTGTAGCATCAATGAGTACCCTGTCCATGCGGGATCGATCCTTTCGGTTGCGCCAAAGGGCCGCCGAGTGCTTGGAGCTGGCTCGCAAGACTGTGAACGAAGACGTGCGAGTCGGCCTGATCACGATGGCTTAGATGCTGTACGAGCTTGTCGACCGACTTGAACCGCTGAACAGCGCGGTGGAGACCTTCAACGACCGCCAAATACCAGGACATTGAGGGAGCAGTTCCAAGGCTGCCGCGGCATCGCCCCCATCGATCATCTCGTCGGCACGGATGAGTAGAGGAGGAACGTCGAGGCCGAGGGCGTTGGCGGTTTTGAGCTCAGGCACAGCTGAAAGTTCATGGCCCGCTGGTGGAGAGCAGCTCGCCGAGTTGGTTGGCCGCCACCGAGCCATAGGTTTCGAACAAAACTTTATGGGTCAGATTAGGTGAGCTTAAACTTGCCGCCCTTAAGGTCCGCCAGTTTTTTTCTTGAGCAGGAGCCGAGCGCATGCTTACACGTTTCTTGAAAGATGAATCCGGTGCTACCGCGATTGAGTACGGGCTGATTGCGGCAGGTATCGCAGTGGCGATCATCGCTGTCGTCAGCAGTGTGGGGTCGAGCCTCAACACGACATTCACGTCTGTTTCGACGGCACTGAAGTAAGCGGCCGGCCCGAGCCGGATCGGGCCGCAGAGCATCCCCAGGGGGAGTTACCCCTACACTTCGCGGGACTAAATTCGTATCCCGAGCCGCGCTGCCAGCTGAACTACGCCCTCATCTAGGATTGCGTCGTACCGCTCGAATTTATCCACGGCCCGATTGTAAGTCCGCCATCGCATCCATCTGGGCTTAGGCAGCATGTCCCATTCGTCGGGATCAAAGCCGCCCAATCGGCATAGTCGCGCATTGATTTTTGCCTGACCGCGATGCGCGCGGCTATCGCGGTCTAGAAATTGCGACGTATACGCAAACACCGTTGCCAAAGACAAGCATGCTCTGGCGGCGGTGGAATTTGAGGTAAGAATGAAGTTCGCGCACGATCGAGGAGCACGCGGCCCCCTTTTATCTCACTATGACCCGAACCAGCGCGATCAGTGTCAACGCGAGCGGTATCACAACTGCCAGCGCGAGTACGCAGAACGGAAGATAGCGGTCGGGCGGCATGCGCTCCCCTTAACCTCGCCCTAGTGTCCCCATCGTCGTGGCACCACATCAAGAGAGCGGTTAGGGTATTGCTTTGCGGGATGGCCCTGATCGATCGACCGATCAGGGCCTATCACGCACTTAACGAGCACACGCACACACTCACGTACGCACACTGGCTGGGACGAGATGCATGGTGCTGGACGAACATTGATAAATCCTCACCACCTTGGGCGAAGTAGGTGCGATTTGAGCGACGCTGACGAGTTCCGCAAGCAGGCTGAAGACGCTCGCTCGCCAGATGGCCTCCCGATCCTTGAAGCAGGATGACAAGGCGTTTTGGTTTTGGCTGTGCTTAGCTGAAGACTGGAACCGATTGGCCCAAGCGCCGACAAAAGTCAGGCAGTCCGGAATGAGGTGAGGGAGTGATTTTCGGGGACGCTATCCGAATCGGCGCCAGTCTTCCTCAAACTCCCGGCGCATCGCTGGGGCGTTTGGGTTCTTCACCTTTCGCCAAACATCTGTACGCCCGCTGAGATACGCAGACCGCAGATGCTTGCTGACGATGCCCTCACACCCAAGTGCGCAGGCGTGCTCATAAACGGTCTGGCCTGGCGCCTCATAGAGAGCGTTCAACACTAGAGCGGGATGTCTTTAGCGTGAATCGCGTTGGGATTCTCGAATCAGTTCGGTTCTGATTCAAGGTGCTGGCTGGGCTGGAGGTCAGTATCCGATGCCTTATTCGCTAGATCTTCGAGAACGGTGGTTGCGGCCGTTGAGAAGGGCGGCTTGTCCGCTCGGGCCGCGGCATTGCAATTCGGGGTGGGCGCCAGCACTGCGATCAGGTGGGTCGACCGTCTGCGGAGGACCGGCAGCGTTCGACCGAGCAAGATCGGAGGCTACAAGCCACGGGCGATTGCGGGCGAGCATCGCACATGGCTTTTGACCCGCATCAAGGAGAAGGACTTCACCTTGCGCGGACTCGTGGCCGAACTCGCCGAGCGCGGGTTGCAGGTCGATTACCGCGCCGTGTGGAGCTTCGTCCATGATGAGAAAGTGAGCTTTAAAAAAAAGCGTGGTGGCTGGCGAACGCGATCGTCCTGACGTCGCGCGCCGGCGGGTGCAATGGATCAAGTATCAGGACCGCATTGATCCTGCCCGGCTGGTATTCATTGACGAGACCTGGACCAAGACCAACATGGCGCCGCTGCGCGGCTGGGCACCACGCGGAATGCGGCTCGTGAGCAAGGTTCCGCACGGCCATTGGAACACCACAACGTTCCTGGCCGCGCTGCGCTGTGACCGGATCGACGCTCCGTGGCTGCTCGAGGGCCCGATCGACGGCAAGAGCTTCGCGACCTACGTCGAGAAGATTCTCCTGCCTACGTT
>JBJMTV010000010.1:0-182389 GCA_045811525.1 Xanthobacteraceae bacterium | reverse complement strand
CCAGCGGGGCACGCTCGCCTCTCGGCGCTCCACCTACGGCGTCTTTGCGGCTCCAGGTCCAGCGCTTCCGTCCCCGGCATTATCCACCGGAGCGCGTGCAGCGGGTTCTCCCGCAGCCAGGTCATAGTGCCCGGCGGGCGGATCCCCAGAGCCGCCCGGGATCACGGTTGCGAGCCATGACCGCGGGCGCCGCCCGTTGCTCTCGCCTTCAGGATCGCCTCCGGAAGGCGCCCCTCGTATTCGAGCAACGATGCAGCCGCTTCCATATGACACGCGTGAGGGCGTCAAGATATTTCGTAGGCCTGCAGGCACGATGGTGCGCACGCCAATGGTGTGCAGGAAGATGGTGCGCACGCCGCTCGCGCGGCTTTGCGGCACCCTACGACCCACTCGTGCAATTATGCGCCGTAGGGTGTGCAAAGGTGCGAAGCACCGTGCGCACCACGCAGTGATGCCTACTCGCCGCGCAGCAGCGCGCCCCAACGCTCCTCAATGGCACGCGCCTCATCCAGGGAAAGCGCTGATGCCGCCGGAAACTCGTCGCGCCAGGCAAACGGGCGACACGCATCGAGGATGAGCTTGGAATGCGACGTGGTGCCGGCGCGGCGCTGCGCCGGCGCGAGACGCGGGTCGAGCGCCGAGCTCCAGCCATTGCGAATGATGTCGACCTGCTCCGAGGGCTCGCAGCGCGTCGTGATCGCCCACATGACATCGTTGATATTGGACGGGTCAACGTCCTCGTCGACCACAACCACGAGGCGCGCCATGTAGCTGTGGGCGGCGGCGATGAGCGCCGCACGCTTGGCGTGTCCGTCATAGCGTTGGCGCAACGACACCACGGTCATCAGTTGCGAAACGTGCTGCCAGGCACCCGTGACGTCGCTCACCCCGGCAGCTTCCAGGTTCTGCCAGATGGTCGCGGCGCGCAGCGGCAGCCCGAAATGAAAGCGCGGCGGCTTCATCGGCGGCGATCCGAGCAAGATGGGATCATCGCGATGATAGACGGCGGCCACCTCCATCACCGGCGCCGGTCGCGCCTGTGAGGCATAATAGCCGGTGAACTCGCCGAATGGTCCCTCCGGCAGCTCGCTTCCCGGCGGCAGGTAGCCCTCGAACACCATCTCGGCCAGCGCCGGGACCGGCAGCCCTGTGAGCGGCCCCGCGCACACCTCGATGGGTGCGCCCTTGATCGCGCCGGCAAAGCCATACTCCGATTGCGCTTCCGGCAAGTACTCGAACCCGGCGATGAACAGCGCCGGATCCTCGCCGTGCACCACCGCCACCGGACAGCGCTCGCCCCGCTCCCAATACTTCCTGGCAATGACCGCGCCGTGCCGGCCGGCATGATCGAACTGCACGGTGACGCGCCTGCGATCCTGCACCTGGATGCGATAGATCGACGCGTTGATCCAACTATTGTCCGGGTCGCGCATGACCACGATCGAGCCCGATCCGATAAAAGCGCCGCCGTCGTGCCGGTGCCAGGTCGGCGCCGGAAACCTGGCAAGATCGACCTCCTCGCCTGACAAGCGATTCTGCAAACAGGCCGCGTCCTTCACCATCGTGAACGCATGCGGCGTGAGCGTCTTGCGTTTATCCATCCAAGCCGCAAGCGCCTGGAGTGGACGCAGCTTCGGGTCAAGGCCGAGCGCCAGCGCCGCGCGCTGCGGCGTTGTGACCGCGTTGGTGAAAATGCGAAACCCGCGGGGAAAGCCTTTGATGCCGTCGAACAACAGAGCGGGCGCCTCAGCCGAGCCGGCGGCAACCTCGGTGATCCCACCGATCTCATGATGCGGGTCTGCGCCCTCGATGCGGCGGAGCGCGCCGAGCTTTTCGACCTCGGCGATGAACCCGCGCAAGTCTTGGTACATGTTTGGTCTCACTGCGCTCACCCTTTGCAGGTTAGCAGGCCCGGCGGCTTGTGGTGAGCGGCCGTTCCTCGCTATGCTTCGTCATCAGGACAATTCGCACTGAAAGGAAGGCAAATGGCCAAGCTTCGCCACATGGCGCTGATCGTTCCCGACCCCGAGAAGGCTGCCAAGTTTTTCGAGGAAGCGTTCGACATGAAGATCGCCGGCAGGGCACGGCGCGGCGTGTACGTGTCCGACGGTATCATCAATGTCGCGCTCCTGAAGCAGGAAGGCAACGAGAAGGTCGGCATCTATCATTTCGGCATGTGGGTCGACGATCTCGATGAAGCCGAGAAGAAAGTCGTCAATGCCGGCGGCAAATATCTCGCCGGCCGCCCCGACCCGGCGAAGCCCAACGAGGCCGCACACTCCTATTACGAGGCCAAATACAAGGACCCGCTCGGCATCGTGTTTGATCTGACCCACACCGGGTGGATCGGCGCCGTGAAGGACGTCGTGGCGGCAAAGAGCTGAGCTTGGACAATCCGCGCTGCGTTCTGCCGGCGCCGTGAACGGCGGCAGGGGAGCGCACCCGGTCGTCGATGGCCCAATCCCCGCCTCACCGTGTGATCGTCATCGGCGCCGGTCCAGTCGGCTTGTGCCTTTCGCTCGCCCTGGCGCAGGCCGACGTGCAGGTCTGTCTGGTCGAGGCGCTCGGTGCCGACAACTTCCTCGAGCAGGTGCCGCGCGCCGGCACCAATCACCCCGCCACCTTGGAGATGCTCGACCGCATCGGCCTCTACCAGAGGCTCGAGCCGCGCGGCATCATCGCGCCGCTATTTCATTATTGGGAGCGACGCGGGCACACGCTGATTGCCGAGTTCGACCACGCTCACCTGAAGGATGACACCCGCTTTCCCTATGTGCTGCAGTGCGAGCGCATCAAGATCGTCGAGGAGGCGCTCGCGCTCGCTAGAGAGCATCCCAATATCGATCTGCGCCTGTCCACGGTGTTCACCGGGTTCAGCCAGGATGCCGAGGGTGTCACGGCGGAGGTCACGAATGCAGATGGGGCGAGCGAAACCTTGCGCGGCGGCTTCATCGTCAGCGGCGAAGGTGCCCGCAGCGTCGTGCGCAAGCAGCTGGGCATCGAGTTCGAAGGATTCACCTATCCCGATCGCACGCTGAATATCGAGGTTGCCTACGACTTTCGCCAGCACGGCTACACCGAGCGCAATTACATCTCCGACCCTGACGAATGGTCCAACCTGTTTCATTGGAAAGGTCCACCGGACCGCTGGCGCGTTCACTTCCCGACTGCGCCGGAGGAGGATGAGACGGCATTGACCCGGCCCGAGACCCTGCAAGCTCGGCTGAAAAGCTTCATGGCGAGCGAACGCGATTTCGACATCGTCGGCAGCAATCTCTATGTGGTGCACCAGCGTGTGTCGCAGAAATTCCGCGTCGGGCGGGCCGTTCTCGCCGGCGATTCCGCACATGTGAACAGTCCGATCGGGGCGATGGGCATGAACAGCGGCATCCACGATGCCTTCAACCTTGCCGAGAAGCTCATCAAGATCATGCGCGGCGCAGCGAGCCATGACCTGCTTGACCGTTACGAGCGTCAGCGCCGTCACGTGGCGTTGCAGCACACGCAGGCACAGACCATTCGCAACAAGCGGCTCCTTGCGGAAAAGGATCCGGCCGTCCGCAAGAAAAACCATGAGGAGCTGCGCCGCACCGCCGAGGATCCAAAGCTCGCGCGAGCGTTCCTGCTGCGCAGCTCGCTGATCGAGAGTCTGCGCGAGGCGGAGCAAATTGCATGAGCGCATTGCCAGCGTGGGTAAGCCGGCGCTGGATGGCGCTTTTTGCCATCGCGGTCACGATTGCTGCATCAGGCGCCGCGCAAGCGCAGGGGAGCGAGCCGCGCTGGCCAGAGCGGCCGATCCGCCTGATTGTGCCGTTCACAGCCGGCAGCAGCTCGGATATCGTTGCGCGCCTGGTGGCGCAGAGGCTCATCGAGCGGCTCGGCCAGCAGATCGTGGTCGAGAACCGGGTCGGTGCCGGCGGCGGCCTCGGCACTGAGATGGTCGCGCGTTCCGAGCCGGACGGCTACACACTCGGACTCGCGAACACCAGCACGCATGCGGTGGCGGCGAGCCTCGGCAGCAGCACTTACGATCCGGTGAAGGATTTCGCGCCGGTGGCGATGCTGGGCAGCTCGCCCTTTTTACTTGCCGTCCACCCCGCCGTGCCGGCGCAGACCGTGCAGGAGCTGATAGCGCTCGCCAACGCCAAGCCGCGACAGCTCAACTATGCCTCGGCCGGTCCGGCCACGCTCGCCCACCTTGCCGGCGCACTGTTCGAGAAAATGGCACAGGTCGAGCTGACCCACGTGCCCTATCGCGGCACTGCCCAGTCCACGCTCGATCTGCTCGAGGGGCGTGTCGACATGCAATGGGGCACGATCCCGCCGACGCTCACTCACATACAGGCAGGAAAGCTGCGGCCGTTGGGAGTGACCGGGGCAACCCGCAACAGCGCGCTGCCGCAGGTGCCAACCATCGCCGAGTCTGGACTGCCGGGCTATGAATGCACGCTCTGGCAGGCAATCGTGGCGCCGCCGGCAACACCTGCTGCGCTCATCGCGCGGCTCAACCGCGAGCTGAGACAGATCGTCGAGGCGCCGGAGATGCGCGTCGCCTTCGCCAAATACGGCGTCGAGCCGGAGTCAGGGTCGCCTGCAGCGCTGGGCCAGCGCATCCGCGAGGATGTGCAGCGCTGGCGCGAGGTCATTACCACTGCCGGCATCCACCGGTAGTGACTGGGGTGAGCCGGGGGGAGCCGTTATTGTTGGCCTGGCCCAAAGGTCAGTTTCTGGCCGAGCGCCGCATAATGCGGCCCACCCAAGCGTGCCAATGGATTTAACGCGTAGGAATCGATCTTCCCGTCGTGGCAGAGATCATCGCGCACCTGAAAGCGGATGACCTCGCCGGCGATCAGCTGCTGCCGCCGCTCGCCAAATTCAATGATGCGGTGCAGGCGGCACTCGAGAGCGATCGGCGCGTCAGCGAGCCGCGGCGGCTGCACATCACGGCTGGGCAGGGTCTGCAGGCCCAGTGCGCTGACCTCGCTTTCCTCTTCGGCAAACTCGAACGATGAGCGGTGCACCATCTCGGCGAGGGGAACATCCGCGATGTTCACCACGAACTCTTTGTCCCGCATGATGTTTATCGCGGTGTCCTTCAGCGCATCGTTGCTTTTTCGCCGCGCGACGCCGATGCCGACCATCGGCGGGTCGTGCGACAGGAAGGTAAACGCGCTGAACGGCGCCAGGTTGGCATGGCCGCTGGCGGACAAGGTGCAGACCCACGCAATCGCACGTGGCACCACGCTGCCGACCAGCAGTTTGTAGCCGGCTTCGGACGTGAGGTCGGCGGCGGCGAATTCCACGTGCTGCCTCCGGTCAGGTTTTTGTGAGCTCGGTCGCGACGAAATCGTCATAGGCAATTGCACCGGCGAGTTGCCCGCTCTCCTTCATCAGGTCGACGGTGGCGGCGAGTGATTTTGGCGGCAGAACACCGGTTGGCTCCCAGAAATTGCGCTTGGCGTAATCCTTGATGGCGTTGCTCGTTTCATCATGCGGCAAATCAGGCAGGGTGGCGACGCTGATCTCAGCCGCCTTGTCTGGATTGGCCAGCGCCCAACGCACCCCTTCCCGCGTCGCCTGCACGAAACCCTCGAATGCCTTGCGCTTCTTCGTCAGGCTCGCCTCGGTGACCACCTCAAAAGTGTAGATGATGTCCGGCAATTCCTGCGCGGCATCCGCGAGCAGATGCAAATGAGCATAGCTTTTCAGTCGCGGCACGTAAGTTGAGGTCACCATGGTGGCTTCGACGCGTTTGGCGATGAGCGATTGCGCACGCGCCGCATTATTGCCGACGCTCAGCCATTTGATGCCGCTGACGTCTGCGCCGGCCTTGCGTGCCATGATGCGGGGAATGGACTGGGTCGAGCCGCCGACGATGCCGATCGCCACGGAGCGATTCGCAAGGTCTTTCATGCCGTTGATTTCCTTCAGGCCAATCACCGAGTAATCGAGCTTCGGGCAGAACGCGCTCAGCACTTTGACCTTGAGGCCTTTGTCGCGCGCCTGAAGTCCGGTCCAGGCATCGATCCAGCAGATATCGACCTCGCCCGCCACGGTCGCGCGCAAAGCGTTCGCGGTACCGGAAATCGCGCGCAGCTCGAGGTCGATACCGTAATTTTTGTAGAATCCGTTCTGCAGTGCATATTGGAAATAGTGCGAGGCCGGCTCCGGCGGTGCCGTGCCGTTGAGCATGACAAGCTTTTCCATGCTCTGAGCGATCGCCGGCGATTTTGCCACGAACCCAAGCGTCGCCCCGGCGATGCCAGCCGTTAACAGCCGGCGCCGGCTCAGTCGTGTTTTCTTCATTTGCTCGCTCCAGCGGCTCTGGTGATCAGCAGGCTCAATCCGCACGCTCGCTTTCCTTCCAGGGGGCAATGCGGCGCTCGACCCAGCGCACGGATTCAGTCAGCGACACGCCGAGCAGCGCCAGCACTATTATGATCACGAACAGCTTGTCGGTCGCAAAAGCGTTGCCGTAATTGACGATGGCCCCGCCAAGCCCAACCACTGCGGTAAACATTTCCGCCACCACCATGGCCACCACGGCGCGGCCCATCGCCAGCCTGATGCCGGTGGCGATGAACGGCAGCGATGCCGGTACCACGATCTTGGTGAAAATCTGCAATTGATTGGCGGCTTCCGCCAACGCCACCTCTATCAAGCCGCGGCCGATGTTCCTGACGCCCGCGTGGGTGTTTATGACGATGGGGAAGAACCCGGCGAGAAATATGATTGTCACCTTCGCCGTGAGCCCCAGCCCGAACCACAATATGATGAGCGGGACGAGCGCCACGTTCGGTGTCGCATACAAGGCGCTGATCTGCACATCCAGCAGCTGGTCGAAAAACCGATAGCGGCCCATGAGCAACCCTAGCAACGTGCCAAACACCACCGCGAGCGACAGGCCGATTGCCATGGACTGGATGCTCGCCAGAAAATTTGCCTGCAGCTCGCCGCTGCGCACCATGTCCGGCATGGCCGCCAGGATCGCCGTCGGATAGGAAAAGAAGACCGGGTCGACACCGCGGCCGTACCATTCCCAGACCGACAGCGTGATCGCGAGCGAGCCCAATCGCACAATCGCGCCCTGCCGGCCGGCCAGCATCTCGCCGACAAAAGATCGCGCGTGGGCGCCTGGCGATGCCGTGGAACGCTGCGTGGCGGCGCTGAGGCTCATCAGGCTACCGCGACTTTGCCGCGGCCATGGAGCGCATCGCGACAGATCGCCTGCAGCTCGGCGAAGCGCGGCGAGGCCTTCACATCAGCAGCGACGCGCGGGCGGCTCAACGCCGTCATGACATCGGCGCGAATGTGTCCGGGATGCGCGCCCATGACAATCACGCGATCGGCAAGATAAATGGCCTCCTCGATACTGTGGGTCACGAACAGCACCGTTGTGCGCAGGGAGCTCCAAATGCGCAGCAGCTCGTCTTGCAGCATTTCGCGCGTCTGCATGTCCACGGCCGCGAACGGCTCATCCATGAGAAGAATTTTGGGCGTTTTGGAGAATGCCCGCGCCAACGCCACCCGTTGCTGCATGCCTCCGGAAATCTGATGCGGATAGTGGCTTTCAAAGCCCGCCAGACCGACTCGCTTGATGTGATCGCGGCAGATCTCGCGCCGCACTTTGGCGCCGACGCCGCGAATCTCGAGTCCAAACTCGACATTGCCGAGGACCGTGCGCCACGGCAGCAACCCGTAGTTTTGAAACACCATGCTGCGATCTTGTCCGGGGCCGTGTACGATCTTGCCTGCGATTGCGACTTCACCGGTATTGGCCTCGGTCAGCCCGGCGACGACGCGCAAGAGAGTCGTCTTGCCGCAACCGCTCGCTCCCAGCAGGCAGCAGAACTGATTGTCGGGCACCTCCAGATCAATGGCGTCAAGCACCGGCTGGCTGGTGCCGTCGTCGGCGCCATAAATTTTGCTGAGTTGGCGAATGCTCAGCACGATTTGCCCTGCTCCGTCTCGGGTTGCGCGAAAGCGCGCAGGCCATGATGATTGCGAGGAGCACAGTTATTAGCAAGCACGACGTGCGCACCAACGGCGTCGGCGCGAGGCTCGGTGCGCACGGTGCTTCGCACCTTTGCGCACCCTACAAACGAACCCTGATCGAGGCGTGTAGGGTGCGCAAAGGCGCGCAAGGCATGATCAATGCGAGGAGCACAATGATTAGCAAGCGCGCCGTGCGCACCGGCCGAAACTCATTGTGCGCACGGTGCTTCGCACCTTTGCTCACCCTACAAGCCTCAACGACGGTTCAATTACCGAGTCCAAACACCTGCCGTGCGTCCGCCACGCTCGCGGGCTCGCGGCCGAATGTCCGGCCAATATTGGCGATCGCCTCGCAAAGGTCGCCGTTGTGCCGAGCGACCGAGCCATCCGGCAGATAAATATTATCCTCGAACCCGACGCGCACAATGTCGCAATCCATCAGCAGAGCGATGGTGCTAAGGGGAAACTGATCGGTGTGAGTAGCGCAAATCTCCCAGGGCGCGCCAGGAAACAGGCGCTGCATTTCGTCCACCGTTTGCACCAGAGCGCGCGGCGTGGCCGGCATGCCGCCAAAGCCAAGGCAGAGATCGAACCAGTAGCGATCCTTTTTGGCATCGAACACACCCTCGTCGGCGAGCCTGCGCAGCTTATTCAACGCGCTCGTCTCGGTAATCTCAAATTCCAGCGCGCCGCGCTTGAGCGCGGCAGGCACATATTTGCGCAGGAACTCGGTCGTGTTGGAAAATGAAAACTCGTTCTTGCCCGGCACCCCTGGATGATAGAAATCCCAGGAGCCGCCGGCGATCGAGAACAAGTCTTGCTTGGGCTCGAGGCGCAGGACACCGAGCCGCTCGTCCTCGGTGGGCCGAATGATCTTACCCGTGAGCGGATCCTTTTTGGAGCCGATGCCGTTTGTGGTTTGGATCAGGATGTCGCATTTGTCGCGAATGCGCATGATGATCTCTTTGAAAGTCTCGATATTGCCGGTGGGCTGCTTGTTCTCGTCGCGCGCGTGAACGTGCACCACCGACGCGCCGGCCTGATAGCAGCGCAGAGCTTCCTCGGCGATTTCCTGCGGAGTGCACGGCACCTTTGCGCCGTCACGGTCCTGCTGCGAGCCGCCGGTCACGGCTGCCAAAATGATGAGCTTCTTTCCCATGGCTTGATCTCCTTATTCGCGCGAAAGCGACCTCACCGCGGCTGCATGCGCCCAAAGCATCCACCGTGGGGATCACTCAGCTGTGGCGCCGGACAAGCGGATCACCTCGGCCCATTTTTTCGTCTCCGCAATGAGGAAAGCGTGGATCTGCTGCTCGTCGACGGTGCCCGGCTCCGAGCCCATTTCATGGATGCGGGCGGCGACATCCCGCGCCGCAATGACCTTGCCGACCTCCTCACGCAGCTTGCCGAGCACCGGCAAGGGCGTGCGTGCCGGCGCCGCGAGCGCCACCCAGGACGCGGAATCGAATCCGGCGAGCCCCTGCTCGGCAACGGTCGGCAGATCAGGTAAGGCCGGCGGACGCTTAGCCCCGGCATTCGCCAATGCACGAACCCTGCCGGTCGTGATCTGCGGCAAGCTCCCCGGCAACAGGTCGAAGAACATCTCGATGTGGCCGCCAATGAGATCGTTCATCGCTGGCGCAGTGCCACGATAGGGCACGTGCACGAGCTCCGTCTTGGTCATGGCTTTGAACAGCTCGCCCGACAAATGCGGCGTCGAGCCGATGCCGGCGGAGCCGAAATGCACCTTGCCCGGGTTGGCCCGGGCGTAACCGATGAGCTCCTGGACATTGTTGGCAGGAAGACCCGGAGTGACCATCAGCACGATGGGGGTGAAGGCGAAGATGGCTATCGGCGTGAAGTCCTTCTGTGGGTCGAACGGCAGGCCCTTTGTGTAAAGCGTTGGATTGACCACCAGCGGCCCGGGCGCCGTGAACAGGAGCGTGTGGCCGTCCGGATCCGATTTGGCCACCGATTCCGCCCCGGTATTGCCGCCAGCGCCGGTACGGTTCTCGACAATCACCTGTGCGTCGAGGTTCTCGCCGAGCTTCTGTGCGAGCAGCCGTGCGGTAATGTCCACCGAACCGCCCGGCGGAAACGGATTGACGATGCGAACGACACGCTCGGGATAGGTTTGCGCAGCGCATGGCGCAATGCTTGCCGCGAGCGAGAACCCGATCAGCCAGCAAGAAAGCGCAGAAGAAAGTCTCGACGTTCGCCACATGATAAAGCTCCAGGCACCCGGCCGTTAGGCCGCCAATTTCTATGACATGATGAGCAGCACTCTGACAGCGGCGCCTCGCCGCAGCCGCCGAATTCCGCGCCATGATGTCGGCACTTGGGTTGCAACGAGCCGTATCTCATCGCTGACAGACCGGACAAAAGAAGGTGGAGCGGGCGCCCTGCACGATGCGCTTTATGCGCCCGTCACAGCCGCGCGTTGGACACGGCTTCCCCTCCCGGTCATAGACGCGAAATTTATGCTGGAAATCGCCGAGCTCACCATCGGTGCGGCGGTGGTCGCGCAGCGATGAGCCGCCGGCCCGGATCGCATCCTGCAGCACGGCTTTGATTGCCTCGACGAGCCGCTGTGCGCGCTCGTTCGGTGCGCCAGCTCTGCTCGCGATAGTCGAGGCGCGCCGCTTGGGCGACAGCAGCGCACGATGCAACGCCTCGCACACATAAATGTTGCCAAGCCCGGCGACAATGCGCTGGTCGGAGAGCGCGGCCTTCAGCGACGCCTTCTTGCCGGTGCACGCAGCAGCGAGAGTGGCGGCGCTAAACTCATTGCCCAAAGGCTCCGGACCGAGTGCGCGCAGCAGTGGCTCGTCCTCGAGCTCCGCTCGCGGAACAATCTTCATCGAGCCAAAGCGACGTGGGTCATTGAAGGTCACCGTGGCACCGTTCGCCAGGTGAAACACGACATGATCGTGAGCAAGCGATTTTGACCGCGGCTGCAGATATTTGCCTGGCGTGCTCGCGTGCTCGCCGCGTAGCACGCGAAACGATCCCGACATGCCGAGATGCATGAGCAGCACGTCGCCCGAGGACAAATCGACAAGCAGATACTTGGCGCGCCGCGCTAGCGCCACAACGGTCTTGCCTTCGAGGCGCGCTACGAAATCCTTCGGCAAGGGCCAGCGCAGATCTCCGCGCCGGGCTTCGACCTTGACGAGCCGCACGCCTTGCATCGCGGGCTCGAGGCCGCGTCGAACAGTCTCCACTTCAGGCAGCTCGGGCATGCGCTCGCGTCCTCCGGGGGACTGATTAGCGTCCCACCAACCGGCGCGCTATGGTCTTGCCCGACAGGGATCGTCGACCGTGGCGCGCGCGCAGGACACGCATTTTGGCTATCGGCAAGTGCCGCTCGAGGGCAAGCAGGCGCTGGTCGACGACGTGTTTGGCAGCGTCGCCGGCCGCTACGATCTCATGAACGATTTGATGTCCGCTGGCCTGCACCGCACCTGGAAGGAGGCACTGGTCACCGCGCTTGATCCACCCAGGAGCGACCGGGACTTTGCCGTTCTCGACGTCGCCGGCGGGACCGCCGACGTCGCCTTGCGGATTGCTCGCGCCTCCGGCGACGGCACGTCGCTCACGGTCGCCGACATCAATGCCGACATGCTGGAGCTCGGCCGCGAGCGCGCTGAGCAAAGCGGGCTCTCCCTCAAGTTTGTGCAGGCAAACGCCGAGACGCTGCCCTTTGCCACCGGCAGTTACGATGCCGTGACCATTGCCTTTGGCATCCGCAATGTCCCGCGCATCGAGGCGGCACTCGCCGAAGCCTACCGCGTGCTGCGTTTCGGCGGACGCTTTCTTTGCCTGGAATTCTCCAAGGTCGACGTGCCGGGGCTCGATGGGCTTTATGACCTGTATTCGTTCAATGTCATTCCCGCGCTTGGGCGCGCCGTGGTCGGCGATGCCGATGCCTATCGCTATCTTGTCGAATCAATCCGCCGCTTCCCCTCGCCCTCGGCATTCGAGGCGATGATGCGCAACGCAGGCTTTGCGCGCACCTCATTCCAGCGCATGAGCGGCGGCATCGTGGCCCTGCATTCAGGCTGGCGCTTGTGATTGCAGCGCTGGCGCATGCCGCTCGCCTGGCGCGCGCCGGTGTCGTACTGGCGCACGAGGGGGTGCTCGCGCTCATCGACACCCGGCGGCTCGCGCCGCAAGCACGCCTCGGCATCCGCATTGCGCGACTGATCGAGCGCCCGGCCGGCCGGGTCGGTCCCCACCGCCTCTCCACCGCTCTGACCCGGCTCGGGCCAAGCTACGTCAAGCTTGGGCAGTTTCTGGCCACGCGGCCGGATGTGGTCGGGGTGACGCTCGCGCGCGATCTCGAGACGCTGCAGGACAGGATGCCGCCGTTCTCGCAGGCAGCGGCCGAGCAGATCGTCGCAAGCGCGCTGGGCCGGCCACTCGAAGCGGTGTTTGCGCATTTCGGAGCCCCGGTCGCCGCGGCATCGATCGCCCAGGTGCACCGGGCCGAGCTTCCGAGCCCTGGGGGGACCGTGGCTGTCAAAGTGCTCCGCCCTGGGGTCGAGCAGCGGCTCAATGTCGACCTGGCCGCGTTCACCTTCGCTGCACAACGCGCGGAGGCATGGTCGATTGAAGCGCGCCGGCTGCGGCTCGTCGAGGTGGTGGACACGCTGCGCCGCAGCGTCGTGGTCGAAATGGACCTCCGGCTGGAGGCCGCGGCGCTCGCAGAAATGGCGGAGAACACCAGGAAGGATCCGGATTTCCGCGTGCCCGCCGTCGACTGGGACCGCACGGCGCGCGACGTTCTCACGCTTGAATGGATCCACGGCACATCTCTTTCCGATCGGGCGCAGCTGCAAGCGAAAGGACATGATCTCAAGCGGCTGGCACGTGCGGTGATCCAGAGCTTCCTGCGGCACGCCCTGCGCGACGGCTTCTTTCATGCCGATATGCACCCCGGCAATCTGTTCGTCGACGATGCCGGCCAACTGGTCGCGGTCGACTTCGGCATCATGGGACGGCTCGGGCCCAAGGAGCGACGCTTCCTCGCCGAGATTCTGCTGGGCTTCATCACGCGCAACTACCGCCGCACGGCGGAAGTGCATTTCGAGGCGGGCTACGTCCCTGCGCATCACTCGGTCGCGAGCTTTGCCCAGGCGATACGCGCCATCGGTGAGCCGATCCACAACCGCACCGCCGAAGAAATCTCGATGGCCAAGCTGCTGCTGCTGCTGTTCGAGGTCACCGCCCTGTTCGAGATGCGCACGCGTCCCGAGCTGCTGCTGTTGCAGAAAACCATGGTCGTGGTGGAAGGCGTGGGCCGCTCGCTCGATCCCAAGCTCGATATGTGGACCGTGGCTGAGCCGGTGGTGCGCGAGTGGATGGAGCGTAATCTCGGTCCAGTCGGACGCATCGAGCATGCGGCCGAGGGCGCGCTGGAGCTGAGCCGGTTGCTCGCAGGGGTGCCGCACCTTCTCGCGCGCGGCGCCGTGCTGGTCGAGCAGCTCGATGCCATCACGCGCGATGGACTGGTGCTCTCACCCGCCACTGTCGTCGAGATCGGCCGCGCCGAAGGGCGCAGCAACCGCCCCCTGGTCCTCGGCATCTGGGTGGTTGCTGCGCTGCTTGTCTGGCTGATTTATCTGCTGACACGCTCGCTCTGATACCCACTGCTGATTGCACTGATTGCATTGATTGCATTGATTGCACGGCGGCGGTCGTGTAAACCCGCCTGCTCAGGCGCGACAAGGTGCAGATGGCAAGCATTACCATTCGCCAACTCGACGATGGGTTGAAGCAGCGGCTGCGGCTGCGAGCCGCCAGCAACGGCCGCTCCATGGAGGACGAGGCGCGCCACATTCTGGGGAGTGCCGCGAGTGCCCATCATGCGGGCAGCAGGAACCGCGGGCCAGTGAGCTTGCGCGAGGCTGCTGCGACGAGGCCCGTCGGGTCGGCAACGACAGCGCAGGTGAGCGCGGGCGGCGCTGAGGAGGGCGCGCGCATCCTTCTCATCATCAGCGGTGGCGTCGCCGCCTACAAATCGCTCGACCTCATTCGCCGGCTCAAGGAGCGGCGGCTCGCGGTGCGCTGCATTCTGACGTCCGCGGCGCAGCAGTTCATCACCCCGCTTGCGGCAGCCGCACTCTCCGGCGAGCGCGTGTTCACGGATTTGTTCGATCCGGCGAGCGAGCTTGACGTAGGCCACATCCGATTGGCGCGCGAGGCTGATCTCGTGATCGTCGCCCCCGCTACCGCTGACCTTATTGCCAAGATGGCCGGCGGCCACGCCGACGATCTCGCCACCGCCGCGCTACTCGCGACGAGGCGGCGCATCCTGCTCGCGCCCGCCATGAACCCTGACATGTGGCAACATGCGGCGACGCAGCGCAACCTGGCGCGGTTGGCGGAGGACGGGATCCTGCTGGTCGGCCCCGGCACAGGGGAGATGGCCGAGGCAGGTGAGGCGGGCGTGGGTCGCATGGCCGAGCCACTCGAGATTGTGGCAGCGGCATTGCCCCTCCTACAAAACGAGCATCACCCCTTGCCCCTTGCGGGCAAGCGGCTCCTCGTGACCTCCGGACCAACGCATGAGCCGATTGATCCGGTACGCTACATCGCCAACCGCTCCTCGGGGAAACAAGGCCACGCTATCGCGGCAGCCGCCGCACTCGCCGGAGCGCAGGTGACGCTGATAACTGGGCCTGTGACGCTGGCCGATCCGGTGGCCGTCAAAACCATCAAAGTGGAGACGGCGGAAGAGATGCTTGCTGCAGTGACCCGGGCATTGCCGGTGGATGCGGCGGTGTTCGCCGCTGCCGTCGCCGATTGGCGGGTGAGCAGGGCGAACACCGACAAGATCAAGAAGGAGACCGGCACGGTCACGCGGCTCGATCTGAAAGAGAATCCTGACATTCTTGCCAGCGTGGCGCAACGCACGCGCGGTCGACCGCGCCTGGTGATCGGGTTTGCCGCGGAAACCGAGCACCTCCTGGAGCACGCCAAGCGCAAGCTCGAGCGGAAAGGCTGCGATTGGATTGTGGCGAACGACGTGTCGGCCGAGAGCGGGGTGATGGGGGGTGACCGCAACACCGTTCATCTGGTGACGCCCGCGGGCGTCGAATCCTGGCCCCCGCAATCGAAGGACGAGGTCGCGCGTGCGCTCATTGCGCGCATCGCCGCTTCGCTGCAGGGGTCGACAGCGTGAGCAGGCTCGAATTGCGCCTGCGGCGGCTGCCGCATGCCGCCGACCTTCCTTTGCCCGCCTATCAGAGCGCACATGCAGCTGGCCTCGACCTGATGGCGGCCGTCCCCGCGGACGCGCCGCTCTCCATTGCTCCTGGTGGGCGGGCGATGATTCCGACCGGCCTTGCCATCGCGCTCCCGGCCGGAACCGAGGGCCAGATCCGGCCACGATCGGGCCTTGCGGCGCGTCACGGGGTCACCGTCCTCAATGCGCCGGGAACCATCGATGCCGACTACCGCGGGGAGATACAGGTTGTCCTCGCCAATTTCGGAACCGAGACGTTCAGCGTGCAGCGCGGCGACCGTATCGCGCAACTGGTGCTGACGGCGGTGTTCCAGGCCAATATCAGCGAAGTGAGTGAGCTCGATGAAACCACGCGTGGAGTTGCGGGTTTGGGATCTACGGGCCTGAGCCGGGAAAAGGGTGCCGGCTGACTTGAGGCCCATCCGGAGGGTCTGACCACCTTTGTGGTCTCACTGTCCGTTGTGGTGTGCCCATGCCGCTGTTGCCGCGCAAATGCATCCTCGCCATTGCCGCCGTGATCGACATCGCGGTGAATGCGCGTGGCAGACCGGTTGCTGCCAAGGCATTGGCGTCGCGGCATCGGCTGCCGCCGCGTCATTTGGAACCCGTGCTCCAGGCGCTCGTGCGCGAAGGCATTCTCAAAGGCATCCGTGGGCCGCGGGGCGGCTACGAGCTGGCCCGGGAGCGCCGGCGCATTACCGCTGACGACATCCTGCGCGCAGCCGGCACGACGGACGACGAGGAGATCAACGGCGCGCCGATGCACGACGAGTCCGTCCTGCTCAGCCGCGTCGTGCTTCCGGCAATCACGCAGGCCGAGACGACCTTCTCCGGTGCGCTTGCACGCATCACAGTCGAGGAGCTCGCGCACTCCGCGGAAAAATTGCGCCGCTCGAGCGACGCCTGAGACCCGCCCTGGCCCGAGTTGCCCCGGTCTGGACGAACGATTGGGGAGGGCCTTCCTTGCGATACTACTTCGAGCACAGTTCTGCTGGGGGGCAGGCACATGCACCCAGATTGCGGCAAGCCGCTGGGTAGTGCTCAGGGGCCGCGCGCGGCTCTGGCGCCCCAAAGCCCAAGTACGAGCAGCACCAGGAAGATCACAATGAAGATGTAGAACAGCACGCGAGCAACGTCCGCGCTCGCCGCAGCCAAGTTGCTGAAGCCAAATAGTGCCGCCACAAGCGACACCACCAGCATAATCAGCGCCCACTTTAAGAGGGTCATAACCTGCTCCTGGTTCGCGTATGTAACGGCTCCGCACCAGGTCGGTTCCTTCTCTCGGCGCCGATGCCTTCTTGGTGCGGAGTTGCAGCGGATGAATCGCACCAGCTTCTCCTGGCGCATCTAACCGATAAGCCCGTCACCAAGAGAGCTAGCGCGTTGGGAAAACGCTAGACCGGGCGCCTTAGCCCTTTTCAGGTTGATCACGAACTCGAAGGAAGGTCTGCCGCCTTTTCGCCGCGGAGAGCCTGGCCAGTGTAGATGCCCAACTCGCGATAGACCTCGGTGGTGTCAATACCGTAGCTCGGTTACCTGCCGGCTGTAGCAAACTCTCGCGGACCAATGACACCGAACGGCGCTAACTCCGACCGCTGACGCTAAGAGCAAAATTTCTTTCTGTAAAACTGCGCTCTCACCAGCGACGCGCCTACACCCCTTCCCGGGACTGCCCCAGGAGCTAAGCCGAGGCTCCGGCGAGCCATGAAACCATTCGGACGCTTGCAGCTTGTTGCAGAGCCCTTTGCCTGGTTGAGACCCCCAAGGTTTGGCCCTATGGCGAAGGGCGAGGGCCGACCGGGCGAATAAAATACGCTCGGCCGGCCCGCAACTCGGTTGGCACGAAGGCCAGCTGATTAAACTCGAGCGGCGTGCCGCACCTGGTCCCAGTTTGATGCACCCGCCTAAGCTCAACGTTGATCGACGCTGCATAAAATCGACAATGTGGCCGCCATGGCGTTGGGCAAGCGCACATCGGACCGACAACAATCGGTGCAGATCGGCAGGGCAGTCGTGGAATGCGCCTGGAATGCTATTGCTATCTCTTTTCATCCGAGCAGTCAGAAGTAACGTGAGGCCACAGCCATCGGCTCGCTCCCAAGGCGATGCCCGTGCCGCACCATAATCGCTGCTATGCCGCTTTGGCCTGGCGCGCGATGGTTTGCTTGAGCCGCGGATAGGCGCGAAATACGTTCTCTGACAAAATTTTTGTCTTGTCGTCCGCGGAGAGTCCCGGCGCATTGTCGATATAGCGCTTCGTGTCGTCGAACGGCTTGCCGGTCTGCGGATCGTCGCCGCGCACCGCACCCAGCATTTCCGACGCAAACAGGATGTTCTCGACTGGCACCACCTTGGTGAGGAGGTCGATCCCCGGCTGGTGATAGACGCAGGTGTCGAACCAGACGTTGTTGCGCATCATCTCGTCGAGCGGCGGGCGCTTGTTGTTGATTGCCAAGCCGCGATAGCGACCCCAATGGAACGGCACCGCGCCGCCGCCGTGCGGAATGATCAACTTCAACGACGGAAAGTCCTTGAACAGGTCGCCCATGATCAGCTGCATGAATGCCGTCGTATCGGCATTGATGTAGTGAGCACCGGTGCCGTGGAAGCACGGATTACAGGACGCGCTGACGTGAATCATCGCCGGCACATCGAGCTCCACCATCTTTTCGTAGAACCGGTACCACCAGCGATCAGTGAGGGGCGGTGCCGTCCAGTACCCGCCGGACGGGTCAGGGTTGAGGTTGCAGCCGACAAACCCGTATTCGTTCACGCAGCGCTCGAGCTCGTCGATGCAGCTGTCGGGCGAGATGCCCGGTGATTGCGGGAGCTGGCAGACGCCGATGAAGTTCTTCGGATAGAGCGCGCAGACGCGATGGATCATGTCGTTGCAGAGCTGCGACCAGGTCAGGCTCACATTGTAGTCACCGATGTGATGGCTCATGCCCATCGCGCGCGGCGAGAAAATGGTGAGGTCGGTCCCGCGCTCGCGCTGCAAACGCAGCTGGTTGCCTTCGACGCTTTCGCGGATCTCGTCATCGGTCACCTTGAGCGAGGACTTTGCCGGCTGCCTCGTTGATTCCTTGAGGTGGTCGACCTGCTCCTTGCGCCAGCGCAACAGGTCCTTCGGCTCGGTCGTGTAATGGCCGTGGCAATCGATGATCATGGCACCGTCGCTGATGGGGTGGGACACGCTTGCAGACCGGCATCATGCCGGTGCAGTCGCGGCGATGCTACGAACCGGCGTTCGCCGTTGTCAAACCCGGACCGGCCTCTGTTAGGATGGCACGGTCCATCGGAAGGGGAGCAGCATGGCTGACATTCCGCGTCTGAACGGCGTGATTCGCGCACTGGAGACCGGGAAACCGGCTTTCACCTCGTTTTGCCAAGCGGATCCGGAAACGGCGATCGCGATGAGCTCGGCCAAGTATGACGGCGTCGTCTACGAGATGGAGCACAATCCGTGGGACATTCGCGCGCTGCGCGACAGCCTGCAATTCATGCTCAACCGCGGGCAGATCGCGAAATCGGGCACGGTCGCGCCGAGCGTCACGCCGATGGTGCGCATTCCGCCGAATGGGGCGGAGAAGGCGCAATTCCACGCCAAGCAGGCGCTCGACCTCGGCGTCTATGGCATCGTCTGGCCGCACATTTCCACCGTCGAGGAGGCTCACAATGCGGTGGCGGCATGCCGCTATCCACGCATGAAGAGCGCACAGCTCTATGAGCCTGCCGGAGTGCGCGGCGATGGGCCCACCCAAGCCGTCCGTTACTGGGGATTGAGCCAACAGGACTATTACGACCGCGCGGATGTTTGGCCGCTCAATCCCAAGGGCGAGATCTTCGTCATCCTGATGATGGAAGACACGGTGGGCATCGGCAACCTTCCAAACATCCTCAAGAAGGTGCCGGGCATCGGCGCCATCCTGATCGGTGAAGGTGACCTCTCGCAGGAGCTTGGTTACCCCAGGCAGTACGAGCATCCCGAGGTGCTGAAATGGATGAAGCGCGTCGTCGACACCTGCAAGGAGCACAACGTGGTCGTCGGCCATCCGCACGTGGATGCCAGTAACGTCGAGCGCATTCTCGGGGAAGGGTACCGCTTCCTCATGGCGGCGCCGGTGCGGAGCTATGCGGCACTCGACAAAGGCCTGAAGCTCGCGGGAAGGGCGTAATACTCGGAGAGCAGACGTTCTCAAGCGTCACAAGGCTCGTCTGACATCTGACCTCTGGCCGCCCGTTCACGGTCTGGACTCTTTCGGCTGGATTCGGCTTTCGAGTAAAGTGACCTGATTCGCAGGCCGCAGGTGGACGAGGCACCCGCCGGCAGCACGCGAGGCGGCGCGTCGCTGGCCGTCGGCAAATAATGCTAGGGGGCAGCGGGCATGCCGGACGCGATCCGGATCACCGTGCAGGGCGTTGCAACTCGTCGACAACGAGCTCAATCCGGCACGGCACGCGGTTGCGGTGTGCTCCTCGCGCTCATCCCATTTGCGCCAACGAGCGAAGCCGTTGCCCAGCAAACTCTGCCATCCAGCATCGGCGCCTATGTTTCTGCGTTTGCGCTGCTCGAGCGCCATGAGCTTGCCGCGCTTGCGCTCACTCTTGGGATCCTTTGCTTTGCCGTCATCACAGCCATTCTCCTGGTCCGCACACGCGCGCGCCTCGCGGCCGTCGAAGCCGCCGCACGCGATGAGAGCGTCGCCGCCAAGGCGGCGCTCGACCGCTTCAAGGGACTGATCCTTTCCGAGCCGCAGGTTCTCATAGCTTGGGGCGCTGCCGACGATGAGCCCGAGATTATTGGAGACGCGGCAAGCGTCATCGGCGCAGAGGCGCGGGCACCGGTCCTTGCCTTCGCCTCCTGGCTCCCAGCCGAGGCGGCGCGCCACATGCAGCATGCCCTCGATGCCTTGCGCGCTCGCGGCGTAGGCTTCGCGATGACGCTGACGACCGAAGCTGATCACATCATTGAGGCGGAAGGTCAGGTGATCGGCGGCCGCGCGATCCTGCGGCTGCGCGAGGTGCGCGGCCTCAAATACGACCTGGCCGAGCTTACCCGGCGTTTCCACAAGCAGAGCCATGAGGTGGCCGCGCTGCGCGCCTTGATCGACGCGGTTCCGACACCGGTGTGGACGCGCGATGAGCACGGCGAGCTCGTGCTGGTCAACAGAGCCTATGCCGCGGCAGTCGACGCACGCGATCCAAGCGATGCCATCGAGCGCGGCATCGAGCTTTTTGACAGCGCTGCGCGCACTGAGCTCGTGCGGGCGCAGGAGGCGGCACAGGGCTACTCGGGCCGGCTGCCTGCGGTGGTCGCGGGACAGCGCAAGAGCTTCGATGTGATCACCGTGCCGGCGGCGCGCGGCAGTGCCGGGATCGGCATCGATGCCACCGAGGCGCAGCTGATGCGCGCGGAGCTCAAGCGCATGATGGACGCGCACCGGCGCACGCTCGACCAGCTGGCGACGGGCGTGGCCATTTTCGGGTCGAACCAGCGCTTGAGCTTCTATAATGCTGCCTACCGCTCGCTCTGGGATCTCGATGGCTCTTTCCTCGATCAGGGTCCGACCGACTCGGCCGTGCTGAATGCCTTGCGTGCAGCACGCAAGCTGCCGGACGAGCAGGACTTCCGGCAGTGGAAAAACACGCTTCATGAAGCGTACCGGGCGGTCGAGGCGAAAGAGCAGATGTGGCACCTGCCGGATGGTCGCACCATCCGGGTGGTCACCACACCCAACCCGGAAGGCGGAGTGATCTACCTGTTCGAGGACGTGACCGAGCGGCTCGACCTCGAGCGCCGCTACGATGCGCTCATCCGTGTGCAAGGCGCGACGCTCGACAACCTCACGGAGGCCGTGGCCGTGTTCGGCAGCGACGGGCGCTTGCGCCTGAGCAATCCTGCTTTCGCGCGCATGTGGCACCTTGCACCGGAGACCCTGGCGCGACGGCCGCATATCGAAGCGATCAGCCAGGCCTGCCAGCCGCTGCATGGCGATCAGCCGATCTGGCAACGCCTGCGCGCCATGATCACGGCGATGGAATACCGCGAGCCGGTCGCCGGACGGCTCGATCGTCGCGACGGGAACGTCGTTGAATGCGCCACCGTGCCGTTGCCGGACGGCGCCACTCTGGTCACGTTCCAGGACGTGACCGATACGATCAATGTGGAACGCGCCCTGCGCGAGCGCAATGAAGCGTTGGAAACCGCTGACAAGCTCAAGATCGATTTCGTTCACCACGTGTCGTACGAGCTGCGCTCCCCGCTCACCAACATCATCGGCTTTGCGCATTTCCTCGGCGATCCGGCGACCGGGCCGCTGACCGAGAAGCAGCATGAATATTTGAGCTACATCACGGTGTCCACGAATGCGCTTTTGGCGATCATCAACAACATCCTTGATCTGGCCAGCATTGACGCCGGCGCCATGACGCTCAATCTCGGCCCCGTGGACGTGCGTCGCACCATGGATGCGGCCGCGGAAGGCGTACAGGACCGGCTGGTCAAGAACGGCATCCGGCTCGATGTGCGCGCGGCAGCCGACATCGGCACTTTCGTTGCTGACGAGCGCCGTGTGCGACAGGCTCTGTTCAACCTGCTGGCCAATGCGGTGGGTTTTTCGCCGCCCGGCGAAACGGTCACGTTTGCCGCGCAACGCCTGAAGGATGCGCTGGTGTTCTCGGTCACCGACCGCGGCCCCGGCATCCCCGCCGACGTCCAGGACCGTGTGTTCGACTGGTTCGAGACCCATTCGCTGGGCTCACGTCACCGCGGGACGGGACTAGGACTCTCGCTGGTGCGCTCCTTCGTCCAGTTGCACGGCGGATCGGTCACCCTTGAATCGGCGGTCGGCCGCGGCACCACCGTGACCTGTGTGTTCCCGATCGAGCACAGGGCCGAGCGCGAGGCGGCGTGATACATTGGCTCCCAGCGGAGGGACCATGGCACTGCTGCCGACCACCGGCACATCGAGCTTTTCCGTGGTGCTCCCAGACGAGCATGCGACGCAGCGGCTCGCCATCGACATCGCCAATGCGCTGCAGCCGGGTGACATGGTCACCCTCTCAGGGGATCTCGGCGCGGGCAAAACGACGTTCGCGCGCGCGCTGATACGCTACCTCTCCGGTGATCCTGCGCTGGAGGTGCCGAGCCCGACCTTCACCCTCGTGCAGAGCTACGAGCTCCCGCAGTTTCCCATCGTGCATGCCGACCTGTTTCGGGTCTCCGCTGCCACTGAGCTTGCCGAGCTTGGCCTTGACGACCTGCCTCAAGACGCGGTGGTGCTGCTCGAATGGCCGGATCGGGCCGAGGCGCTGCTGCCGCCCGACCGGCTCGACCTCGCGCTCACGCTCTCGCCCAAGCTGAAGCTCGAGTTCCGGCATGCGCTCCTCACCGGCCACGGCTCCCTTGGCGCGCGCATTGACCGCATGGCGGCGACGCGTCAATTCATTGCCGAGAGCGGTTACAGCGAGGCTGCGCGGGCCAAAGTGGCGGGCGACGCCTCCACCCGTTCCTACGAACGGCTCACGCTGCCGCACAAGCACGCCCTCCTGATGAACGCGCCGCGTCGGCCGGACGGACCACCGGTGCGTGCCGGGAAGCCCTACAGCGCCATCGCGCATCTGGCAGAGAGCGTCGCTCCGTTCGTTGCCGTGGCGAATGGGCTGCGCCAATACGGCTTTTCCGCTCCGGCGATTTACCACGCGGACCTCGCACAAGGGCTGCTGATCATCGAGGATCTCGGCGACGAGAAGGTCCTCGCAGGAGAGCCGCCGGCACCCATCAGCGAGCGCTACGAGACCGCCGTCGATGCTCTCCTTCACCTGCACGCGCAAGAGCTGCCGCGGGTGCTGACCGTCGCGCCTGAGATCGAGCACCGTCTGCCCACCTACGATATTGACGCCTTCCTCATCGAGGCGGAGCTGTTGCTTGACTGGTACCTGCCGCGGCTCAACGCTGCTGTCCCGGACAGCGAACGTGAGGCATTCCGTCAGGGCTGGCGTGCGCTGTTGCAGCCGGCAATCGACGCACCCGCAACCTGGGTGCTGCGCGATTTTCATTCCCCGAACCTCTTGTGGTTGCCGGGCCGCAACGAGATTGCGCGGCTCGGCATTCTCGATTTCCAAGATGCAGTCATGGGGCCGCCAGCCTATGACCTCGCCTCTTTGCTGCAGGATGCGCGGGTCGATGTCTCGGAGCAGCTCGAGCTCGCGCTACTCGGCCATTACGTTCGCGGCAGGCGCCAGCACGACCCCAAATTCGACGCCACCGGCTTCATAAAGATCTACGTGACCTTGGCCGCGCAACGCGCCAGCAAGATTCTCGGTATCTTCGCGCGGCTCGATATGCGTGACGGCAAGCCACAATATCTCCGTCACATGCCGCGTGTATGGCGCTACCTGCAACGCTCGCTCAGCCATCCCGCGCTCGAGGATCTCAGCGCCTGGTACCTCGCTCAAGTGCCTGCATTAAACTCGGTTTAAGCCGTGCAAGACGAAACTCATTCATGAACCATCAGTCGCTGCGCAAAAGGTCTCCGCAAAGAGCCATGGTGCTCGCGGCAGGATTAGGTACCCGGATGCGGCCGTTCAGCGGCGCACTCCCCAAGCCCTTGGTGCGCGTGGGCGGCAAGGCGCTGATCGATCATGTGCTCGATCGACTGGCCGAGCAGGGAGTCGAGCGGGCGATCGTCAACGTTCACCATCTGGCTGACCAGATTGAGCGGCACCTCGCAGGTCGCCGGAATCCTCCGATCACCATCTCCGACGAGCGCGGTGAGCTCCTCGGTACTGCCGGCGGCGTCATCAAGGCGCTTCCCGAGCTGGGCGACGCGCCTTTCTTTCATGTCAACTCCGACACCATCTGGATCGACGGCGTGAGGCCCAATCTTGCAAGGCTTGCCGATGCTTTCGCGCCTGGCGACATGGATGCGCTGCTGCTGCTCGCGCCCGCTGTGTCGAGCATCGGCTACAGCGGTCGCGGCGACTTCGCTATGGCGCCGGATGGGCGCCTCAAGCGGCGCGGCGAGCGCGAGATCGCGCCCTTTGTCTATGCCGGGGCGGCGATTCTCACGTCCGCCTTCCTGGCCGGCGTGCCGGTCGGCCCCTCCTCGATGTCACCGCTGTTCGATCGCGCCGCGCAAGCCGGTCGACTTTACGGACTGCGCCTCGAAGGCGTGTGGATGCATGTCGGCACCCCCGATGCCGTGAAGGAGGCAGAAGCGGCAATCCTGGCGAGCGCCGCTTGAGCCCTCACGCCGCCGCCTTTTTGTTCTGGCGGTTGTTGACCAGGTCATCGACCACGGCAGGGTCGGCAAGCGTCGATGTATCGCCGAGATTGCCGGCCTCGTCCTCGGCGATCTTGCGCAGAATTCTGCGCATGATCTTGCCGGAGCGAGTCTTCGGCAGGCCTGGCGCGAACTGGACCAGGTCGGGCGAGGCAATCGGGCCGATCTCTTTGCGAACCCAGGCGACCAGCTCCTTGCGCAACTCCTCGCTGGGCTGCTCGCCCGTCATCAACGTCACATAGGCGTAGATGCCCTGGCCCTTGATGTCGTGCGGATAGCCCACCACTGCGGCCTCAGACACTTTGGCGTGAGCCACGAGTGCGCTCTCCACCTCGGCGGTGCCGAGCCGATGCCCCGCGACGTTGATCACATCGTCGACGCGCCCGGTGATCCAGTAATAGCCGTCGCTGTCACGGCGGCAACCATCACCGGTGAAGTACTTGCCGGGATAGGCCTTGAAGTAGGTGTCGACGAAGCGCTGATGATCCCCGAACACGGTGCGCATCTGGCCCGGCCATGAGTCGGCGATGCACAGATTGCCGCTGCCCGCGCCCTCGAGCACCTTGCCATCGGCGTCCACGATCTGCGGCACCACGCCAAAGAAGGGCCGCGTCGCCGAGCCGGGCTTCAGGCTGATGGCGCCTGGCAGGGGCGAAATGAGAATGCCGCCGGTCTCGGTCTGCCACCACGTGTCGACAACCGGGCAACGCTCCTCGCCGACCACGTGATAGTACCACTCCCAGGCCTCGGGATTGATCGGCTCGCCCACCGTACCGAGGAGCCGCAGCGACTTGCGCCCGGTCTTCTTCACCGGGTCGTTGCCGGCCTGCATGAGTGCGCGGATTGCCGTCGGCGCGGTGTAGAAAATATTGACCTTGTGCTTGTCGATGACCTCCCAGAACCGCGACATGCTGGGATAATTGGGAACACCTTCGAACATCAATGTCGTCGCACCGTTGGCGAGCGGGCCATAGACGATGTAGCTGTGGCCGGTGACCCAGCCGACGTCGGCGGTGCACCAGTAGATGTCGCCGTCGTGGTAATCGAAGACGTATCGGTGCGTCATCGCCGTGAAGACGTGATAGCCGCCCGTCGTGTGCAGCACGCCCTTTGGCTTGCCGGTCGAGCCCGACGTATAGAGGATGAACAGCGGATCCTCGGCGTTCATGTGCTCGCAAGGACATTGCGCCGTGACCACGGCGGCGGCCTCGTCGTAGTAGACGTCGCGTCCGGGAGTCATCTCCACGGCAGCGCCGGTGCGGCGAACGACAATGACGTGATCGACGCCGCCAACTTTGGCAATGGCCGCATCAGTGTTGGCCTTGAGCGCAATCTTGCGGCCGCCACGCAGGCCTTCGTCGGCCGTGATGACGACCTTCGAGCCACAATCCTCGATACGGCCGGCAAGCGAGTCGGGCGAGAAGCCCCCGAACACCACGGAATGGACGGCGCCGATGCGCGCGCAGGCGAGCATCGCATAGGCGGCTTCCGGAATCATCGGCAGATAGATGGTGACCCGATCGCCTTTCTCGACATTCCGGTTGCGAAGAATATTGGCGAAGCGACACACCTCGTCGTGCATCTCCTCGTAGGAGATGAGCTTAGAGTCCTTGGGGTCGTCTCCCTCCCAGATGATGGCGGTTTGCTCGCCGCGCTGCGGCAGATGGCGATCAATGCAGTTGTACGCGGCGTTGATGACACCATCCTCGAACCATTTGATGGAGACCTCGCCCGGACCGAAGCTCGTGTTCTTGATCTTGCTCGGCGCACGGTACCAGTGCAGACGCTTCGCCTCCTCGGCCCAGAATCCCTCAGGATCGCTGAGCGAGCGTGCATACATTTGCTGGTATTTCGCCTCGTTGATGAACGCGCGCTGCTTCCATTGCGGCGGAACGGCGTAGATCTTGTCCGACATCGCTTCCTCCAGCTGCGGCGGGGTGCAGCCCCGCGCGATGATGCTTGTTGGAAGCCATTATGCGACGGTGACTGCAGCAGCGACAAGACGTGACGCGCGCCGAGGCGGCGCCGGCGAGCGCAGCGCCGAGCTATGCCTTGGCCTCGTTCAGTCCTCCCATGGCGCACACCGTTTTCCATTCCTGCGCCGTCACGGGCTGAACGGAAAGGCGCGAATACTTGACTAGCGCCATGTCCTTGAGCCGCGGCGCGGCCTTGACGGCGGCAAGCGTCACCGGCTTGGGCAATGGCGTGACCGCTTTCACATCCACGACCACGAAGGTGCCTTTGTCGTCGGTTGGATCGGGGTACGCCTCCTTGATGACCTCGACGATGCCAACCACCTGCTTCTCGCCTCCGGTGTGATAGAAGAAGGCCTGCTCGCCCTTCTTCATTGTTTTCAAGTGACGGCGTGCGGTGAAATTGCGCACCCCGGTCCATGGCTCGCCTTTGGCACCGCGCTTGACCTGATCATCCCAGCAGAATTGCTCGGGCTCGGTCTTCATCAGCCAATAGGCCATGCAGTGTCTCCGAGGTTCAGAAGGCCTCAAGCCGTCTCGGCGCGGAACGGGCGACTCAACAACGTTTCAATGGCCTCGTCCACGCTGATGCGGCCCCCGAGTATGGCGCAGACCGCGCGCGTGATCGGCATGTCGATGCCGCGGCCTTCGCCCATCGCCATGAGCACCGGCGCGGTGAAGACCCCTTCTGCGAGCTTCTCGCCTGCTCTCAGCTCGGCAGCTGCATGGCCTGCCGCAAGCGCAAGCCCGAACGAGTAGTTGCGCGATTGTGCGCTCGAGCAGGTGAGAATCAGATCGCCGAGTCCGGAGAGGCCGGTCAGTGTCTGCGGCTGCGCCCCGAACGCCGTCCCCAAGCGCAACAACTCGGCAAATCCGCGCGTAACCAGAGCGGCCACAGCGCTCGGGCCCAGGCTGCGGCCGGCGACGATACCGGCGGCGATGGCGAGAACATTCTTGGCGGCGCCGCCGATCTCAACGCCGCGCACATCGCTCGAGTGGTAGACGCGGAACGCGGCAGAGCCGAGCGCGTGGGCGAGCTGCTTGGCGAGCGCGTGGTCCGGTGCGGCGAGCGTCACTGCGGTGGGCAGTCCGCGCGCCACATCGAGCGCGAAGCTCGGACCCGAGAGAATGGCTGCGGTCGCGCCAGGAGCCACAGCGTCAATAACCTGCGTCATGAACAGCTCGGTTCCCTGCTCGATCCCCTTGGCACATGCAATGATCGGCGTATTCGCTCGCAAGCTCGCAGCCCCCGGCACGAGCGCCGCGCGCACATGCTGCGCCGGAACGGCGAGCAGAATCGCATCTTGCTGCTGCAGTGCAGCGCCGCCCGGGACGATCGCGACACGCGGGTCGATGGCGATCCCGGGCAGTCGTCTGCTCTCACCGCGCTTGCGAATGGCATCCGCCGCTGTTGCGTCACGCGCGACCAGCACCAGGTCGCGCCCGGCGCGCACGATGGTATTGGCGAGTGCGCTCCCCCAGGCGCCGGCGCCTATGACGGCGATACGCTGGAAGCTCATGCCGAAGCGGCACTGCCGCTGGTGCGAGGCTCACTGCTGCTGGGGCCGGCCTCACTGCCGCTGGCGCGCGGTTTGCCCAACGTATTCAGGGGCCATCGCGCATGTGGCGCTGAGGCAAGCGTGTCGGTGAGGCCGAGCATCAGGCGCTCCGCCCCAGCCCAGGCGATCATCGCGCCGTTATCCGTGCACAAGTGTTGCGGCGGCACCACGAGCGCGGTGCCGCCTTCAAAGGCGACCTGCTGCAGTCCCTGCCGGATCGCCTCATTGGCAGCAACGCCGCCGGCCGCGACCAGGGCCGTCGGGGGGCCATGCTGCTCGCGAAACATCTTCAGGCCGACCCGCAGCCGGTCGGCTATGACCTCGAGCACAGACTGCTGAAACCCTGCGCACAGATCCCGCACGTCAGCCTCGCTGAGCGGCGCGATCTTTTCCGCCTCGAGCCGCAGCGCCGTCTTCAAGCCGGATAACGAGAAATCCGCATGCGGACGGCCGAGCATGGGCCGCGGCAGCGCAAAGCGCGCCGCGTTTCCGGCGAGCGCCTCCCGCTCGACCAGCGGGCCGCCTGGATAGCCGAGGCCGAGGAGTTTCGCTGTCTTGTCGAACGCCTCGCCGATCGCATCATCGACAGTGCCGCCAATGCGCACATATTCACCCACCCCGAGCACCGCGACGATCTGCGTGTGGCCGCCGGAGGCGAGAAAGAGACAATAGGGAAACGACAGGTCCGCGGTGAGCCGCGCCGTCAGCGCGTGCGCCTCCAGGTGGTTGACGGCAACCAGCGGCTTCTCATTCACAAGCGCGATGGCCTTGGCGGTGGTGAGCCCGACGATCACTCCGCCAATCAGCCCTGGGCCGGCAGCTGCGGCGACGCCGCTCAGGGCAGAAAACGAGATTCCGGCATCCGCCATGGCTTTGGCGATGACCATGTCGAGCGCCTCGACATGGGCGCGGGCCGCAATCTCCGGCACCACACCGCCAAAGGGAGCATGCTCCTTGACTTGCGAGAGCACCACATTCGAGAGAATCGTCCCGCCGGGCAGCGGAGCGCCTTCGCTCGCGGCGGTGTGCGGCTCCTGCTCCAAGCGCTCGACCACCGCCGCGGCCGTCTCATCACAGGTCGTCTCGATGCCGAGCACAAGCATGCGGATTGCATCCGAATTCACACGCAGATCAGCTTCGCTCGGCTCCCGACGTGACGAGCAATTTGACAGGGACAGCGACGCCAAGCGCGGCGCTCACGCAAGTCGTGCCGCTGCATAGCGTTGGCACGCGATCCGCGCTACGGTCGGCCCAGTGGCGTAGCACCAGGAGGGACGTAGCACTGCCAAGTGATCAGGCGCAATCCTCAGGCCGCCTGCGCGGCCTTCGCCTCGGTACACGTGGCAGCCCCCTCGCGCTCGCACAAAGCCGCATGGTGTGCGACGCGATCAGCGGCATGCATGATCTGCCGCCCGGCAGTATTGCGATCGAGGTGATCCGCACAACCGGCGATCGCATTCGTGACCGGCCGCTGAGCGAGGTTGGCGGCAAGGGTCTGTTCACCAAGGAGATCGATGAAGCGCTGATCGCCGGCGACATTGATCTCGCGGTGCATTCAGCCAAGGACATGCCAACTGTGCTCCCGCGCGATCTCGTCATCGCGGCGGTTCTGCCGCGGGAGGATCCGTGCGACGTTTTCATCAGCCGGCAGAGCACCATGCTGCAGGCGCTGCCGCAAGGTGCCCGGGTCGGCACTGCTTCGTTGCGGCGACAAGCGCTCGTCAGGCGCGCCCGACCGGATCTGCGAGTAGAGCCGATGCGCGGCAACGTCGAAACGCGATTGCGCAAGCTCGATGCAGGCGAGGTGGACGCCACGCTTCTGGCACTCGCTGGATTGAAGCGGCTGGGACTTCATCGGGAGGCCACTGCCGTGCTGCCGGTCGACGAATTCCCGCCCGCGGTCGGACAGGGGATCATTGCCATCGTCGCGCGCGCAGATGATGCACATACGAACGCGTTGCTGCACGGCGTCAATCATGCCGAGACTGCGACCGCGCTTGCCGCCGAGCGCGCATTTTTGGCGGTGCTCGACGGCTCCTGCCGCACGCCCATTGCCGGGCATGCCATGGTTACCGCCGGGCGCATGACCTTTCACGGCCTCATTGCAAAGCCGGACGGGACCTCGGTGCATGAATGCATGCGTGAAGGCGATCCCGCCGATTGCAGCGCGCTCGGCACCGATGCGGGGGAGGACCTCAGGCGCCGCGCTGGGCCAGGGTTTTTCCAGGGGACCTGACGCGTGCGCCTCCTCGTCACGCGACCGCCGCCTGACGGTGAACGCAGCGCCGAGGCTTTGCGCAGGCGCGGACACCAGGTGATGGTCAGCCCAATGCTGCGCATCCAACTGACAGAATTCGTGGTGCCGAACATCCCCTACCGCGCGGTGGTGCTGACGAGCTCGAACGCGGCGCGCGCGGTGGCGCAACATCGCGAGCGCGCGAGACTGACCGCGCTGCCCGTGTATACGGTTGGCGAGCGGAGCGCCGCGAGTGCGCGTGCGGCCGGTTTTGCTGACGTGGTTTCGGCCGGGGGTGATCGCGACGACCTGGTGCGGCTGCTGCGCTCGCGTTGCGCAGGAAGCAGCGAGGCGTTGCTCTACCTTGCGGGCGAGGAGCAGGCCGGTGAGCTCGCCGCATGTGGCTCACCGGTAGAGCTCGTGCTCGCCTATCGCGCGCTAAAGGCTGACCGGCTGCCGAAACGGATCGCCGCAGCGATCAGCACGCTCGAGGGCGTGTTGCACTTTTCTCGGCGCAGTGCCGAGGCGTATCTGGAATGCACAGCGGCCGCAGAAATGCTCGAAGCCGCACTCGCGCCCCGGCACTTCTGCCTTGCGCCCGCAGTGGCGCAACCGCTTGTGGCCGCAGGCGCAGCTGCCGTCCACATCGCCCCGCGACCAAACGAGGCGGCACTGATCGAGCTCGTTGCGAGTTGACCTAGGAGGGCACACTGGTGCAGGAGCGCACCGACAATGCTTTACTGGCCTCCGGTCGCCAATGGAAACCGAGCCGAGACACGCGAATGACCGATGACCAGCCTCCGTCGGGAAGGGACCGGCCCGGCGCCAAGAGCCGCCGTCCCCCGCCGACAATCGAGCTCAGTGCGACCGAGGTCCCGGCGCCGGCGCCCAATGCCACTACGGCTGAGCCCACGAGCGAGCCTGCCGCTGAGCCATCGACTGCGCAGGCAAGGCCACCCGCAGAGCCGCACATTCCAGCGGAGCCGCACATTCCAGCGGAGCCGCACGTTGGAGGAGAACAGCTCGACCGGGATGCTGGGATGGATCCGTCGATAAGCTCAGCGCAAGCGCCTCCGCCACCTGAGGCGCAGAGGGAGGAGAGCCCGGCACGGGCTCCTCTCGGCAACGGCAACGGGGACTCCGCCGCCACATCCGCCGGCGGATCTCGCCGGGATGGTGCCAGGCCCCGCTCGGGCCTGCTCTGGCCCATGCTCGGCGCTGGCTTGGCCGCCGCGCTCGCCTTCGCGGCGCTGATGCTGGGCCGCAATGACAGCGCGGCGCTGCAAGCGCGGATGGCAAAGCTCGAGCAGCAGCTGCAGGGGCTCGCGACGCGCCCGCAAGCTGCGGGCGACCCATCGGCCCTGGACGAGGTGCGGGGCCGCCTCGCCAAGCTCGAAGCGGCAGCATTGACCCCCCGGCCCGCGCCGCCGGATGAGGCGGTGGCCAACCGGATTGCCGCCATCGAGGGTGAGGTGAAAGTGGTGCATGAGCAGATCGGCGTCGCCCAACGTCGCAGCGACGAGGCGGTGGCGACCGCACGCGAGGCGCGCGCCCGGGTGGACGCCACTGCAGCAACGGTCAGCGAGCTCGCGCAGAAGCTCGATCGCCCAGGTCCACCCCCGGCACAAAAGAGCGAGCTCGACGCGCTCGCCGCGCGCGTCGCAAGCCTCGAGAGCGCGAGCAAGGCTGTGCAGAACGAGCTCGCCAAGCGAGCGGCCGAAGGCAATGACCGCACCGGGCGGCTTGCGGTCGCCGCGTCCGCTCTCAACGCGGCGGTCGAGCGGGGCGCTCCCTTCGCCGCGGAGCTTGCGACGGTGAAGGGCCTGGCGCCCGATCCGAAGGCTTTGGCGCCGCTCGAGGCATTCGCCGCGACGGGCGTGCCGACCACGACGGCGCTGGCGCGCGAGCTCGCAGGACTCGAACCGGCGTTGCACGAGGCTGTCGGCGCGTCGGCTCGCGAGCGCGGCTTTCTTGAAAGACTGCAGGAGAACGCGGAAAAGATCATCCGCATTCGCAGGGTCGGGGAGACATCCGGCAACGATCCGGCGGCAATCCTCGCCCGTGTCGAGTTCAAGGCCATGCATGGTGACGTGAACGGCGCGCTCGCTGATCTCACGACATTGCCTGCGCCCGTCCGAGCGCCCGCCGAGGCTTGGATCAACAAGGTACAAGCACGTACAGCGGCGATCGAGGCTAGCCGGCGCCTCGTCGCGGATGCGCTCGCGGGGTTGAGCAAGTGAGGACAGTCCGCGCTTGCGGCGCGCGCAGGAGCGCCATGCCCAGGTGCAACGCATGACGCGCGTTGTCATCTACTTTGCCGCCGTCGCACTGCTTGCTTTTGGCGCGGTATGGCTCGCTGACCGCCCCGGCGAGGTCGCCATCACCTGGCAGGGACGCCTGATTGAGACCTCAGTCCTGGTGCTCGTCATGGCATTCTTTGCCGCTGCCGCTCTTGCGGTGGTGCTATGGGGGGCGGCACGCAGCATTGTCCATGCGCCCGACGCACTTTCCAGCTATTTGCGCAACCGCCGGGGCGTGCGTGGCTATCTCGCGGTATCGCACGGCCTGATTGCAGTCGGCTCCGGCGATGCGCGCGCGGCCAAGAAGCTCAGCGATGACGCGCGCCGCATCGCACCCGATGAGCCGCTCACATTGCTGCTCGCGGCGCAGACGGCGCAGCTCTCAGGCGATCGCGCTGCCGCTGTGCGTACCTTCGAGCTGATGGCGGAGCGAAAGGATACCCGGCTCCTGGGGCTGCACGGCCTCTTCATCGAGGCGCAGCGCCGCAACGATCCGCAGGCGGCCCTGCTCTATGCCGAGGAAGCGGCCAAGCACGCCTCCGTGCCAAGCTGGGCCGGGCAGGCAGTGCTCGAATATCGCTGCAGCGGGCGCGACTGGGCGGGCGCACTGGAGCGGCTGGAGCGCAACATGCGCGGCGGCTTGATCGACAAGCCTGCCTATCGTCGCCAGCGCGCGGTGCTGCTGACGGCGCAAGCGGTCGGCAGCGAAGAGACCGACCGGCCGCGCGCGCAGGCGCTGGCGCTGGAGGCCGTGCGCATGGCGCCGGAGCTGGTACCGGCAGCGGTGCTCGCCGGTCGGCTGCTTGGTGAAGCCGGGGAATATCGCAGGGCTGCGCGCATCATCGAGGCTGCGTGGAAGATCAACCCGCATCCCGATCTCGCCGAGACCTATGCGCATCTGCGCTCGGGCACATCGGCGCGCGACCGGCTCGGCCGCATCGAGACGCTCGCCGCAAAGACACCGGGCAATGTCGAGGCCGCGCTGGCGGTCGCACGCGCCGCACTCGATGCGCGCGAATTCAGCGTCGCCCGCGAAGCGCTTGCGCCGCTCACAGTAGTGCCGACCCGGCGCGTCGCGGCGCTGATGGCCGAGCTCGAGGAGATGCAGCATAGCGACGAGGGCCGCGCACGCGAGTGGATGACGCGCGCGCTCAACGCGCGCCGCGATCCCGCCTGGACCGCCGATGGCTTTGTCTCCGAGCGTTGGCTGCCGATCTCGCCAGTGACAGGCCGGCTCGATGCGTTCGAGTGGAAGGATCCGCTCGCCGGGGAGCAGCCGGGAGCCCTAATCGAGCTTGAGCGACATGGCTCGCCGCGGCACGCCGTTGCCGGCCCGAGCGCCGCGGCTGCAGAACCGCCGCCTGCGGCGGCACCCGTGCCGACGAATGAGAGTCCCGAGCTACACAAGGAAGCTGAGCCCGCCGTGCAGGCGCCGGTCACTGCCGGTCCGCCTGCCCGCAGTGACCTCACGACCGTGCCGCTCGCGCCCGCGGTCATCCCGCTCACCCATGCCCCGGACGATCCCGGACCCGAGCCCGTGCGAGAAACCGAGAGCGAGCCGGAGGCGAGCAAGGCCGGCGCAAGCGACAACTGGACCCGCATCCGCCAGTTGTTCAGGCCGTAATTGCTTTCGCGGCCGCGCGCTGAGACTCGAAACCGCAGATGGTCATGAGCTGGACCCGTCAGGCTTGACGGGTTTCACTCTCCACCTGTGGCACGATAGATGCGCCAGCGGTCGGGCTTCTCCTCAACGAGGTGGTAGAGCGGGCTTCCGGCAAATGGATCACGCTCCCATGCGCCGTCCTCGCGTGTCACCAGAATGACGCGGCAATCATATGTGGTCGCGAGCTCCCTAATGTCGTCATCGCGAGCGTCGCCGGCAAAGACACGGATGAACTTGGCGTCCACCGCCTCAAGCTGTTGACGCCGGAGCGAGGCATAGACCAGCGTCAGTTCCCGGCCGGCATAACAGGAGCGGCGGTTTGCCAGCAGACTCCACGATATGTTGACGGGCCATGGGGTCATGTTCTTCAGCGCCAGTGGATTATTGGCAACGCGCTCAGCGATGCCGGTATGCAGGCGCACCTTCGCCCACATTTCCGGCGCCTCCGCAAATGTCGTTCCCTCGGCTGAAAAGTCGCCCATCACATTGCCCTGGATCTGCGCGAGCGCGTTCGGCAATCCGACGATGATTGCTCCGAGTGCCAGGGTTGCTGGAAGGACGGCGCGGGTCGCGATCCACCTTGCCAGCCCTACTGCCGCGAACACGGTTAGCACCATGACGGCCGGCAGCACAGCGCGCCATCCGAGATCATTGTTATACGCAAGCGTGCTGGCCAGCAGCCAGGAAACCACAAGGCAGCCGCCGGCCAGCGCCGCGAATGCGGCGACGGTGTGTGTCCTCTCGTCGTCGAGATTGCGCGCAGCCAGCAGTGCCGCAATCACAACCAATCCGGTGACGTATATTGCCGGGAGCTCGAGCGGAAGAAACACCATCCAGAAGGCGGGGAGATTAAGGAGCGAGCGCAGATGGCCTGCGACTGTCTCGCTCAGCACCGCAAACGGATGCAACGCGATCGGGAAATCGCTGCTCCGCAGTGCAGCAGCGGCGAACTGGTCGCGCAGCAGGGGAATGGCGAGGCACAGCGCGAGGACGCCGGCGATCATCAGACCGGCAATAAGCGGGAGTCTTTGCTTGGCGGGTGCAAGCAGGACAAGCGTCGGCACGAGCGCAACGGCGGCGACTGCAAGTGCGATGCCGCCGACCCAAGTTGAGCTTTCAAAACCGGCAGCGAGGACGAGAACAAGGGTGCCAACGAGCAGTACGTTGCTGCGCTGAGCAAGCCGGCTCATCAGGTAAACGGACAAGACGACACACGACGCCGATGCAATATGCTGGGGAACCCACGCCGATTGAAAAAGCCACCCGGCGAAGCCACCCGGAAGCGCAAGCGCCGCATCTACGCTGTCTGCTCCGAGAAGCCAGAGCCAAAAGCGCCCCGACCCCGAGAGAGCGAGCGCCACGACCCAAGCGGCAGCCGAAGCGCGACCGCTGCACCAGACCGCAAGCCCCATCATCAAGGCGAGTGAGGAGAAGGCCGAGAACCACGTCATTGCGACGTCAGCTTCCCAACCGGTGACGCCGAGCAGCACGGCAAGTTCGGCCGCGCTGAAGTACCACAAGTAATAATAGGCCAGTCGTCCCCCGCCCCCGTCACTGGCGAAAAACGGATTGCCAGGAGGCAGCCCTAGCCGCCTCATCTCGTCGATGATCGCAACCTTGGCATGATCGAATATGGGATCGGCTAGAATCACTGCGTCGCCGACATGCTTGGGCAAAATTGCCGCGGCGGGCGCAATCGCTAGCAGGGCGGCGAGCAGATAGGCCCAGGCGGGGACCTGCAGTGCGAATTTAACGCAGCCTGGAATAGGGTCGCCGCGGGCGAGTGCCGTTTGCTCTCCAGACGATGGCGCCGATAGCGCCTTCCGTGAGGTACCGCCCGGCCATTGTTTCGAGTAACGGCCGAAGCTCTTGTCCGCCTGCACTGCTGCGGCACACGCCAGCAGGATGATCGCGGTGACAGCTGCCAAACTTGCCGCTGAAAATGGGATGATCAGGAAGATTGGCAGCGCGAGCGCGCTGTGCACTGCCCAACCGAGCATAGGCGCGAACGGCAGTGCCAACGGCGCCGCGGTAAGGCGCCGCGCGAGCGGCAAACCAAGCAGGGTCCACAACAAGAGCCCGGCAGTGGCGCACAGGACGGCATTCAACGTCGATGCCATTAGGAATAAGCCGATCCTGCGCCTGCCGCTCGGCGGGCGTAATCAAAGACTCCAGCGCAGCCCGCAACTTGCACACGCCGGCAGCGGCTTGTCGGACAAGAGCGCGTCGCGGAATGAGCGGTATGCCGGGCCATTCCAGATTTCACGCAGTGATTGCTGGGTGGCATCGCCAAGCGTGTAATTTTCGTACCCGCGCTGCGAAAAGGGCGCAATGCAGCAGGGCAGTGCACGCCCGTTGGCAGTGAAATACATGACGGTCCACGGCCGCCGGCACAACGACCAGGGCGAGCCATTGTCATCACGCTTGAGGCTCAACCCCGGCTCCGCCGCGGCGCCCGACGCGCTGAAGATCATGCCATGGGAATGGGCTAATGCCTCAGCCTCGGCAAGATGCGCGGCGTCTTCGCGCGACATGCGTTCGTAGAGCGCCTGTTCCGGACGTGCATGCCCGATCGCATCATGCTCCATGAACACGAGGCGCTGGAGATAGACTTCCCGAACACCGATCTCCGCTGCCACTGCGACGAAAGCCGGCAACTCGGCGATGGTCTCCTTTAGACCCGTGAGCCAGGCCGACACGCGCGGTCGATCGTGCCCCTCGCGCACCTGCAGATTGCGAAACGCGCTGACGTTTTTGAGGATCCTGGCAAAGTAATCCTTGCCGCGAATCGCGCGATAGCTCTTGGCGTTCGCGGCATCCAGCGAGACGCGAAGCTCATCCAAGCCTGCCTCGATCAGGGCACGGCCATTCTTCTCGTTGAGCAGGGTACCGTTCGTGTTGAACAGAACGTAGGTGTTGCGATCCTTTAGATAGCGGACCATTTTCGGAAGATTTTTCACCAGCATCGGTTCGCCGACACCGTGCAGGACGACACGCTCGATGTTCGGCAGTTGATCGACAATGCTGGTGAACAATTGCCAGCTCATGTCAGCCGGCGGCTCGAGCTCCTCGTAGGTGCGGGGACACGTGGTGCACAGCAGGTTGCACCGATTGGTTGTCTCGAGATAAAGGCAAACCGGTTGTTGGGCGGCATCCGTCCGTTGTGCGCCTACTTTTTCGAAATACCGGCCCGGGCCAGGTGAAGCCTGCGCTTGCGGCGTTTGGGCGCTGGAGTGTGCTTCGGTCATGGCATAACCATTTGCTTGGACCGATCACGCTTGCGCTCGAGGCGGCTTGGAAGATCGGTATCCTTGAGAAGCGAGCACACGAGGTGCTTTGAGCTTGGTGCCTCATACGGCTTGAGCGTCGGCGAGAACGACCCGCCGTCGCACAATTCTGACAGGAGAATATTCAACGCCGCCACCTCGTCGACATCGTACCAGGTCGGCAAGACATGCACTTCAATGCCCACCTGTGCTGCGCGTTCCAAGGTTTGGCGTGCGACCTGCTCCGTGCTCCACATGACGTCCTCGAACAAGCGGCGGTGCCGTTCCTTGAGGCCAAGCAGGTAGTAGCCGCCGTCAACCGAGGGACCGAGGACGACGCGATCACCCGGACGGGCCAGCACGCGTGCGGTCTCGACGAGCAAGGACGTCGGCAGTGTCGGACTGTCGGAGTTGAGTACGACGGCACCATGGTGCCCCCGATTCAAAACCTGATCGATTGCAGAAAAAAGACAATCGCCGAAGTTTGGATACCACGCTTCGAGCTGCTGAATTGAGAATGGAAGTATTCCGTCGAAGAATGCTTTGCATTCTGGGGGACCGAACGCCACGTAGCCATTGATCGCATGGCTGAGGTTCGCCGCCATGATGTTAGCGATGGTGTCCTGCAAGAATGCGGAATTCATAGCCGCCGCTTCGTCGAATGTCAGTGGCGGGACCAAGCGGGTCTTTGTGCGTCCGGGGGAGGACGCTTTCGCCATGACAGCGACACCACACGAGTGGGCGACAGGATGAGCGAAAGAGGGCGTACCATTCATCACGCGTTCACCTTGGCAAGCCGTGCATCGCCTTTTGACTCACTGAGCAATGGGAGCAAGTCGTCGAGCGCCCGAATGCGAAAATCAGGAGCGTATTCCAAAGCTTCTGCGCGTCCGCGCAGGAGCTTAAAAAATTCGAATGGCGTAACGTCCGAGTTGGTGGGGACGGCCGGGCCGCCACCACGTTCGATCCAGGCCACGTTGAAGCCGAAATGCTTGGCGCCGACCACGTCGAAACCATTGGACGAGACAAAGAGGATCTCGCCCTTCGCTGTGCCAAGCAAGGGCTCCACCAAGGCGTAAGCTGCGGGGTTCGGCTTGTAGGTCTTTGCCAGGTCCACGCTTGTCACGTTGGCCAGGAGGTGAGAAATGCCGGATGTCTTGACCAAAGCCTCCAGCATCTGCGGGCTGCCGTTGGAGAGGATCGCAAGCTTGTAGCTCTTGAGCGCCTCCAGGGCCGCGCGTGCCTCGGGATAGAGGTCAAGGTTCAGGTACTTTTGCATCAAAGGCTCACAAATTGAAGGCGATGGCGCAACCCCGACGCTCTCAAGCGCGAACTCGAGCGAGGCCCGGGTCACGCACCAGAAATCCTTGTAGTCCTGCATCAAGCCTCGCAGCCATGTGTATTCGAGCTGCTTCAGACGCCAGAGCTGGGTGACGAGCTCCCCCTTATTCCCGCACAGCTCCACCGCCAGGGCCCGCACGGACTGCACGTCATAAAGGGTGCCGTAGGCGTCGAAGACGAGCGCGCGAATTGTCATGACACTCTGCCCTTTCCGGACAAAAAGTATGCGCCGCTATCGAACCGCGGTGCCAGCTTGGACCCGTAGCAAGAACGTCGCGGTGTCCGCGGGCTTGTATCACCGTCGCTCCGCCCTCACGAGAGCACCGTGCGCGGAATAATCATTCCGCAGCCACTCTCTGGGTCAGAATTTCAAGCACCTCGCGGGGATCGGCACGATGGCGATAATCGACCTCCGTGCAGGCTGGGCGCTGCTTAACTTGCAGTTTTGTATCAGTTGGAACAAAATAGCAAGGATCTTAGACGCAAGCGCCAACGTCGACCGCGATCAAGTTTTGTTTATGCGTAATTTCACAAAATCGGGTATCCTATCAGCCGCGGAGAGATACTCGTTCAGATCAGCAAGAAGCATAGCCTCGCCGCCGCGCGATTGCAGCCACAAACGAAAGGCCGAGCTCAGATGCCGGGCAATAAAATCAGCTCGTGCCGATGCTGCGCCGAGCGGCTTTCGTCTTCCTGCTTCACAGCAGCGGCGCTGTCGGCCGACCCGGGATTGGGCCGCATTGAATTCCACCGTGCATCCGAGCTGCTCAGCTCCGCCATACGGATGGAGGGTTGATGTCAACTTCAGCCATCAAAGCGCCTGCAGGCAAGCGGCCACTTCATCCATTGCCGTTGCGCGTCATGCATTGGATCAATGCAGTTGCGACTTTCATCATGATCGGCAGCGGCTGGCGGATCTACAACGACGACGTGATCTTTGGCTGGCTGCAATTTCCTGACTGGCTGGTGATCGGAAAGTGGGCGCAATACGGTTTGCAATGGCACTTTTTCGGGATGTGGATCTTCGCGATCAACGGCATTGCCTATTTGACCTACGGCATCGTCACCGGGAGATTCCGGCGAAAATTATTTCCGATATCCGTGCGTGAGGTGCTCGTCGCTGTCGGCGATGCGCTGCGATTTCGGCTCAGCCACGACGATCTGACCGTTTACAATGCGGTGCAGAAGATTCTGTATCTCGGGGTCATGCTGATAGGCATTCTGATTGTAATCACCGGCTTGTGCCTCTGGAAACCGGTACAATTCTCGGAATTGGCTGGCTTATTCGGCAGCTTCCAGGTCATTCGCGTGATCCATTTTCTCTGCATGTCGGCGATCGTGGGGTTTATCGTCGTCCACGTGACGCTGGCTTTGCTCGTGCCGCAAAGTCTCCTCGCCATGCTGACCGGGGGGCCAACAGTGGATGACACCCTGGCGGCGCAGGCCCAGGTGCCATCCTTCGGCGCACATCCAATCCGAAAGAACTCCTGAGGCGGTGCTACGATGGCCATTCGACTTGGACTACCGTCGATCTTGCAGCCTCAAAAGCGCATAGACCGGGCCGCCGTCAAGGAAGCTCGAAGGCTGGTGGACGAGCTCAATCGCCGAAAGGTGCTGCGTGGGACGCTAACGCTTGGCGCACTGACGATGCTGACCGGCTGCGACGTCAGTGAGGAGAGCTCGGTGCAGAGCGCGCTGCGCGCCGTATCCTCATGGAACGACGGCGTTCAGGCAGCGCTGTTTCGCCCCGATCATCTTGCTCCGACATTCAGCCCGGCCCAAGTTGTCAAACCGCCACGATACAATGCCTACTACGGCATCGACGGGGTCAAGCCGATCGATGGTGCGACTTGGAAGCTCGAGCTGGCAGGTCTCATCAAGGACACCCGACCATGGACTTTGCAGCAGATCTACGACTTGCCGGAGCAGGAAATAATCATCCGCCACATCTGCGTGGAAGGTTGGGATTACATCGGGCAATGGTCCGGCCCCAATCTGCGGGATTTCCTCACTCGCATCGGAGCCGACTTGAAGGCGAAATACGTCTACTTCATTTGCAATGACGATTTCACCGAAAGCATCGACATGGCATCGGCGCTGCACCCGCAGACAATCCTTGCCACCAAATATGCCAACCAATTTATCACGGATCCGTTCGGCTATCCGTTGCGGCTGCGCACCTCTGTCAAACTCGGCTACAAGAACGCGAAATGGATCAAGGCGATCGTGGTCACCAACACCTTTCGCGAGACGTTCTGGAGCAAGCAGGGTGAAAACTGGTTCGCAGGGATCTGACTCTGCGGAGAAGGTCGGCGCCGAGGGCGGGTTGTTTAACGCGTCGCAACCCGGTGAACAGTTGGGCGGCGGTCCGCATCAAGCTCAAAGCGAAGGCGGTAGTCCCGAGGCTTGAGTTTCGAGGCGCAGAGACACCTTTCACCCCGCTTCTTGCTCAGCAACCTACGGCAGCGTCCTGGGTGCCTGCGTGCAAATCCAGCACATGATGCTGGGGTGATGTCGCGCTGCTGCGACAAGCGTGAACGCGTTTCATTTGACGAGCGGCAATTCTGAATGCTCTGCGGAGGATCGCCTAATGACCAATGTTATCTCGCTGCCACGCTCCGCAAGCTCTGACAAGAAGATAGGGCTGGTTCTGCAAGGTGGCGGCGCGCTCGGCAGCTATCAGGCGGGCGTGTTCCAGGCGCTCACCGGCGCGCAGTATGTCCCTGACTGGGTCGCCGGAATATCGATAGGCGCCATAAACGCGGCGATCATCGCCGGCAATGCGCCGGGGCAGCGCGCGCAACAGCTGCGCAATTTTTGGGAGAAGATCACCGCCACGACTACGCTGTGGCCCTGCACCGTGGATGGAGGAATGGCGGCGTGGCAGCATCGGGCGAGCGCGTTGAGCACGGTCATGTTCGGGCTACCCGGATTTTTCATGCCGCGCCCAGCGTCCCAGTGGTTTTCATCCGATCAATGCGTGAGCTTTTACGACACCTCTGCGCTGCGGCTGACCTTGGAGCGGCTGATCGACTTCGACCGCATCAACCAAGCCAAGGAAATGCGGTTCAGCGTGGGCGCAGTGAACGTGCGCACCGGACAATCTTGCTATTTCGACAGCGCGGAGATTACCATCCGTCCCGAGCACGTGATGGCGAGCGCAGCGTTGCCGCCGGGCTTTCCACCAGTCGAGATCGAGGGCGAGCAGTACTGGGACGGCGGGCTCTTCTCGAACACGCCGCTGCAATACATGGTCGATTATTATCCGCGGCGCAGTCGCCTGATTTTTCAGGTCGACCTTTTCCCGGCGCATGGCTACCTGCCAATTAATTTCGATCAGGTCAGCGAGCGCGAGAAGGATCTGCGTTATTCCAGCCGGACCCGGGTCAGCACAGATGCCTTGCGTGAAAGGCATGACGTACGGCATGCGATCAACGAGCTTCACAAATTGCTGCCGCCTGAGATCGCGAGCACCGAGCAGGCTCAACGCCTCTACGCGCACGGCTGTGTGACTCAGATGGATATCGTGCAGCTCATCTACCGGCCGCACCAGCCCCTGGGCGGGTTGAAGGACTTCGAGTTCAGCCGGGCGACCATGAGCGAGCGGTGGCTGCAGGGAGAGGCGGATGCGAGCACCACCTTGGCTGCATCGCCGTGGCTCGCGCCGATGCCGAGCGACTTGGGCGTGCGCGTATTCGACGTGCTGCACGATCTGCTGATGGATGGGCTGTCACCGCAGAGGGCGCCTGATGGCGCTGACCCCCTCGTCAATTTAACCGGAACCGACTCTGCCCAGTGACCAACAGCGGCGCTTCCGTCGCGGAAGTCACCGCTCTGCAGAGCGCAAGTGTCCGCGTGAGTAGGCCATCGCTCTCCGGGTTTGGCTCGAGAGGGTCTCAACCCGCCGCTTCCATGCGACTGCTTTGAGCCGCTACTCGGGTTTCCCAGACGCCGGTCTTAGCCAGGTTGGGGGAGAAACCGTGCTCTGCGAACTCCCACCGCAGCGGCAGCGCGGAGGGGCGTCGCACCACCTGAGCGGGCCTTCAATCGAGTAGAGCAAGGGCGGGGCGTGCGACCCCCTCCAGCAAGGCTCGTTCCGGCTTTGATCGGGCAAGAACCCGAATGCCAAGCAGGACACCGAGCAATAAGCGCGCGAGGTCTTTGGCACTCCGGCTGCGCGGCACGGCGCCCTCGGCTTGTGCGGCCTTGATGGACCGATAGAAAAACGCCTCGATCTCGCCGAGGCGGTCGGCGATGAGGGCGCCCAGCTCCTTGTCGTGTGGCGCCACTTCAAGTGCCGAGTTGACCAGAAAGCAACCGCGACGCTCGCGGTCGCTCAACGAGCGCTTGATGATCTCATCAATGAAACGGGCGACCGCCTGCTTTGCCGGGAGTGTCTCTTCAAGCTGCTTGATCAGCGCCCGTGCGGAGCAATCGAGATAGCGCTCAAGCGCCTGCGCAAAGAGCGCATGCTTGTCGCCATAAGCGTTGTAAAGGCTCGTCGCGGAAATTCCAATTTTGCTGGCGAGATCGCGTATCGAGGTCGCTGCATAGCCGCGGTCCCAGAAACATTCGATCGCCGCCTCCAGGGCCACTCCCTCGTCGAATTCCCTCGGCCTTCCCATTTCGCCTTCCGCAACCGAGGTCCTTGCGACATCGTCGCACCTCTGTTTGACAGATAGGTTTGGCAGCAAGAAATGCCAGCGCAGAGGCTCAGGGAGCTAATGAGTCCACGCCTAGTCGGGCATAGAACGACAGGCGGGGCGCCAACTTACGCCGCCCTAAGCATTTCCTGCACCTTGGGCCAGGGATCCGTGGCCAGGTTCTTAAACGGCGCCCAGTCTGTTTCCGACATGCGGTCGAAGATTGTCGCCTTGACGGAAGGCCGCTCCCGCACCCGCGCCCACCAGTCCGCGATTGCCGGACGCTCCCGCCAAATTGCGCCGAGCTTGAGGAGCTCAAGACGCAGAATGTACGGGATCACTGCACAATCGGCGTTGCTGAAAGCATCGCCGGCAAGATACGGACCGCGCTTGAGATCCTCGGCCATCCACGAAATCATCTTCTGGTGCTGATGGAGCGCGTCCATCACGAATTCGGAATCGAGCCCGTGCTCGATGACGCTGCGCTTGTACTCGGCGCGCCGCTTCAAGGGTGCCTTGTTGATCTCCGCCAGCCATTTCTCGCGCGGCATTTTGAGAAAGCGCGGTCGGAACGCGGTGGCAAAAGTCAGGATCGTGCAGGCGTTGTGCATGTATTCGTCGATAAGCTTGTTGTAGAGCCGCACGCGGTGCCGCGCCGCCGGCGCGGTAGGCATCAGCGGCGGATCGGGAAAGGCATCATCAATGTAATAAAGGATCAGAGAAGACTCGATGATGACGTTTCCGTTGTGCACGAGGGTCGGAACCACGCCATTTGGATTGAGCTTCATGTATCCCGGATCATTCTGATCGCCCTGTAACGTGAGCAGATGCTCTTTGACCTCTTGGCCTTTTTCATGAATCGCGATCCGCACCTTCTGCGCGCACACCGAATTGATATTGTGATATAGCTCCAGCACACTTCTCTCCCGAGTTTTGCGGATGCAACCGCACCTGTCGCGTCTGCAGGCACGATGGAATTGGCCGTTATCGCCAGGCTGATCTCTTGCACGGCAATCTGAAAGCCGGCAGGGCTGATTCAATTCAGGGTACCGTCGCAGACCGATTGTGTATCAACTGTTACATAAGTCAAGGCTGGAATTGTCCGACAGTTTTGCAGCCTGCCGCCATCTTTTTGCACCAGCTGGTGGGCAGGGTCTCGCACGAATTTGGCGGGAGTGGCACGTGAGTGAATATCGCAGTGAGTTCGTGCATGCGCTGCGCAGCGGCAAGAACATGCGCGAATCCATGTTCCGCGTTTTGGAAGAGCGCCACGCTGCGGACTTTGCCAATGGCCCCGCCGGGGTGAAGTATTACAACGATCTGCTCGAGACCGTGCGCACGGCCGAGGTGCCCGAGGCCACCGACGAATTCCTGCGGCGCTTCACACCGCTCCTTGACCCTGATGGCAAGCGCGCCCGCGCCGCGACGCCGGAAGGCAAGAAGGCACGTGCAGAACGACGCGTCGACGTGCTCTGGGTGGCGATCGCGTGCGCTGCGCTGATCATCACGAGCATTGTCGTAGGGCTGCATGTGCGCGGAAATACGCCGGCTGCAACAACGCCCGAGGCAAAGCCGGGAGTCGATGCGACGGAGACTTCCACCCCGGCGGAGGTCACCTCACCAGAAAAGGTCGAGAGCGCGCCGGCTGCTCAGCGAGACCAACAATAGTCCGCGCTGCGGGCTCGCCCGCGCGCCGGTGCACCGGGCTCGCTTGGGTTAACGAAGCGTGGGCGCTTGCTTTGGTGTTTGACTGAATTGCTTGGCGGGGCGCCAACGCGTGGCAAGTATAACGGCGGCAGGAGAAAAACCATGCTTGCCGCACGCGCTGCCGCTTTCTTCGCCATCGCCCGCGGGGAAGCGCACCCCGAGCTGAAGCTGCTCTTTCAGGAGCTGGCGGAAGGCTATGAACGCCAGGCAAAGGAATGCTCCACCGCGCCGGCCGCCAGCGGCGTCAGGTACCCGACGCTGCCGGGCGGGCAAGCTGCCGCGCAGATCGTTGATTGAGGAATTGCGGAGCGGCTTAGCTTGCCGCGTGCGTGTTGTCCTGACGAGGAAACACAATCCGCCTATCCGGCACGGGTCGAACCGTGGCGCGTGGCGCGTTACGTCTGAGACGCAAACCCGACCTAGAATTCCACCTCCGGTTTCTGCAGCTCCAAGCTTCACGGCGAGGCATTAATTAGAACAAGGAAAGCTCCAGGAAGCGCATGGCTGCGCACGTTTTTGCATCCTCTCGTGCTTCGCCTCATCCTTCTTCATCTTCTTCTTCATAGCTCCACCCTTCATCTTCATCTTCTTCTTCATCTACTTTGCATTGCTCGCTCGTTTCGCGGGCAAAAGGAACAAACGTTGCGAGCCCGCGTTCGATCAGCGGAATATTCCCTGAGCACGCCGTGGCACCCATGAGAGCACTCGAGCGGTCGAAGAAGGTTCGGGTGGGCATCGTCGGTGTCGGTAACTGCGCCTCCTCATTTGTGCAGGGCCTATCCTTCTATTCCGATGCGCGCGCGAACGAGCCGGTTCCCGGGCTGACCAACGTCGATCTCGGGGGCTACCACGTCGGCGACGTAGAGGTCGCCTCCGCTTTCGATGTCAGCGCCGCCAAAGTAGGACGCGATGTGGCCGAGGCCATCCTCGCGCCGCCCAACAACACGTTCCGCTTCGCCGGCGTGCAACCGACGGGCGTGCGCGTCGAGCGAGGTCCAACTCTGGACGGGATTGGCCGCTACCTGCGCGACGAGATCGAGGAATCTGAGGCTCCGGCAATTGATGTCGCCGAGCACCTCAGCGCGACCCGCACCAACGTGCTGGTGTCGTATCTGCCGGTGGGATCGCAGCAGGCAACGGAGTGGTATGCCAGCCGGGCGCTGGAGGCGGGCTGCGCCTTCGTGAACTGCATTCCGGTTTTCATCGCCTCGAACGAGACGTGGCGTAAGAAGTTCGAGCAACAAGGCCTCCCGTTGATCGGCGACGACGTGAAAAGCCAGGTTGGCGCGACCATCGTCCACCGCATGCTCGTCAATCTCATGCGCGAGCGCGGAGTGCGGCTTGATCGCACCTACCAGCTGAATTTCGGCGGCAATTCCGATTTCAAGAACATGCTCGAGCGTGAGCGGTTGCACTCCAAGAAGATCTCGAAAACGCAGTCCGTCACCAGTCAGCTCGATGTACCGCTTGCACCGGAGAACATGCATGTCGGCCCAAGCGACCACGTGCCGTGGCTGACCGATCGTAAGTTCGCGTATATTCGGCTCGAAGGCACCACATTCGGCGGCGTGCCACTCAATGTCGAGCTCAAGCTCGAGGTGTGGGACTCCCCCAATTCCGCCGGCGTTGTCATCGACGCGGTGCGCTGCGCCAAGCTCGCGCTCGACCGCGGCATTGCCGGCGCCCTCACCGGTCCCTCCAGCTATTTCATGAAGTCCCCGCCACAACAGTTCACCGATCACGAGGCGCGCGAGCGCACGATGCGCTTCGTCTGGGGCGAGGGAGACGACAGCAAGGCTCGCCGGCAGTGACCGCGTTCTTTCTGGTCAGGCATGGCGCGCACAAGCTTCTTGACCTCGTCCTGACCGGTCGGATGCCAGGCGTAGAGCTGGATGATCATGGTCGTGCGCAAGCGCGGGAGGCCGCCGAGCACCTCGCCGGTGAGCGCATCAGCCTGGTGCAGTCGAGCCCGCAGCCACGCACGCGCGACACTGCGGCGGTCATTGCCGAGCGGGCGAATGTCGCGCTCGAGATCGCAGCAGGCATAGACGAGATCGACATGGGCGATTGGACCGGCCGCTCGTTCGCCTCGTTGCGCGAGGACCCCGACTGGCGCCGCTGGAACGAGGCGCGCGGCTCGAGCCGGCCGCCTCATGGCGAGAGCATGCACGAGCTGCAGCAGCGGATCCTGGCGCACCTCGAGCACACAGCGAAGGCCCATCCGGACGGCCGCATCGCCATCGTGAGCCATGCCGAGGTCATTCGCGCCGCGCTGCTGCACGTCCTGAAGATCGACGTCAACGAGTTCTGGCGCGTCGAGGTCGCCCCGGGCTCGATCAGCACCGTGGTGATGCGTGCCGGTGCCGCTGACGTCCTCGCGCTGAACGTGAAGCTGCCGACGCCGGAGGTCGTGGTGGCATGAAGCTCGTCGTGTTCGGCCTGACCATCAGCTCGTCGTGGGGCAACGGTCACGCCACCCTCTGGCGCGGCCTCTGCACCGCGCTACATCGTCAAGGCCATCGCGTGGTGTTCTTCGAGCGCGACGCGCCCTACTACGCGGCCAATCGCGACCTTTTCGAGCTGAGCGGCGGCAAGCTCGTCTTGTATGAAGATTGGGAGCGCATTCGCCCCACTGCACAAGCTGAGCTCGCCGACGCCGACGCCGCCATGGTGACGTCCTACTGCCCCGACGCCATCGACGCGGCCGACCTCATGCTGTCGAAGGGTCGCGCGATCAGCGTGTTCTACGACCTCGATACCCCGGTGACGCTTTCCCGGCTGCGCAAAGGCGAGCGCATCCCCTATATCGGGCCGCGCGGGCTCGCCGACTTCGATTTGGTGCTGAGCTACACCGGTGGCGCTGCATTGGACATCTTGCAGCGCGAGCTTGCCGCCAAGCGGGTGGCTCCGCTGTACGGCCATGTTGATCCGCAGGTGCATCGTCCAGCGACACCGCAGCCGCACTATCTCTCGCATCTGTCATATCTTGGCACCTACTCGGCCGACCGCCAGGACACGCTGGCCGCGCTGCTCATCGAGCCCGCGCATCGTTACCCCGACCGGCGTTTCCTGATCGGCGGCGCGCAATATCCGCAGGACTTCCCGTGGGCCGACAACGTCTACTTCGTGCGCCACCTTCCCCCGGCTGAGCATCCGGCCTTCTTTTCATCCTCTCGCCTGACGCTCAACGTCACGCGGCGCCCCATGGCCGAGCTCGGCTGGTGTCCATCGGGCCGTTTGTTTGAGGCCGCGGCATGCGGCACCGCAATGGTGTCCGACACCTGGGCAGGTCTCGACAGCTTCTTCACCCCCGGTGTGGAAATCTTTGCCGCGGTGCAGACGGATGACGCGCTCGCTGCGCTGGACGCCGACGACGCCGAGGTGACCCGCGTGGCCAAGGCCGCGCGCGAACGCACGCTTACCGAGCACACCTCGGAGCGGCGCGCGCAGGAGCTTGTTGCCGCGCTCGAGCTGGCTTGAGGCCGCCGTGATCGCGCAGAGCACATGCGGTGAGCAGATGACACGAGGAGCATGAGCGATGTGGGGAATCGTGCCGGCCGCGGGCCGGGGAAGCCGTATCCAGCCGCTGGCCTTCTCCAAGGAGCTGCTGCCGGTAGGCAGCCGCATCGAGGCAGGACTCGAGCGGCCTTGCGCCGTGAGTGAATACCTGATCGAGCGCATGATCCTGGGCGGTGCCGACAAGATCTGCTTTGTGATCTCGCCGGGCAAGTCCGACATCATGGAATATTTCGGCGCGCGCTTCGACACGACGCCCATTGCCTATGTGGTTCAACCACAGCCTGTCGGCCTCTGCGATGCGATGTTCTGCGCCGCCCCGGTGATTGATCCCGCCGATCACGTCGTGATCGGTCTTCCCGACACGGTCTGGTTCCCGGAGACCGCGCTTGCCGAGCTCCCGGATGGGATCCTCTCGTTCCTGCTGTTTCCCGTGGAGCGACCCGAATTCTTCGACGCTGTCGTGCTCGACGACCACGGGCAGGTGCAGGAAATCCAGGTCAAGCAGCGCGGCGCGCGGTCAAACTGGATCTGGGGCGCATTCAAGATGCCTGCACAGGTGTTCGCGAGCCTGCAGCACTTGTGGCGCGCGCGCAATTACCAGGATGAGTACTTCGGGACACTGGTGAATGCCTATCTGGCGGCCGGTGGCCGCGCGGTCGGCATCAAAGCCGGTCAGGCCTATGTCGATGTGGGCACATTGCACGGCTACCGCGCCGCGCTGCGTCTTCTCTCGGGCAGCCAGGATGGCAGCGTCGCGACCGACGGCCACGCCATGCCGGTCGGGCGCAGCGAGCATGCTCCGCCGCCTGCGGCGGCGTGACGGCGCGAGTGGAGACCACCATCATGTCTCGCCATCTATCCGCCGCCGACATCCGCAGCCGCGTCCAGGCCCTCGGGCCTTGGTTTCACAACCTCGACCTCGGCGGCGTGCGCACCGCACCGACGCACTTCCTCGGCGACTATCCCATGGTCAAATGGCGGCGCTTCGCCGACGCAATCGCCTCCGATCTCAGCGGCCGCAGCGTGCTCGATATCGGCTGCAATGCGGGCTTCTACTCCATGGAGATGAAGCGCCGCGGCGCCGCGCGCGTGCTCGGCGTCGATAGTGACGACGGCTACCTCGCGCAGGCGCGATTCGCCGCCGAGGTGAACGAGCTCGACATCGAGTTTCGCAAGCTGTCGGTGTACGACGTGGGCCGGCTCGGTGAAAAATTCGACATCGTGCTCTTCCTCGGCGTGCTCTATCATTTGCGCCATCCACTGCTCGCCCTCGACCTGATCCACGAGCACGTCGCCGGCGATCTTTTGCTGTTCCAGTCAATGCAGCGGGGCAGCAACGCCATCGAGCCGCTGCAGCAGGACTATGAGTTCTGGCAGACGGAGCACTTCGACCGCGCGGGGTACCCGAAACTGCACTTCGTCGAGCACTCCTATGCCGACGATTGGACCAACTGGTGGATCCCCAACCGGGCCTGCTCGGAAGCGATGTTGCGCAGCGCAGGATTTCAGATCATCGGGCATCCGGAGGAGGAAGTGTTCATCTGCCGGCGCGCGCAAAGGCCGCGCGGCGCCGCCCCGGTTTATCCGGCACGGGAGGCGCGGCGTGATTGAAGCCGTGATGATCTGGAACGAGCCCAACAACAAGTCGCATTGGGACCCGCAGATCGATCCGGACTGGACGCTGTTCGCCGAGATGGCGACCGCAGCCGGTGCTGCGGTGCATGCCGTCAGTCCGGCTTTGCCCCGCGTGCTCGGCGGCATGTCGCCGATCGATCCGGCGTTCATCAACAATATGAGCGACAAAGGCGTGCTCGAGCATGTAGATGCTGTCGCGGTGCATGGCTTTCCGCTCGACTGGAATTTGTGGCGCATCGACGAGTGGCCCGCCAAGATCGACGAGATCAGGGCGGTGACAGAGCTGCCGATCTGGGTGTCGGAAGTCGGTGTCTCGAGTTTCGGGGCTGAGGAGGTGCAGGCCTGGGGTCTCGACCGCACAGCGGAGCTGTTGATCGGCCGCGCGCCGCGCATCCACTGGTACAGCCTCTATGATCTGCCGCGCGCATGGCCCGCCACGACACGCCACAAGGAAGCAGAGGGCTCATCCTACTATCGCCACTTCGAGATGGGACTGCTGCGTGAGGACGGAACGCCCAAGCTCGCCGCGTCACGTTTCGCCCGGCATACACCGGCGCTCGGCATCTGCCAGTGGTTTCATTTCGAGGACCATCGCCTCGACGACGCGGTGGCATGGCTCAAGCGGCTCGGCGTGCGCCATCTGCGCACGGGCCTGTCGTGGGCGGATAGTTTTCGACCGAACGCGCTCGCCTGGTTCGACCGGCAGATGGCGGCCCTCGCCGATTTCGATGTGACGGTGACCTACTGCTTCACCCCGGAGCATCGCGGGATCGCACCGCATCACACGAGTGCGCCGCAGGTGAAGGAGGAGTTCGCGGCCTTCTGCGCCAGCATGACGGAGCGTTATGCACCGGCACCTGCGCAAACGCCGCAAGCGACGGCGCTCGAGTTAGGTGCTTAGTGCTTAGTGCTTAGTGCTTAGTGCTTAGTGCTTAGCGCTTAGCGCTTAGCGCGCGAATGTGCCGCGGAGTGCGTGGCGCGCAGTGCGCAAGCCTGAGGAGTGCGACCCATGGCGCGAGCCTTTGTGCTGGTCCTCGACTCGGTCGGCATTGGGGCTGCGCCGGATGCCGCGAGCTACGGCGATGAAGGCGCCGACACTGTCGGTCATATCGCGCAGGCCTGTGCCCGCGGCGAGGCTGATCGCGATGGGCTGCGCCGCGGTCCCCTGCGGCTCCCTCATTTAGTGCAGCTCGGCCTCGGGGAAGCCTGCCGTATGGCGACCGGTGCAGTACCGCCCGGCCTCGAGCGCGAAGCTCGCCCCGTTGGTCGCTTTGGCTGCGCCCGTGAAGTGTCCACGGGCAAGGACACGCCCTCCGGGCACTGGGAGCTTGCCGGCGTACCCGTGCCATTTGACTGGACCTATTTTCCGCGCGCAGTGCCGTGCTTTCCCGAGTCGCTAATAGCGGGTCTCTGCCGCGAAGCCGCTCTTCCCGGCATCCTCGGCAACTGCCACGCCTCAGGCACGCAGATCATCGCCGAGCTCGGGGAGGAGCACGTGCGCAGCGGCAAACCCATCTGTTACACGTCCGCAGACAGTGTGTTTCAGATTGCTGCACACGAGCAGAGCTTCGGCCTCGAGCGGCTCTATTCCGTATGCAATGTGGCGCGCCGTCTGGTCGATCCACTGCGGATCGGGCGCGTGATCGCGCGACCCTTTGTCGGAGCTGGCTGGGCCGACTTTGCCCGGACCGGCAACCGCCGCGATTACGCGGTTGCGCCGCCCGCTCCCACCATCCTCGACCGTGCCACTGAAGCAGGCCGCGACGTGATCAGCGTCGGCAAGATCGGCGACATCTTCGCGCATTCGGGAACGGGTCGGGTGCTCAAGGGGAACGGCAATGCCGCGCTCGTCACGCGCACGATCGAGAGCATTGGTGCGCTGTCCGACTCTGGATTGCTGTTTGCGAACTTCGTCGATTTCGACACCATCCACGGACACCGCCGCGATCCCGCCGGCTATGCTGCCGCGCTCGAAGAATTCGACCAGCGCATTCCCGAGATCTGCGCAGGGCTGCATCAAGACGATGTTGTGGTCATCACCGCCGACCATGGCTGCGATCCGACCTGGCGCGGCACCGACCACACGCGCGAGCAGGTCCCTATACTGGCGTTCGGACCCTCCGTCAGCGCGGGCTCGATTGGGCAACGCGGCACCTTCGCCGATGTCGCGGCGACGCTCTCTACTCATCTCGGCCTGGTAGCACCCGACGCTGGATGTGCATTCGCCCTGTGAGGCGATGTCGGGCGGCCGACGCATCGTGCTCTCGTGCGGCTTGCCATCCTCTAGCTACGTCAGCCGCAGCTAGCTCTGCCGCGCGACGCTGTAACGTTGTGCGCCGGACTCATCGCAACGAAAATGCATTGCGTCGACGCGCAATGTGTTCCGACCGGGCACGCCAACGGAACTTCAAAGGTAAGTACCGCGTTGCAGCTGCAACGTTTCCTGCACAACCAACCTTCCGTCGTCACCTCGAGCAGCGAAGCTTTGGCGACCAGCTGGGCCGCCAGCAGGAGTGAGAATGGCGAGACGCGTGTTGATTACCGGAGGCGCCGGTTTTATCGGCTCACATCTCGCCGAGATGTTGGTGTCCTCCGGGTATACCGTGCACATCCTCGACGCGCTCGTACCGCAGGTGCACGGCCAGCTCGACGGCGGCAACCGCACTCCGCGCTACATCGCAGACGGCGCCGAGCTGGTCGTTGCCGATATCTGCGATCGGGAAGCGGTTGCGGATGCTCTCGCTGATGTGGACGCGGTGATCCATCTGGCTGCAGCCGTCGGCGTGGGCCAAAGCATGTACGAAATCGCCGCTTATACCCGCACGAACAATCTGGGGACGGCAGTGCTGCTTGAAGCGCTGACGCGCCGGCCGGTGGAGCGACTGGTGTGCGCCTCCTCGATGAGCATCTATGGCGAAGGCTTGGCACGCCGTAGCGATGGCGAGCTGGTCGCGCCTGGCGAACGGCCGCCGGCACAACTCACGCGCGGCATCTGGGAGCTGCTCGCCGACGATGGCGAGCCGCTCGAGCCGGTGCCCACACCAGAGAGCAAGTCGCCGACGCTGAGCTCCGTCTATGCGCTGAGCAAATACGATCAGGAGCGACTCTGCCTCATGATCGGCAGAGCCTACGCGATCCCAACCGTCGCCTTGCGATTTTTCAATGTTTACGGACCGCGGCAGGCACTCTCGAACCCTTACACCGGCGTACTTGCGATCTTTGCGTCTCGTCTCCTCAACAACCGCCCGCCGCTGGTGTTCGAGGACGGCCGACAGCGGCGCGACTTCGTACATGTGCGCGACGTGGCACGCGGCTGCGTCCTGGCACTCGAACGTAGCGATATCGCCGGCGAGGTGTTCAACATCGGCTCGGGGGAGAGCCGCACCATACTTTCAGTTGCCGAGGATCTCGCACGCGTGATGGGTCGCGCGCATTTGAGTCCGCACCTTTCGGGAAAGTATCGCGCCGGCGACATCCGCCACTGCTTTGCCGACACCGAAAAGAGTGCGCGACAGCTCGGGTATCGACCCTCTGTTGCTTTCGACGCCGGGCTCGAAGAGCTCGCCGCCTGGCTTGCCGGTGAGGTGGCGGAAGATTCGGTCGAGGCCGCAACCCGCGAGCTCGAGATGCGGGGCCTGGTGGCATGAACAAGGTTGCCACCAGCATTGGGCGGAACCAGCGCATTCTGGTGACGGGCGGCTGCGGCTTTCTCGGCTCCAACATGGCGGCCGCCCTGGCGCGCAGCGGCCGCGATGTCGTTGCATTCGACAATCTGTCGCGCGCCGGCACCGAGGTGAACGCTCGCTGGCTCGCGCAGGAGCATCGGCGGGTGACGGTCGAGATCGGTGACATCCGCGAGCGCGACACGCTTCGCAGGCTGGTCGAAGGCGTGGACGCGGTGATGCACCTTGCTGCGCAGGTCGCGGTGACGACCAGCATGGATGATCCGATCACCGACTTCGAGATCAATGCTCGAGGCACGCTCGATGTCCTGGAGGCGGTGCGCCGCTACAATCCCGACGCGGCACTGATCTTCGCCTCGACCAACAAGGTTTATGGACGTCTCCTGGACGATGCAGACATCGTTCGCAGCGCCGGGCGCTATGTTCCAGCCGACGCGACCCGCTGGTCGCTCGGGGTCTCCGAGGATGCGCCCCTCGACCTGCACAGTCCCTATGGCTGCTCGAAAGGCGCTGCCGACCAGTACGTCCGCGACTATGCCCGGGTGTTCGATCTGCGTACGGTCGTTTTGCGCATGAGCTGCATCTACGGTCCGCGCCAGTTCGGCAACGAGGACCAGGGCTGGATCGCGCATTTTCTTCTGCAAGCGATGCGGAATTCGCCCATCACCATCTATGGCGACGGCTACCAGGTGCGCGACGCGCTGTTCGTCGGCGACGCGGTGGATGCCTGGATCAAGGCGCTCGATCACATCGATGTGGCGCGCGGACGGACGTTCAACTTGGGGGGTGGCCCTGCGAATGCAGTCAGTCTGAACGACCTGCTCGACCTCATCGCCGATCTGCGCGGCCGCAGGCCCGAGTGCCGCTTCGCGGATTGGCGTCCCGGCGATCAGCCTTGGTATGTCTCCGACGTGCGCACCATTTCGGCCGCGTTGGGCTGGCAGCCGCACACCGGCCTACGTGAGGGATTGCGTGCCCTCGCGCAATGGCTGGACAGCCGCACAACGCGCCCTGCGGTACTCGAGCTGCAGGAGGCGCGCGCATGACGCCGCCGCACCGGCCGCATATTCTCATGACGGCTGACACGCTCGGCGGTGTCTGGACCTATGCCACAACGCTCGCGCGCGAGCTGTGCCGGCGCGGCGTTTCCATCACGCTGGTCACCTTAGGCCCCCCGCCTGGCAGCGATCAGCGGCTGGCAATTGCGGACATACCCGGGCTAGCCGTTCAGGCGACGGATCTTGCGCTCGAATGGATGGATCCCGAAGGGCGCGATTTCAGCAATGCGCTCGAGCAACTGCGAACGATCGAGCGGCGCATCCGGCCTGACATCGTTCATCTCAATGGCTATCGCGAGGCGGCCGGAGACTGGAACGCGCCCGTCCTCGTCGCTGCCCATTCCTGCGTCCGCTCCTGGTGGGTTGCCTGTCGCGAGGAAGAGCCGTGTGAGGAGCGCTGGCTCACTTACATTGACAATGTGCGGAGCGGACTTGCTGCGGCGACCGCGTGGGTCGCGCCGACTGCGGCCTTCCGCGACGTCGTGGATCGTCTCTACCAGCCGCCCGTCCCTGGGAGCGTGATCTGGAACGCAATCGACGGCGGCGCTCCACTCCGGAGCAAAGAACCGTTCATTCTGGCGGCCGGCCGTCTCTGGGACGAAGCAAAGAACATTGCCATCCTCACCCGCATTGCCGCGCAGCTGCCCTGGCCGATCAAGGTTGCCGGGCGCTCGCGCCATCCCGAGAATGCGCGTGCGTCGGCAGCGCTGCAGGACATCACGGAGCTCGGGGAGTTGTCGCGCGCCGCGCTACGAGAGCACATGCGGCGCGCGAGCATTTTTGCGGCACCCGCGCGCTACGAGCCATTCGGGCTCACCATCCTCGAGGCGGCACGGGCAAGCTGCGCCCTCGTTCTGGCAGACCTGCCGAGCCTGCGCGAGCTCTGGGACGGAGCCGCGCTGTTTGCCGATCCCGACGACGCGCGGGCCTGGCGGGCTACGCTCGCGCACGTGGCACGCCACGATTCCATGCGACACGCGCTCCAGCAGCGTGCTCGACAACGCGCACGCCGCTATTCGATACGGGCTTTCGCCGACAGCTACGAGCAGCTCTATCGAAGTCTTGCACCGCTCGGTTGGGACCGAGCTGCCGCTCCGGGACGTGGTCAGCCGCTCGAGGTGCGGCCATGAGGTTCGTGCTGTTCTATCAATCGTTCGTGTCCTGCTGGAATCACGGTAACGCGCATTTCCTGCGCGGAGTCGCGCGCGAGTTGATCCGCCTGGGGCATGACGTAACGGTCTATGAGCCTGCCGATGGCTGGAGCCGCTGCAACGCGCTGCAGGATGGCGGCGCCGCCTATCTGGCCGAGGCGCAAAGCCTTGTCCCCGGCGTCAAGCTGGAGAGTTACCGCCTCGCAAGCCTCGACCTCGATCGCGCGCTCACCGATGCGGACGTGGTGATTGCCCATGAGTGGAACGACCCCGAGCTGATCGCCGCGCTGGGAGAGCAGCGCGCGGCGAGCCGCCGGTTCATGCTGCTATTCCACGATACACACCACCGCGCCATCAGTGCCGCTGACGAGATCAGCCGCTTCGCGCTTGATCGGTACGATGCCGTTCTCGCCTTCGGTGAAGTGTTGCGCGAGCTCTACCTCGACCTCGGCTGGGGGCATCGTGCTTTCACGTGGCATGAGGCGGCGGATGTGCCGTTGTTTCGACCGCACCCGGACACTGTCCCCGACACGGACCTCATCTGGATCGGCAACTGGGGCGACGGCGAACGCGACAGCGAGCTGCAGCAGTATCTCATCGATCCGGTTCGCCAGAGCTCGATCAAGGCGCGCGTGCATGGTGTGCGCTATCCCGAGGACGCTCGCGCCCGGCTGCGCGAAAGCGGTGTGGAATATGCAGGCTGGCTGCCGAACCACCTCGCGCCGCAGGCCTTCGCGCGTGCCCGCCTCACCGTACACGTGCCGCGGCGCCCTTATGTCGAGCGTTTGATCGGCATTCCGACCATCCGCGTTTTCGAGGCGCTCGCGTGTGCAATACCGCTTGTCAGTGCCCCCTGGCACGACAGTGAAGGCTTATTCCCGCCGGGATGCTTTCTGACTGGGCGCAGCAGCGAGGAAGCCGCTGCTGCGTTTCGTCTGCTGAAGGACGACCGGGAGCTCGCCGGCGAGATGGCGCTCACCGGGCTGCAGGCGATCCGCTCGCGCCACACTTGCGCGCATCGCGTGCGTGAGCTCCTCGCCATCATCGAGAGCATCCGTCGCGCCAGGCCTTCGGCGAGCGCGCCGATGCTCGCGGCAACCGAGGAAGTGGCCGAGCCATGAAGATCGCTTTCTTCGGGTCGAGCCTGGTTTCCTCATACTGGAATGGGGCGGCGACCTACTATCGGGGTCTCCTCAAGGCCTTGGCCGCGCTCGGCGAGGACATCACGTTCTATGAGCCGGATGCTTACGGGCGCCAGCAACATCGTGACATGGCTGATCCGGAATGGGCTCGCGTTGTGGTCTATCCCGCGACCGCTCTGGGCTGGCAATCCGCTCTGGAGGAGGCGGTGCGCCAGTGCGATCTGATCGCGAAAGCGAGCGGCGTCGGAGTTTTCGATGCCGAGCTCGAGCAAGCCGTCCCGGCAGCGGTGGGAACGCGCCACACCACCGTGTACTGGGATGTCGATGCGCCGGCCACCCTCGAGAGCATGGCCGCTGACGAGCGGCATCACCTGCGGCGGATGATCCCGCGGTACGACATGGTGCTCACTTATGGCGGTGGCGATCCGGTGGTGCGACGCTATCGCGAGCTCGGTGCCCGCGCTTGCGTTCCCATCTACAACGCGCTCGACCCGCAGACCCACCATCCGGTGCCCGCACGTCCCGAGTTTCAGTGCGACCTGAGCTTTCTCGGCAACCGGCTGCCGGATCGCGAGGCACGCGTGGAGGAGTTCTTCCTCAAAGCGGCCGCGCGGCTACCGGAAAAGTCCTTCCTGCTCGGAGGCTCGGGATGGGAGACCAAGCAATTGCCGAGCAATGTTCGGCTTGCCGGTCACGTCGGCAGCGGTGACCATAACGCCTTCTATTGCTCTGGCGGGGCAACGCTCAACGTCAATCGCGGGAGCATGGCGCGGTTCGGCTTTTCGCCGCCGACCCGCATATTCGAGGCCGCCGGCAGCGGCGCCTGCATCATCAGTGATGCCTGGGATGGCATCGAGCTCTTTCTCGAGCCCGGGCGCGAGATTCTCGTTGCCGCTGACGGCAATGAGGTGGCCGACATTATGGCCGGGCTGACGCCGCAAGCGGCGCAGCAGATTGCCAAGGCGGGCCGCTCGCGAATTCTCGCCAAGCATACCTACACGCATCGGGCACAAGAGGTGGCGGCGCTGCTCGCAAGCCGGATCAGTCGATACGAGGCCGCCGAATGAAGCTCGACATCGTTATTTATGGTCTGTCGATCACCTCGTCGTGGGGCAATGGTCACGCCACCACCTACCGCGCGCTGACCAAGGCGCTGGCTGCCCGCGGGCACCGCGTCACCTTTCTCGAGCGCGACGTGCCGTGGTACCGGTCGCACCGCGATCTGCCGACCTCCCCGCATTGTGGCATCGAGCTCTACGACACGCTCAAAGAAGTGCCTCAGCGCTACGCCGCATTGACGCGGCAAGCGGACCTCGTGGTGATGGGATCGTACGTGCCAGACGGGGCGGTGCTGGGAGACTGGATCACCAGCACGGCACATGGTGTGACGGCGTTCTATGACATCGACACGCCGGTCACGTTGAAGCGGCTGGAAAGCGGCGACGCCGGCTACATCAGTCCGCCTTTGGTCCCCCGCTTCAACCTGTATCTTTCGTTCACCGGCGGACCGACCCTGCAGCTGATCGAGGACATGTACGGCAGTCCCCGCGCGCGTGCCCTCTACTGCGCCGTCGATCCGCAGACGCACGCGCCGGTCCGCGCGCGCCGCAAGTGGGCGCTCGGCTATATCGGAACGTTCAGCGAGGACCGTCAGCCCTTGCTCGAGCGGTTGCTATTCGAGCCTGCGCGCAAGCTCCCGCAATCGCGCTTCGTCGTCGCCGGTGCGCAATATCCCGCCTCGATTCGCTGGCCCGACAATGTCGAGCATATCGAGCACCTGGCGCCGGATCAGCATTCCGCCTTTTATTGCAGCCAAGACTACACGCTCAACTTGACCAGGCCGGACATGGCCGCAGCCGGCTTCTCACCCAGCGTGCGCCTGTTCGAGGCCGCCGCTTGCGGTGTCACTGTGATCAGCGACCGATGGCCTGGCTTGGAGAGTTTCTTCGAATTCGGAAAAGAAATTCTCGTTGCCGATTGCGCGGAGGGAGTTCGCCATTTCCTGTGCGATCTGCCGCAGCAGCAGCGCCGGCAGATTGGCGCCGCGGCGCGGCGCCGGGTTTTGCAATCGCATACCGCCAAGCGCCGCGCAGTCGAGCTCGAGAGCTACGTACAGGAAGTGATCGCGAAGCCGACGGCCGACATCACCGCCGAGCACGGCGCGGCTGCGGGCACCAGCGCCAGCAATGTCGGACATGAGACGCATCGAGTGTGATGTCGTACGCGTCATGACCTCGAGCCTTCCGCCGGACACCCGATCGGAACCAGGGCGATCACCAAACGTTTGTACCTTCACGGTGCAGATGCGGCGGTGAGGGTGAGATGCGCTGAATGGAGTTCGGGATGCACGGCCCTCCTCGTAAGCTCAACATCGTGGTAACGGGAGGCGCCGGCTTCATCGGCTCGCATCTGTGCGACCGCCTGATTCAGCAGGGACACCGCGTATTCTGCGTCGACAACCTGTTTACTGGCACCTTCGACAACATCCGGCCACTGCTCAACCATCCCGGCTTTTCATTTCTCGAGCACGATGTGCGCGAGCCGCTCAATATTCGCGGTCCCATCCACCGCATCTACAATCTCGCCTGCCCGGCCTCGCCGCGGCATTACCAGCGCGATCCCATCGGCACGTTGCGCACGTGCTTTCTCGGTGCCATCAACGTGTTGGAATTGGCACGCCAGAAGAATGCGCGCGCGCTGCAGGCCTCGACCAGCGAAGTGTACGGCGATCCGGAGCTGCATCCGCAGCCGGAGCGTTACGTGGGCCATGTCAATCCAATTGGCCCACGCGCCTGCTACGACGAAGGCAAGCGCGCAGCCGAGACCCTCTACTTCGATTATCACCGCACCTATCGGGTGCCGATAAAGGTCGCCCGCATTTTCAATACTTATGGTCCGCGCATGTTGGAGAACGACGGGCGCATCATCTCCAATTTTATTGTCCAGGCCCTCAAGGGCGAGCCGATCACCGTCTATGGCGACGGCTCGCAGACGCGCTCGTTCTGCTTCATCGAGGATTTGCTCGAAGGGCTTCAGCTGTTGATGGAGAGCGATGATGAGGTGACCGGCCCGGTCAATCTCGGCAACCCGGACGAACGGCCGGTCAACGAGATCGCGCGCCTGATCGTTGAGCAGACCGGCTCGTCGTCACCAATCCAGCATTATCCGCTTCCTGCCGACGACCCCAAGCGGCGCCGGCCGGTCATCGCCTGCGCCCGCTCCGTGCTGGGATGGGAGCCGCGCATCGCGCTCGACAAGGGGCTGCGCGCCACCATCGACTACTTCTCCTTGAAGGTTTTCACGCCGCAGGCCGGTGATCGGGCGATCGAGGGAAGACAGCCGAAGCCGGTTGCCAACGGGTCAGCGTTGCCGCCGTGCCCGATGCCAACGCTCCCGGCGAATGGACGGATTGCCAACGGGACGGGGCGCGGTATGCGGCGGAGGCCGGCGACGGCGTCTACCCGTACAAATTGATTGCGCACCGCCCCGCTATAGAACGCTGTTTGATTGCGACTTTCGATTGACGCACCGCCGACCTCGCCAGATGCGAGCTTCGGGCTCAAACGGGAGCGAGGCTCGGCTGCGCGGTTTTGCCCGGCCACTTGCACAGGTCGGCGATGATGCACCTCTCGCACAACGGCCGGCGCGCCACGCAGATATAGCGGCCATGCAGGATGAGCCAGTGGTGCGCGTAGCGCTTGTAATGCTCCGGGACCACCTGCTCGAGCTTCATTTCTACGTCGAATGGCGTTTTGCCCACGGCAAGACCAGTGCGGTTGCCAACTCGGAAGATGTGGGTATCCACGGCAATGGTCAGCTGTCCGAAGGCGACGTTGAGCACCACGTTCGCAGTCTTTCGGCCCACCCCGGGCAGCGCCTCCAGCGCCTCGCGCGTGCTCGGCACTTTCCCGCCATGCTCGGCCGCAAGCTTTTGCGAGAGCGCGATCACGTTTTTTGCCTTGGTGCGGAAGAGACCAATCGTCTTGATCATCTCGCGCACGCGTTCCTCACCGAGCGCGACCATCTTTTCCGGTGTATCGGCGGCCGCAAACAGAGCGGGGGTCGCACGGTTGACGCCGGCATCAGTGGCCTGCGCGGACAGCACCACGGCGACCAGCAACGTGAATGGGTTGAGATGCTTGAGCTCGGTTTCAGGCTGCGGGTTGGCCGCCTCAAACCGGCGGAACGCCTCCTCGATTTCCGCGCTCGTCCACTGCGGCAGCGCGGCGGCCGCCGCCTTGGTATCAGCGGCGATTTGCTTGCCCGGCGCTTTGACCTTTGCAGCCGCCCCGGCTCGTGCGCGGCGTAACCCCTGTGCGGTTGCCAGCGCGACGTCGCGGCCAGCGCGACGGACCGTACTACGGAGTGTCTTGGTGGGGACTGTCTTGCCGGGGACCGTCTTGCCTCGCACGGCCTTGCTTCGCGCGGTCTTGCCGCGGAGCGTGTTATTGCGGAGTGTCTTGCGGGGCATGGTCACCCTATACTGGGCAACATGGCAACCAACAACGATGCCGCCGGAGAACCCACGATCTTTTCGGCCGTACTGACGCCGCATCGGTCGCTCGGTCCGAACGGCTTTCTGGTGTTCATGGTGGTTTTGTCGGTGATCAGCTTCATCACCGGCATGGTGTTCGTGATGGCCGGAGCGTGGCCCGTATTCGGGTTCTGCGGGCTCGATGTGCTGCTGGTCTATTGGGCATTCCGGCTCAACTACCGTTCGGCGCGGGCGTACGAGGAGGTCACCGTCACTCCTTCTGCGCTCAATGTGCGTCAGGTGAGCCACCACGGCCGCATCAATGAATGGACACTCAATCCGCTCTGGGTGCGGCTCGACCGCGTCACCCATCCCGATTTCGGCATCGAGCGGCTGTTCCTGGTCTCGCGCGGGCAGCGGTTGGCCATCGCGCTCTGCCTGGGACCGCAGGAAAAGGAAAGCTTCGCCACAGCGCTCTCGGCTGCCCTGGGCGAGGCGAAGCGCGGTCCCACCCGCACAGTGCTGTCGTAATCGCCGTCAGAAAACGGGTGGGCGAGCCGATGCGAGCGGCCTAATGGAGAGCGACCGATGGAGGCCACCATGCTCTCACCCGACCGCGTTCCCGACCTCGAGCCGCTCCACAGCGCTGCTGCCGACTACGATACCGTGCGGCGTGCCCTCGCCTACCTGTCGCAATCGTGGCGCGCCCAGCCCGACGTCGAGGCCGTTGCAGCCGCAGCGGGGGTAACCGCAAGCGAGCTGCACCACCTCTTCCGTCGCTGGGCCGGCATTACACCCAAAGCATTCTTGCAGGCACTCACACTCGATCATGCGCGCCAGCTGCTGCGGGATTCGGCGAGCGTGCTGGACGCAAGCTTCGAGCTCGGTCTGTCCGGCCCGGGCCGGCTGCACGACCTCTTCGTCACGCACGAGGCTATGTCGCCAGGCGAGTGGAAGTCGGGCGGCGCCGGTCTCACCATGTGGTACGGCTTTCACCCCTCGCCGTTCGGCACTGCCCTGGTCATTGCCACGGAGCGCGGTATTGCCGGACTTGCTTTTGCCGATGCCGGCGAGGAGCAGATCGCACTCGCCGACATGTGCCGGCGCTGGCCTCAGGCTGAAGTGCGCGAGAATAGCGCGCGCACCGAGTCGCTGGTCAGACGCATCTTCGATAGCGCGCTGTGGCAACCGGAGGAGCCACTACGGCTCGTGCTCATCGGCAGCGATTTCGAGGTCCGAGTGTGGCAGACACTCCTCAAGGTGCCCATGGGACGCGCCGTGACCTATTCCGACATTGCCACGAGCATTCGCGCGCCGAAGGCCGCCCGCGCGGTCGGCGCCGCCGTCGGCCGAAACCCGATCTCCTTCGTGGTCCCATGCCATCGCGCGCTCGGCAAGAACGGTAACCTCACGGGCTACCACTGGGGCCTCACACGCAAGCGGGCCATGCTCGGCTGGGAGGCTGCACGCGTCGCTGGCTCGGCCCCTGCTGGCTAAATTCAGCGACGCGCTTCCGCCAGATTCACGACGGGAGTTGCAACGCGGGCAAAGTCACCCTTGCGAAATGCAGCCAGCGTGCCAGCACTCTGCCGGTCCATGAAGTCGGCGAGCTCGGCATAGCTGACGCAGCGCACCTCCGGCAGGCTGCACACCGCACGGGCGAAAGCCTTGAGCGCGTCGTTGTAGGCACCACCCTGCATTAATGAAAAATGGTGCCCGATATGAAGCGGGGCACGGTTGCCGCCATAGCTCGCCTTGAAATACTTGATATAGGTTTGCAGCATCTGCTCACGGGCGATCTCATGACGGCGCGGATCCTCGATGGCGCCGGAGTGGGCGACAAAGAAATTATAATCCATGGACAGCGTGCTCTTGCCGGAGCCGGCAATGCGCAGCATCGCCAGGTTGAAGCGCCAAATTCCGGCAATTCGCTCGGGCCAAGCGTCTGCGGCCGCCACACCGCTGGCGTCATAACGAAACCCGTTCGTTCGCAGCGCGCCATAGAGGCTTTCATTCTTGGCGAGGTAAGGCGCGCGGAAGCCGGTGATCTCTTGCGCGCCGAAGGCAAGCTTCACATCCGGCAACCCGTTATTGGTGCCGACGTTCTTCATGCTTTCGCTGAACGCGTGCAGCTCCTTGTCCCAATCGCCGCCGCTCCAGCCGCCGCCGTCAAAGTGACCGACTGCATGCGAGGCGATCTCGTGTCCACTGCGCTGCAAGGCGTTCACGTAGCCGACACGCTTGCGCACCTGCTCGGCCGTGCCGCCGAAGCCGATGCGTGACGCACCGCGGCTCTGGTTCGGCCCCTGGTACGTTCTGCGGCTCGCATCGGCGATGAAATTGACACCGCTCACGAAGAACGTGAAGTGCAGCCGGTCGCCATCCTGGTTCAGCTCGGCGGCGAAGTCGCTCAGCTCGTGCCAGCGCTCGAGCTCGGTGCAGTTGTCGAACGCCATGACGACGAATTGCGGAGGACGCTCGACGCTTGCCCGCGCCCCGGGCGTCGATGCCGCAGCCGCAAGCACCGCAAGGACACTGGCGGTGACGTGTGCCCTCAATCCAGCCTCCCCCTTCCCCGAAGCCATGGCCGAAATGATGGGCGTAAGTTTAGGCACTCCTGGCCAGCGCCGCGCCTTACGCGAGCACTTCCGCGCGGAAGATCTCGACCTGTGACTTGGAAGCTACAGTGGGTAGGGCGGGTTAGGCGCGCTTGCGCCGTAACCCGCCGCTCGGGGTTAAGGGGTTAGGTGGCGGATTACGCTGCGCTAATCCGCCCTACCGGCTTCGGTCTTGCGCGCTGCGAAATGTGGCCGTAGCACGTAGCGATTAGCCCCGCGCAGTCCGACGTCAGCCAGGATCACAATGCAGAAGCGCCGTCCGGTCATGTTGGTGGTGCTGGACGGTTGGGGCTGGCGCGAGGACAGCGCGGACAACGCGGTACGCCTCGCCCGCACCCCAACCTTCGAGCACCTTTGGGCCACCTGTCCGCACGCCTTCCTCGCCACCTGCGGAAAGGACGTCGGACTGCCCGCAGGACAGATGGGCAACTCCGAGGTGGGACACTTGAACATTGGCGCCGGCCGGCTGGTGATGCAGGATCTGCCGCGCATCAATGATGCCGTTGCCAGCGGAGAGATCAGCCGCTCACCGGCGCTTGCCGCGCTGCTCGAGCGGCTGCGCCAGTCCGGCGGTACTTGTCACCTCATCGGCCTTGCCTCGCCAGGGGGCGTGCACTCGCATCAGGATCATGCGGCGGCACTGGCGCGCATTATCAGTGACGCCGGCGTGGCCGCGGTGCTGCATGCCTTCACTGACGGTCGTGACACGCCGCCGCGATCGGCCGGCGAGGATATCGCGCGCTTGCGCGCCGCTTTGCCGGACACTGTTCCGATCGCCACCGTGTGCGGCCGCTACTATGCGATGGACCGGGACAAGCGTTGGGAACGCGTCGCCAGGGCCTATGCGACAATCGCCGAGGCCGAGGGCCCGCGCTTCGCAGATGCCGGCATGGTCATCGCGGACGCCTATGCGCGCAACCTGACGGACGAGTTCGTACCGCCGGCAGTGGTGGGGCGCTACACGGGTATGCGCGACGGCGATGGCCTGTTGTGCTTCAACTTCCGCGCCGACCGTGTGCGCGAGATCCTGGCGGCGCTGCTCGATCCGAACTTCGCCGGCTTTCCGCGCCCTCGCCTGATCCGCTTCGCCGCCGCCCTCGGCATGACGCAGTACAGCGAGGAGCTTGACCGATTGCTGGCGACCATTTTCCCGGCGCAGGTGCTGGAGAATGTGTTGGGCAAGGTGGTCGCCGACGCCGGGCGCACCCAGCTGCGCATGGCCGAGACGGAAAAATATCCGCACGTCACTTATTTCCTCAATGGCGGTGAGGAAGCGCAATATCCCGCCGAGGACCGCATAATGGTGCCCTCACCCAAGGTCGCGACCTATGACCTGCAGCCGGAGATGTCAGCGCCGGAGCTGACCGAGAAGGCGGTGGGCGCCATCCTTTCCGGCAAGTACGACCTCATCGTGCTCAACTACGCCAACCCGGACATGGTGGGGCATACCGGCAGCCTCGCCGCCGCCATCAAGGCGGTCGAGGCCGTGGACGCGGGCCTCGGACGCATCGCCGAGGCGATCCGTCGATCCGGTGGTGCGTTGCTGATCACGGCCGATCACGGAAATTGCGAGATGATGCGCGATCCCGAGACGGGCGGGCCGCACACGTCCCATACGACCAATCCGGTCCCGCTGCTGCTGCTGGGCGGCGGCAATGCCGGCCTGACCGACGGCCGCCTCGCGGATGTCGCTCCGACCTTGCTCGAGCTGATGGATCTGCCGCAGCCGCAGGAGATGACCGGCCGTTCTCTGCTGCACCGCTCCGGTGGGACCGATCAGAATTCTTTCAACCCGAGCACGTCGTCCATGGAATAGAGGCCCGCGGGCTTGTTGCGCGCCCAGAGCGCCGCGCGTAGCGCACCGCGCGCAAAGATCATGCGGTCCTCGGCCTTGTGCACGAGCTCGACGCGCTCGGCCGGCCCGGCAAAGATCACCGAGTGATCGCCGACGACAGAGCCGCCACGCAGCGAGGCAAAGCCGATATCGCCGGGGCAGCGCACACCAGTCACTCCATCGCGGCCGCGAATGGAACGCTGCGGCAGATCGATGCCGCGGCCGCGCGCGGCCGCGCGTCCGAGCATCAGCGCGGTGCCGGAGGGCGCGTCGATCTTTTTGTTGTGGTGCATTTCGAGAATTTCGATGTCGAACTCCTCGGGCAGCGTGCTCGCCACGCGTCTGACCAAAGCTTCGAGCAGCACAACACCCATGCTGAAATTTCCGGACTTGACGATCACGGTGCGCTTGGCCGCCTCCTCGATCAGCCGCTCCCCCTCGCCGTCGATGCCGGTCGTGCCAATCAGATGCAGCACCCCCTGCAGCGCGGCGAGCTCAGCAAAGGCGAGCGTCGCTGCGGGGATGGTGAAATCTATGAGCCCGTCTGCTTGAGCGAGCAGCGGCGCAACGTCAGTGACCACGGTAACGCCGTTCTTGCCGAGACCGGCAAGGTCGCCTGCATCCCGACCGATCACAGCGGAGCCCGGTGCGTCCACCGCACCGGCAAGGATGACGCCATCCGTCGCTGCAATGGCATGAATGAGCGTGCGCCCCATTCGCCCACCGGCTCCCGCCACGATGAGCCGCATGTCACTCATCAGGTGCTCTCCCTACGCTCGGCTCCGGTGCTGCAACCGCGCTTCCTCGCGTTGCGCCGCCCCTTGTGCCGGAGGCATCATGTCTGCGGGCCGTCGTAGCCTTGCACAGCAACGAGGTCGACCTCGGCCTTCCCGCGGCGAAGGGCCGCTGCAGCCTGATACTCAGCCGAGTGATAGCAGGCGAGCGCCGCCTGATACTGCGGAAATTCAAGCACGACGGTGCGGGCGCGCACCTTTCCCTCCATCACCTCGCACCTGCCGGCGCGCACCAGAAAGCGTGCACCGAACTTACCGAACGCAAGCGCATTGGCGGAAACATAGGCCTTGTATCCTTCCGCATCCGTCACATCGATGTGCGCAATCCAGTAACCTCTTGGGCCCGGCAGAGCTGCAGCACCACCGTGCTGTGGTTGCTCGCCCTCATATCCCTCGACAACAACGAAATCGCATTGCGAATGCGGCAGGCGCAATGGGCGCGCACGCTGATATCTGGGAGAGCGATAGCAGGCGAGCGCGGTCGCATAATCAGGAAACTCACGCAGCACGTTACGCGAGCGGGCGCGGCCCTCCAGCACCTCGTAGACCCCGCCGCGCACCAGAGCTCGGCCAGCATATTTTTCGTGCGCCGGCGGAGTGGCGGCGATGTAAGCCTTGTAGCCTTCGGGGTCGCTGACATCCAGATGGGGAATCCAATAGCCCTTCGGCATTGGTGTCTGCTCCTGCCTGTCGCGCTCAACCGCGGATCGCGCCGGCCATCTCGGCGATAATGGCCTCAGCGGCCGCCTTCGGGTCCGGCGCCGCGACAAGGGGGCGGCCAACAACAAGATAATCGGAGCCGGCGGCAATGGCAGCGGCTGGTGTGAGCACGCGCTTCTGGTCGGCCCTGTCGCTGCCGCTTGGCCGAATGCCGGGAGTGACCAGGACCATCGAGTCGATGTTGGGTCGCAGCATCTCAGCCTCCGCTGCCGAGCAGACCAAACCATCCATGCCGACATCGCGCGCCTGTGCGGCGCGTTCTGCCACCAACTCGGAGACGGTGAAGTCATAGCCCGCGGCGGCGAGATCGGCATCGTCGTATGACGTGAGCACGGTCACGGCCAGCAGGCGCAGCTGCGAGCCTCGGCGCGCGTCGACGGCCGCGTGCATGGTCTGCGGATAGGCATGCACCGTCAGAAATGAGGCGCCCAGGCGCGCCACGCTCTCCACGCCGCGTGCGACCGTATTGCCGATATCGTGCAGCTTGAGATCCAGGAATACCTGCTTCCCCGCGTCGGCGAGTGCGCGCGCAAAATCGATACCGCCGGCGAAAGCAAGCTGATAGCCAATCTTGTAGAACGAGACGCTTTCGCCGAGTCGCGCAACCAGCGCTTCGGCTTGCGCGACCGAGCTCACATCGAGAGCTACGATCAATCGTTCACGCGCATCCGCCGTCACAGCGCTTTCCTCATGTTGCGAGTGGGAGGGCAGCAGAACAGGGGTCCTGTGCGCCCCCATTGACCGAAAGCGAGCCGACGCGGTCGAATGCGCCAGCTGGATGAGGCTTCAGTCTCGCCTGTAGACCCACACGCGCGCCGGCGGAATGTTCATCCAGATGCGCTCGGAGGCCTCCGCGCTCACGCGATCGAGGCGCTTGGGAACGGGCGACACCGCGTGATAGGTGAATTGCACGAAGGGCGCACCCGCTGACATCACGGAGAAGGCCTCGAACAGCAGACGCAAGCGCATTCCCATGGGCTTCGTGAACAAGGGGAGCCCGGAGACAACCCCGGCAGCCGGCTGCTGCAATAATCCGGCAAGCAGACTCCGGAGCGAATAGGCGTCCCCTTGCAGCACTGTCGCGGCAGGATAGCGCGCGCGCAACAGCCGGCAGAATGTCGGATCGAACTCGACCAGCACGAGACGCGCAGGATCGATCCCGTGCGCGACCAGGGCCTCGGTGACCGGCCCGGTGCCGGGGCCGAGCTCAATGATCGGGCCGGGTCTATACGGGTCGATGTAGCTCGCCATTGTGCGCGCGAGGGCGCGTCCCGATGGAGTGACGGCGCCAATGGCGAGCGGCTTCTCAATCCAGGTCCGGATGAAGCGGACCTCGTCATCGAGCCGCAGGCCGTTCCTCCGCTCGAAGCGCCGAATGCGCGTTTCGAGCTTTTTCTTGTGGGTCTCGAGCGTCTCACCAAGCTTCTTGCGCTGGCTTTCGAGCTGCTGTTCGATCTCGCGCGCGAGCGCACCCTTGCGCGCCTCGAACAGCTGAATGCGCCGCTCGATCGTTCGCTCAAACTCCCCTCGCTTCAATTCGAAGAGACGCTTTTGTCTCTCGAATTTCTGCTCGAGCAGCTCGAGGGCTGGAAGGGACATCAGGGGTTAACGCTGCACAATGATTGCAAGATTTCAGGGGTAAACACCCCCGCCACGAGGGTCAAGCGGCAAGTTGCTCAAACCGCGCCGGTACGACCGAGGAACTCCTTCACCTTGCCGAAGAACCCGGCTGCTTCGGGGTGCGTGTCCTTCGACGACAACCTTTCAAATTCAGTCAGCAATTCGCGTTGCCGTTTGGTGAGCTTCTGCGGCGTCTCGACCAACACCTGCACATACATGTCTCCGGTCTGCTTGGAGCGAAGCACTGGCATGCCTTTGCTTTGCAGACGAAACCGACGACCGGATTGCGTGCCCTCCGGCACCTTCACGCGGCTCTTGCTGCCGTCAATGGTGGGCACCTCGAATTCCCCACCCAGGGCGGCGGCCACCATAGAGATTGGTACCCGACAATGCAGGTCGGCGCCCTCACGCTGAAAGATGGGGTGCGAGGAGATTGAGAGAAAAATGTAGAGATCGCCAGCCGGGCCGCCGCGTACGCCGGCTTCACCCTCGCCCGCGAGCCGGATTCGGGTGCCGTCCTCGACCCCGGCGGGAATGTTCACCGACAGCGCACGCTCGCGAGTGACCCGGCCCGAGCCTGAGCAGGACGGACACGGGCTGTCGATCACCTGCCCACGACCCTGACAGCTCGGACAAGTTCGCTCCAACGTGAAGAAGCCTTGCGCATGCCGGATGCGGCCCTGTCCGGCACATGTCGGACAGGCCTTGGGGCGCGTGCCGGTCTTGGCTCCCGAGCCGGAGCAGGCGTCACAGGTCACCGAGGTCGGAATGCGGATTTGCGCGGTCTTGCCTGCGAACGCCTCCTCGAGCGTGATCTCCATGTTGTAGCGCAGGTCGGCGCCACGCTCGCGCCCTGAGCGGCCGCGGCCGCCGCCACCCATGCCGAAGATGCCCTCGAACAGATCGGAGAAAGCCGAGCCGAAGTCACTGCCAAACCCGCCGGGTCCACCCGGTCCGCCCTGCTCGAAGGCAGCGTGACCGAAGCGATCGTAGGCAGCACGTTTCTCCGGATCTTTGAGAACCTCATAGGCCTCGTTGATCTCCTTGAAGCGCGCCTCGCAAGTCTTGTCGCCGGGATTGCGATCGGGATGCCATTTCATCGCAAGCTTGCGAAAGGCACCCTTCAAGTCGCCATCGGTGGCCTGGCGCTCAACCTCCAGAACCTCGTAGTAGCAGCGCTTAGCCATGCTCGCGTCCCGCCCGGGCGTTCGTCTCGCCGTATCCTCGAACTCTACCTGGTCGCTCATGTTCGCTCAAAAAAGATGGACCGTCGGGTCGATCCGTACAAGTCGGGACGGCGCGCGCGTGGCGCGCAAAAACACGAAACCCGGGTGGGCCCGAGTTTCGTGACTGTCGTTGCGCTTGGTGACATCGCGCTGCCGGCTGCGAGCCGGATCAGGCCGACTTCTTGTTCTTCTTGTCGTCGTCAACCTCGGTAAACTCCGCGTCGACGACGTCGTCGCGCTTGCCCGCATTGTCGCCGGGAGCAGCACCGCCCGAGGCGCCACCCGCCCCGGCACCTTCCTGCTGCGCCTTATACATGGCCTCGCCGAGCTTCATGGACGCTTGCGCGAGCGCGTTGCTCTTGGCAGTGATCGCCTCCGCGTCGTCGCCCTTCAAGGCCTCTTTGAGATCGGCGATGCCATTCTCGATGGCGCGGCGCTCGGGCTCACCCAGCTTCGAGCCGTGCTCGGTCAGCATTCGCTCCGTCGAGTGCACGAGTGCCTCGGCGTGGTTCTTTGCTTCGACCTGCGCCTTGCGTTTCTTGTCGTCCTCGGCGTGGGTCTCGGCATCTTTCACCATGCGCTGGATGTCGGCCTCCGAGAGCCCGCCCGATGCCTGGATGCGGATCTGCTGCTCCTTGCCGGTGCCCTTGTCGCGGGCATGCACATTGACGATGCCGTTCGCATCAATATCGAACGTGACCTCGATTTGCGGCACTCCTCGCGGAGCTGGTGGAATGCCGACCAGATCGAACTGGCCGAGGATCTTGTTGTCGGCAGCCATCTCGCGCTCGCCCTGGAAAACGCGGATTGTCACCGCGCCCTGGTTGTCCTCGGCAGTCGAGAACACCTGGCTCTTCTTGGTTGGAATGGTGGTGTTGCGGTCGATGAGCCGGGTGAACACACCCCCGAGCGTCTCGATGCCGAGCGACAGCGGAGTGACATCCAACAGCAGCACGTCCTTCACGTCGCCCTGCAGCACGCCCGCCTGGATGGCCGCGCCGATCGCAACCACCTCGTCGGGATTGACGCCCTTGTGCGGCTCCTTCCCGAACAGTTGCTTCACGGCCTCCTGCACCTTGGGCATGCGCGTCATGCCGCCGACCAGAACAACCTCGTTGATCTCGGCAGCAGACAATCCGGCATCCTTCAATGCCTGTCGGCAGGGACCCATCGTCTTCTGTACGAGATCATCGACCAGCGCCTCGAACTTGGCGCGGGTGAGTTTCAACGTCAGATGCTTAGGCCCGGACGCGTCGGCCGTGATGAAGGGCAGGTTGATCTCGGTCTGCGTTGTCGAGGAGAGCTCGATCTTCGCCTTCTCGGCGGCTTCCTTGAGACGCTGCAGTGCAAGCTTGTCACGGCGCAGGTCGATCCCCTGCTCCTTCTGGAATTCATCGGCGAGGTAGTTGACCAGGCGCATGTCGAAATCTTCGCCGCCCAGGAAGGTGTCGCCATTGGTCGACTTCACCTCGAACACGCCGTCGCCGATTTCCAGAATGGAAATATCGAAGGTGCCGCCGCCGAGGTCATAGACGGCGATTGTGCCGGTCTTTTGCTTGTCGAGGCCATAGGCCAGCGCAGCTGCCGTCGGCTCATTGATGATACGCAGCACTTCGAGGCCGGCGATCTTGCCGGCATCCTTGGTCGCCTGTCGTTGCGCGTCATTGAAATAGGCTGGCACGGTGATGACGGCCTGCTCGACCTTCTGGCCGAGATATGCCTCCGCGGTCTCTTTCATTTTCTGCAGGACGAAAGCGGAGATCTGCGAAGGCGAATAGCTCTTGCCTTCAGCCTCAACCCAGGCGTCGCCGTTGGACGCACGCATGATCTTGTAGGGGACGAGCTTCTTGTCCTTCTCCACCATCGGGTCGTCGTAGCGGCGACCGATCAGGCGCTTGACCGCAAAAATGGTGCGCTCCGGATTGGTGACCGCCTGGCGCTTGGCTGGCTGGCCGACCAGGCGCTCCCCATCGTCGGTGAATGCCACGATCGACGGCGTGGTGCGCATGCCCTCCGCGTTCTCAATGACTTTCGGCGCTTTGCCTTCCATCACGGCAACGCACGAATTCGTCGTGCCGAGGTCGATGCCGATAACTTTGCCCATGGTAACTTCCTCTCTTTGCGGCAGGTCGGCCGGGTCCTGAAGGCACCCGAAAAGAGGCGACCGCGCCTGCGGCCCCCTCGTCCGACCCCCTGGAAAATTTTCGCACGCCGCCCCCTGCGGCGTCATGGCTGATATAGGGGGACCATTTTCCGCCGCAAGGCATATGATAGCGGAATCACAGGGCGGCAGAGCTGTCCGCGGCCCGCACCAATGTGGCTGTGGTGCGGAAGTCCGCATCATAGCGTGCGGCACGAAGGATGCGGACTCTGCACCGCTAACGGGAGCACCGCCACGCGGCGGGCAGGCGAGGACACCAGTTGTTTAAATTCCAATGGTTACGCACGTCACCACGGTGAAGCCCGGCGTAACGCTTGCGAGCGGCTTTCTCGATGCAATTGCACAGGCAGCTATGCTGGCTGATATTCGTCAGGTGCTGAGAGCTGCCCCTCTCTATACCCCGCGCATGCCGCGAACTGGGCACCCGTTGTCGGTCCGCATGAGCAATTGCGGTTCGGTGGGGTGGGTTACGGACGAGCGGGGTTACCGCTATCAAACAACGCATCCGCAGACTGGCGAGCGCTGGCCACCGATTCCGCCGAGCCTGCTGGAAGCATGGCAGGAGCTCGCCGGTTACCGGCATGCGCCGGAATGCTGCTTGATCAACTATTATGATGTCCGGGCGAAGATGGGGCTGCACCAGGACCGCGATGAGCAGGACTTCGCCGCACCAGTGGTGTCATTGTCGCTGGGCGACAGCTGCGTGTTTCGCGTCGGAGGCAAAAAGCGGCGCGATCCCAGCACAGCGATAGAGCTGAGGTCCGGAGACGCGGTCGTACTCGGAGGCGAGGCGCGTCTCGCGTTTCACGGCGTTGATCGTATCCTGCCCGGCAGCTCCAGCTTTCTGGCGGAGGGCGGGCGTCTCAATCTGACATTGCGACGGGTCACCATGCCCGGCTAATTCGAGCGGGCGGGTCACGTGGTCCGCCGGCGGCGAACCGCAAGACGCGAGCGGCCTCGTTCCCAACAGGGGTTCCAATCGGCCCTATTTTCGCAACCACTTTGGTGTATGACGCCATCATGCTGCGATCTCTTTTCCTTCTCTGTGCCCTGACGCTCGTAGCCACCGCGGCGCCCGCCGCAGAGGTCGCCTACCCGCCGGGATCCCGCATTGGTCTTGTTCCGCCCGCCGGCCTGACGCCGAGCCGAAGCTTCCTCGGCTTCGAAGACGCCAACGCCAACGTGGCGATCGTTCTCGGGACGCTCCCGGGCAATGCTTACGCCGATCTCGAGCGAAGCCTCACGCCCGAAGCCCTGAAGAGCCAAGGCATCACGCTTGTGTCGCGTGAGAACGTTGCATTGCCGACTGGCAACGCGGTCCTGGTGATCGGACAACAAGAGGCCAACCAGATCAAATTCCGCAAATGGCTCCTGCTTGCATCAGCACCGCCGCTCACAGCGCTGGTGACTGTGCAGGTGCCGGAGAAGGCCACGGCGCAATATTCAGATCCGACGATTCGTGCCGCACTGACGTCACTTGCGGTCCGTGCCGAAGTGCCAGCCAACGAGCAACTCGGCCTGCTGCCGTTCCATGTTGCCGAGCTCGCGGGCTTTCGCATTGCCGGCGTTATTCCCGGCCGCGCCCTGATGCTGAGCGATGCAGCAGCCGACACGCCGCCGGTACAATTCGAGGCGCACATGTACGTCACCGTTGCGTCAGGGGGGCCTGCGAACGCAAGCGAACGCGACCATTTCGCCCGCGACGCGCTGGCCACCGTCCCCAACCTCAAGGAGGTTCGCATTACCACATCGGAGCCGCTGCGGATCGCCGGCCAGCAGGGGCATCAGATCATCGCCGATGCCAAGGATGCGAGCGGCGGAGTTCCTCTCACGCTGGCGCAATGGCTGCGCTTCGGTGGCGGCGGCTACATGCAGATGATCGGCATTTCTCGCGCCGAGGCATGGAAGGAGGCGTATCCGCGCTTTCGCTCGGTGCGCGACAGCATTGACGTGCGGTAAGCTGAGAACCGTTGCGGATAGAGCGGGGATAGAGCGCAGCAAGTAACCGGACTTGCCGGCGGGGCGATGCCGATTAGTTTGCCGGCACGCAGGAACGCCGGGTCCCCTCGCCCCGCGCGCGTGACACCTCGATGCAAGCGCGTGCTCGCTCGGCAAAGCGATCGAACAGAGCGCTCGCTTGCGCCGGCGGGAGGGCTGCTAGCCGATAAGCCAGGGGGCGACCCACCTGGAAATGCTGGTAGTCAGGCTGATGCCAGGCACCGCCCCATTCCACGAATCCGTGCTCGGCAAACACGTCGGTCACCGACTCGGCCATGCCGGGCCGCACATCTTTGCGGTTGAGAAACCGCGCGCCAGCAGGGGGCGCCACCTTCACCCTACCGGCGAACCGCGCGACGTAGGGGTTCTGGACCGGATTGACATCGATGGCGACGCCGTAGGCGTGCAGGGATATGCCGCCGCCGCCGGCAACCTGGCGCACGTTCAAGGAGGACGTATTGTTGGCGGCAATGGCGGCATCGTCGTCGCCATTGTACTGGTCCATGAGCTGCACGGCGGCGATGGGGAAACGTCGGGCGCGAAGAGCAACAAAAAGCTTGAGGGCATGCTCCGCCACCGCATCCATGACCACCATCTCGGCATCGCGGTGCACTTGATCGTCGAACCCGACGAAGCTGAAGGTGAGAAGGCGCAAGCGCTCGCAACCGACAGGGGCGCCGGGGTTCATCACCCGATGCTGTTTCATGTGGCTGCAGCGGGCCTGCGTGACTGGAGCCACGGCATCAGCCGCAGATGCACCGGTTTGCGCCGGGATTTGCGCGTACAGCGGTGCCGCCCAGAAATGGAATGCCACCAACGACATGGCAGCGAGTCTTGGCGACGGGATGCTCAAGACAACTCAGCTCCAGAATTGCCGTGAGGCGATGCGCGCGCCTTCGGCAAGCGCCGCAAGTTTGGCCCAGACCACGTCGCCATCGACGGCAGCCTGGCCAACCCAAGTGCCGTAGCCGCAATCGCTGCCGGCTATGACATTCTCCCTGCCGACCAGCTTGGCGTAGCGGCCGATGCGCTGGGCAATAAGCTCGGGGTGCTCGATGAAGTTCGACTTCGATTCGATGACGCCGGGAATGAGCATCTTGCCTGCCGGCAGGGCGACCCGCTCGAACAGTGTCCATTCATGGGCATGGCGCGGATTGGCAGCCTCGAACGAGATCGCTGCGGGCTTCGCCGTAAACACGACATCGATAATATCGGCGAGCGGCACGTCGCAATGGTGTGGTCCCTCGTAATTGCCCCAGCACAAGTGCATGCGCAGTTGCTCGGCGGGAATGTTGGCGACCGCATGGTTGAGGGCCTGGACATGCATCCCGGCACGCTTGCGAAATTCAGCGAGCAGGAGCGCCGCATATTGGATGTGGCGCCCCATGGCGAGATCCGGACAATCGATTTGCAGGACGAGCCCAGCGCCAGCGATAGTTTCATATTCGTGGCGCATCGCCTCGGCGATGGCGAACAGGTAGGCCTCTTGGCTCGGATAATGATCGTTACGGAAAAACAGCGAAACCACGCCGGGCGACGCCGCGCTCATGAATGCGTCGGAGCGATCCACCGCTGCGAGGGCCGACTGCAGGTTGTTGACATCGACGCTCGCGGCCGCCGCGTCGCGCACGCGGATGGGCGCGTTGCAGGCCGGGGTCTTGCGCCGGGAGCGGCCGGGATCGCCGAAGACGCGTTTCGCCAGGTTGGGGAAGTCGGCAAGATCCTGGTACACGAAGGTATTGCCGGTCCCGCCGAAGCCGTCGAGCCGATCCTTGACGTATGTGGCGTAGCTCGGCTTCGACATTTCTCCGTCATTGACGAGGTCGATGCCGGCTGCGACTTGCTTTTTGACAATTTCACCGACCGCCGCGGTTATCCGCGCGCTCAAAACGGCAGGCTCTACCGCCAAACCCTCTTCCTTGGCGTGCATCATGCGCACGAGATCGTCGGGGCGCGGCAGGCTGCCGGTATGGCTCGTCAGAAAGCGCTCGGTGCTGCGGCGCATCGGTCCCTCGGCACAAATTGCGCGTCGGGCGCAACATAGCGCATCGCCCTGGGGGCGGCTCGCCGCAGCCGGTCAGGTCGAGCCTTGCTGTTGTGGCTCGGGACTATCGGCATTGTCGTTGGCCGGCTGCTCCGCCGAGGGCTTTGGCCCCCCTTTGGCGATACCGACGAGGGCCGGACGCAGCATCCGATCGCCGATCATGTAGCCGGGCTGCATGACCTGGGCGACGGTGCCGTTGGGCCGCGAGGCATCGGGCACCTCGAACATGGCTTGGTGCAGGTTGGGATCGAATTTCTCTCCCAGAGGATCGAACTTCTTAACCCCGTGCTTCTCCAGGACCTTCAGCAGCTCGCGTTCCGTCAGCTCGACCCCATCAAGCAGCGCCTTGGTCGAGGCGTCCGCTTTTTCCCGCAACTCGGCATCGAGCGCACCCAGCGCGCGCTCCATGTTGTCGGCCACCGCAAGAATGTCGCGCGCAAAACTCTGAATGCCGTAAGCGCGCGTGTCAGCGATCTCGCGCTCGGTGCGTCGGCGCAGGTTCTCCATGTCCGCAAGGGTCCGCAGCAGCTTGTCTTTGTAGTCGGCGGACTCGCGCGTCAGTGTCTGCACCAGGGCGGCGATCCTCTCTTCCTCCGCTGCGCCGGGAGCTTGCACTTCCGCGCCCTCCTGGGGCCGGTCAGCTTCTCCTTGCGCTCCGTCGCCCGCAGAAGGGCGCGCGTTGGTGTCCGTCATCACGTTGTTCCCAAGACCCATTTTGGTGTGCCCTGGATATCAGGACTCGGGGTGTAAAAATCAAGCCGCCGCCGGGTCGCCGACGCTGCTCTGTCAGCCACCGATCAGCTTGCCCACGACCTTCGCCGTGTAATCGACCATCGGAATGACGCGTGAGTAGTTAAGCCGGGTCGGTCCTATGACGCCGATGACGCCAATGATGCGGCCGGCGCCGTCGCGATAAGGCGCGACGATGGTCGATGATCCGGAAAGCGAGAACAGTTTATTCTCCGAGCCGATGAAGATGCGCGCGCCCTCAGCGCGCTCGGCAAGCCCAAGAAGGTCGATGACCCCGCGCTTAGTCTCGAGATCGTCGAACAGGAGGCGCACCCGCTCGAGATCCTCTGTCGCCTTGAGGTCGTCCAGCAGGTGGGCGGCGCCGCGCACGATAAGCTTGCGCTCGTCGTTCTCGCCACCCGACCAGCTGGCGAGGCCGGCCTCGATGATCTTGTGGGTAAGCTGGTCGAGCTCGGCTTGCGCCGCTGCGAGCGCGCGCTCGAGCTCACCGGTAGCTTCAACCAGCGTAAGGCCGCGCACATGCGCATTGAGAAAGTTGCCGGCCTCGGTAAGCGATGATCCGGGCAAGCCGAGCGGGACGCTGATGATGCGGTTCTCGACTTGGCCATCCTCACCGAGCAGGATCACCAAGGCGCGTTCCGGATCGAGTCGGACGAACTCGATATGCTTGAGCCGCACGTTCGATTTCGCGGCGAGCACGACACCCGCCGCTCGCGCCAGGCCGGACAGCATCCCCGAAGCTTCGTTGAGTACCGCCTCGATGGACTTACCGGCGGCGGCGACCTTGGCTTCCATTTCGCGCCGGTCGGCCTCGCCGAGGTCGCCGATCTCCATCAGCGCATCGACGAAGAAGCGCAACCCAATTTCCGTCGGCAGCCGCCCTGCCGAGGTGTGTGGCGCATAAATCAGACCCAGTTGCTCCAGGTCGGACATGACGTTGCGAACCGACGCAGGTGACAGAGGCGTGGTGATCAGGCGCGAGATATTGCGCGAGCCCATCGGCTCCCCGGTGGCAAGGTAGCTCTCGACGATCTGCCGAAAGATGTCGCGGGAGCGCTCATTGAGCTGAGCGAGGCTGACCTGCGCCGCGCCGATTCGGACGTTTTGAGACAACGGGTGCTCCGTTCTGGCCGCGGCAAAGAATTGTCCATTCAGGTATAGCAGTTCAAGTCTCAATAGACTTTGTGCCCGGCAACAGAGGCTGCTAAATTTGGTTTAATAACGTGAACAACGGCATCGGCGGGAGGGCCAAACATGAGTTTCGGTCGGCGAGCTCTGCTCAGTGTGACATTCAGCCTGGGCCTCCTCAGCGCCGCGTCGGCCCAAACCGTGATCGAGGAATGGAGCACCGCGAAGCTGCCGCCGCCGCCGGCACTCAAGGCGGCAAAGCTCAACGGGCGCGAGACCGGTCTGCTGGTGATGGATTTCACGACGCAAACGTGCACGCAGCAGCGGCGGCCGCGTTGCTCGCAATCCGTGAGTAAGGTCAAGGACCTGGTGTCGCAAGCACGCAGCAAAGGCAGCTTCATTATTTACAGCGTGGCGGTCCCGGGCTCGGTGGCAACGGACATTCTGAAGGAGCTCACGCCCGCCGCCGGCGAGCAGGTGCTGCCGCCGCTCGGCCCCGATAAGTTCATCGGCAGCGAGCTTGAGAAGACCCTCAAGGACAAAGGCGTGAAGACCGTAGTCGCCATGGGAACCCAGGCGCAGACCTCGGTGCTGCATACTGCCGGTGCAGCAGCCTTGCGCGGTTTCAAGGTTGTGGTGCCGGTCGACGGCATGTCTGCCGACGACGTCTTCCCCGAGCTTTACACGGCGTGGCACCTCGCCAATGCGGCACGCATTTCGCCAGAGGTCACGCTCACCAGGTTCGACATGATCAGCTTCGAATAATTCAGTGCGCTGGTCATCGCTTCGGGCGATGCGCAGGCACGCAGATGAGCGGGGGAGGACGGATGCATGATACTCGGGCGTCGCATGCGTATCTGTCGCTTTGTGCTCGCCCTGCTCGCAACAGCCCCTATGCGGGCTTGCCGCTCACGCTCAGACGGCTGCGAGCGATTATCCCAATCGACCCATCACCATGGTGGTGCCATTCGGCCCCGGCAGCGCCACCGACACCATCGCTCGCCTCATTGGCCAACACCTCGGCAGTGCGTTCAACCAGAGCATCATCATTGAAAACAAAGCGGGAGCGAATGGTGCCATAGCTGCCGCGCAGGTCGCGCGCGCGGCGCCGGACGGCTATACACTTTTACTGAGCACCAACAGCCCACATTCGGCGGCGCCGAGCTTGAACAAGTCCCTCGCCTACGATCCGGTGAAGGACTTCGCGCCGTTGTCGCGGGTCGGCAGCTACACGCTCTTCCTGGTGGTCCATCCAGATGTGCCGGCGAAGTCGGTGGCGGAGCTCATTGCCCACGTGAAGGCCAATCCCGGCAAACTCTCGTTTGCCAGCGGCAACTCCTCGGGGGTGGTGGCGGGAGAGACGTTCAAGGCGTGGGCCGGGCTGAAGATGACCCACGTGCCGTATCGCAGCTCCCCGCCGGCACTAAATGACGTTTTGGGCGGGCGCGTTTCCATGATGTTCACGGATCTCGTGACAGGGCTGCCGCACGTCAAAGCCAACAAGTTGCGCGCGCTTGCCGTGACACGTTTGGTGCGAAGCAAGCTCGTTCCCGAGCTTCCCACCTTGGACGAGGCGGGAGTCACCGGTTTCGACATGGATTCGTGGGCCGCCCTGTTTGCCCCGGCCAACACGCCGCCTGACATCGTCGGCCGTCTCAATGTCGAGTTGCGTCGGATCATCGACAACCCGGAGACCAAGGCGACCATAGCGGCGCTGGGGTTCGAGGCGTTCTCCAGCTCTCCCGAGGAGCTTGGCGAGTTCGTCAAGGTGCAACTCGTCAAGTGGACCAAGATGATCAAAGATGCCGGCATTGAGCCGGAATAACGCGGTCTCGACCTCTTGTGTGGCCTCTTGCCGTGCCGTGCAGCGGACCATAAGAGAGTGCCCCCGATAGAAACTGCCGAGCGAGCAGGAGCGATGCATGCGGCCGAGCCGCCGACCACCCGACGAGCTGCGCGCCGTCTCGCTCGAGCGCGGGGTGGTCAAATACGCAGAAGGATCCTGTTTCGTGAAGTTCGGTGACACACATGTCTTGGTCACTGCGACGCTGGAGGACCGCTTGCCGCCGTGGCTCAAGGGGCAGGCACGCGGATGGGTGACCGCCGAATACGGCATGCTACCGCGCGCCACTTCCGAACGCACACGCCGTGAGGCCTCCGCTGGGAAGCAGAGCGGGCGCACGATTGAAATTCAGCGGCTGATCGGGCGCAGCCTGCGTGCGGTGCTCGACTTGCCGATGCTCGGAGAGCGGCAGATCACCGTTGATTGCGATGTCATCCAGGCGGATGGCGGCACGCGCACCGCGGCGATTACCGGCGCCTGGGTGGCACTGCATGATTGCATCACCTGGATGAAGACCCGCGACATGCTCAAGGGCGAGCCCTTGCGCGACCATGTTGCCGCCATTTCCTGCGGCATTTGCGCCGGTACGCCAGTGCTCGATCTCGATTATGCGGAGGACTCGGAAGCCGACACCGACGCTAATTTCGTAATGACAGGCGCGGGCCACCTGGTCGAGATTCAGGGCACGGCGGAACGCATCCCCTTCACCGAGGAGCAGTTCCTCCAGTTGCTCGCACTCGCGCGCAAAGGCGTGATGAAGCTTGTCGACCTGCAAAAGATGGCCGTGATGTGAGCGCCCATCGCCGGATTGCGGGCCGGCTCGTCATTGCCACACACAATGCCGGCAAGCTCAAAGAGATGCGCGACCTCCTGGCACATTATGCCGTGACCGCAGTGTCGGCCGACGAGCTCGGCTTGGCGGAGCCCGCCGAGACCGGGACGAGCTTCCGCGAGAATGCGCGGATCAAGGCCCTTGCTGCCGCGCCTGCGTCAGGGATGCCGGCCTTCGCCGATGATTCCGGGCTGGTGGTTGATGCGCTTGCGGGCGATCCGGGAATTTTTTCCGCGCGCTGGGCTGGGGCGACAAAGGATTTTGACGCGGCGATGCGCCGGGTCGACGCAGAGCTGCGCGCACGCGGCGCGCATGCAGCGCATGAGCGCCAGGCGCATTTCGTCTCTGCGCTTTGCCTGGCTTGGCCCGATGGTCACGTCGAGGAATTCGAAGCGGAGGTGGCCGGCTCGCTTGTTTGGCCGCCGCGCGGCACGCTGGGCTTTGGCTATGATCCAATGTTCCTTCCGCACGGCTACACGCGCACGTTCGGAGAAATGCCGGCCGAGGAGAAACATGGGCTCCCCCCGCGCGGCTCAGGTCTCTCGCATCGCGCGCGCGCATTCCGGGAATTGGCAGCGGCCTGCCTGGCAGCGCCAGCCTCGTTTGACCGTAGTCAGTCAGCATGAAACGACGCATGCTGACGCACCGCACAAGCTTCTGATTCGCCCATGACTGATCCTTGCAACGGCTTTGGTCTCTATGTGCACTGGCCGTTCTGCCTGTCGAAATGTCCGTATTGCGATTTCAATAGCCACGTGCGGCACGGCGGCATCGATGAGCCGCGCTTCTTGCGCGCCTTCACAGCGGAGCTTGCCGCCATGGCAGCGCGGGTACCTGGTCGCACTGTGTCGACCATCTTCTTCGGCGGCGGCACGCCCTCGCTGATGCAGCCTGCCACGGTCGGCGCAATCCTCGAGGCTGTCGCACAGCACTGGACACTGGCACGCGATGTGGAGGTGACGCTTGAGGCGAACCCGACGAGCGTCGAGGCTGGGCGCTTTCACGGCTACCGCGCGGCCGGGGTCAATCGCGTTTCGCTCGGCGTCCAGGCGCTCGACGACACGGCCCTGCGGGAGCTCGGGCGGCTGCACTCGCGCGACGAGGCACTCGCAGCCGTCAACCTCGCCCGCGGCATCTTCGAGCGCGCGTCGTTCGATCTCATCTATGCGCGTCCTGACCAGACGCCGCGCGCCTGGGCAAGCGAGCTGCAGGCCGCGCTCGCTCACGCCGGCGAGCATCTCTCGCTTTATCAGCTCACCATCGAGCAGGACACACCATTTGCAACCCTGCATGCGGCGGGCAAGCTCGTCATACCGGACGACGACAATGCGCGCGCTCTCTACGAAACCACGCAGGATCTGTGTGCGGGGGCCGGGTTGCCTGTTTACGAGATCTCAAACCGTGCGCGGCCGGGGGCCGAATGCCGGCACAATCTGGTGTACTGGCGCGGCCAAGAATATGCCGGGATCGGTCCGGGCGCGCATGGCCGCCTCGAGATCGACGGTGCGCGCCATGCCACGGCGACGGAAAAGAGGCCCGAGAGTTGGCTGATGCGGGTGGAGGCGCGCGGGCACGGCCTCCTCAGCGACGAGGTGCTCACTCCTGAGCAGGTGGGGGATGAGTATCTGTTGATGGGTCTGCGCCTTGCCGAGGGCATCGATCCGCAGCGCTATTCCAGGCTTGCCGGCCGACCCCTCGATGAGCGGCGAATTGCGCTGTTGAGCGAGCAAGGCGCGGTGGAGACGACGTCGACCGGCAGGCTGCGGGTGACGCTCTCGGGCTTTCCGGTGCTGGACGCTGTGGTCGCCGACCTCGCGGCTTAGTCTCGGGCCGCCGCCAAACACGTCACATCACGAGCGCTTTTTAGTCTTAGGTCGCCGATCCACCGAACGCCTTGGGTGGCGGGCTGATGATCTGCCCGCCCGTGGAGGAAACCTGCAACACGGCCAGACCGCGCTGGTTCGTGCCGTCCGGCCGGAAGCGAAACAGCCCGTCTATGCCGGTAAAGCCCGAGGAGTTGGTGAGAACCGCCTCGGTAAACCGCTGCTTGCCCTGCGTTTTTGCCAGCGCTGCCACGAGCGCAACCGCGTCATAGCTCAGCGATGCCGTGCGTACCGGATCCTGCCCGAACTTCGTCCGGTAACGAGCGGAGAAATTGCGGAAGCTCGTTGAGTCCGGTCCAGCGTACCACGCACCCTCGAGCTGCGGATTAGAGAAGATCTGCGCATCGTCCCACAGCCCGGTGCCAAGAAGCTGCACGCGTTTGGTGTCGACGCCATTCGCATTGAGGCCCTGGACCACGGTGGGTACGGCATCGGCACCGTCGGGAATGAATATCGCGTCGGCGCGCGCCGCGGCCTGCGCAACGTTGCGCACGGGTCCCTGCAACTGGGTGCGATCGAGCGGGTAACGCTCGAGCGCGACCACGCGGCCGCCGCGGCGTGCCACCACGCTCTTGAACGCCGCCTCCACTACCGTGCCGTAGGCATTGTCCGGCACCAGCGCGGCAAACGACCGTTTGCCCTGCGAGGCGGCATAGCTGACGATGCGATCGACGTCGGATTCCGGCAGGAAGCTCAAGAGATAGACGCCGCGCGACGCCACGTTCGAATCGGTCGAGAACGCGATGAGCGAAATGCCCTTCGGCTTGGCAGCCTGCGCGACAGGCGCGACGGTAAGCGCAAACAGCGGGCCGAGGATGATCTCGGCACCTTCCTCGAGCACCTGTTGCACCGCCTGTTGCGCGCCACCGGCACTGCCGCCGTCGTCCTTGACGAGGAGCTGCAGGTCGGGCGTGTTGAACTCGGCGAGCGCGAGCTCTGCCGCATTGCGCATGGACTTCGCGGCCACGGCGGCATTGCCGCTGGCGGAGAGGGGCAGAATCATGCCGACCTTCACTCCGCCTTCACCGATGCTGCCGGTTGGCTGCGTTGGGCTTGTTGGTGCCGAGCCCGGCGTCAGGTCACCAACGGAAAGCCCGGAGCAGCCGGTCAGCAGAAAGGCGGCGCCAAGGCCAACGACCGAGGACCGCCGCGTAACGTCACAATTCTTGCTGGCCTGCGGTATTCGAGACATCTCGGCCGGTCTCCTCGGCAGCGACAGATCACGTCGCGCCATCCCCCACCCCCCGGCGGGCATAGACTCGAAAACTATCAGCCAATGAACAGGATACGGGTTCTCCCGCCGTGACCCCCACGGCCCCGCCCGGTAGAGTAGTGGGGATGAGGAGGAGCGTGCAAGACCATTCGGCAAAGGTGCCCCGCCCGATAGGGGAAGGCCGGCGCTATCTGCTCCAGGGCCAAGCCGTCCTTGCCCCCCCTCTCGCGCCCGGGCTGCATCTGGTGGCCACCCCGATCGGCAATTTGCGCGACATCACGGTGCGGGCGCTGGAGGTGCTGGCGGCCGCGGACCTCATTGCTTGCGAGGACACCCGCGTCACACGCGTCCTCCTCCTGCATTACGGCATCACGACTGAGCTCACCGCCTATCACGACCACAATGCCGGCGTCGCGCGGCCGAAACTGTTGGCCCGGCTGGGTGATGGCGCGGCACTGGCTTTGGTCAGCGATGCCGGCACCCCGCTGATCTCCGACCCCGGCTACAAGCTGGTGGAGGCCGCCTATGCGGCGGGCCATAGCGTGACGGCCGTGCCAGGCGCCTCGGCCGTGCTCGCCGCCCTCACGCTTGCGGGACTGCCGACCGACCGTTTCCTATTCGAAGGTTTCTTGCCGGCCAAGGAAGGCCAGCGGCAGCGGCGCATCGAGGAGCTCAAACGAATTCCCGCAACGCTTGTCCTGTTCGAGACCGGTCCCCGCCTCGCGGCCGCGCTCGGTGACCTTGCCGCCACGCTTGGACCGCGCACCACCGCAGTGTGCCGCGAGCTCACGAAGCTGCACGAGGAGGTGCGCCGGGGTGACCTCGTTTCCCTGGCAAATGACTATGCCGGTCAGGAGCCGCGCGGAGAGATCGTTATCGTCATCGCGCCTCCTCCCGATGAAGAGCCGATAGGCGCGGCCGATCTCGAGACACTGTTGCGGAGCGCATTGCAGCGCCTCTCCGTGAAAGAGGCGGTCGCGGAGGTGGCGGCGGTGAGCGGAGCGCCGCGGCGTGCCGTCTACGAGCGGGCGCTCGCCCTGGTGGAGGGAAAGAGCGCCGATGATTGACGAAGGGCGCCGCCCGACAGCTACGCCTGCAACGCGCGCAGACCGGCAAGTCGCCTTCCGCACCGGGATCTCGGCTGAGAGCCGGGCCGCCTTGCTGCTGGTCGCCAAAGGGTTTCGCATCCTGGCACGGCGCTGGAAAAGCCCCGTGGGCGAGATCGACATCATCGCCCGCCGGCGCGGCCTTTTGATTTTCGTCGAGGTGAAGGCGCGCGACACCCTCGATGACGCCGCCTGGTCGGTGACTGAACGTCAGCGTGCACGCATCATTGCCGCTGCGGAAGCGTGGCTTGCGAGGAATCCGGATCCGCGCATTCAGGACATGCGCCTCGACGTCATGCTGGTGGCACCGGGACGCGTGCCGCGCCACATCACTGCGGCTTTTGACGCGAGTGGCTAGGCTCGCGCTCGCTCAGGTGCCTGGGCCACAGGTCACGGGTGGCAAGCCGCGCCAAGATCACGTAGAGCTTCCGGGCATTTTCTCGGGTGCCATATGACGCTCAAAGTTGCCGTGCAGATGGATCCCATTGAGCGGATCAACATCCGCGGCGATTCGACTTTCGCGCTGCTGCTTGAAGCGCAGCGGCGCGGTCACGCGCTCGCCTACTACACTCCCGATCGGCTGGCCTTGCGCGAGGCTGCGGTGTTTGCGCGCGTGCAGTCGCTGCAGGTGCGCGATGAGGTCGGCGATCATTTCACGCTGGGTGAGGCACGCCGCGCCAGGCTCACTGAGTTCGATGTCGTGCTGCTGCGCCAGGATCCGCCATTTGACCTCGCCTACATCACCAGCACGCATTTGCTCGAGCGCGTGCATCCGCAGACGCTGGTGGTGAACGATCCGCGCGAGGTTCGCAACGTGCCGGAAAAAATGTTCGTCATGGAATTTCCGGACTTGATGCCGCCGACGCTAATCACGCGCGACCTCGCCGAGATCAAGGCGTTTCGCGCGGAGCACGGCGACATCGTGATGAAGCCGCTCTACGGGAAGGGAGGTGAGGCGGTATTCCGGCTGGTGCCGGAGGATCTCAATTTCGGATCGCTCTATGACCTGTTCGCCGTCACCTTCCGCGAGCAATGGGTGGTGCAGAAATTCCTCCCAGCCGTAAAGCACGGCGACAAGCGCATCATCCTGGTCGACGGCGAGTTTGCCGGCGCGGTGAACCGGGTCCCGGCAGCGGATGATCTGCGTTCGAACATGGTGCGTGGCGGCACGCCGCGCGAGACCGATCTCACACCACGTGAGCGCGAGGTCTGCGCCCGGATCGGCAAGCCGCTGCGCGAGCGCGGCCTCCTCTTCGTCGGCATCGACGTGATCGACGGCTATCTGACCGAGATCAACGTCACCTCCCCGACCGGCATTCGCGCGGTGCGGAGCCTCGGCGGACCGGATGTTGCCGCCATGGTCTGGGACAAGATCGAGATGCGGCGCCGCTAGCCAAAAGCCGCTTCAGCGCCCCTCGACCTTCTCCGCCTTGAGCTTCGCGAGGGCGCGGCGGATGGGTGCGAACGGACCGTATTTGTGCTGCTGCTCGGAGAAGCTGTCGGCATAAGGCCCGTACGGTGTGTCGACCGGCTTCTCCACAAGCTCGGGAAAATCGCGCTCGAGGCCGGCCTTGTGCGGGCGCGGCTGCGAGATCACGTAGGCGGCAACGTCCCACGCATCGTCCGGCGCCAGCAGCGGATGCGTGTAGTCGACGCCGTGCGGCATGTTGAAATGCAGGAAGTGCGCCGCGGTGATCAGGCGCGCCATTCCGGCTCCATCGTTGAAGCTGTCATTGCCCCAGAGCGGCGGCATGAGGTAGCCGAGGTCGGTCGTCGGCAGGCTGCGCCGTACCCCTGACCCATCCGCGCCGTGACACAACGCGCAGCTTGTTTCGTAGATGGCGCGCCCACGCGTCGGGTCTGCCGCACGGTCGAGCTCTTCCATCTTGCCCGCACCCTTGCCTGCGAGCTGCTGCCCAGGCGCCACGCCGGTCGAGAGAAAACGCACATAGGCGACGAGCGCCTGCATTGCCGGCGCCTCCTCCGGCAGGGCGCGCCCGTTCATGCTGCGCGTCATGCAGGCGTTGAGCCGCTCCTCGAGCGTCAGCTCGGTGCCCGAGCGCGAGCTATAGCGTGGGTAATCGGAGAAGATCCCGAACAAGGGCAGGCCAAACTTCTTGGTCCCGGCCTCGAGGTGGCAATTGGCGCAAGCCAGATTGTTGCCGGCGAAGCGTTGCGTGGGATCAGCCACGTTGGGGCCAACATGGGCATAGGTGGCAGTGACGAGATCGCGGCCGCGCCGAATCAGCCGACCGGTCGCATCGTCGGGAAGAGCCTCAACGTCCGGGACCGTCCACACCGGTCCCGGCAAACTTCGTGCCATTGATGCGGAATGCAGGAGGAATGCCAGCATGGCGGCCGTCCCGCAGGCGATCGCTCCGCGCCGTCCGCGGCGAATTTTCGATTGGCTTTCCATCGTGTCGGTCCCTGCGCCAGCGTCCCGCGCCTCGACGCGTGTATTCGCGTACTTCGGCTTTGGTTCGCCGCGGCCCGCTCGATTGAGGGCCCTTCGAACTATTCAGATGATACGCTAAGCTCTGGTGAATACATCGCCTGCAACCGGCGCTCGCAGCACGATCTATCTGCAGCCAAGCGTCTGAACCCGCAGGCGAGTAAGCGATCGGCGCAACAAGGAGACTGGTCCATGGCAAAGGTTACGCGCGTGACGGTGGTCGAGGTAAGGCACGGAGAGAGGTACTGGGGCGCCAAATGCCCGACCTGTGGAGAAATGACCGCGCACACGCACGATCCGACCCGCGGTGCAGCGGCGCATGGGCTCGACGCGAGCGACGTGGACATGACGTGTCCGAATGGCCATCATTTCAACGCGCGCACCGAGAGCCTGCTGAACTTTGAATGGGGCGCGCAATAGCGCAACGGCCGACATCTCGTTCGACGCGCCGCCTTCGCCTGCTCGCCAAATGAACGCCGGTTCGCCCGCAGGGGTGCGCCGGTCTGCAGTCTCCTGCCGCTAGTACTCCGCCCTATGTTCTCGTATTGTTCTTGCGGACCCCTATTGCTCTGGGCTAGGGTTCGCTCGAGCGGGGCGCAGCATGGTCCAGCGGGTCGCAACAGTCGCATTTGAGGGTATCGACGCGTGCGCCGTCGACGTGCAGGTGCAGGTCGCACCCGGCCTGCCGGCGTTCAACGTGGTGGGACTTCCCGACAAGGCGGTGTCCGAGGCGCGGGAACGGGTGCGCTCGGCGCTGGTCGCCTCCGGGCTCGCGTTGCCGGCACGCCGCATCACCGTGAACATGGCACCCGCCGACGTTCCCAAGGAAGGCAGTCACTATGACCTGCCGATCGCTCTCGGCCTCATGGCAGCGATTGGCGCCATTCCCGCCGATGCGCTGAACGGCTTCACGGTTCTAGGCGAGCTCGGCCTCGATGGCTCGATTGCAGCCGTCGCTGGCGTGCTACCTGCCGCTATCGCCGCGAATTCCCGCGCCGCCGGACTGATCTGCCCCGCCGCGTGTGGCCCCGAGGCGGCCTGGGCCAGCCCGGATATGGAGATCATCGCGGCCGGCTCGCTGATCCAGCTCGCCAACCATTTCCGTGGCACCCAGCTCCTCTCGCGACCCCTGCCAAAGGTGCGCGAGGCGACGCCGGCGGCCGTGGATCTGCGCGACATCAAGGGCCAGGAAAGCGCCAAGCGCGCACTCGAGATAGCGGCCGCAGGGGGCCACAATCTGCTGCTCGTTGGCCCTCCGGGGGCGGGCAAGTCGATGCTCGCCGCCCGCATTCCGACCATCCTGCCCCCGCTCTCGCCTGCGGAGCTGCTCGAGGTCTCGATGATTGCTTCGGTCGCCGGCGAGATCGAGGGCGGCGCGCTCACGGACGTACGGCCATTTCGCGCGCCGCATCACTCCGCCACCATGGCAGCGCTGGTGGGCGGCGGCGCACGTGGGCGTCCAGGCGAGATTTCGCTGGCGCACCACGGCGTACTCTTTCTCGACGAGCTGCCGGAATTCCAGCCGCATGTGCTCGACGCTTTGCGCCAGCCGCTGGAAACCGGCGAGGTCGCCATTGCCCGGGCCAATCACCGCGTCAGCTATCCGGCCCGCTTCATGCTCGTTGCCGCCATGAACCCGTGCCGTTGCGGCCAGGCGAGCGACCCGCGTCACGTCTGCAAGCGCGGCGCCAATGTCCGCTGCGCCGCCGATTATCAAGGCCGCCTTTCTGGCCCGCTGCTCGACCGCATCGACCTCATGATCGAGGTCCCGGCGGTGAGCGCGGCTGACCTGATCCTCCCACCACCGGCAGAAGGAAGTCGCGAGGTCGCCGCACGCGTCGCCCGCGCCCGGGCCATCCAGGTCGACCGGTATGGCGCCATCGGCTTGCCGCAGGTCCGCAGCAATGCCGCTGTGCAAGGGCCGGTGCTCGAGGAGGTGGCGCGTCCGGATGCCGGCGGGCTCACGCTGCTGCGCGACGCCGCTGACGCGCTGCGCCTCTCCGCGCGCGGCTATCATCGCATCCTGAAGGTCGCGCGCACGCTTGCTGATATCGATGCGGTCGAGCGCGTGGGCCGCATGCATATCGCCGAGGCGCTGTCCTACCGCGCGCTCACTGACGAGCTCCGGCGCGCGGCATAGTGGCGCCGGCGCCGCGCTGATTCAGGCCGGGAATGCGCCCCAGGCTCGCTGCACCGGCGGGCGCGCGGCAATTGCATCATGCCACCGCTTGAGGTGCGGATAGTCGCCGAGCCCGATGTCCTCCACACCGTGCAGGTGCACGTCGGAATAGACCGACATGTCAGCGATGGAATAGCCCCCAGCGAGAAACTCATTCCCGGCGAGATGCCGGTCGAGCGTGCCCAGCATGTCGCGCAGGGTGACATCATAGTGCTGCTGCGCGGGAGGCACCTTGTTGGGCGAGCGGATCGTCCAGAAGCCGAACTGTTGTGCGAGCGTGGTGAAGGTCGCCGACCCATAGAACAGCCATTGATCGACTTTGACGCGGGCAAGCGCATCGGTCGGATAAAGCTGTCCAGACTTCTCCGCGAGATATTTCAGGATCGCACCGGACTCGCAGAGCGTCACCATTGCCCCGCCCGGTCCATCATGATCGACAATGGCCGGGATCTTGTGCCCGGGACTGATCTTGAGGAAGTCGTCCTTCATCTGCGCCTTCTCGCGCAGGTTGATCGGGATGATGCGGTAAGCGAGGCCGGTCTCCTCGAGCATCATGCGCGGTTTCAAGCCGTTGTCGGTATTCCAGGTATATAAATCGATCATCTCTCATTCCTCGCTCAATTTCACCGGCAGATAGGCCGCAGCAGGGCAGACGCGATCATCACTCCTTGGCCTTGAGCTGCGCGTCGTTCGCGTTGATGAACGCGCGAATCTCGTCAGCCATGTCCAGGAGCCGCAGCCATTGCTCCTTGTACAACGTGACGGGGAAACGACCCATGCCATAGACCGAGAGCGCACCCTTCTCGCTCACCTTCATGCGCGTCGCGCCGCGCGGCTTTTGTTTGAGCGCGGCGTTCTCGTTGCGCAGTCGCTCTAGCTCTGCTTTGAGATCATCGTCCGACATAAGCTTCCTCACTGAAGTCCCGGATTGCGGCGGCTGCGCCGCGGTGACACTCCTGACTGCGCCCTTTGGCGTTCGGTAGCTCGGGCCGTCCTCCCACCCAATCAAATGACAAGCCGCCCTTGCGTCAAGCGGCGATCCGGTTCCCTCGTGGATAAGAGCACACCGGCTTTTGTCTCCCACCATTCACTGTTCGGCAACCTTTACGCCATCCCACCGCATCCAGCTCGCGCCGCGACAACGCAATTGCAAAGACTGAACGCGCAAGATGCCGCGCTGACCAAACGAGCGGCAGGAACAGAGAATGCGGCGCATCATTGGCGCGTTGGCGAATGTGCGAGCCCTGCTCCGGCGGCGCGCGGCGCTCTACGTCATTCGCGGGTTCGCGGTCTTGTCGATGTCATTTGCGGCAGCTTTCGGATTCCTTGCTGCGATGATGTCGCCCGGCGCCCATTACGACCCACACACATTTGCGATCGGGGCCGCAGCGCTCTTCGGCGCAGCCTGCGGCGGCATCGGGCTCGTCATTGCGCATGCCCGGAAGCTCAAGAGCGATATGCGGGCGCTGCGCTCCACCATTGAAGACATGGCCGATCGCAATTGGGAGCTGCGCGAAGCACAGGAACGCGCCCGCGCGCTGCTGGAGGCGCAAGGCGACACCATCGTCCGCCGCGACTGCGACAATCGCATCACCTATGCCAATGCCGCCTTCTGCGCACTCGCTGGTCGCAGCGAGTCTGAGCTCTTGGGAGACGCATTCACCTTGCCGGTGCTGGCACAAGGCGAGACTGCGCTCATGGCCGATGGCACGCGGATGCACGACCAGCAGATCGCCGCTCCGGATGGACCCCGCTGGATGTCGTGGCGCGACGCGCACGTGCGCACCGGCACCGAGACACAGGTCCAGAGCGTCGGCCGCGACGTCACCGACCGGGTGGCGGCGGAGCTGGCGCTCTCTGCGGCAGTCAATCAGGCCGAAGCAGCAAATCATGCGAAGTCGCGCTTTCTGGCGACGATCTCGCACGAGATTCGCACTCCGCTCAACGGCATTCTCGGGATGTCCGATCTTCTCCTCGATACCGCCTTGACGCCAGAGCAGACGAGTTACGTGCGCGCGGTAAAGAGCTCGGGTGAGACACTGCTGACCTTGATCGAGGAGATTCTGGATTTCTCGAAGGTTGAAGCCGGTCACCTCGATGTCGTCACACACCCGTTCGACCTCATCCGCCTGGTCGAAGAGACAGTCGAGCTCATTGCACCGCGCGCGCATGGTAAGGGACTGGAGATCGGCTGCTTCGTCGAGGGAACGCTGCCAGGGCGGGTGCTCGGCGACGCGGCCCGCCTGCGGCAGGTGCTGCTCAATCTTGCCGGTAACGCGGTCAAGTTCACCGAGCGCGGGTCGGTGTCAGTGATCGTAGAGCGGGGCGCGGTTCCCGATCACATCCGTTTTCAAGTGAGCGATACGGGCATCGGCGTCATGCCGGACCAGCAGGAGCGCATCTTCCAGGAGTTCGAGCAGGCTGATTCCAGCGCTGCGCGGCAATTCGGCGGAACCGGACTGGGCCTGGCAATCTCCAAACGCATTGTCGAGCGCATGGGTGGCTCCATTCGCCTCGACAGCATGCCCGGAGCGGGCGCGACCTTCCAATTTGCGGTGCCGCTGCCGCGCGCGAGCGATGATGCATCCATTCGAGCTGCGCCCCACCTTGGCGGCCAGGATATCCTGCTCGTCGCGGCAGGAGCGGCGGAGGTATCGCTGCTCGCACGCTACTTGATCGGCTGGGGAGCCCGCGCTTGTGTCACGGGTGATGCGCAAATCGCCAGCACGCTGCTAGCGGAGCGTAGTTGGGAGAGCCTGATTGTCGACCGAGGCTTGGGCGCCGCGGCATGCGAACAGTTGGCGCGAGCTGGTGCGGGTATTAGCCGCCGCATACTGCTGATCACGCCCGCCGAGCGGCAGGCGGTGGCGCAGCTGAGCGATGCCGGGTTCACCGGCTATCTCGTGAAGCCCGTGCGCACTGCCTCACTTGCGGAACGCATGCACCCGGCGACCAGCGTGGAGCGCGCCGGCACGCAACATGTCCTCAACTTGCAAAGCCCGGTCCAATCCACGGCAATGGTGGCGGGCGCGAGAGGCGCAGCGGGCTTGTCGGTGCTGGTGATCGAGGACAATGAGATCAATGCGCTCTTGGCGCAGGCCCTGCTCGCGCGGCTGGGCCATCGACCCGTCGTTGCCGCCAATGGGGAGGCAGGGGCCGCGGCGTGGAGAGAAGCGCAAGCTGCAGGCGCGCCGTTCGATCTTGTCTTGATGGACCTGCACATGCCGCACAGCGACGGCTTGAGCGTGACACGCCGTATTCGTGCTCTGGAAATTGAGCACACGTTCAAGCGTACCCCTGTTGTAGCGCTCACGGCCAACGCCTTCCCCGAGGACCGTGATGCGTGCTTCGCTGCCGGCATGGACGGATTTTTGACGAAGCCCCTCGATCGCGAGCGGCTGGCGGTCGTCCTTGCTGAGCTCGAGGCACGCACGCAAAGGGCGGCTTAACCAAAGCTCGTGGCTGTCCTTACAAGCGCCGCAGGGCGACCTCCTCAACCCGATGATTTTCGCCCTTCTTGAGAATGAGGTCGGCGCGTTGCCGCGTGGGCAGGATATTTTCGTGCAGATTGAGGAGATTGATGCTGGTCCAGATCGAGGTCGCAGTGGTCACGGCCTCGGCATCGGAGAAAGTGGCGTATCGGTGGAAGTACGATTTCGGATCACGGAATGCCGTGCCGCGCAGCGTGAGAAACCGGTCGACATACCAGCTCTGCAGCACGGGCTGCTCGGCATCGAGGTAGATTGAGAAGTCGAAAAAGTCCGAGACATAGGGGATGGCCTTCCCGTCCTTCGGCGGCCGGCCGGTCTGCAGCACGTTGAGGCCTTCGATAATGAGAATGTCGGGACGGTCGATCTCGATCCACTGGTTGGGAACCACGTCGTAAACGAGATGCGAGTAGATCGGCGCCCGCGCCGGCCGGCGGCCGCCTTTGACGTCGGAAAGAAAGCGCAGCAGCGCCGGAAGGTCATAGCTTTCCGGAAAACCCTTCTTCTCCATGAGAGCTTCGCGCTCAAGAATGGCATTGGGGAAGAGGAAGCCGTCGGTCGTGACCAGATCGACCTTGGGCACATTCGGCCAGCGCGCCAACAGCGCCTGCAGCACCCGCGCGGTGGTCGACTTACCCACGGCGACGGAGCCCGCAACGCCGATGATATACGGCATCTTGCTGTCCTCGGTGCCGAGGAAGTTCTGCTGCGCGCGAAACAGCCGCTGGGTGGCGTCCACATAGAGCGACAACAGACGCGAGATCGGCAGGTAGATATCCTCGACCTCCTGCATGTCCAATCGATCATGCACCGAGCGCACCCGCGTCACCTCCTCGGGCGTCAGCGTCATGGGCGCGTCCTCGCGGCGCTCGGCCCACTGTGTGCGCGAGAACACCCGGTAGGGCGACAGACCGTCTTCGCTGGTGCGTTGCTCCATGAGGCTCGTATCAGCTCGCGCGAGAAGCTTTCTCGGCAAGGCCGGACTGCGCGGTGCGCTCAGCAAGGAGCCCCTCGACCTCCGCGAGCGGGATGCCGCGCGCGCGCAGCAAGACCAGCAAATGGTAGAGGAGATCGGCGGTTTCAGCGGTCAACCGCGAACGGTCTTGCGACACCGCCGCCAGCGCAGTCTCGATCGCCTCCTCGCCGAATTTCTTGGCACAATGCTCGATGCCGCCGTCGAGCAATCTTTTTGTATAGGAGGTGGTGGCATTCGCCTGCGCGCGATCGGCGATGCGCTTTTCCAGGTCGTGCAGGGTGAAGGTTGCCATTCCGGCCTCCGCGTGCCCGCCATTAGCATACCAAGCATGCGAAAGCTAAGCTTCCGCCGCCGCGCCCGCGTCCTGCCTGCACCTTGGAGATAATGTGGCGGATTTCATCGCAACCTACGGTGTTTGGGTGGTGGCAGCATTCATTGCTCTCGAGACAATCGGCGCCCCGCTGCCGGCGGAGGCGGCATTGATGGCCGCCGGCATATTCGCAAGAACCCACGGGCTCGACCTGCGCACCTTGATCTGCGCCGGTATTCTCGCCGCCGTGCTCGGCAACGTCACAGGGTTCTGGATCGGCAAGCGGTACGGGCACGCGCTGCTGCACCGCTATGGTGCACGCGTGGGATTGACGCAAACGCGGATACGCATCGCCCAGTGGCTCTTCGAGCGTTACGGCGGCCGCTTCGTGTTCTGCTCTCGTTTCCTGCCGTTTCTGCGCAATATTGCGGCGGTGCTTGCCGGCACCAATGCGATGCCGCAGCAAGGCTTTTTCCTCGCCAGCACCATGGCTGCAGTGACCTGGGTGGTAGGGTATGGCACCGCTTCTTATGCCTTGGGCCAGGCATTCCTCGAAGCGGCCTCGCCGGTTGCCGTGGTGCTCGCCGTCCTGGCGCTAACAATCGTCCTGGGCATACCGGCGTTGATCGTGCGGTTCGAGGGCCGCCTTGCGGCGCGGATCGACGGCAATCCGGCGCCGGGCGAGTAATCGCGCCTCCCGCCACTCTCCGTTAGTCAGGGGTCGAGCCGCATCGGCAGGCCGGCCCGTGCCATGTGCTCCTTGGCTTCGCGCACGCTGTGCTCGCCAAAATGAAAGATCGATGCCGCCAGCACGGCCGTGGCATGACCCGCGCGGACCCCCTCGACCAGGTGGTCGAGCGTGCCGACGCCGCCGGAAGCGATCACCGGCACGGTGACTGCGTCGGCAACGGTGCGGGTGAGCTCGAGATCGAAGCCTTGTCTCGTGCCGTCGCGGTCCATTGAGGTGAGCAGGATCTCACCTGCACCGAGCGCCGCCACCTCGCGCGCATAACTCACCACATCGAGACCCGTCGGGCGGCGCCCGCCATGAGTGAAGATCTCCCAACGAAGCGGCTCGCCCGGCGCAGATACGCGCTTGGCATCAATCGCCACGACGATGCACTGATCCCCGAATTTCTCCGCCGCCTCCTGCACCAAAGCGCGCCGTGCCACCGCGGCGGTGTTAATCGAGATCTTGTCCGCCCCTGAGCTGAGGAGCTTGCGGATATCCTCGATGCTGCGCACGCCCCCACCAACCGTCAATGGCATGAAACAGGCCTCAGCCGTACGCCGCACGACATCGAAGATGATGTCGCGGTTCTCATGGCTTGCGGTGATGTCGAGGAAGGTGAGCTCGTCGGCGCCTGCGGCATCATAGGCAATCGCCGCGGCTACCGGATCTCCGGCGTCGCGCAATTCGAGAAACTTCACGCCTTTGACCACCCGGCCGTTCTTGACGTCGAGGCAGGGAATGACGCGGACCTTGAACACGACGGCATGCCCTGGCGTTTGTTGGTCGGGACCTCAAGCCGCTTTACGAGCGGCCCGGATCATCTTGAGCGCCGCAGTCGGATCAAGCCGCCCATCGTAGAGTGCCCGGCCGGCAATGGCACCGGCGAGCTTGTGGGCGCGCGGTGCCAGCAGGGCCTCGATATCGGCGAGCGAGCCCAGTCCGCCGGAGGCGATGACAGGAATTTCCACCGCCTCGGCGAGGCCGATGGTGGCGTCCAGATTAAGCCCCTTCAGCAACCCGTCGCGTCCAATGTCGGTATAGATGATGGCGGCGACACCCGCGTCCGCGAGAGCTTGTGCGACATCTAGAGCCGTGCGCTCGGAGCGAGTGGCCCAGCCCTCCACCGCCGCCTTGCCGTCGCGTGCGTCGAGCGCCACCGCAATGCGCCCGGGAAATCGGCGCGCCGCATCACGCACCAGCGCTGGCTCGCGCACCGCGATCGTCCCGACGATGACGCGGTCGACCCCTTTGTCGAGCCAGGCCTCGATCGTAGCCATCTCGCGAATGCCGCCGCCGAGCTGCACCGGAATGGCGACTGTTTCCAGGATGCGCTCGACGGCCGCCGCATTCACCGGCTTTCCCGCGAATGCGCCGTCGAGATCGACAATGTGCAGGAACTCGAAACCCTGACCTTCGAACGCTTGCGCCTGCAGTGCGGGGTCACGGTTGAAGATGGTGGACCGTGCCATATCGCCCTGTTCGAGGCGGACACAAACGCCGTCCTTGATGTCGATGGCGGGAAACAGAATCAAAGCGCGCGCGTCCAGCTACCGAACATCAGGGCTTCCAGGCCAAGAAGTTGCCGATCAGCTTGAGTCCGAGCCGTTGGCTCTTCTCCGGATGAAACTGCGTCCCGACCATGGTGTCGCGGCCGATGATTGCGGTGATCGGCCCGCCATAGTCTGCTTCGGCAATGAGGTCATCGCGCTCCGCCGGCTTGAGCTCGAAGGAATGCACGAAATAGGCGTGCAGCCCCTGTGGGCCGGTCGGGACGCCGTCGAGCAGCGGGTGCTCGCGCCGCACGTTCAGGGTGTTCCACCCCATATGCGGGATCTTCAAGGTCGCATCCTGGGGCGCGATGCGGTCGACCTCGCCCGCGATCCAGCCCAACCCCGAGGCGACCTCGTATTCGCGCCCGCGCTCCGCCATCAACTGCATACCGACACAGATTCCGAGAAACGGGCGCGCGTGTCCGTGCACGGCTTCCTCGAGCGCCTCAACCATGCCGTTGACGGCATCAAGCCCGCGCCGACAATCGGCGAAAGCACCGACACCAGGCAGCACCACCCGCTCGGCACGTCGCACAACATCGGGATCGGAGGTCACCACGATGTCCTGCGTGAGCCCCTGCTCGTGCGCCGCCCGCTCGAAGGCCTTTGCCGCCGAGTGGAGGTTTCCCGAGCCGTAATCGACGATGGCCACTGTCACCGGTGGCCGCCCGGCTCGGGAAAGAGTCCGATGACGTCTGGTGACGAGCGCGGGGCGGAGCTCAGAGTGAGGGGCGCAGCGCGCGGGTGCGCACCTGCGGGTGCGGCTGGCGTGCTGACCCAGCTGTCGAAGAAGCGTCGTTCCGCCGCTTCGAGGTCCTCTCCCGAGACGATTGCAACATTGTGCCAGCCGCGTCGCGCGAGCGTAAATCGTCGCAAGGTCGCAGCCTCGAGTCCAATCAGCAGGCCCACGAGCATACCCACGACGCCCATGACAACGCTGGAAAACCCAAGCGCACGCAAGCCGAGCTGCAGCGCCGCAACCAGCAGCACATATCCGAGCAATACCAGCCACAGGCGATGCCGCAGCATCCACAATGGAGCCAGCAGGAAGGCCCAGAAGGCAAAGCCATCACGCACGAGCACGAACCGCTCGGGATCAGGCGCGGTTTCAGCTCGCTTCAGCGGCGGCTCGTGCACAGTGTAGATCGACATGGCGTTCTCGGCCCGATCAGATGAGCTTGGCGTCACCCGCCGAGGGATCCCTTGGTCGAGGGAACCTCGTCGCCGGCGCGGGGATCGATGGCGATGGCGGCGCGCAACGCTCGCGCCAGCCCCTTGAAGCAGGATTCGGCAATGTGATGATCATTGCTACCATAAAGCGTCGCGACGTGCAGAGTCACGCCGCTATTGGCAGCGAACGCCTGGAACCACTCCTGCACCAACTCAGTGTCGAAGCCGCCGATCTTGTCGCGCAAGAACTCGGCCTGGAAAACCAGGAAAGGTCGCCCGGAGATATCGAGGGCCACGCGGGTCAGCGCTTCATCCATGGGCACATGGACATCGGCATAGCGCGTGATGCCCTTCATATCGCCCAACGCCTGCTTAACGGCCTGGCCGAACGCAATGCCGACATCCTCGGTCGTGTGGTGCTGGTCGATGTGCAAGTCGCCCTTCGCTTTGACGGCGAGGTCGATGCGGGAATGCCGCGCCAGCAGATCCAGCATGTGATCGAGAAAACCGATACCGGTCGCAATCGAGGCTGCGCCGGAGCCGTCGAGGTCGACGGCGACCTCGACCTGCGTTTCCTTCGTCGCACGCTTTACGCTGGCTTTGCGCATGAATCTTCCTCGGCGGCGTCCTTCTAGCGCATGTTCCCGCGCTCTACCACCGCATCTGCACGCTTGCCCGGTGCTCACCACCGTGTGGCCCTCTCGGGGGGCGTTTGACCTGCGGGGAACGACCCACCACATAGGGCGCATCAACTTTGGGCGCGGGTATGGATCAAACAAGCCTCTGGCACGGCACCACGATTCTCACGGTGCGCAAAGGCGGCTCGGTCGTGATCGGCGGCGACGGACAGGTCTCGATCGGCCAGACCATCGTCAAAGCCAATGCCAAAAAGGTTCGCCGCCTCGGCAAGGGGGAGGTGATCGGCGGCTTCGCCGGCGCCACCGCCGATGCGTTCACCTTGTTTGAGCGCCTTGAAGGCAAGCTGGAGCAGTATCCCGGCCAGCTCATGCGCGCCGCCGTCGAGCTCGCCAAGGACTGGCGCACCGACCGCTATCTGCGGCGTCTCGAAGCAATGATGATCGTCGCAGACACGCAGGTCTCGCTGGTGCTCACCGGGACCGGCGACGTTTTGGAGCCGGAAGCCGGCGTCATGGGCATCGGCTCGGGCGGCAACTATGCACTCGCGGCAGCGCGCGCCCTCATGGACACAGCTCTCGACGCCGAGGCGATCGTACGCAAGGCCATGGACATTGCCGCCGACATCTGCGTCTACACCAATCGCAGCATCACAGTGGAAAAGCTGTGACGGCGCGGGCGCTTGAACGCAGTCCGCGAGCAACCATTTGATGGCGGCATGACCGACCTCTCCCCCCGGGAAATTGTTTCCGAGCTCGATCGCTTCATAATCGGACAAGGCGATGCGAAACGTGCGGTTGCCATCGCTCTACGCAACCGCTGGCGGCGGCTGCAGCTCGACGAGAAGCTGCGCGAGGAGGTGCTGCCAAAAAATATCCTGATGATCGGGCCGACCGGCGTCGGCAAAACGGAAATTGCGCGCCGCCTTGCCCGGCTTGCCGGAGCTCCTTTCATCAAGGTCGAAGCCACCAAGTTCACGGAGGTGGGCTATGTCGGCCGCGACGTGGAGCAAATTGTCCGCGATCTCGTCGAGGCCGCCATTGCGCAAACACGCGAGCGCAAGCGGAAGGACGTGCATGCACGCGCCCAGCTTGCGGCCGAGGAGCGCGTGGTCAATGCGCTGGTTGGTGAGGCTGCGAGCGCCTCCACCAAGGAAACGTTCCGGCGCCGCCTGCGTGCCGGAGAGTTCAACGATAAGGAGATCGAGATCGAGGTGCAGGCCGGATCCTCAGGCATGCCGCTGTTCGAGATTCCAGGCATGCCCGGCGCGCAAATGGGGGCCATTTCGATCGGCGACATTTTCAGCAAGCTCGGCGGCGGGCGCAGCAAGACCCGCCGCGTCACCGTGGCGGAGTCGCATGACATTCTCCTCAACGAGGAATCCGACAAGCTGCTCGACAGTGACCAGCTCACGCTTGAGGCAATCAGGGCGGTCGAGCAGAACGGAATCGTGTTTCTCGATGAGATCGATAAGATTGCCGGGCGGGAAGGACGCGTCGGCGCCGACATTTCACGCGAGGGCGTACAACGGGATTTACTGCCGCTGATCGAGGGCACCACCGTCTCTACCAAGCATGGCGCCGTGAAGACCGACCACATCCTGTTCATCGCTTCGGGCGCGTTCCATCTCACCAAACCATCGGACCTCCTCCCGGAGCTCCAAGGGCGGCTGCCCATTCGCGTTGAGCTCAAACCGCTCACGCGCGACGACTTCCGCCGCATCCTGAACGAGACGGAGGTGTCGCTGATCAAACAATATGTTGCGCTGCTGCAGACGGAAGGCGTGAAGCTTGAATTCACCCCCGACGGGATCGATGCTATCGCCGACATTGCCGTTCAAGTGAACGGCAGCGTCGAGAATATCGGCGCACGGCGTCTGCACACGGTGATGGAGCGCGTGCTCGATGAGGTCTCGTTCGCGGCACCAGATCGCTCCGGCGAGAGCATTGTCATCGACGGCGCCTATGTGCATCAGCACATAGGCGATCTCGCTAAGAACGCGGATTTGAGCCGCTTCATTCTCTAATCGCGCGGCTCGTCCTGACTCTTCAGGACGCATTCGCTATGTTCTGTTCGGACTGGGCCGCCAGGGAGAGCGACGGGATGGTGTTGCAGCGATTGGGGCGGCGCGGGATGATCCCACTTCTGAGCTGTGTGGGGATCGCGGCTGTAACGCTCGCGTCGCCGTTCGTGGGGCATGCACAGCAGCCCGCTATGCCGGTGATCGGTTTCCTTGATCCCGCCTCGCCGGATCCGGCGCTGGCCGAGCGGCTGCGTGCATTCCGCCAGGGGTTGCGCGAGTTCGGCTTCGTCGAAGGGGAAAACGTCGCCGTCGAATATCGGTGGGCGGAGAACAATATTGATCGAATGGACGCGATTGCGGCGACGTTTGCTCAACGTCGTGTGGCGGTGATCGTGGCCATGGGAGGCTCGGCCCCTGCTTTCGCAGCGAAGAAAGCAAGCGGCGCCATCCCTGTTGTATTCGCCGCCGCGCAGGACCCCGTGCGACTGGGACTGGTGGCCAATCTCGCGCGGCCAGGCGGCAATCTCACCGGGTTTGTTCTGCCGCCCGAGGCGACGGCGCGCCGCCTCGGCTTGCTGCGGGAGCTCATTCCCAGTGCCAAACGTATCACTGTGCTGCTCGACCCTGCGAACGCCCGCGATGTGGCCTCGACGGTGCGCGACGTAGAAGCAGCAGCTCGGCCCAGCGGGCTGCAGATCAAGACTGTCAATGCGAGCAGCGCGCGCGAGGTGGACGACGCTTTCGCGGGCTTCGCGGGTGAGCGCCCGGATGCCCTGTTTGTCGGACCGTTCTCGCCCGAGCGCCGCGTGCAGCTCTCACTCCTCGCGGCGGTACACAAGATCCCGGCGAGCTATCCCTGGCGCGATTTTGTCGAAGCCGGCGGGTTGATGAGCTATGGCCCGAACCTGAAGGATGCTTATCGGCAAGCCGGCGCCTATGCCGGACGCATTCTCAAGGGCGCGAAACCCGGTGACATGCCGATCATGCAGACCTCCAAATTCGAGCTTGTGCTCAACGCCGTGACCGTCCGGCTCCTCGGACTCACCGTGCCAGTCTCGGTGCGGTCGCTCGCGGATGAAACCCTCGAGTAGCAGGCGCGCTCCGGCACGATCTGCGATCGGTGGTCACTCTGCCGACCTGTGCAGCCGGCGCAGACGCACGTAAAGCGCACCCGATCCGCCATGGGTGATGTCGGCCTCCTCGAAACCACTCACGTGGTGACGAAACTTGGCCAGGCCGAGCCACAGCGGCACTTGTCGCCTCAGCACCCCGCGCTCGCTCCAGTCGTCGCCCGTGCGCACCCCCTTCCCGGTGATCACCAGCACGAAGCGAGCCCCCTGCTCCTGCGCACGGCGCAAGAAACCTAACAACAAGCGATGCGCCTCGCTTTGCGTCTTGCCATGCAGATCGAGCCGCGCATCAAGATCAATGGTCCCGCGCGCCAAGCGCTGCTTTACCCGTCGCTCCAGCGGCTCAACCCGCAGCGTTGGCTTCGGTGCAATGGGCGCTCGATGCTCAAGGCGCGCCGGGGACACTGCTGCACTCTCCCCGTCGCTCGCTGACCCGGCGGCCTCGTTGCCGTCTATCTCCTTCAGTTTGCGGCGCAGAGGCGCAACCGAGCGCGTGACGCCACCCCATAGCCTGCGCTCATCGTCCGTGAGCTGGCGTCGGCGGCGACTGGTCATGATCTTGGTCGCGCCGGCGCCGTCTGCGCCCGCCCCGGCCTGGCCGATTTCGCGTCCGCCGCCGGCCTGACGCTAACCTCTTTGCCTTTGCGGCCTGCAGCCGTTGCCGGCTCGCGCTCAGGGATCCTCGGCTTCGCGATCGGCAGCGGCGTGTGCTTGCCCGCTTCGAGGAGGTCGAGCTCGCGCGGCACCAGCATGACAAAACGACCGGGATGCCGCACCCGACCAGCGACGCGTCCGGCCTCATCCCCCGCCCCCCAGTAGAGGTCTGCGCGGGCGGGACCAACGATCGCCGAGCCGGTATCCTGCGCAATCATGAGCCGGCGGAACGGGGTCGCTGCCTTGGCGCCGTCGATCGGAAGGGTCGCCTCGATGAAGAAGGGCGTGCCATAGACATGCGTCTTATCGACAGCAATCGAGCGCAGCGGGGTGAGCGGCACACCTTGGCCCCCCGCCGGCTCGCCGTCGTTCGACAAACCACTGATCCGGAAGAACACGAATGAGCGGTTGCTGGCACGTACCTTCGGCGCTTCCTCCGGATTGCTCACCATCCAGTCGCGGATGCGCTGCATGGACATTTCTTCGCGCGGAATGAGATTGCGCTCAATCAGGATCCGCCCGACAGCGCTGTAGGGGTGCCCGTTGTGCCCGTCGTAATTGACGCGCAGCGGCGTGCCATCCTCCAGGATCACGCGCGCCGAGCCCTGAATACCGATGGACAGGGCCTCGAAAGGATCTCTCAGCCAGCAGATTTCCAGCCCGTGCCCGTCGAGGGCGCCTTGCTCGATCTCGGCGCGGTCATAATAAGGGACGATCTCGTTGGTCTCGTTCCGGCGCCCGACCGGCACGCCCTTGTTGGGAAAGTCCCCTATTGCGGGCGTTTGCCCGGCAGCCAGGAGATCACGCGGCCGGCGATAGAGTGGCACATGAAATTCAGGACTGGGAAATCGTGAGCCCTGGACCACGGGCTCGAAATAGCCGGTCAGGAATCCCTGCGCTTCTCCAAGGCGGCTGATCCGCACCGGGCGAAAATTGTCCTCGAAGAAACTGCGCGCGGCAGCAGCATTCGCGGGTTTGACGCCCGCCGCACGCCGGCAGACGTCCGCGAGGGCCGCGTAGATTGGTCGCTCATCATGCGGCTGCTTGAGCTTGCGCAGCGGCTGGCAACTGACCTGGAACGTCGCAAAGGCAGCGAGGTGATCATCGCTTCCCCAACCGTCGATGTCCGTCCAGGTGGTTGGCTCGAGCTGCGCGTCAGGGAGCTTGAGCGGCTCATCGCCAGGTGCGGCAGCGGCTGCCTGCGCCAGCGATGCAGCACTAAGGGCTGCCAGAAAAGCGCGGCGGAACGGCGACATGGTGTCCCGCCCCGGCTTAATGCCCGGCTTCGGTCGCGACGAGCTTCCAGTTGGGATCCCGCGAGGACAGGTCACGCGCAAAAGTCCACACGTCGGTCACGTCAGTCACCCGCTCGGCATTGCCCTCGATGACATTGCCCGATTTGTCACGCGTCACCGAGATCAGCTGCGAGACGAAACGCACGGTGATGTGCGCCGTGCGCGCACGCATCTCGGCCAAGGTGATGTCGGACTTGTCGATTGCGACGAAGCGTGTCTCGACCGTCTCGCCCTTGTTCTCGCGTTCGCGAATGGCGGTTTCGAAGCCATCATAAACCTCGCGCGAGAGCAGGTTCTTCAGATTGCGGCGATCACCTCCGGCATAAGCGAGCACGATCATCTCGTAGGCGGCGCGCGCTCCCGCAATGAAATGCTTGATGTCGAATGTCTTGTCCTCGCGCGCGATCGCATCGAGCCCCCGCGCCACGGCGGATCCCGCATCAGCGATGCCCTTCCATGGGTCGACAGGCTCGCTCGTCTCAACCGGCTTGGAACCGGATTCGGTCGCACCACGTCCAGGCAGTGCCACGACATTGTCATTGGTGGCCCCGCGCACCGCGTCGCGCGCGGAATAGGGATCAAGGGGCGGCCGCTCACGCCCGGTCCGCTGACCTAAGACGCTGCGCAGCTTCAAGAAGATCACCACAGCCAGCGTCAGGAATATAATAGTCCAGAGGTCCATTGCGTCTCGCACGTCGCTCTCGCACGCTCTCGGCCGCCGTGACGGTAGGACCCTGGACTCAGAGGGAAGGCTGCCGTTAGCCAATCTGCGGCGACAGATCTATTCCGCAGCGTTCGCTACTATGTAGGCACGAGACCGCCCTGATCCAGAGGTTGGCGCCACGCTGGCGCCTATGGTTTTGGCGCCCCTCGTCGCATCAGGTGATCATAGACGATCCCAACCGTGGCGCCAACAAGGCCCGGGCAGGAATGGAGCAGGAATTCGGCGATGTCATTGCTAAAGTGGACTTTTGCCGCAGTCTTGCTGCTTCCGGCAGCGGAGTTTGTCACCTTTGTTCTGGTGGCCCTGGCAATTGGCTGGCTCGCCGCCTCTGCATTGATCCTGGCAACCTCGCTCATGGGCATGAGACTGCTGCGGCGGTCCGGGCGCAGCCATCTCGCGCGCCTACGAGCGGCCTTGCTGCGCGACGGCGTCGCCGCCCTGCATTTGGATACTCCTGGTGCCGCCACGATGATTGCCGGAATTCTGCTGGTGATCCCAGGCTTTATCACTGATGCCGCGGCCGCCGTGCTGCTCGTTGCGCCGTTGCGGCGCTGGCTCGGTCAAAAGCTTACCGGCAAGATGCGCGGGCGGCGCAACGACAACATCCTCGATCTCGAACCCGGCGAATGGCGCCAAATCCCGGAACGGCCGCAGCGGCGGCGCGGCAAAGCCGAGAAGGCCTGAGAGCCGCCATGCGGCAAGCTGTTACCCCGTCATGAAGGGTGAGGTGCGACGTGCGCTCGAGGGAGTGGCGTCCATCGGGGATACCGACCACTGGCGTGATCTCCTTGTTTGACCCAGGCCGCTCGTGTTAGCCACGCGGCCATAGCGTGGCAGTGGCGCAGTCAAAGGGAGTTGCGATGACCACACCTGGCAATGGCGGCCCGCCGCAGGGCGGGGGCGAACAGCAGCAGGCGGCGCCGCAGCTCAACGTGCTCGGCCAATACATCAAGGACTTCTCGTTTGAGAATCCGAATGCGCCCCGCTCGCTCAACCCGACCCAGACACAGCCGGCGATCAACATTCAGATCAACGTCGGCGCGCAGCAGCTAGCGGAAACGGACTACGAAGTATCCCTGAAGCTTGAGGGCAAGGCGGAAAGTGAAGGGTCGGTGCTGTTCGCTTTCGACCTGACATTCGCCGGCGTTTTCCGCGTGCAGAACGTGCCGGCGCAGACATTGCAGCCGCTCATCATGATCGAATGTCCGCGCTTGCTGTTTCCGTTCGCACGCGAGATTGTCGCGACGGCTGTGCGCAATGGCGGATTTCCGCCCTTGCTGCTCGATCCCGTCGATTTCGTCTCGCTCTATCAACAACGTGTCGGGCAGCTGCCGGGCCAGCAGCCGTCACCGCCGACGACGGCGTAGCTTCTGCGAGTTGCGCGCGACAGGGCGCCGTTTCAGCCGGCCTGCAGTCTCCGGGCCGGCTCGGCTGTGTCGAGGTAGGCACGCCAGATCGCATTTTCCCCCAATGTGGCGATGAACCGAGCATGCTCTTCCTGCTCAGCAGGCGACAGGCGCGGCAGCAGCGGCTCGGGGCGCGCACGCATGGACATCCCCTTCGCGTATCCAGCCGTTAGACCGGCTGCGGATTCGACGAGCAGCAGCTGCGCCTGCCGCGCATCGATTAGCTCGAGGTAAACCTCAGCCAACAACTCGGCATCGAGGAGCGCCCCATGTTTGGTGCGCTGCGCATTGTCGATCCCATAGCGCGAACAAAGGTCATCGAGGCGGTTTGGTCCGGCTGGATGCTTGCGCCGGGCGATCAGCAGGGTGTCCACCAGGCGCTCGCGCGGCAGCGTCGTCCTGCCGGCGCGCTCAAGCTCTGCATTAAGAAAGCCCAGATCGAACACCGCGTTGTGTGCCACCAGAGGCGCGTCCGCCAGGAAGAAAAGCAGATCGTCAGCCACATCACAGAACAATGGCTTGTCCTTCAAGAACTCCGGCGAAAGCCCGTGCACCTCCAGCGCTTCAGGTGGCACATCGCGCTCTGGATTGACGTAGCAGTGGAAGGTCTGGCCGCTCGGGATGCGATTGACGAGCTCGATACAGCCGATCTCGACCACGCGGTGGCCGTCGAAAGGATCAAGTCCGGTGGTCTCGGTATCGAGCACGATCTCGCGCACGGCATCTGCTCCGAGCGGTCTGCGCCAAGCGAATCACCGCCGCGTCGGCATTTTAGCAATCGCCTGCAGGATCGCACGAACCTGCGCCCGGGCGACCTCGAATCCGTGCGAGGTATCCACCACGAAATCTGCTCGCTTGCGTTTCTCTGCGTCGGGCATTTGCCGGGCGAGGATGGCCTCGAGCTTATCCTCGGTCATTGCCGGACGCTCCAACACCCGCTGTCGCTGTAGCTCCGCAGGTGCAGACACCACAGCCACGGCATCGACCCGTGCATCGCCGCCCGTCTCGAACAGCAGGGGAATGTCGAGCACCACGACTTCCTCCTTGCGAGCTTCGGCCTGCAGCAAAAACTGCTCCTCCGACGCCCGCACCAGCGGATGCACGATGGCTTCGAGCTGTTTGAGTGCGTCCTCGTTGCCGAGCACCAGCCCCGCGAGTTTCCCCCGATCGACCCTGCCGCCGGCCGTACTGCCGGGGAAGGCCGCCTCGATCAATGGCACCGCCTCGCTTTCATAGAGCCGATGCACCGCAGCGTCGGCATCATGCACCGGCACCCCTTCCTCCGCAAACAGGCGAGCTGTGGTCGATTTGCCCATTGCGACCGAGCCTGTGAGCCCAAGAACGAACATGCTGGAAACCTCTGGGCCGCTGCCGGCAGCTCTCCTCAGCTCGCCAGCAGCCCGTCGCCGCGCAGAAAGTCCAGCAAGGCGAGGAGCGGCAAGCCGAGAATGACGAAGTGATCGCCTTCAATGCGCTCGAACAGTTGAACGCCCGCCTTCTCCAGCTGATAAGCGCCGACACTGCGGGTGACTGCCGCGCCCGTGTGATCGAGATAAGCGTCGAGAAAGTCGTCGCTGAAGTCGCGCATGGTGAGCCGAGCCACCTCGCAACTCTGCCACACCACCTTTTCCGAGCGGACCAGCACCGCCGCGCTGTGCAGCTCGTGCGTGCGCCCGCGCAATGCACGAAGCTGCTCACGTGCGGCCCCCAGGTCGGGGGGCTTGGAGAAGCGCCGCCTGGCCAACGAGAGCGTCTGATCAGCTCCGAGCACCAGGCGGTCCGGAAGGACGCCAGCAATGGCCTGTGCCTTCGCTCCTGCGAGCAGCGTTGCAGCTGCAGCCGCATCTTTCGCCTGTGCCTGGCGCTCGACAGCACGCTCGTCGATATTGGCCGGCGCCGCCTCAAAGAGAATTCCAGCGTCGCGCAGCATGGTCTGCCTGATCTCGCTACTCGAGGCCAGCACCAAGGGCTGCGCCGCGCGCCAAAGCATCTCCGTCAGACGGCCTGCCGTCGCCGCTCGGCGAGCAGGCTCATCACCGCAGCCGCAGTCTCCTCGATCGAGCGTCGCGTGACGTCGATGCTCGGCCAGTTGTGCCGAGCGCAGAGCTTGCGCGAGAATGCTACCTCCTCGGCCACGGCTTTGCGGTCGATGTATTGATCGTCATCGTGGTGCGCCTTCAGACCGAGCAGCCGGTTCTGCCGGATCTGCACGATGCGCTCGGGGCTGGCATAAAGCCCGACCACCAAAGGCCGGGCGAGATGCTCGACATGACGCGGCACCTCCACCCCAGGTACCAGCGGAACGTTGCCCGTCTTGACGCCGCGATTGGCGAGATAGATCGAGGTGGGGGTCTTTGACGTGCGCGACACCCCCACCAAAACCACATCGGCTTCCTCCAGGCCATCGAGGTGCTGGCCGTCGTCATGCAGCATGCTGTAATTGAGGGCGTCGATCCGCTTGAAATATTCCGCGTTGAGCGTGTGCTGAGCTCCGATGCGGTGTGTTGTCTCGGTGCCGAGATACGATTGCAGGAGCTGCAGCACCGGTCCAAGGATCGACAGGCAGGGCAGACTGAGCTCGCGGCAGCGCCCCTCCAGCCGGTGCATGAGCTCGTCGTCAAGCAGTGTATACAGGACGAGCCCTGGTGCCTCTTCGATCTCCGCCAGCACTCGATCGAGCTGTTTCTGCGTACGCACCAGCGGATAGACGTGCTCGACCGGCATCACCTTGGTGTACTGCGCAGTTGCTGCGCGTGCGACCGTGGTCAATGTCTCCCCGGTCGCATCAGACACGAGGTGAAGGTGGAAGTAGCTGGCGGCGCGATTCGGCATAGCCCGTCACATGGGCGATCAAAGGTGGATGGCCGGTGAATTGCTGGGGAGGAAGGCATGCCTTTCTTCCAAGCGCAAGAGCAACGGCTGCCCAATGGCTCTCAGTGTCCACATAATGCCAATGGGGAAATTGTTGGGATGAAAGCTCAGCACAACAGGAAGATGTGGATGAGCTTTGGATTCGTCGCTCGCCGGCGCGCGAGCGGACCCTGGCAAACCGCATGATTCTGCGATGGCACGCGAGAGCGGTCGTTTGCTTCACAAGTGAACCGCAACTTGATCGGCCGTGGATAGGATGTGCACAGCAATGTATGAGTCAAATCAACGCTCCAATAACTACAATAGAGAGTCTTTAAGACTTATATTGAGAAGCAAGGTGGAGGAGCGAAAGAGTGAACAAGCCGCTGCTGGACGTTCTCGATCGCAGCCGGCGAGCTCCACCTCCGGTGTGGATGATGCGGCAGGCTGGGCGCTATCTGCCCGAATATCAGGCTGTTCGGGCGAAAGCGGGCGACTTTCTCAAACTGTGTTTTACGCCTGAGCTTGCTGCGGAGGTCACGCTGCAGCCGGTACGACGCTTCGGCTTTGATGCTGCCATCCTCTTTTCCGATATCCTGGTGGTACCGTTTGCGTTGGGTCAGGCGTTGTCCTTTGTCGAAGGCGAATGTCCGCGCCTCGATCCGATCTCCAGCCGCGCTGATCTCGCACTGCTCCGTCCGGAGCTCGACGATGCGATCATTGCACCGGTGCTCGAGACGATTACGCGCGTGAAGACACAGCTTCCCGCCGATGTGACATTGCTCGGCTTTTGTGGTGCACCTTGGACTGTCGCAAGCTACATGGTTGCCGGGCGCGGGACCCCCGATCAGGCACCTGCCCGTCTTGTTGCCTATCGTGATCGCGACATGTTTACCGAGTTGATCGACCGGCTGGTGCGAGCGTCGGCGAAGTATCTCATCGCGCAACTGCGGGCGGGGGTTGATGCTGTGCAGATTTTCGACACCTGGGCTGGAATTCTTCCGCCGGGTGAGTTGCAGCGCTGGTGCATCGCGCCGACGCAACGCATCATTGCGCTCGTTCGCGACGCCATTACCGATGCGAAGGTGATCGGATTTCCGCGTGGCATCGGCACGGCAGTAGAGCGCTATGTCGAGAACGTGCCGATCGATGCATTGGGGTTGGACTGGACCAATGACCTGGCGTTTGCGCGCGATCACCTGCCGAGGCGAATTGCGCTGCAGGGAAATCTCGATCCGCTGGTGCTGCTCGCGGGCGGTGCAGCCCTCGACGAGGCGGTGGACGCGATCCTGCATGCACTCTCAGGCCGGCCTTTTATTTTCAATCTGGGGCACGGGATCCTGCCGCAGACGCCGATTGGGCATGTCGAGCAGATGCTCGCGCGCGTGCGCCGGTAGCGTGGCGGTCATTATTCTTCCGGCGTGTCGGTGATGCCGAGCCAATCAGGACACTGAGCTGTGCGCACGCCGATCTACGACTGGATCAAGGCATTGCACATCATCGCGATCATCGCCTGGATGGCGGGGATGCTCTATCTGCCGCGGCTGTTCGTGTATCACTGCGAGGCCGAGCCCGGATCCAAGCAGTCGGAAACGTTCAAGGTGATGGAGCGCCGGCTGCTCAAAGGCATCATCAATCCAGCGATGATCGCCACTTGGCTATTGGGCCTCTGGCTTGCCTGGTCTGCTGGCTGGTACAGCTGGGGGTGGCTACAAGCGAAAGTTATCCTCGTGCTCGCCCTCTCCGGTCTGCACGTTTTTTATGCGCGCTGGGTGCGCGATTTTGCCGCCGATCGCAACCAGTACTCTCAAAAGTTCTTTCGCATTATCAATGAAGTACCTACGGTTCTGATGATCGCTATTGTGCTTCTGGTGGTGCTCAAACCGTTCTGAGTGGCGAAAATTCACGGCGGCGCCATCCCCAAGGCTGCGATCACTACTTGCGCTGGGAACAGTCTTTTCATATGTTCCCGTTCTATCTCCCCCGAACGCAGGCAGATGCACCAAGTACCGGCCCAATCGAGGGACCGGCTGTAGCATCGGGCCAAGAGCAAAAGCGCTCCCGCCAGACCTGCGATTCCCCTCCCCTGCCGATCGGCTGCATTTTCTCCTCCGGCCGATCTCCTCCACAGGAATCCCCCCGTCATGCGGGAAATGAAACTCCAAGACCTCAAGACCAAGACGCCAGCCGAGCTCGTATCGTTTGCCGAAGAGCTCGAGGTGGAAAACGCCAGCACCATGCGCAAGCAGGAGCTGATGTTCGGCATTCTCAAGCAGCTATCGATGCGCGAGACCGACATTGTCGGCGAAGGCGTCGTCGAGGTGCTCTCCGATGGCTTCGGCTTTCTCCGCTCGCCCGAGGCGAACTATCTGCCCGGTCCGGATGACATCTACGTCTCTCCCTCGCAGATTCGCCGTTTCGGGCTGCGCACCGGCGACACGATCGATGGCCACATCCGCTCACCAAAAGAAGGCGAGCGCTACTTCGCGCTGCTGAAGGTGAACACCATCAATTTCGAGGATCCGGAAAAGGCCCGCCACAAGGTCAACTTCGACAACCTGACGCCGCTTTATCCGGACGAGCGGCTGCGCATGGAGCACGAGGACCCGACCCGGAAAGATCTCTCGGCCCGGGTCATCGATATCGTCGCCCCGATCGGCAAAGGTCAGCGTGCACTGATCGTCTCGCCGCCGCGCACCGGCAAGACCGTGCTGCTGCAGAACATTGCTCACGCCATCACCTCCAATCACCCGGAGTGCTACCTCATCGTGCTGCTTATCGATGAGCGGCCGGAAGAGGTGACGGATATGCAACGCTCGGTGAAGGGCGAAGTGGTTTCGTCGACCTTCGACGAGCCGGCATCGCGTCACGTGCAGGTCGCCGAAATGGTGATCGAAAAGGCCAAACGCCTGGTCGAGCACAGTCGCGACGTCGTGATCTTGCTCGACTCGATCACGCGGCTCGGGCGCGCTTACAACACCGTGGTGCCGTCATCCGGCAAGGTGCTGACGGGCGGCGTCGATGCCAACGCTCTGCAGCGGCCCAAGCGCTTCTTCGGTGCGGCGCGCAACATTGAAGAGGGTGGATCACTCACGATCATTGCCACCGCTCTGATCGATACCGGCAGCCGCATGGACGAGGTCATCTTCGAGGAGTTCAAGGGGACGGGCAACTCGGAAATCATTCTCGACCGCAAGGTCGCGGACAAGCGCACCTTCCCGGCTATGGACATCACGCGCTCCGGCACGCGCAAGGAAGAGCTGCTGGTCGCCCCCGATCAGCTCAAGAAGATGTACATCCTGCGCCGCATCCTCAATCCGATGGGCACCATGGATGCGATTGACTTCCTACTCGACAAGCTGCGCAACACGAAGGGCAATTCCGATTTCTTCGAATCGATGAATGCGTAGGCCATTAGGATCGGGTCGGGCTTCTCGTCGCTCTATTTGTAGAAGCGGAGCTCCTGCAGGCGCGAGGACAGCTGCAAGGCGTCGAGGCACGCACCAGGCTCCAGGGGCGCGCACGCAGTCACGTCGTTGACGAGAATGGCGCCGATCTGCCGGCATTCACGGCTGAACAATACCGAGCGCACCACGGTCTTTGTCGGCCGCAACGCCGGCATCTCGACCAGGAAACGCTGCACGATGGCGCCATCGGTGCTGAATGCAACGAGGTCGAGCTTGAGCCCCTGCAACGCCACCGGCTCCCGGTTTTCAAGGACGAAATTGACGCGGCACTGATTGTCGCTCGGCTCGGCGGTGTTGAGCTCCATCACAATCCGCTCGTCCGCCGCGCGCGCACCTGCAGTGAGCGCGAGCTGCAAGGCAATCACGACATACGACCAGCTTCTGCAAAGCCTCGCTACGCGCCAAGTCATCGTCCCCTCCTCGCCGGTACCGATAGCGGCAAGCGACGCCGATCCGCGCGACTTGTCACGCATGCCTTGTTGTCACGCACGGCTTGCCGCAATTGTGTCGCGGAGCGCCTGCGCATCCGTCACTGGCAGTGAGCAGGCGTTGCCCACGCAAACGAACGCCGCTGCCTCGCGTGTGGTTTCCAGCTTGGACCTGGCCGGATGATCCTTCGCCAGCGCAGCCGCCGATGGCGCATACAGCACGATCCGATCGAGGAAGGGAAGCTTGCGTGCGCTGCTGCAGAGCTCCTGCGCTCTCGGCCCCTCCCCGGTCACAACGATCTCGGCGGCGCGAACGTGCAGGTCGAGCGCGTTCAGAAGTGCGAGGTGAGCGAAAAGGTTCTCGTTTGCAATCGGCAAGATGCCGTCAAACAATTTATCGGCCTGCGCACGCCAGGTGTGCTGCCCCGTGTAGACGGCAAGGCGCACGAGGTTCTGCGCCTCCAGCGCATTCGGGTTGGGCGTAGCATCGTCGCTTGCCGTGCTCGGCCGCACCACCAATCCTTCTGCATCGTCGGCGGTTAGAAAGAAGCCGCCGTTCTCTGGGTTGGCGTAATGGCGGTCGAGTGCTGCCTGCCACGCGAGCGCCCTCTCCAGATACTGCTGCTCGCCCGTCGCCTCATGCAGCGACAACGCGGCTCGAATCACGGCGGAATGATCACTGGCCAGCCCCGGAAACAGCAGTTTGCCCTCGCGCCAGGAATGCCCCAGCCGATCACCGCGTGTCATGTTTGCAGCAATGAAATGCAACGCGCGGACTGCCAGCTCGATCCAACGCGGCTCGCCGAAGAGCATGCCGGCATTCACGAGCGCGGCGATCATCAAACCGTTCCAGTCAGCGAGAACCTTGTCATCGAGGCCGGGACGGACGCGCCGATCACGCGCGTGCAAGAGCTTGGCACGGAGCTGCGCGAGCCGCTGCTCGTCATCGCTGCTGCGCGTCCGGTGCTTGAGACGATTGAGGATGTTGTGGCCTTCGAAATTACCCGCTGCGCTCCCGTCGTAATGTGCGGCAAAGAAATCAGCATCGTCCTTGCCGAGCACCTGCTCGATCTTGGCGAGTGACCAGACGTAGAACTTGCCCTCCTCGCCTTCCGAGTCGGCGTCGAGCGAAGCGCAGAAGCCGCCCTCCTGTGTCGTCATCTCGCGCTCGAGCCACTCGACTGTTTCCGCCGCTCTGATCTTGAACAGCGCATTGCCTGAGCGCTGAAAAGCGAGCGCCAGGAGCTCGAGCAGCTGCGCGTTGTCGTAGAGCATTTTTTCGAAGTGCGGCGTCAGCCAGCGCTCGTCCACCGAATAGCGCGAGAAGCCGCCGCCGAGATGGTCATAGATGCCGCCCTCGCACATGCGTGCAAGCGAGAGGTCGACTGCGCCGAAGTAGCGCTTGTCATTGAGCCGCTGTCCAGCGCGCCAGAGAAATTCGAGCATCATCGGCTGCGGGAATTTGGGAGCGCCGCGCAGCCCGCCATGCACGGGATCGATCATGCCGGCGATCTGGGCGGCGGCTCGGTCGAGCTCCGCCTTGCCAATCACCACCTTCCCGGTCGGCCGCGCTGTTGCTGAGAGCCTCGCCATCAGGGCGGCGCGATTCTGCTCGACGCTTTCGGGTTGTTCGCGAAAGACCCGCTCCAGCTGGCGCAGGACGTCGACAAACGCTGGCTTGCCGTAGCGCGCGCTGTTCGGGAAATATGTCCCGCCCCAGAACGGCTCTCCCTGCGGCGTGAGGAACATGGTGAGCGGCCATCCGCCGTGCTCGCCAAGGTGATGCAGCGCGGACATATAAATCTGGTCGATATCGGGCCGCTCCTCGCGATCGACTTTGATGTTGACGAAGAGCTCGTTCATCACGCGCGCGGTGGCGGGGTCCTCGAAGCTCTCATGCGCCATCACGTGGCACCAGTGACAAGCGGCATAGCCGACGGAGAGCAGGATTGGCTTGTTGCTGCGTTTGGCCTCGGCAAGCGCTTCGGTGCCCCACGGCCACCAGTCCACCGGATTGTGCTTATGCTGCAGCAGGTAGGGACTGGTCTCACGCGCCAGGCGATTTTCCGGACCGGTGCTCGCGGCGGAGCTCATGCGCCGATAATGCTCCGCCAGAGTCTTCGTTCAAAACGAAAAGCAACAGGTGGGATGCGTCTATATTGCCAACGCCCGGAGGGCTAAATGGCGGCTATGATTGAAAGCCGCGATACCATCTTTGCCCTCTCCTCCGGGCATCTGCCTGCGGCCATCGCGATCATTCGTATTTCGGGCCCGAAGGCTGGGAACGCACTCGAGCAGCTGACCGGCCGGCTGCCGAAGCCGCGCCAGGCGGCGCTCGTGCGCGTGCGCGATCCCGGAAGTCGCGAGGTCGTGGATGAAGGGCTCGCGCTCTGGTTTCCCGGTCCGCACAGTGAGACCGGGGAGGACGTTGCCGAACTGCAGGTGCACGGCGGTCGAGCGGTTGTTTCCGCCCTGCTCGGACTTCTTGGTAAGCTCGAGGGGCTGCGACCGGCCGAGGCCGGCGAGTTCACACGCCGAGCGTTCGAGAATGGACGCATGGATTTGACGGCGGTCGAGGGTCTTGCCGACCTCGTCGCGGCAGAGACGCCGGCGCAACGCCGCCAGGCCTATGAGCACCTCAAGGGTTTCCTTGGACAACGTGCGGAGACCTGGCGCCAGCGGCTGATCGACGTCTTGGCGCTCATCGAGGCGGGGATCGACTTCCCCGAGGAGGAAGATGTGCCGCGCGAGGCGGCGCGCCGCACACTTGAAACAATCAAGACACTCGCGGCGGAAATCCGCTCGGCTTGCAGTGCTCGCGGGGAACGCATGCGCGAGGGTCTGCGGGTTGCCATCGCCGGCCCGCCGAATGCCGGGAAGTCAACGCTGTTCAACCGGCTGGCGCGCCGCGAGGCGGCGATCGTGTCTCCTTATCCCGGCACGACCAGGGACGTGCTGGAGCTTCACCTCGACCTGGGCGGCTACCCTGTCACGGTACTCGACACGGCAGGGATCCGCGCCACCGAGGATCCGATCGAGCAGGAGGGCGTCCGCCGTGCCAACGAGCAGGCAAAGTCGGCCGATTTGACTCTCTGGGTCGTGGAAGCCGCGGGCCCCGAGCCCAGCCCGGCTGATATTCCGACCGGGTCCGCTCAACGCGTGTGGGTCGTCGTCAACAAGATTGACTTGGTCGCGAACTCAAGTAGAAATGAATATAAATTCAGCAAAGAATTAAATATTCATTCTATATCTGCTTTCTCCGGAACCGGTGTTGATCGGCTTCTGAACGACTTGGGCGAGTTTGCTATGAGCGCGCTTGGCGCGGAGCCTGCGCTCGTTACGCGCGAGCGCCAACGCGCACATCTCGTTGAGGCGGTCCGTTCACTCGAGGACGCTGGCCGGGCTGTCGAGGAGGACGAAGGCGCCGAGATTGTTTCCGAGCAGCTCCGGCTGGCGGTACGCGAATTGGGCAAGCTTTTGGGGCGCGTGGATGTCGAGGATGTTCTCGACGTCATCTTCAGAGACTTCTGCATCGGCAAGTAAAAGAGCGACAAGCAGAGGGGGAGGGGTTTCACGTGAAACAGGAGGCTACGCACCGACCGTGGTTTCAGGTCAGCGCCGGGGAAGGTAAGGCCGCTCCATCCGGGCGACGCACGAGCGTGCATTCGCCACGTCCGTTACATTGACGGCAGTGGGCACTCAGCTAAAACCGCGCCGTGGAGCAAGGGCAAGATGAGTGATCACTACGACGTAGTTGTGGTTGGCGGAGGTCACGCCGGTTGTGAGGCGGCTGCCGCCGCCGGCCGCATGGGCGCGTGCACAGCCTTAGTGACGCATCGCTTTGCCACCGTGGGTGCGATGTCCTGCAATCCGGCCATTGGCGGTCTGGGGAAGGGGCACTTGGTGCGGGAGATCGATGCGCTCGATGGCCTGATGGGCCGAGTCGCGGACCGCGCCGGCATCCAGTTTCGCGTGCTGAACCGCCGCAAGGGGCCGGCCGTGCGTGGGCCCCGAGCCCAGGCTGACCGCCGCCTCTATGCTGCGGCCATGCAGGAGGCTGTTGCCGAGATCGCCGCGGTCACGGTCATCGAGGGGGAAGCCGACGACGTCCTTATTGGCAACGAGGCCATTGCCGGACTGAGACTGGCCGATGGGCGCGAGCTCGGTGCGCGCTGCGTCGTTCTGACCACCGGCACGTTCCTGCGTGGGCTTATCCACATCGGCGAGCAGCAGGTTGCTGCCGGCCGGGTCGGGGAGGGCCCGGCCATTGGCCTGGCACTTACGCTCGAGCGCCTTGGCTTTCATCTAGGACGTCTCAAGACCGGCACTCCGCCCAGGCTCGATGGCCGCACAATCGACTGGACCGCGGTGGAGATGCAGCCCGGCGACGATCCGCCCGAGCCGTTCTCCGTCCTGACCGAGCACATCGCGCAGCCTCAGGTGGCGTGCGGCATCACGCGCACCACCGAGGCCACGCACCGCATCATCCGCGAGAATGTGCACCTCTCGCCGATGTATTCCGGCCAGATCGGCAGCCGTGGGCCGCGCTATTGCCCATCGATCGAGGACAAGATCGTCCGCTTCGGCGAGCGGGACGGGCACCAGATTTTTCTCGAGCCGGAAGGACTGGACGATCCGACCGTCTACCCGAATGGCATCTCAACCGCACTTCCGGAGGCGGTCCAGCTGGCGCTTGTCGCCACCATTCCCGGGCTTGAGAATGCCCGTGTGGTTCGGCCTGGCTATGCCATCGAGTACGATCACGTGGACCCGCGCGAGCTCGAGCCAACGCTCGAGGCCCGCCGGGTTTCGGGTCTGTATCTGGCCGGGCAGATCAACGGCACGACCGGCTACGAGGAGGCGGCGGCGCAAGGCTTGCTGGCGGGGATCAACGCTGCCGCACGCGCAGGAGGGGGAGATGAGGTGACGTTTGACCGAGCCGAGGCCTACCTCGCTGTGATGGTAGACGACCTCGTCACTCGAGGCGTGAGCGAACCCTACCGCATGTTCACCTCGCGCGCAGAGTATCGTCTGACATTGCGCGCCGATAATGCCGATCAGCGTTTGACGCAGCGTGGCATAGAGATCGGTTGCGTCGGACCGGAGCGCCGGCGCCGTCACGGCGAAAAACTCATGCGACTCGCGGCAGCGCGCGAATTTGCCCGCTCCGTGTCGCTCACTCCGACGGCTGCGGAGCGCTACGGGTTTGCCCTCAACAAGGATGGGCAGCGCCGCACTGCCTTCGAGCTCCTGTCCTATCCACACATCCGGCTGCACGAGCTGGCAGCGGTATGGCCGGAGCTTGGCAACCTGCCGCCGAGTATCGCGGAGCAGCTTGAGACGGACGCCAAGTACGACGTTTATCTCTCAAGGCAGGCCGCTGATGTGGCGGCCTATCGGCGCGATGAGGATCTCGGTTTGCCGGATGATCTGGATTACGCGAGCCTTCCTGGTCTTTCCAACGAGGCTCGCCAGAAACTGCAGGCGGCCAAGCCCCGCACGATCGGCCAAGCCGGGCGTATGGACGGGCTGACGCCCGCCGCACTGACCTTGCTGCTCGCACATGTGAGACGCCACGGCAGAGCGCGGCGCGCGGCGCCATCGCGGTAAGGAAAAACGTGCTCCCGCAAGTTTCCTGCACATGATCCGTGCGCCTTCAGCCTCGGGCCTGCCGTTAATGGAAGGCCTGGCTGCGGACCGGGAGCACGCGTTGACGCTCACGCCGGTTTCACGTGAAACAACGCAACGGCTCGAACTCTTCGTAGAGCTGCTGCTCGATTGGCAGGCCCGCATGAACCTCATCGCGGCCTCGACCATTGCGAAGTTGTGGACAAGGCATGTTGCGGATTCGCTGCAACTCCTTGCCCTAGCTCCGCGTGGCAAGGTGTGGGTTGATCTTGGCTCCGGCGGCGGCTTTCCTGGTCTGGTGGTGGCGTGCGCGCTTGCTGAGGTCCCCGGCGCGAGCGTGCATCTGGTTGAAAGCAACGGAAAAAAAGCAACCTTCCTGACCGAGGCGTGCCGCGCGACGGGCGTTCCGGCGCAGGTGCACCGCAGGCGGGCGGAGGATTTTACGGTCGGGTTCAGAGGACCTCTGGACGTCGTGACGGCACGCGCCCTCGCTCCGCTTAAGACCTTGCTGGCGCTTGCTTCTCCGCTTCTCGCCAGACCAGGAGTGATCGGCCTCTTTCCCAAGGGGCAAAATGCTGAGACGGAGCTTGGCGTCGCGCGGGAATATTGGAATATTAACGTTAATTTGGTATCGAGCCGGACTGAGCCCACCGCTCAGGTGCTCGTCGTTGACCGGTTGGAACCTGTCCGCACAACGGCTTAGAATCTCCTCTCGATTCGCAACGTTCCGGATCGCTGAATGACGGACAGCGCCCACGCAGCGAGCGCCACAGCAGAAGCTGTTCCGCTCGCGCCGATAGCCAACGCGGCACCGCCGCGCGTAATCGCAATTGCCAACCAGAAGGGCGGCGTTGGCAAGACCACCACCGCTATCAATCTCGGCACCGCGCTCGCCGCGATCGGCGAGCAGGTGCTGATCATTGATCTCGATCCACAGGGCAATGCCTCGACCGGACTCGGAATCGAACGGCGCAATCGGCGCTACTCGATGTACGACGTGCTCGCGGGTGGGGCGACGCTCAAGGATGCCCTGGTCGCGACGGCAGTGCCGCGCCTCAGCATCGTGCCGGCGACGCTCGATCTTTCCGGGCTCGAGCTGGAGGTCAGCCAAGCACGCGACCGCGCGTTCCGCTTGCGGCACGCGCTTTATCCTCTGCGCGGCGGCAGCTCGCGTATTGCCGAGTTCAGCTACGTGCTGATCGACTGTCCACCATCGCTCAATCTTCTCACCATCAATGCACTTGCGTCGGCAGATGCAATCCTGGTGCCCTTGCAATGCGAGTTCTTTGCGCTGGAAGGCTTGTCGCAACTGCTGCAGACCGTAGAGAACGTGAAGAGCGCGCTAAACCCCGATCTCCTCATTCATGGCATCGTGCTCACCATGCACGACGCGCGCAACAATCTGTCCAACCAGGTCGTCGCTGACGTTCGCGCCAACAGCGGCCAGAAGGTCTACGACACCATCATTCCGCGCAACGTCCGCGTCTCGGAAGCGCCGTCCTACGGAAAGCCCGTGCTGGTCTATGATTTGAAATGCGTCGGCAGCGAAGCCTATCTGCGGCTCGCCACCGAGATCATTCAACGTGAAAAAGAGTTGATCGCGGCCGCGCCTCGCAGTGAGGGCGAGCCGCGCACTGGAGAGGAAGCCGAGCCGTCGTGAGCAGGGAGCGATCGCAATGGCGGACGACCATCGCTCGCGGCTAGGCCGTGGGCTTGCCGCACTGATCGGCGATGTGGGTCCGCAGAGCTCCACGCCGGATCGGACGCGCGCGCAGCGACGCGCGCCTATCGAACAGCTGCGTCCCAATCCGCGCAATCCGCGTCGCAATTTTTCCGAGGCTGAGCTCGACGCTCTTGCGACATCAATCAAAGAGCGCGGCGTCATCCAGCCGGTGGTGGTGCGGGCCGTGCGTGGCGGCCAGGGCTTCGAGATCATTGCCGGTGAGCGGCGCTGGCGCGCTGCGCAACGTGCGGGCTTGCACGAGATCCCAATCGTGCCGCTGGAAGCGACCGACAGCGAGGCGCTGGAGCTTGCGATCATCGAGAACGTGCAGCGCTCCGATCTCAACCCGCTCGAGGAGGCTGCCGGCTACGAGGTCTTGGCGAGCGAGTACCAGCATAGCCATGACGAGATCGCCAAGATCATCGGCAAGAGCCGCAGTCACGTGAGCAACATGCTGCGTTTGTTGAAGCTGCCGGAGCCGGTCAAGGCCTATATCAATGCGGGCAGGATCTCAGCCGGCGCCGCGCGCATGCTGGTCGGTGCGACGGATCCGGAGGAAATGGCGCGTGAGATTGTGGAGCGCGGCCTCAACGTTCGTCAGGTCGAGGCGCTGGCGAAGGCCCGCGGTGCTGGCGCGGGCAAGACGAGAGGCACGCGCACGGCGAAGGATGCCGACACGGCAGCGCTCGAACGACGCGTCTCCGATGCCCTCGGTCTGAAGGTGCATATTGAGCATCACGGTGACCGCGGCGTGCTGCGTATCGACTACCGCAGTATCGATCAACTCGACGATGTGCTGCGAAGATTGGAGCGCGCCTAAGTGATAAGACGCGCCTCTTGAAGACAGGATTAAGACTCTTTCCTGCGCGCAACCACGGCGAGCGATAGCAGCGCGCGTTGTGTGATGGCCTGAGCCATCGTCGACTGCGCGCGTGCTTCCGCCGCAGCTTCACCGAGCTGGATCAACGCGCGCTCGAGCCGTGCTGACGTCCAAAGTCGCAGGGTGGTTTCGACTGCCGCCTTGCGGCTGAAATGGAGGAAGGGCTGCATGCCGCCGGCCGCATCGCCGATTGAAGCGCCGTCATCCATCGCCAGCCTGGCTCTGTGCAGCTGAGCCGCGTGGCGTTGCGCAGCGGACATGATCGTGCCGGAGGAGGTGGCGGCGGTCTGGGCTTTTGCGAGCTGAGCCTCGAGCTCGTCAGGCCTGCCGGTAAAAGCGGCATCGATCAGTGCGTCGAGTGCGAGTGCCGACGCATCGGCAATGACGCTTACGATGTCATCGATCTCAATGCGCTCCTTGCCGTGCGCGAACAGCGCGAGCTTGCGCAACTCTTGACGCGAGGCGAGCCGATCGCCGCCGAGGAGGGGGACGAGGGCCTGCCGTGCATCAGTGGAAATGGTTAGTCCAGCCTCGCCAATCTCCTGGTCGATCAGGCGCGCGAGCTCGCGGCCGGCGTCAGGATAGCAGGGCAGGGCCGCTGCATTTTTTGCCCGCTCGCACAGCAGGCGAAGCGGCGCGTTGCGCTTGAGGTCGCCGGCCTCGATCACCACGCGGCAGTCCAGTTTGGAGAGAGCGAGCACCGCCTCAATCGCCGCAGCAAAGTTGCGGCTGCCCGCCTGCACCCACACGGCGCGGCGCCCGCCAAACAGCGGAATCGTGCTCGCCTCCTCGACGAGGCGGGTCGGCTCGCCGGCGAGCTCGTCGCCATCGAGGCGAGCAAGCTGGAATGGATCCTTGGGATCGTCGACTGACGCGCGGATCAGCGCCTCGGTGCGTTCCCGCACCAGCCCAGCGTCCGGTCCGAACACCAGAACGACGGGGACCGCGGAATCGCGCCGAGCGAGAAAGCGGTCTACCTCGGAAGCTTTCAGGGCGACCATGACGCCCGCATCAGTTTAGCCAACCACTTGCGGCGAATCAGGTGCCGGCGATGAAATAGGACGCAAGCCGCGTCGTGATGTTGGTGGCGACCACCTTCGCCGCGCGGCTCTCGGCGTCGCGCAGGCCGCGTAAGCGCGCGAAGCGTTGCTGCTGGCCCGGGATATCGTAGGAGACACGCGCGAAGGTTTGTCCGGTCACCACCACCTTGCCGGTGGCGATCTCGGTCAGCGAATAGGTGGCATTGATGCCATAGTTCTCGACGTCCGGACGTGAGGTGTGGATGTCCACAATGATGGACGCGCGCGTCGAGCTCATCGCGATTTTCAGGCGGTGAACGGGCGGGGCGGGGGCTCCGCCACCGGTAAAATCAAACAGCAGGGCGTTTCTGATCTCAACCGCAAGCCGCGACTCGTCGGTACCCTTCGGCGCCTCAATCTGCAGGATGTCGACGGAGCTGAGCTGCTCGCGCAACACCGGCGTGCCAACAGGCGAGAGCTCGCCGTAGAGCGGCTGGAAACAACCAGCCGTCAAGGCAGCGACGAGCAATCCCGCCGCAGTTCTCATGGCCAAGCTGGCGCGCGCCTTATGCCACCACATTCACAATCCTCTGCGGCACGACGATGACCTTTTTAGGGGCCTTTCCCCCCAGAATTCGTTTGACCGGATCGAGTGCCAGGACGGCGGCCTCCGTCGCAGCGACCGTCGCATCGCGGGCGACCGTCACCTCCGCGCGCTTCTTGCCATTGATTTGGACCGGAAGTGTGATCGTCTCCTCGACCAGGAGCTCCCTCTCGAGCTCGGGCCAGGGCTGCGCCGCGACCAAGCCGCGGTAGCCCAGCGCCGCCCAGCACTCCTCCGCCAGGTGCGGCATCATGGGGTGGAAAAGGCGAACGAGGATTTCGATCGCCTCGCGCGCGGCCCAGCGGTAGTCGGCCAGTGGCTCAGCCTCGACGCTTCCGAGAGACGTTTGGAACGCGTTGGTAAATTCGTAGATGTGGGCGACGCAAACGTTGAATCGCAGCCGCTCGATATCTTCCGAGACACGCGCAAGGGCGCGGTGCGCCGCCTTGCGCAAGGTCAGGGCCTCCTGTCCAAAGCTGGTCGGGCGTGGCGCGTCGGCGGGTCCAGCTATGGCAGCGGTCTCCTGCACCAGGCGCCAAAGCCGCTGCACAAAGCGCCAAGCCCCCTGTACGCCCTCCTCGGTCCAGATCACGTCGCGCTCGGGCGGGGAATCCGACAGCATGAACCAGCGCGCGGTATCGGCGCCGGAGCTGCCGATGATATCGTCGGGGTCGACAGTGTTGCGCCTCGACTTCGACATCTTCTCGATCGCGCCGATGGTCACTGGCTCGCCGCTTGTCATGAGCGTGGCGCGCCGCTCGCTCCCGATGCTCTCGATCCTCACCTCGGCGGGCATCACCCACTCGCCATTTGTGCGCTGGTAGGTCTCGTGCACGACCATGCCCTGCGTGAACAGCCCGGCGAACGGCTCATCCAGGGCGCTGTGACCGGTGGCGTGCATCGCGCGCGTGAAGAAGCGGCTGTAGAGCAGATGCAGAATCGCGTGCTCAATGCCGCCGATATACTGGTCGACGGGCATCATGCGATCGATGACAGCGCGATTGGTGGGGGCAGTCTCGATCCATGGATCGGTGAAACGTGCGAAGTACCAAGACGAATCCACGAACGTGTCCATCGTGTCGGTCTCACGCGTGGCGGGCTCGCCGCACCTGAAGCAGCTGACATGCTTCCAAGTGGGATGCCGCTCGAGCGGGTTGCCCGGGCGATCAAAGTCCACATCGTCCGGCAGCTCCACCGGCAGCTCGTTCTCCGGCACCGGGACGACGCCACAGCTCGGGCAATGGATGATGGGAATGGGACAGCCCCAATAGCGCTGGCGTGAGATGCCCCAGTCGCGCAGGCGATAATTGATCTGACGCTTCCCTACCGGCTTGCCGCCACGCTCCTCCGCCTCGAGCCGGCGGGCAACCTCGGCCTTCGCCTCCTCGACGCTCAGCCCGTCGAGGAAACGCGAATTGATCATGCGCCCGTCGCCATCATAAGCGGTGTCGGTGATCACGAATGTCGCGGGATCCGCATTGGGAGGACACACGACCGGCGTGTTGCCGAGCCGGTACTTGTTGGCGAACTCGAGGTCGCGCTGATCGTGCGCCGGACATCCGAAAATGGCTCCGGTGCCGTAGTCCATCAGGATGAAATTGGCGACGTAGACCGGCAGCTTCCAATTTGCATCGAAGGGATGAAAGGCCTTGATGCCGGTGTCGAACCCCTCTTTTTCTGCCGTCTCGATGATTTCCTGTGCCGTGCCATGTCGCTTGCACTCGGCGATGAATTGCGCGAGCGCAGGGTTCGTGGCCGCCGCGGCTGCCGCCAACGGGTGGTCTGGCGAGACCGCCATGAACCTCGCGCCGAAGAGCGTGTCGGGACGGGTGGTGAAAACCTCCAGTGCGGACTCACCGGCCGGTGTCGTCGCGGCATCAAGTGCGAAACGGACCAGCAGCCCCTCGGAGCGACCGATCCAATTGCGCTGCATGAGGCGCACTTTTTCGGGCCAGCGTTCGAGCTTGTCGAGCGCCTGCAGCAGCTCTTCCGAGTACTTCGTTATGGCGAAGTACCACTGCATCATCTCGCGCTGCTCGACCAGCGCGCCGGAGCGCCAGCCGCGGCCATCGATGACTTGCTCGTTGGCGAGCACGGTCTGATCGACGGGATCCCAATTCACACGGCCGAGCTTGCGCTCGACCAGTCCGGCGCCGAGAAAATCGAGAAACATCTTTTGCTGGTGGCGGTAATAGGAAGGATCGCAGGTCGCCAGCTCGCGCGCCCAATCGAGCGAAAGCCCCATGGATTGCAGCTGCGCCTTCATGGCCGCGATGTTCTGATAGGTCCAGGCTTTGGGATGAATCTTGCGCTCGATCGCGGCATTCTCGGCGGGCATGCCGAAGGCGTCCCAGCCCATCGGATGCAGCACATTGAAACCTTTGGCGCGCTTGTAGCGCGCGACCACGTCACCCATCGTGTAGTTGCGCACGTGGCCCATATGGATGCGGCCCGACGGATACGGAAACATCTCGAGCACGTAATAGGGGTCGCGCGGGTCATCGTTGCGGGTCGCGAAGATGCCGCGCTCCTCCCACGCTTTTTGCCAGCGGGGCTCCGCCTCACGGGCGTTGTATCGTTCAGTGGTCATGCGAGCTCAGGTTCGAGGATCAAACCGCGTGGCCTGTCCTGTAGGATCATGAAGGAACAATTCGGTCAATTGCAGGGTCGGCCGCGGCTCGACAGCGACGGGCGCCTGCGCTGAGGACAAGCCATGGCGTTGACGCGCGCTGTGCCTTGACCGCGCGACAAAGGGCGCTAAGCGTCTCAGCGCCGGTCATCTTCGTCCGAAATGCGAGGCGCCCTCGTGTCCGCCGTTTCCCCTTTGCTCGACACTGCCGAACGCCGGCTCGCCGCTGTGCGTGAAACGATCACGACAGCATGCCACGACGCGCGGCGCGATGCAGCGGCGGTCACACTGGTTGCGATCTCGAAGACGTTCGGTGTCGAGGCCATCGAGCCGGTGATCAATGCGGGCCAGCGGGTTTTCGGCGAAAACCGTGTGCAAGATGCGAAGGCCAAGTGGCCGGCGCTCAAGGAGCGGCACTCCGGGATCGAGTTGCACCTGGTCGGGCCGCTGCAGTCGAACAAGGTCAAGGAAGCCGTCGCGCTGTTCGATGCGATCCATTCGGTTGATCGGCCAAGCCTGTGCGAGGCGCTGGCCAAGGAAATTTCCAAGCAGGGTCGTCATCCTACGCTGCTCGTCGAGATCAACACCGGAGCCGAGCCGCAAAAGGCCGGGGTGTTACCTAAAGCAGCTGACGGGTTCCTGCGCGAGTGCCGGGAGCGCTACGAGCTCCAGGTGGCGGGCCTGATGTGCATTCCACCCCTTGACGATCCGCCTGCGCCGCATTTTGCGCTCACCGCGAAAATCGCGGCGCGGAATGGGCTTGCGCTGCTCTCTATGGGCATGAGTGCGGACTTTCCGCTCGCGATCGAGCTTGGGGCCACGCACGTGCGCGTGGGCACCGCGATCTTTGGCACACGGCCTCCCTTCCGCCGGGATCGCTGATCGGCCATTCACGCTCCGGCGCTACCCGGAGATGCGTATGCGGGTGTGCGGACCCAGCACCTGGAGCAAACGCTGCAGGTCACGGCCGCCGAGTGCAATGCACCCGGCTGTCGGCGCGCCGCTCGAGCGGGCCAAGTGGATGAACACGGCGCTGCCACGATTTCCAACACGCGGCCGCGTGTTGTGGTCGAGCTGGATAAAAAAGTCATAGAGGGGGTCCTCGCGCCAGAGCCGGTCGCCAGGTTCACTGGCTGAGCGTCGGAACGGCCGGTTGTACTTGGCGCTGCCGGTATTTTCACACCAAGCGAGGTCGGCAGTGATACGCCGCACCGGCAGCTGGGTCTCTGGCCGAGGGTGCCGGTCCGCCCGCCACCAGGCGCGGACTAGGCGAAAGGTGCCGCGCGGCGTCGCGCCGTCGCCTTCGAGTTTGTTGGCGCGAATGCCGCTGCGGCCGAGCAGCACAGGGATTGCGCGTGCGCCCGCCAGTAGAATGCCGTGTGTGCGGCTGCCTGGGCGGGTCCTAACCTGCAGCCAAGACAGCGACCGGCGGCGCATCGCGATCCAATGAGGTCCGGAGGGCGAAATAGCAGTCCATACTTGCTCTTTTAGTGCCGAATGTTCTACTTCGCCACTGGTCGGCGGCTGTGCCGGTTGGAGTCGGACGGAATGACCACGACCCGAAAGATCCTCATCGTCGATGATGATGCCGAGCTGCGCGACGCTCTGGTCGAGCAACTGGCGCTGCACGAGGAGTTCGAGTCCACTGCCGTCGATAACGGGGCCAAAGGAGTGCAGGCCGCCAAGGCAGGCCAGATCGACCTCGTGATCATGGATGTCGGTCTTCCCGATGTGGACGGCCGTGAAGCCGTCCGCATCCTGCGCAAGAACGGCTTCAAGGCCCCGATCATCATGCTCACCGGCCACAATACCGATTCCGACACCATCCTCGGGCTGGAATCCGGGGCGAATGATTATGTGGCGAAGCCGTTTCGCTTTGCGGTGCTGTTGGCGCGCATCCGCGCGCAGCTACGCCAGCATGAGGCGAGCGAGGATGCGGTTTTCAGCATCGGACCTTATACCTTCCGGCCCGGATCCAAGATCCTGCTCAATCCGAAAGGCAGCAAGGTTCGCCTGACCGAGAAGGAGACGGCGATCCTGCGCTATCTCTACCGCGCGGGCCAGCGGCCGGTGTCACGCGAGACGCTGCTGCAGGAGGTGTGGGGGTATAATTCGGGAGTGACCACACACACGTTGGAAACGCATATCTATCGGCTGCGCCAAAAAGTGGAGAAGGACGCAGCCACCCCCTCAATCCTGGTCACTGAGGCTGGTGGCTACAAGCTGGTGCCCTGAGTCCTCGCATGAGCATTGAGGACGACATCAGCTTCTTCGAACGGGTGCCGACACTCAGCCCGTTGGGGCGACAGGCGCTGCGCATTCTCGCGATCGGTGCCGAGACCCGCTACATCCACAGCGGCGAGGTCTTGTTCCACGCCGGCGAAGAGGCAGATGGCGGCTTCGTTGTTCAGGAGGGCCGATTTGCGTTGGCCGAAGGCCGGGACGATGGCGGTGCGTTTACCGTCGGCCCGGGCACCCTACTGGGAGAGGTGGCGCTGTTCACGGAGACGCGTCGTCCGGCGACCGCGACCGCGCTCGAGCCCTCAACCGTGCTGCGTATCCCACGGCCCCTGTTCATCAAGATGCTGGACAGTTTTCCGGAGACAGCGGAACGCCTGCGCGCGATCGTCGCCGCACGCCTCGAGCAATCGACAGGCGAGATCGTCAATCTGCGTTCGAGGCTCGAGGCGCACGATCCGAAATAGCTGGCGTGATGCGTCATTCTCACGGGATCACGACACATCGAGCACGGCGGTCACCGGCACATGATCCGAGGGTCGTGTCCAGGCGCGTGAATTACGCGAGACCTTGAGATTGGCGACGCGGTCGGCGAGCGCAGGGGCGACCCAGATGTGGTCGAGGCGGCGCCCCTTGTCGGCGGCGCGCCAATCGGGTGAGCGGTAGCTCCACCAGGTGTAAAGCTTCACCGGCTCCGGCACGTGCAGGCGCATCGCGTCAACCCAGCCGCCTCCTTTTTGCACGGCGCCGAGCTTCTCGCATTCAGTGGGCGTATGCGAGACGACGCGCAGCATCTGCTTGTGACTCCAAACGTCATGCTCGAGCGGTGCCACGTTGAGATCGCCGACGAGGATCATTCGCCCGCCGGTTTGGCAGCGCAGCTCAGGCGCTGCCGCCATCTCGTCGAGGAAGGCGAGCTTGTGCGCGAACTTGACATTGACGGAGGGGTCGGGAGTGTCGCCGCCCGCAGGCACATAGAAGTTGTGCAGCGTAATGGGATCGCGCAACCCTGCGCGTTCGCCAAGCACGGCGGAGACGTGGCGGCAGTCGGATTTGCCGCAGAATGTCTTCACGTTGAAGCTGTCGAAAGGGAAGCGTGAAAGCACCACGACGCCGTGGTAGCCCTTCTGCCCATTCAACGCGATGTGCTCGTAGCCGAGCCGTTTGAAGCGCTTGCGCGGAAATCGATCGTCCGGGCACTTTGTCTCTTGCAAGCACAGAACGTCAGGTCGCAGCGCCTTAATGAGCCGCGCGACGCTGTCGATCCGCAGCCGCACCGAATTGATATTCCAGGTCGTGACTGTCAGCCGCATGCCGAATCACTCATCGCGGCTCGGCGGCTCGAAGTCAACGACGAGAGGAGAACAGTCCAGCGCTACTGTGCGTAGCGGGTATAATCGATCCGGAACATGCTGGGATCGGGCCGCTTGCTGACGTCGAGGTGGGAAACGGCCACCGTCGTGTCATAGCCCTGCGGGTCGGTGACGGTCCATTGCTTGAGCTGATAGTCCTTGGCGCCGACCATGACCATGAGGCGACTCGTGCCGATGACCGCCTGCCGCTCCTCGATGATGATCGTCACATAGGTGTCGTCTGAGCGCACGCCGATGACGTTGGTATCGCGCACCAGATCGATGCGTTCAGCGAGGAGAAACCGCAGCGGAGTTTGCGACAACGGGTAGAGATCCTGGGTGGCAAGCTTGCTGTTGCGCACCACTACGGATTGGCCGTCAGCCACGATTTCAATCGGGCTCGGCGGGTCGTATTCGAAACGCACCTTGCCGGGCTTCTGGATGTAAAAATCGCCTTTCACCCGTCCGCCGTCGGGCCCCACTTGGACGAAGTGCCCGACCAGTTGCTGGACACTGCTCAAATAGTTGCTGACCTTGTCGACCTGGGCGCGTTGCGCGGGCGTGAGATTACCGGCCGTGGCGGGCGGAGACGCTTCCTGTTTGTCCAGGTTGAACAGGGATCGAATGCCGGAAATAAGTCCGCCTTCCGACTGAGCCGAGGGCGCCGACCGCGCCGGGGCGCCGCCTTCCTTCGGATGGGGCGCCGGAGTCGGCAGTGGCACGGTCTCAGCGCCACCGGTTGACCCGAGCGCGCACGCCCCCAACAAGAATGCCCCCACCCACAGTGCCGGGCGCGTGACAGCCATAATCCCCTCTCCGTGTCTCACCCGGTCATTCCGCTAACGCTATGATGTGGCGACAACACGACTGCCCGGCCACAATCTGCGTGTGGGGCAAAGTTGGCGCAACGGGGGAGCGCCCCTAGTAGCGCTCGACCTCTTCCTCGCCCATGAGGATCTCGCGCTTGCCCGCGTGATTGGCCTGCCCGACCACCCCTTCTTTTTCCATACGTTCCATCAGGGATGCCGCACGGTTGTAGCCGATCTGCAAGCGGCGCTGGATGTAGCTGGTCGAGGCCTTGCGGTCGCGCAGCACGACCTGCACGGCCTGCTGGTAAAGGTCGGTCCCATCGCTTTCGCCCATGGCGGTCGCATCGAATACCGGATTGCCGTCCTCATCCTCCTCCTCGGCGGCAGTGACCGCCTCGAGGTATTGCGGCGAGCCCTGCGCTTTGAGGTGGCGAACGACCTTCTCCACCTCCTCGTCGGAGACGAATGGTCCGTGCACGCGGCTGATGCGCCCGCCGCCCGCCATGTAGAGCATGTCGCCCTGGCCCAAGAGTTGCTCGGCGCCTTGCTCCCCCAGAATGGTGCGGCTGTCGATCTTGGAGGTGACCTGAAACGAGATGCGGGTCGGGAAATTCGCTTTGATCGTGCCGGTAATGACGTCGACCGAAGGGCGTTGCGTCGCCAGCACGACGTGCAGCCCGGCGGCCCTCGCCATTTGCGCGAGGCGCTGCACGGCGCCCTCGATGTCCTTGCCGGCAACCATCATGAGATCGGCCATCTCGTCGACGATGACCACAATGAACGGCAGCGGCTCGACGTCCAGCTCCTCGCTCTCGTAGATCGCCTCGCCCGATTCCTTGTCGTAACCCGTGTGCACCGTCCGCGTGAGCTTCTCGCCTTTCGCTTTGGCCTCGACCACCCGCGCGTTGTAACCGTCGATGTTGCGCACACCGACCTTGGACATTTTCTTGTAGCGCTCCTCCATTTCGCGCACGGCCCATTTCAGGGCCACAACCGCTTTTTTCGGATCGGTCACAACCGGCGTCAGCAGATGCGGGATCCCATCATAGACGGAAAGCTCGAGCATCTTCGGATCGACCATGATCAGCCGGCACTGCTCGGGATGCAGCCGGTAAACGAGGCTCAAAATCATGGTGTTGATCGCGACCGATTTGCCCGAGCCGGTGGTGCCGGCGATCAGCAGGTGCGGCATGCGGGTAAGATCGACGATCACCGGCTCGCCACCGATGCTCTTGCCGAGGCAGAGCGGCAGCTTGGCCTGAGTGTCGGCATAATCGCTGTGCGCCAGAAGCTCGCGCAGGAACACCTTCTCGCGCGTTGGATTGGGAAGCTCGATGCCGATGGCGTTGCGGCCGGGCACTACCGCGACGCGCGCGGAAAGCGCGCTCATGGAGCGCGCAATATCGTCCGCCAGCCCGATCACGCGCGAGGACTTGATGCCCGGTGCCGGCTCCAGCTCATAGAGAGTGACAACCGGACCCGGGCGCGCATTGATGATCTCGCCGCGCACACCAAAATCCCCGAGCACGCCTTCGAGTGCTGTCGCGTTGGTCTGCAGCATGTCGGTGCTTAGAACGGTGCGGCCAACACCTTTCGGCACCGCCAGCAGCTCGAGCGGCGGCAGCAGATAGCCGCCAGCGTTGCGGCGCCCAGCCGCGCGCGCGGGCTTTGCTTTGCGCTGCACAGGCGCCGCGGGCTCGTCCTCTTCTTCCTCGTCTTCCTCCTCGTCTTCCTCCTCCGCCTCATCGCTAGCCGGCGACGTCGTGCGGCGTACGCCATCCAAGCTTGGCTCGCCGCGCAGATGTGGCGGCGGCACGCTGCGCGCGGCATCGCGGGTCGATGCCCGTGCTGCGAACAGCCGCGCCAGGCGCGCTTTCAAGCTGAGCCATGCATGCGCGATCCATCCAAGCGAGATCCAGGCGCGGCGCTCGTCGTCATCGCTTCGGGCTCGCGCGCGCTTGCGGCGTTCGCCTTGCCAGCCGAAGCCACACGCAATGCCGAGACAGATCACGGCACCGCTGCCGGCGCCAATCAGCACAGCGATCTTCAACGCTGCCGCAGCGCTCGCGGCGGTAAACAGCAAGGGTAAGCGCAGCAGCCAGTCACCCGTGACGCCGCCCAAGCCTGCCGGGAGTGGCCATGAGGCCGTGCGCGGCACGCATGCGGCAGCTACCGCGACAAGCAGAATGCCAAAGGCCCAGAACGCAAGGCGCAGCCGCTCGCGACTGAGCGCGCGGTGACTTAAAAGCCGCCAGCCCCAGATCGCAATCGGTAGAACCAGGGCGAGGCTCGCGAGGCCGATCAGCTGCATCATGAGATCGGCGGCAATCGCTCCGGGTAGGCCGAGGACGTTGCGGATCGGCGCGGTGGTGGCATGGCTCAGCGAGCGGTCCTGTACCGACCATGTCGCCAGCGCGAGGAGCCCGAGCACGGCGACGCTGATCAGTGCGAGCCCGCCGAGCTCGCGCAGGCGCCGACGCAGCGCGTCGCGTATGGCGTCCGGCAGGAAGCCAAGGGAGTCAAAAGCGCGTTCCATCATCGCCATGCGCTGCCTCAGCCGAGTGCCGCCACCAAACGATGCAGGGCGTCGGCGGTGGTCGCCTGATCCTGCACCATAGCCACACGGATATACCCTGCGCCGGGATTGGAGCCGTCGCGCTGCTCGCGTGCGAGATAACGGCCAGGCACCACGCGCAAGCCCGCCTCGCGCCACAGCCGCAGCGTCACGGCTTCGTCGCCGCCATGCGCTGCGACATCGAGCCAGAGGAAAAACCCGCCGGCCGGGCGCTTATAGCCATAGCGATCGCCGAGGATCTGATCGGCGAGATCGAACTTCTGCGCATAGAGGCTGCGGTTCTGCACCACGTGAGCCTCGTCCGCATAAGCGGCAATTGCCACGCGCTGCATAGGCATTGGCACCTGAGGCGCCGAGACATTGCGCAGCTCGAGAAAGCGCGCGAGGAAGCTGCGGTCTCCGGCAACGAAGCCGATGCGCAGCCCGGGCAGGCTCGAGCGTTTGGACAAGGACTGAAACGCGACCACGTTGGCGTAATCTGGACCGCCGGCTTCCAGGATTCCGGCGGGAGGGTCGCGGGTATAGATTTCGGAATAGCACTCATCGCTGAAGATGAGGAAGCCGAAGCGCCGCGCCAAGGTGGCGAGGCGTTGCAGATAGGCGAGCTTGGCGACGGCGCCCTGTGGATTGGCGGGCGAGGCGATGAAAAAGACCGCTGTGCGCGCCAGCAGCTCGTCCGAGAGCGCATCGAGATCGGGGAGAAACCCGTTTGCTGCGGTCGCCGGTAGATAGACCGGCTCACACTGGGCGGCGATCGCTCCGGCCGCATAAGCCGCATAGAACGGGTTGGGGATCAGCATGGCCGGTGGCGCCGTGCCTCTCGACGCTCGGTCATTGGCCCAGCCGGCGGCGGCGAGCGCTCCGAGGAAAAGGCCCTCACGCGACCCGTTCAGCACCAGCACCTCGTGCACGGGGTCGATCGCGCGCGGCAGCTCGAAACGTCGACCGAGCCATTGCGCCACGGCCGCGCAGAGCTCGTCCAGCCCCTTGTTCATGGGATAGCGGCCGAATTCGTCGAGATGAGCGGCGACCACCGGGCCAACGAATGCGGGGACGCCGTGCTGAGGCTCGCCGACCGCGAGGCTGATCGGAGGTTTCCCCGGCGGAAGGTCCCCGAGGAGCTCGCGCAGCCGTACGAAGGGCGAGCGGCCGATATCAGCGCGGCGCGGTGACGGAGGGTTCAAGCGTTCGGCAGCAGTCATGAACATGGATTAAGCCGCGCACGCCCGCCGCACAACGTTCCCAACCATAGCGGCGGCGAGGTAAAGGGCTGCTTAACCATCGGCGGGACGCGCCGTAGATTCCGAATGCCGCAGATTGCGGCTGCTCTTTTGCAGGCGCCCCATGGACGGAGGCACCAAAGTGAGGGGCCCCAGCTGATGCTGGAGCCCCTCCACGGCAAGGGCGATGCCGGGTTTGCGCCCTAACCGTATTCCTGCAATGGCCAGTCTCGCCCGCCTTCAATCAAGGGGCGTGCCAGTTCACCGCTGGTGGTCTAAGTGGCTCAAAGCCCAACGCCATTTACAACGCGCGCGGGGCTGGCGGGGCGCTGGCGACAGCGGCCGCCCAAGCCTCGCTCAGGCCTGCCCAAACTTTGGTCAGTGGCCCGCTGAACCGATAGCGCGTCCGACGCTGACGCCCGCGATCACCCGAAGGCAGCAGCGCTACTGCAATGATTCGCCGTGCTGCGTCACATCGAGACCTTCGATCTCGTGCTGCTGCGCCACGCGCAGCGGAACGAGAAACGCGATCACCTTCAACAGCACGAACGTCATCACCCCCGACCACAGCAGCGTGGCAATGACGGCATAGAGTTGGATGAGCAACTGGCGCGGCGCGCCCTCGATCAGTCCCGGGGACCCTGCGGGTGTTGCCTCGCTCACGGAAAGTGCGGCGACTGCGAATACGCCGGTCAAGAGTGTGCCGGTAGCGCCGCCGACACCATGGACGCCGAACACGTCGAGCGAGTCATCGTAGCCACACTTGAGCTTGAGCCAGGTGCAGGCCCAATAGCACATGGCTCCGGCGATGATGCCAATGACGACCCCATGCCACGGCAATACAAAACCGGAGGCCGGAGTGATGGTGCCGAGGCCGGCGACCGCTCCTGAGATCATACCGAGCACGGACGGCTTGCCGCGCGTCCACCACTCCAGCAGCATCCAAGTGAGCGCTCCGGCCGAGGCGGCGAGATGCGTCGCGGTGATTGCAAATGCTGCGCGCGCGTTGGCACCGAGTGCCGAGCCGCCATTGAAACCGATCCAGCCCACCCAGAGAAGACCCGTGCCGATCACGGCAAGCGACAAATCATAAGGAGCGAAATTTTCCGTGCCGTAGCCGTAACGCTTGCCGACAACGTAGGCAGCGACGAGACCGGCAATCCCGGCATTGAGATGCACAACGGTGCCACCGGCAAAGTCGAGCGCGCCTGCAGCCGCGAGAAAGCCCCCGCCCCAGACCCAATGCGCGATCGGGACGTAGACCACGAGCAGCCAAGCGCCGGCGAACCAGAAGAATGCCGAGAACCGCATGCGGTCGGCCACCGAGCCCGCTACCAGGGCCACGGTGATGATGGCAAAGGTCATCTGATAGAAGACGAACAGCAGCTCAGGAATGCTGGGTGCGAACGGGCTGACCGACTCCATGCTGATGCCGCGCAAGAACACGCGTTCCAGCGTTCCGAGCCATGGCCCATCGCCGACGAAGCTCAGGCTGTAGCCGAACACGAACCAGAGCACTGAGCAGAGCGTGGCACAGGCGAGGCTTTGCGCCATGGTGGCGAGCACGTTCTTCTTGCGCACCATGCCGCAATAAAAGAGCGCAAGCCCCGGTAGCGTCATCATCAGGACCAAGGCGCTGGCTGATATCATCCAGGCCGTATCCGCCGGGTCGATTCGCGCCGCCGGCTGCGCGACCACAGGCGACGCCGCGATGAGAACGCCGCCTGCAGCGAGAAGCTGCGCGCCGATGCGGCGCAGTCCGATCTCTCTCTTCATGATGTGCCCCCTGGCAGAATCCTGCGGCCGATCCTGGCGTCCTTCTGTGCCAGCCCTCCTGCGGCCAATCAGAGGGCGTCCACGTCCGTCTCGCCTGTCCTGATACGCACGGCCTGATCGATCGCGGTGACGAAGATTTTTCCGTCCCCGATCTGTCCCGTCTTGGCGGAGGTGGTGATCGCCTCGATCACCTTGTCGACGCGATCCGTCGGCACCGCCACCTCGATGCGAATTTTGGGTAGGAAATTCACGGCGTACTCGGCGCCACGATAGATTTCAGTATGCCCTTTTTGCCGGCCGTAGCCCTTCACCTCGCTAGCCGTCATGCCGTGCACGCCGACGGCGACGAGGGCGTCGCGCACTTCCTCGAGCTTGAAAGGTTTGATGATGGCGATGACGAGCTTCATGGCTGGTTCTCAACCTGGCGCAAAAAAAGCGAACCTGCTGAGCCGCAGGTTATCGGCTTTGTCCTCACACAGTAAGCAATTACTTTAGGCAGTAAACCGCCGTAGCGAACAGCTGTGGGCAACTCAGGATGCTGCATCGCTGCGCACCGGAGAAAGACCGCTCACGAGGCCGGCGTTCTGCGCTCGCGCACCAATCCTTCTTGCGTGACCGACGCGACCAGCGTGCCGTCGCGCGCAAAAATCTCGCCGCGCGAGAACCCGCGTGCGCCCGACATGTTCGGGCTGTCCTGTGCATAGAGCAGCCAATCGTCGGCACGAAAGGGGCGATGAAACCATAGCGCATGGTCGAGACTCGCGGCCATGATGCTCGGCTCGAACAGCGTGCGTCGGTGCGGCACCATGGACGTGTCGAGGAGGTTCATGTCGGAGGCGTAGGCGAGCACGCATTGATGGATCGCCGGATCATCGGGCAGCGCTCCGCTTGCCCGGATCCAGACGTGAAAGCGGCCGCCTTCCAGCGGCTGGCCCATATAGCGCTCGATCTCGACCGGCTCCATATCGATCGGCCGTGCCCGCTCATAATAGCGGCGCACCGGCTCCGGCATTGACGGCAGCAGCCGTTGCCGTTCGCCCGCTGCCGCGAGGGCCGCCGGCGAGGGGACGAGAGGCATGGCGATCTGGTGATCGAGGCCACGCTCCTGCGCGTGGAACGAGACCGCCATGGTGAAGATTGCCTCGCCGTGCTGGATCGCCACCACGCGGCGTGTGGCGAAGCTCTTGCCGTCGCGGATCCGGTCGACTTCGTAGATGATCGGAGCCTTGGGATCCCCGCCGAGCATGAAATACGCATGCAGCGAATGCGGCGGGCGGGCTGCAACATCGACCGTGCGGCAGGCCGCGACCAGAGCCTGACCGACCACTTGGCCGCCATACACACGCCGACGATGGACCTCCGGCGAGTGGCCGCGAAACAGGTTGAGCTCGAGCTGCTCGAGGTCGAGGACGCGGAGAAGATCCTGGATCGCCGTCACGGTCTCCGCTTAGCAGGCTGCTGCGAGCGGCGAAAGGCGGACAAGGATGCTATAGAGGGGCTGGAGCTCAGGGATGCAGCCCTCGGCAAATGCATTGCACGTCGATGTGCTGATCGCGGGCGGCGGCTTCGCCGGTCTCGCGCTCGCAGTCGCGCTGCGTCAGGCCCTGGGATCGTCCTTCGTGGTCTGCGTTGCCGATCCGGCGCTAGCCGGTCGCGCGCAACCAGGCGCCGCGAGCAGCAGCAGCGCTGGCGCGGGCGGGGCTGGTGCGCACGCGGGCGACATGCGCGCGTCGGCCATTGTCGCCGCCGCACGGCGGCTGCTGCAGTCGATCGGTGCATGGGAGGCGATCGATGCGCAGCCCATCCTCGACATGAAAGTCACCGACAGCCGCGTCTCGGACGTGATGCGGCCGACTTTCCTCACCTTCGCCGGCGAGGTCGCAGCAGGCGAGCCGTTTGCCCACATGGTCGAGAATGCAGCCTTGCTCGCGACATTGCAGAGGCAGGCGCAGGCGCAAGGAGTGCTGCTGCGCCCGACGTCCGTGACGGATTTTTCCGTCGAAGGGGATGCCGCGCAGCTGCGGCTCGGCGATGCAAGCGAGATCGTCGCACGTCTGGTCGTCGGCGCTGACGGGGCGCATTCCGCGATTCGCGAGCGTGCCGGCATTGCGGTGCACGGCTGGCGCTATGACCAGTGCGCCATTGTCACGACCGTCGCGCACGAGCGCGATCATCACGGCCGGGCCGAGGAACATTTCTTGCCGGGCGGGCCGTTCGCCATCCTGCCGCTGACCGGCCGGCGTTGTTCGATCGTGTGGACCGAGCAGACGCGCGAGGCCGAGCGCATCATGACACTCGCGGATGCGGCGTTCCATCTCGAGCTCGAGCAGCGCTTTGGCCTCGAGCTCGGCGAGATTGCAGTGGTCGGTCCGCGCCACATCCATCCGCTGAGCCTGTCGATGGCGCGCGCATTCGTGGCCGACCGCGTGGCCCTGATCGGGGACGCGGCACACGTCATTCACCCGATCGCGGGGCAAGGGCTCAATATGGGACTGAAAGACGTGGCCGCACTCGCCGAGGTGATTGTCGACGCCGTGCGCCTCGGCCTCGATCCCGGCTCCCTCGCCGTGCTTGACCGCTACCAGCGCTGGCGCCGCTTCGACACGGCCGCCATGTCGGTGATGACGGATGGCCTCAACCGGCTGTTCTCGAACCAGTCTGACGTTCTGCGGCTTGTGCGCGACGTTGGGCTCGGCATTGTCGACCGCATGCCGGGACTCAAGCAGCTCTTCGTGCGCGAGGCTGCCGGGCTCGTGGGTGAGGTGCCGAGGCTCCTGCGCGGAGAAATTCTCTAGTCCGTTCGCTCACACGAACGGAACGGCGGCCACGTGCTCCTTGAAGGCCGGGCGTTGCTCGATTCCGGCAAACCAGCACTCGAGGTTATCCAGCGGCGGCCGGTCCGGCATGAGCCGGCGAAAGCGGTAGCTCGACGCTGCGACGGGAATATCACCCATGGTGAAATTGTCTGCGGCCACGAAGCGTGTCTTTGCCAGTTGCGCATCGAGGATGCGCATCGCCGCGATCGACTTGACCTTGCCGGCTTCGATGGCGGCATGATCGCGCTGTTCCGGCGCCGTTCGGATGAGCCCCCAGAACACCGGAGTGAGCGCCGGCTGCGCCACCGTGAGGTGCCAGTCCATCCAGCTGCTGGCGCGCGCGCGCTCGCGCAGGTCGTCCGGCTCGAGGCCGCCGGCACCATGTTTCGCTGCCAGGTAGCGAACGATCGAGTTGGACTCCCAAAGAAAAAAGCCGTCCTCCTCGAGAGTCGGCACGAGACCATTGGGATTCATCGCCAGGTACGGCCGCTCTTTGTTCTTGCCGAATGAGCCGCCAACGTCGATGCGCTCATGCGGCAACCCAAGCTCGCCGACCGCCCACATTGCCTTCTGCACATTGATCGAGGTGGTGCGCCCCCAGATCTTCAGCATTGTGCCTCCATTCGCATCAACGCAGCATCGGGCCCGCCATGTTCGCGCACCCTGACAAGATGACGCGAGCTCAATCGAGCTTGCGGGCCTCTTCCTCCAGCATAATCGGAATGCCGTCGCGGATCGGGTAAGCGAGCCCGGCCGCACGCGAGATGAGCTCTTGGCGCTCGGCATCGTATTCAAGCGGTCCCTTCGTTTTCGGACAGACCAGGAGCTCGAGAAGCTTGCGATCGATGCTGCTCGCTGGCCGTTCGGGAGTGCTCATGCCGGGCTCCGGAGTTGTATTCGCAGGTAGTGACGCAATGACCCAAAGGCAGCAGCGGAGGTCCGCGGTTATGCTCGTCAAGACGGGAGTCTTTGAAAGCCACCACTCGGTCGCGCGCTACGCTCCGAGCTTATTATTAGCGCGCTACTGCAGCGGCGTCTCGCCGCCGGCGTTTTTCTTGGCGAGCTCCATCTCGGTTACCGCAATCAGGATCTCGGCGCGCGTCTTGAGGTCGGGCGCCTCCAGCATGGCCTGCTTTTCTGCGGCTCCATAGGGCGACATCATGGCGAGCGCGTTGACCAGCGCCTCGTTCGGCGCGTTCTCGATCCCTTCCCAATCAGCCTGAAGGTTGTTGGCCTTGAGGAACTGCTTGAGTGCCCGCAACAGGCTCTCGCGGTCGACCTCGTCCTCCCCTTTGCGGGCAACGAAATCATTCACGAATGGCTGATAGCTCACATGACATTGTCGGTAAGCAGTGGGGACCGTGAGCTCGTGCTCGACCTGAAAGCGAGCAATGCCCGTGAGTTGCAGCAGGTAACGGCCGTCGCCCGTCTCCGCCAGCTGCGTGATGCGGCCGACGCATCCGACATTGAACAAACGAGGCTTGTTATCCGCGCCAGGGTGCATCTCGTCAGGCTGGATCATGCCGATGAGCCGCTGACCGGAGCGCAAGGCATCATCCACCATCACGAGATAGCGCGGCTCGAAGATGTTCAGCGGCATCTGCCCGCGCGGTAGCAGCAAGGCGCCGGGCAGCGGAAAAATCGGAATAGTCTGCGGCAAATCCGCGGGAGACTGATAGTCGACGTTCATCGGCATCGTTGCGTATCCCGCGCCACGCTCCACCACGCCTGCCGGTCCAAGCGCGGCTGCTCGCAGCAGGGCGGTGGCCGCATTCCGATGTCCGCATGACGAGATCCCGGCGACAAAGGCGCCGGAATCTGAACCGCCACACTACGAGAAGAGGATCGAGGACAGGCGCTTGCGCCCGTTCACGGTGGCCTCGTCGGTCGGCCCCCAAGCTTCGAAAAACTGCACCAGCTGCTTGCGTGCCCCGTCGTCATTCCATTTGCGATCGCGCCTCACGATCTCGAGCAGGTTGTCCACCGCCTCCTGGCGCCGGCCCTGGCCGTTCAGGCCCACCGCGAGATCAAAGCGTGCCTGATGGTCGCGCGGATCGGCGGCAACCTTGGCCTCGAGCTCGCCGATGGGGCCGACCGATTTTGCCTGCTCGGAGAGATCAAGCGCGGCTCGGGCGGCAACCACCGCCGGATCGTTGCGCTTGGCTTCGGGGATCAGCGCCATTGTCTGCTTCGCCTGCTCCAGAGCCCCGGTGAGCACGTAAGAGCGTGCGAGTCCGGCGAGCGCGGCGACGTTAGCCGAATCCTGCGCCAGCACCTGCGCATAGAGATCGGCTGCGCCGGCGGCATCGCCTTCGGCGAGGGCAGCGTCGGCCTCTTTGAGCAGGTCCTGCTCCTCACCGCCGATGCGGTCCTTGGTGAGGCGCTCGATGAAAGCGGTGATCTGCCCCTCCGGCAGCGCTCCGAGGAAGCCGTCCACCGGCTGGCCATTGACGAAAGCAAACACCGCGGGGATTGACTGGATGCCGAGCTGTCCCGGGATTGAGGGGTGCTTGTCGATGTCCATCTTGACGAGCTTGACCTTGCCTTTGGCCGCCTTCACCACCTTTTCCAGCACCGGGGCCAGTTGCTTGCACGGGCCGCACCACTCGGCCCAGAAATCGACCAACACCGGCTGGCGCTTCGATTCCTCGATAACGTCCTTCATGAAGGTCTGGGTGGTCGTGTCTTTGACCGCGGGTGCGCTGGTTGCCGCGTCACCCCCTTGCAGCATCGTCATGTCGTCAATCCCCTAAATCCCGGTCAGGGCGGCGGCCCATTCTGGCATGTGCCACCGTTACGGGCGTCTCGAGCAAGAGCGCCAGGCGAAAAGCTCAATATGCCCGGTTAAATGGTGTCAACAGGGTTCTTTGCAACCGGAACCGCCGACGGCGGTTCGCATCGCCCAAGTCGCCGCTAGAACGATGCGGGCGTCTAAACCGCCTCAGCCAAGTCCCGCAAGTCGCTCGATCCGTGGCGCATGGCCGGTTTCCCTGAGGAAACGCACGAGGTCCACGCGACTGACGGTGGTCGTCATCGTATTCACCAGCGGGTGGCAGTTGATGGGGTCATGACGCATCAGGTCGGCATCGAGCACCACAGCGACGCGGTGCTCGGTGTCATTGAGCGCTGCGAATGGGGTCACCGCACCGGGCTCGATACCGAGCGTCTCACGCATGAGATCGGCCGAGCCGAAGGACAGCCGGCCGGAAGCACCCAGGAGGCGGTGCAGCGATCGCAGCTCGATCGAGGCATCCTCGAGCGCGGTCACGAGGAAAAGCGCTCCTTTCTTGTCGCGCAGGAACAGGTTCTTGGTGTGCGCACCGGCAATGCTGCCGCGCAAGGCGCGTGCCTGTTCGACCGTGAACAGCGGCGGGTGGCTCACCGAGGAGTGCCTGATCCCGAGCTTATCAAGAAAGGCGAAGAGGGCGGCGGGCGAGGTCATCTCGGGCAGTCGGGTGCACGGGTTCGGGCCATAGCGGGGGCGCCGCCGCCCGCTTGGCGATATGAGATGCGATCGCGGCGCGGTTGCAAACGGTCCGGGGTTTTGGCATAGCATCAGCCGGTCGGCCACGCCTACGAAGAGGCCGGTGCCGCATACCCTTCGTCGGACGCGGGTGTAGCTCAGGGGTAGAGCACAACCTTGCCAAGGTTGGGGTCGAGGGTTCGAATCCCTTCGCCCGCTCCAGTCTTTATCAAAAGTTCAGCAGATGCGCCGGGTGCTTACCCGGCCCATCTGCTTTTCCGGGGCAAGGGAGGACGTAAGCGCCGCGCCTCCCATCCTCTAAGTCACCCAAGCACTTTTTCATTGCTCGGATCTAATTTTTCGGAAGGCACAAAGGGTACTGGGCGCGAAAAGAGCTGCTCGCTTAGCCCGTCGGTGACACTTGTTAAAAGCTGCCAAGGCGTCAAGGGCCAAGCACCTTCGCGATTTCATGTTGATTGACAGCTCCGATTTTGGGCTTCTTTATATGCGGCCGATTGCAAGGGCATCTCGGATGCGGCCGACAGTAAAGCTCGCTGCTATTTGCGTGTCGTTGCTCACGGCCGCTCACGCCCAGGCCGTGGACCGGCGCAATCAGGCAAACGCTGTTGATTTTCAGGAACGCGGAGGGCGGCTACACCTAGAGCTGGAACGTGCTTACCAACATCTGCGCCACACAGGAGAGTTTAACGCCGCAGGCAATGAGGTGTCTTCGATAGTCCAAAAATATGTTCCCGTTGGAACGTCTTTTGCTAATGCGAAGGCCACACTTCGAAGCTCCGGGTTTGATATAGACTCGTCGCCAACGCGTGAGCTGCTGAAGGATCCATCTCAGCTTTCGAAGGGTGAGCACGAATTAATGATGAGCTCTGTGATTTTCGGAACGTTGGTGCTTGCGCAACGAGGAATTTCCAAGATCACCGTCGAGACAACACTCGTTCCAAAAATATCGGGAGCTGATCACAATACGGTAAAAAGTGTTCACGCCGCGATCTATTATCGAGGCGTCTGATCGTCGAATTCACTCCGCTACGCTGAATTTGTTGACCAGAAGATTGATTCGTCCTGTCCACAGACTAACGAAGTCTCCGCTTGATATCTTCTCTACACTTCCGAAGGTCCGCTTCCATTGCGGGAGAAGATTTTGCCAGATGCACTTCCTGCACCATTGCTCCCCCTTTAGTACGCCCTCGTCGGTGGCACACATGGATTGCCAAGCGACGCGCTCAGGGCGTGTGTAGTGTTCAATGGCGCCTTGGATGCCCTGCTGATGCACCATGTATCTCTCCGCGTAATCTGGATAGTGACCAAGCGCCGATCTGAACTTTTCCGCTTGTACCAGAAGCATGTGCGCCGCGGCGCGAGCGTTGTCCCTCGCGTCCCAGATGCTGCCATCGCCGTACTTTTTAAACTCGAAGTCGCTAAGTTGGAAAAGCCCTTTGTATGATCCGGTTTTGGCGCGAGGATTGAAGTTACTCTCGACCTTGGCGATAGACATCATCATTGCCAAGTCCAGGCCGTACAAAGATGCCGCGTTCCGGATTTCATCGTACGGATTGTCCGTGGTCGAGTGCGGTTCATAGAACCGCGCTTCAGACAAACCACCAAGATACCCAAAAGCATCGACAGGCATTCCCTGCATTTCGTGCTCGGGAATGGGGTTATCTTGGGCCGCGCAAAACGCGCCGCCCAAGATAACGAGTACGCCGAATGTGATCGCAACGGCGCTCGTCGCCCGCCGTCCTTGGGAGGCTCCCCTCGCCGTGTGCTGGGCCGGCGCCGCGCGCGCCTGTACCGCCGCTACGCCGCCGAGAAGCATAATCAATTGGCGCCCCCCAATCCGATCGAATGGCATCTGCTACCCCTAGCCAGGAAGTCTCAACATAACGGATCTGCGAGGCTCAGTCAGGGTATTGCGCCACCAAGCCATCAGCACAGGCGCCGATACAACTTCAATACCAGGCAGCTCCAGTCTTCTTGTGGAACAAGGGTTTCGCATCGTTAGCGTTTTTTCAGAATCTCGTTCTTCCAGTTCTCAGGCTTGAGTGCAATTTGACTCTATTTCCCTACAGACCCATACGGATCGTAATTGCAGATGCGCGCTGTTCTTTGCCTCCTGGCCGCCCTCTTCCTTGCCGCGGGTTCCGCCCTCGCGCAGGAAAAGCACTCGATCGACCCAATGCTGCCCGGCTCGGTCGATCCCAAGCCGCTGCCGCCGCTGAAAAATCCGGACGCGCCGTCAACGCCAGCGAAGGAGCTGTTCGCGCGCAAATTAACACCGTTTTCCGGACCGCCGCGGTCGATCGGCGGCGATTTTAACGGCTGCCTCAGCGGCGTCGTGTCGCTGCCGATCACCAGTCCGACCTGGCAAGTCATGCGGCCGTCGCGTAACCGCAACTGGGGCCATCCCCAACTCATTCGCTTCATCGAACGGTTTGCTGCGAACGCAAAAACGGTTGGCTGGAACGGTCTTTTGCTGGGTGACATGTCTCAGCCGCGCGGCGGGCCGATGCTTTCCGACCACACCAGCCATCAAATCGGCCTCGACGCCGATATTTGGTTTGCTCCGATGCCAGACCACGCCCAAAGCAGCGAGGAGCGCGAGTTCGGCCCGGGCACCGATGTGGTCGCGCCCGACCTGCGCGATGTTGATCCGAAATCGTGGACCCACAGACATACTGCGCTCATCCGAACGGCTGCGCAGGATCCAGTGGTTGTCCGCATCCTGGTCAATGCCGCCATCAAGAAGGCGCTGTGCCGCGAGGCCGGAGCTGATCACACTTGGCTTTACAAGGTGCGTCCCTGGTATGGTCACGCCGAGCACTTTCACGTCCAGATTGCCTGTCCGGCAGATAGTGCGGAATGCAAGCCGCCTACGCCGCCGCTCCCAAAGGACGGCTGCGATAGCGAGCTCGACTTCTGGTTCAAGGAATCGACGCTACACCCGGCTCCCAGCAAACCTAGACCGGTTTTGACGCTGGCGGGATTGCCGCCGGCGTGCAAGCAGATCGTCAAAGCGCCGTGATTGCGGCGGCGATGACCGCCGGAAGCCGGCGACAATCGATTGGACAAAGGTCAGAGGGTGTCCTCAGCTGCGCTTATCATCAGTTTCGCCATCTCTGAGAGCGGCCGACAACTGTGCCCTGGAGTGATCGCCCGGTAGGGTGATCACGCGGCGTTCATTCGAGCGCCGGTTTCGCATCGTGTAGGTGATATTCGGAGGGGTCGGCACGATTTGGCCGAGCATTCCGAAAATGAAAGAGAACCAGTATCCAATCGAATAGTTGCTACGCTGGCTTTCGACCACCCAGCCGTCCACCTCATCCTTGGCCGTTGCATCCGTCATGAATCTCGACCTCACGTGCCGACAGCAGCGCCAGAACCACCAGGCCGACCGAGAGAATGAGGACTGGCCAACGCAATGAGCCACCCGCGCCATCCAGTGATCACCACGCGTTTGTTGTCATTCTCGAAGATGATTTCCATCGAGACCTCCCGCGATCACGGCCGAAGCCAACCGCTAAATACGTTGAATGGTAATAGGGGCAGGGTCGCGGCCGTCTGTCGATTGATAGTCACGACCGGCTGTGTTCCAGAATGTTGAGCAGCCGCCCCGATGGATCGCGAACATAGAAGCGGCGCACATTCCAAGGCTCCATCACCGGCCCGTATTCGACGGTGATCCGCGCCTCATGAACGCGGCTCAGTGCCTCGTCCAAGTCGTCGACTTCGATGCTGATATCCGGCACCGCCGTACCCGAGCCGCCCTCTGTTGCCACGCTGAGCTGGGGCTGCGCCGTCCCATCGGTTGTGAAGGTCGTGATCCAGCCGAGGTCCATCGCGATCTCGAGGCCTAGAATATCGCGATAGAACTTCCTCGAGGCTTTGAGATCGTTCGCTGCGATGTTCGGAACGATGCGCTTGACCTTCATCAGTTGGGCCTTCCACCCTCCGCTCAGGCCGAGGCCACCACGGGGCCGCGCTCCCTGACATACGCCACCAGGTTGTCGCTCGTCTGGGCCGTGCCGGCGTCGACGCCCATCTTGAGGAATTGCTCGAGATGCTCGGCCGAGGCGCATTCGATCTCCACGACCATGCGCGTCCCGGCGCCGACGCTCTGAAGCGTCACCCGACCCTTAGCCCCCAACGCGTCGAATTCGAGGCGCTCGGGGCGCTTGATCTCGCGATAGACGCCCGCGAACGGCATCTCCGGGTGCGCCCGAGAGACGAACTTGAACGAGCCTCCGGGACGCAAGTCGATGGCGCATTCGGCCAGCCGCTCGCCCGCGGGGTCCCACCAGCAGGCGACATGCTCCGGCTGCGTCCAGGCATCGAAGATCACCGGCGGCCGAGCGCCGAATTCGCGGACGATCCTTATGGTGTTGGCGTCGCGGTCGACTGTGAGGCCGGTCTTGGAAACCGCTTCAGAGGTGGCGGGCATGGTTATTTCTCTCCGTCTTGGATGCTGAGGACGTGGGTCTCGAGATTGTCGAACCTTTGCTCCCATTGCTGGCGGAACAGGTCGATCCAATCGGCGAGTTCCTTCATGGCCTGGGGAACGAGCTTTCGAGGCCGGCGCTGGGCGTCGCGGCCCCCCTCGATCAGACCGGCGCTTTCAAGGACTTTGAGGTGCTTGGAGACGGTCGGCTGGCTGAGATCGAAGGGCGCCACGATTTCGGAGACGGTGGCTTCCCCTGCCGCCAAGCGCGCGAGGATGGCACGCCTGGTCGGGTCGCTGAGGGCGAAGAACGCGGCGTTGAGTTGGTGAGTGTGCATAGCCATATGTCTATATAGACGAATGGCTATACTATAGCAACAGCTATTTGCCAGCCGCGGAGAGCCGTGTGGCGGCACTTGACAATCATAACCCGCCAGCTATGAATTGCCAAATAGCCGCCGGGTTATAGGTGAGATGTACAGCGACCCTGAACTGGCCTTCAAGGCTTTAGCCGATCCAACGCGCAGGGCGATCTTCGAGCGCCTTTGCCGTGAAGGGGAGCAGACTGTCGCGGCTCTGACCGCGCGGGCCGGGGTCTCGCAGCCCGCGGTGTCGAAGCATCTTGGGGTCCTGAAACAGGCCGGGCTGGTGCTCGACCGCCCCGAAGGCCGTCAGACGCACTATAGGCCACAGCTCGACGCATTAGCTCCGCTGATCGACTGGACGAATCGAATGGCGGACTTCTGGCAGAGCCGGTTCGACCACCTCGAAGATCTACTGAAAAGGATGGACCAGTGACCGAAACATCGAGCGGAACGCGCTCCGTAGTTGCCGAACGTGAGTTCGCGCATCCCCCAGAGAGGATCTGGCGGGCGCTTACGCAACCACATCTGATCCAGGAGTGGCTGATGAAGAACGATTTCAAGCCTGTCGTGGGCCACCGGTTCGATTTCCGCGGGGACTGGGGCAGCGTCGATTGTGAGGTGGTCGAAGTCGAGCCGAACACGACGCTGTCCTACACCTGGGCAGCGATGGGTCTCGACAGCGTCGTGACCTGGACGCTCACGCCGACGAGCAAGGGGACGCGGCTCCGCATGGAGCAGTCCGGCTTCCGGCCCGACCAGGAGCAGGCCTACCAGGGCGCCAGGCACGGATGGCAGAACTTCCTGGGCAACCTGGAGCAAGTCTTGGCGCGGGCAGACTGAAGCCCTCGGCGTCGCTTCGTTCGAGAGGAGGTCTTGATTATGAGCATATGGATTCGACAGATCCACCGCTGGGTATCTATCGCTTTCACGCTCACCGTGATCGCCAACTTCGTGGCCATGGCAGTTGGGCAACCTCCCCTATGGTTGACCTATTCGCCGCTGGCCCCCCTGTTCTTGCTCCTGTTCAGCGGGCTCTACATGTTCATCCTGCCCTATGCCACGAAGTGGCGCGGTAGGCGACGCGTTGCCGGATAGGACGAGGGCCAGGAAATCGACGAGGAAGCATTGAAGGCGCTGATCCAGGCGGCCGTGGCGCTGAACGCCTTCGGCGCTCAAGGAAAGGTTGCTCGTGAGGCCCGCGATTGAGCTCTTGATCAACATTGATGTCCCCGACCTGGAGGCGGCCGAGCGCTTCTATACGACGGCGTTTGGACTCCGCGCCGCCCGGCGCTTCGGGGTCGATGCCATTGAGTTGGCGGGCTGGCCAGTCCCCGTCTACCTTTTGAGCAAGCCGTCCGGAGAAGTCGGGGCCGGAAACGATCTCCGGCGATATGGTCGACACTGGACGCCGATCCATCCTGATGTCGTCGTTCACCACCTCGAAGAAGCGGTGCAGAAAGCCCTAGCGGCGGGCGCCAGCTTGGAGGATCCGGCGCGGGAGACTCCGTATGGCCGTATCGCGATGATGGCAGATCCGTTTGGACATGGCTTTTGCATGATTCAATTCAACACGCAGGGCTACGACGCTCTGGCCGCGCCTTCTCCGTCGGACGAGATCGCCCCTCGTGCGGATTCAGAGGCGGTTCATCCCGCGCGCTGAGACGCCTCGCGATGACGGTGCTTCGGTCAGCCCCCACGAGCCCTCCGAAGGCGGAGGTCACAGGATCGAATCCTGTCGGGTGCGCCACCCGCATATTTGTCCAGCCCGGACACATAGGTGCCAGAACGTACCGGAGACATGGGTGACAACCCCGCACCGGGCAGCTCGAGCAGCTGTCATAGACTGTGGTAGCCGCAGCGAATTGCGAGGCCCTACGACAAGCTCTGCAGCAACTTCCTCTCTGGCGTCCTCATCGCCCCGATCCTAGTCTGGTGGCCCAATTGCCCGGAGGCTGGGCCGCATTCCAGAGGGGAGGCTTCCCAATGAAAGCGTTGCTGTACTTATCGCTCGCCGCACTGGTTTCATGGCCGGCGCTTGGCGCCGATGGACCATTGCTGGTCGGCACATGGACGGGACAACGAGAGCGGATCGCCAAAGTCGAAGGCCGGCGCGGCGGTCTCGCCACCCTGGTCATAACCGAGCAGCAGGGCAACACCTTTGCCGGGCGATTGAAACGCTCGAACCCCGGCGGTGATCAAGAGGAGCCGTTGTGGGGCGCGTTCACGCCCGGCGCTCAACTGATGATGGGATCGGACGACGAAGGGACTTACATTTTTCGGCTGATTGACGAGAACACACTCGACTACTGTTACAGCGAAGCGGCGCCCTCTCCGCGCACCGTGTGTGCGCGGCTCGTGCGGCAACCCTGACGGCGAGCCGAGGGCTGTTCGATCACGGGGCTGATGGGTGGCCACGGCTGGGCGTTTTGCCCGGCTCGCCGGCATGGCCCATCGTGCAGTCGCGCAGGGAAGCTTAGGCATGTCCAACGAGCGGGCGGACGCCGAGTCGCTTTTCCTGTGCGTTGAAGCCGTTTCGAAAACCTATTCCGCGCGCGACGGGCGGCCGGTTCGAGCGATCGAGGACCTCTCGCTCAGCGTTAGACGCGGCGAGTTCGCGTCCATCCTTGGGCCCTCAGGATGTGGCAAGAGCACGCTCCTTCTGATCATTGCCGGACTTCTCGCTCCCACCACTGGAACAGTAATGTTCGGCAAGCGGCAGGCGAAAAATGGCGCAACGGATTTTGGCATCGTGTTCCAGGACCCGGTGCTGTTTCCCTGGCGCGACATCCAATCGAACGTCGAGCTTCCCGGTGAGATCGCTCGCATGACGCGCGCCGAACGAGCCGAGAGGGCAGGCCAGCTGATTGCCCTGGTTGGACTGCAGGGATTTGAGCGGAAGTATCCGTACGAGCTTTCCGGCGGCATGCAGCAACGCGTGGCTATCGCCCGCGCTTTGATGCTGTCACCATCGCTCCTCCTGATGGACGAGCCATTTGGTGCGCTCGACGCCCTCACGCGTGAGCAGATGAACCTGGAGCTGCAAAACATCAGCATGGCGACGGGTGCTACTGTCGTCTTCGTGACCCACTCAATCAGTGAAGCCGTGTTCCTTTCGGATCGCGTCATGGTGATGACTGGACGACCCGCAACGCTGAAGGAGGTGGTCCGGATTGATATCCCGCGCCCGCGCAGCATCGACATGATCGCGTCCGGCCATTTTGGCGAGCATGTTGCGCGTCTGCGGCGCCTGCTGAACGCCAGGACTGATCCGGCATGAGCGAGCCGACTGTGCGCGAGTCCGAGGTCGTGTCGGCATCCTCGCCACGACGGTCCGCCGCAATTCTACACGACCGGCTGGGCCCGCTGATCGGCCTGATTGTGTTCCTGGCCATTTGGGAAGGCTGCCTGCGGGTGTTCGATGTGCCGCAGTTCATTCTGCCAACGCCAAGCGAGATCATAGAACGCATCATCACCGATGCGGTGACCGGATTGATTTTCGTCCACGTTCAAGTGACTGTCTTGGAGACGCTGCTGGGCTTTATCCTGGCGGCGATTCTCGGGATCGGGCTCGGCTGCGCGGTCGGCCTCGCACCGAGGTTCGAGCGCATTGTCTATCCGTATATCCTCGCGCTGCAGACGATACCCAAGGTCGCGGTCGCGCCGCTGATGATCATTTGGGTGGGTTACGGCATGCAGTCGAAGGCGCTCACGGCGGGGCTGATCGCATTCTTTCCGATCCTGGTGAACGTGGTGGCCGGGTTGAAGACGGTCGAGCCGCGCATGCTGCTGTTGATGCGCGCCCTGAAGGCAAGTCAGCTGCAGACATTCATGAAGGTGCGATTGCCAAGCATGTTGCCGTATCTGTTCGCCGGCCTCGAGACCGCGATCATCTTTGCCGTGATCGGCGCCATTGTCGGCGAGTTCATCGGCGCTTCACAGGGACTCGGCAGCCTGATCATCCAGCGGCAGGCCTCGATCGACGTGCCGGGCGTATTCTCGGTGCTCTTCTATCTCTCACTGATCGGCATCGTGCTCGATGCCGCCTTGCGTTTCGCGGCCCACAAATATGCCTTTTGGTCGCATCGCGCGGCGGCGGCGGAGCAGGGCACATAGCGGCAAGCGACCGCGCAACACGGGAGGACGCACATGCGCAGGATCATGCATTGGAAACTCGCCAGCCTCGGCCTGCTGCTCGCTCTGGGCATCACGCCGGACCATACGGCATGGGCGCAAACGCGGCTCGTGCAACAAGCGGGTTTCCCGGCCCCCGACCTGAGCAACATCCTCAACCTCATCTCGGAGAAGGCAGGTTTTGCCAAAGAAGAGGGATTGGAGGTCGAGGTGCGGTTCAGCACGGGAGGGCCGCAAGCAACGCAGATCACCGCATCGGGTGGCGCCGACGTGGGCCAGGTCACGCAGGAGCCGCCGATCGAAGGCTACGACAAGGGCATCCGCGGCAAGATGTTCTATACGCAATTCTCGCGGCTGATCTATCACATCGCGGTGCCGGCAGAGAGCTCGATCCACTCCATCGCCGATCTCAAGGGCAAGAAGATCGGCGTCTCCAACATGGCGAGCGCCTCCTTGATCGTTGCACGCTCGGCGCTGCGCAAGAATGGCGTGCCGATCGAGGACATTTTCCGCCCGGTCGGTCTCGGTGACGGCGCAGTGGCAGCGCTGCGCAGCGGTCAGGTACAGGCGCTCTCGATGTGGACCGCGGCATATGCCAGCATGATGCGGGCCGGCATGAATCTGCGCTTTCTCTATCACCCGACCGTCGCCGAGATTGGCAGCGGTGGCTTTTTCGCATCCGACAAGACGCTCGCCGACAAGCGCGAAGCGTTGACGAAGTTCGGTCGCACCATGGCCAAGGCCACTGTCTTCATGCTGGAAAATCCGGAAGCGGCGTTGCGGATGTATTGGAGCTCCAATCCGGCCGGCAAGCCTCCGGGCACTGATGAGGAGGCCCTCAAACGCGGCATGATCGAGATGAATGCGCTGCTGCCGCTCTACAGCGTCGAGAAGCACAGCGACAAGCGTTACGGCCTCGCCGACATGGCCGGCATCCAGACCTACATCAACATGTTCCAGGAGGAAGGCGTCATTGCGCGTCCGCTCCAGGCGAGCGATCTGGTGACCAACGATCTCATCGACGACATCAACAAGTTCGATCAGGGCAAGGTACGCGAGCTCGCCCGCAACTGGAAATAAGAGAGCAAAGAGATGAGCGCGTTCGCCAAATTTCGCAGCGACACCCGCATGCCTGTGGAGCCGCCGCCGAAGGGAAGCTGCGACTGCCAGGCGCACGTCTTCGGCCCAATCGACCGTTATCCGACCCGCAGCGGCGCCGCCTATGTGCCGGATGCCGAAGCCAATGCCGACGCGGTCGAGCGCATGCATCGCGCCTTGGGACTGGAACGCGGCGTGTTCGTGCAGGCCACCGCCTACGGCAGCGATAACCGCGTCGTTATCGATGCACTCAAAGGCCGCCCCAACTATCGCGGCATCGTGATCATGGACGACAACACCAGCGACCGCGAGCTGCGCGAGATGCACGAGGCGGGTGTTCGCGGCGCCCGTTTCAATTTCTGGAAGCAGCTCAAGATCGTGCCGTCAGCCGCGAGCTTCGAGCGGTCCATCGCCCGCATCAGCGAGCTCGGCTGGCATGCCAGGGTTCATGCGGTCGGCGAGGAATGGTCCGAGCTCGAGGCGCTTCTGGCCAAGCCGAACATTCCGATGGTGATCGACCACATGGGACATCCCGACGTCAAAGGCGGGGTTGACCATCCGACCATGCGGCTGCTGCGTGCGATGCTTAAGCGCGACAACTGGTGGGTGATGGTCTCCAATCCTGACCGCGTGACGGAGCAGAGCGCAATCTGGGATGACGTCGCGCCGATCGCGCGGAGCTTTATCGATGTGGCGCCGGATCGGGCGATCTGGAGCACCGACTGGCCGCATGTGATGTACACCAAGCCGATGCCAAACGACACCGAGCTTCTTGAGTTTCTCTATCGCGTCACGCCCGATCCGGTTGTCCGGCGCAAGGTGCTGGCCGACAACCCGGCGCGCCTGCACGGCTTCTAACCCGCGCGCCTCGCGCTATGAATTGCGAAAAACAGAACGACGGCGTAGGGCGGATTAGCGGCAGCGTAATCCGCCATCGGCCCGCGCGGCGGGTTACGGCGCAAGAGCGCGCCTAACCCGCCCTACTCTCAGGTCTCTGAAGTTACCCGCCCTACGGGACCTCATGCCTGCTGCCTGTTCGGCCCCGCCAAGGCGTGCTTATTTCTCGCTGCATGACGCAAGCTTATGGCCAGCAGACGCCGGGATGGCTCGAGAGCGCGGTGATCGCCGCAACGAGCCGCTTGCCCGACAATTGGCTCGGATTGCGCCTCGCCATTGGCTTGCGGCGCATCGTGACCATGCGAATAGCCGATGACGACGGTCTTGATGTCGTGCGCTGGGGACTGCGCATGCGGCTGCACCCGCGGCGCAATGGATGCGAGAAGAATGCCCTGTTCACGCCGCAGATGTATGAGGCTCCGGAACGAGCCGAATTGTTCAAACAAGTTGACGAAGTCCGAGCAGCAGGGCGCACTTTTGTTTTCGTCGATGTCGGCGCGAACGTCGGGTTGTTCTCGTTTTTGGTGGCCTCTCATGCAGGGGCATCCGCGCAAATCCTCGCCATCGAGCCGGAGCCAGAAAACCTGCGGCGATTGCGCTTCAACATCGCCGCCAACCCCGACGTGCCGATCCGCGTGATCCCGGTGGCGCTGGGCGACAAACGCGAGCTCGTCACCCTGGAGGTCAATTCGCGTGATCGTGGGGGTACACGCACCCGAGCCTTGAGGCCGGGCCACTCACAAGATGCGGACCACTCAAGAGATGATGCCGCGGGGGTCGTCGAATGCCGCACGCTGCTCGACGTGCTCGATGAAGAGCGGATTGCAGGGATCGATGCTCTCAAGATCGATGCTGAAGGCGCGGAGGACGCTATCCTCGTGCCGTTCTTTCATGCTGCGCCGGAAACGCTCTGGCCCCGGCTCATCATCATCGAGAACGCCCCGCAGTCGTGGCGCACCGATCTTTTGTCGCTCCTGCAGGAGCGCGGCTATACGCTCGCACGACGCACGAAATTGAACATCATCCTGCGCCGCCGGCTGGGCTGACGTGAGCCCGTCAGCTCGCTGCTGCGCGCGGCCGGGCCGCCGTGTCCGCCGCCGCGTTGTCCTCTGCTGGGTTAGCTTGCCCTGCCTGCCGCGCACGCCGGTCCAGCAGAAAGAATGTTATGAGCGCCAGCACAATCACCAGAAGCTGCATCCCAATCGCTTCGAGCGTCGGGTTGAAGCCGATGGTGGTGAGCCAGCTGGTTTTTGCCAAGACGTTATAGGGGAGGATCAGCTGCTCCTGGAATTCCTGAATGGCCTCGCCAATGAACTTGATGGCCATCACGAACAAGAAGCCCGACGTTACGATGAACAAGGGGCGCAGCGGCAACTTTTGGGCAATCACGTTGATGATGGCGAACAGCGCGACGAGACCGGCGCTCGCGGCGAGCAGGCCGGCAACAAGGGGGAGGCTGTAACCGCCCACCGTGCTGGCGAGCGCATGAATGAACAGGACCGTCTCCGCACCCTCCCTGAACACGGCGAGAAACGCCAGTGTGGCCACGGCGAGCCCGGTTTGCCGCAGCAGTGCCGCGTCGGCCTTGGTCTTCAGAAATCCCTGCCAGGCTTTGGGATCTTGCCGGAGCAGCAGCCAGCCGCTGACATAGAGCATCAACGCGGCGGCGAGCAGGATAATGAACGCCTCGAGCAGGTCGTTATGCATTCCGTTGTTGAACATCGCGAATGCCGCCGCGGCAACGATGCTCGCGAGCACCGCTGCGGCCGCTCCGGCATAAAGCGCCGTCAGGCGCTGCTGCGCCCCCGCCTTCGTGAGATAAGCAGCGAGCGCCGCCAGCACGAGGAGCGCTTCCAGGCCCTCCCGCAGGAGGATCGTCGCCGACTGCACAAACACGCTAACCATGAGGGCTCCTGCGCCGCCCACCGACCGTCGTTTTTCACATGAGACGGTGGGCGCCCTTTGTAAAGCCCAAGCGAGGCGCCAGACCTTACAATCACTCCAATCTGACTGAGCCCGCAGCGGCCATCGTCAACTCTGCGATTGCAGCCATTGCGGACGTTGAACGTTCGGCAGAATTGCGGTGCAATCCAAACCGTGCACAGCCGGGAGCGGCACATGGCATCGAGAACGTTGATAGGCGCGGGTGTGCTTGCAGCGTTGCTCGCCTGGGTGAGCATCAGCACCGCGCAGAACTATCCCGACCGCCCCGTGCGCATGATCATTGCGTTCCCCGCGGGGGGTACCATCGACACGCTGGGACGCATTCTGGGACAGAAGCTCAGTGAAGCGTGGGGGCAGAACGTCGTCATTGAGAACCGCGCGGGAGCCGGCGGCAATCTCGGCGCCGCGGCAGCGGCACAGGCGCCGCCCGATGGCTACAGCCTGCATTTCGGCGCGCAGTCGCTCGCGGTCAACGTCACCATCGCGCCTTACCAGAACCTCGATCCGGTAAGGGACTTCGAGCCCATCATCCTTGCCGCCACCGCGACCGACGTGCTGGTCATCCCGCTCTCGTTACCTTTTCACGACGTGCACGCCCTCATCGAATACGCCAGGGCGCATCCGGGCGAGCTCAGCTATGGGTCGCTCGGCGTTGGAACGAGCTCGCATCTTTCGGTCGAGCAGCTCGCCCAGGCGACCGGGGTCAAGTTTCAGCACGTGCCGTATACCGGCTTCTCGCAGCTCACCACCGACCTTGTTGCCGGGCGGATTGCCGTGTGGATGCCCACCCTCGGAGGCACGCTCGGCAACGTTCAGGCGGGCCGGATGCGCGCGCTCGCCGTTTCCGGGCCGACGCGTGCCGCCGCCGTGCCGGACGTTCCAACCTTTCAGGAGCAGGGGATCGAGTTCGGTGAATCCTCCTGGTATGCGTTGCTTGCGCCGAAAGGGGTACGCAGAGACATCATCGCCAAAATCAATGCCGATGTGCAGCGCATCCTCATGCTCCCGGACGTGAAGGAGAAGGCCGCAACGCTGGGCTTCCGTCTAGTCGGGGGGTCGCCGGAGCAGCTCGCCGCGTTTCTTCAGAAGGACATCGCCAAATGGGCTGCCCTGGCGAAAAGCGGTGCGTTCAAGTGAGTTTGTCGAAGCGGATAGATCGGCCCTGCTGACACGGGGACGTCCGGCTCAAGCTTCGCGCCACAGCAGAAGGCGAGCCTCAATAGCCGGCGGCAAGGGCGCCGCGCGTGCGGTTGTCGGCGGCGCCGACCAGGCCCTCTGGAGTGACCATGATCGAATTGGCCGAGGTGCGTGGCAGCGTCTGCGCCACGTTATGACCGCGCGCCTGCAGGGCGACAATGAGCTCGGGTGAAAATTCGCGCTCGACCAGCACCTCATCGGGCAGCCACTGCTGATGCATGCGCGGATCGGTGACGGCGTCGGCAACTGGCAGCCGCCGATCAATCACATTGAGGATGACCTGCAGCACCGCTGTGATAATACGGCTTCCTCCTGGCGAGCCGACGACCAGGAAAGGCTTTCCCTTCTTGAGCAGTATGGTGGGCGACATCGAGGAAAGAGGGCGCTTGCCGGGACCCGGCGCATTGGCATCGCCGCCGGTCAGGCCATAGGCATTCGGCACGCCGGGTTTGGCGGCGAAATCATCGAGCTCATTGTTGAGGAGAACGCCCGTGCCCTCGGCCACGAGGCCGACGCCATAGCTGAAATTGAGCGTGTAGGTGTTGGCCACCGCATTGCCGAACCGGTCGACCACGGAAAAGTGCGTGGTATTGAACCCCTCGCGCGGCTGCGTCGCGCCGGGACCGATGTCACGCGCCGGCAAGGCGCGCTCGCCGATGCGCGAGCGCAACTCCTGCGCATAGGTTTTCGACAGCAGACGCGCGAGCGGCGCCGCAACGCTTGCCGGATCGCCGAGAAACATGGCGCGATCGGCGTAGGCAAGCTTCATGGCTTCCGCCATGCGATGCACGCGCAGCGCCGGGTCGTCCGCGAGATCGGAAAAGCCTTCGAGAATATTCAGCATCTCGAGGAGAATGACTCCACCGGAGGAGGACGGCGGCATCGCCAGGATGTCATACCCGCGATAGCTGCCGCGCACCGGCGCTCGCTCGATCGGCTGGTAGGTGCGCAGGTCCTCGAGCGACATCAGGCCGCCGGCAGCGCGCACGCTGGCAACGATCTTTGCCGCGGTGTCTCCTTGGTAGAACGCGGAAGGCCCGACCTCGGCAATCGCGCGCAGCGTCTCAGCCAACTCGGGCTGCACCAACATGTCACCGGGTTGCAGCAGGCGAGCATCGCGCATGAAGATCTTGGCAGACGAGGGCCAGCGACCCAGACGGCCGGCCGCTGCGGGCAGCGAGTCCGCAACGTCCGCCTCAATGGGAATGCCCTCGCGCGCCAGCTTGATTGCCGGCTGGAGGAGCTCGCCCAAGCTGAACCTGCCGGACCCGTAGCGTGAGAGCGCCAGCGCCAAGCCGGCGACCGTCCCCGGCACACCAATGGCCAAACCGCTGTCGCGCGCTTTGATCGCGTCGACGTTGCCCTGCTCGTCGAGAAACACATCGCGCGTGGTCGCCGCCGGCGCCGTCTCGCGGTAGTCGATGGCTGTCGCCAGATTGCGCTCGGCAAGATGCATGACCATGTAGCCGCCGCCGCCGATGTTGCCGGCGCGCGGATAGGTCACGGCGAGGGCAAAGCCGGTGGCGACCGCCGCGTCCACCGCATTGCCGCCACGTCGGAGGACGTCGACGCCGATGCCGACAGCGCGTCCCTCCTGCGCCACGACCATTCCATTGCGCGCGAGCACCGGAATAGAGCGCGCGCTCGCGACCGGTGTTGCATCGAGCTGCGCGCGCGCAGCCGAGGGCGCGAGGAGCGTCGCGGCACCAGAAAGCAGCGTGCGTCGGCTGAGGATGGTCAAATCGCGCCACTCCGGCGTTGCAGGCGTCCCTAGTGTCCCGATTCCGAAGTTCGCATCAGTGTGCGGCACCGTAGTTTGCGAACTTCGGAATCGAAGGACACTAGCCCACTATGGGTCTGTCGTGTGGCTTTGGTTCAGAAGTCCGCATGACGAACGTGCGGCAAGAATGATGCGGACTTCTGAACCGCCACACGATGTTGGCGCCGCGCCTGTCCACGGGGACGGCCCCACTATGCGATGCCGGCGCTCCCCGCGCGAGCTTCGCTCGATCGGCTGACCTGATTGTGATTGCTGCCGCGTGAGCGCGACTCCGGCCGTTCCCGGGGTCAGGCGGCGCTCGCTGTCACCGTGGGCTGCTTATACTCTTTCAGCCGCGGCATCACCTCACGCGCAAACAGCGTCAGATTGTCGACCGTATCGGCATGCGTCATCGGCCCGGCGTGACCCATCATCAAAAGGTTGCCCATGCCGCCGCAATATTCGCAGAAGTCGACGATCTGCGCGTACACCTGGTCGGGCGTGCCGCAGAACAGGATGCCGGCGTCGATCAGCTCTTGCACGCTGGCGCTGCGCATATCGATCACGCGACGGTCCTTCGTATAGCTGCGCGGCGGCGTCTCGCCGCGCATCAAGCGCGCATTGTCCTCGACCGAGAGAAAGCCCGGCGGGTTGCGGAACGGCACATGCACGATGGAGCTCGAGCGCGGATAGCTCGCCACCTGCTCGCCGCGTTCGCGCGCGGCGCGCTCGTTCGCGGCCACAGCGACCAGGCCGAGATAGGCGAATCGGTCTGCCGCCGGTGCGCCGCGCCCCTTCGACATGTAGCCTTCACGATAGACGTCGAACAGGGGTCGGGTGTTATAGCCCGTGCCCAGTGTTGCCATGACATAGCCGCGCTCGCCGAGCACCCGGGCATTGCTCTTGCTGCCCGTGGTGCTCCAAATCGGGGGATGCGGCTGCTGCCATGGTCGCGGCCAGATGTTCACGTGCCGATAATGGAAGTTCTCGCTCTCCCAATTGAATGGTGCATCGTGGCTGGTCATCGCCTTGACGATGAAGTCGTGCGCCTCCCAGAACCGGTCCATCACACCGACCGGGTTTTGATTGGAAGCAGCAAACTCGTAGGGCACCCCTTTGATGAAGCCCATGTCCAGGCGCCCACGCGAGATCACGTCGATCGTTGCGAGCTCCTCGGCCACGCGTAACGGATCGCGGCGGTGGCCGATGGGATAGCCGAGGACGAGGAGGCGCGCTCGCTTGCTCTGCCGTGCCAGGACGGAAAGTCCCACGACCACCGTCGACGACATGCAGGTCGCGGTCTGGTGATGCTCGTTGAGCATTATGTCGTAGCCGAGCTCGTCGGCGAGCAGCCACTCGTCGTAGTAGCGGTGAAACAGGTCCGCCGCCACTTTGGGATCGCATTTGCGATTGGGCAGATTGATGCGCAGCGACCCGCTGTGGTCCGTCCAGGCATCGGGATAGGGCTGCTCGGTGAAATGATAGACTCTCATCATCGTCTCTGCGCGGCCAGGGATTGATGTTCGAATTGTAGCGTCGCGGCGATGCGATCGCTACCCGCCCTTATGCGAGCCGCCGATGAATGCCGCCACCGCTTCGACGAACGCTTGCGGCTGCTCTTCGTGAGCATAGTGGCCGGCGTGCTCGAGGCGCTGGAAGCGTGCCCCCGGTATAGCGGCGCAGAATGCGCGGCCGTAGGCTTCCGAGGCCAGGCGGTCGCTCGTGCCCCACAGAATGAGCGTCGGCACCTTGATGCGATGCAGGCGGCCCTTGAGCTTGGGATCGTGCATGTAGGGCGACCAGGCATAACGGGCGATCGCCTCGCGGTTGCGCGAGGCCGCGAGGACCTCGGATTCCGGCATCGACTTGTAGTCGCGCTTCCCGCGCTTGGCATCGTGATAAGCCAGAGCGAGATATTCGTCCTCGGTCAGCGCGAACATGTCGACGATGTCGCGTTCCTCGCGCGCGCCGACCTTGATGCCGATGGGATTGGCGAGCACCAGGTGCGAGAGGCGTGCCGTCGACTTGATCGCGATCTCCGCCGCCACCCAGGCGCCGAACGATACTCCGACGAGCGCCACACCATCGAGCTTCTGCGCTTCGAGAAAATCGAGGTAGAAGTAGGCGAGGTCGGCGACTGAGTCGAACGACTTGGGTGCCTCCGAGTGACCGAACCCCGGGTGAACCGGCGCCAACACCCGCCCATGCACCGCCAGCGCATCGAGCGCAGGGCCGGCGCCGGCGATCCCGGTCGCCGGATGCAAGAACAGGATTGGCCGGCCCTGTCCGCGCTCGATCAGCTCGATGCGAATGCCGTTGATCGTCGCCTCATTCGCGGTGGTCACAGCACTACTCCCCGGCCTGGACTCCTCGTACCGCTACACTAGCAGCGAAGAAGCTTTGGCGCAGTAGGTAGGGTGCGCAAAGCCGCGAGACCGCCCACAACTCTCACGCAGCACAAGGTGCAACGCGGCGTGCGCAGCGTCAGTTTCGCTGGTGCGCACGGTGCGCTCGTAACCGTTTCACTGCAGGTAACCGTGAAGCCGTGCGCGCCTTTGCGCACCCTACCGGCGCCCCGGTAAACCTCGCCTCGGGTGCGAAGTAGGGTCCGCAAAGCCGCGAGACCGCCCACAACTCTCACGCAGCACAAGCTCCAACGCGGCGTGCGCACCGTCAGTTTCGGCCGGTGCGCACGGCGCGTTCGTAACCGTTTCACTGCTGGTAACCGTTAAGCCGTGCGCGCCTTTGCGCACCCTACCGGTGCCCCGGTAAACCTCGGCTCAGGTGCGAAGTAGGGTGCGCAAAGCCGCGAGACCACCCACAACTCTCACGCAGCACAGGCTCCAACGCGGCGTGCGCACCGTCAGTTTCGCTGGTGCGCACGGCGCGCTTGTAACCGTTTCAATGCTGGTAATCGTTAAGCCGTGCGCGCCTTTGCGCACCCTGCCCGCGTCCCGGTAAAGTGACTTGCCCTACACCCGGCACAAAGCTTCCACGGGAGAGCTACGCCTCATGATCGGCTTGCCGCGTCGCCGCTGGATCGAGATGACCACCGAAGAATTTTCGGTGCTCCCAGGCGATACCGTTGCTGTGCTGCCGGTCGCTGCGGTCGAGCAGCACGGACCGCATCTTCCGGTCTGCGTCGATGCCTGCATCAACAAGGGCATTGTCGAGCGCACCATCACGTTGTTGCCTGCTGACCTGCCGGTGACGTTCCTGCCGATGCAGGCCATCGGTAAATCGAACGAGCATCTGGCGTTTCCCGGTACGCTATCATTGTCCGCCGACACCATTATCCGCCTCTGGACCGAGATCGGCGAGAGCGTGCACCGCGCGGGATTGCGACGGCTCGTCTTGTTCAATACGCATGGCGGCCAGCCGGAGATTATGGAGATCGTCGCCCGCGATCTGCGCGTGCGACTGGAGATGCTGGCGGTTTGCGCCAGCAGCTACATGTTCGATGCCCCCCCGGGGACTTACGCCGAGGAGGAGCTGACCTACGGCATTCACGGCGGCGAGAAAGAGACATCGATGATGCTGGCGCTCGCCCCCGAGCTCGTGCAGATGCACAAGGCCGATGACTTCCGGCCGCTCGCGCGCGAGCTCGCTCCCGACTACCGCTATCTCGTGTCCGGGCCGAGGATTGCATTCGCCTGGCAGACGCAAGACCTGCATCCTTCGGGTGCGTGCGGCAATGCACGGGCCGCGGACGCCGAGCGCGGCACGCGCTCGCTTGATGAAGCCGCGCGCTCTCTCGTGGGACTCCTGCAGGAGGTGCACCGCTATCCGCTCACGAATTTGAAACGGCGGACAGATCCGCAGGCTTAGGCGGCAAGCGCGCAAAGCGGCGGTGCGAGGCTGCTGCCCCTCCGGCGAACTGCGCGCCCATGGCCGAAGGGGCATGACCCCATGCCGCCGCCCAACCGGACCGGCGGGCGGCCGGATCAGAATGCGTTCTGGCGCGTTGTCACGGGCAGCAGCAGAAGGAAACGGCCCATGAATGCTGACGCGGGATGGTGGCTTTGGTGGGTCATCGACGTAGCCATGGTCGCGGCGCTCGGGATCGCACTCGTTTACGGAACGATGGTGTGGCGCAAGCGGCGTGCTGGGTCCGAAGCAGCAAGCGAGCAGGCGACCCGTGACCTCTATGAACGCGGGGCGCGCGCTGAGATGAGCGAAGGGGGAGGCGCGGCATCCGTGCCGCTCGATCGAGGAACGCCTCGCTCAGTTCAAAACTGAGCCTAGTTCTAGACGCTGCCGCGAATCTGCGGGCGCGTCTGCCGTTCCTGAGCGAGAACGGTGGTGCCGCAAGCAGGATTTGAACCTGCAACCTATCGCTTACGAAGCGATTGCTCTACCGTTGAGCTATTGCGGCTTCCCGCCAATCTAGAGCAGGACTGAACGCAAGTCATGCCCGCACTTGTGCCTGTACTTGTCCCTGCACTTGTCCCTGCACTTGGCCGTTGAGCACGCGCCTATACGCGCTCTTGCCGCGGGCGTCCACGTCTTACATGCTGACCGACCTTTGACTGGCGGAACCCAGAGCAGCAGCGCGGATTTGAGCCGCCGGAGCCGAGCCAGCGCGAAATGCCATCCACCACGTCGTCCAGCAATGGCACCATGCGTGCCGCCGTCCTGACCGGGCCCGGACGCGTCGACATCAAGGTCGTGCCGCGGCCCTCGCCCGCTGCCGGACAGGTACGGCTGCGCCTCGAGGGATGCGGCGTCTGTGCCTCCAATCTGACCCCGTGGTCGGGTCCTGAATGGATGAAATTTCCGACCGACCCGGGCGCCCTCGGGCATGAGGCCTGGGGCGTCGTCGATGTGGTGGGAGAAGGGGTCGAGAAAATCGGGCTGGGCGAGCGCGTGGCAGCGCTCTCCTATAACAGCTATGCCGAGTACGACCTGGCGGCCGCCGACGCCCTGGTACCCCTTCCGTCGGCGCTGGCAGACCGCCCGTTTCCGGGCGAGCCGCTTGGCTGCGCCATGAACATTTTCGATCGCAGCCGCATCGCCGCCGGCCAGACCGTCGCCATTGTCGGCATCGGCTTCCTCGGTGCCATCCTGACGCGTCTCGTGACGCAGGCGGGAGCGCGCGTCATTGCCATCTCGCGGCGTCCTTATTCGCTGGACGTGGCGCGGCGGATGGGCGCGGCGGAGACGATTGCGCTCGATGATAACGTCATTGAGCGCGTGAAGGAGCTGACCGGCAGCGCCTTGTGCGATCAGGTCATAGAGGCGGTGGGCCAGCAGCGCGCCCTCGATCTTGCAGCAGAGCTGACACGCGAGCGCGGGCGGCTGATCATTGCCGGTTACCACCAGGACGGCCCACGCCAAGTGAATATGTGGTTGTGGAACTGGCGCGGCATTGACGTCATCAACGCGCACGAGCGCGATCCGGCGATCTATCTGCGCGGAATCCGCGAAGCGATCGGCGCGGTCGCGTCCGGCCGTTTTGATCCGGCACCCTTGTGCACGCATTCGTTTCCGCTCGAGCGTCTGGGGGATGCGCTCAACGCCACGCGCGATCGTCCGGACGGCTTTCTCAAGGCGCTGGTGACGATGTAATGAACGGCGGACTCGAACCGGCACCGAGGGTCGAGCCGCGGCATCGTCCTCGCGTTGGCTTTGCCGGGGTGGGCTGGATCGGTCACCACCGCATGAAAGCGATGCTCGAAGCTGGAGCGGTCGAGGCTGCCGCAATCGCCGATGCCTCTGCGGAAATGCGCGCACGCGCGCTGGAGATCGCGCCAGGTGCAAAGTGCCTGGCGAGCTTCGACGAGCTTATCGAAGAGCCTCTCGATGCCATCGTGATCGCCACACCGACGGCGCTGCATGCCGACCAGGCCATTCGAGCGTTAAAGTGCGGTGCCGCGGTATTCTGCCAAAAGCCGCTCGGGCGCACTGCCGACGAGGTGAGTGCCGTGGTTGCCGCGGCGCGCAGTGCCGACCGACTGCTCGCCGTCGATCTGTCGTATCGTTTCACCGCAGGAATGTGCCGCGTGCGCGACTTGGCACGCAGCGGTGCGTTGGGGCGCATCTTTGCCGTCGACTTGACCTTTCATAATGCCTACGGCCCGGACAAGCCGTGGTTCTATGACTGGAAATTATCGGGCGGCGGGTGCGTCATGGACCTGGGCGTGCACCTCGTCGACCTTGCGCTTTGGACGCTGGATTTCCCTCCCGTTGAGGAGGTCTCAAGCACGCTGTTCGCAGCCGGCGAGCGGTTAGTGGCAGACGTCGATCGGGTCGAGGACTGCGCTTTTGCCACGCTGACGCTCGCCGGCGGCACAACGGTGCGGCTCGCCTGCTCATGGCGGCTGCACGCAGGCCGTGACGCCGTCATTGCCGCAGCATTTCATGGCACCAAAGGCGGCGCCGAGCTCAGCAATGTCGACGGGTCATTCTTCGACTTTGTCGCGGTGCACAGCCGCGGCACGTCACGCGAGGTCATCGCCACGCCTCCTGACGCTTGGTTCGGCCGTGCCGCCGTTGACTGGACGGCGCGCCTGGCGCAGGGGCAGCGGTTCGATGCGAGTGCGGCGCAACTGGTGGAAGTGGCGGCAGCGCTCGACCGCATCTACGGGCGCCCGGGCGCCCCGCCCGCGGGCGCGGAACCCGGCGTGGCTATCCAGCGGGAAATGCTCGCAGGCATACCGCGCTGAGGTATGCGCGCGGAACCGATGCCGCGTGATCAGCGCTTGTTCATGGCTCGGTCCTGGTGCTCCATGGCATCGAGCACGGCCTCGGGCTTGATATCCTGCTGGACCTCCTCGAGGTCTTCATCGACGGCCGCGCCGACGCCAAGAACCCGCGCCATTTCTGCGACGAGCTGGGCGAGCTTGGTGATCTCGTGCTCGGCCAGAAGGCTGATTTGCAGATCGAGGTCGGCTCGCTTGTCGGCCACTACCGCCATACGGTTCTGCGTGATCAGAATGAAGGTCGAGAGGAAGATCGCCTCGACCGAGGCCAGCATCGCCAGAACGACGAAAGACTCATCCCAGGCGGGAATCCCCGGGATCCAGTGCAGGTTCGCAACAATCCACAGACCGAATATGGCGAGATGCACGTAAACGAATGTCATGCTCCCGGTGAATCGCGTGATCGCATCGGCGATGCGGTCTTGCAGCGACAGCGCTTCCGTTTCCTGGCGCCGACGTTCGCACAACGCGGTTATGTTGCGCTCGACGATGCGCGTTAGGTGCTTTTGCTCGTCAACTTGCGGCCGCACGGGGAAATGGCACTCCTGCGCTCATTGCGGGACACGACTTCAAGCGAGGAGTTGCGCGTGAGTTCCGAACGCATATCCGCGCGGGTGCCATGTGTTCGTAACTCGACTCTGCTAAACCGTGCGGTGAAGCGAAATGAGTTGACCGTCCCACTCGCCGAACTCCTTCTATGTCATTCTCATGACTTCACGCCGTCCACTTGCGGTTCATTGTGCCCGCCGCCGGCCTGCGACGATCCAGGGTCGACAAGACGAAGCGGATCGGATCAAACGTTCTGACGGAAGGGTTGGAACTCTCACATGCGCATTGCGATGATCGGTACCGGCTATGTGGGGCTCGTGTCGGGGGCCTGCTTTGCCGATTTCGGGCACGAGGTGACCTGCGTCGACAAGGACGCGGAAAAGGTGACCGCGCTGCAACGGGGCGAGATTCCGCTTTATGAGCCCGATCTCGATCGCATGGTCCGCACGAACTCGAAGGCGGGCCGGCTGCATTTCACAACCGAACTTGCCGGGCCCACAGCCGCCGCGGAAGCTGTTTTCATTGCCGTCGGCACGCCCTCGCGCCGTGGCGATGGCTACGCCGATCTGTCTTATGTGTTCGCAGCCACACGAGAGATTGCCGCGGCGCTCGACGGCTTCACGGTGATCATCACCAAATCGACCGTGCCGGTCGGGACCGGCGACGAGATCGAGCGAGTGCTGCGCGACGAGCGGCCGGACGCCGAGTTCGCCGTCGTCTCGAACCCCGAGTTCCTGCGCGAGGGCGCGGCAATTCGCGACTTCAAACATCCCGATCGCATCGTGGTCGGCAGCGAGGACGAAAGAGCGCGCAAGGTGATGGCCGAAATCTATCGGCCGCTGTACCTCAACCAGGCGCCGATCCTTTACACGACACGCCGTACCGCCGAGCTGATCAAGTACGCCGCCAACGCCTTCCTCGCGACCAAGATCACCTTCATCAATGAGATCGCAGATCTCGCCGAGAAGGTTGATGCCGACATCCAGCAGGTGGCACGCGGCATCGGGCTGGACAACCGCATCGGTGCCAAGTTCCTGCATGCTGGCCCCGGGTTTGGCGGCTCCTGCTTTCCCAAAGATGCGCTGGCGCTCGTCAAGACGGGGCAGGATCACCAGGCACCCCTGCGCATCGTCGAAACCGTGCTGGCGGTGAACGAGGCACGCAAGCGCGCCATGGCGCGCAAGGTTGCAGCGCCGTTCGCTGGACAGCTGCGCGGCAAAACGGTGGCGGTGCTCGGTCTCACGTTCAAGCCCGACACTGATGACATGCGCGATGCGCCGTCCATTCCGCTGATCAGCGCGTTGCAGGACATGGGCGCGAAGGTACGCGTGTACGATCCTGCCGGTCTCGAGCAAGCCAAGGCGGTGCTTGCGGATGTGGTCTATTGCGATGGACCCTATAGCTGTGCCGACAATGCTGATGCGCTCGTCATTGCCACAGAATGGGAACAGTTTCGCGCCCTTGATTTCGAACGGCTGAGGCAGACCATGGCCTGCCCGGTATTGGTCGACCTGCGCAACATCTACCGTCCGGAGGAGGTCGCTCAGTACGGATTCCTCTATGAGAGCGTGGGTCGGCGCGCGAGCGGCGGCAGCGCCATTGTTGCGGCGAGCGCATCAGCGAGCGGCGCCTCCAGCCGTCCGGTCGCCTCGGCGCTGCCGAAATCAGCCAAGACAAAGACGGCCGCCCAGGCAGGGCAGAGCAACGGGCGCTCCAAGCAACGCCAGGGCTCCGACGTGCCGCAATAGCGCCACGCTTTGCGCAGCTGGCGTTCGTAGCGTCACGCGCCACGGGTGGTGCCACCTCCCCCCTTGCAGGGTGAGGGAGCGCACCACCTTTGGGGCGGCGCTATCAGGTTAGCGCCGACCTCGGGATAGCTGCTTGTGCACATGGACCATCAACGCGGTGCCGAAGACAGGCGTGGCGAAATTGATGATTGGAATGGAGACGAAGGCGGCGATGAAAAGCCCCGCCGTGAAGACGGTGCCCTGGTGCATCCGGCGCATCCGCTTTGCCTCCTGCGGCGAGCGGTAGCGCATCGCGGCAAGCTCGAAATATTCGCGACTGAGCAGGAAGGCCGTCGCGAGAAAGAACATGACCACACCAACCCCTGCCAGCAGCCAGAATGGCAGCGTGAAAAGATAAATCCCCAGGCCGAGGAGGCCGGTTTTCAGGCCTTCCAGGGCGGCGGTGCCGAGCGGTAAGGCCGTCCCGATGGGCTCCTGCGGGTAGTACGTGTGCTCGACTTGCAACGCGATCTCGTCGGCAAAGAAACCTGCAACCAGCGCCGTCACTGCGGGCATCAAGAAGATTGCGCCGACGACGATACCGAGCCCGGCGGCGATCGAGACGATCGAGCTGGCAATCACCAACAACGTATGCACGCCAGTTCCGAGCATGCCTTCGGCCCATGCTTCCGCGGCGGTCGCGAGCCACACCAACAGCCGGTGCAGCCCAAAACCGAGCAAAAAGACGAGCACGAGTGCGAGGCCCACCGATTTCGCGAGCACGGTGCGGAAGGGGGGTGTGAGCAGCTGGCTGAGCGATCTGGCGACTGCGCTGAGCATGTCTTTGATTCCGTGCGGCAGGTGTGCGGGCGTGCGGGGGGTGTGCGGGGCGGCTCGCTGACATGTGACAAGTAAGCGTCGCTGTGAGCTCGCAAAGAGGTGCGACGCCGCATGCGCAGCCGTGTTAGATCAGCCCGGCACGAGGTCACAATGCAAGGTCTGAGCCGTCGCAACTTTCTTGCGGGTGTCGGCGCCGCCACGGCAGCGCCAGCGGCCGCAGCGCCGCGCCCGGTTCCGCAGCAGGCAGGACCGCCAGCGTCCGGAAATGTCGATGCGGTTATCGTCGGCGCCGGCGCTGCCGGCATTGCGGCGGCGCGACGGCTGGCGGCGGCTGGTAAGCGCTTCGCGTTGCTCGAAGCCTCCGAGCAGGTCGGCGGGCGCTGCCTCACGGACACGACGACCTTCGGTGTGCCCTATGACCGCGGCGCTCACTGGATCTATGCCGCCGACCTCAATCCGATCGCCAGGCTCGCGGTGCAAACTGGGGTGGAGCTCTATCCCGCGCCTGCCGGGCAGCGCATGCGTCTGGGTCGGCGCTATGCGCGCGAGGGTGAAATGGAGGATTTCCTCGCCACCTTGGTGCGCGCCAACACGGCGATTGCTGACAGCGCACGCCGGGCCGATGCTGCCGCTGCTCAAGTCCTGCCGAAGGATCTCGGTGACTGGCGCTCGACGATCGACTTCCTGCTCGGACCATATGCCTGCGGCAAGGATCTTGCCGAGGTTTCCGCCGTCGATCTGACGCGTTCGCCTGAGCGCGAAAACAGCGTGTTCTGTCGCGCGGGCTTTGGGGCTTTGCTTGCCAAGCTCGTACCCCCGCAGACCGTGCAGCTCGCCACCCCCGTGACGCGCATCGCATGGGGTTCCTGGGTGGTGCAGGTGGAGACGGCGCGCGGCCAGTTTCAGGCTCGTGCCGTCATCGTCACGGCATCCACGAATGCGGTGACCTCGGGCAAGCTGAGGTTCGCGCCGGATCTGCCCAAGCGCCACCTCGATGCGTTCGCCAAGCTCAGGCTTGGCAGCCGCGAGCGCGTAGCGCTCGAGCTTGCCGGCAATCCACTGGGTCTGCGTGCCGACGAGCTCGTATTCGAGAAGAGCGAGAACAAGCAGACAGCGGCAATCTTCGCCAATATTTCAGGCTCCAGCGTGTGCACCATCGACGTGGGTGGGAGCTTCGGGCGCGACCTCGCCGGCAAGGGTGATGCGGCGCTGATTGATTTCGCGATCTCGTGGCTCGGCAAGCTCTATGGGTCCGACATCAAGGCTGCGGTCAATCGGCGGCTCGCCTCACGCTGGAGCACTGCGCCGTGGGTCTTGGGCGCCATGTCGGTGGCGGCGCCTGGTGCGCAATCCGCCCGCAAGATCATCATGGAGCCGCTTGGCAACCGAATTTTTTTCGCCGGCGAGGCTGCCCACGAGACATTTTGGGGCACGGTGGGTGGTGCTTGGGAATCCGGCGAGCGCGCAGCCGATGCAGTGCTGAAGCTGCTCGGCGGCCGCCGCTCGTAGTGTCCCGATGCCGAAGTTCGCAAAACCGCCGCACTAACGCGGGCTTTGCGCAGAGCCTCAGCCGCGCAAAACGCCCCCAGTCCTCTTACTCACCTCGGCGACAATCCGTGCGGCAACCGCATCGATTTCCGGCTCGGTCATCGTTTTTTCACGCGGTTGCAAGGTGACGGCAATGGCGACGGATTTCTTGTCCGCATCCACGCCCTCTCCCTGATACACATCGAACACGCCGATATTGCTGATCAGCTTGCGGTCCGCACTCTGCGCCGCGCGCAAAATGTCTGCCGCCTTGACCGTTCGATCAACAACAAAGGCAAAGTCGCGCTGAACCGGTTGCAGGGCTGACAGCTCGAGAATGGGCCTCGCCCGGGTCGCCCTCGCTTTTGCCTCAGGGATCTTGTCGAGGATGACCTCGAACGCGACCAGCGGATCTTCGGCATCAAGCGCGGCGCGTGCGCGCGGGTGGAGCTCACCGAAATGCCCCAGGATGTTTTGCGGACCGATCTGAAGGGTGCCGCTGCGTCCGGGATGAAACCAGGCCGGCGCTCCGGGCACAACCTGCAGCGCCTGCGTCGGCGCTCCGGCGGCGGCAAGCACGGCGAGCGCATCGGCCTTGGCGTCAAACGCGTCGACCTCGCCGGCGCCGGACCAATGGCGGCCCATCCCGGTCGGCTTAGCGAGCCCACGCCGCACGCCGCTGGCAGCGGTGAGCTGTTCCTCAGCACTGTCGCCGCGAAAGATCTGCCCGACCTCGAACAGCGCAAGATCGGATGTGCCGCGGTCCGCGTTCCTCTGGGTGGCGCTGACGAGCCCCGGGATCAAGCTTGGCCGCATATCGGAAAGCTCGGCCGCGATTGGATTGGCGAGCGCGAGCTCGGGCTTGCCGCCGCCGAACAGCTCTGCGGACGCCTTGCCGATGAAAGACCAGCTCACAGCTTCCAACATGCCGCGCATGGCCAATGCGCGTTTGGCCTTGCGCACCCGCAGCTGGATTGAGGTGAGCACCGGCTTGCGCGGCGCAGCGCCGCGATCGAACGGGGTCGCGGGCACCCGATCGACCCCGATAATGCGGACCACCTCCTCGACCAGATCGGCTTTTCCCTCCACATCCGAGCGCCAAGACGGCACTGCAACCTTTATTGAAGGAACAGCGCCGCTGAGGACAAAGCCGAGATGACCAAGGACACGCTTCACCTCCGCGAAATCGACCTCGATCCCGGCGAGCCGCGGGACCTCGCTCAGCGGGAAATCGATAATGCGCTCGGGAGCCTCAGGCTTGCCGGCGAGCGTCACGGCCGAAGGCTCGCCGCCGCAGAGCTCCAGGACCATTTTGGTGGCAAGCTCCAGGCCAGGCAGCATGAAGGCAGGATCGACGCCGCGCTCGAACCGGTAGCGCGCATCCGAGTGGATGCCGAGCTTGCGACCGCTCTGCGCGATGTTGAGCGGCTCCCACAGCGCCGACTCGATGAGCACGTCAGTCGTGCTCTCCGAGCAGCCGCTGGCTTCGCCGCCCATGATCCCGGCAAGCGATTCAACGCCGCGGTCGTCGGCGACGACGCACATCGTGTCGTCCAGGATGTAGGTCTTGCCGTCGAGCGCGTGCAGCGATTCCCCCGCCCTGGCGCGTCGCACTGTGAGGCTGCCATGCACTTTGCCGGCATCGAACACGTGCAGCGGCCGGCCGCGATCGTAGGTCATGAAGTTGGTGATATCGACCAGCGCGTTGATCGGCCGCAGCCCGATCGCCGCAAGCCGCCGCTGCAGCCATGCGGGCGAGGGGCCGTTCTTCACGCCGCGCACCAGGCGCAATGAAAAAGCCGGACAGAGGGATGCGCTCGAGCCGAATTCAAGCGTGACTTTGACCGGGCAAGGAAAGCGCCCCTCCACCGGCTTCACTTCGGCTGTTTTGATCCGCCCGAGCTCGGTTGCAGCGAGATCGCGCGCAATCCCGCTCACGCCCGTGCAGTCGGCGCGATTGGGGGTCAAGTTGATCTCGATCACCGGATCGTCGAGCCCGGCCCATTGCGCGTAGTTGGCACCGAGCGGCGCTTCGGCCGGCACCTCGATGATGCCCTCGTGGTCGTTTGAAATCTGCAGCTCGAACTCGGAGACCAGCATCCCACGGCTCTCGACGCCACGGATCTTGCCGACGCCAAGAGTCATGTTCTTGCCGGGTATGAATGCGCCGGGCGGCACGAAAACGCCCTGCATTCCCGCGCGCGCGTTCGGTGCTCCGCACACGACCTGCACCGGCGCGCCCTCTCCCGTATCGACCAAACATACGCGCAGCCGATCGGCATTCGGGTGCTGCTCGGCCGAGACGACGCGGGCGATGGTAAAAGGTGCGAGCATTTTTCCACGATCGGCGACGCTCTCAACCTCGAGGCCGATCATGGTGAGCTTGTCGACGATGGTATCAAGCCCGGCGTCTGTCGCGAGATGCTCCTTGAGCCAAGCGAGGGTGAATTTCATTGGCTCAGTCCACCCGCCAGGGTGGGGAAATCGAGCGGGCGGAAGCCATAATGCGTGAGCCAACGCACGTCCGATTCAAAGAATGGACGCAGGTCCGGCATGCCGTATTTGAGCATGGCGATGCGGTCGATGCCCATGCCCCAGGCGAAGCCCTGGTACTTGTCAGGATCCAGTCCGCAATTGCGCAGCACGTTCGGATGCACCATGCCGCAGCCAAGGATTTCCATCCAGTCGTCGCCTTCGCCGAAGCGCACCTCGTTGGGGCCTTTGCGACACTGGATATCGACCTCGAGCGACGGCTCGGTGAACGGAAAGAACGACGGCCGAAAACGCATCTTCACCCGCTCGACCTCAAAGAACGCTTTGCAGAATTCCTCGAGGATCCATTTCAGATGTCCGAGATGCGAGCTCGTATCGATCACCAGCCCTTCAACCTGGTGAAACATCGGGGTGTGCGTCTGGTCGGAGTCGCTGCGATAGGTGCGTCCGGGGATGATGATGCGAATGGGCGGCTTGTGCGCCAACATGGTGCGGATTTGCACGGGCGAGGTATGCGTGCGCAGCAGCCGCCGCGAGCCATCCGCCTTGGAATTGAAATAAAACGTATCGTGCATCTCGCGGGCGGGGTGACCCTCGGGGAAGTTGAGCTTGGAGAAGTTGTAGTCCTCGCTCTCGATGTCGGGCCCTTCGGCGACGGCAAACCCCATATCGGCGAAGATGGCCGTGAGCTCGTCGGTGACCTGGCTAATGGGATGCACGCGCCCGATCTCGGCGGGCGCCTCGCGCGTCGGCAGCGTGACATCGACCATCTCGCTGTTGAGGCGCTGCTCGAGCTCTGCCTCCTGCAGCGTCTGCCGCCGGGCCGCGATCGCCGTGGCGACACGGTCCTTCAGGCCGTTGATCAGCGGGCCCTGCCGCTTGCGTTCCTCCGGCGTCATGGTGCCGAGCGTTCTCAGCAGCGCCGAGACCGCGCCGCTCTTGCCAAGCGCCGCGACGCGGACTGCTTCCAGCGCCGCCTCATCCGCTGCTGCAGCAATGGAGGCAAGGAGCTCGGCTTCGAGGGCGGCGATGTCGCTCATGCCTCGCTCATGCCTCGCTATTGGCTTCGCTCATGGCCTGGGCGTGCAGCACGCAAGCGCCGCTTGTGCGGCTCGCGCGTCGATTACGCGACTGCCGCCTTGGCCTTCTCGACAATCGCCTCGAAGGTCGCGGGCTCACTGATCGCCAGATCGGAGAGCACTTTGCGGTCGACCATCACCCCGGCCTTGCCGAGCCCATCGATGAAGCGGCTGTAGTTAAGCCCGAAGGGCCGCACGGCGGCGTTCAGCCGCTGGATCCAGAGCGCGCGGAAGGTTCGCTTGCGCCGCTTGCGATCTCGGTACGCGTATTGATTGGCCTTCTCGACCGCCTGCTTGGCGACGCGAATGGTGTTCTTGCGCCGTCCGTAATAGCCCTTGGCGGCTTTGAGGACTTTTTTGTGCTTGGCATGTGAAGTGACGCCGCGTTTGACGCGTGCCATGGTCTTGTTCTCCTGATCGAGTGCCCTTTGCCTGATCTTTTGCGCAACGAAAGAATGCGCCCGCGCGAGCTGCCGAAGCAGCGGGCGCTGCTCAGCCGTTGGGCAGGAAATATTTCTTGATTTTGTCGCCGTCGGTCTTGAACAGCACACTGGTGCCGCGCAGCTGGGCGATCTGCTTGTTGGTGCGCTTGATCATGCCGTGGCGCTTGCCGGACTGCTGGTAAAGCACCTTGCCGCCGGCGGTCACCTTGAATCGCTTTTTGGCGCCGGACTTGGTCTTCAACTTGGGCATTTGGCTCTCCTCTGCGGCAGCGACCGACGGGCTAGCACCCGTCCGGCCGGACGCCTGCTCGGTTTTGGCGTGCTTGATGAGCACCGCTCGCAGCCACGGCAGCCCTTTCGGCCGGGCCGCGAGAGGGCGGGGTTATGGCAGAGGCGGGCTCAAAACACAACCGCCGGAGAGAGGAGCGGAGCCAGGAGCGGGCCAAGGAATGTCGGTGGGACAGGCGCTTAGCTCCGCGCCTGAGCCTCTCCGCCGCGCCTTCGAGGTCCGCCGCGCTCGATCACCGATGCGCGGTTGGCACGTGCGGGCGCATCACGTGCGTGGCGCCAGCACCATGACCACTTGGCGCCCTTCGAACCGGGGCTCCTGCTCCACCTTCGCAAGGTCGGAGGTGTCGTCCTTCACCCGGTTGAGCAGCTGATAGCCGAGATCCTGGTGCGCCATTTCTCGGCCGCGAAACCGAAGCGTCACCTTCACCTTGTCGCCCTCTTCGAAGAAACGCTGCATCGAGCGCATCTTAACATCGTAATCGTGGTCATCGATCATGGGCCGGAGCTTGATCTCCTTGACCTCGACCACCTTCTGCTTCTTGCGTGCTTCCGCGGCCTTCTTCTGCGCCTGATACTTGTACTTGCCGTAATCGAGAATCTTGCAGACCGGGGGCGCTGAATTAGGGGCGATCTCGACGAGATCCAGCCCGGCCTGTTGGGCCCTTTCCAAAGCAGCCGCAATGTCCATCGGTCCGTGATTGTGGCCGGTTTGATCGATCAATTGTACTGCAGGAACACGGATCTCCTCGTTGATGCGCGGGCCGTCCTTGGGGGCGGGCTGCGCGGTTCTCATTGGACGACGAATGGCTTGGCTCTCCTCATGCTGTTGCAACGGTCTGCCTAAGGCAGGCGCGTAAACAATTGGTAGAAACCAGCCATATGTCAACGGCGAAAAGGCCCCGGGCGCGTGGAGTCCGCCTGTCACCCGACCGAGAGAGCGGTATCACGCCACGCATTTGCCCAGAGCAGCCGGGAGGTGCCAGGCGGCAGCCGGCTCAATCGTCGCGTGCCAGGAGCGAGGTGTACACAGCACGTGTCGCGGCGGCCACGCTCTGCGGCGAAAACATATACTCGGCGAACTGTCGCGCGCGTGCAGCGAGCGCTCGGTAGGCTGCGTCATCGAGTGCGAAGGCTGCGCGCAATGCGCGGGTGAACTCTTCCGGCTGCCCGCCCTTCACCACCCAGCCGGTGCGCAGCTCCTCCGGCATGTCTGGAGGGGTAACCACATGCTCGGGGAGGACGCCGGCGTCGGACGTGATCACGGGGCGCCCCATTGCTTGCGCCTCGGCCGCAACCCGGCCGAGGACCGGTGGCTCGGCGGCGGGGACGAGAACGGTATCGGCGGCGGCGAACGCCGCCGGCATGTCCCGGCAATGTCCGGTGATGCGGATCAGCCGTTGCACGCTTTTCTCTTGCGCGTCCTGCGCTATCGCGCGTGCATAACTACGATAGCTGCGGTTTTCTCCGGCGATGACGAAGACGAATCCACGTGCGCCGCTGTCGTGCAGGGCGCGCGCGACTTCCGGCACCAACAATTGTCCGTTCCAGGGCGCCACCCGACCGGGGACGAGGACGATGCGATCGTCGGCTGCCACCTGCCAGCCCTTGCGCAGCATCTCTATGCGCTCAGGGTCGACGGCTGCCGGATTGAATGCGGCGGTGTCGATGCTGCGTGGGATGACGGTGAGGCGCTCGCGCGGCAAGCGGTAACGTTCCATGACCGATGCGGCGGCAAACTCCGAGGGTGTGATCACCCGGTCACCGCGCGCGAGGGCGCCGGCCCAATACGCCCGCAGTCCTCGGGTCGCCGGCACGTCCGGCAAGGTGGTGACCAGCCACACGGCGATCTGTCCGCCCGCCATCGTCGCGCTCCACGCCGCGCCAGTGCTCTGCGCATGCACGATGTCGACGCGCTCGGATGCGATCAGCTGCTCGAGCTTGCGAGCGCCGCGCCTGAGCTTGAGTGGGTTGGCGGTGGCGTTCACCAGCGGTACCCACTCCGCGCCGAATGCCTTGAGCTCCGCCACCAGCGGTCCATCCTCGCCGGCGACAAGCGCCCGCGCGCCGGACTGCAGCAGAGCATAGGCGACGTTCACCGCGCTGCGCGCCACGGGCTCGTCACGCAAGGCCGGCACGATCTGCAGGATGGTCGCCCCTGCCAGCGTGCGGGGAGAGACGTGGGTATCGCCGTAGCTGTCGCTCACCCGCCACCCCGTACCAGCTTCCGGCTGGCGGGAGCGCCCGCCGTGCCGCCGCGCTTGCAATGCAGGGAGGCATGCGGCCAAAGGAGGAGCTGCGCACGCCACGCGCGCGTTCCGCTGGGCCCCACTGCAGATGAATGATCTTTGCCTGAAATCGGTGACGGTTGGAACCGGCAATGCGGTCCGCAGCATCAGCGTGCGGCAGCGCGCGGGATCTGCCCCGGGCCTATTCTGGCTGGGTGGGTTCAAATCCGAGATGGTCGGGACCAAGGCCGCCGCGCTGGATGACTGGGCACAGGCCCGGGGGCGCGCGATGGTGCGCTTCGACTATTCCGGGCATGGCGAATCAGGCGGCGACTTTGTCGAAGGGACGATCGGTCGCTGGCTCGAGGAGGCAATCGCGGTTTTCGCAGACTGCTGCCGAGGCCCGCAGGTCGTCATTGGCTCATCGATGGGAGGATGGATCGCTTTGCTGCTTGCACGCGAGCTTGTCCGGCACGCCGCGGCTGCAGCGGCGAGCATCGTCGGTATCGTGCTGATCGCGCCGGCAGTCGACTTCACCGAGGAGCTGATCTGGAAGCGCATCTCGCCCGAGGTGAAGCAGGCGATCGCAGACACCGGCTCCTGGGCGCGGCCCTCACAATATTCGAGTGCGCCTTACTTGATCACGCGCAACCTCATCGAGGAGGGGCGCGCGCATTTGCTGCTCGGCGGAATGATCGAAACCGGCTGTCCGGTACGGGTGCTGCAGGGCGTCAATGACCCGGACGTACCTTGGCAACATGCCGTCGAGCTGGTGGCTCGTTTTGCGCGCGACGATGTCGTGCTCACCTTGGTGAAGGACGGCGATCACCGGTTGTCGCGCCCGGAGGACCTCGAGCGGCTGCTCGCTGCCGTCGCCGAATTCTGAGGGTAAGGCGCGCGCGTCTCGGTGTCTGGTGCGCACGGTGCTTTCGCACCTATGCGCACCCTGTACCCGTGACGGCGTTCATGTGCTCGGTGTAGGGTGCGCAAAGCCGCGCTTCGGCGTGCGCACCATCTTTCCGGGTCTTTCCAACGCAACGTGCCATTCCGCGCATACGTCTGGGTCGGTTTCGTTGCACCGGAGCTGCGCGGCGGCGCGCACGAGGCGTCCCGGATCGAGCTGTCCTAAGGCCCAAATGGCCGCACCGCGCACGACCGCGCTCGCATCGGTCAGCAGGTTTTCCGCCGCAGCTGCAAGCGCGAGCTCGTCCGAGTTGCCGATGGCAATGAGCACATTGCGCAGGAATCGATTGCGGCCGGTGCGCTTCACCGGCGACTTCGCGAACAGCTTGCGGAATGCGGCGTCATCGAGCGCTGCGAGCTCCTCGAGCATCGGCGCTTCGAGCTCTGCGCGGGCGGCGAGCTTCGCCTCGCGTCCGGACTGCGCGAACTTGTTCCAGGGGCAGACCGCGAGACAGTCGTCGCAGCCATAGATGCGGTTGCCGATCGCGGCGCGCAGCTCGTGCGGAATTGGCCCTTTATGCTCGATCGTCAGGTAGGAAATACAGCGGCGCGCATCGAGCCGGTAGGGAGCAGGGAATGCCGCCGTCGGACAGATGTCGAGACAGGCCCGGCAGCTGCCGCAGTGATCCTCTTCTGCCGCATCGGGCGCGAGGTCGAGCGTGGTGAAGATGGCTCCAAGAAAGAGCCACGAGCCGAGCTCACGCGACACCAGGTTGGTGTGCTTGCCCTGCCAGCCGAGGCCTGCCGCAGCGGCGAGCGGCTTCTCCATCACGGTCGCCGTGTCGACGAATACTTTCACCTCACCGCCTGCACGGGCAATGAGCCAGCGTGCGAGCGCCTTCAGCCGCGGCTTGATGATCTCGTGATAATCCTCACCACGGGCATAGACCGATATCGCTCCGCGCTCGCGGCGACGAAGCACGGCCAGCGGGTCGCCGACGCTGGCGTAATTCAGGCCCAGCATGATGACAGAGCGCACCTCGGGCCAGAGCGCGCGCGGCTCGCCGCGCTTCGCCGCGTTCGCCGCCATCCAGCTCATATCGCCGTGCGCACCCTCGGCAAGGAATTGGCGCAAGCGCGTTGCCGCGTGCGGAATTGCATGCGCATGGGTCACGCCCATGACATCAAAGCCAAGCTCATGCGCTGCCTCAGCCAACGCTGCTTTCAAGGCTGTCTGGTCGCGAGCGTCAGGACGCGGCTCGTTCAGAAGTCGAGGTCGGCGTATGTCTGTGACGGCGGAACGCCGGCCAGTGTTTCGGCCAGCAACGGGCGGAACGAGGGCCGCGACTTCACCCGCGCGTACCAGGTCTTGGCGGCCTCGTCTTCGTTCCATGGCACGTCGCCCAGGTAATCGGTCGCCGACAGATGCGCCGCGGCGGCAAGGTCGGCATAGCTCATCCGCTCGCCGGCAAGCCAGTGGCGGGTCCGCACCAGCCAGCCCACATAAGCCAGGTGGTAACGCACGTTGTGGCGCGCCGCACGGATCACGTCCGTTTCCGGAGACCCGCCTCCTGCGCTCAGCGGCATGTGGCGTTTATATAGGCGTTCCGTCGCCAATGGGCCCGAGACCTCGGCGAAGAACTTCTCGTTGAACCAGCTCATCAGCCGACGCACCTCGACCCGCGCGCTGGGCTCCGTCGGCAAGAGCCGCTGCTCGCCCAGCTCGAGGCCGCGCGTCTCATCGAGATATTCTGCGATCACCGCTGCTCCGGGTACCGCCGGACATCCTTCCTCGACCAGCACGGGCGTCGTGCAGGCTGGGTTGAGGAGGAGGAACTCCTCGCGCCGTTCCCAGACCCGCTCCTCAACCGCGCGCACGGTGAGACCATGCTCGCCGAGGACGAGGCGGATGAAGCGTGAATGCGGGCAGAAGGGGTGATGAAAGAGCGTCAGCATTTGGGTTTGAAGGCTGCGGTCATCCGCAATGGGCGAATCGGGCAGTGCATGTAGCACGCCTCGCGGGCAATCCCGTCATGGCTGAGACCAAATGGAGATGCTCGGCTCTGGATATTGCCGAGATAAGAGACTGCGCAAGGGAAGCTGTGCAATCCGGTGCGTCCCCAGTTGCCCCGGCGGTAATGATGCGGGAAAAGCAGCGTCTTGCGACCGCCGGTCGAGTGCCGCGCGGTGTTTCCTTGCCCGTTGGTGTCCTCGTTCGTCGGAGCCGAGCATGTCCTTTGACCTTTTCAAGGCTTTCGTTCTCGGTATCGTCGAGGGCCTCACCGAGTTCCTGCCGGTGTCCTCGACCGGGCATCTTTTGCTGCTCAATCGATTCTTCGGATTCGAGGATGACGCTTTCGGCAAAACCTTCGTGGTGCTGATTCAGCTCGGGGCGATACTCGCGATACTGGCCATTTACTTCGGGCGGCTCTGGCGCATCGCTGTCGGGACGCTGGACGACCCTGCGGCCCGCCGCTTTGTGCTCGGGGTGCTTATCGCGTTCCTGCCTGCCGCGGTGATCGGCGCGCTCGCGCACAACTTCATCAAAAACACGCTGTTCAATGTCTGGATCGTCTGCTTCACCTTGATCGTTGGCGGGGCCATCCTGCTGTGGGTGGATGGACTTGTGTTGAAGCCACGCTATCGCGACGCCACGCGTTTCACCTTGCCGATGTACCTGATCATCGGTTTCGCCCAATGCTTGGCAATGATCCCGGGCGTATCGCGCTCCGGCGCCACGATCGTGTCGGCAATGCTGCTCGGCGCCGACAAGCGCTCGGCCGCGGAGTTCTCGTTCTTTCTCGCCATTCCCACCATGGCGGGCGCGTTCGCCTACGACCTCCTGAAAAATTACAAGCAGCTCACCACTGACAACACTCTCCTCGTTGCCGTGGGCTTCGTGACCTCGTTCGTTTGCGCCTGGATCGTGGTGCGCACATTTCTCGATTACGTCAGCCGGCACGGTTTCGCACTGTTTGCCTGGTGGCGTGTGCTGGTCGGCTCGCTCGGCCTGATCGGCTTGGCCTTGGGCCACTGAGGACAGGACAGAGCGCGCCAGCGGGCGATCACGCGCGCGGCCGGGTCGTGCCGGACCGCCCGGAGATCTCGGGCGAGGCGGTGTCGTACTGCCCTGTCTTGCGAAAGCGGCGCAAGTAGAACGGCACAATCGCTTCCATGGCGACCGGATCGATGCCCAGAGCCTCGATGGTGCGTCCTTCCGCCTTCGCTGCGGCGGAAACGATATTGTCGCTGCGCAGCAGCTCGACCTGGTCGGGCGTGAGCAGCGGCTTGGGCATGAGCTGCAGCACGGAGGCCTGCAAGCGCGCGAGGGCAAACGGCATGGAGACGAGCAGGCGCCGCCGCTCGGTCGCTGCAAGAACGAGCTGCATCAGCTCCCTGAAGCTTTTCACCTCGGGCCCGCCGAGCTCATAGGGCGTGCCTGGTTTGGCGCGATCCTCGAGGGCCGCCACCACGGCACTCGCCACATCGCCGGCAAACACTGGTTGGAACAGGGTCGCTCCTCCGCCCACCAGCGGCAGCACGGGGGAAAGCCGCGCAATGCCGGCGAACTTGTTGAAGAAGTCATCCTCGGGACCAAACAGGATCGACGGGCGCAGGATCACGGCCGTGGGATGTGCTGCGAGAACGAGGCTCTCGCCCAGCGCCTTGGTCCGCGCATAGAGCGATGTGCCGTTTGCGTCGGCGCCGATCGCCGAGACATGCACCATGCGGGCGCCGACCGCCGCAGCGGCGCGCGCCACGCTCTGGGCGCCGCGTGCCTGCACGGTTTCGAATGTCTGCCGCGAGCGCTCGAACAGGATGCCGACGAGGTTGATCACGCCGTCGCTCTCGCGCACGGCGGCCTCCACCGAGGCCGGAAAGCGTACATTCGCCTGCACCGCGTGGATCTGTCCGACGCGTCCGAGCGGCTGCAAATATCCGGCGAGCTCGGGCCGCCGCACCGCCACGCGGACGCGGTAGCCGAGCTTGGCGAGTGCGCGAACGACATGGCGACCGAGAAATCCCGAGCCGCCAAAAACCGTGATCAGCGTTTCCAGAGGAATTGCGGTCATGCCGCCCCTGCTCCCGCGTGTGTCGCCGCGAATACAGCATCGCTCCTGCGCTGTACAGGCGCGCTTGCCCTGATTTGACAAGGTCTGGGGCGGTCCATACCTATCGCCGGCAAAGCCCAGGTGGCGGAATTGGTAGACGCACTAGTTTCAGGTACTAGCGCCGCGAGGCGTGGAGGTTCGAGTCCTCTCCTGGGCACCAGTGGCGCTGTACGCGGTTTGTCCTACTGCTACATCGTGCACTAGTTTCAAGCACTTAGCGCTGATTTTGCTGTACGTGGTGCCACATGGCGACCTGTGACAGTGCGGGTATCTGCGGGTACGATTAAGGGTACGAAGTTCTTTCACAGGAAAGGCGTACCCGCATGACACTGAAGTCGCTTTCGCTTGAACACGCCAAGCCGCGCGACCGTCCGTACAAGTTGTCGGATGGCGAAGGCTTGCATCTCTTGGTGCAAACAACCGGCGCGAAGTTGTGGCGCTTTCGCTACCGCTTCGGTGGCAAAGAAAACATGATCGGCTTCGGGTCGTTTCCCGAAGTATCGCTTGCAAGTGCTCGTCAAAAGCGGGATGAGGCGCGCAAAGTATTAGCGGAAGGCAAAGACCCCTCGCAGCAAAAGAAGCTTGATCGCCTCTCAGCACAGATCGCCGCCGCGAATACGTGGGAGGCGATTGTCGAAGAGTTCTTGGCGCATGAAGTTGAGAAGGGGCTTGCCGAAGTCACCCGCGAAAAGAACCGCTGGATGCTGTGTGACTTGGCCTCGGCTCTTTCCAAGCGGCCAATAAGTGAGATTACGTCGGCTGAAATTCTCCAGGTCTTAAAGCACGTCGAGAAAACGCGGCGCGAAACTGCCCGGAAACTCCGAGGCAAGATCGGCGGGGTGTTTCGCTTCGCTATTTCTAATCTCAAATGCCAAACCGACCCGACCTATGCGCTTCGTGGTTCGCTCCTGCCTCCGGTTGTTAAACATCGGGCGGCAATTACTGAGGAGCGCGAGCTCGGCGCACTCATGCTTGCGATAGATGAGTACACCGGCTGGGTGACAGTCAGAGCTGCGCTCTTGTTTACCGCCCTCACGATGGCACGCCCTATTGAGGTGCGGATGATGCGCCGCTCTGAAGTTAACTGGGTCAGTGGTCTGTGGTCGGTTCCGCAAGCACGGATGAAAATGCGCCGTCCGCATGTGGTGCCTCTCTCGCGCCAAGCCCTCGAAGTTTTGCGCTCGGTGTGGGAGTTGTCAGAGGGTGACGGCCTGGTGTTTCCCTCGATCCGCTCGAAGCTGAAGCCTCTTTCAGAGAATGCCACCAACTCGGCATTGCGAAGAATGGGCTACAGCAAAGAGGAGGTGTGCACGCACGGCTTTCGCGCGTCGGCACAAACTATTCTCTTGGAGCGGGGCTTTGATGAGGACGTGATCGAAGTCGCGCTTGCCCACGAAGAAGAAGACGAAACGAAACGCGCCTACAAGCGCGTGAAGTATATAGAGCAGCGCAAAGCGCTTATGCAAAGCTGGGCTGATCTTCTGGATCAGTTTCGGTCAGAGTCAAAGATAAAGCTCCTAGTTGTCTAGGAGCTTTTTTGTTGGTCTCCCCCCGCTAAAGTAAGAGCGAGGGTGACGTTGCCCCCTTGAATTGATCCACGACGAATTGGAGTCTGTCCCTCAAGGAGGGGAGCAGACGATGAAGCACAAGAGGCATACCGAAGAGCAAATCATTGCGATCCTGAAGGAGCACGAGGCCGGAGTGAAGACGGCCGATCTGTGTCGCAAGCACGCGATCAGCGAGCAGACGTTCTACAATTGGAAAGCGAAGTTCGGATGTGTGTATTTTTGGGATTGTTTGT
>JBJMTV010000009.1:0-6078 GCA_045811525.1 Xanthobacteraceae bacterium | reverse complement strand
CTTCGTCGGATCGCGCCGGCCCTGGCTCTCAGACGCCTTCGCCACCTGGTCATAGCTCACGAAGTTCTGCGTCCAGCCCCGGTCCGCCGAAACCTTGGTCAGCGCCGCCGTCAATGTCGTCTTGCCATGGTCCACATGACCAATGGTCCCAACATTGCAATGCGGCTTGGTGCGCTCAAATTTCTGCTTGGCCATGGGACTCTCCGGTTACGGTCCTCTCGTGACGGGTTTTGGCGTTTGATCAGGCGAACTTCGCCTGGATCTCCTCAGCGACTGCCCGCGGCACTTCCGCGTAGTGATCGAATTGCATGGTGAAGGTCGCGCGTCCCTGCGACATGGAGCGCAGATTGCTCACGTAGCCAAACATGTTGGCGAGCGGCACCATCGCGTTGACAACATTGGCGTTCCCGCGCATGTCCTGCCCATGGATTTGCCCGCGCCGTGAATTGAGGTCGCCGATGACGGAGCCGGTGTAGTCCTCGGGCGTGACAACCTCGACCTTCATGATCGGCTCGAGCAGAACCGGCGCGCCCCTGTGCAGCGCCTCACGCAGGGCTGTGCGCGCGCAGATTTCGAAGGCAAGCGCCGAGGAGTCCACGTCGTGGTACTTGCCGTCGATCAGGCTCACCTTCAAATCGACCACGGGAAACCCGGCGAGCACGCCCGAGCCCAGCACTGACTCGAGGCCCTTCTCAACACCAGGGATGTACTCCTTGGGCACCGCACCGCCGACGACGTCGTTCTCGAACACGAAGCCTCCGCCGGCCGGCAAAGGCTCCGCGACGATCTTGATCGCGGCAAACTGACCCGAGCCGCCGGTCTGCTTCTTATGCGTGTAGTCGTGCGTGACTTGCCTGGTGATCTTCTCGCGGTAGGCGACCTGCGGGGCGCCAATATTGGCGCCCACATTGTAGGTGCGCTTGAGAATGTCGACCTTGATATCGAGGTGAAGCTCGCCCATTCCCTTGAGGATGGTCTGGCCAGACTCCTGATCGGTGGTCACCCGGAACGATGGATCCTCGGCCACGAGCTTCGCCAGCGCGATGCCAAGCTTCTCCTGGTCGGCTTTCGATTTCGGCTCAATCGCGATCTCGATCACCGGCTCCGGGAATTCCATCTTCTCAAGAAGGACCGTCTTCTGGGGATCGCAAAGGGTATCGCCAGTACGCACGTCCTTCAGACCGGCCAGAGCAACAATATCACCGGCAAAGGCTTCCTTGATATCCTCGCGGTCGTTCGCATGCATGAGCAGCATGCGGCCGATGCGTTCTTTACGGTCCTTGGTGGAATTGATGACGCCGCTGCCGCTTTCGAGGCGCCCGGAATAGATCCGGCAGAACGTGATCGTGCCGACATAGGGGTCGTCCATGATCTTGAACGCAAGCAGGGCCAGCGGCTCGGTGTCCGCCGGAAGTCGCACGACCTCGTTGCCCTTGCCGTCAATTCCCTTGATGGGTGGCACATCGAGGGGCGACGGCAGAAAGTCGACGACCGCATCGAGCAAGGGCTGTACACCCTTGTTCTTGAATGCAGAGCCGCACAGCACCGGAAAGAAAGTGCCGCCGATCGTCGCTTTGCGGATCAGCCGCTTGAGTGTTGCCTCGTCCGGCTCTTTGCCATCGAGGTAAGCGGTCATGGCCTCGTCATCGAGCTCGACCGCGGCCTCGATCATCTTCTCGCGGTACTCTTTGGCCTGCTCGAGGAGATCGGCCGGAATGTCCACGTCCTGGTACTTGGCACCGAGCGACTCGTCGTCCCACACCACCCCCTTCATGCGGATGAGGTCGATCACGCCTTTGAACTGCTGCTCAGCGCCAATCGGCAGCTGAACAGGCACAGGCCTCGCTCCGAGCCGATCGACGATATCGGTCAGGCACTGAAAGAAGTTGGCGCCGATCTTGTCCATCTTGTTGCAGAAGACGATGCGCGGCACCTTGTACTTGTCGCCTTGACGCCAGACCGTTTCGGTCTGCGGTTCGACCCCCTGGTTGCTATCGAGCACACAAACGGCGCCATCGAGGACGCGCAGGCTGCGCTCCACCTCGATGGTGAAGTCGACATGCCCAGGGGTATCGATGATGTTCAGCCGCTTGTCGTTCCAGAAAGCCGTGGTCGCGGCCGACGTGATGGTGATCCCGCGCTCCTGCTCCTGCTCCATCCAGTCCATGGTGGCTGCGCCCTCATGGACCTCGCCGATCTTGTGGCTCTTGCCGGTGTAATAAAGGATGCGCTCGGTCGTAGTGGTCTTGCCGGCATCAATGTGCGCCATGATGCCGAAATTGCGATAATCCTCGATTGGATGCGTGCGGGGCATTTGCTTGATCTCTCGGGGCCGTCACCAGCGGTAATGCGAAAACGCCCGATTGGCCTCGGCCATGCGGTGCGTATCCTCACGCTTCTTGACAGCGTTTCCGCGACTGTTGGATGCGTCGAGCAACTCCGCCGAGAGCCGCTCGGTCATGGTCTTTTCGTTTCTGTCACGTGCCGCGGCGATGATCCAGCGGATGCCGAGCGCCTGCCTGCGTGTCGAACGCACCTCGACCGGCACCTGATAGGTGGCCCCGCCTACGCGGCGGGAGCGCACCTCGAGAGAAGGCATCACATTGTCGAGTGCCTGCTCGAAAACGCCGACCGGATTCTGCTTGGTCTTGCCTTCAATGATCTCGAGTGCGCCATAAACGATGGTCTCGGCCACCGACTTCTTGCCGGCCCGCATAATCGAGTTCATGAATTTCGAAACCACCAGATTCCCGTATTTCGGGTCCGGGTTGATCTCGCGTTTCTCGGCACTGTGTCGGCGGGACATCGCTGATCTCTGCTTGTGCTGATAAAAAACGACCCGCTCACTTGGGTCGTTTTGCTCCGTATTTCGAACGCCTCTGCTTGCGGTTCTTCACCCCCTGGGTGTCGAGCACGCCGCGCAGGATGTGGTAGCGCACACCCGGGAGATCCTTGACGCGGCCGCCGCGGATCATCACGACCGAATGTTCCTGCAGGTTGTGGCCCTCGCCCGGAATATAGCCGATCACCTCGAAGCCATTGGTGAGGCGGACCTTGGCCACCTTGCGCAAGGCGGAGTTGGGCTTCTTCGGTGTGGTTGTATAGACCCGCGTGCACACGCCGCGCTTCTGCGGGCTTTGCTGCAGGGCCGGCACTTTCTTCTTGGCATGCTGCGTGACACGCGGCTTGCGGATCAGCTGATTGATGGTCGGCATCGTCTGGCCTGCAACCTTTCATCGTCCCAGCACGCAAAGCGGACGAGCGCCTGCCGCTTCGCGTGCGTCGGCGCTCACCCGTTGACAGAGGACCGCAGCGCTACAGGCGCGCGGTCATGCACTTCTCATCTGACAGTCGTCAGAAGGCAGCGTCTGAGCTTCTTTCCTCGAGGCTGATGGGTCCCGCCGCGCCCAAGAAGATCAATGATCTCTATGGTTTGCGGGCGGGATGGCCGTTCCGAGCAAGCGAAGCTCACCGCCTGCCGAAAAGTGGGCGGTATGTATCGGCCGGGAGTGGCGAAGTCAAGGCGCAACGGCCGGGTCTGACCCGGCTACCCTTCTGAAGCGCCTTACTAGGCAGCTTGCCGCGAAAGGCGCGCCACCTCGCGATGGATGAGATTGCGGTACATGCCGTTCTGTCGCAGCAGGACGTGGGGTGGCCCGTCCTCACAAATCTGGCCAGCCTGCAGCACGACGATACGATCGAAGCTGCGCAGGCTTGCCAGGCGATGCGCGATGGCAATGACGGTGCGCCCCCTCATCAGACGGTCCAGAGCTTGCCGCACGGCCTCCTCCGAGTCGCCATCGAGCGCCGAAGTGGCCTCATCGAGCAGCAGAGTCGGAGCGTCCTTGAGGAATGCGCGGGCGATGCCTATGCGTTGGCGCTGGCCGGGTGAGAGCTTCAGGCCGCGATCCCCAACGATCGTATGAACACCTTGTGGAAGCGCATCGATGAAGGGGGCACAATTCGCAGCGGTGATCGCCTCATAGACCTCGCGGTCCGACGCATCCGGCCGGCCGTAGCGGATGTTCTCCAAAACTGACCGATGGAACAGGGAAATGTCCTGAGGGACAATCGCGATCGCAGCCCGCAAGTTGTCCTCCGTGAGCCGCGCGATGTCATGACCATCAATGCTGATGCATCCGCGCTCAACATCGTAAAAACGCTGCATCAACGCGAATAGCGTGGACTTTCCGCATCCCGAAGGGCCGATCAGACCGACGCGCTCTCCCCGCGCAATGTGCAGGTTGAAATTGTTGAATACGGCACGACCATCGGGATACGAGAAGACCACCCGCTCGAACACGATGGGCGCGCCTCGCCGTAAAACCAACGTTGCCTGTGGATGATCAGCCTGCCGATGCGGCACCAGGAGCGTCCCGAGCGCCTCTGACAGCCGGGCAACATGTTGGGCGACATCGACGAGTGCGACAGCGAGATCACGCGTTGCGTGCAGGATTGACAAACCGAGCGTGCAAACCAGGACGACATCGCCAGCGGTCGCGGCGCCGTTCTGCCAAAGCAGCACGGCCCATGCCAATAGCGCAATGGTGAGCACCACGGTGATCGAGGCATGCAGCAGCCTCAGCCTTTCGAGATAAAGAAGGCTGCCACGACGCGCTCCCAGCTCCCGATCAATGGTTGCATCCAGGCGCCGTTGCTCACGCGCTATCCCGCCGAATGCCCACACCAGGGGCATGTTACCAACGACATCGATCATCTCACCGTCGACGGCAGCAGCGCGATTGGCGAACTCGTGATGGAGCGGGCGTCCTGCTGCAGCCAGACGGCACATCGTAGTGACGAGAAACCCTGCCAAGAGCATCAGGGTCGCGGCCATCGGCAAGCTCACGGTGCCCAGGAACGCGATGGCCGTGAGTGTGGCCATGCACGGCGGTAGCACGTTCCACACGAACATGTTCTCCATTGCGTAGATCGCGTTGGAGGTGGCAGTGATGCGGCTGGTCAACGTTCCCGGCATTCGCTCGGCAAAGTATGCGGGAGAGTGACCAGTAAGGTGGCAGAACAGGTCACGCCGCACGTCGCCGGTGACCGCCACGAAAGTGTAGCTTGCGACCCAACTGGCGAGGCGCCACAGCAGATTGTCTGCAGCGATCAGGCCGCTCAACATCAAGAATGCAAGCCACGCATCCCCACTATCCCGCGCAGGGACACCGCCGGTCAAAGTGTCGACCAAAACCTTGATGCCGTATTGGGCTGCGACGGAACAGATCACCGCCGCCAGGACTGTAAACACGATCACGGCATGTGATTTTGGCCGCTCCGCCAGGTACCGCGCAATAAACGCAAACGGTCGATTGGCGTACCGACAAATATCCTGCATCGCTGTCCTGAGTTCCCCGACTAGGCGTGACCGAGCCTAGTGCAACGCAAAAGCGCGACAACGGTTCGCGGGAACTCGGACAGTTTCTCAGTGTGGTCGCATCGCTAGCTGCGCATAACCTGCATGCCTCAGAAGCAGGGCTGGGGCACTTTCGAGCTAGGCGTGTCTCCGGCCGCGTTTTCGGTCGGACGAGTTTCCGGCAACAGCAACCGGACCGCAGCGAGGCCAAGTACGGCGATTGCGGCGAGGCCCAAGAAGGTTGCCAAGCTACCGAAGTGATCCATCGCATAGCCCGCGAGTGCCGTGCTCATCGCCGCGCCAACGCCGACTGCAGTTCCGACAATGCCGAGGGCTAGATTGAAGCGGCCGGTGCCGCGCATGATGTCGGCGACGATGAGGGGAAGTGTGACACCGAGCACCGCGGCACAGATGCCGTCGAGCATTTGCACGCCGATAATGGCGTACGGATTGGCGATGAACGCGAACAGCACGCCTTTCGCCGCGAGAGCCGCGAAGCAAGCGCAGAGCAACGGCCTGCGACCCCAGCTGTCAGCGAGCCGCCCGACATAGGGCGCGAACAGCGCGACGAGGAGCTGCGGAACGACAATGCAGGCTCCGATGAGTGTTGACGCGGACGCAGGAGATCGCAGGGTCAATATGCTCCCCATCAAGGGCAGCATCGCTGAATTGGCCAACTGGAAGAGCAGAATGCATAACGCAAAGATCAACAGGCGCCG
>JBJMTV010000008.1:0-41780 GCA_045811525.1 Xanthobacteraceae bacterium | reverse complement strand
TACGGCGACGGCACTCCGCTCAAGCTCGTGGTCTTCTTGGCCGGAGCTTCCGTCGTGCGAACCGAAACCAAAGGCGAGCGGCCAGATGTCACCGCAGCCTTGGGGCTGGACTTTGGTTCCGAGAAAAATGTTGCGTTCAAAATGACTTTTGACTGCGAGCACGGGCAGCAGCCCGTCGTGGTGGGCTTGGGCGTCAGACGACAATACCTCCCTCTGACCGCCACCGCATGTCCATAAGGAACGCGCCAAAACCGGATTTCGGATCCATGCTAGTCATTGGGATTGCATCGCAACGTCGCTGCCGCACCACCATGCGAGCTTCGCATCACGACATGAAATCCAGTCACTTGGTTGCAGAGCTGGCGCATCTGCGGTAAGGCCTGCGCGGGAAAACGGGGTTTCGTATGCGTGGGATACTGCTGGCCGGCGGGCGGGCAACGCGCCTCTATCCAATTACCAAGGCAATCTCGAAGCAGCTGGTTCCGGTTTATGACAAGCCGATGATCTATTATCCGTTGTCGGTTCTGATGCTGGCCGGCATACGCGATGTTCTGATCATCTCGACCCCCAGCGATCTTCCGCAGTTTCGGCGACTGTTGGGGGACGGAACTCAATGGGGAATAAGGCTCGCCTATGCAGAGCAGGCGCGGCCTGACGGAATTGCCCGTGCGCTGATCATCGCCAGCGATTTTCTCGAGGGCGAGCGCAGTTGTCTCATCCTCGGTGATAACCTTTTCTACGGCGCGGGTTTGCCCGTAGTGCTCGACAAAGCACGGGAGCGCGGGTCGGGGGCTACTGTCTTCGCTTATCGCGTGAGCGATCCGCAGCGCTACGGCGTGGTCGCCTTCGACGAAAGCGGCCGCGCGACAAGTCTCGAGGAGAAGCCGGATAGCCCAAAATCCAATTACGCGGTGACCGGACTCTACTTCTACGACGGCGAGGCTTCCGCACGGGCGCGACGCTTGAAACCATCGGCGCGCGGAGAGCTCGAAATCACCGATCTGAATCGCACTTATCTGGATCGTGCGGAGCTTACCGTGGAGCGCCTGGGTCGCGGCATCGCCTGGCTAGACACCGGCAATGCCGACACGCTGCTGCAGGCCGCCAATTTCGTGCAGATCGTGGAGCAGCGCCAAGGCCTGAAGATCGCTTGCATCGAAGAGATCGCGCTCACGAATGGCTATATTGATCGGGGTCAGGTCCGCTGCCTGGCCGAGCCGATTGCCAATACCGAATATGGCCGTTACCTGCTGCGCGTGAGCGACGGCCACGACTGACCCCCGATGCCGCTGGATATCATTGCCGATCCCGACATGCCGACGCTGAGAATAATCTCACCGCGTCGATTTCGGGATGAGCGCGGGTTTTTCTCCGAGATCTGGCGCGATGATGAGTTGCGCAGCGCCGGCGTCGCAGCGCCCTTCGTGCAAGAGAACCATGCCCTATCATCGATGATCGGCACTGTTCGCGGCATGCACTTTCAGATCGGCGCGAGCGCACAGGCGAAGCTCGTGCGGTGTCCGCGCGGCAGCATTCTTGATGTGGTTGTGGACATTCGTCGCGGCTCACCGACGTTCGGCAAATGTCGCAAGGTGGTTCTCAGCGCCGAAAACTGGCGTCAGCTGTTCGTGCCGGCCGGGTTCGCGCACGGCTATTGTACGCTCGAGCAGGATAGCGAGGTGATCTACAAGGTGAGCGCCTACTACGATCCGAGCTCGGAGCGTGGGTTAGCGTGGGATGATCCCGAGCTCGACATCGGTTGGCCGGTTTCTGCGGCGCAAGCATTGCTGGTTTCGCGCGATCGGAACTATCCACGCTTGGCCGAGCTCCCCGACTATTTCCCGTATCAGAAATTTAGCCATTGAATGGGCGACAACATCGTACTCGTTACCGGCGGGGCCGGCTTTATCGGCTCGGCATTGGTTCGCCATCTGATCGGCCATGAAGGCGTTCGCGTCGTCAACGTCGACGCTCTGACCTATGCCGCCAATCCGGCGAATCTCGCCGAGGTGGATCGCGATCCGCGCTATTGCCTCGAGCATATCGACATCTGCTCCGCTGCCGAGATGGAGCGCATTTTTCGTCGCCATCATCCTCAGGCGGTGCTGCACCTCGCCGCCGAGAGCCACGTCGATCGCTCGATCGACGATCCGCTCCTGTTCGTACGCACCAACGTGCTGGGTACAGCGACCCTGTTGCAGGCCGCGCATCGGTACTGGCGCTCGCTTGCGCCTGCCGACAAGGCGCGCTTCCGGTTCCATCACGTTTCGACCGACGAGGTATTCGGTTCGCTCGGCGCGAGCGATCTCTTCAGCGAAAGCTCGCCCTACAAGCCCAACTCACCCTATGCGGCCAGCAAGGCTGCGGCCGATCATTTGGTCCGGGCGTGGAATAGGACCTATCAACTGCCCGTGATCATCAGCAATTGCTCGAACAATTACGGCCCCTTCCAGTTTCCGGAAAAATTCATTCCACTGATGATCATCAATGCGCTTCAAGGGCAGCCGATGCCGATCTATGGACGCGGCGAGAACGTGCGTGACTGGCTGTTTGTCGATGACCATGCGCAGGCGCTCGCCTTGATCCTCAAAACGGGAGCGGTAGGTGAATGCTATAATGTCGGCGGCGGCAACGAGGTGCGCAATGTCGAGCTTGCCGGACTGATTTGCGACCTCGTGGACGAGATCGCGCCGCCATTGCAATCCGGCAAGCGCCGGCGCGAGCTTCTCACATTCGTCGCCGACCGTCCGGGTCACGATGAGCGCTATGCTATCGACGCGACCAAAATCCGCCGTGACCTCGGATGGGCGCCGGCCGAAACCTTTGAGTCCGGTCTACGCCGCACGGTCGCTTGGTATCTCGCGCACGAGGACTGGTGGGCGCCGCTTCGCGCAGTAGCGACTACGCGCCTCGGCTTGGCAGGGTAATGGCGGGCGTTTCGTCGGCATCGGCTGCGCCGGACGCTCTCGTTGATATCGTGGTGGTCAACTGGAATGCGGGGTCTCTGCTTTCCGAGTGCGTGACCGCGCTCGATCGCAGCACCATTGCGCGCGCCTTGCGGGTGGTCGTCGTCGATAACGCCTCAACCGATCACTCGATCCAAGCGCTCGCAACCCAGCGGCTTCAGCTGGACGTGATTTTGAATAGTGAGAACCGCGGGTTTGCAGCGGCCTGCAACCAAGGCGCTCGCCTCGGAGCTGCGCCCTATCTCCTGTTCCTCAACCCGGACGTTGAGGTTCATACAGACGCGGTTGAAAAGGCGCTGGCATATCTGAGTAGCCCGGCGCATGAGCGCACCGGTATTGTCGGTATTCAACTGTTGAGCCGCGATGGAACCGTCAGCCGTTGTTGCGCGCGGACACCGAGTTTGTCTGGCCTCCTGCTCCGCACAATGTTTCTCGATCGCATTTGTCCGCGTCTGGTAAAACCGCATTTTCTCGAGGACTGGGACCATACCGATACCCGCCCCGTCGATCAGGTAATGGGGGCATTCCTCCTGATCAGGCGCGGCTTATTCGAGAAGCTCGGCTTCTTCGACGAGCGTTTTTTCGTCTACTACGAGGATGTCGACCTCTGTCTTTCTGCGCGGCAGGCAGGCTGGAGCGTCGTGCATGTTGCTGATGCCAAAGCGCGGCATGCCATGGGGGGAACGACGCGTGCTATTCGCGACGTCCGCCTCTCTCTTCTGCTCGAAAGCCGGGTAGCTTTCGCTGCCAAGCGATACGGGCGTGCCGCAGCGACGGCTCTCACCCTGGCGATACTTGCCTGCGAGTTGCCTATTCGCCTGCTGCACGCTACGCTGACCGATCGGGAGCCGCGGTGGATCGTCCGAGCCATGGTCATCTATTGCCGCAGCCTGATGAGGCGAGGCGGTGGTATCGTGGCGCATGACCCATGACCATTTCAGTCCTGCTGCTGAGCCGGTATGAGCGCAGCGGGCCGAGCAGCCGAGTTCGCCATTACAACTTTCTCCCCACTTTGCAGCGCGCCGGTTTTGACGTGACTGTGGCTCCTTTCCTGGGGGACGATTACCTCTCGTTGTATTTTCGCGGCGCACGGCGCCCCTTTGACGTACTCCTGAAAGCTTATGCTCGGCGTTTGCGGCAAATGCTCACCGCCGCGCGGTACGACGTTATCTGGGTCGAGAAGGAAGCTTTGCCGTGGATACCGGCCGAGCTCGAGCGGATGATTTTGTACCACCGTCCGGTTGTCATCGACTTCGATGATGCCTGGCACCTGCGCTATGCGACGCACCGCAGCTCGGCCGTCAGAGCTCTGTTGGGCCGGAAATTCGAAAGGGCCATCTCCCAGGCAGTCACGGTGACGGTCGGCAACTCTTTTCTAGCCGACTGGGCGGCACACCATGCAACGCGCGTCGTAGAGCTCCCCTCGTGCGTGGATGTGGCACGCTACCCGATCCTGGCGCCTCCGGATGGCCCATTCACGGTCGGCTGGATCGGCACCCCCGCGAACGAGGCCGCATTGACGCTAATTGCTGAGCCGCTGCGCCAGCTCTGCCGCACTTGCACGGCGCGCTTACGCGTGATCGGCGGCAGTGGTCGCCTCGCCATCGATGGGGTGCCGGTCGAGCAGGTCAGCTGGAGCGAAGAATCCGAGGTCTGGGATCTTGCGCAATGTCACGTCGGCGTCATGCCGCTGCCCGATGGCCCGTGGGAGCGGGGAAAATGCGGCTACAAGCTTGTGCAGTACATGGCAGCGGCGCGTGCGGCAGTTGCGTCCCCCGTGGGCGCGGCGACTTCGATCCTGGTGGATGGCGAGACCGGCTTTCTTGCCCGCACCACGGCGGAGTGGACCGCCGCTTTCGAGCGATTGGCCGGGGATCGTGAACGCACGCGCAAGCTCGGTCTGGCAGCGCGGCGGCGTGCCGAGCTCAACTACTCGCTCGAAGCCGCCGGACCGCGGTTGATCGAGGTGCTCACGCAAGCAGCCAGGAGCACCCCGAGTGCACATCTGCGGCCGCTACACCACTAATCATGCTGCTCATTCTCGGTGCGCAAGGACAGGTGGGCAGGGCCATGGCGGACGCCGCGCATGCCGCCGGCATACCATGTCGGCCGCTCGGCCACGCCGAGTGCGACGTTACCGATATCCCAGCGGTTGAGCGCGCAGTCGCAGACTGTGAGTGGGTGGTGAACGGGTCCGCCTACACCGCGGTTGATCGAGCCGAGACGGAGGTCGAGGCCGCTCACCAGGTGAATGCCGTGGGTGCCGCGAACATCGCGCGCGCTTGCAGGCGCAGCCGCGTCCCCCTCATTCATCTCTCCACCGACTACGTGTTTGATGGCGAGGGTGCCCGCCCGGCACTTGAGGACGATCCGCCGCGCCCGCTCAATGCATATGGAGAGAGCAAGCTTGCCGGGGAGCGAGCTGTGCGCGAGGCGTTGCCGTGTCACATCATTCTACGCACCAGCTGGGTCTTCGCGCCTTACGGCCGAAACTTCGTGCGCACCATGTTGCGTATTGCGCAGACGCAGCGCGAGCTGAAGATCGTGGCCGATCAGACTGGCGGCCCAACTGCGGCCGCGCACATTGCGGCTGCTATTCTTGCCATCATGGCAAAACAAGCGCGTGAGAGTGGCGAGGCATGGGGCACTTATCATTTCAGCGGCACCCCGGCCGTAAGCTGGTGGGAGTTTGCGCGCGCCATTCTTGCCAACAGCGGTGTCACGATAGTGCCGATCACGAGTGCCGAGTACCCGCAACCGGCGTTGCGGCCGAAAAATTCGGTGCTCGATTGCGGTCGTATTTTGCGGACGTTCGGCATTCCCCAGCCGGACTGGCGGCTTGCACTGCCGGCGGTGCACGCCGCTTTTGCAGCCGAGCGCGCGCTCTCGGGCTGAGCGGTGATCTCACGCGCGATCAGCGGCGTCCCGCGTCGCTTCGCGGCCGCCCTGCGCATCGTGCGCCAGCGCGGTTGGCATGAGCTTCTCGCGCTTGGCCTTGAAAAGCTGCACCTCGCCTCGCCGAGCTACAGCCGCTGGATCGAAAAATATGACCGCCTCACACCCCATCAGCGCTACCAGATCGGGCGTGAGGTCGGACGCTTGCGCCATGCGCCGCTTATCAGCGTCGTCATGCCGGCAGCAGGCATCCTCCCCAGCGCCCTGAGCCGCGCAGTCAATTCGCTCAACCGGCAGCTTTACCCGCACTGGGAGCTTTGCCTCGTGCTGGAGCCCGGACATGCAGCCGAAGAGGCTGCGTTGCGCGCCATCACCGACAATGAAGCACGCGTTCAGTGCGTCCTCGCTGCTGGCAGCACGCTCGGCCAACAGCTGCACGCGAGCATGCGGCATCTGCGCGGGCAATACGTGGCGCTCATGCAGCCGCACGATGAGGTCGCGGAGCACGCGTTCTACTGGATCGCCAAGGAGATTAAGACCTATCCGGAGACCGACCTCATCTTTTCCGACGAGGACCGGATCGATGCCGAAGGCAGGCGCCACCACGCGTGGTTCAAGTCCGACTGGAATCCATCGCTAATGCTCAGGACGGATGCATTTGCCAATCTCGGCGTCTATCGGCGCACGCTGCTCGAGCAAGTCTTGTCCGAGTGCAATGCCGAGAGCGTGAGGGTTGCGCATGACCTTGTGCTGCACTGTGCCGCGCGCGCCGCCGATCAGCATATCAGGCATATTCCCCGCGTTCTCTACCACGTCGGGATATCGCCCCCTGAAAACGCTGGAGCAGTGGAGGTTCCAGCTCCCTCGCAAGCAGCGCTCGCGCATTTTCTCTCGCAGCGCGGTGTCGCCGCCACAACGAGCCCAGCGCAAGGTCGGGGCTGGCAAATCGAGTATCCATTCCCGTCCTCGAGGCCCCGCGTCAGCATTCTTGTTCCGACAACAGGGGACCTCTCGCTCCTGCGGCCATGTCTAAATTCGTTGTTGGTCGGCACCGCGTATAGCGCCGTTGAGGTTTTGTTGCTCATCAGCGAGCGGGATCGCCTTCGGGTAGACCGCGCGCCGTATATCCAAGAGCTCTCGGATCATCCCGATGTGAAAGTCCTGACCTACGCTGATCGGCCGTTCAACTACTCCTGGGTCAATAACTGGGGCGTGAAGCAAGCATCGGGTGAGGTCATCTGCTTTCTCAATGACGATATCGAGGTCATCAGCACCGATTGGCTTGCGCAACTGGTGAGCCGGGTGTGGCTCTCGGGAGTGGGCGTTGCCGGGCCGCTGCTGCTGCATCACGACGACACCATCCAGCATGCGGGTGTGATTCTCGGACTTGGGGGTGTTGCTGGACATGCCTGTAGTGGCGAGCCGGAAGGTGCCAGCGGCTACTTTGGCTGGGCGTCGCTCGAGCGCGATGTGTCCTGTGTGACCGGCGCCTGTATGGTCATTCGGCGAAGCGTCTTCGAGGCGCTCGGGGGTTTCGATGAGTCGCTCGCGGTCGCTTACAACGACGTCGACCTTTGCATCAGGGTGCGGCAAGGCGGGTGGCGTATCATCTGGACCCCCAGCGCCCGTTTGTGGCATCGCGAATCCGCCTCTCTGGGGCCGCATGATGCTCCGGCGCGAGCAGCAAAGTTTGCAGCGGAAGTGCAATTGATGCGGCAAAGATGGGGCGCGCTGCTCGATGCAGATCCGTATTACAGCCCGAACCTCTCCTTATGGCGACCGTTCGCTCTGGCTTTTCCGCCGCGAGTGCCACCGCTGTAGCCAGAGGGTCCGACGCAGGGCCACTCTCAGTTGAGGCGATGACACGAGGTCTGCTCAACAGCCCGCCTCGCTAATGCCTGGTTGATCGCCGCCCCCACGCGCGGAACGTGAACTCCTTGTGGCCGTAGTAGCTGGTGATTGCCGGGCTCGCCACCCCGATTATGTGGGCAATCGTCTCCGCGTGCCAAGTCAATGCTAACGCGGGGAGGAGCCAGCGTGCCAAACCGACACTCACGATCCAGACCTGCGCCAAAGCAACAAGATTGACGATGAAGAAACGCAGATACTGTCCGGTCATACGGCCCTCTGCTGCGTCGAACACGTAGACCCGGTTCAACGCGAAAGCGACGGTCAGTGCGACCAGGTAGGCAAGGACGATGGCGACCTCATAAGAGGTCACAAGATTGATGAGGATCCGGGCAAAAACATTGAGTGCGGCCGCCACTCCGCCGACCAGGAGGAAGCGCACGAAGGCGTTCGCAAACACGGGTTGGCTCCTGTCCACGGCAAGCAACCGTCATGGTCGCGCTCGGGACCGCCGGTCTCGGCTGCATGCCGGCCCCTAATGTCGGTGGATCACTTGTCAGCAGCGCTAGCATATTTAGCGCACGTTGCCAGGAGCGCCGAGGCGGCAAAAGCTCTTGTAGCCTTTTCCCAGCGCAACAAAACTGACTGACGGAGTGTCGGCCAATCGGGCGAAGCCGAACCAGCCGTAGTTCACGCTGAATTTCTGGCCGAGCCACTCCTCGATCCGGCTGCTCGTACGGGTGACCGCAGCTACACCGACGATGCGGTTTGCTGCGTCAACGGCGATCACGGCTTGGGGCGGCCCACGTTCCTCGGTCATCCACGTCCAGCCGGAGAACGAGACCGCGCGGCCGGGGTCAGTAAAGACGGGACTCCCATCAGGTTCCGGGATGGGGCCGAATGTCTCCACTTCGCTTTTGCACGCGGCTTCAGCCCGGGTCGACAGGAACTGGGCTGCACTATCTCCATGGCGAAACGGAAAGCGTGCGAAGATGCTGCGATTGGTGCTTTCGATGTAGTTGACGAATTCTGCCAGCGGTTCCCATTCAGTATAGAGATCGGCCAGGCGGTCACGCGCGTTAACGTGTATGAAGACTGCGAGCGCCGCTTCCCAGTTCCGGTCGATCGCCTTTTGCCAGATCAAAGGCTCGCGCCACTGCGCGCTCAAGGAAAATGCAACGATCGCCGCGGCGATGAGTGTCAACGGAGTAACGGTGATCGCCAAGCCGTAGCGTCCGACGAGGTCACGAGTTACGCCGCAGATGATCGCCATGGTCCCGAGCCATCCGAGTGCTGCAAACGAGGCATATTTTCTGCTCGCCCCTTCGAGTATTCCGAATTGTGCGCGTGAGTGGCCCGCAGCCAATCCGGTGACGATCACCATGACGAGCAACATGAAGCCAAACACCGCGACCCGGCCACCGAGTCCGGGCCGCACCAAACGCGCAATACCGAACATGAGAGCAGTAGCGAGGACCAACGCCCCAATCCCCGCGGCGAGCCAAGCCGACCACCACCAGGTGACAAACGGCGCCGGCCACGCCTCGATGCGCATGAAGGGGCTCCCTAGGTAGATCAACGCGAATTTTACGATTTCCAGCAGGTCGGTTGATTTCGTTCCCACGGCGCTGGTGGTCGCGATGATCATCGATGCATGCGCGATGGCGAGCGCCGCGAAAGCAAGGATGATTATCGCTCTCCAGCGCAGCACAAGGGCGGTGGCTGCACAGCCGATGAGAATGACTGGAGCATTCCCTAGGGAGAAGGTCGCTAGCACCGCGAGCACCACGAGCGCGAATCCAAGGACCAGAGGAGCGCGGGGAGAGTTATTGTCCGCTGGAGCGTGTGCCATGATGATGCTGGCGCTCACGCACAGCAGGCCCATGATGGCGTGCTGGAGCTGGAACGGGACGACGAGCGTGTAGAGTATGCTTGGATTGACGAACAAGAGCGTAATGGCTGACAGGGCAAGCGCGCGTGCGGGCAATGTCCATCCTGCGCAAGGTTCTTTGCAGAAAACCAAAAAATAGGTGAGAGCCGCACCACCGAGCTGCAGCACATTGGTGGCAACCACTTGAACATGCTCGCGCCCGGCAAAGACCAGCTCGTCAAGCAATCCGAACAGGCGGGTGGTGAGAATCCGATGCTCGTTGTGGAGCGCGATCAAATGCGCCAGCAGAGCTTTGTGGTCGCCAAGCGCGCGATAAAGCCGTAGCCGATCGAATAATTCATCGTAAATCGGCATCGCGAAATGGTGACGATATTGCCAGACGAGAGTGGCAACGATGATGAGGAAGCCCACCAACGCCAGGGTGATTTGCGTGAATCCGAGCAAAGCGTCATAGGGCGAAGGCCCAAGAGACGTGTCGGCCTCTTTCGCGGGGCAGAGCTGGACCGGCGTCATTCGGGGTACCGCGCAGCCATTTGCGGCGATATTGTGATAGGCCGCGCGCCGCGCAGTGGCTGTGCTACGAGCTTCGCGCGCAGCGCGTCGCTCCGAGCGGCGTTGCCACAGTCGCCCCTCTCCGCTATGGCGCTCCCGGGAGAACAAGGAGCCGGGAACGGGCGAGGCGACAAGACCCCATGCTGAAGGCGCCGAAGGCACCGCACCGGAGCGGGGGCGAATTTGACGATACGCCCGAAACCATTCGAGACTGCGAGTCGTTCCTGTTGCGCAGTCTGGGGGTGCCGCCGCTCACGGTCTGGGCCTTTCGTTCCCCCCTGTTGCTGACCCTTCTATTTGCATTCCGCCATCCCTGGTCGAGCCGGCGGCGGATCGAGGAGCGTAGCGCTCTCGAGCAGCGGCTCCGTGCGGTGTCGGACATCATCAGCGTATTCGACGCGGGATCGTACCGGCAACGCCACGCTCGGCATCTGGACGCGACTGCACGACCCTTGATCCATTACGTTCAGGTCGGCTGGCGCATCGGGCTGGACCCGCACATTGTGTTTCGCGCTGATCACTATCGGGCGTCAAATCCCGAGCTCAGTCACTCCGCGGGCAACCCCTTTCTGCACTTCATGCTGCACGGCTGGAGGCAGGGGAGAAGTCCGCATCCGCTGTTCGAGCTCAGGTATTACGGCGGTCGAGCGGGAGTCTCGCCCGAGCACAATCCGCTCGTGCATTACCTCTCTTGCTCGGTCCCAGATGCGGATCCGCATCCACTGTTCGATACCGTGTATTACCGCAAGTGCGCCAATCACCATGGCCTTCTCGTCACCGGGCCGCCTTTGCTGCATTACCTGGACGAAGGCGCAAAGTTGGGCTGCGATCCGCATCCGCTGTTCGACACGTCCCACTATTTGGCGGGCCAGCCTGAGGCTCTTGCTGCCGGCGAGATCCCGCTGCTGCATTACGTCACGTCCGGCGCGAGCCTTGGCACCTCGCCACATCCGCTGTTCGATCCCGCCTATTATCGCCAGAATGCTGCAGCACGGGGCCACCAGGTCGTTGGCACCGCCCTTGCGGATTACCTCCAGCATGGCGCCAAGCTCGACATTGATCCGCACGTGCTGTTTCGAAGCGCATATTATCGGCACACAGCGGGGCTCGCGGCTGATGCGGTGCCGCTGGTGCATTATGTGTGCACCGGCTCGCAGGAGCAGCGCTCGCCGCATCCTTTATTCGACCCGGCATTCTATTTGCGGCAACTCGAGAGGCGGGGTGAGCGCATCGACGGCGACCCGCTCGCACATTTTCTGCGCTCGGGAGCGGCCGCTGCTCTCGACCCGCACCCGCTGTTCGATACGCAGTACTATGTCGCCAGGCATCCGGACGCTGCACTCAGCAGCGAGCCACCTTTTCTGCATTATCTGCGCAACGGCGGGAAGCGGGGGGAATCCCCGCACCCTCTCTTCGATCCCGCGTATTACCGCGCACGTGCGCGCGCGCAGGGGCACGAGGTGGGCGATGACGCGCTTCTCGATTACCTCCAATATGGTGCCGCGCACGGGATTGATCCCCACATCCTCTTTCTCACCGATTATTACGGGCGCACCTGTGCGATGGCCGACAGCGAGGCTGCCCTGTCACATTACGTGCGCAGCGGCGGGTGCGAGCAGCAGCACTCGCCGCATCCTTTGTTCGACAGCGTCCATTACACGCGCGAATTCGCGGCGCGCGGGCACCCCATCGCAGGCGATCCGCTCATCCATTATTTGCACGAAGGGGCGCTTGCCGGGGTCGACCCCCACCCGTTGTTCGATACGCGGTACTATCTCGCGCAGCTTGGGCCGACCGAGGCCCCGGCCAATCCGCTGGTTCATTTTCTAGCCTGTGGCTCCAAACGGGGCCTGCGGCCGAACGCTGCATTCGACGGCAGATGGTACGCCGAGCGTTACGCCGACGTGCGAGCTGGAGGGCTTGATCCCTTCGTGCATTACATTCTGTTTGGAAGGGCGGAGCGACGCCGGCCCTCTGAGCAATTCGACGCCGACCGATATCTCGAGGCCTACCCCGATTTGCGAGCCGCGGGCGTTGATCCCATCGTCCACTATGTGCGTCAGGGTTACTATGAAGGGCGGCCATTGCCTGAGCCTCAGGCGCTTTCGGTCGCAAGCATCTTACCGTCCACGGCGGCGGCACTGCGCCCCTCGGATCGCCCGGTCGACGTCGTCATACCGGTCTATGCAGGCATCCCTGAGACCCGCCGCTGTATTTCGAGCGTCTTGGCGAGCGCAAGCGACAACACCAGTTTGCGCAGGATCATCGTTGTCGATGACAGCGGCCCAGAACCAGGAATGGCAGCGTACCTGCAGGGCTTGCAAACCGATCCTCGCATCACGCTGATCACCAACGAGCGTAACTTCGGCTTCGTGACCAGCGCGAACCGTGGGATGGCCGCAGCGGCTCCGCACGACGTCATTCTGCTCAACAGCGACACTGAGGTCGCACATGACTGGGTGGATCGGCTCGCTGCACATGCCTACGCCGATGCGACCAACGCGACCGTCACTCCGTTTTCCAACAATGCGGGAATCGTGAGTTATCCCAAAGTTCCCGGGAGGGCCGAGTTGTCGGACGGGCAGAGCGTCACGGAGCTGGATGCGGCGTTCCGCCTGGCTAATCGCGCGCGCTCGGTCGTCCTACCGACGGGCGTTGGCTTCTGCCTGTTTATCAAACGCGCGTGCCTCGCTGCCGTCGGGCCCTTCGACGAGGCTGCGTTCGGCCGCGGCTATGGTGAGGAGGTTGACTTCTGCTTGCGGGCCGCTGCGCTCGGCTGGCGCAACATCCTTGCGGCAGACACGTTCGTGTATCACGTCGGCGAGACGAGCTTTGGGGCACAGGGAGCTTCGGCGCGGGCGACAGCGGGCCGGCTCATCCGCGAGCGGTATCCCGATTACGACTGGCGCGTTGCCAGGTTCCTCACCCGCGAGCCACTCCTGCCCTTGCGGGTTGCCGCGACTGCCGCACGTTGCCGGCGGGGCGAAAAGACGCTACGGGCAGTGCTGATGTACCGGTTCCCCCAGTATAGCGAGAGGCACGCGAGCTACACGCAAGAGCCGCCTGGCGAGCCGGGAGGTGGTAAAGCCGGGCTCCTCTTGATAAAGGTTTCGCCCGATCTGGAGATCAGGCTTTCGGGCCTTGCTGACGACGACGCTCTGGACGTGAGCTTTCGCAGCGCGGATGTTTCGCGCTTGGCGGAGCTGGTGAACTGCTTTGGGATCGAGCATCTGCAGGTGCATCTTTTCCTGGGCCGGAAGAACGAGATAACCGGTGTGCTAACGCACCTCGAATGTCCATACGACCTCACCCTGCACAATGATCCGGCGGCGCTTTCCTCCTTGTCGGCGTAGGCCTCGGCGCCGCAAGCTTTGGCGAGGCCCCTGTGCCGCAGGGCTGGATTTTGTCTCCTGCGCTGTGTAGCTCGGCGGGCTTGCGCTGCCGGCCAGCGCTTTCCGCCATCGCCGGGCAGAACGATCGGAGTGAAGTTTTATGACACGGGGCTCCAAGCATTCTCTGGCAGAGCGGATTGGCGGCTTGGCGCTGAGGCTTCCGCAAATGTCGCGCATGCAGGCGCACTTGCGTGCACGAATCGAGGAGCAGACGTTCAAAGAACGGATCATGGCGCGCGAATTCGACGCAAACTACTACCTCTCAGTAAATCCCGACATCAAGGCGTCTGACGTCGACCCGTTTCGCCACTTTGTGGAAACAGGATGGCGCGAAGGACGCAATCCCAACCCACGTTTCAATACCAAATACTACGTTTCGCAAAACCCCGATGTTGCGGAGGCGGGCATCAACCCGTTTCTGCACTATCTCGAGCAGGGGCGGGTGGAAGGGCGACTGGCCTCGAAAGAGGAAGAGCAGTTCCTCAAAGAGGAGGAGGTCATCCGTCCCAGGCTCGATCGAGAGTACTACCTGAACGCAAATCCCGAGGTGCGCAGCAGCGGTCTCGATCCGGTTCGGCACTACGTCCGCTACGGTTGGCAGCAGGGCCTCAATCCCACCCCTGACTTCAGCACCATGATGTATCTGCTGTTCAACGAGGATCTGCTGCGCAGCAAGATAAATCCATTCTACCACTACATCCTGCAGGGCCAGGGCGAGAGCAGGCTCGGCGCAAATCTGGCAAATCTACGCAACGATTATCTCTGGTCGCGCATGCCGCACCGCATGCAGGACATCACGTTCCCGCTCCACGTCGAGAAGGCGGAGGCCCTATTCGTCATCATGCTGCCGGAGCACAACACGATGAGTGGTGGCATCTATTCTTTTTTCTCCATTGCCAAGGCCGCCTACAACATGCGCCACAAGCACGACTATGCCGTGGTGCTGATGACCAGGCCCAATCGCTATGAGCTCACCTATCTGCGGCAGAGCAACTTTCGCAACTACGAGGATGTGTTCCGTTTCGAGCAGCTCGCCCGTTGCAAGTGGGTCAAGAGACTCTACCTGAATATTCCTGAATACGCCGCTCCAGGCTTCCTCGCCAGTCTCAGCAAGGAACAGCGCGAGTACCTGCTCTCTCGTGAGCATCTCTACATCAACATACTGAACCAGAATTACGAGCTGATGCCGGAGAAGGAGGAGCTCGAGGATCTGCGCGGATTTACCCATGAGCTGACCCAGTCGGTGGCGCACCATGCCTATTTCAGCCAGGCGCATGCGGACCAATACGATCTGCCTACCTTTGCTTCCCGCCTACACGGACCTCAGCGGCTACGAAGCGATCGACCGCAATGAGAAGGAAAAGCTCATCATCTATTCCCCCGACGAGGAGCCCCACCGCGAGCCCGTGCTGAAGGCGCTGAAGAAGGGCTTGCCCGAGTTCAAGCTCCTGGAGATCCGCGACATTACCTTCGACAAGTACATGGATCTCGCCACCCGTTGTCTGTTCTCCCTGAGCTTCGGCGAGGGCTTTGACGGCTATGTGGCGCAGCCGATCTACCAGGGCGGCATCGGCATGGCGGTGTATCGGGAGGAATATTTTCCGTCCGAGAGCCTGCGTGACTTTCCCAACTTCTTTTCCAGCGACGAGGATATGATCGACAACATCGTGGCCCGAATACGCGAGCTCGAGGAGGACGAAGCGCTCTATCGGCGCACAAACAAATCGATGATGGAGGTCTATAACTCGCTCTACTCGAAAGAAGACTACATGCGCAGGGTCGGGAAGCTGATCAGGCGAGAATTCGAAATCTATCCACGTGACCGCACGAAGCGTGATGAGGTGTTCAGGCTATAGCAGCTCGTCCAATCCCGCGATCCTGCGCCCTGTATCAGCCGCGATGCTGACGCCTGAGAAGAATGACGGGTGCACGGCTGGTCGGTAGAATATCTAAGCAACACCCGTCTGTGCAGTTCTAAGACTAAGAGCGGTAGCACGTGCAACTTGTGGAACGAGCAGAATGAACGCAAAGGCAAGCTCACTCGACGAGATCAATCCCAACGTCGCTGCCTTCATTCCCGGTGCGAAACCGGAACTGCTTCAGCGCGACATCGAAAAGGCGATCAAGGTCGTCGATCGGATTCTGTCATCTTCCGATGCGGAGTTGAGCAGCCGCGAATTTCTGCTCGAAGCCTTCCATGAATACGGGATGCCTTTGATGACGCCGGAATTCTGGCGTCCATGGGCACCCTATATGAATGAAAGTGGATTTGGCGCGCTTCAGGTTCCGACGGAGTTCGTCGATTGTATCCGAAAGCTGATGGGCCTAGAGATCAAGTCTGCTATCGAGATCGGTGTTTATCGAGGCGGCTGCTCGTATTTTACCGCTGCGGTGTTGCAGCGAGTTTGCCCGGAATTCTACTTGGTGATGGTCGATCCATGGGATTCTTTGCTCGGCTTTGAACAATTTTCCGACAAGCTGAACCTGCGCAAGGCCATTCCTGCCACTTCGGACGACTTCGCCGGCAAGAGCTTCGATTATGTTTTCATCGATGGCGATCACACCTATGAAGGCGCGATGCGCGATTTCCGGAATGTTGGCAAATTCGCAGCAAAGGCTTTGGCATTTCATGACATCCATGACCACTCGCCTGATGTGGGCACAGTGCGCGCGTGGGACGAGATCAAGCTCGAGCTGTGCGGATCGCACGAGGTATACGAGTTTGCGCATGGGGTACCGCGGGGCCTGGGCATAGGCTTAGCGGTCAAGCCGACGAAAGCTCTGCACGCCGCCGGCTCCGGCTTTGAGCAGATCATTGGATCAACGAAGCTTGGGTCGTTCATGCCGCGGGTCAACTCGGAGCTCGCTTCCCGAGACATCGAGAAGGGCTTGCGTGTCGTCGAGCGCATTCTTCGCTGCAGCGATGCGGAATTCGCCAGCAGAGCGTTTCTCATGCAATCTATCTTGGAATACGGAATACCCGTGATGAGCTCCGACGTCTTCGCGCCTTGGCTGAGCGCGATGAACTCGAGCGGCTTCGGAGCGCTGCAACTCCCTAACGAATTCGTGGACTTCCTGCGAGTGGTGGCCAAACTTGGGATCAGCTCGGCTGTCGAGGTCGGCTCCTTCCGCGGAGGGAGCGCCTACTTCATGGCCTCGGTGCTTCAGCGGGCCAACCCTGAAGCGACTCTAACCTTGGTCGATGTTGCAGACAATCTGATCGGCTTCGATGCTTTTGCAAGTCTGCTAAATCTTACCAAGGCCGTCCCCATGTCCTCCGACGCCTTTTATGGAAGGTCTTTCGATCTGGTCTTCATTGATGCCGACCATCGCTACACTAGCGTCATGCGCGACTTCATCAATCTTGGGAAGTACGCCCGGATCGCTCTGGGAATGCACGATATTCATGGCCACGAGTTTGATGACGAGGAAGGTGGAACAGTGCGCGCCTGGAACGAAATCAAGGCGCATTTGAGAAGCACGCATACGGTATATGAGTTTGCCCACAGCGCCGTCCGTTCTCTGGGGATCGGGTTAGCAGTGCAGGGATGAGGTGCAGAGGATAGACGTGAAAAGCCCGTACAACAGTTTTGAGAGTGACCCACTTGCCGCCGCCGGCGGCACGACTGCCGGCGGGCTGTCGTTTTTGCGATCGTATGAGGTTCTGATCGACGCTTTGCTGACATCCCCAACCGGTGTTTGCGACCCGCGGGCGCGTATCAATATGCCGCCTGAGCCGTATCGGCCCGCACCAGAGCTTAACGACAAGCAGTTGCGCGAGGGGGCAATCGAGCTCGTCAGACCAAATCTGGCCAAATGGAATTTGCTGTACCAGAGCCTCGCAGACGACGCTTCCAAACGACTCCTGCTCGTCGTCCTCGCCTATCGCAGTCTTGGTTGGAAATACGTTCGCATGCCGCTCGATAACGATGCCTTCTGGGCTCTGCTGGGAGAGTTGGCCGGCATGGCGGAATCGGAGGGTGTGCCGCCATTCCTACTCGAGAAAGGATTGCGACGCTTCAACCTCGCGAACCTTGATCGGGATGTGGTCGTATATACCGAGCCATTTGGGGTGTTCAACGAATTTTACTACGCGCAATATCACTACAGAGGCATGAAAAGGATCATTGCACCGGAGCCAGGGGATTATGTAATCGACTGCGGTGCGTGCTTCGGCGGTACTAGTTTAAATTTCGCTGATATGGTCGGCCCTAGAGGTCGTGTGTACTCTTTTGAGTTTCTTCCGGAAAACCTGCACGTCTTTCATCATAACCTTCACGAAAACATTAACCTGTTGCATCGCATCTCACTGGCAGTAAATCCAGTTTGGTCGCAATCGGGTCTGACCATGTCGATCGTCGGATCCGGGCCGGGCGCTCAAGTGCATGTTGCAGATGTAGACGGAGCGCAGAAAGTACAGTCTGCTAAAATTGATGATTTCGTCACCATGAATGGATTGCCCAAGGTAAACTTCATCAAAATGGACATTGAAGGCGCCGAGATCGAGGCCTTGAAGGGAGCTATGGGCACCATCGAGAGGCACCGACCAAAGCTGGCCATCTGTGTGTACCACGATCTAACACATTTTTATGAGGTACCTCGGCTGCTGAGCGGAATACATGATGATTATAGGTTCTACTTTGGACATAGCTCGACGCACGGGGACGAGTCAGTAATTTTTGCGGTGTGACGACACTCCTGACAGGGGTAATCCCCATGGAATGCGACTTGCGAAAATGACTGAATTCTGGCGCGCCACTTCCTGCTACTCTCGTAGCTTACTGCTGAAAGACGAAAAGCAGGCTGAGCTCTCCTGTGGCCGCTGCTGCTCCGGCCGCGGCCGGCTGACCGGATGCGCTCACACCGGAGAAGCGCAGGGCGGGAGTCCCTGCCGCATTGGTAAGCGCGAGCAGATCGGGTTGCGCACGCAGCAGGCCGGCCGAGAAAAGCGTCATCGCGAGCTGCGCATAGCGGTCCGGCGCTAGCGGGGAGGCGGCGAGGTTGGGCCGTAGCTCTGCGTCCACTGCCCCAAGCTGCAGTAGCCCCGTCTCCCTACAGTCCGCCGGGCGTGGCGTAGCGGCCAGCACGCAGGGAAGGCGGTTTGCCAGCACGCGTCCGAGCGTTGCAAGCGCCGGGTCTGAAAAACTCGGCACGCTCGCAGCCGAGCCGGCCAGGACCTGCTGCAGCGGCAACCGCACGGCACGGCGAAACCGATCCACATTTGCTTCCAATCCGGCCGTCCGCAGCCGCAGGGTAATTTCCTCCAAGAACGACAATGTTTGACGCTCGCGCTCGAGGGCGATCCGCCGCGCCTCCTGGCTCTCGTACGTTTCATCACTCGCATGCTGCGCAAAGAAAAGCTGTGCACTGATGAGAATGAGAAGAATGAACAGAATGCCGACAATCATGTCGAAGAACGGCTTGAAGTCGATGCTTTCGGCGTCCGGGTTCACTGCACATGCTCCCGCTCACGCGCGGCGCCAAGCCCGTCCTGCAATCGTCCAATCTGCTCGGTCAACCTCAGAATGGCACCGATCAGGACGTCGAGCTTCTCAGAGACATCGGCAATCGGCGGACGAGCCAAAGCGGAGCTTTCTCCGCTGTCGCGCCATTCCGAAATGTACGCCTCGATCATTGCCACGGCATCGGCCGTTTCGCGCCGCATGATGGACCAGCTCACGCGCGAGAAGACGCTGATGAGAAGAGCGCCGCCAAGGGCCGCGAGGGAAGTCAGGAATTTGAACGCGGACGCATTCAAGAGCTGCAGGATGGCGGTGCGCGCCTCTGTCATGTCGCCCGAGCGGAACCCCTTGGCGGCAAAGTAGAGAGCGACCACGAGGCCGAGAAAGGTGAGGATCAGGCCCACCGACGTGAAGTAGCCAGGCAAGGCCTGCATGAAGCCGCGATGCTCCGCCTGGTCGCTGGTGGGGTCCCCGGCGGCAAAGTGGGCAAACGGCGCATCCGGTATCCCGCCGGCTCGCAGCGATTGCCCTTGGAAGTCCGCCCAGCCGGAACGGAAGACCTCGCACCGTCGCAACGCCGCGCCGAGCTGCTTCATGGCCTCGCTGCGCCGCTGCGGATAGCGGACATCAGGACGCGGAAGCGCCCTGACGTCAAACACGAGGCCGCGCATTTTCCGGATCGTCGGGCGCACGACGCGCCACCAGTATGCAATGCAAACCACGACGGCAGCGAGGAGCAACGCCGTTGCGGCCAGATAAACGAACCATGGGGTTCCAATCAGGATGACGAGGGGAATGAGAATGGGCCGAACCACTGCTGCCATTCCCGATGTAATGGCGAGCTGCCACTCGGGATTGCTGATGACCTGGTAAAGCAGGGGTGCAGCAATCATGGCCAGGGGGGCGACGATCAGGATTGTGAAATAGTAGCCGTACCTCATGGCCTGTCGCCTTTACTCTCGCACAACACCATGCGCGCGGGCGCGAATGTCACCCGGCTCATGCGCCCTGTCACGCATTGATAATCGCGGCGTACGTTGCGAATACAGGTCAGTCAAGCATCCTGAGTTCCAGAGGGTCCGCTCCGGTCGGCCGAAGCGCCGGCCGCATACAGAGAAACAGTTCTTCGCGGCCGCTCCCCCGCTTCGCTTCGCTCGGGCGGGGCTACTCCTCCGATAACCCAAACCATGCTCATGCTGACGGGTACAGGGTGCGCAAAGCCACCTTCGGCGTGCGCACCATCGACGTCTTGCGTGCTCATGGTGCGCACGGTGCTTCGCACCTTTGCGCAACCTGGCGCTACGAGCGCCGGTGTCGCCTATTCGCGGCCGTGTACGCGGCGCAGCGGTGCGGGGATGACCACCGCATCCGCGGGCTCCTCGCCAGCGAAATCGACTTCCTGGATGCGGTTTCCGCGCTTCTGGACCTTGTCGGCCGAGATCTGGATCTCGCGCAGATCGACGTTGGCCTGACTGAAGTGCCGCTGCAGGTTGCCGACCCGCTCGTGCAGCCTTTCGATGTCGGTAACGAGGTGACCGACCTCGGCATGGATTTTGTCGGCCGCCTCACGCATGCGTGCGTCGCGTTGGATTTGCTGAACCACGTGAATGGCGAGCATCAACAGTGACGGCGAGACGATGATCACTTTGACACGAAATGCCTTTTGCACCACGTCTTCGAACCCGTCATGCAGGTCGGCATAGATCGACTCGGAGGGCACGAACATCAAGGCGAGATCCTGCGTCTCGCCCGGGATGAGGTACTTGCTGGCGATATCTGCAATATGGCGCGAGACATCCTGGCGCACTCTCGCCCCCGCGAGCTTGCGCTCCTCGTCGTTCTTGGCTTCACGCAGGGCAGTTACGGCTTCCAGGGGAAACTTGGCATCCACCGTGAGTGGTCGCTTGTCGGGCAGGAACACGGCGCAATCCGGCCGCGTGCGGTTGGAGAGCGTGTGCTGGAAGGCATAACATTCCTTCGGTAGTCCGTCCTGAATGATGATCTCCATCCGACCCTGGCCGAAGGCGCCGCGCTGCTGCTTGTTAGCAAGCACGGCCTGGAGCGATGTCACCTGCGAGGCAAGCTCGGTGATGTTCTTCTGCGCATGATCGATCACCGCGAGCCGCTCATTGAGCTTCTGCAGGTTTTCCACCGTGTGCTCGCGGGAGCTCGTCATCGACTGGTTAAGATGATGGCTGACGGAATCGAGCCGCTCGTTCACGGCCCGCTGCAGCTCGGCCTGACGCCCCACCAAAAGCGCCCGCATTTCGTCGATCCGCACCGATGTCTCGCTCTGCAGCCGGGCAACCTCGGCAAGCTGTCGGTCGGCAGTTGCCGCCTCGCCGCGGCGCAGCGACCGAAACCACATAATCGTGACTGCAGCAGCGCTCGCCGCCGTTGCGACAGCGACTGCCAGCACGCCTGCAAGCATGAGCAGATTGTCAGCCATTCGTCGCAACCCTACAGCGATTCGTGATAAGAACAAAAAATGAACAAAGGCTCAATGTCGAGATGCGCGACGGCACTCCGGACCTGGACCGGACCTGGACCGCGCCTGCACCGCGGTGCATTGACCGTCTTCCCCCGACCGCTTAAATCGCCGCCATGGCGCTGCGTGACATTCTCATTCTTCCTGACAAGCGGCTGCGGCAGGTCAGCGAGCCGGTTGTCAACATCGATGCTGCGCTTCGCGCGCTGGTCGATGACATGTTCGAGACCATGTACGAGGCGCCGGGAATCGGACTTGCTGCCATCCAGATCGGCGTGCCGAAGCGCGTCGTTACGATGGATCTCGCCAAGAAGGAGGAGCCGAAGCAGCCTCAGGTTTTCATCAATCCGGAGGTCATCTGGAGAGCAGAGGAGAAGGGGGCCTACGAGGAGGGCTGCCTCTCGATCCCTGAATTCTACGAGGAGGTCGAGCGTCCGGCCCAGGTCCGGGTGAAATATCTCGATCTCGACGGGCGGACGCACGAGATCGAGGGGACCGGCTTGCTGGCAACCTGTCTGCAGCACGAAATTGACCACCTCGACGGCGTGCTGTTCATCGACCACATCTCCAAGCTCAAGCGCGACCGTGTGATCAAGAAGTTCGCGAAGGCGGCCAAGCGCACGACCGAGCCCGCTTGATCTGGCAAAGCCGGAGCTTCATCGGGGATGCCGCTACGGCTCGTCTTCATGGGAACGCCTGAGTTCGCCGTGCCGACCCTCATCGGGATCGTGCGCGCCGGTCATGACGTTGCCGCCGTCTACACCCGGGTCGCCAAGCCCGCAGGCCGCCGCGGCATGCAGCTCACCTCAAGCCCCGTCGAGCGCGAAGCACGCCGGATCGGCCTGCCGCTGCTGACGCCATCGAGCTTGCGCAGCGCTGAGGCGGAAAGCCTTTGTCGGGGCCACAGAGCCGAGCTCGCCGTCATCGTAGCTTACGGGCTCATATTGCCGCGTCCGATCCTGGAGGCATTTCCGCTCGGCTGCTTCAACCTGCACGCCTCGCTGCTGCCGCGCTGGCGTGGCGCGGCGCCGATCAACCGCGCCATCATGGCGGGTGACCGCGAGACGGGCGTGATGGTCATGAAGATGGAGGAGGGGCTCGACACCGGCCCGATAGGACTGGCAGAGCGCGTTGCGATCGGCGACGACGCAACCGCCGGCGATCTGCATGACCTCCTCGCCCGGCGGGGTGCCGACCTGATGGTGCAAGCGCTTTCTGCACTCCAGCGGGGCTCGATCGCCCTCACCTCGCAAGGTCATGAGGGTGTGACCTATGCCCACAAGATCTCCAAGGAGGAGACGCGGATTGACTGGTCGCGTCCGGCCGACGAGGTGCACAATCATGTGCGCGGGCTTTCTCCGCACCCGGGAGCATGGTGCGAGTTGCCGGGAGGCAGTGCGGGTGGGCGTATCAAGGTCATACGGACCACGCGTGCTGGCGGCTCCGGCGCGCCTGGGACCGTTCTCGACCATCAGCTTACGATTGCCTGTGCGACGGGGGCGGTGCGCATCGTGCAGCTCCAGCGTGCCGGACGGCACGTGATGGCAGCCGAAGAGTTCCTGCGCGGGGCGACGATTGCCCCTGGAATACGCTTCGGCTAAGCCGCGGCATGCCGCGCTACAAGCTCACGATTGAATACGACGGACGTCCATTCGTTGGCTGGCAGGTCCAAGATAATGGACCTTCAGTCCAAGGAGCGCTGATGGCCGCTGTCCTCGCGTTTAGCGGTGAGAAAGCCGCCGTGCAGGGCGCCGGGCGTACCGATGCCGGAGTGCATGCCCTCGGCCAGGTCGCGCATGTCGATCTCGCCAGGCCATGGGACGCCGAGCGCGTGCGCGACGCCCTCAATGCGCACTTGCGGCCGCATCCCGTCGCGGTGATCGCCGCCGAACGCGTGCCGGAGATCTTCGACGCGCGTCACTCGGCGCTAAAGCGACACTACCTCTATCGCATCATCAACCGGCGCGCTGATCTCACCTTCGAGCGCGGCCGCGCCTGGCGCATCGGCAAGCCGCTCAACAGCGCGGCCATGCATGCTGCCGCGCAGCGTCTCGTCGGGAACCATGATTTCACAACGTTCCGCCATGCCGAGTGTCAGGCCAAGTCACCGGTGAAGACGCTCGACCAACTGGACGTGCAGCGCGTCAAGGACGATATACGCGTGATGGCCAGGGCGCGCTCGTTCCTGCACACTCAAGTGCGCTCGATGGTTGGCGCACTGGCTCTCGTCGGCGAGGGCAAGTGGACGGCGGACGACGTTTCGGCAGCCCTCGCCGCACGCGACCGCACGGCCTGCGCCCCGGTTGCGCCCGCGGACGGGCTTTATCTTACCCGTGTTGATTACGCCGAAGCGAAGTAACGTGCGATGATTTCGCGGTAGACTCGCGTCAGGATCGTGAGATCGGCGAGTGCCGTGCGCTCATCCACCTGGTGCATGGTCTGCCCGAGCAGGCCAAATTCGAGCACCGGGCAATAATCCTTGATGAATCGCGCATCCGAAGTGCCGCCAGTGGTTGAAAGCGCAGGCGCGGTCCCTGTCACGTCCTTGATGGCGGTCGTCACCAGCTCGACAAACGGCCCGGGCTTCGTGACAAAACAGTCCGCGTTCGACGGCTCCCACTCGATTTTCCAGCGCACACGTTCACCTGCCGCTTCTGCGGCGCGGCGTTCGATCAGGGTGCGCAGCGACACTTGGCTGTGACAATCGTTGAAGCGAATATTGAACCGCGCGCGCGCCTCGCCGGGAATGAGATTGACCACGGGATTGCCAATGTCGATGGATGTGAACTCCAGGTTGGAGGCAGAAAACTGGGTGCTGCCATGATCAAGCGGTGTGCGCATCAAAGCGCTCATCACAGTGACCAGCCCGCGCACCGGATTATCGGCCCGCTCGGGATAGGCAACGTGGCCCTGCTTGCCGGTGATGATCAGCGTGCCATTGAGAGAGCCGCGCCGGCCGATCTTGATGGTATCGCCGATGCGGCCGACATTGCTGGGCTCGCCCAGGATGCAATGGTCGAACGTCTCGCCGCGCTCCGCAGCCCAGCGCAGCAGCTTTACCGTGCCGTTGATGGCGACACTTTCCTCGTCACCGGTGACGAGAAACGAAATCGAGCCGGCGGGCTTCTCCGCGTGTGCTGCAACGTGGTCGAGGGTCGCAGCAAGCGCACATGCGATGGCGCCCTTCATGTCGACCGCGCCTCGCCCGTACAGAAATTCCTCCGTTAGATCGCCGGCAAAAGGTGCGTGGCTCCATCTGCTCGCGTCGCCCGGCGGCACCACATCGGTGTGGCCGGCAAACATCAGATGCGGGGTGCTGTTGCCGATGCGCGCGTAAAGATTCTCGACGGGCGCTGTCCCGGGCTCCGCAAATGTTACGCGATGCACCAGGAAGCCTGCGGGCTTGAGCAGGGCCTCGATCAATGCGAGCGCGCCGCCCTCGGCGGGCGTGACTGATGGACAGCGCAACAGATCACGGGCAAGCGCCACCGGGTCGGCAACCGCCACGGTCAATCCCGCAGCAATTCGTTGATTGATGTCTTTGCGCGTGTCCTCTCGTCGACGCGCTTGACGATCACCGCGCAATAGAGGTTCGGGCTTGCGCCGCCATTCCCTCTCATCTTGCCGGGCAGCGAGCCTGGCACGACAACGGAGTAGGGCGGGACCTCGCCGCGGAAGGTTTCTCCGCTCTCACGCTCAATGATTTGCGTCGAAGCGCCAAGAAAGACGCCCATCGAGAGGACAGACCCTTCCCGCACGACCACCCCTTCGGCGACCTCGGAGCGCGCACCGATGAAGCAATTGTCCTCAATTATCACCGGGCCGGCCTGAATCGGCTCGAGCACGCCACCAATGCCTGCGCCACCCGAGATGTGGCAGTTCTTCCCAATCTGCGCGCAGGAGCCGACCGTAGCCCAGGTGTCGATCATGGTGCCGGAATCAACATAGGCGCCGAGGTTGACGAAGCTCGGCATCAGCACCACCCCGGGCGCAATATAGGCAGAGTGCCTCACGATACAGCTCGGGACCGCGCGAAAGCCGGCCTCGCGAAAGCGGGGCTCGCTCCAGCCGTCGAGCTTGGAGGGAATCTTATCCCACCAGACCGCCGCTCCCGGTCCGCCGCCGATCACGCTCATGTCGTTCAGCCGAAAAGACAGCAGCACGGCCTTCTTCAGCCATTGATTGACGTGCCAATCACGGTTGGCGCCACGCTCCGCCACGCGTGCTTCGCCGCGGTCCATCAGCTCGAGCGCTGTCTTCACCGCGTCGCGTATTGGGCCGCTGGTGCCCGGCCCGACCCCATCGCGTCCCTCGAACGCCTCATCGATGATCTTGGCCAGCTCGGCATGCGGCATAGGACAACTCGGGCGAAATCTTCAGGCGAAATCTTGAGCCAATGGCGGGTTTGTCGGGAATAGACCGGCGGAAGTCAACTGCAAGGGGGCCGGCAAAGGGCCATCCCGGATTTGCTCTTGGTTCTGTCTCGGCTGCGGCTATTCTGCGCATCTGTGGCTCTCAGAGTCGTAGCCCGGATGAGCGCAGCGAAATCCGGGGCTGGCGTTTTGATAAGGCGTCCCGCATTCCGCTGCGCTTCATGCGGGCTACGTTGCTGTGGGTTGAGAGTCGCTCGGTTCCTACGGGCTACGCTGGGGTTTGAGGAGTGCATGATGCACATTGTCATGCTGACCGTTCTTCTAGGCGTCGCCGCCACACCGGCGCTCGCCCACCATGTCATGGGTGGCGCCACGCCGGTCACGTTCAGCGATGGCCTGTTGTCCGGGCTGGGCCATCCGCTCATCGAGCTAGATCATCTTGCCGCAATCATTGCCATTGGCTGCATTGCTGCGCGCGAGCGGCGCGGCAGCATGCTCGTGGTCTGCTACGTCATCGCGATGATGCTCGGCGCAGCCGGCCACGTCGGCGAGGCCACTGTCGCAGGTGCCGAAGTGTTCGTTGCGATCTCTGTCCTCGTGCTCGGAGCGGTGCTGCTGGCCATGCGGCCGATCAGGGTCGACGTTGCCATCGCGTTGTTTGCCTGCGCCGGACTGTTGCACGGCTATGCACTCGGGGAATCGATTGCGGGTGCGCAGCCCGCCCCGATTTCGGCTTATCTCATGGGGCTCACCTTCATCCAATCCGCTGTCGCCCTCGCGATAATGGCGCTTGCCCGGGTTCTTGCTGCGCGGAGCGCGGTAGAGCCGTCAGTGGTCCGGGGCGTAGCTGCAGCAGTTCTTCTGGTCGGCGTCGTCGCGCTGGTGCGGCAGCTCGCGGGCGCGACGTGAGCTTCAAGCTTGGCGGCCGAGCCGTGCGAGAAAACCCACCAGATCATCGGTGACATGATCCACATGCGGGGCATCTCGCCCCTCGAGCTCCCAGCCCTCGCGAAACACCTCGCGCGTGTGCTCCGGGACCACCAGCACAGTGGTCATGCCGCGCTCGTGCGGAACTGCGAGGTTGCGAGCCAGGTCCTCGAACATCGCTGCCGTGGCAGGATTGACGCCATGCACATCGAGGAAGCGCGTGTAGGTCTGCGCTGAAGGCTTGGGCTCGAGCTCGGCGGCAACAATGTCGAACACATCCTCGAAGTGACGCCCCAGCTCAAGGCGTGCGAGCACAGCGTCGGCATGACGCCGGGTACCGTTGGTGAGAATGAGCTTGCGGCCGGGCAGCTTCTCGATCGCGTCCCCCAATGCGGCGTTTGGCTCGAGCGGCGAGTGGTCGATCTGGTGTACGAAGTCGAGAAAGTCATCAGGGTTCATGCCGTGCTCGGTCATCATGCCGCGCATGGTTGTGCCGTATCGCTTGTAATAGTCCTTCTGCAAACGAAAAGCGTCCTCATGGCCGATCTTGAGGAAACCCGCGATATAATCGCGGATGCGCTGATCGACCTGCTGCCAGAGATTTAAGTGATGCGGATAGAGTGTGTTGTCGAGGTCGAACACCCAGGTCTCGATGTGATCGAACCCGCGGCGTCCGGAATGGGCGGGCGAGGTCATCGGCTTGCAGCCTAATCCTTGATGATTCCGGCAAGCGGCCGATCGAAGGCGAGAATGATGGCGCCGGCGACCATCGACAGTCCTGCCATCATCAAAAAGAACATGGCCTTGTCCATGCTGCTCCAGAAGCTGCCGAGCCAGCCCGCAAGAATGTTTCCGACGAAGCTCGTGGCCAGCCACACGCCCATCAGCATCGAGATCATTCCAACCGGTGCGATTCTGGAGACCAGGGACAAGCCGATCGGGGACAAGTACAGCTCGGCCACCGTGATCACAATGAAATACAAGAGCAGCCACAGCCAACTCGCATTCGGTCCGCCACCCGCCTGCCAGGCCGCCCCGAGCATGATGAGATACGCAAGGGAGGCGATGAAGCAGCCAAGCGACATCTTCACCACCGTGGAAGGCTCACCGCCGCGTTTCGCCTGCCATGCCCATGCCGCTACAATGAACGGCGTGAAGGCGAAGATGAGCAGCGGATTGAACGCCTGGAACCAGGTGGTGGGGATCTCGCCCTTCCAGATCAACAGATTGAGATGCCGGTCGGTGTAATCATCCGCCCACAGCATCATGGTGTTGCCCTGCTGCTCGTAAGTCGCCCAGAACAGGCTCGTTGGGAGAAAGAGTGCGACCAGTGCAAGTACTGCTCGCAAGTCCCTTTGCACCCTCTGTTTGCGGTGCGTGGGGGTGGTTGGGGTGCGGTGCAGCTGATCGGGCGGCAGCGATCGCATGGCATAGCTATAGATCGCCAACGCAATTGTCATGCCCACACCGGCAGCGGCGAAGCCGTAATGCCAGCCAACCTCCTCGCCCAGCGTTCCGCAGACGAGTGGGGCAAGAAATGCCCCGAGATTGATGCCGACGTAAAAGATTGAATAGGCGCGGTCTCGCCTGCGGTCGTCGGGCGCGTAGAGCCCGCCTACCTGAGCCGACATATTGGGTTTGAACGCGCCGTTGCCGAGAATGAGGAGGGTGAGCGCGATGAGGAACAACGGCTCGAACGCCATCATGAAATGGCCAACCGCCATCAAGGATGCGCCAAGCAGAATGGTGCGATGCTGCCCGAGCACGCGGTCGGCGAGCAACCCGCCGAACAGCGGCGTGAGATAAACAAGGCCGGTGTAAAGGCCGTAGATCTGCGAAGCGAGCGGCTGGACGCCGAGCGAGCCGAACACGGATTCGAGCAGGTGCCTGAGCGCGCTGAGGCCGACCACGTTCTGTTCATTGCCCGCGTGCAGCAGATGCTTCACCATGTAGAGGACGAGTAACGCCCGCATCCCATAATACGAGAAGCGCTCCCACAGCTCGGTTGCAAAGAGGAACGTCAAACCGCGCGGATGCCCGAACAGGTCATCTCGTGCAATCGAACCGTGCGTCCGCTCAATGGAGGAGATCATCGATGCCGGGCTCGCGACAGGATGGACCCTTGACGGGGTTCCGCGTTTGCGAAACACGCTGGTAGCACAATTCGCCAAGGAGGAATGCTCATGAGCTTGTGGCAGGCGAGAGGGCGGGTTGCGGCGTGCGCCGCACTTGTCATGCTGACCGTGGGACCGGCGCAGGCGCAGTCGGACTATCCCAACAAGCCCATCCGCATGGTGGTCGGGTTTGCAGCCGGCGGAGGCAACGACCTGTTTGCTCGTTTGGTCGGTGCGAAAATGGGCGAATATCTTGGCCAGAGCTTGGTGATTGAGAACAAGGCCGGCGCCGGTGGGCGGCTGGCCATGGATTACGTCAAGAGCCAGCCCGCGGACGGCTACACCGTAACCGTTGCGGCGACCGGGCAGATGGCCATTGCGGCGGCCATTTACCCGAAGCTCACCTATCATCCAACGCGCGACTTCATCCCTCTCACCATGATTGCGTCGTTTCCGCTCATTCTTGCTGGCCCGGTGAACAACACCATTCGTACCGTCAAGGATCTCGTTGCCTTTGGAAAAGCCAATCCGGACAAGTCGAACTACGCCACGTCCTCACCGGCCTTCACGATCACATCCGAGCTGTTCAAGCTGAAAACGGGAATGCCGGCCGTAGCCGTGCCCTACAAGAGCAGCAACGAGATGATGCTCAGCATCGCCGGCGGCAACAGCCTGTTTGCCATTGCGGACGGTCCGCCGACGGTGCCGCTCGCCCAGGGCGGGAAGGTCCGCGCCCTCGCGGTGACCGGAGCAGAGCGGTCGTCGGAGTTTCCCGACGTGCCGAGCATGGCGGAAGCAGGTTACCCGGAGGTCGATATCGGTCTATGGAGCGGAGTCTTCGTGTCGGCGTCGGTTGCCCCCGCAATTGCGCGCAAGCTCGAGGATGCTGCCCGGCATGCGCTTGCCGACGAGAAGGTGCGCGATGGGCTCAAGAAGATGGCCGTCAATCCCGGCGGCGGACCGAGCGCCGACTTTCGCGAGCGCATCGAGCGCGACATCAAGCGGTTTTCCGAGGTGGTGAAAGCCGCCGGTCTCAAATTCGAGGATTAGTCACGCGCTTGCGCGGTGTGCAAGGCTCAGGACGCAAGGCGTTAGGGCGGCTTAGGTGCGCCGCTTGGCCCGCCGTAACCCGCCGCGAGAACCGGCGCGGCAGGTGGTGCGCACGGTGCTTCGCACGTTTGCTCCCTTACAAGGTGCGAATCGCCCGAGCGGCCCTGTTGCTGCGCGGTGTCGAGACCCAGCGAACGGGGTAGGGCGCAGCGTCTCAGTCGAGCGGCTCAAGCCTAATAATCGAGGCGCCGTGATTCGAGCCCACCCAGAAGGTGACCGGGGTCGTCGAGTTGTCCACGAAGACCCGGCGGATATTGGTCGGGCGCGGCAACAGATACTCGGTCACCTCGCCGCTCTTGGGATCGAGCCTGGAGACCCGGTTGGTCATCATTGAACCGGTCCAGGCCTCGCCATTCTTGTCGAATTGTACGTCATAGGGCGCCGACCAGGGGGTCGGCATGGCCCACTCCTGAAAGCTCGCAGTCTTCGTGTCGAACATTGCAATCTTGTTGCCGCGGTATTCACCGAACCAGAGCCGGTCTTGTGCATCCATCATGCCGCGGCGTGGCGCCGATGCCTTGGTCGGCAGCTCGAACAGCTTGACCTCTCCGGTCTTGGCATCGATACGCCCAACATGCTCCTGGGCGAAGTCGGTGAAGTAAAGGTTGTTCTGTGAATCCGGGATGACATCGTAGATGTTGTGGTTCTGTCCCGACTTCGCATCCTTGAACGGCATGAATGTCTCGATCTTGCCGCTGGCAGGATCGAGCCGGTGCACGGCGGCAAACCCATTGTTCTGCGACCAGACCTTTCCGTCGACATGCGACGACTCGGCGCGCACCATGTTCACCTGTGCCATGTCCTTGTTCATCTCGGGGGGCAGGCTGAAATACGTGAAAGTCTCAGTTTTCGGGTCGAACTTCGCCATGGCGCCCTGGTACATCATGCCGAGCCAGATATTGCCGTCACGGTCCGCGCGCAGCCCGAGCATGCCGGTCGGCCAGCCCTTCTTCAGCTCGGCCACGGGCCATTCGATGTGCTTGCCCGTCTTCGGATCAAGCTTGCCGAAGGTCTGCTCGCCGAAATTGGAGTACCAGGCGGAACCCGCTTTATCGACGATGACGTCGTGCGGCTCGATGGTGGCGCGCGGCAGATCCCACTCGGTCATAATCACGCGCGTGGCGCGGCCGCTTGGCCGGGGGAGGGTCTTGAACGAGAAGTCCCACGTGTCCCCTTCATTGAGATTGACGGTTGCCAGATAGCTCGCCCGCTCCCGCATGGCGCGCTCGCGCTGATCGCCCCGCTCCTCGAGCAGGCGCTCGGCCAAGCGTCGCTGCGGGTGCAGAGGAGTAGACTGATTGGCATAGCCGCCCATTCGCTTGAGCAGATCAACGAAGCCGTCGGCATCGTATTGCGAACGAAAGATGCGCTCGACGGTGTGGCAGCTCACGCAATTGTAGAAGACGTCCTTCTGCTGCGGCGTCCCTGGCGCACTCATGATCCATTCGGCATTGCTCAGCTGGCCTGCGAGCTTGCGCGTCTTGCGGAGCGTGAGGTCGAGGCTTGCGGCTCTGTCGGCGAAAACCTCGAGCGCCGGCTTGGCAGCAAGATCATACCCAATTGCACGGATGGTGATGGCATAGCTCCCGGGCTCAAGCTTGCTCGCCGGAAAGCTGAAATGGCCGTCCTTGCCGCTTACCACCGTCACGGTGACGTTGCCTCCCGCTTTCTTGGCGCTGACCAGCACGCCTTCCATCGGGCCTTCCTCGGCTGATGAGACCTGGCCGCTGACGGCGGTTGTGACCTGTGCCACTGCCGACGCGAGCGGAGCGGCTGCGGTCGCAACAAACCCGAGTGCGGCAATCGCGAGCAGACGGTTCATGGACGTTCCTTCCGCGGCGGGCTCGTCCCGGCTGTCCGGGCACCCTGGTTGTCCTCGCCAGCAAGCATTGCAGCTGGTCTCAAGCGCAAATTCAATCGGCATTGCTGAGGAGCAGGCGTCTCAGCCAACCGAGCCCAGCAGTTTCCAGGAACGGCCAAGCTTATCACCACTTCTGGTATTGGGTTTCCGCTGGAGCGGACGCTCGGCAGGAACTGAGATGGACTGGATAAGGTCGCGCTAAACGTCGAGCGCTTCTTCTTCCACGAACTCGGCGCGCTCCTGGATGAACTCGAATCGGGCCTCGGGCTTGTTGCCCATAAGCCGCTCCACCGAGCTGTCGGTGTTCTTCCTCTCCCCTTCGACCACGATGACCCGCAGAAGCGTTCGCTTGCGCGGGTCCATGGTCGTCTCCTTGAGCTGACTTGCCATCATCTCGCCGAGCCCCTTGAATCGCCCGATCTCGGGCTTTGCGTTGGCGTGAAACTCCTTCTTCAGAAGCTCGTCGCGATGCTTGTCGTCGCGCGCGTAAAGGACCTTGCCGCCATGGCTGAGACGATAGAGAGGGGGGACTGCGAGATAGAGGTGGCCCTGGTCGATCAGCTGGGGCATCTGCCGATAGAAGAAGGTGATCAACAGTGATGCGATATGCGCGCCATCGACGTCGGCATCAGTCATGACAATCACTTTGTCATAGCGCAGGTCCTCCGCGCGATAGTGGCCGCCAGTGCCACACCCGAGCGCCTGCACGAGATCCGACAATTGCTGGTTCTGGGCGAGCTTGTCCTTCCCGGCCGCGACGACGTTGAGGATCTTGCCGCGCAGTGCGAGCACCGCCTGCGAGGCCCGGTCGCGCGCCTGTTTAGCCGAGCCGCCGGCCGAGTCACCCTCGACAATAAACAGCTCAGCGCCCTGTCCGGCGGTGTTGGTGCAGTCTGCAAGCTTCCCGGGCAGGCGCAGCTTGCGGCCGCCTGCCTTGCGCGCGTTCTCCTTCTCCATGCGCCGGCGGATGCGCTCGTCGGCCCGGTCGATCACGAAATCGAGCAGCCGGTTCGCCGCCGCCGGATGGCCGGCGAGCCAATGATCGAATGGATCGCGCATCGCACTTTCGACAATGCGCGTCGCTTCCGCAGTTGCCAGCCGATCTTTGGTTTGGCCCTGAAACTCCGGCTCGCGGATGAACACCGATACCATGCACGCCGCACCGGACATTACGTCGTCGCCGCTCACTGAGGCCGCGCGCTTGCCTTGACCGATGCGCTCCGCATGGTCCTTGATCCCCTTGAGGAGGGCGCTGCGCAAACCTGTCTCGTGCGTGCCACCATCCGGCGTTGGAATGGTGTTGCAGTACGAGGAAAGAAAGCCGTCCGTATCGCCGGTCCAGGCGACCGCCCATTGCGCACCGCCATGCACGCCAATCTTGCCGGCGGTCCCGTGAAAGATGTCGGGATGCACCAACTCGGCACTTTTGATCGCCGACGAGAGGTATTCCTTCAGCCCGTCGGCGAAATGAAAAGTGGCCTCCGGCGGCACATCCTCGATGCCGCGCAGAAGCTCGGGGGCGCAGGACCAGCGAATCTCGACCCCGCCGAACAGATAGGCCTTCGAGCGAGTCATCTTGAAGACGCGTTCCGGCTTGAACTGCGCCTTAGGTCCGAAAATATCGGGGTCCGGGTGGAAGCGCACTTTCGTGCCGCGTCGGTTGGGAACGCGACCGAGCTTCTCGAGCTTGCTCTTGGGCTTGCCGCGCTCGAACACCATGCGATAGAGGGTCTGCTCGCGCGCCACCTCGACTTCCATGCGCTCCGAGAGCGCATTGGCGACCGACACGCCGACCCCGTGCAGACCTCCCGACGTGCCGTACACCTCAGAATCGAATTTGCCCCCGGCGTGCAAGGTGCACATGATGACTTCGAGAGCCGATTTGTTCTTGAACTTCGGGTGGGCATCCACCGGGATGCCGCGGCCATTATCGGTGACGCTGACGAAGCCGTCTGCCTCGAGCTTCACTTCGATGAAGGTGGCGTGGCCTTCCAGGGCCTCGTCCATGGCATTGTCGATCACCTCCGCAAACAGGTGATGCAACGCCTTCTCGTCGGTGCCGCCGACATACATTCCGGGCCGGCGCCGCACCGGCTCAAGGCCTTCCAACACCTCAATATGGCGCGCGGTATAGCCGGATTCCGCGCTGCCGCTGCGCTTCGATGGAGGTCTGGCTGTGCCAGCCAGCCGACGCGCCGGAGGTTCAGCGCCCTCGGTGAAAAGGTCGCCGATGCTGCTCGATTTTTTTGTCGCAGACCTGCTGGCTGCCTTCACAGTCTTTGGCATGACTCAAGTGGTTTGTTGCGGAGCGAATGAATCAGTGTTGCGGAGCGAACGAATCAGTCAGGTGCGACTATGCCACAGCCGAGATCGTGGTCATCACGTCACAGGTGAAATGAGGCTGGACCGTTCCTATGTGGTTGCGAAGTACCATCCGTTCAATCCGGCGTGAGGGAAACGCCACCGCTACGCCAGACATTCGCCAAATCCTGCTGGCAAGCGTTATGCAAGTTGAAAGGAGCCACTCCATGTTCGACCTGAATCGCTTGCTGCACGCCATTTCGTCCGGCGCCGAGATCAGTGCTGACTTCCAGCGTATGCTGGAATGGAAGCTTTTGCGGGGAAGCCATGAATTCCCGGGTCCGGAAGGGGGCACCTGCGTCAACGAGGCGGCTATTGTTGCGGCTGGATACCCTTATCGGCCGGTGTACTGCGTCAAGGACATGCCGCCATCCTTCTCGCGTCCCCTCGCCACGCTTGCATTGTGTCTCAACGACACGCTCGACGACGCATTGCGCCAGCAGCTGCTCAAGCCGTTCGTGACGCGGCTGGCGGGTACAGCCGACACAGCCCAGGTCGAGCTCGATCGCGCGGAGCTGATGATGCTGCGCACCATCGTGGAGATCATCGCGCCGGCGCTCGCACGTGCCGGCTGTGCGGACCTCGCGCAACGTGCTCGCCTAATGCGCAGCCCCGTCTTGTTCATCGACATCGTGCATGGGTTGCACAGTGCTGGTCGGCGCGTGGATCAGCACCTGTTGTCGGCCTGCGAGCATGTGGCGGATGCGATTGCGCATTGGCATGGCGCGCTTGCTGCCGAGGCCGTGTTCTGCACTTTCTCGGCGATGCGCGAGATCGCGCTGCTCGACGGGGAGCAGCAGTCCGAGACGGTCTACCGCCGCGCAGCAGCGATTCTCGATGCGGCGCTTGAGCTCGGCGCGCCCGGGCAACGTGAGGCGGCGGAGGTCGTTGCTCGACGCATGCAAGCGGCCAAAGGTGGCCCCACTCTCGTGCTGGCCAGAGAGGACGACTCACTCCTCGCCTGAACCACCGAGCCGCTGGCCCGTGCCCTGGGGGGCAACCTGCCACTCGGGGCAGGGGAGCCCGTTTCCATCTCTTCGGCGAATCGTGCAAGCGGTATGGTGTTGCTTGCCTAGGCAAGTTAAACACTGGGGACATCTCACGCCGCCCGCATGCTCGAGCAGCTCGAAACCTTCGCCCACCAGCTTGTAGAGTTTGTCCGGGCGCAAGAGGTCTGGGCGGCGCCGGTCGTGTTCGCGCTCGCCTTCGGCGAGTCGCTCGCATTCATCTCGCTGCTGATCCCCGCCTGGGCAGCGCTGGTCGGCATCGGCGTACTGATCGCCCAGGGCAAGCTCAGTTTTGTACCGGTATGGGTGGCCGGCGCCGTCGGAGCTGCCTTGGGCGATTGGCTCTCATACTGGATTGGCGTCAAGCTGGGAGCGCCTGTCGCTCAGGTCTGGCCCCTCTCACGCCACCCCGGTCTGTTGCCCAGGGGCGAGGCTTTCGTGAAGCATTGGGGTGTGCTGGCCATTTTTATCGGCCGCTTCTTCGGACCTTTGCGTGCTTCGGTCCCGCTCGTCGCAGGCATCTTTCACATGCCCTATTGGAAGTTCCAGATCGCGAATTTCAGCTCCGCCTTCGTCTGGGCTGGCGTGCTGCTCACCATGGGTGACGTGGTGACCAAGGCTTTCAGCTGGCTCTTCGGTTAGGGGAGCCTCTGTTAGTTGCGCATCTGTCGCAGCACTGAGCCGACAATATTGGAGTAGTCGTCGGTCCACACCCACTGGTTGGGATCAGGCTCCTGGACCTCCCAATCTGCCGATTGCGCCAGGGGTCCAAAGTCCTCCTCGCTGAGCGCCACGGCCACCACGGTACCCGAGAACTTGTAGGGATTGGCGCTCTCGTCGATGTTGCTCCCATCGCTCACCCGGGCGATCGCCCCGTTGGCGCCGGCGATGCCGCCCACCACCGAAGCGAGCTCGAGGTGTCGATTGGAGACGTGGATCACCACCATCCCGTGCGGGCTGAGCTTCTTGAGGTAGACCGCCATGGCCTCACGGGTGAGCAGGTGGATTGGAATAGCGTCTGACGAAAACGCGTCGACAACGATGAGGTCGTACGCGCCGTCGGGGGCCTCGGCGAGGGTAAGGCGCGCGTCCCCGAGAATGATCGGCACGTCCGGCCGGCACTCCGAAATAAAGCTGAACAGGTTTGGATCACGTGCGATGCGAATGATGGCTGGATCGATCTCGTAGTAATGCACCGTGTCCTGGGGCTCGGCTTGACAGGCGAGCGTCCCTGTTCCCAGCCCAATGACCGCATACCGGACAGGCCCCCCGATGCGGGCGCGCACTGCATTGAAGGTCTGCGCAATGCCCGATCCCTCCCAATAGTAGAGCAGCATTTCCGGCCGTTCGGTGATCGGCTCTCCCGCGGTGTCGCGAATGCGTTCGCCGCCATGCAACGTAGTGCCATGTTGCAAAAGCCGGTACTGACCGTCGCTCGTCTCCGACACCTTGACCACGCCGAAGAAGCTGCGCACGAACATTGCCCCTGCCTGCTCGACGATGCTGTGGTTTGCGAGCAGGATGAATCCGACGGCGGCGGCGAACGCGAGCGGCATCCGCGAGACGAGTACGCACACAGCAAGCACCGCGCCAACAGTCCAATTGAACGCGGTCTCCTCGAGCGTGACGGGCTGAAGCGAGAGGACGACGAGGAGCGCTGCGGCGACGACAACTCCACCGATCACGCCATACCGCCAGAGCGGTTGTTGCGGCAAGATCGGCCCGGGGCGACACAAAACCGCGAGCGCAAGCAGCAACGGGTATTCCGCCACCCAGTTGAATACGTGCGGTGCGATCAGGCCGGCGGCAATGCCGCCGATCATCCCGCCCGCCGACATCCACATGTAAAAGGCGGTCAGATGTCGCGCCGGCGGGCGCCTCTTCGCAAGCTCACCGTGACACATCAACACGCAGACGAAGAATACGGCCACATGGACGGCGACCAGGCCGACGATGGTCTTGATTGGGTCGAAGATGATCACCGCTACCAGGGCGATGACGAACAGCGGCTGAATTTCAATCACCAGCCAATGTGGAATGATCGGCCGACGCTGGAAAACGATGACAAATGTGAGGAGGTAAAGCGCGAGCGGTAGGACCCAGAGGAGCGGCACGGCCGCGACGTCGGTGGAAATGTGGGCGGTGACCGCAACAAGAAGCCCGGACGGCACTGCGGCGAGCAGGATCCAGCGGCCGACGTCGCCCCAGGTCGGCTCACTGCCACTGAGCACTGCATCGTTTTCCAGCACGCCCCGTTCGGGCGATCGCCAGAGCAGCGAGCTGCAGGCGGCGATCAGCAGGATCAGTCCATAAAAGCCGAAAGACCAATATCGTGACTGGTCGCCCAGTCGCACGAACGGCTCGACGGCAAGTGGATAGGATACGAGCGCAAGAAAGCTTCCCACGTTGCTTGCCGCATAAAGAAAGTATGGGTCGTGCGCGGCTGGGTGATCGGTGCGCGCGAACCAGGCCTGCAGAAGCGGGCTATTCGCTGCCAGCGCAAAGAACGGCAGCCCGATCGAAACGGCGAACAAGCCGAGCAGCCACAGTGTTTCGCCGACCGGGGGCGGCCGCCCCCAACCGGGGGCGATCGCGAGCGGCAGGGCCACGCAGGCGATCAACATGACCGCCACATGAATGACGATCGACTGCCGGCCGGAAGCATAACGCGTGAGCAGGTGGGCATAGGCGTAGCCCGCGAGAAGCGCCGCCTGAAAGAAAACGATAGCCACTGACCACACAGCAGGCGCGCCGCCGAACCGAGGCAGGATCATTTTTGTGAACATCGGCTGCACCAGGAAAAGCAGTGCGGCGCTGACGAAAATGGCGACTGTAAAGGTCGCAAGCAGAAGGGCTGGTCGTGAGGCTGGACGGGCCAGCGTTGCAGGTGCCGCGCCAGAAATCATTTCTGCAGAGAGGTCGCTTTCCATGCGGCTCTCCTTATCGCGTTGCGCGAGAGCGCGGAATAGCGTCGAAGCCCTCCAGTCGGTTCCGCCGCAAGAGTTGCTGGGGAGGGGGGAGGACCCCCGGGTAACTTGATATGGAGGGGGGCGGCGAGCCCTGTTCTTAGGGACTTGCACCCGGCTTATGCTGGCCTTGCACGGATGACGAGCACAGGGTGCCCGCGTGCCGCGCACGCATTCTCAAAACTGGGGAGAACCATGACTGCGCCCAACAGACGCCACCTGCTGACCGGCACTCTCGCGGTCAGCGCCGCGGCAATAGCTCCATCTCTTGGCATGCGCGGACAGGCCCAGGCAGGCGCACCCGCCGCCGCCACCCAAGCACCGGGCTGGTATCGCTACAAGGTCGGTAGCATCGAGCTGACCGTCGTCACCGACGGCTCAAGCACATTTAAGTTTGCCGATACGCACGTGACCAACAAGACTCGCGCTCAACGAAGCCTTGGCCGCAGCGCATTTTCCGCCCGATCTCATGACGACGCCGTACAATCCAATAGTGGTCAATACCGGCTCGAAGCTCGTAGTCATCGACACCGGAACCGGCGAGGCCACATTCAGCAACAGCAAGGGCGCCACCGGACAGTTTCGACGCAATCTGAGGGCCGCCGGGATCGACCGCAACGCCGTCGATGTTGTCCTCATCTCGCATTTCCACGGCGACCATATCAATGGCCTGCTCACTCCCGAGAACCAGCTCACATATCCAAATGCGGAGATTCTGGTACCGGCCGCGGAATGGAAATACTTCATGGATGACGGTGAGATGAGCCGTGCTCCAGCGGGGCGCATGCAGGATGTGTTCAAGAACCTGCGTCGTGTATTCGATGCAATCGGCCGCAAGGTGACGCCGTACGAGCCAAACCAGGAGGTGGCGCCCGGCATCACCTCGGTGGCTACGCCCGGGCACACCCCGGGCCACAATTCGCACGTCATCGCCTCCGGCTCGAGCAAGGTCTACGTGCAGGCGGACGTCACCCATGTGCCGTTCCTGTTTGCGCGGCATCCGGACTGGCATGCCTTTTACGATCAGGACGGCGCCATGGCGGAAGCGACACGTCGCAAGGTCTACGACATGCTCGTAACCGAAAAGATGATGGTGCAGGGCTTTCATTATCCATTCCCATCCCTCGCCTTTGTCGAGAGGAATGGGTCGGGTTATCGCGAGGTCCCGGTGCCCTGGAATCTCACGATCTGATTCGGATAAGACCGTGCGCGGCCGCGCCTTGTGACAGCTTACGCCGTTGACGGGCACAGGTTGCGCCGCTATAGCGCGCACCCATGATCACCGGGATTGTGCGACATGGTTTGCGCCGCCGCTCACTGGCGGCGGCACAGCTGCGCGCTCTTGCGTAGTGACTATTGTGCCGTCGGATGAGGGTCCGCGGCACACCATCACCTCCTGCCGCAGCATTCGTCCTCCTCCGATCGAGCTGATTGTGGGAAGGAGCATGTCATGGCTGATGCACAATTGACTGAAGCTCGATTGTCCAAAGCACGCATCGCGGTCCTCGGCGCCTCCGGGTATGCCGGGGCCGAGCTGTTGCGGCTGCTGATCCCGCATCCGCGGGTGGAAATCGTGTTGCTCACGGCCGACCGTCGCGCCGGCCAACACATGCAGCAGGTTTTTCCGCAGTTCTCGCCCTATGCGCTGCCAAGGCTGACGTCGATCGAGTCCACCGACTGGAAAACGGCAAAGCTCGACCTTGTCCTCTGTGCACTCCCGCACGCGACCACACAGAAGGTCGTCGCCCACATTCTCGGGGCCGCTCCAGAAACGAAGATCGTCGATATTTCCGCCGACTTCCGCCTTGCCGATCCGGCGGCCTATGCCCGCTGGTATGGTCATGAGCATCATGCGGCCGAGCTGCAGAAGAAGGCGGTGTATGGACTGGTCGAGGTCTACCGCGAGGAGATCAGGCGCGCGCAGCTCGTCGCCAATCCGGGCTGCTACACCACATGTGCGCTCCTGCCGCTCCTGCCGCTGCTGCGTGCGAACGCGGTCGATCCTGATGCGATCATCATTGACGCCAAGTCGGGGATGACCGGAGCGGGCAGGGCGGCCAAGGAGGAGATGCTCTTCTCAGAAGTGTCGGAAGGGTTTCACGCCTATGGCCTCGGCCATCACCGGCATATGGCCGAGCTCGATCAGGAGCTTTCCAAGGCGGCCGGACGCGAGGTGGTGGTGACCTTCACGCCGCATCTCGTGCCAATGAACCGCGGCATCCTGTCAACCATCTATGTACGTCACCAGCAGCACTCAGCGGAGGACCTGCACGCCATTGTGACGAACTGTTACGCTGGCGAGCCGTTCGTGCAGGTGCTGCCGTTCTGGACGGTGCCGGCGACGCGCCATGTGCGCGGGTCCAACTTCACTTTCATCGGCGTCGCCAAGGACCGCGTCGGCGGCCGCGCCATCATCGTCTCGGCACTCGACAACCTCACCAAAGGTGCCTCTGGCCAGGCGGTGCAGAACATGAACCTGATGCTCGGGTTTCCGGAGACGACGGGGCTCGACCAAGTCGCGTTATTTCCCTGAGCGGAGCGACAAAGCTTCAGCCGCGCCGATCAACAAATCGTGCCGCCTTCACATCGGCCTCGAACTCGCGTGCGATGGTGCCAGACGGGCGTACCGCCACTTTCGGTGTCACCTGGAAAGTCTGGCGCACTTTCTCCACGATCTTGGCCGTGGCTGCCTGCTCTGATGTGCCGCGCCTGACCTCGATCGAGAGTTGCAGCACGTCGAGCCCTCCTTCGTCATTGTAAACCTCGGCGCGAAACTCGCTCACGTCCGGCTCGAAGAACATCAGGTCCTCGAGCTCGGGATGATTGATATTCACCCCGCGCACCTTGAAGAAGCCCACCGTGCGTCGGGCGTGCCGCATGAGGGGAAACAGGCCGCACGGTCCTGCGCCGCCGCCCTCCTGCGTGATGCTGATAAGGTCGCCTGAATTCCAGCGCAGGAATGGCGTCACGCAGTTATTCCAGAGCGGTGTCATGACCAGGGTGCCGACTTGCCCATTCGCCACCGGGTCGCCCGTGCTGCCCTCGACCACCTCGCAATAGAACAAGTCGGACCAGAGGTGCGAGCCGGTTCGATTGAGGCCTTCGCACGCAATCAAGGCGCCTTCCGTCATGCCAAACTGGTCGAACACCTCCGCGCCCCACATGCGCTCAAGCTTTTGGCGCTTGGCTTGCGATAATGGCTCGGCGGCGACGATGATCTTTTGCACTGAGCTGTTGGCAAGATCGAAGCCTTTCGATTCGGCGAGGTTTGCAAGATGCAGGCCGTAGCTCGCCATCCCGCACCACATCGTCGGTCGCAACTCGTCGATCAAGGCAAGCTGCATGTCGGATGGCGTATTCGTCCCCGCACCGCACCAGATCGTGCCGATGCCGCATTGCTCGGCGGCACGGGCATAAAGATGCGCCACCGGATGGATGCCGAGCGGAAACGAGACATGCAGCAGATCCTCCGCCGTGGCACCGGTCACGGCCAAGCCGCGCCGGAAGCACAGCAACGAATGCTCAATGTCGTCGGCTGAGCGGGGATAGAACAGCGGCCGGCCGGTC
>JBJMTV010000007.1:0-16023 GCA_045811525.1 Xanthobacteraceae bacterium | reverse complement strand
GTGGATAATGCCGGGGACGGAAGCGCTGGACCTGGAGCCGCAAAGACGCCGTAGGTGGAGCGCCGAGAGGCGAGCGTGCCCCGCTGGGCGCGCAGTCGCGCTCGCTAGCGCGACCAAGACCTAAGTTGCGCCTGTCGGCGCTCCGCCTGCCCCTCGCACGGGGGCAGGTGCAGGAAGAAAAAAGCAAAATCCGGGCGCCGGCGCGCCGCGGAAACGAGGAGGCGCGTGCGCGCGCGGGCTGTTTGAAAAGTGAATAGGGAATGTCGGCAACGCGGCGGCTATCCGACCTCGACTGAGCCGGCTTGCAACGGGCGTGCCTGCTGTCCGGCACGCCAAGGTACACAGGGCTTGCCGCGGTGCTTCGACACGGGCGCGCGCTCAAATCGCGTGCGCCCCTGCGGACGAGGTCGGCCGGGAAGAGCTTAGTTCTTCACCACCTCGCCCCAGAGGCTCTCCCAATCGACACCGCTGAGATCAGTGACGCGGCCGTCGGGCTCGTGGAACTTGTTGGGCACCTGAAACATCGCCAGCATCAAGCCACCCTCGGGCGTGCAGGCGACATGGCGACTGCCGGGCTCGCGCCAGACGAACTCGCCCGCCTTCACCTCGAGGCCCGCTGCCGCCCCTTCCTTGTCTACGAGCTTCCCCTCGAGCACGTAGGTCTGCTCGATCTTGACGTGCTCGTGATCGGGAAGGACTGCACCGGGGGCAAAGCGCATGAGTGCGGTGACGACGCCGGTTGATCGGTCGAAAAGGAGCGGCTTCACCTCGCACCCGGAAAAGCGTGTTTTCTGCCACTCCATCGTGGCGGGGCGCACCACGTGCGAATGCTGGTCGGCAGTACGTTGCGTTTTCGGCGTGACAGCATCCATGCCAGTCTCCATCGCTGTTTGTGCAACTCTATCCGATGCGGCGTGCCGCGTCTCTACTCTTGCGAGCGCAATCCTCTCGCAGAAGCTCGGATCAACTGCCGCGACCCTAGCGCAGTCCGGGTCGCGCCAATTCAGCCTTCGCTGCCGCGGATCGGGGGCTGGAAGGCAAGCCCCGTGTCCCAGGGGAAATAGATCCAGGTGTCCTGCGACACTTCGGTAATGAAAGTGTCGACCATCGGCCGCCCCATCGGCTTCGCATAGACCGTCGCAAAGTGCGCCTCGGGCAGAAGCTCGCGCACCACCTTGGCAGTCTTGCCGGTGTCGACGAGGTCATCGACGATCAGCACGCCATTGCCGCGGCCACTACCTACGGCAACGATGTTGTCGGCGATTCCCTTGAGCACCGTGAGCTCGCCCTGGGTGATGAAGTTGTAGCTCGACACGCAGACCGTTTCGATCAACCGGATCTCAAGCTCGCGCGCTACTATGGCGGCTGGCACTAGCCCGCCGCGCGTGACGCAGACGATCGCATGAAAGGGGCCCGCACTCGCCAGGCGCCAAGTCAGCGCCCGCGCGTCGCGATGAAACTGATCCCAGGACACCGGGAACGCTTTCTGCGGCTGTTGCATCGGCTCCGCTTGCGACATCACTGGTTGCGGAATGGTTTGAGCCATGGCCTCTCCTGCGCCGATCGGAGCTGCCTTCTAACCGCTTTTGCCGAGAAGGTCATCCGAGGCCCTGCTCGCGCCGGCGGCTTCGCCAGCGGGCGGACTTACCCGGCAGCCGGCGTAATCGCGAGCGCGGCGGCGCGCGCCTCAGGCGCCGCTCGACTGGGCGCCGCGCACGCGCGCCAGCATGGCCTCGACGGCGCGCGCGGCACTGGCAAGCTTCTGCCCATCGCGTGCGCGCAGGACGACGTTGGTGTTGGGGCCATGCTGCGGGTCGAAGAAGGGATAGCTGCCGATGGCCACCTCGGGATTGGCCTTGGCAATCTCGCCGAGCTGGGTGCCGATGTCGCCCTCGCGCGCGTCCGCACGCACGGTCTGCGAGAGCATGCGCACTCCCGTCTTCAGCCTGGGTGCCACCTCGTCGAGCATGGCTTGCATGATCGAGGGCACTCCCGCCATGACGATCACATTCTCCATCCAGATCCCGGGCGCGCCGGAGACCTTGTTCAGAACGAGATCGGCGCCCTTTGGAATCCGGGTCATACGCAGGCGTGCCTCGTTCATTTCGCCACCCGTCGCCGCCACGCGCTCCTGCAGGATGGCGAGGGCGCGCGGATCGACGGCGATGGACACGCCGAACGCCTTGGCGATGCAATCGGCAGTGATGTCGTCGTGAGTTGGACCAATGCCGCCCGTCGTAAACACGTAGGTATAGCGGTGGCGCAGCGCATTGAGAGCATCAACGATCGCATCTTCCTCATCACCCACGACGCGCACCTCCTTGAGGTCGATGCCGAGTGCGGTGAGATATTCCGCGATGTAGCCGATATTCTTATCCTTGGTGCGCCCGGACAGAATCTCGTCGCCGATCACCAGAAGTGCGGCAGTCACGAGCTCACTGAGTGGCGATGAGGTGGCAGAGGTCATAGGCTTGCCGGTCAGGATTGACGAGGTGGAATGGACCGATAACAGATGACGCGAGGAATATAAACCGGCACCTGGTGTGCCCATCCGAAGCTCGGAATGATGTGCGGCAGCGTCGATTGCGAGCTTCGCAATCGACGACACTGCGCGCTTGCCTCGTTCGCGGATAATGCCGGTAGGATGCAGTCCACGCTTGCAGAGGATGCCGATGTCCGCGATGCCCCCGTTTCGTCCCATCGCCTATGCAGCTGCGCACATTGTCTGCGAGAGAGGCGCCGACGGGAGCCTGCGCTGCCGCTCGACCACACCGCTCGCCCCGCATCCCGCAACCCTCGCGCAGCTCTTTCGGTCAGCCGTGGAGCTCAAGCCGGGCGGCCTGTTTTTGGCGGAGCGCGGGGCAGGCGATGGCTGGCACCGATTGAGCTACGAGCAGACGCGCCATCTCGTCGAGGCGCTTGCCGCGGCGCTCGTCGAGCGCGGCCTCTCGGCGGAGCGCCCGCTCATGATCCTCTCCGGGAATGCGATCGACCACGCCCTTCTCACGCTCGCCGCCCACACTGCCGGCGTGCCGGTCGCGCCGATCTCCGTCGCTTATTCGTTGCAAAGCCAGGATTTTGCCAAGCTCAAGCATATCGCCGATCTGCTCGCGCCCGGCCTCGTCTATGTGGCCGATACCGCTCCGTTCGCCAAAGCGCTTGCCGCGCTCGATTTGAAGAATGCCGAGCTCGTGGCGACGAGCAATGGTGCCAATCTCGATGGCGTCACCTTGTTGCACCAACTCGCAGCAACCCGGGCGGGGCCGGCGCTGGCGCAGATCACCGCCGCGATCGGTCGCGATACCATTGCCAAGTTTCTTTTCACCTCCGGCTCCACAGGCCTGCCCAAGGGCGTCATCAACACGCACGGCATGCTTTGCGCCAATCAGCAGCAAGCGCTGCAGATCTGGCCATGGCTCACCGAGCAGCCGCTGGTGCTCGTGGACTGGCTCCCCTGGAACCACACGTTTGGTGCGAACCACAATTTCAACCTCGTCACGCGCCATGCCGGGACCTTGTACATCGACGGTGGAAAGCCGGTGCCGGCACTCATCGGCGAGACTGTGCGCAATCTGCGCGAGGTATCGCCGACCGTTTATTTCAACGTGCCTGCCGGGTTCGCCGCGCTGCTCCCCTTTCTCGAAAAAGACCAAGCCTTGGCCCGTTCGTTCTTCGCCAAGCTCCGGTTGATCCTCTACGCGGGCGCGGCACTGCCGCAGGATCTCTGGCTGCGGCTGCATCAGGTTGCGGTCGCGACGATCGGGTTGCGCATTCCCATGACGTCGTCCTGGGGGACCACCGAAACCGCACCGCTTGCCACGGCCGCGCACTTTCCTATCGATGCCGCCGGTCCGGTCGGGGTTCCGGTGCCTGGGGTCGAGCTCAAGCTCGTCCCGGCCGGGAGCAAGCTCGAGTTGCGCGTGCGCGGCCCCAATGTAACGCCAGGCTACTGGAAGCGACCTGATCTCACGGCCGCCGCTTTCGACGAGGAACGCTTCTATAAGCCTGGCGATGCCGCTCGTTTCGTCGATCCTGCCGATCCGGCAAAGGGCATCCTTTTCGACGGGCGCCTGGCCGAGGACTTCAAGCTGACGACCGGCACCTGGGTGCACGTCGGCAGCCTGCGTGTCGGCGTGCTCGCAGCTGCATCACCGGCGCTGCAGGATGCCATCGTCGCCGGAGAGAACCGCGACTATCTCGGGCTGCTCGTCTGGCTCAATCCGGTCGGCTGCCACAAGCTGATCGGCTGCGAGCGGCCAGTAGCCGAGCTGTCGTGTCATCCTGTCATCCGCGCACATGTCGAAAAAGCGATCCGGCAGTGGAATGCCGAGCAGCGCGGCTCCTCGACACGTATCGAGCGTATCCTGCTCCTTGCTGACGCGCCTTCGATCGATGCCAACGAGATCACCGACAAGGGCTATGTCAACCAACGTCTCGCCCTGGAGCGTCGCAGGGCCGACATAGAGCGATTGTTTGCGCGGAAGCCGGATGCAGATGTAATTGTGTTCGCGGAGCGTGAGACTCCGATGGCAATCACGTGATCCAGATGATCGCGCGCGCTGCGATGTACGAGGGCTGAGATGGGTGACCGCCTAGGCAAAATCCTGATGATCGCGCTGTTGATCGTGGTGGGCGCCTATTTCGCGCAGCCCTACATCGACCGCAAGCTATACTCGGCCAATACCCCGCGCGCCATCGAGCCGCGCGGCAGCCTCATGGAGGCGGAACGAACCAGCATCGAGCTGTTCGAGCGCGTCTCGCCCTCGGTGGTGCAAGTGGTGGCACGTCATTCCGGCGGCGAGGAGCTGCAGCCGGATGCAGAAGGTGGAGGTGGAGGTGGAGGTGGAGGCGGCGGCGCAGCCACGGGAACGGGCTTCCTATGGGATCCCGCCGGGCATATCGTCACCAATGACCACGTCGTGCAGGGCTCGGACGCGGTGGCGGTGCGCCTTTCATCCGGGCAGGTCGTGCGCGCAACCATTACCGGGACGGCGCCCAACTACGACTTGGCAGTGCTGCAGCTTGAGAGCACGCACGGTTTGCCCGCGCCCATTGCCGTCGGATCGTCTGCGGACCTCAAGGTCGGGCAATGGGTATTCGCCATCGGCAATCCGTTCGGGCTCGATCAATCTTTGACGACCGGGATCATCAGCGCTCTCAAAAGGCGGTTGCCCACCAACAACGGGCGTGAGATCGGCGACGTGATCCAGACCGACGCGGCGATCAACCCCGGAAATTCCGGCGGGCCGCTGCTCGACTCGGCAGGCCGGGTGGTGGGCGTCAACACGGCGATCATCTCGCCGTCCGGGACCAGCGCGGGCATTGGCTTCGCCATACCGATCGATACGGTCAATCGCGTCATTCCCGACCTGATCGCCAAGGGCTATGTGCCGACGCCCGGCATCGGCATCATCACGGCGAGCGAAGAAGCGACGACGCGCGCGGGCGTCGAGGGTGTGGTGATCGTGCGCACGGTCCCGGGCTCAGCCGCCGAGCGCGCCGGTCTGCGCGGCGTCGATCCGACGACGCGGCGGCTCGGCGATATCGTTGTCGGCGTGAACGGCAAGCCGGTTCGGCGACTTCCCGATCTCACCCAGGAGATCGAGCGCGTAGGCGTCGGCAACAAGGTGACGCTCGCCATCAAGCGCGATGGCCGCGACATGTCGGTCGATCTGGAAGTCGCCGACATCGGCCACCGCGGCTAGCGCCTGACTTGAATCGGCGCAAGCAGTTCCGTCTTACTCACGCGCCACTTTCTCGGCTGGAGCACCTGCGCTCAACACAGAGGAAACGACAGTGATCGATCTTTACACCTGGACCACACCCAATGGCCGCAAGGCTTCCATTCTGCTCGAGGAAATCGGGCTGCCTTATACCGCCCACGCGGTCGATATCAGCAAGGACGAGCAGTTCAAGCCGGAATTCCTCAAGATCAGCCCGAACAATCGCATTCCTGCGATCGTCGACCGCGACAATGGGATCGCGCTCATGGAATCCGGCGCGCTGATGATCTATCTCGCGGATAAAACGGGGAAGCTTCTGCCGAAAGATGGGGAGCCGCGCTACCGGGTGCTCGAATGGTTGATGTGGCAGATGGGCGGACCCGGACCGATGTTCGGCCAGGTCCACCACTTCGTGAAATACAACAAGGGCAAGGCGCCTTATGCCGAAGAGCGCTATCTCAAGGAGGCGCACCGGCTTTACGGGGTTCTCGACCGCAGGCTCGCCGGCCGCGAGTTCGTTGCCGATACCTATTCCATTGCCGATATCGCGATATGGCCATGGGTCTCCCGTTACGAATGGCAGACCGTCGACCTCAACGAGTATCCGCATGTGAAGCGCTGGTACACGACCGTGGCGAAACGGCCTGCCGTCCAGAGAGGCTATAAAGTGCCCAAGGACATGGGCGAGGTGCCGATGCCATCCTGAGCCTCAGTGACCGTATTGCCGGGTCTCCCGCGTGCGGTGATTGAGGGCAAAGAATGCCGGAACTCGTGAAAGGGGCGGAAATCTTTACCGCGGGTTAACGCTGCCGCGCATGGTCAGCGCTACCTGGCGCAACCTGCGGTATTGCGACACATCCGGCAAGCGAAACGCAAGCATTGCCTCCTATGCTGGGCGGAAATCGCATCCGGGATCATACACTTGTCCGCAGCTGCGCCTCCCGTGGGCAACCTGCTCGCCAAGAACGGCTGGCGCCACTTTCGCCTTGGCGTGGTGGTTCCCATAGGCGCGACCGTCGCGCTCACCATCATCTTCGTCGTCGTCGCGGTGCTCGGCTCTGCACACCGGGCCGATCAGGTCGCGCTCGAGGCAGAGCGGCAGTTGTTCATCCGCGCGCTCGCGAACGAGGGAGAGCGCGTGCTGCGCGAGCTGGAGAGTGCGGCCTCCTCCGAGACAGCAATCACACGCATCCGCGACCGGTTCGATCATGGTTGGGTGCAACTCTATGTCGGGTCGCGTCTGCAATCGTTTTTTGGACATGACTTCGTGTTCGTGACCGCTGCCGAGGATCGCCTGCTCTATGCCTCTTCGGGCCGCGCTGGCATCGAGCCACGCCGGTTTGATGGGATAGGTCCGGACGTCCAAGACATTTTGGACGAGATTCGTGGGCGTTCTCCCGGGCGCCACCATGCGGTGGGCGTGCCGATCGCAGCGGGCCCGCATCGGGCGGTGCGCTTACAGAGGTTTCTCGGCGCTCCCGCGGTCCTCGCCGCCGTCGGTGTCACTCGAACGGATGATGCTGCAACAGGCGCCTTCGCCGGACCGATCGCACTCAGTGTGAAATTCATCGATGAACAGGTGCTGGCCGACATGGCCTCCCGCCTGCAGCTGCACAGACTGCACAAAGTGTCAGCGAGCCCCATCAGCGATACCGATTACGTATTCAATTTGGCGGAGCCATCGGGCGAGATGATTGCTCAATTTGGTTGGACTCCGAAACAACCCGGTGCCGAGATCGTCGAAAGTATCCTGCCATTCGTCGCACTCGCTCTCGCTGGTTTCGCCTTGCTCGCAGCCGTGGTTCTCAGCTTCATGCGCCGCAGCACGGCTGCCATCACCGCGGGGGAAACGCGACTGCGCCATCTCGCGCTGCACGATCCGCTCTGTGGGCTTCCCAATCGCGTTTTCTTTGGCGACCGGCTGGAGGCCATGATCCAGAAGGTACGCCAGGGCGGCTCGACGGCAGCGGTTTTTTACATCGATCTCGATCACTTCAAGGAGGTGAACGATACGCTCGGGCACCCGGTCGGCGACGAGCTCATCCGCAGCGTCAGCCAGCGGCTGTCGCGCACGTTGCAGGCTGAGGACCTCGTCGCTCGGTTGGGCGGGGATGAGTTTGCCGTCATTGCTGAGGATACGTTCGACCATGCGGCCGTCCAGGCGATCGCCGCTCGCATGATTGCAAGCATCTGTGCGCCCTACTCCATCGCCAAGCAGACCATCGTCATCGGCGCGAGCATCGGCATCGCCGTGATCACGAAGCATGTCGGAGGTGCTGCCGATGTGATGCGTCACGCGGACCTCGCTCTCTACCGGGCCAAGAACGAAGGCCGTAATCGCGCCTGCATCTACGACTCGGTGATGGACGCGGACCTGCTCAAACGCAAGCTCCTGGAGAACGAGCTGCGGGTGGCAATCAGGAATGACGCGCTTGGCGTCGCGTACCAGCCGATCGTCAACAACAGTGGCGAGATCGTCCTCGGGGTCGAAGCGCTGTGCCGCTGGACCCATCCCACGCGCGGCGAGGTCCCGCCTGCCGAATTCATTCCCATTGCCGAGCACAGTGGGTTGATCATTGAGCTGGGAGAGCTGGTGCTCCGTCGCGCTTGCCTAGACGGCAAGGCTTGGCCGGGCCTCATTGTGTCGGTCAACGTGTCGCCACTGCAATTCCGCCGCACGGATTTCTTTCACACAGTGGAACGCGTTCTATCGGCAACGGACTTTGAGCCCGCTCGGCTCGAGCTCGAGCTCACGGAAAGTACCTTGATCGGCAATCTTGACACGGCTGAGCTCGCCATGCGTCGGCTCAAGGGACTGGGCGTACGACTGGCGCTCGACGACTTCGGCACCGGGTATTCGAGCTTGCTTTATCTGCGTCGCTTCCCGTTCGATAAGCTCAAGATCGACTCGAGCTTCGTGCGCTCCATCGAACGCGCTGCCGACGCCGCTGCCATTGTGCATGCCGTTGTCAGCCTGGGGCGCGGATTGGGCATGAAGGTGACCGCCGAAGGCGTGGAAACTGCGGAGCAGCATCTTTTCCTGCGCGCTGCGGGTGTGCATTGCATGCAGGGCTACCGCTTCGGCCGTCCCGGAACTGCCGCTGAGATCAGTGCCCGCCTCGCCAACCCCAACGCCTTCCATCCGGCTGACGACGATCCGCTGCTGCTCGCCGGCTGAGATGCTGTTGCTGCGCTGATGCCATGCGCGGTGCCGCCCGGCACGTTGCGTCCTCCCATAAGGAGTGACGATAATGAGCGGAGCGCATGGAGGGCTTGATGGCAGGGTCGCAAAAGGTCGCACTGGTTACCGGCGCAGGTACCGGAATCGGCAAGGCTGTCGCGTTGGCGCTGATGCACGAGGGCTACGCCGCCGTCCTCGCCGGTCGGCGCAAGGACAAGCTTGACGAGGTCGCGGCTGCTGGGAAGGCGCGAGGTGCGACCACCCTCGCCGTTGCGACCGATGTCAGCGAGCCAGAGCAAATACGAGCGCTGTTCGCAAGAACGCGGGAAGCATTCGGCCGCCTCGACCTGCTATTCAACAATGCAGGTATTGGCGCTCCGCCCGTTCCGCTCGAGGAGCTGCCCTACGAGACGTGGAAAAAGGTCGTCGATACAAACCTCACGGGCATGTTCCTGTGCACGCAGGAGGCGATCAGGATCATGAAGTTGCAGGATCCGCGGGGAGGACGGATCATCAATAACGGGTCGATCTCGGCGCATACCCCGCGGCCACGCTCGGCCGCTTACACGGCCACCAAACATGCCGTTACCGGGCTTACCAAGTCGACCTCGCTCGACTGCCGCGCCTACAACATCACTTGCAGTCAGATCGATATCGGGAATGCGGCCACCCCGCTCACCGAGCGCATGGTGGAGGGCCAAGGAGTGATGCAGGCCGACGGACGCATGGCGGTCGAGCCGCGCATGAACGCTGATGACGTAGGGCGCGCCGTCGTTTACATCGCCAGCCTTCCCCTCGATACCAACGTGATGTTCATGACCGTGATGGCGAACCTCATGCCGTTTGTGGGACGCGGCTGAAACTCAATCGCGCGCGGTTAGGAACCTTGGTACCGGCCGCACCTCTTTGAGCGGTCGCACGTCGCCATGCGCCTTGGCAAAAATGTTGCACGGAGTTCGCGGCACGGCAGGGGCGATCGCATGCAGAATCTGCAGTCGGCTTTGGGGGTGCTAGCGCTGCTCGCCATCGCCTGGGTGATCAGCGAAAAACGCGCAGCCGTCAATTGGAGGATGGCGGCGACAGGGCTTGTGGTGACCGTGGCGGCCGCCGTTCTCCTCCTCAAAGTGCCGGCTGTGACCAGCGCATTCGGGGCGGTCAACAATGGCGTCGGCGCCATCGCCGCCGCCACTCGTGCGGGCACTTCGTTCGTGTTCGGATATTTAGGCGGTGGCCAATTGCCTTACGAGCTGAAGGTGCCGGGCGCCGAATTCGTGCTGGCGCTACAAGCACTGCCTATTGTGCTGGTGATGAGCGTGCTCACCACACTCCTGTTCTATTGGCGCATTCTGCCGCCCATTGTGCGAGCGTTCTCGTGGGTACTCGAACGCACGTTGAACGTGAGCGGCGCTGTTGGGCTGTCGACTGCCGCCAACATCTTTCTTGGAATGGTGGAGGCGCCTCTGTTCATCCGTCCTTACCTCGGCAATTTGACAAGGAGCGAGCTCTTCGTGGTGATGACCGGAGGCATGGCCGGGATCGCCGGCACGGTACTGGTCATCTACGCCACCTTGGTCGCGAGCGTGGTGCCAGAGGCGGCCGCGCACCTCGTGATCGCCTCCGTGTTAGGCGCTCCGGCGGCAATTCTGGTCAGCTTGATCATGGTCCCGGAGCAAACAAAAGAGCGCCCAGGCCCTGCTCAGATTGTGCTGCCGCCGCTCGCGTCAAGCAGCATGGACGCCATCGTCATAGGGACGGCGGCGGGGCTCGAGCTTCTGCTCAACATCTGTGCCATGCTGATTGTACTCGTCTCGCTCGTGCATCTCGCCAATGCGGTGATCGGGGTGCTTCCGGAGATCGCCGGCGCACCGGTCACCCTCCAGCGGCTGCTTGGCTATGCCATGGCGCCGCTCTGCTGGCTCCTCGGCATGTCCTGGCAAGAGGCGCTCACGGCGGGAGCTCTTATGGGCATGAAGACAATCCTCAATGAGTTCATCGCCTATGTTGAGCTGGCGAAGCTCCCGGCGGACGCCCTCGAACCGCGCTCGAGGCTGATCCTGCTCTACGCGATGTGCGGCTTTGCCAACTTCGGCTCGCTCGGCATCATGATTGCGGGACTTGCAACCATGGCACCGCAGCGGCGCGACGACATTCTGTCGCTCGGACTGAAGTCGATAGTATCCGGCACACTCACGACATGTCTGATCGGCGCGATAGTGGGAGTGTTGACCTAGAAGGTCGCCGTTTAGTTCAGGCCGAACTCACCGTTTACGGCGCGGATCTCGGCGGGCTTGATCAACCGCGAATGCGCTACGGTCACTGAGTGCAGCGGCCCTTCGAGTTGCTCCAACCAGAATGCCAGAAACTTGTTCAGCACCGGAAATCGAGGACAGATGTCGTAGTCCTGCCAGACGAATGTCTGCAGCAAGGACGGATGATCGGGGAGTCGATAGAGAATCTGCGCCGTGGTGAGCCCGTAGCCGTCCAGTTGGCGCCGGAAGTCCTTCGATGCATGTGCCATGACAGATGCCCTCCGATTCGGACATCAAATGTTGACTCGTAAGCTCCCGCCCAGACAAGTCGAAGCCTTCAATATTGTTCCTGTTATCAAGGCCTTAGCAGCCTAAGGACAACAGTGCTGACATTTATCGGGCTGGCACTCCAAGCTTGTGAGTGCTAAAATTTTTCTGGCACTCCCCGGGCAGGAGTGCTAAATCAGCGTCCGGACGTCTCCCTGCGGGTCGAAAGTGCCCCTGGATGCCGCGTCCGGAGCAGGCGGCAAGAGTTCCTTGCCCGCTTCGAATAATCCCGACTTATTAGTAGCTTAGGAGGACATCATGAAGTTTCGTCCGCTTCACGACCGCATTGTCGTCAAGCGCGTGGACGCCGAGGAAAAGACCGCCGGCGGCATCATCATTCCTGACACGGCCAAGGAAAAGCCATCGCAGGGCGAGGTCCTGGCCGTGGGCCCGGGCGGTCGCGACGAGGCCGGCAAGCTGATCCCGATCGATATCAAGGTCGGCGATCGGGTTCTGTTCGGCAAGTGGTCAGGCACCGAGGTCAAGATCGATGGTGAGGATCTCCTGATCATGAAGGAGAGCGACATCATGGGCGTCATCGATGAGCCCGCGACGGCCCGGCGGAAAGCCGCTTGAGCCTCAGCACATAATTTTGGAGACGACGAACGATGGCAGCAAAAGAGGTTAAGTTTTCCGTCGAAGCGCGCGACAAGATGCTGCGCGGTGTCGACATTCTGAACAACGCAGTAAAGGTCACGCTGGGTCCCAAGGGCCGCAACGTGGTGCTCGAGAAGTCGTTTGGCGCTCCACGTATCACCAAGGATGGCGTGACGGTCGCCAAGGAGATCGAGCTCGAGGACAAGTTCGAGAACATGGGGGCGCAGATGGTGCGCGAGGTCGCCTCCAAGACCTCCGACATCGCCGGCGATGGGACCACGACAGCCACCGTCCTCGCGTCGTCGATCGTAAAGGAAGGGGCGAAGGCGGTCGCCGCGGGCATGAATCCCATGGACCTCAAACGCGGCATTGATCTCGCCGTGGAAGCGATTGTCGAGGACCTCAAGAAGAACTCAAAGAAGGTGACATCCAACGACGAGATCGCCCAGGTCGGCACCATCTCTGCCAACGGCGATGCGGAGATTGGGCGCTTCCTGGCGGAAGCCATGAAGAAGGTCGGCAACGAGGGCGTGATCACGGTCGAGGAGGCCAAGTCGCTGGAGACCGAGCTCGACGTGGTCGAGGGCATGCAGTTCGACCGCGGCTACATATCCCCCTACTTCGTCACGAACGCCGACAAGATGCGCGTCGAGATGGAGGACCCCTATATCCTCATCAACGAGAAGAAGATGTCCGGTCTGCAGGAGCTTCTGCCGCTGCTCGAGTCAGTGGTGCAGAGCGGCAAGCCGCTCCTGATCATTGCCGAGGACGTCGAGGGCGAGGCACTGGCCACCTTGGTGGTGAACAAGCTGCGCGGCGGCCTCAAGGTTGCGGCCGTAAAGGCGCCCGGGTTCGGCGACCGCCGCAAGGCAATGCTGCAGGACATCGCGGTCCTTACCGGGGGTCAGGCAATCTCTGAGGATCTCGGCATCAAGCTCGAGAACGTCAATCTGCAGATGCTCGGCCGCGCCAAGAAGGTCACCATCGACAAGGAGAACACCACCGTCGTCGGCGGAGCGGGCAAGAAGGCCGACATCGAGGGCCGTATCGCCCAGATCAAGGCGCAGATCGAGGAGACCACCTCCGACTACGACCGTGAGAAACTGCAGGAGCGTCTCGCCAAGCTCGCGGGCGGCGTCGCGGTGATCCAGGTCGGTGGGGCCACCGAGGTCGAGGTCAAGGAGCGCAAGGACCGGGTCGATGATGCGATGCATGCGACCCGTGCTGCGGTCGAGGAGGGCATTCTCCCCGGCGGCGGCGTGGCGCTGCTGCGTGCGACCGAAGCGCTCAAGAAGATCCGCGTCCAGAACGACGACCAGAAGACCGGCATCGAGATCGTTCGCAAGGCGATCTCCTGGCCAGCACGCCAGATCGCCATCAATGCGGGCGAGGACGGCTCCGTCATCGTCGGCAAGATCCTTGAGAAGGATCAATATGGCTTCGGCTTCGACGCTCAGAGCGGCGATTACGGCGATCTGGTGAGGAAGGGCATCATCGACCCGACCAAGGTCGTGCGTACCGCGTTGCAGGATGCGGCATCGGTTGCCGCGCTGCTCATCACGACTGAGGCGATGGTGGCCGAGCTGCCGAAGAAGCAGCCTCCTGCACCGCCGATGCCGGGGGGCGGCATGGACTACTGATCGGCCTCACGCCCAATTTACAAGAGGGGGAGCGGCTCGAGCCGCGCCCCTTCGTGTTCAACGACCTTGCAGACGGGCTAGCGTGATGAGGCTCACTGCTGCGGCGAAAAAGCTAACGACCACGAACGAGGAGGTGCGCGTACATCCGGCGTCACCAACTTGATCGTGGCCGTCCCAGCGACGGAGCCTCGCGGCTACGAACATCGCTGCGAGTACAACATGGGGACGCGGCAATGGTTCCGCAAGGCGTAGCAAACCAAGGGAAAGTCAGCGAGAGTTTAGGGCGGCCCCCTCGCCCCGGCGTCACGAACCCTAATCGAGCGTCCTACGGAAGCGGCTGACGGCGATCGTCGTCGCGATCAGCATGAGCCCAACAAGAGCAAGGGTGTCGAACCGCAGGTCGGCAGCAGTTGCGCCCTTGAGCATGATCGCCCGCACGATCCGCAGGTAATGGGTGAGCGGCAGACACTCGCCGATCCACTGCGCCCACTGCGGCATTCCGGCAAACGGGAACAGGAAGCCGGAGAGCAGAATGTTGGGCAAGAAGAACATCATCGACATCTGCATGGCCTGCAGCTGATTTTGCGCGATGGTCGAGAAGGTATAGCCGATCGACAGGTTTGTGGTGATGAAGAGCGTGCTGAGGAGCGCGAGCAACAGAAGGCTCCCCAGCAACGGCACTCCGAACAGAACGATACCGATAGCGATGATCATGGCAGCCTGCACAAAGCCCACGAGGATGTAGGGAATGATCTTCCCGAGCATGATCTCGAACGGGGTTATCGGCATCGATAACAGGCTCTCCATGGTCCCACGCTCGACCTCGCGGGTGACTGAGAGCGCGGTGAAAATCAGCATCGTCATGGTGAGGATCGTGCCCACGAGCCCCGGCACGATGTTGAACGAGGTGTTGGCGGCCGGGTTGTAGCGGGCATGGGTGCGGATTTCGAATGGCGGGGCCCCTCCCTCCGGTATCGCGCGCTCGTGCTGCAAAGCTGTTTGAACGAGATTGCCGAGCGCGGCCATTGCCGGGCCAGCACCGACCGGATCGGCCGCATCGGCGGCAACAAGCAGTGCGGGCCGGTCCCCCCGCCGCACAGCGCGCTCGAAATTGGCGGGAATCTCAACTGCAAAAAGCACCTGACCTGACGCGAGCAGCCGGTCAAACTCGGCCTCGGTCCGCACCACATGCGTCACGTTGAAGTAGGCGGTGTTTTCCAGTGCCTTCAGAATTGAACGGCCGAGATCATTCTGTTCCTGCAGCAGGACCGCGGTCGGCAAATGGCGCGGATTGGTATTGATGGCGAAGCCGAATAACAGCAGCTGCACCAAAGGAAGCATGATGATCATGGCAAAGGAGACACGATCGCGCTTGAGCTGGATGAACTCCTTGATCAGCATTGCCCAGGTGCGCGCGGGTGCGCGCGACCAGTGCGGCCGCTCCCGGCGTGCGGCGATCACAGGGACGCTCATTGGATTCTGTTCGTGGCGCGCGCCATGAGATCGATGAATGCGTCCTCCAAGGACGGCTGCGATCGGGTCCAGGTGAGCTCATGCCGCGCGCGATAAGGGGCGATCGCCGCCTCGAGGCCCACCAAGCTGCGGCCCGAAACGTGCAGGCTTGTGCCGAACGGCGCCACCATCTCGACACCAGATTGCTTTGAGAGCTCCTCGGCCAAAGCTGCCAAACCCTCACCATTGGCAGCCGTGACTGTATAGGTTTCGAGCTGCGAGGCTTTGATCACCTCCGGCACGGTCCCTTGAGCAAGCAAGACCCCATAGGCGATGTAGGCGATCTCGTGACAGCGCTCGGCCTCATCCATGTAGTGCGTTGAGACGAGGACGGTGAGCCCGCGCCCGGCGAGCGCATGGATCTCGTTCCAGAACTCACGCCGCGCCTTGGGGTCGACACCCGCAGTCGGCTCGTCCAGCAGCAGCAATTGCGGGCTCGGCAGGATGCATGCGCCGAGCGCGAGGCGCTGCTTCCATCCGCCTGAGAGCTCGCCGGCGATCTGCTCCTCGCGACCTTGCAGGCCGAGCCGCTGGATCGCCTCACGCGCTGCGGCGGCTGGACGCGGAACGCCATAGATGCGCGCCACGAATTCCAGGTTCTCGCGCACCGACAAGTCCTGGTAGAGACTAAAGCGCTGCGTCATATAGCCGACGTGGCGCTTGATCTTGTCGGCATCGGTGCGGATGTCGTAGCCGAGACAGGTGCCCTGCCCCGCGTCGGGCGTGAGCAGTCCGCACAACATGCGGATGGTCGTGGTCTTGCCGGAGCCGTTGGGGCCGAGGAATCCGTAGAT
>JBJMTV010000006.1:0-6979 GCA_045811525.1 Xanthobacteraceae bacterium | reverse complement strand
GCCTGCTGCGCAGCTTCGCGCCGGGCTTTCTCCGCGACGGCAAGCCTCGCTCGCTCGGCTGCTGCTTCGCGACCCATCGCCTCTCGCCTGGCCTTTTTAGCAAACGCGTCGAGCTTTGCGGCCCTATTATTTGCCTCCTTGACCGCATCCGAACTGTCGGCGGCATCGAGCTTTGCCTTCTTTACAGCGGTCTTGAGCTTCGTCACCTCCTGCCTTGCCGCATCTGCTTCAGAACGACGTTGCTCAGCGGCGCCTTTTGACTCTGCTGCGGTGGCTTCGTGCTTGGCGGCGAAGTCGGCTGCTTTCGTTGCAGCGGCCTCCAGCGCCGGAATGCTGACAGCGACCTTCGGCCGCTTGGGCGGCACCGCTCGCCTGACCTTCTTGAACTTTTTAATATCCAATTTGGCTTTCGATTCCGCCTTCGACTTCGCTTTTTTTGGCATGGCGAGCCACGTTCAGTATATCTGTCCAAAGACATGTATGGCCCAGGACGGGCCCGGCCAAACCGCTTCGCAAGGTTAGGTATCAGCCGAGCGCCGCTTCGGCAAGCTAGCCGAAGACGTTGAAGACGTACGCTTGCGCTGGAGATTCTACTCGCGACATCGCGCCCGGCGCTGACTACTCTCAACCGCAAGCGAGTGATTGAATTCGCCAATACAAATCGTTTGCCAGCAATCTATCAATTTTGCACCCTCGTGAGGGATGGCGGCCTCATGTCATATGGGCCCCAATCACGGCGCAATGGGAACGCGCATTGCCGATTTCGTCGCCCGGATCCTGCGCGGAGCACGGCCATTCACCGCGAGTGCGCTTGGTGTGCCAGCAGTGACAATCACATCAGGTTTCAATGTGATCAGTTCTGCGATCAAGCCGGGGAAGCGCTCGTAATTTGCCTCTGCCCATCGATAGTCGATGATGACGTTCTGATTTTCGACATAGCCCAGCTCACGCAAGCCTTCCCGAAATGCCTCGACGAGGTCCGTTTCAAGAAGGACGAAGCGTCGTCCCACCATCGTGGACCCGCCTAAACCCGGCCGATCCATTCGCGCCGAACCGCCACGAGCACTCGTAGGCGGTCAGGCCCGGTTCATCGAATACCGGAGCGATGTTGACCACCTCACTCATTGTACTACCCCATCGAGGGCACGCTGGTGTCACTTTGTGGCGCTCGGTTCTCGGTTGTTGGGACACGAGAGACTGGCCTTGAGAATGCGCCGCCGCCACTTTCGTTGGCCGCCATACGAGAAATTTCCATGTTCGCCTCAGTCGCACTCGGTTGCGATCAATGGCAACAGGCGGAGAATGTGCCGGTGTGGTACACGTGGGTGAGACGAGCGTCAGCGCGCTCCATCCTGGGAAGAGCCAATGAGGCGACGCGAGTTCCTTAAGGTCCTGGGCGGCGTGGCTGCAGCGTGGCCGCGCGTGGCGCGAGCGCAGCAGCGCGAGCAGATGCGGCGTATAGGCGTAGTGATGCTCTATGCGGAGAATGACCCGGCAGGGCAGGTACGCGCTAACGCTTTCCAGAACGGTCTCGAAAAGCTCGGCTGGGTTGAGGGTCGCAACCTAAAAATCGATTTCAAGTGGGGTCTTGGCGACGCAATTTGGATTCAGTCCGCCATATCTCAGCTCGTGCAGCTTGACCCCGATCTGATCCTAGCCAATGGGCCGGCTGCGGCGCGCGCCGCACAACAATTAACCGGGACGGTTCCCATCATTTTCCTCGGCGGTTCCGATCCCGTCGCGGATGGTCTGGTGCGAAGCTTGTCACATCCTGGCGGGAACTTGACGGGCTTCACCGTCTTGGAGCCGAGTGTCGGAGCGAAATTACTGGAGCTCCTCAAGGAAGTCGCGCCTGATGTGACTCGGGTCGCTGTCCTTCTCAATCCCGACAGTCCCAGCAGCACTCGCCTGCATGATGCGGCGGCTGCAGCCGCGCAAAGATTTGCCGTCACGGTCATCGCGGCCCCAGTACGACAGCCCGCCGACATCGAAGCGAGAATGGCGAAGCTTGCGGTCGAGCAGGGTTACGGGCTCATTGTGCCACCGGACCCGTCCACCGCTTCCCAGCGGAAGCTGATTATAGAACTCGCGGCACGCCACCGGGTACCTGCGGTTTACGCGTTGCGTGTCGCTCCTGTAGAGGGCGGGTTGCTGTCTTACGGAGTCGATCTGCCCGAGCTGTTCCGCCAAGCAGCCGCATATGCCGACCGTATCCTGCGAGGTGACAAGCCTGCAGATTTGCCGGTCCAGCAGCCAACCAAGTTCGAGCTAGTGCTAAACCTCAAGACCGCCAAGGCACTTGGCCTCGAAATGCCGCCAACGCTGCTCGTTCGCGCCGACGAGGTGATTGAATGAGGCGGCGCGAGGTCATCGCGCTTCTCGGAGGCGCGGCTGCGACATGGCCGCTGGCGGCGCTAGGGCAGCCCTCCCCATTTCCGCTCGTTGGCTTCCTCAATCCAGCATCGGCCGACACGTACGCGGAGCGTCTGCGTGCGTTTCGTCTGGGCCTGAAGGACGCAGGCTTTATCGATGGAGAGAACGTGACCATTGAGTACCGCTGGGCCGACAATCAATTCGAGCGGCTGCCGGCGCTGGCTGCCGAATTGGTTAGCAGGCCAGTGGCCGTGCTCGTCACCAGCGGAGGCTCCGTCTCCGCACTGGCCGCCAAGGCAGCAAGCACCACCATTCCTACAATTTTCATGGTCCCAGAGGACCCGGTCAGACTTGGTCTGGTCGTCAGCCTCTCTCGCCCAGGCGGCAATTCGACGGGCATCAACTTCTTCAGTGAGGAGCTGATGGCAAAGCGACTGGGTCTGCTGCGTGAGTTGGTGCCCGGAGCCAGCCGCGTCGCGGTAATGGTCAATACGGCCGACGCGGCAGGGACCGCTAGCTCATTGCGTGAGGTGGAAGCAGCCGCTCACGCCATGGGATCGCAAATCGAGGTGGCCAACGTAGATACCAGAGGCGATATCGATGCAGCGTTCGCGACCTTCGCGCGCAAGCGGCCGGACGTCCTCTTTGTAAGTGGGGGACCTTTCTTACTCAGCCGGCGGGTCCAACTGGCTCTGTTGGCCGCACGTCATGCCATCCCGGCTTCTTACGGATCACGCGAGTATGCCGACGTGGGCGGCCTCATGAGCTATGGTACAAGTCTGACCGATGCGCATCGCCAAGCCGGCCTCTATGCTGGGCGGATTCTCAAGGGCGCAAAGCCTGCCGACCTCCCAGTTATGCAGGCGACCAAATTCGAGCTCGTCATCAACCGCCAAGCGGCGACGGCGCTCGGCCTCGATGTGCCGGCGGCGCTGCTCGCGCGGGCCGACGAGGTGATCGAGTAATGCGGCGTCGCGAGGTCATCACGCTTTTGAGCGGTGTGGCGGCTGCGTGGCCGCGAGTGGTGGGTGCGCAGCAGCGCGAGCGGATGCGACGCATTGGCTTATTGTGGTCCGGCGCGCCTCCTGACAAGTGGGACGCGGCATTCCGGGAAGGATTGCGCACGCACGGCTATGTGGAAGGGCGCAATATTCTACTTGAGCATCGATGGGCTGAGGGAAACCAGGAACGTCTCCCTGTCCTCGCGCAGGAGTTGGCTCAGTTGCCGCTCGACGTGATCGTTACCACGAGCGCGCCGGCAATCTTTGCGGTGAAAGAGGCGACCAAAACCATTCCCATTGTCTTTGCGGGTACGAGCGATCCTGTGCGGACAGGCTTCGCGGCAAGTCTGGCGCGGCCGGGTGGCAATCTCACCGGATTGAGTCTCATGGCTCCGGATTTGGCCGGCAAGCGCCTGGAGCTGATCAAGTCCGTCGTACCGAGAGCCTCACGGATTGCCATGCTGTGGAATGCGAGCGACAAGGGCATGGCGATCCGCGTTGAGCAAGCGCAACTGGCCGCTCCCGCTGTTCACGTGACGCTGCTTTCCCCCGAGCTTCGAACGCCTGCCGATCTCGAGAGCGCCTTTGTTACGCTCACAAAGGATCGGCCGGATGCGTTGTTGGTTTTTGTCGACCCATTCACCGTGAGTCAACGGCGGCGCATCGTTGACTTTGCCGCCGCAAACCGCTTGCCCGCGATTTATGAGGATCGGGTGTTTCTGGACGCCGGCGGCCTCGTATCCTATGGACCGAGCATTGTGGACATTTGCCGGCGCGCCGCCACGTATGTGGATAAAATTCTCAAGGGCGCCAAGCCAGCCGATCTCCCGATCGAGCAGCCCACCAAATTCGAACTGATCATCAACCTCAATACCGCCAAAGCGCTCGGCCTCGATGTGCCGCCGACGCTGCTCGCCCGCGCCGATGAGGTCATTGAGTGATGCGCCGGCGCGAGGTCATCGCAGGCCTGGGGGGCGCGGTCGTGCGGCCGCTTGCGGCGGGTGCGCAGCAGCCGGTGATGCCTATTGTTGGCTTTCTTCGCAACACGCCGTCGGCGTCGTCTGAATATGTCGTTGCGGCATTTCGCAGAGGGCTCGAGGAGACGGGCTTTGTCGAGCGGCGCAACGTTGCGATCGAGCAGCGCTGGGCTGAAGGGCAGAATGACCTTATGCCGGCCCTTCTGGCTGATTTGATCAGCCGGAAGGCAGCGGTAATTGTCACGAACACCTCCGGAGCGCTCACCGCCAAGGCTGCAGGCACGGCCACGCCGATCGTGTTTGCGACCGGCTCTGACCCCGTCAGAGATGGGCTGGTCGCCAGCCTCAATCGGCCCGGCGGCAACTTCACCGGCGTGGTCTTCATCGCTAGCGAGTTGGGGACGAAGCGGCTGGAACTGCTGCGTCAGCTCGCCCCCAAGGCGACGACTATTGGCATGCTCGTTGGTCAGAGCGGTACGGAGACCGAGGTGGAGCGAGCCGATGTGGCAAAGGCGGCACAAGCACTTGGACTGCAGCTGGTCGTTGCCCACACCACCAGCCGCTCCGAGATGGAGGCGGCGTTTGCAGGGTTCGCTCAACCCCCGGCAGACGCAGTGCTCGTCGGAACCGGCGCGCTGACCAACTCCCATCGCGCATTTATTGTGGCGCTTGCCGCGCGTTATTCCATCCCGACGATCTATTCCTTGCGCGAATACGCCTCCATTGGCGGGCTGATGAGCTATGGAACAAGCATCACTGAAGCCTACAAGCAGGTCGGCATCTACGCGGGGCGGATTCTCAAAGGCGAGCGGCCCGCCGACCTTCCAATCATGCAGTCCACCAAATTCGAACTAGTCTTCAATCTCAAGACCGCCAAGGCACTCGCCCTGGACGTGCCGGACAAGCTGCTCGCGCTTGCCGACGAGGTGATAGAGTGATGAGGAGGCGCGAGTTCATCACGCTCCTGGGCAGCGCGGCGGCCGCGTGGCCGATGGCGCTGCGTGCGCAGCAGCCCGATCCCGTACGAAGTATCGGCGTGCTCATGAGCACGGGAGCGGACGACCCGGAATCACAGCTTCGACTCCTTGCGTTGGCGCAGGCCCTCCAAGGGGCGGGCTGGACGGTGGGGCGCAACCTCCGCATTGAGACGCGCTGGGCAGCGGGCGATGCCGCACGCATTCGTAGGTACACTGCCGAATTGCTTGCGCTCTCTCCTGATGTCCTCGTTGTTGGTGGACGCGCAGAACCAGCGATACGAGAGGCCCGGCAAGCGGGGAGCGCCATACCCTTAGTGTTCGTACAAGCTGTGGATCCCGTTGGCGCCGGTTATGTCACGAGCTTGAGGCGGCCGGGAGGAAACATCACCGGCTTCACCCAGCTCGAATACACTTTGAGCGGAAAGTGGTTTGAATTGCTTAAGGAGGTGGTGCCCAGCATGACGCGAACAGCGGTTCTCCGCGAAAGCGGCACTGCCGGAATCGGGCAGTGGGCGGTCATCCAGGCAGCAGCGTCGCCGTCAGGCGTAGAGCTTACCCCTTTTGACTCACACGAGCCCACTGAGATCGAACGCGGTGTCTCCGCCTTCGCGCGCGAGCCAAACGGCGGGCTGATCGTGGTCGTGAGCTCGATGGCGACTGTTCATCGCGAGCTGATCATCGCACTCGCAAGCAAGCATCGTTTACCCGCGATCTATCCTTACCGCTACTTCGCCATAGGAGGTGGTCTCGTCTCCTACGGTCCCGATCTCATCGATCAGTACCGGCGCGCCGCCTCGTATGTGGATCGCATTCTCAGGGGTGAGAAGCCCGCCGACCTGCCGGTGCAAACGCCGATCAAATACGAGCTGGTCATCAACCTCAAAACCGCTAAGGCGCTCGGCCTCGGAGTTTCGCCGACGCTACTCGCCTGTGCCGATGAGGTCATTGAGTAATGAGGAGGCGGGAGGTCATCCCGCTCCTCGCCGGCGCCGCGGCGGCGTGGCCGCAAGTGGCACGAGCGCAGCAACAGTCGGTGCCCACGATTGGCTATCTCAACGCCGCAGCGTCTGATGGTTACGTGGAGATGCTGCGGGTGTTTCGCCGTGCCCTTAACGACAGCGGCTATGTCGAGGGCGAGAGCGTCGCGATCGACTATCGGTGGGCCGACAATGAGCCCGATCGGCTGCCGGTGCGAGCGGCCGACCTCGCTCGCCGGCAGGTCAGCGTGATAGTTGCCGCCAGTGCGCCCGCGTCACTGGCCGCGGCTAAGGCAACAACGACGATACCGATCGTATTCCTGGTTCCCGAAGACCCAGTCCGGCTCGGTTTAGTGATCAGCCTCGCGCGGCCGGGCGGCCACGCGACTGGAATACATGATCCACCACCGCGGGCCGCCATCTCAGAGCTGGCGAACGTTCCTGCGCAACCATGCGAATGCAATCGCCGCGATCGATCTCTGCGTGGTCCATACTGTGACATTCGAGCGTCTATTTGCAGTTATCATTCTGGGTCACGGACGCCGCCAGCTGCTTTGGTTCGCTGTGACCCGGCATCCGCCGATGGGATACTGCGCCGGCCTTCCTCGTCCGCGACAATGACGGCTCCTACGGTCAAGTTTTTCTCGCCCGGCTCCGATCAATGGGAATTCGGG
>JBJMTV010000005.1:0-94659 GCA_045811525.1 Xanthobacteraceae bacterium | reverse complement strand
CAGCGTTCGCATTGTTCGGATTGACCAGCAGACCTATGCGCGCGGAAGCGGGAGCAAGTTCGCGTAACAGCCCGAGTTGCTTGGCAGCAAGGTCCGACAGAAAAAAGTACACGCCGGTTGCGTTGCCTTGTGGCCGCGCGATACTGCTAACGAGACCAAGCCTGACCGGATCGTCGGTCACGCCGAAGACGATGGGGATGGTCGTAGTCGCAGCCTTGGCTACTAACGCCGTAGGGGTGGGGCTTGCCACGATCACGTCGACCGGCCTGCGTACCAGCTCCTCCGCCATCGCCGGCATGCGATCGTAGTGACCTTCGGCCCAGCGATATTGGAGCACGACGTTACGTCCCTCGACGTAGCCGGCCTCGGCCAGGCTTTGGCGGAACACCCCCATGAGGTGGGCAATTGGTTCGAGCGAGCCGCTGTTAAGATACCCTATCACCGGCATCGCCGACTGTTGCGCGCGCGCAGCAAGTGGCCACGCTGCCGCGCCACCAACCACTGCGATGAACTCGCGCCGTTTGAGTTGATCGAATTGCATCCGTGCCCTAGCCAGCCTGGCAGCATACCGGATTGGCGCGGATCAAGTCAGGGGCTTGCTGCGCTGCGAGATTCCCATGGGGCTACCGCCGCTGTGGGCCATAAACGGCCGAAAGCAGATGCAGCAAACGACGTGCGCCAAACGCGGCTACTCGATCACCTCATCGGCTGTAGCAAGCAGCATCGGAGGCAATTCGAGGCCGAGGGCGCGAGCGGTCTTCAGGTTTATGACTAGCTCATATTTCGTCGGTGCCTGCACCGGCAGGTCGGCCGGCTTCTCTCCCTTGAGGATGCGGTCGAGGTAGCCGGCGGTGCGGCGAAACGAGGCGACGGGATCAGGCCCATAGGAGATCAGGCCGCCACTGGCGACGTGGTAACGCAAGGAGTAGACGGCAGGCAGTCGAAACCCCGCCGCAAGCGCGATGATGAGACCGCGATGAACTTGCGCCGCTATGCTGCCGGTCACAATGAGCCCGCCGTTCGAGGAGCGAGCTAACGCGGTGACGGCGCGCTCGATCTCGCCGGGGTCGTGCAGATCGATTGGGCGCAACTCCACTCCGAACGACGGCGCCATCGCCTGGATGACCGCGAACTGGCCGATCCCGGAGCTCGTGGCGGAATCCCGAAGCACCCCCACGCTTTTCACCCCGGGCGCGATTTGTTTGAGCAGCTCCAGCCATTTCCCGCTCAGGCCGTATTCGAACAGGGTAAAGCCGGTCGCGTTGCCGCCCGGCCTTGCGAGGCTCTCTACGAAACCGGCACCGACCGGATCGATGACGTTCACGAACACCACCGGCACCGTGAGGGTCGCCTGTCGCAGCGCCTCCACGGACGGGGCGCCATTGGCCAATATTACGTTGGGTGCCAGAGCGACCAACTCTGCCGCGTCCCTGCGAAGACGCGGAGTATCGCCCGCACTCCAGCGGGCGTCGATGTGCACATTGCGGCCGTTGGTCCACCCCAAGTCCTGCATGCCCTGCAACAAGGCCGCGATGCGGGCTTGGCTGTCGGGATCATTCTCGGCAATTCCCATCAGCGCTCCGATGCGTCGCATTCCATCTGGCTGCTGCGCCCACCCCGCAAGGGGCCACGCCACAGCCGCCGCCCCGCCGCCAACCAGCGTGATGAACTCGCGCCGCCTCATTGGCTCTCCCAGCATGGAACGGACTGACGCTCTTATGTCGAGCGTAGCATACTGACCAGGACATGAGTCCCTATGCGCAAGAATGCATTCTCATCGCGTACCGCCTGTGAGAACAGAAAAGATCGTGCTGGCGGAAGACAGGAAGCCCGCTCTAGCAATTCCCACCCCCAGTGCTGTCGTCAGCAGCTACGCAACACTCGCTACCAAGCGGACGCTACTCCTTACTTGGGCCGGACCCCCACCGGCTGGATCGCACCAGCTTTGCCTGGCGCACCTATTCGACTATGTCATCAGCGAGCGCGAGCAGGTTGTCGGGGATCGCAACGCCCAGCGTTTTGGCGGCCTTGAGATTGATGACGAACTCGAACTTCGTCGATTGGTGCACCGGAAGCTCGGAAGGTTTGCCGCCGTTGAGGAGCCTGCCGGTGTAAAGACCCACCTGATGATGCGCCTCCAACATGTTTGTACCGTAACTCATCAGTCCCCCGGCTTCGGTCAGTTCGCGCATGTGATAGATGGTCGGCAGGCGAGCACGACCCGCGAGGGCGACGAGCTGATCGCGCCCACTGGTGAAGACCGCATCCGGGCTTACGATGAGCGCAGTCGCCCGCTCGCGCGCAAGCGACGCAAAAGCGTCGTCGAAGTCGCGTTCGCTCCTGGCGGTGACCACGTGAACGCGTTGCCCGAGGACGCGGGCGACGGCCAGCACCTCCTCCCTGTCCGGCTCGGCAGCAGGATTGCTCGGGTTCATCAGCAATCCAACCACCAAAGCCGACGGGACGACTGCACGCAGGAGTTCCAGCCGTTTTGCCCCGAGGGCATTTAAGAGAAAGCTCACGCCGGTGAGGTTGCCGCCAGGCCGGTTGAGGGTCTCCACTAGGCCGAACTTGATCGGGTCGGCACCGATCGCAAAGACAATTGGAATGGTCGAGGTGGCCGCCTTTGCCGCCAACGCCGAAGCGAGGCCGCCCTCCGCCACGATCACTACGACCGGTCTGCTCGCAAGATCGGTCGCCAACTCCGGCAGCCGGCTGTAGTCGTTCCCTGCCCAGCGATATTCGATGGCGACGTTCTGGCCCTCCCTGTAACCCAACTCGCGTAGACCTCGGCGGAAACCTGCCAAACGATAGGCGTCGGACGCCAGCGAGCCACTGCCAAGAAACCCAACCACAGGGATCGGCACGGGCTGCGCCCGCGCCCCCAGCGGCCACGCGGCAGCCGCGCCACCCAAGAGCGCGATGACCTCGCGCCTCCGCATCACTCAATAACCTCGTCGGCCTGTGCTAGCATGGTAGGCGGCACATGCACCCCAAGCCCCTTGGCGGCACTCAGGTTGATCACGAACTCGAACCGGACGGCCTGATCGATCGGCAACTCCGATGGCTTATCGCCCTTAAGAATGCGCGCGACATGCAGGCCTGCCTGCCTGTACGCAGCGGCGACATCATTGCCGTAGCTCATGAGCCCGCCTTCCGCCGCAAATTCGCGGTTCGGGTAGATCGTGGGAATTGCGTCCCGGGTTGCCAAGGTGACGATCTGCTGACGGCGCGCGGTGAAGAACGGATCACCTCCCACCACCAATCCACCGGCGCGTCGTTGGCGCAGAGTGGCAAAGGCGGAATGAATTTCTCCTGCGGTACGCACACTCAACACGAGCAGCTCCAGCCCGAGTGTGCGCGCCGCATCGTGCGCATCGTTTTCTGTGCGGGAGCCTTCCGGCAGATTGGGGTTCACCATAAGCCCAATCACCGCGGCCTGCGGAACAACCTCGTGCAGCAGGCCAATAGCCTTCGCGCTTACCAGGCTGCCAAACCAGCTGACCCCAGTGAGGTTTCCGCCTGGCCGATTGAGGCTGAGGACGAAGCCCTCCCGGACTGGGTCGCCGCCGGTCAGAAATACAATCGGTGTGGTCGTCGTCGCGGCTTTCGCTGCGAGTATGGCGGCCCCACCGCCAGTCGCCGTAATCACCGCCAAGTTACGGCCCACCAGCTCGGAGGCCAGCGCCGGGAGCCTTGAATAATCGTTATCCGCGAAGCGGTATTCGATCGTGACATTGCGACCTTCGACGTACCCGGCTTGGGCCAGACCGCTGCGAAAGGCATCCGTCAGATTGGGCCGGTCGTTTCGCGCCAGTGCAGTCAGGAAGCCGACGATCGGCACAGACTGCGCCCTCGCCGTGAGCGGCCACGTAGTCGCGCTACCGAGAAGCGCGATGACCTCGCGCCGGCGCATTACTCGATGACCTCGTCAGCGCGCGCGAGCAGCGATGCAGGCACTTCTAGCCCGAGCGCTCTCGCCGTCTTCAGATTGATCACCAGCTCGTACTTCGTGGGCGCCTGCACGGGCAGGGCGGCGGGCTTCTCGCCCTTGAGGATGCGATCGATGTAGCCAGCAGCACGATGGTATTGGTCAGCAAAACTGGGTCCATAGGAGAGGAGGCCGCCGCCCGCCGCGAACGCCTGCTGAAAGTAGACCGCGGGCAGCTTCTCCCTGGACGCCACCGAAATGATTAGATCGCGATGAAGCTGCGCAAAGCCACTCGGGGTCAAGATCAGTCCACCGTTGCTGGACTTGGCAAAATCGGTCACAGCTCGATCAATGTCGGCGGCAGCACGAACGTTGAGAGGAACCACTTCCACATAAAGGGATGGAGCTGCACCCTGAAGAACTCCGAACTGGCCCACTCCTGTGGGATTGGAGGGATCACGCAGGACAGCCACGCGTCTCACATTTGGTGCAACTTCCTTGAGCAGCTCTAACCATTTCCCACCCAGGTTATACTCAGAGACCATAAAGCCTGTGACGTTACCTCCGGGGTGCGACAGACTCTCCACATACCCCGCTGCAACTGGATCGGAAACCACTGCAAATACAATCGGAATGGACTGGGTCAACTGTTCCAACGGCCCCACGGTTGAAGCACCATGTGCGAGGATCACGTCTGGTCCAAGAGCCACCAGCTCTGCCGCGTGTTTGTGGATGTTTGCTGCATCGGTTGTAGCCCAGCGCGTGTCGGTTTGAACGGTCTTCCCTACGATCCAGCCGAGCGCAGTCAGCCCATCTAGAAACGCTCTAACCCAAGACTGAAACGCCGGATTGTTTGCTGACGCAGGCAGCAGAATGCCTAGACGCCGCAGAGGCCCGCCCTGCTGCGCCCGCGCCACGAGCGGCCACGCAGCCGCCGCACTGCCAAGAAGGGTGATGAATGCACGTCGTCTCATGTGCCTGCCCAAGCCCGAAGGACGACAGCCTACCACATCAAGCAGTGCTGTTGTGCATTGCAGCAAGCTCGCGCACTCGACTTCCGTTGTGGGGTCAAGAGCAGCGAACGCGATCAATCGGGCCGTGGCTTCCATTTCGGCACCACCTCCCGAAAGCGGGCGGTTTCGGACTGCCAGCGGTTCGGCAGACGATGGCGTCGTCCACAACCCAAGGAGGACGACCATGCAAGATCATCAGAACTCAACTCGGCCCGTGCCGGAGCGCGCACCCTGGAACAAGGGGAAGCTGATCGGAGCGAAGCCCCCGTTGCTGGCAAGGCACGTCTGATCCATTCGAACCAAGGCATTGAGATGATCGCGCCGCATCGTTCAAATCGCGTGAAGTCGCTGACACAAGATGGTCGAAGGCTTCGCCGGTATGCAAGGCGCTGGCTGGTCGAACGCTTCTTCGCCTGGATTCAATGGCGCAGACGCTTGCTGGTCCGCTGGGAGTTTTATCCTCAGAACTTCCTCGGCTTCGTCCAACTCGCTTGCCTCCTCATCCTCTTCAGGCGATTTTGAGATAGGTTCTAGTCAATTACCTCATCGGCGAGCGCCAGCAACTTGTCCGGGATTTCAAGGCCGAGCGCCTTCGCGGTCTTGATGTTGATCACGAGTTCGAACTTGGTCGGCTGCACAACTGGCAAATCGGCCGGCTTCTCGCCTTTGAGCACGCGACCAACATAGACGCCAATCTGACGATACACTTCGATCAAGTTGGTGCTGTAGCTCATCAGACCGCCACTTTCCGCGAATTGGCGAAACGCATAGATCGTGGGTATTGCGTGGCGCGCCGCCAGCGCCACGATCTGATCACGCTGATTAGTCAAGAATACATCATTGGCGACGAGGAGAGCGTCTGCCCGATGTTCGACAACGCCTCCAAATGCCGTGGCTATCTCGCTTTCGCTGCTCGCGTAGAAAAAACGCAACTCCTGTCCGAGTTGGGTTGCTGCCGCATTGATGTCTCGAAGCTGGGGACCGCGATCGGGATTGGTCGCATTCACAAGAACGGCAACGATGGCAGTTCGGCGAACTAATTCGCGCAGCAAGGCCAGCCGCTTCGTCTCTAAGGCAGGAGACAGCGTACTCACGCCCGTAATGTTACCACCAGGGCGATTGAAGCTGGCGACGAGACCCGACCTGATAGGGTCGTCGCCGACGTTAAAGATAATGGGAATAGTTGAGGTCACTTCCTTTGCCGCCTGGGCCGAGATGGTGCCGCCGGTTGCTGCGATGACCGCCACCTGGCGCTGGACCAAATCGGCCGCGAGGGTCTGAAGTTGATCGTAATGGCCGCGCGCCCAACGGTATTCAATGCTGATGTTCTTGCCTTCGATGTAACTTGCCTCCTTCAACCCTTCCCGGAGTGCCGTCACTAGAAACGAGGACGGCTCCGGTGATCCAGGACTGAGATACCCGATCACCGGCACAGACCGTTGCTCTGATCGCGCTGCGAGCGGCCAAGCGGCTGCCGCGCCACTCAGCAGGCTGATGACCTCGCGCCGCTGCATCACTCAATGACCTCGTCAGCGCGGGCGAGCACCGATGCGGGCAGGTCGAGGAGGAGCGCTTTGGCCGTCTTAAGATTGATGACCAGCTCGTATTTTGACGCCGCTTGCACCGGGAGATTTGCGGGCTTCTCACCCTTCAAAATGCGATGAACGTAATTTGCCGCCTCTCGATACGGTTCGATCTGATCGGCTCCGTAGGAGATCAAACCCCCATCGCGAACGTGCGTATTCGACCAATAGATAGCGGGCAGCCTATGTCGAGCAGCGACCGCGATGATCAGCTTCCGGTGAACTACGGCAAGCGGGCCACCTGTCACGATCAGGCCGTCCTCCGAGGAGCGCACGAACCCCGTGATACCTCGCTCGATCTCATTGGGGTCTCTTACGCTGAGGGGTGTTAATTCTATGCCCAAACTCGGCGCGACCGATTGAAGGGCACCTAACTGGCCGCTGCCGGACGAGATCGTAGCGTCCCGAAGTACAGCCACACGAGACATCCGTGGCACAATTTGTTTCAGCAACTCCAGCCATTTCCCACTTATACCGTATTCGGCAAACGTGAACCCGGTGATGTTACCGCCTGGACGCGACAAGCTATCGACAAAGCCTGCGCCGACAGGATCGATGACGTTTACAAATACAACCGGCGTCGTGCGTGTCGCCTGCTGCAAGGCGCTGGTGATAGAGCTGCCTTGGGCAACGATCACCTCGACGGCGGCCAGTAGTTCAGCAGCGCTGGCACGGATGTGCGCGGCATCAACCGCTCCCCAACGATATACAATCTGAACGTTACGTCCTTCAGTCCAGCCGAGCTGTTGCAATACGTTCAGGAAGGCGGTTGCTCGATGCTGTCCTTCCTCATCATCTGCTGCGAGCGGACTAATCAACCCGATGCGCCGCATGCGCTCTTGCTGCGCCCACCCTACTCCCGGCCACTCCACCGCTGCCGTGCTCGCAACGAGGGCGAGGAGTTCGCGTCGCCTCATTCAATCACCTCATCGGCACGGGCGAGCAGCGTCGCCGGCACTTCGAGGCCGAGCGCCCTGGCAGTCGACATATTGATGACGAACTGGAACGTGACTGAGCGTACAACCGGTAAATCGACAGGTTTCGCGCCCTTGAGAATGCGCCCGGCATAAGCGCCGAGCTGCCGGTAGACCTCGGTGAAGCTGATTCCGTAGCTCATTAGCCCGCCGACTTCCACGAACTCACGTGCGCTAAAGGTAGCAGGAATGACATGGCGGGCCGCCAGAGTAGCCAGCTGGACGCGCCGGCTGAAGAAGAATGGGTCCGTGCCGATCAACAGCGCCTCGGACCGGCGACGGGCGAGCGTAGCGAAGGCAGTCTCGATCCCGCCAGTGCTGTCCGCCTCAACCACGCTGATCTCGATGCCCAGCGCAGAGGCCGCAGCCGTCACGTCTTTCGTCACTGCTCCAGTCGGCGAATTATTGGGGTTGACCAGCAGTCCAATTCGCCTGGCGGTGGGGACAAGCTCGTGCAGCAGTCCCAACTCCTTTGCCACAAGCTCGGCCAGGGGAAAGTTTACGCCGGTCGCGTTCCCCGCCGGCCGGCCGAAGCTGACGACGAGCCCGAGAGCAACCGGATCATCGCTGACGCTGAACAGGATCGGAATGGTCGCAGTCGCCGCTTTGGCTGCCAAGGCCGGTGCGGTGCCTCCAGTGGCGACTATCATGGCGACCTCGCGGCGCACCAACTCGGCCGCCATAGCCGGCAATCGATCGTATTGACCCTCGGCGAAGCGATACTCGATCGCTACGCTACGACCCTCGACGTAACCGGCTTCGGCCAGACTCTGGCGAAAAACAGCGAGGTTCTGCGCACTCGCCGGAGCCGATCCTGCGCTGAGACATCCTATCACAGGCTCCTTCGACTGCTGTGCCATTGCCGCAATTGGCCACGCCGCAGCGGCGCCACCGAGAAGCGTGATGACCTCGCGCCGCCCCTTCACTCAATGACCTCGTCGGCGCGGGCAAGCAGCGTCGGCGGCACTTCGACGCCGAGCGCCTTGGCGGTCTTGAGATTGATTACCAGCTCGTACTTGGTCGGTGCCTGCACGGGTAGGTTGGCAGGGTTCTCGCCCTTGAGAATACGATCGACGTAAGAAGCCGCGCGTCGATACTGGTCTATCGTGTCAGGCCCATAAGCGATAAGCCCCCCCGCTGCTCGCGAAGAAGGGGTACGGATAAACCGCAGGCAGTCCGTGCTTGGCGGCCGACTCGATGATCAGCTCGCGATGAATTGCGGCTGGGGCGCTTGCCGTCACGATCAAGCCGCCATTCGCTCCGCTTGCGAATGCCGTGAGCGCCCGATCGATCTCGCCGGGATCGCGCAGAGGGACCAAGATCACTTCTACTCCCAGTGACGGCGCCATTGATTGGATCGCTGCCCACCGGCCGATCCCCCCCGGGTCCGCAGCATCCCGCAACACTGCTGCTCGCGTCACGCGCGGCACGATCTCCTTCAGCAATTCCAAACTTTTCCCGCTCATACCAAACTCAAACGGCGTGAAGCCGGTCACGTTGCCGCCTGGACGCGCCAAGCTGTCCACGAAGCCCGCACCGACTGGGTCGGGTGTCTGTGCGAACACGATCGGCACCGCGCGGGTCGCCTGCAGCAATGCCGGGACGGTCGAACCAGCTGCGGCGAGGACGACGTCCGGGGCGAGCGCGACCAATTCCGCCGCATAGGTGCGATAGCGTTCCGCGCTGCCCGCGCCCCAGCGGATGTCGATATGCGTGTTGCGACCGACCCCCCAGCCCGCCTCCTGCAAGCCCTGCAGGAACGCCGCAAGCCGCGCCTGCCCTTCCGCATCCTCTGCTGCAAGATTCATGAGCACGCCAATGCGGCGCATCTTCTCGCGCCGCTGCGCGCGCGCCGCGACCGGCCACGCCGCTGCACCCCCAAGGAACGTCACGAACTCGCGTCGTCTCATAGGCCGCTCCGTTCGGCCAAAAGATTACTACATCGCGCCCTCGCTGTCCGGGAGCTGGATCAACCCATGAGACGACGCAGCGGCAGCGCTTTGCGCGGCGCTAATGCCTCTTGTGGGGTGAATAAGGGTCGGATCAACCAAGGCCGCCCACTCTCCATGTCTTTCCGCAGAAACCCAAACCGGACGGAAATCAAGTCCTGGGTAAACGCGGCGGCGACGTATCTTCCGATGCAAGCCATTCGCTCAATTTTGACCAGCGTCGGCGGCCCGACACGTTGCGCACTGCAATGGCGACCGCCTTCTTCTGTCCGACAAGCACGACGAGCCGCTTGCCGCGGGTGACGCCGGTGTAGAGAAGGTTTCGCTGCAGCATGGCGTAGTGTTGCGTCATTACCGGAATGACCACGGCCGGGTACTCGGATCCCTGGCTCTTGTGAATGGTCGCCGCGTAAGCGGGCACCACCATGTCGAGTTCGCCAAATCCGTAGGTGACAGACCGACCGTCGAAGCTCGCGGTTAGCTCGCCGTCGTCTGGATTGACGGTGTCGATATAGCCGATGTCGCCGTTATAAACCTCCTTGTCGTAGTCGTTCTCGATGTGCATGACCTTGTCGCCCTCCGCGAAGGTCCAGCCGAACCGCTCTACTTTGCGGTCACCGGCAGGATTGAGCGCGGCCTGCAGCTCGCTGTTCAGTGACCGTGCACCCACGCCGCCGCGGTTCATCGGACACAGAACCTGGATGTCCCGGATTGGATCGAGGCCGAACCGTTTGGGGATGCGTGTCTTCACAAGCTCAATGATGCGCGACACAGCGGCTTCCGGATCGTCCGCCTGCACGAAGTAGAAATCGCTATCGGTGCCAGGCGGGCTAAGATCGGGGATCGAGCCCCGGTTGATACGGTGGGCGGTGGTGATGATGCAGCTCTGGGCGGCCTGCCGGAACACTTCGGTGAGGCGCACCACCAGCACGGCGCCGGATGAGATGATGTCGGCCAGCACTTGGCCTGGACCAACCGAAGGAAGCTGGTCGATGTCGCCGACGATCAAGAGGGCCGCCGTGTCCGGCAACGCCTTCATGAGGGACTGCATCAGCATGACGTCGACCATGGAAGTCTCGTCGACGACCAGTAGGTCACAGTCGAGCGGGTTGTCGTTGCCGCGCTTGAAGCCGCCGCCTTTGGGGTCCACCTCCAGCAGGCGATGGATGGTCTTCGCCTCGAAACCGGTGGCCTCGGTCATGCGCTTGGCAGCGCGGCCCGTCGGAGCGCACAACAGAATGCGGATGCCTTTCGCCGCAAGAATTCGCAGGATCGCTTTGACGATGGTGGTCTTGCCGACCCCAGGTCCACCCGTCATGACCAGGACCTTGGACATTAGCGCGAGCCGGATCGCGGCCACTTGGCTTTCGGCCAGCGCAAGCTCGATGTGCTTCTCGACCCACGGCAAGGCTTTGTCGGGATCGATCCAGGGCCAAGGCAGCTTGCCGTTTGCCAGGCGCATCAGCCGTTCGGCAATGGTGCGTTCCGCGCGATGGAGCCCGGCCAGAAACACGCACGGAATTTCGCCGACCCTGTCGGCGATGACCGTGGCTTCCGTCAGTTCAAGATCAAGCGCGGTGCGGATGAGTTCACGTGGCACCTCGAGCAGCTTCTCAGCGAGCGGCGCCAGCTCTTCCGTAGGCAAACCGCAATGCCCTTCGTCCATAGCTTCGGTCAGCGTATAGGAGATGCCGGCGCGAGCCCGGATCATCGCCGTCTTCTCGATGCCGAGTTTCATGGCGATCGCGTCGGCGGTCTTGAAGCCGATGCCGCGGATATCGCGTGCGAGGCGATATGGATTTTCCGACATTACCTGCACGGCATCCGCGCCGTAGGTCTTGTATATGCGCACGGCCCGTGCTGTGCCGACACCGTGGCTGTGCAAGAACACCATGATCTCGCGCACAATCTTCTGCTCAGCCCAGGCATCGGTGATGCGCTTGGCGCGAACCGGGCCGATGCCCGTCACCTCGCGCAGGCGCTCGGGCTCCGCCTCGATCGTGTCGAACACCTTCTCGCCGAATGCACGCACCAGCTTCTTGGCGTAGACCGGGCCGATGCCGCGGATCATCCCGGAGCCGAGGTATTTCTCGATGCCGTCGATCGACGTCGGCTCCGAGGTCTTGAGAAATTTCGCCTTGTACTGCTGGCCATGGGTGCGATCATTGATCCATTCGCCCGATGCGGTGACCCACTCGCCGGCAGAGATCACGGCGGCGTGCCCAATGACCGTGACCAGATCGCGGTGGCCACGTGCCTTGATCCGCAGAACACAGAAACCGTTTTCCTCATTGTGGTACGTGACGCGCTCAACGAGGCCCGCCAGCACTTCCTGCGTAGATGGTTCCTGCTGTGCCTTCATGTCGATGGTCATTATAAGTTTCGGTGATGCGTAGGCCGACCCGACGACACATTCACAGACTTGATCGTCGCCCACCTCACACACATGCTCTCGAGTGCGTCGATGTCGGCGAGTCCGGCCTCGCTGCGGGACGAACATCTCAACTTACAATTTCGACGAGCAGAAAAGTCCGATGCTGGTTTCTTGCGCCTTCGCGAGCCAATAGTCGAAGAATGCATAGCCCGCGATGCTTGTTCTTTGGTGAAGAGCTTACCGACCGAGATGACCGGAGGGCTGTCGTCTTTGTCAAAGAGCATGATAAGCCTCCATGTACGGCAGCATCAGGATCGGTGCTGTCGTTTCGGGGCTCCTCGCTCTATTCTACCATGCGAGGCTTCACCTGATTTTCAAGTGGGGATATGATTGACCATTGAGGTAGACGGGGGCGTCAATGCACACTGCCGTTGCTGCTATCGCTTTCATTGCGTGCAGTACATTCGTGTATGCGCAATCCCTTGATCAGCAGGAGCGATGTGCTCAGCAGGCAAGTCGTGCCTTTCAACAAATCGACACAGAGGCGAAAGCGACGAATAAACGGATGGGCTTCAGTCCGGTATCTAACGATTACCAGAGCCACTACAACACGAAGATCGGCAAGTGCCTCATTCTTGTCGAGACAGCGACCATGCTGGGTGACCAGTTGAACACGTCCGCAAATCTAATGGACGCCATCGAACGGCGATATTACGCTTCCTATCTTTGGATAAGCCGCAAGGACAACAAAAACGGGCAAGTGCTGCCGTCGATTTGCGAGCTGATCCCGAGCGTGCGTGCGAAGAAGCTTTGCACATCCCGTGAGGAATTTGACGAATTTGTTGCAGGGTACATGGAATAGACGGTGGCGAAGGAAGCGAGAGAGAAAACGTACGATGAGCTGGCGCAGGATTTGTGGACGCGGGCCAACAGCCTGCCAGACCTACAGCGCAGGGCGAAATGGCGCGGGGGGCGTGGCAGCTTGAATATCGCTCTACGAAGAAAGGATTATGGTGCGTCGGTAGTTTCGTCGCATGCGCGGCGGCGACGTGCTCTTACTCGTCAAGGACTGGCACCGCTTGATCCTGTTCGAGCCGATGCAGGCGGCGCTTGCCACGTTGTAATGCGGGCGCTGGAGCTGGCGCGTCTCGATATCAGCAAGGGCGGGAATATCTCGGCTTTGCTAGAGCGCTCGGAATGGAAATTCCGCCTTCCCACGATCTGCATCGTCAATGGCGTGCCGGTACTGCGTAGCGAATGGGCGAGCCACGATCTGCACTGCACCGATCAGCTGGTGTTTCTGTCCCGGCCGATGGGTGGCGGCAGCAGCGGCTCCGCGGGCAAATAGGTTGCCGGTGTGGGCGGGGCCTGCTGTGAGCACTCTGTTGTTAGGAAAGGCTGCCGAGGGCGCTATCGGCACCATTGTTGGCGGTGTGCTCACAGCCGGGTTTGCGCTAGGCGGGGCGATCACCTTGGATGTGCTTCAGCAGGCAAATCAGCGCGAGCGCAAAAGTAGCTTCGTCGCGGGTTGATAGCGGATGGCATCCATCGGCTTATGCCTTTGGGCGGCTCGCTTTCGACGTGCGTACTGGCAAAGAAGGTCTTTCCGGTCGTGGAGGGACATTCCCTCGAAGAGCGAATTTCTCAAGTGCTGTGGCGTATCCCGTAAGCAGGTCGCATGTCTCGTAGAGCCACCGAAATTCTTCAAGCAAGTTTTTGCCGCGCAACGCTTGAGCCCTTGGGTTTGCGGAAGACCAGTTGGGACCCATTGATGTGCCAAGCGCGTCGGTGACAAATGCGAGAGGCGCATGAATCGCGTCATTGCGGTTCTCCGCTAATGAGTGGTCAATCTTTGTGAGTATCCAAATCACTTCTTCTTTAAAGTTCCCCTCCATGCGTATTGCTTTGATGGCCTGCCGGAGTATTTCTCGTTGCTGCCGATCACTCTTTATCGAGTGCCAGATAGCAAGCGGGATCCTTTCATTCCGTGAATTGACCACCAAACAAAAAAGTGCCGCAAGCTGTTCATGCATCCTATTCCAGGCGCCGACGAGCTTGCCAAGCTGCAGGCCATAGTTCTGGAACGCATGGTCCAACTCGGCTCTTGAGGGCGTCTTGATCACGATGTGGTGAGGGGGCTTAGACGGCGAGCGGGACATGAGCGGCGAATAGCGGGAGGGGGCCGCGGAGTCGAGTCCCATCCGGTTAGGCTGCCCTTTTTTTTGAATCGCAGCCATCCTGCCGCGCGGCCGAAAGTTCGTGAGACGAGCGACGGCCTACAGCCCGAACCAGCTGAACCAACGCGGATACCCGAACAGCAGTCGTGTCACAATCGCGATGCCGAATGCGGCAAGCGGTCCAAATATGAGCGCTTGTAAAGCTCGATTCCGCCGATAGCTGTTGGCGCCATACCGCTTTTTATCGCTCCAGTATTCTACGAGTTGAGCAATACCTACCCATAGTGCGATCATGACCAATAGTGCGGGGATCACATCGAAAATATAAATCCCGATCAGCACAAACGGCAATTTGAGCAGCCAGATAACCGTGTCCATAAAGCCTCTCTCGCCGCCACTTTATGGAGCATTTGCCCCTAAGCTCGCGAGCCACGTCTCTCATTGCGTCTTCAGATTGGCCTTCGCACCTTTTACTGAAGCGCATGCCCGCTTGCTGCATTATCTTTGGCCGCACTGGCAGCTTGTTGATTGCCCAGAACCACTCGCTCTCAGGTCGCGCCGCGTGCGAGTCGATAGATGCGGCCGATCTCCTGGCCATCATCGAACACTGCGTAGTCAGGATAAAGCTGTCGGTAAGCCTCGCCTTGGCCTTGCCATCGTATCTGGCGAAGCGTGAGCATGATTAAGCGACTGAGCCCTCGTCATTCAAACGTGTAGTTCATGATCACGCGCGCCGTGGAGACCGTGAGGTTCAAGGGGGTGGCTAGCCTGTGCGAAAAAGTGTCAGTTTGCGGAACGCCACAACAATTAAAAAGGGTCGTCACGTTCGTTTTGCTGCCCTGATCTTGAACATCATAAATTGCGATCGTGTACTCCGCTCCCACGGAGAGACCGGGGAAAATTGCGTATTGCAGACCAGCACCCACGACCCCGCCTTGATGCGGTTTGCTCGACCCCCAAGCGGCAACAATGGTGCCGAGAGTGGAGCCCACCGGGGGTGATGGTCCTGACACTTGGAACGCGGCATTCAACTGCGCGAAAGCAACACCAGCTAGGAGATACGGAAAGAACCGTCCGTCGACTGGAACATAGCCAAAGCGGCCGAGCAATTGCGCGGACCAGGGTTGACGAATGTCGCAACTGCTCGTCTGAACATTTGCGATTACGTTGAACGTCACACAGTCCGACGTGCCCCTTACGTTGCTCCACGAGCCGGACAGCTCCAGGCCGATGACGGCACGACCAAGTTGGTGGTTGACACCAATCTGCGCGCCAGCGATTGCACCGGCAACGTTTTGCGCGGCGGCGTCCAGCGGAAAGAAATCGGTAAGGAAGTTAAGGAAGCCCTGCGTGCGCCCCCAGCCATACCCGGCATGAGCGCCGACGTAGATGCCGGTCCAATTGTAGATGGCCGGAGGCAATTCTCGCACAAACGGCGTGGGCGGAAGCTGGTCCGCAGCGCCCGCCATGGTCGACACGAGACAGGCGCCGATCGCTACGAGTCTCCGCAGTGCACGTCCAGCCATGACACAACCCCCGAAGGCGCCAGTTTCGGCGCTGGGCTCAGAGAAGACACTACTTCCGCGTGAGAATGGTTGTGCGCATGCCACAACGGGTTCTTGATCTTGCGCCAGAGGTCCGTGCGGCCCGCTGAGATAAGCAGAACCCAGATGTTTGCTGACGATGCCTTCACAGCCGAGCGCGCACGCGTGGCTCACAAACGGATCTCGCCTGGCGCCGCATATACCGCGTTCGACACCAGACCAGCCCGGGGCTTGCGCAGGAGCTTCGCCAGCCCGACGTCGCACATTAAGGGGCTCTGCCCCCGCAGATCGCGCCCATCCAGTTCGAGCAGATCGAAGGCGACCAAGTGCACCGGGGCACGGCGATACCGGAGCTGCTGAAAATCGGTGAGGCCCGTCGTATCGCAAGCGATTGCCTCGCCATCGATCAGGCAGGAGCGTACGCCCAGAGCGGAGATAGCTTCGAGAACGAAGGGGGAAGCGGTCCGTCGAATCTATGCCGCGGCGGGTGAACAGGCGCACGCGCTCGCTCTCGCGGCGCGCGAGCAGGCGAAAGCCGTCGTGTTTGATCTCGTGAACCCAGTCAGGCCCGGAGGGTGGCCGCTCGGCACGACTGGGAAGGCAGGGCGAAACAAAGCCAGCGGAACGCAACATGGCTTGGCCAATAGCCAAGCACGCAGGAGGAGTCGAGTGGTGCCTTGCCGCCCTGGCGCAGATCACTGCCTCTGATGGGTTTCTGACTCCCCACCGCTTGACAAGCGTGGACAACGGAAAAAAGGTGACGCAGCCCCTTTGGGTATCCCCACCAAGGGGGTGGGTTCGCCATGGACCTGACTTAGCCCCGCTCCGGCGGGGCTATTTTCTAGGTCAGAATTTTCAGTCGTTCCGTCCCAGCCGCGTGGCTTAACCACCTCTACCAATTCATCTTCAGTTCGGCCTTCGCGGTGTCGATCAAGGTACAGGTGCCGTTTGATTTCATAATGTCCGAACGCGCAGTGGCTTGGCTGATATTGGGATAAGAACCCCTGGCGTTTGCTAGCCGGATTCGAGGGGCTAGCGTACTGGACTAAAAGCAGTCCTTCTTCCCTGCTGATTCACACAAACGCGATGAGGGACTGATCTCTTTCGACGGGCGCTGGTGCGTCGCGCAGGCGCTCAGCAACAGGACCAACGCAATTACTTGCACTCTGAGCAACGTGCCCATGCCTGGGTCTGCCGATTCCGGGTGAAGCCGCCCGTCATTCCGGGATGATGCCGCTCACCAATTCCGAGGTGATCTCGCCCGCCGTTCCGAGATGATGTCGCCCACCATTCCGGGATGATGTCGCCCGGGTTCGGGGTGCCTCTGCTGACCGACTCAGGTCCGCTCCTTCGGCTTTCCGAAGGAGGGACTGGATGGCAGCAGAGAGAACGACCATGCGCCAGGTGCGCGAAGTTCTTCGGTTGAAGTTCGTTGGTGGTGTACCGACCCGGGAGATCGCCCGCCGGATTGGAGTGGCGGCATCGACAGTCCGCACGACGCTCAGACGCTTCCAGACTGCCGGCCTGAACTGGCCGCTGCCTGGCGATATGACCGACGCCGCGCTTGAGGCGAGGTTGTTCCCCGATGCTGGCAACAAGCAGGGCCACCGGCGTCAGCTCGAGCCCGACTGGGCGAGCATCCATCGCGAGCTCAAGCGCAAGCATGTGACGCTGTCGATCCTCTGGGACGAGTACGTCGCGCGCGATCCCGAGGGCTACCGCTACTCCCGGTTCTGTGAGCTGTACCGCCTCTGGGAAGGCAAGCTCTCGGTTACGATGCGCCAGACGCACGTCGGCGGCGACAAGCTGTTCAGTAGACCACGCCGGCGACACGGTGCCGGTGATCGCGGACCGGCTGACAGGCGAAGTGGGCAAAGCGCAAATCTTCGTCGCGGTGATAGGCGCCTCGAGCTTCAGCTACGTCGAGGCCACCTGGACGCAAACGCTCGGCGATCGATCCGCCCATTGCACTTTACCTCCCTCGTCCGTGCCGAAGTAGTACACGCGACCGCGCGTGCTCTGCGCGTATCCGGCGAATAGCTTCTGTGCTGGGTAGTGTTCGAACTCGCTGATTTTCATTTGAGCTCATTGCTCCTCGTTGGTGTCATGTGGAGCCCCGGAGCAAGGCGAGCGCGGGTCGTCGTCTCTTTTGCTAGGCTGTAGTCGGTCATTCGCGCCGTGATACCCGGTGCAAGTGGCAAGTGGCGGTCGGGTGGTGATGACACTCGGCCGCTGCGCACATGTGGCGCCGCTCATTACCGAGCTGTCGACCAAGTTCGCACCCGTACCGGGCTTCGAAACTTCTCAGCCTTGAGCAACAATGCGGCCGGGACACTAACGGGACACTTTACAACTTAAGCCCGTTCAATTGCTCATAAGCCTTTGATTTTGTTGGCGCTCCCTAGGGGACTCGAACCCCTGTTTTCGCCGTGAGAGGGCGACGTCCTGGGCCGCTAGACGAAGGGAGCAGGCGCGAGGAAGCGACCGAGATAGACCCTCCACGATGCCCGCGCAAGCGCCTGTCTCCAACCCACTCAGCGCCCGCCATTAGAATGCGTACCAATGGCGAGAAATCGGGTCGGGCTCACTCGAACACCGTCGCGCAGGAAACCAATCGAACATCGCTGCAAAGGAAAGCAGCCATCCCCGACGCCTAGGTCTAAGGCTCGGTGGCGAAACGCAGGCGGCCCGCCGCCTTCAGCGTGCGGGCATCGAAGGTGTGAACCTCGAGCGTGCCGCCAACATCTATGGTGACGACGATACGGTCCTGCGCCGCCGCCGTTGCGATGACGCGCGCGCCCTTGGGCAGCACGGCGGTAACCTCGGCCGCCGACAGCGCGCTTCCCTCGCTGCGCAAAACACGATAGCCGATCACACCGATGACTGCAGCGACGGCGACGAGCGTCGTAGCGCCGGAGATCATCATCAGCCAACGTACCTTGGCGACAATGCGCGTGGCGGCCGGATCGAGCGGCTTGTCTTCGTCCAGCGATGGATTATTCATGAACGAGGATCGCAGCGCTCAGGTGATGGTCACCGGCGAGGACAATGGTGAGCGGCTCGATCGCGTGCTGGCCACCCGCCTCGCCGAACTGTCGCGTTCGCGCCACAAGGCGCTGATCCTGGCGGGTCGCGTCGCGATCGACGGCGCCACGATCCTGGATCCAGGGCAGCGCGTCAACGCCGGCACGACCATTACTGTCGAGTTGCCGGCGCCGCGCGACGACAGCGTCGCAGGCGAGCCGATTCCGCTCAAGGTGGTCTACGAGGATGAGGAGATCATCGTCATCGACAAGCCGGCCGGCATGGTGGTGCACCCCGCCACCGGCAATTGGACCGGCACCCTGGTGAATGCGTTGATCGCCCATTGCGGGGCGAGTCTTTCCGGCATCGGCGGCGTAAAGCGGCCAGGCATTGTGCACCGGCTCGACAAGGACACATCGGGCCTGCTGATCGTGGCCAAGACCGACGCGGCGCACCAGTCCCTCGCGCGCCAGTTCGCCGATCATGGGCGAAACGGCCCATTGCGGCGCGCGTATCTGGCGTTCGTCTGGGGAGTCCCGGAGCGGCCGCATGGGACCATCATCAAGCCCATTGCGCGCCACCCCCATGCCCGCGACAAGATGGCCGTGCGCCCGGGCGGCCGCGAGGCGGTCACGCATTGGGAGTTGCGCGAGCCCTACCACGACAGCGCAGGCGCGCCGGTCGCAAGCCTCCTCGCCTGCCGCCTCGAAACCGGCCGCACCCATCAGATCCGGGTGCACCTTGCGTCAGTCGGCCATCCGCTCCTGGGCGATCAGGCTTACGGCGCCGGTTTCAAGACGAAGGCCGAGCGGCTGGGCCCGGCGGGACGCGCGGCGCTCGCGGCCCTTGGCAGACAGGCTCTCCATGCCTATCTCTTGATGGTTCAGCATCCGTCGCGCGGCATGATTCTGGAGTTCCAATCGGAACTGCCGGAGGATCTCTTACGTTTACGTCACAGCCTCAGCGCAGCAAGCGCACCGGGCGGACGAGAAAAGCCACAGGCGGAACAATAGCTTAGTCGCACACGCGGCGGTCACTGCAAGGTGACCCCGAGTTAACTTCCTTTCGCCCGGGTTTGCTGTAAGGTTGCGCGCGCGGCAGGGCTTCGCGGTCGCAACAGGACAGCACCGTCGGCTCCGGGGAGCGTCGGTGTGCTCCGCCCGCCGGACATTCCGGGGGCAAACTCAGGAGGGCGCAATATGGCCCGCTCAGCGGCATTGCCCATTTTAACTGCCGAATCCGGCCTCAGCCGGTACCTCGAGGAAATCCGCCGGTTCCCCATGCTGGAACCGCAGGACGAGTACATGTTCGCGAAGCGCTGGCGCGAGCATGGAGACCGCGACGCCGCGCACAAGCTCGTCACCAGCCATCTGCGTCTGGTTGCCAAGATTGCCATGGGCTACCGGGGCTATGGGCTGCCGATCTCCGAAGTGATCTCGGAAGGCAATGTCGGGCTCATGCAAGCGGTGAAGCGCTTCGAGCCGGAAAAAGGCTTCCGGCTGGCCACCTATGCCATGTGGTGGATCAAGGCGGCGATCCAGGAATACATCCTTCGCTCCTGGTCGCTGGTGAAGATGGGCACCACGGCCAATCAGAAGAAGCTGTTCTTCAATCTGCGCAAGGCGAAGAGCAAGATCTCTGCGCTCGAGGAAGGCGACCTGCGACCCGACCAGGTGAAGCTCATCGCCAAGCGGCTCGGCGTCACCGAGCAGGACGTCGTCGACATGAACCGGCGCCTCGGCGGCGACGTGTCGCTCAATGCGCAGATCCGCGACGATGCTGATTCCGGCGAGTGGCAGGACTGGCTGGTCGACGACACGTCGGACCAGGAGTCTCGCCTCGCCGAGAGCGAGGAGTCAGACAACCGCCGCAAGGCGCTGGGTGAGGCGCTCTCGGTGCTGAACGAGCGCGAGCGGCGTATCTTCGAGGCGCGCCGGCTCGCGGACGAGCCGATCACGCTCGAGGAGCTTGCCGCCGAGTTCGGCGTGTCCCGGGAGCGCGTGCGCCAGATCGAGGTGCGCTCCTTCGAGAAGGTGCAGCGCGCGGTGAAGAACCGCATCGCTGCCATGGAAGCGCGGCCCTCCGCGCAGCCTGTGCCGGCGCATTAGCACAGAGGTCAGATCAGATCGTCAGGCGTCTGACATCCGACGTCTGCGATCTGATCTTCACTGTTTCCAGGTCTTGAACGCTTCGGCGAAGATACGCTCGCCGGGCGTGCCCTTCTCCACGGCGAGAATGGCACGGCGGTTGTTGTTGTAGACCACCGGAATATCGAACCAGCTGCGCTCTTTCAGCATCTGGATGTTGTAGTCCTTGTCGGCATCGCTGCTAGAGAGGCCGATCAGGAAATAGCCGCTCGTCACCTTCACGGCGAGCCCGCGCAGGATCGCCCCCTTGGTGGTCTCGGCGGGCTTCATCATAATTCCAGGAACGTTGGAGATGCCGCCGGCCGGAAACTCCGGCGGGATCTTGAAAATGATCTCGACCGTGTGGCTTGCCGGGAGCCCCTTGTCGGTGTTGCGACGTAGTGACCAGGTCATGGCCAGCTTGCGCTCGGGCACCTCGACGTCAGCACGTATGGCAAGCTCGGGCGGCTGGCCGGGGCCGGGGCTGATGGTCTCCGTGCGCCAGATCGCCGAGCCCACGAAGCGCTTACCCTCGGGGATGCTCGGGTCCTCTTCATAGAGGACAACCTTCTGGGCAACCGCAGCGCTCTCGGTGCCGGGCGCCGAGACAGAAGCCGGCGTCTGCTCGGTGTCGGCCACAACCCGTTCCTGCACCTTTTTCGAGACAGCGGGTGCGGCAGCCTCGCGTACCGTGTCGACGGCGGGAGAACGCAAGGCCTGGTAGCGGCCCACAAGGTTCGGCCATTGCCAGACCATGAGCGCGATCAGAGCAGCGCACATCGCGCCGATGGCGCCCGTTACCGCAACGCCTTTGATGAGAGGGCGGTAGGAACGTGTCGAGTGTGCCTCACCGGCCTCGTCGTCGTAACTGGTCTCGTTGTCGGCGTGGTCGTCGCGCGGCGGCGGCATGCGCCGGCTTTTGGACGGGGTCGGACGCGCATCATCCACGCCGAACGCGGGCTCGAGCATGGGCTCGGAGAAGTCCTCGTGCGGGCGCGAATGGTCCGGCAACTCGAACGTGCGCTCCTGAGGGCGATGCGGCGCACGCGCCTCGCCGCGCTCGGACGAGCGATCAAGGGCACGCGGCGGCGGCCGGTCGAGAGTGGTCGGCGGGGCGACGACAGGATAGGCCTCGCGCGCAGCTTTGTCGGCGCGCGCCGTCGTGTCGCCGGGGTCTCGTGGGTCGGAAACGACGCTGCGGAAGTCCTTCAAACCGGCGTCGGAGAGAGCGTGACGCTCGGCCGCCGGCTGCTGACGCCGGAGCGGGTGGCGTGGCGCGGCTGCCGGTTCGGCGCGCGGCTGAGCGACGACTGGCTCGGATTGACGCGGCTCCGGCAGTGCCGGTGGAGGAGCAGGCCGCGGACGGTGCGAAAGCTCGGCACGTGCCTCTTGCGTTGCTGCCCCAGGCGGATTGACATAGCGGCGCGGCGGCGGAGTATCGACCTCCTTTTGCAAGGCAGGAGGCGCCTCGGACGAACGAGCGCGCGGCGCTGGGGCCTCCTCGCGCCCGCGCGGCTCGATCGGGCGGATCTTGGGCGCGGGCGGCTGACGGGAGGGCTCGACGAACCGGCGCGCCGCTTCAGCCTCGACCTTACGGATCGACTCTTCCAGCGCCAGGCGCTCGCGGGTAATGTCGGACTCGTCGAGGGCCGGCGTGACGCCGCGCAATTGCGCGAGTAGCGCCTGCCGCGCTCTTTCATAAACGGCACGGCGGCTGTCGCCGCTGTTCTTTTCGAGCCCAACAACGGCCCGGGATATGAGTGGGTAATAATCGGCCATCGGATTATGAGCTGAAGTGTTCGGCTCCCTCGGTGGTCCCCGCATCAGGCAGGGCTATTGGATGAAGCTCCTCTTGCCCGGCTTTATGCCGGGTTTCACGCCCTTCCTGCTGCAGCAAAAGCGTGGACGGGCAGCGACAAGCGCGGCCATGCTGCACAGGCAGTCGTCGCGCCATGCTGCGGGACGTCATGATCAATTCTCAAATGGATTGTGCATGAGGATGGTATCCTCGCGTTCGGGGCTCGTCGATAACAGCGCCACTGGACAACCGACAAGCTCCTCGACCCGGCGGACGTACTTTATGGCTTGTGCCGACAGCTGCGCCCACGAACGTGCCCGGGCGGTCTGCTCCTGCCACCCCTCGACGGTTTCATAGACCGGCTCGACCGCGGCCTGCGCCCCCTCGCCTGCCGGAAGATAGTCGATTTCGCGCCCGTTGAGGCGATAGGCCACGCACACTTTCAGCTCAGGCAGCCCGTCCAGAATGTCGAGCTTGGTCAGCGCCAGTCCGTTGATGCCGCTCGTGCGCACGGTCTGGCGCACCAGGACCGCATCGAACCAGCCACAGCGTCGCGGCCGCCCAGTCACTGTGCCGAACTCCCGCCCGCGCTCGCCGATAAGGCGGCCGATCTCATTTTTCTGCTCGGTGGGAAACGGCCCCTCTCCGACCCGTGTCGTATAGGCCTTGCAGATCCCGAGCACGTAGCCAATGGCGGATGGACCGAGGCCTGAGCCGGTCGCCGCCTGTGCTGCCACGGTGTTCGACGAAGTAACGAAGGGATAGGTGCCGTGATCGATGTCCAAGAGCGCACCCTGTGCCCCCTCGAACAGAATGCGCTTGCCCTCACGGCGCTTCTGGTCGAGGAGCGACCAGACGGAGTCCATGTAAGGCAGCACGCGCGGGGCAACTTTTTCCAGGCCGGCATGCACCGTCTCGCCCCCCAGCGGGGGAAGGCCGAGCCCGCGCCGAAGCGCGTTGTGATGGCTCAACAGCCGCTCGATCTTGCGGCCGAGCCCGAGAGGATCGGCCAGATCCATGAGGCGGATCGCTCGCCTGCCGACCTTGTCCTCATACGCCGGCCCGATGCCGCGCCGCGTTGTACCGACGCGCGTCAGCGAATTGGCGGATTCGCGGATGGCATCGAGCTCCTGATGCAGCGGCAAGATCAATGTGGCGTTCTCCGCGATACGCAAACTTTGCGGCGTGACCTTGACCCCCTGCCCTTGGAGCCGGTCGATCTCCTCGATGAGTGCATGCGGATCAATCACCACACCGTTGCCGATCACCGAGAGCTTTCCGGGCCGCACCACTCCGGACGGCAGCAGCGACAGCTTGTAGGTGACCCCGTCGATGACCAGGGTATGTCCCGCATTATGTCCACCTTGAAAGCGGACCACGATGTCGGCCTGCTCTGAAAGCCAGTCGACAATCTTCCCCTTCCCTTCGTCCCCCCACTGGGAACCAACCACGACCACGTTGGCCATGCGGCCCCTTCTCCGTTGCGACGCCGATCAGAGATGGATCGGTCACCGCTGGCCGATAGCCTTGGACAACCGACGCTTGCCCGGCCATGGGCTTGGCATCCCCGCAAGGATCATGCCCCAGCAGGCACTGGCACCGCGACGTGATTTCGTCCGCGGTCCCAAATGCCTGCATTTTATGGGCGTTATTTGCCCTTTGCCGTCGCGCCGAGCGCAACCAAGCCGCACAATTCCGGTCTCCGCAAGGCAAGCTCGCGGCAATATAGCGGCGATATTCGGGGGGTGCGCCTTCTGCGCTTGCCCTGTTGGACTGCCGTCCGCTGCTGGCGGGCAGCGCCGCACGACGCGGGAGGCTGCCGGCGTTCGCCCCGGGCTAGAACTTGAGCGGGCGCGCCTGTTGCACCTGCGGCAAGGCGCGCACCTTGTCGAGAAGCTCCGCCGGCAGGTCGCCGTCGATCTCGATCAGTGCAACGGCGTTGCCGCCTGGGGCGTCACGGCCAACATGGAAGGTGGCGATGTTGATCCCGGCATCGCCGAGGGTAGAGGAGAACTTGCCGATGAAACCGGGCTTGTCCAGATTGGTGATGTAAATCATGGATTGCCCGAACTCGGCGTCCATGCGGATACCCTTGATGTTGACGATGCGCGGGCGACCGTCGGCGAACACCGTGCCGGAGACGTGCCGGCTCTGACGCTCCGTCGTCACATTGACAGTGACCAAGCTGTCGTAGTCCCCGGCCGCGGCACGCGTGGTTTCCTCGATGACAATGCCGCGCTCCTTGGCAATGAGTGGTGCCGAGACGACGTTCACCTCGTGCAGCATGGGCCGCAACAGGCCGGCCATAGCCGCCGAAGTCAGGGCTTTGGTGTTCATGCCCGCAACACCACCCTCGTAGCACAGCTGCACCTTGATGATGCCACTCTCCGTCAACTGGCCCGCGAAGGAGCCGAGCTTCTCGGCCAGGGCGACGAATGGCTTGAGGCGCGGCGCCTCCTCGGCCGTGATGGAGGGAAAGTTGACCGCATTCGCAATCGCGCCGCGCAGGAGGTAGTCCGACATCTGCTCCGCGATCTGCAGCGCCACGTTCTCCTGCGCCTCGCTGGTCGCGGCTCCGAGGTGGGGCGTGCACACAACGTTGGGGTGACCGAACAGCGGATTGCTCGTCGCGGGCTCCTCAGTGAATACATCGAAGGCAGCCCCTGCGACCTGTCCAGAATCGAGTGCCGCCCGCAGCGCCTGCTCGTCCACCAGGCCGCCGCGGGCACAATTGATGATGCGCACGCCTTTCTTCATGGCGGCAAGCGTTCTGGCGTCGATGATATTCCTGGTCTTGTCCGTGAGCGGTGTGTGCAAGGTGATGAAGTCAGCGCGCCGGATCAGCTCGTCGAGCTCCACCTTCTCGACACCGAGATCGGCCGCGCGCTCGGCTGACAGGAACGGATCATAGGCGATGACCTTCATGCGCAGCCCATGCGCGCGGTCCACGACGATTGATCCGATGTTGCCGCAACCGATGACGCCGAGGGTCTTGCTGGTGATCTCGACGCCCATGAACCGGTTCTTTTCCCACTTACCGGCTTGGGTTGAGGCGTCCGCTTGTGGGATCTGACGTGCCAACGCCAACATCAAGCAGATGGCATGCTCCGCCGTCGTGATCGAATTGCCGAATGGCGTATTCATCACAATGATACCCTTGGCCGTAGCCGCGGGAATGTCGACGTTGTCGACGCCGATGCCGGCGCGTCCAATGACTTTCAGCTGCTTCGCGCGTTCCAGGATCTTCGGTGTGACCTTGCTGGCTGATCGTATGGCAAGGCCCTCAAACCCGCCGATCACCTGCGCAAGCGCTTCCTTGTCGCCGCCGAGCTTGGGCTGGAAATCCACGTCGAGACCGCGGTCCTTGAAGATCTGCACCGCTGCAGGCGACAGCGCGTCCGAGATGAGCACCTTGGGAGGCATGGCAGGACACTCTTTGAAAGGAGGAACTATCGGGAGATGTGCATGGCCGCGCAGTCCGCGGCAACAAGTGCTATGGCGCGTGTGCGCAGGACGGGAGCGGGCTCCAACGCAGGCATCTCAGGCGGCCTTCGGCAGCGCCTCCTTGGCGCGAACGAAAGCCCAGTCGAGCCATTCAGTGAGAGCCTCGAGGTCGGAGCGCTCAATGGTCGAGCCGCACCAGATGCGCAACCCGAGCGGCGCGTCCCGATAGCTGTCCATGTCGTAGGCAATGCCCTCTTTCTCGAGGGCTGCGGTCATGCCTCGCACAAAGGCGCTCTGTGCGTCCGCCGCGAGCGCCCGCACCGCAGGATCCACAATCTTCAGACACACCGATGTGTTCGAGCGGATCGCCGGATTGGCGGCGAGGAATTCGACCCATGGTGTTACCGTGACCCACTGGGCGATCACTTTGGTGTTCGCGTCGGCTCGCGCCATCAGCCCCTTCAAGCCGCCGACCGACTTGGCCCATCCGAGCGTATCAAGATAGTCCTCGACGCACAGCATGGACGGCGTGTTGATGGTCTCCCCTGCGAAAATGCTGTCATTGAGCTTGCCGCCCTTGGTGAGCCGGAAGATCTTGGGGAGCGGCCATGGAGGCTGATAGCTCTCCAGGCGCGAGACCGCCCGAGGCGAGAGGATCAGCATGCCGTGCGCGGCCTCGCCGCCGAGCGCCTTCTGCCAGGAGAAGGTGACGACGTCGAGCTTCTGCCACTCGAGCGGCTGCGCAAAGCAGGCCGATGTGGCATCACAGATGGTAAGGCCCTGGCGATCCGCCGCGATCCAATCGGCATTCGGCACGCGAACCCCTGACGTAGTGCCGTTCCAGGTGAAGACGATGTCGCTCTTAGGGTCGACCCTGGTCAAATCCGGCAGCTCCCCGTAGGGCGCCTTGAGCACGCTGACGTCCTTGAGCTTGAGCTCCTTGAGGACATCGGCGACCCATCCTTCGCCGAAGGATTCCCACGCGAGAACGGTGATCGGCCGAACGCCCAGCACCGACCACAGCGCCATTTCCACGGCGCCCGTATCGGAGGCCGGGACGATGCCGATGCGGAAGTCGCTGGGGACTTCGAGCACCTCGCGGGTGAGATCAATGGCGCGCTTGAGCTTCGCCTTGCCAATCTTCGACCGGTGCGAGCGGCCGACCAGCGCGTCAGTCAGAGCTGAAAGACTCCAGCCGGGGCGCTTGGCGCAAGGGCCGGACGAGAAGTGCGGAACCAGCGGCCGCACGGCCGGCATAGCCTTGGTCATGCTCTATCCTTCCAGATAGCTGCCCCTCGGTGGGGAGGGGTGTCCCACGTCGGACATACGGGAAGGATTGCGCGCGCGTCAAGCTGGTGTGCAGCTCCGCGCGCCTTTGCACATCACAAGCTGTGCCGTGCTCGAGAGCGAGCCGCGGAAAAATGCCTCAGAACTTGAAGCCCACGCCCGCGCGACCAGTCATGAGACTTGGCTTTATGCCCCAGGTGGGCACGAAGGCCACATACTCGTACTCTGCGCGCAGGAAAACGTGCGGCATCACCAGGACCTCGAAGCCTCCACCGAGCGCCCATCCGTAGAGGAATGCCCCATTCTTGCTCTCACTCTCGGAAAACGAGAACGGGACACAGTTGGGGGAGGCGGGGGGACCGCAAGGCGTGACCGGTACTGTGGGCGGAGGTGGATTCTGCTGCCCGGAAACTGTCGCCGAGTGGGCGAGGTCGGCGCGCGCCGCTGCAACACCGATCATCACATATGGCAGGAAGTTGTAGACCTCATAGCCAGCCCGCGCCCGCAAGGTCAGCAAATCGCTCATGCGCATGGAGGCGGCGCCATTGATTGTCACGTCGTAGACATTGCCGCCCGCGACAGCCACCCGCTCAATGGGTAACTGGGGCGCATCGGCGCCGATCTTGAGGCGGCTGTAGTTGAGCTCAAAGCCCAGGATCACGCTCTCCCAACCGATATTGTAGCCGAAGAAACCGCCGGCGCTCGCTCCGTGCGTATCGACCTTCCCGAGCACCTCCCAAGTCGACGGAAACTGCTCGGCCTCGAGTGCGAGCTCGCGCAACATGTGCGACACCAGGCTGCGGGTGGACGTGGCAAAGTCCATGCTGCCGAAGCCATAGCCCACCTGCGCCCCGGCATAGAAACCATCCCAGCACGAGCAGCCGACCGAAGCGGCAGGGACGAACGGCTCCGAGCCGCGCAAGGTCGGCAGCTCAAATTCCTGCGCAGAGGCGGCCCCACTGGCGGCGATCAGGCCAAGAGCAATAATCAACCGGCGCATGATGGCCCCCTTTATCGGTAGACGAGTCTCTTTCGCGTGTTGCGCCGATCATGATCGGTTAACCTTAACGAGCCGTTAGCTGCTCTGCCCCGGCAAAGCACGGGAAAACGAAATGAGAAACTGAACGGCACAAAATAAATGAAAACGGCGCGGTGTTGCCGCGCCGTTTCTTAGTCCGCTGGTCGCGCCCGGGCTTTAGCCCTTGCGAATGAGCGGAGGAGGTGGCGGGTAGGGAAGCGGAGCCTCCGGCTGCAGCATGAAGCGCAGGCCGATGCGCAGGTCATGCGACTCGAAGTTGGTCATCGTGTAGTAGGCACGCGGACCTCCGCCACTGCAGGTGAAGCCGCTGCAATCGACGATGCCAGTCTGCACATTGCCCATGTTGAGGTAGCGGTAGGCAAGCTCAACCTTGAAGCTCGAGCTCACGTTGTACGCCACGCCCGCATGTGCCGCCCAGGCGAGATTCCATTTCGAAAAGCTGTCCTGCGAGGCATAGCCAAACCCGGTCGTGCCCGGTCCAGTGATGTAACCGACGTCAGTGACGCTGTGCACCGTGTGGTAGGCGCTGCCGACGCCGAGACCGACGAACGGCGTCAGGCACCACCATGTGCCGAGGTCCACATAGGCATTCACCATCGTGACCCACGCGGAGTGATTTCCGTCATAGGCGTCAAAGCAACGACCACCCGGGCAGAACTCGGTGTAGCTCCCCAGTGCCTTGAAGGGCACGTTGGCGCGGTATTCACCGGTGAAGTCGAAACGCAGCCAGTTGTTCCAGGCGTAGCCGATGCCGAACCCGGCAAAGGTTGCGCTCTTCATGTCCTTCTGGTCGATGCGCCAGCTCGCCGGCCACACGAAGCCGCCGGAGTAATTGGTCTGCGTGAAGGCAAAATCCTTGAAGCTCTGCGCGCCGACGCCGACGTCGCCCCGCAGATACCAACCGCCTTCAACGACAACGGGTGCCCGATACATCGGGGGCGGCAAGGGAGGAGGTAGATCGGCAGCGATCGCCGCCGTGCTGAGCAACGCGGCTGCACCCGCGAGCCCGAAAAGCTTACCACGAAGCATGACTTCATCCTTTCGTCCAGCCGGGGCGTGAGAGCCCACAGGGGTAACCGACGAAGCGGACGATGCCAGCAAACTCTTAAGCAGCACTTAACCTTACTTTTTAACCGTGAAAATTAATTCCCCCCGACCACGCGCGCTTATAAGTAGGGCGGAATAGGGAGCATAACCCACCATCCATGACGTTGCCGGGGAGCGGCGGGTTACGGCACAAGAGCGCGCCTGGCGCGCCCTACGCAGCGCCTAGCGAAATAGGGGAACGTAGGGTGCGGCAAAGGTGCGAAGCATCGTGCGCACCACCTGCCTCGTGTGCACCGCCGACGCATGCGAGAATTGATGGTGCGCACGCCGCTCGCGCGGCTTTGCACACCCTACTTCGGTGGCGATCAACACTCAGCTTTCGTCGGACTCGCCGATGTGATGCTGCGCGTAGAGCTCCAGTCCGAGCTTGGCCACAAGCTCGAGCTGCGTCTCGAGATAATCGATGTGCTCTTCTTCGTCGCGCATCAGCTTCTCGAACAGGTCACGCGTCACATAATCTCTCACTGAATGACAATGCGTGGCGGCCTCTTGATAAAGCGCGCGTGCCGACATTTCCGCCGCAAGATCGCAGTCAAGCACCTCGCGCACATTCTGGCCGATGCGCAGCGGGTCGATGACCTGCATGTTCGGAAAGCCATCGAGAAAGATGATGCGCTCCACGAGCTTGTCGGCATGCTCCATCTCCTCGATGGATTCCTTGCGCCACTTCTTCGCCAGCCCCTTGTAACCCCAATTATCCAGCAGCCGATAATGCAGCCAATACTGATTTATGGCGGCAAGCTCATGCCGCAGTGCTCGATTGAGATATTCGATGACGCGGGCGTCGCCCTGCATGCTGCGCATCCTTTCACGAAGCAAATGCCGCGCGTTCAACCTCAAAGCTCGCGACGTCGTCGCGCGAACAAGAGGCGGACCTGCGGAAGCTCCATACTACACGACAGCGCATGTGCCAAAAATACGGGAGCGCAAAGCACAGCGCCGGTTCCAACAACAATAAGCGGAGAGATGGGCTTTGGAAGCGGCCTAGCCCCGGAGCAGACCAGGATTGCTCCGGGTGGGCTCGCAGACTCCAGCCATCGCGTCGTCCATGATCCGGCGGATGGTGCGAGCACAACGTCCGCACTGTGGAGTGCAGCCCAAGCAGCCATAAACCTGCCCGGTGGTGCGGGGGGCCGGCTCAGCTACCACGACCGAACGTACGTCGTGGTCACTCAAGACATTGCAGGAGCAGACGATCATGTGAGCTGAAGTTCCTGCAAGGTATTAGTTCCGTATGAAACTAACTAGCCTGCAGCCTGCGGCAAAGTAAAGCTCGAATCGGCAGCTTGCAGCTATTCCAAAGTGCATAAGACGTTCGGGACAGAGCACCTGCCCCACTCCCCTGGCTCGGCCCAGGGGCGCTATTCAGGAGAGAGCGTCAGGCGGCCCGGATCAGGGCGTCCACCACCCCATCGACCACCTCTTCTACCAAGACCTTGTCATCCCCCTCGCCCATCACGCGGATCACAGGCTCGGTCCCGGATGGCCGCACGAGGAGGCGACCATGTCCGTCAAGCCGCGCCTCGGCATCCCTGATCGCGGAACGCACACCCGCATTCTCGAGCGGCATGCCGCTCTGATAGCGGACATTCTTCAGGACCTGCGGCAGCGGCTCGAACCGGTGGCATACCTGCGAGACGGGCTCGCCCAGCTTCTTCACCACTGCGAGCACCTGAAGCGCAGCGACGAGCCCGTCGCCGGTCGTGGCGTAATCAGAAAAGATGATGTGCCCCGATTGCTCCCCGCCCACATTGTAGTCGTGGCGCCGCATGTGCTCGAGCACATAACGATCACCCACCGGTGTGCGGACCAGCTCGAGACCGAGGCTGGTCAGGTAGCGCTCGAATCCCAGATTGGACATCACCGTTCCGACGATGCCCGGGCTGGTCAGCCGCCCGTCGGCCCTCCAGCTCTCCGCGATCACCGCCAGCAACTGGTCGCCATCGACGATGCGGCCGCGCTCGTCGGCAATCACCACCCGATCGGCATCGCCATCGAGCGCGATACCGACGTCCGCCCGCATCTCCTTCACTTTCTGGCAAAGCGCACTCGGCTCGGTGGAGCCGCATTCGCGGTTGATGTTGAACCCGTCAGGCTCGACGCCCAAGGCAATAACTTCCGCGTCGAGCTCGCGCAAAGCTTCGGGGGCGACGCGATAGCCGGCCCCGTGCGCGCAATCGATCACCACGCGCAGGCCCCCGAGTGAAAGGTTGCGCGGCAGCGTGCGTTTAGCGAACTCGATGTAGCGATCCTGCACACCATCAATGCGCTTCGCCCTGCCTAGATCGGCGCTCTTGGCGAGCTTTTTGGCCAGATCGGAGTCGATCAGGATTTCGATCTGCTGCTCCACATCATCATTGAGCTTGAACCCATCCGGGCCGAATAATTTGATGCCGTTGTCGTCGTAGGGATTGTGCGAGGCCGAGATCATCACCCCGAGATCAGCACGCATAGAGCGGGTCAGCATGCCGACAGCGGGCGTAGGAATGGGGCCAGTGAGCAAGACGTCCATACCCACGGACGTGAAGCCGGCGACCAGGGCGGTCTCGATCATGTAGCCGGACAGCCTGGTATCCTTGCCGATGAGCACGCGGTGGCGATGATCGCCACGGCGAAAAGCGAGGCCGGCGGCTTGACCGACCTTGAGCGCCAGCTCGGGGGTGATCACGCCATTGGCGCGGCCACGGATGCCATCAGTGCCGAAATATCTGCGAGCCATATCCCCCACCCGCCTAAGATGTCACGCCCATGATAGGTCAATTGGAAGCTGCAAATCTTGAAAAATATGTGCAACCGGTGCGGCAGAGCGACCGCATCGGCAGCCGGTGCTAATCGAGGGTTAACGCCAGGCGGAAGCCAAAGAGTGCGATGGCGCGGGCACGCGGCGCGGTGACAGGGAGGGAGTCATACGAGAACCCCTTAGCTCTTGGCTTTATCGCCTCGAGTGGGGCCCGGCGGGGTCACATTGGCAGTGTCGGAGCCCCGGGAACTGTCCTTTAGCCAGAGATTTCTCGAGCTTCCGCCTTTCCGCCTCCTGCGCCTCCTCCTGCCGCTTGGCTTCCTGTTCATGCTCCATCAGCGTCGGGTTAGGGATCGGCATGAATGCTGTCCTGCTCAAAATGCGCTAAAGATATAACGCGTGCAGCGGAGCGGGCGTTCCGCCCGTCCAGAGACCCGAATTGAAGGCCTTCAACAGCTGCACCGCGCAAGGGGCGGCATGACTTCGGTCTTATCATTTCGGGTGCCATCGTTTCCGGTCCGATCGTTACCAGCGCCATGACAATGCGCGCCATCACATGCATCGAGGACCTGCGGCAGATTGCGCGCCGCAAGGTCCCACGCGCCTTCTTCGATTATGCCGAAGCCGGCTCCTATTCACAGGAGACGCTGCGCGCCAACCGTGCCGACCTCGAGCGCATGAAGTTGCGGCAGCGCGTGCTTGTCGATGTATCGGAGCGCGACCTCACCACGACCATTGTCGGGGAAAAGGTGTCGCTGCCGCTGGCACTCGCACCCATCGGGCTGTGCGGAATGCAGCACGGCGACGGCGAGATCCTGGCGTGCCGCGCGGCGCAGGCGGCGGGCATCCCGTTCACGCTGTCGACCATGTCGATCTGCTCGATCGAGGACGTGGCGCAGGCCACGGGGCGGCCGTTCTGGTTCCAGGTCTATGTCATTCGCGACCGCGGTTTCATCAAGGCATTGATCGAGCGGGCGCAAGCAGCGCGTTGCAGTGCGCTGGTGCTCACGGTGGACCTGCAAGTGCTGGGTCAGCGTCATTGTGACATTCGCAATGGGATGACGGTGCCGCCGGAAATCCACCTCGCCAACGTGCTCGACATTGCGACCAAGCCGAGCTGGGCCTACTCGATTCTGCGCGGGCGTCGCAAAACGTTCGGCAACCTGGCCGGCCACGTGAAGGGCATGGAGGATGTGAACTCGCTCGCGCAGTGGACCGCAAGTCAGTTCGACCCCACGCTCAATTGGAAGGACGTCGAGTGGATCAAGAGCCTGTGGCCGGGCAAGCTCATTCTCAAAGGCATCCTTGATGTGGAGGACGCCAAGATTGCGGTGAAGACGGGCGCCGATGCGATGGTCGTTTCCAACCACGGAGGACGGCAACTCGATGGGGCCATGTCCTCCATTTCGATGCTGCCAAGAATTGCTGATGTCGTGGGGAGCGACATCGAGCTTATGTTCGATGGAGGCATTCGCTCCGGCCAGGATGTCATGCGCGCCCTGGCGCTCGGCGCCCGCTCCTGCATGATCGGCCGGTCCTACATCTATGGACTGGGAGCTTACGGGGCAGCCGGCGTGGTCAAGGCAATCGAGCTGATCGCCAAGGAGCTCGATGTCACCATGGCGCTGACCGGGGTGAAGAGCGTCAGAGCGGTCGACCGCAGCGTCATCGCGGCGTTCTGAGAGGCTGAGCTGAGAGAGAGGGGCGCGCTGCCGCACCGAACGGCGCTCCCAGCCCCCAAGCCAAGCAGCCTTTTCAATCACTTATGAGGCGGCTTGACGGCGGGTTGGAGCTGGGGAATCCTTTAGAACAAAACATGAACACAGGGCCTGTCTAGCGGCCCCATCCCACAGGCAGAAAACCATGCCCGTCATAGTGCGCTCTGCTTTGTGTGGGCTCGAGCCGCCACTCCCGTCCGACACGCCGCGGCTCGACCGGAGCTTAGGGACGACGTCCGCTTCTCTGCAGCTCCTGCTGAAGGAGACTGCTGCAGGTCCGCGGGTGCTCACGCGTTCGAGCAACGCCGTGGCACTTGGCATCGCCGAGATCGATGCGAGTTTAGGGGGCGGACTCGGTTGCGGCGCGCTGCACGAGGCGACTGCCTCTGGTGAAGCGACGATCGCATCAGCAACCCTGTTTGCGCTCGCGGTTGCCGTCCGGACTCACCGCAGTGGAAATGCGCAAGCCACCTTCAATCGTGCAATCCCGGATCAGGTGCTGTCCTTGGTGGCAAAAAAACATGCCCTGTGGATCTCCGAGGATCTCACGAGCCTCGAGAATGGACACCTGTACGGACCCGGACTCGTGGAAGTCGGCATCAGACCTGAGCAGCTGATCATCGTGGCCGCCGCGCACCGACGCGACGTCTTATGGGCCATGGAGGAAGCTTTGCGCTCTCCCGCGATTGGCGTCGTCATTGGCGAATTGCGCGAGCACAACATCGATCCGATCGTGACGCGGCGGCTGTCGCTTGCTGCCGCAGCCGGTCACACGCTGGGACTCATCCTGCGCACCGCGCCGGATCATCAGCCCTCTGCCGCTGTGACACGGTGGGTCATCGGTCCCCCGCGATCTCCTCGCTTCGGTGATCGGGGCGGCGTAGGCCCGCCACGGCTGGCTCTGCAGCTTGTACGCAACCGGCGTGGTCACCTCGGAGCCTGGATCGTGGAGTGGAACAGTGTGGAGCAACGGTTCAAGCTCACAACGCATTCTGAGCCTGTGGCTGAAACGACTTTCAACCGACAGAATCGCCCAGCAGTCGCCTGACCTCCCCTCTCCCGTGGTGGTCTATGGCAGACGCGGCAATCTCGACCTGCTGGTCTCACTGGATGCGGGGGCGCAGGAGCGTGGCCTGCGACCTGGTCTCGCTCTGGCTCAGGCCCGGGCCATGCATCCGGAGCTCACGGCAGTACCGGAAAATCCCATGGCCGATGCGCGTCTGCTCGATGCCTTGGCTGATTGGTGTCAGCGCTATACGCCGCTGCTCGCCTGCGATCCGCCCGACGGCCTTCTACTCGCCATTGGCGGCTGCGCCCATCTGTTTGGTGGGGAGGAAAAGCTCTACGCCGATCTCCTCACGCGCCTGAAAAACTTCGGCTTCTCCGCACGCATCGCGATCGCCGGCACCCTTGGTGCGGCCTGGGCGGCGGCACGTTTTGGCGAAAGCCCCATCAGCGCGACCAGCCGGGAACGCGAGCTCTTGGCCCCCTTGTCTCTTGCGGCGCTCAGGCTGCCGGCGGCCATGGTTGCTGCGCTGGCGCGCCTCGGCTTGCATCGCATCGGTGACATTCTCGATGTGCCGCGCGCGCCGCTGGCAGCGCGGTTCGGCGTTGAGCTCTTGCGCCGCCTTGATTGCGCGCTTGGACGCGAGGATGAGCCGCTTTCGCCTTTGCTGCCTGTTCCACCTTATCTCGCCGAGCGCAATTTTCCTGAGCCGATCGCCCGCGAGGAGGACGTGCTCGCGACGGTGGAGCGGCTGGCACTACGCCTCAAGTCTACTCTGACGGCTCGCGGCGAAGGGGCGCGTCGGCTCGAGCTCGCACTTTTTCGCACCGATGGGGTGGTCCGGCGCATTGCCGCGGGCACCTCGCGTCCGGTTCGTGATCCGCAGACGATCCGAGCGCTGTTTGTCGAACGCTTGGCAGCGCTGGGCGACGAGATCGATCCAGGTTTCGGCTTTGATCTGGCGCGGCTCTCCGTCACCGTCACCGAGCCTTGTCTGGACGAACAGATCAGCCTCGGCGGCGAGGACAATCCGGCCGACCTCGACCGCCTGGTCGACCGCTTAAGCGCGCGACTAGGCCGCCGACGCGTGTCGCGGCTCGTGGCCCATGACACCCACGTGCCGGAGCTGGCAGTCACGTCGGTGCCGGCGCAAATGTTAAAACACGAGGAGCCGGGCTGGGCCGCGTTTCGCCGATATCGCACCAAGGCGTTACTGAGCGCGCGGCCACTGCGTCTGCTGGGCAAACCCGAGCCGATCGACGACGTCTTTGCTCTGGTGCCCGATGGCCCACCGATCCGCTTTCGCTGGCGACGCGCCCTGCACGAGGTGGTTGCCGCCGAGGGTCCTGAACGGATCGAAGGCGAATGGTGGAATGACCAACCAGCTCCGCCGCGCGACTATTTTCGCGTCGAGGACAAGGCAGGCTTGCGCTTCTGGCTGTTTCGCGCGGGGCTTTATCGCGACCAGGCAGAGGGACTGCAAGCTCCACGTTGGTTCCTACACGGGATGTATGCGTAATCATGCGTTACTTCGAATTGGCGGTCGCCTCCAACTTCTCCTTCCTGCGCGGGGCTTCGCATCCTGAGGAGCTGATGCTGCAAGCGGCGCATGTCGGGCTTGCCGGCATCGGGCTGTGCGACCGCAATTCAGTCGCTGGGGTCGTGCGCGCCCATCTGATCAAGCGCGAGCAGGAGTTGACGCTCGCCTACCATCCAGGTGCGCGCCTGGTCTTCGCCGACGGCACACCGGATATTCTCGCCTATCCTCGCGACCGCGCCGCCTGGGGACGGCTGTGCCGGCTGCTCTCACGCGGCAATCTCAGGGCAAAGAAGGGAGAGTGCATCCTTTACCTCGACGATCTTTTGCAATTCAGCGCCGGCCTCGAGCTGATCGTCATGGAGCTATCGAGCTTTGAGCATGCCTCACCTCCTTTCCTGCGCAAGCATGGAGGCAGTGACGCTCGATCCCCTGGCCAGAACGGCAGAAGCGAGTGGCAGACAAGCGACCTGAGCCTGGTGAGCGCTAAAGCAGCGCAACTCAATCGGCTCCGCCTGCTCAGCACGGCTGCACCCCAGCGCGTACGGCTCGCCGCAACCATGCTCTATCGCGGCAACGATCGCCGGCGGCTTGCGCAACTGGCCGAGCTCTCTGCTGCCGCCGGCGTTCCTCTGATCGCCGTCAACGATGTTCTCTATCACCATCCCGACCGCCGGCCGTTGCAGGACGTGCTCACCTGCATTCGTGAGCATGTCACCATCGACAAGGCTGGCCGGCAGCTGGGTGTCAATGCCGAGCGATTTTTAAAGCCTCCTGCGGAAATGGCGCGCCTGTTTCGCGAGGCGCCTGATGCCATTGAAGAGACGGAACGGCTTGCTGGCGAGCTCACCTTTTCGCTCGACGAGCTGCAATATGAATATCCGGACGAGGTGCGCGAGGGCTTTACCACGCCACAGGAGGCGCTCGTTCATTTCACATGGGACGGTGCGGCCAAACGCTACCCGCAAGGTGTGCCGGATGATGTATGTCAGCGCCTAGAGCACGAGCTCGCGCTCATCGCCGAGCTGAGATATGCACCCTACTTCCTCACCGTGCATGACATCGTGCGCTATGCCCGCAGCCAGGGCATCCTCTGCCAGGGCCGCGGCTCGGCCGCCAATTCGGCCGTGTGTTTCTGTCTCGGGGTTACCGAGGTGGACCCAAAGCGCATCGATCTGCTGTTCGAGCGCTTCATCTCGGCTGATCGCCGCGAGCCGCCCGACATCGATGTCGATTTCGAGCACGAACGCCGTGAGGAGGTCATTCAATATATCTACCGGCGTTATGGTCGCGACCATGCCGGCATTGCCGGCACCGTGATCTCATATCGCGGCCGTTCCGCCATCCGCGAGGTTGGCAAGGTGTTCGGCCTCTCCGAGGACACGATCGCCACGCTGTCCTCCTCGATCTGGGGGATGGGCAGCGGCTCAGTGCGCGCGTCGGAGCTCGAGCGCGCGGGCATCGACCTGGGCCACAACCGTGTGCAGAAAATGCGGAACTTGGCGCTCCAAATCCAATCTTTCCCGCGCCATCTCTCGCAACATGTCGGGGGCTTCGTGATTACCCGAAGCCGGCTCGATGAGGTAGTGCCCATCGGCAACGGCGCCATGGATGATCGCACCTTCGTCGAATGGGACAAGGACGATCTCGATGCGCTCAAGATCCTCAAAATCGATGTCCTTGGCCTGGGGATGCTCACTTGCATCCGCAAGGCTTTCGGTCTGGTGGCCGAGCATTATGGCGAGAAGCTCACCCTCGCCAACATTCCGGCGGCCGACGAAGCTGTCTACCGGATGCTGTGTCGCGCCGATTCGTTAGGAGTGTTCCAGGTCGAGAGCCGCGCGCAGATGTCCATGCTGCCACGGCTGCGTCCGCAGGAATTCTACGATCTCGTCATTGAGGTTGCGATCGTGCGGCCGGGACCCATCCAAGGCGACATGGTGCATCCTTATCTGCAGCGGCGCGAGAAATTGCGAACCACGGGCGAGCAGCCGGACTATCCTGCGCCTGCAGCTCCACATGACAAGAACGAGCTCAAGGACGTGCTCCAGAAGACATTGGGCGTCCCGCTTTTTCAGGAGCAGGCGATGAAGATCGCCATTGTCGCGGCAAAATTCACCCCATCGGAGGCCGACCGCCTGCGCCGCGCCATGGCCACGTTCCGCCGCGTCGGGACCATTGGCACTTTTCACCGCAAGATGGTGGAAGGAATGGTGGCTCGGGGCTATACGCGTGAATTCGCCGACCGCTGCTTCAGTCAGATCGAGGGCTTCGGCGAATACGGCTTCCCAGAAAGCCACGCGGCAAGCTTCGCACTCCTGGTCTATGCCTCATCCTGGCTCAAGTGCCGATATCCTGATGCGTTCGCCGCAGCGCTGATCAACTCGCAGCCGATGGGCTTTTACGCGCCCGCACAAATTGTGCGTGACGTGCGCGAGCACGGTGTCGAGGTGCGGCCGATCGATATCAATCAGTCCGACTGGGACGTGACGCTGGAGCCAGGGGCGCACGCGGCTGAGCGCCTGCATTCGGCTCACGGCGATATGGCGAAGGACATCCGCAGCCGATGTGCTCTGCGGCTCGGTTTTCGCAAAATCAAGGGATTGTCCGAGGACGCCCATGGCAAGGTTATCGTGGCGAAGCGGGGCCGCGGCTACCGCTCGGTGCGCGATCTTTGGCTACGCACCGGATTTCCAGCCTGGGTCATCGAGCGCCTGGCCGACGCCGATGCTTTCGGATCGCTCGGCTTGAGCCGGAGGCAGGCGTTGTGGAGCGCGAAGGCGCTCGGCAGGGTCGGCGACCACGAGGACGATCTGCCGCTGTTCCGACGCACATCCAGCGAACCAGCACAAATCGATCAAGGCCCGGTTGCACGCGAGCCTGACATGCCTCTGCCGCCCATGGCCGAGGGCGAAGAGGTTGTTTACGACTATCGTTTTCTCGAATTATCCCTGCGCGCACACCCGGTAAGCTTCCTGCGCAGCGACCTTGGCGGATATGGGATCATCCGCAACGAGGAGCTGCGTGCGAAAGCCTCCGGTACCCGTGTCACCGTCGCGGGCCTGGTCACCATTCGCCAGCAGCCTGGGTCTGCTCACGGCGTCATCTTCATGACCATCGAGGACGAGAGCTCAGTGGCCAACATTATCGTATGGCCCAAGACATTCGAGCGTTTCCGACCAATCGTCCTGGGCGCCCGCTTTGTTGCAGTCACTGGGGAGGTTCAGCACGAGTCGGGCGTCATTCATGTCGTCGCCGCACGTCTGCAGGACATCACACCGCTCCTCGGCCGCCTGATGCCGGGAGCCCCGCCAATCGAAGCGCTGGCACGCGCCGATGCGGTGAAGCGTCCGCATGACGAGAGCATTGACAGTCGGGCCCGCAACCGCCGCAATCCCGCACGGATCAGGGCGCCCTCGAGCCTTGCGTCCTCACCGGCAAAGGATCTCGACGTGCCCGCGCGCGGTTCGGCGCATTCGCCGAACCGCCGCGCCGGGTAAGCCGGCACGCACGAGGAGCTCAGGAGCTACGGCACGATGCCGTCACGACCGACATTGACGCGCGACGTCTCGAACGTCCCATCGGCTTTCTTGGTTGCCGCGACGATGTTGATATTCGCTCCCGGCTTGAGCTCGTCGCGACTGCCAATGACGTAGGCTCGGATCACTGCATCCGGGCCAACAATGATCCTCTTCTCGCCATCCCTGTATTTGACCATGACAGCTTGGCCGTCGACACCTGCCACCGTGCTATCCACGGTGGCATTGGTCATGGTGGTGCCCGGGCGATCCCACGGGCGGTGACCCTCACCCGTGCCGCGCTGCTGCTCGGAGAAGATCATTACCTGAATGGCACGCTGAGTGCCGTCGGCCTGCGGTGTCGCGCCGACGCCGATGAAGGCGCCGGGCTTGATATCGGCCAGGGTGGCCTTGACCACGCCGTACACGTTCGCATTTTCCGTGAGCTTCACCGCGACATCGCCGGCCTCGCCCGCTTTCACCACCAGCATGCCGCCGTCCACCGATGCAATGGGACCGCGGATACGCGTGGTCTGCTGCTGGGCCGACGCCGGGATCAGCGCCAGCGCGGTAACAAGAGTTGCAGCGCGCAATATGCCTGATGTCATGCTGTTCATGGTTTACCCACCTGCTCGGAGGCGCCGTTTACATGGGGGGTGCCAAGCCATCGCGCCCGACCGAGATTGCGGCCGCCTCGAGCGTGCCGTCATCTTTCTTTTGGGCACCGGCGATAAAGATCTTGGCACCGGGCTTGAGCTCATCCTTGTTGCCGGGAACGAAGGTGACGATCACGGTCTGCGGCGTGACGATGATTTTCTTCTCGCCATCCTTGTACTTGAGCGTGATCTCGTCCCCCTGCACGCCTTTCACCATGGTAGCAACCGTGGCATTGGTCATCGTGCTGTTGGACATCAGATCCCACGGGCGGTGGCCTTCGCCGGTGCCACGCAGAGCCTCCGGGAAAATGTGGATCTCCACTGCCTTCTGGCTCCCATCCGGCTGCGGCATTGCCGTAACACCGATGAAGGAGTTCTCCTTGATGTCCGACAGCGATGCTCTGGCGACCCCGCGGACGGTGACGTTTTCAGGCATTCGGACCTTGTAGCTCATTTGACCGTCACGCGACTTGACCGTGAGCACCGCGCCATTGACGGCTTCGATCGTCCCACGCACCCGCACTGTCTCGGGCTGCTGCGCCAGACCGGGAGCTGTGGCAACGAGCACCGCAAACGCGGCACCACCGAGCGCACGCCGTGTGAGCTTATTCATGGCATCCTCCGAGACGGGGTTCGCCGGAACGTTCCGGCCAAAAATGAAGCCCACGAGCGCCTCGTTTACTCCAGGTCGCCCGGACTGTCGCCTATGAGAGCAGCGTCGGGCCGGTTCGGCAAGCTCCTCGCCGGCATCCGCGACGCGGGCTCAATAAACGCCCGCTGTCGCGCCACCATCGACTGCGATAGCGGTGCCCTGGATCTGACGTGCCTCGTCCGAGCACAGGAACAGCGTGAGCGCCGCGATATCCTCGGGGGTGCTCATGCGGCGCGCACCGGTTTTGGCAAGGCTCTCGGCACGCAAAGCTTCGATCGGCTTACCCTGTGCAGCCGCACGCTGTTGCAGCAACTGCTCGGTGCGCTCGGTTGCGGTCTGGCCGGGATGAATTGCATTGACGTGCACTCCGTCGCGCATACCCAAGCGGGACAAACCTTTGGTGAAGTTTGCCTCCGCTGCATTGACTGAGCCGCCGATCAGAAACTCTGGCTCGATCGTCCGCGCCGCCCCACCAATGATATTGACGATGTGGCCCTCGGAGGCCTTCAGCAGCGGCCAGAAGAAGCGGGTGAGGCGCACTGCGCCGAAGAATTTTAGCGCGAAGCCATCAAGCCACAGCTCATCGGAAAGCTCCAGAAAATTGCCCGCGCGAGTAGCACCCGCATTGTTGACGAGAACGTCGCAGCGATGAAACCGCTCGCTGACTTTCCTAAATACCAACTCGCAAGTTTCGAGCTTGCGCAAATCTCCCGCGACCGTGAAAGGCTCAGGTCCTGCCGCCGCCACCGTCTTGGCTGCCGCCGCCAGGTTTTGCTCGGACGAGGAAGCCAAAACGGTCTGCGCGCCCGCGCGCGCAAATGCCAGCGCAATGGCGCGGCCAATGCCGCGGCTGCCGCCAGTGATGACGACGATCTTGTCCTTGAAGCTTTGCGGCATTGACGTCCTCCGTGCTGTCGCGCCGCGGAGTATTACTATGGTGGGCAACCTCGAGGAAACGCATGAAATCCATTTTCGTGGACTGCTCGGGCGAGCTCGTCCCGCTTTTTGAACGAGTGCGACGTCCCGACGACCCGGAGATCGTCCTCAACGGCGAAGCCGCCGAGCCGCGCGCTCTCCCCCGGCTGCTCGCCGGCTATGCCATCTGCCTCGACGATCATTCGTATTTGCCAACGGAGGCAATGAGGCAATGTCCAGAGCTCAAGCACATCGTTTTCCTGGGGACCGGTGCTTCGAGCTACATGGATGTAAGCGCTTTGCAGTCGCTCGGCATAACAGTTCACACCATCAAAGGTTATGGCGACACCGCCGTTGCCGAGCACACCATCGCCCTTATGTTCGCGAGCTGCCGCGAGATCGCGCGCATGGACCGCGCGGTGCGACGCGGCATGTGGGCGCCACACGAAAGCATGCAGCTTCGGGGCAAGACATTGGGTCTGATCGGCCTCGGCGGAATCGGACGCGAGGTGGCGCGCATCGCCGTGGGCATCGGAATGAGGGTCATTGCGTGGAATCGAACGCCACGGTCCGATGCTGGCGTGACACTGACCGGCCTTGACGACTTGCTCGGCCGCGCCGACATCGTGTCGCTGCACCTCGCACTCAATGAGGAGACACGAGGGCTGCTTGATGCCCGGCGCATGGCTCGTCTCAAACGAGGTGCGATCCTGATCAACACAGCGCGTGCGGACCTCGTTGAGGAGGGTGCGTTGCTCGAGGCCCTGCGCGCAGGCCACATCCGGCATGCCGCGCTGGATGTCTTTCACACGGAGCCGCTCGCGACGGATCACCCGCTCGTGCAGATGGAGAACGTGACCCTGACCACCCATGCAGCATTTCGCACCGTCGAAGCATCCGAGACCCTCATGCGCCGCGCCATTGAGATCGTGAAAAGCATCATATCTCCTGCTGTGAGCCAGGGCTGAGACGACCGTTCGGCTGAGACGACCGTCAGCGCGGCGCCCAATGTCGGCATTGAAACTTTCCAGCCGGTCGCAAGTTGTCAGCGGGCGAGCGCGTCGCTGCACGGGGCATTCATGGCAGAACAAAGCACCATCCGGCCGACCGTTGCGGGTCACGGGGCCACGCGACTGCCGTCCGTCATCGTCGACAGCTATAACGTCGAGCTCAAAGACGACGAAGGCTTCCTTGGCGACCGCGCGAGCAAGGGCGCCTTCCGGACCATCATCGAGAACTGGCGCAAAGCACTGCGAAAGGTCGGCGACGATCCGTTCGGTGACGAGCCGAGCGAGCAGATCAGCAGGAAAAAGCTTGACGCCGTGCTGACTGAGGGATCGCCGGAGGCGGCCGGCGTCCTGCAGGGAGCGCTCGAGGATTTTTCACAAGAGCTCGCCCTCGTTATTCGCCGGTTTCTCAAGCTCAAGGCCTGGCGTGATACGGCGCGCATTGCGGTCGGCGGAGGCTTTCGCGGCAGCCGTGTTGGCGAGCTCGCGATCGGGCGGGCCGCTGTGATTCTCAAGGCGGAGAAGATCGACATCGATCTCGATCCAATCCGGCATGATCCCGATGAAGCGGGTCTGATCGGCGCTGCACATCTGGCGCCGCCCTGGATGTTTGAAGGGCACGACGCAATTCTGGCGGTCGATATTGGAGGCACGAACATCAGAGCCGGGGTGGTGGAGCTCGCCCAGAAAAAAGCGCCCGACCTGTCGAAGGCCTTCGTGTGGAAGTTCGAGCTCTGGCGTCACGCAGAGGAAAAGAACCTCAAGCGCGAGGACGCTGTCGGCGAGCTCATCCGCATGCTCAAGGACCTGATTGCCCGCGCCGCGAAAGAAGGACTGCATCTTGCCCCTTTCATCGGCATCGGCTGTCCTGGGGTGATTGAAGCGGATGGGACCATCGCGCGCGGCGCGCAGAATTTGCCGGGCAACTGGGAGAGCAGCCGGTTCAACCTGCCACTCATGCTGCATGAAGAGATCCCGACCATCGGCAAGCATGAGACGATGGTTCTCATGCACAACGATGCCGTCGTGCAAGGGCTGAGCCAGACCCCATTCATGGCTGATGTCCGGCACTGGGGCGCGCTCACCATCGGCACCGGGCTGGGCAACGCCCGTTTCACCACACGGGCACTCGCCGAGAAGGATTGACCTCGTCCCCGTAGCGGCCAGAATGCCGTAGCGCGGGGAGGACCAGGTGAAACCGCCGCCATTCGCGTATGTCAGGGCACGCTCGGTTGCCCATGCCATCGAGTTGCTGGCCACCGATGATGCGCGCGTGCTGGCGGGAGGCCAGAGCCTCATCGCCACGCTCAACATGCGGCTGAGCCAGCCGGCACTTCTCGTCGACATCAACGGCATTGACGGCCTTGACAGCATTGCGCTGAAAAGCGGTCAACTCGAGATCGGTGCCTTGGTGCGGCAAGCGACCGCGGAACGCTCGCCTGAGATCGCCCGTTCTGCACCGCTCATCAGCAGAGCGTTGCCCCATGTGGCGCACCCCGCCATCCGCAATCGCGGCACTATCGGTGGCTCGGTTGCTTTTGCCGACCCGGCAGCCGAGCTGCCTGCGTGTCTGCTGGCACTCGACGCAGAATTCGAGGTCGCCGGCGCCGGCGGCCGCCGAAGCGTTGCCGTCGAGGATTTTTTCAAAGGGCTGTTCGACACGGCGCTCGGACCACAGGACCTGCTCACCGCCATCCGGGTGCCGGCAGCGGGTCCCGATACGCGCACAGGTTTTGGGGAGTTTTCGCGTCGCCAGGGCGACTACGCCTTGGTCGGTTTGGCAGCCAGCGCACGGGCCGCGGCGGCGCAACTGCGCGAACTTCGTCTGGCCTTCTTCGGGGTGGGATCAACGCCCGTGCGCAGCCGCAACGCGGAAACCGCCCTCGCCAAGGGCGACATCGATGCGGCAGTAGCGTCGCTGAGCACCGACCTCTCTCCCGCCGACGACGTGCAAGCGTCGGGCGCAGCCAGGTTGCATCTTGCCGGTGTGCTGTTGCGCCGCGTGGCCAAGCAGCTGATGGAGCCAGTTGCGTGAGTGAGCGCATCCACGAGATCGTCCTGACCGTGAACGGCGAAGAGGTGCGCGAACGCGTCGAGGCCCGCAAGACCCTGGTGGATTTTCTGCGCGAGGACCTCGCGCTGACCGGCAGCCATGTCGGTTGCGAGCACGGTTTTTGCGGGGCTTGCAGCATCCGCTTCAATGGTGCGGTAGTGCGCGGTTGCTTGATGCTCGCGGTGCAGTGCGCCGGTGCACGCATCGAGACCATCGAGGGTGTGGCTGACAGCGGGGACATTGCCGACCTGCAGCAGGCCTTCATCGCTCGCAACGCGCTGCAATGTGGTTATTGCACTCCTGGCATGCTGTTGACTGCGCAAGAGCTGCTGGCCAGAGGCGGCGTCCCGGACCGCGCCGCCATTCGGACTTATCTTTCCGGGAACTACTGCCGTTGTACCGGCTACCAAGCCATCATCGACGCGGTGGAGGTCGTGGCGCAGAATCGCGCAAAACAGCGTGCTTGAAGCGTCAACGCCCGTTCCCGCCAGCGCCAGTTCAGTGTATTCATTGGGTCAACCGCCCTACGCCGGGGCCGCCCTACCCCTCTGACACAGAGAGAGCCATGCAGCAATATGCGCCAGAAATGAACCTCTCGGAACGCGCCGACGACCTCGAAGAGCAGATGATGCACGAGCTCAGCCAGCGCATTGCCACCAAGTCGGTTCTCTTTACGATGGCCGACGGCAAGGTCGACATGGAAAGCGGGGCGGCCCTGCAGGCGAAGAACCCAGGCAAATACTTTCTCATGGGCGCCGACCCACGGCTCCCCAAAATGCCGGCGAAACCAACGCTTATCGATTTTTTCCAAGCGCGCTTCGCGTCAACCGCGCATCTGTTGCAGAGCGCCACCCACGCGCTGAAGGCTGGTCTTCCCGAGAAGACGGTTCTCGCCTGCCTGCTGCACGACATCGGTGTGGTGAGCTTTATCCGCTGCGATCACGGATACTGGGGCGCGCAGCTCATCGAGCCGTACGTGGATGAGGAGGTGAGCTGGGGAGTGCGTATGCACCAGGCGCTGCGCTTTTTTCCTGACGAGGCTGCCGGTTACAAATACCCGGACCAGTACATCAAATTGTTCGGCGCCGATTACAAGCCCGAGCCTTATATCGTCGCGGAATACGAGCGGGCGCGCAACCACAAATGGTACATGACGGCGCGCCAGATCTGCGTCTATGACATCTACTCCTTCGACCCGGATGCGAAGGTGGATCTGAATGATTTCGTCGACATCATCGGACGCAACTTCAAGCAACCCAAGGAAGGTTTGGGCTTCGACAACACCCCGTCATCGCATATGTGGCGCACGTTGATGTGGCCGACCCGGTTCCTCTGATCGCCCGAGCGCAGCCACGAACGAGCGGGGCGGGGCGATGCAGATAGCCGACGACTCCCCGCCCGCCCTCTCGACCCTCGACCGGCCGAACTCCTATATCGGCCGCTCTGTGGCGCGGCCGAACCTCGCGCGGATGACGCAAGGCCGCGCTCAATTCGTCAGTGACGTGACCCTGCCGCGCATGGCGCATGTGGCGTTCGTGCGCTCGCCACATGCGCACGCTCGTATCCGGGCAATCGACACGGCCCTTGCCAAGACCGCGCCGGGTGTCATCGCCGTTGTGACGGGCGCCGAGCTCGCAGCGGTCATCACGCCCTGGGTTGGCGTGCTCACCCACCTCAAAGGCATCAAGTCGGCTCCACAGCATGCCATTGCCGTCCAGCGCGCATGCTGGCAGGGCGAGGCCGTGTGCGCTGTCATCGCCCGCACACGCGCCGAGGCAGAAGATGGGTGCGAGCTGGTGGATGTGAATTATGAGGTCCTGCCGCCGGTGACCGATGCCGAGACTGCGCTCGACGCCGGCACGCCGGTGATCCACCCGGAGCTAGGCGACAACCTCACATTCGAGCGCGTGCATGTCGCGGGTGACCCCGATAAGGGTTTCACCGAGGCGGCAGCCATAGTCGGGGCCACTTTTCTGTTCGGCCGTCACACCGGTGTGACCAATGAGGCGCGCGCGATCGTAGCCGATTGGAACGCCGGGGAGCAGCGCCTGACGGTCTATCAAGGAACACAGGCGCCGCACATGATGCAGAACCTGTTTGCCAAGCATCTCGGCTTGGCTGAGCACCAGGTGCGCGTTGTCACGAAGGATGTCGGGGGATCCTTTGGCATCAAGGTGCACACCTATGCCGACGAAATGGCTGCTGTAGCGCTCTCCAAGCTGCTGAAGCGCCCGATCAAGTTTGTTGCCGATCGTCTGGAAAGCTTCGTGACCGACATTCATGCCCGCGACCACCGGGTCAACGGCAGAATAGCCCTCGCCGATGATGGCTCCATTACCGCCTGGGAAATAGACGACCTCACCGGCATCGGGCCCTATTCAGTCTATCCGCGCACCTCAGGGATCGAGGCGAACCAGGTCGTCAATCTGGTCGGAGCACCCTACACATGCCGCAACTATCGCGCGCGGGCACGGGTTGTTTTGCAGAACAAGAATGTGATGTGCCAATACCGTGCGGTCGGGCATCCGATCGCGACCGCCGTGACCGAGGGGCTGATCGAGCTCGCAGCGGCAAAGATCGGCATGGATCCGTTGGAGCTGCGGCGCCGCAACTTGATCCCTGATGATGCGCATCCTTCGAGCGCACCGTCAGGCATCAGATTCGAGGCGCTGTCGCATCACGAGTCCCTGGCTCACCTCGATGCCATGATGAACTATGCCGGCTTGCGCGCCGAACAGGCCTCCTTGCGCGAGCAGGGGGTTTACCGCGGCATCGGCTTTGCAAGCTTTGTTGAGGTCACCAACCCGTCGGCTGCATTCTACGGCGTTGGCGGCGCGAGCATTTCGGCGCAGGACGGCGTGACTATCAAGCTCGACGCGCAAGGTGCAATCATCTGCCAGACGGGCGTCACCGAGCAGGGACAGGGTGCGGAGGCAGTCATCGCACAGGTCGCGGCGACGGCCTTCGGCGTGCCCATCGAGCAGGTGCGCGTCATCACCGGCGACACGGACATCACGCCCTATGGCGGCGGCACCTGGGCCTCACGCGCTGCGGGAATCGGCGGCGAAGCGGCATGGCAGGCTGGTAAGGCTCTGCGCGCCAATGTGCTTGCCTGTGCAGCCTCGATCCTACAGGCGCAACCTGACGATCTCGATATCCGCAGCGGCGAGGTCGTGGATGCCAAGAGCGATACCCAACGCTTGTCGCTGGCCGAGCTCGCGCGCATCGCTTATTTCCGCCCGGATACCTTGCCGCCTGATTTTCAGCCCGAGCTCGTGACGACGCGTCATTATGTGCCGCGTGCCTGGCCGTTCGCATTCACCAATGGCATTCAGGCGAGCTACCTCGAGGTCGACACCGATTCCGGGTTTGTGAGGCTGCTCAGGCATTGGTGCGTGGAAGACTGCGGCACGATCATCAACCCGCAGCTGGTCGATGAGCAGATCCGCGGCGGCATCGTACAAGGCATCGGGGCTGCGCTGTTCGAGCAGTGCGTTTACGACGAGCGCGGGCAGCTGCTCAACGGCAATATGGCGGATTATCTGGTGCCCATGGCGGCCGAGATTCCGGACATCGATGTGAGCCATGTGGTCACACCAACGAGGGATTCCGAGCTCGGCGCCAAAGGCGCAGGCGAGGCTGGCACGGCGGGCGCACCGGCCGCCATCATGAACGCCATCAACGACGCACTGCGCCCCCTACGGACGCCGCCGCTTACTGACATGCCGTTCACGCCCGACAAGATTTTGCGGGCGCTCGGTCGCGTTTAACCACGCCAGGGATGACGGCCGAGAGCACATTGGCACCCAACCAAGCACGAAGCATGCTCGATCCGCTATTCACGTGATCTCATCCGGGCAACTGCTGTCGAACGGACACCTCCAAGGAACCAAGTCCATGAATATCAAGGTCGGCCGACAGGCGATTGCCGAAGCGACGGAGAAGCTCAAGAACTGGGGGCGCTGGGGCAAAGAGGACCAGATCGGCACGCTCAATCACGTGAGCCCCGAGGACATCGTCGAAGCCGCGAAGCTGATCCGTAAGGGCAAGGTGTTTGCGCTCGGCATTCCGCTCGACGCTAACGGCCCGCAGACGGGCCTGTTCGGCGGCCGCTTCAATCCGATCCACCAGATGCTCGCGACCGGGACCGATGCAATCGCCGAACGGCAGGACTGGAACAAGATCCGCTATGCCGACGACACGCTGATGCTGTGTGTACAGGGTGCCACCCACTGGGACGCGCTCGGCCACATCTTCTACGAGGACAAGGCTTACAACGGCTATGACGCGAAGCTCATCGATGCGCGAGGCCTCAACGTGCTCGGCATCGAGCATTCGAAGGACAAGATGGTCGGTCGTGGCGTGCTCCTCGACATTGCACGCTTCCGCGGCGTGGACTGGCTCAATGACGGTGAAGGAATCTCCAACGACGAGCTCGACAAATGCGCGAAAGAACAGAAGGTCGAGATCAGGCGCGGCGATTTCGTCATCATCCGCACGGGACAAATAGAACGCTGTCTCAAGGAGCAGCAGTGGGGCGGCTATGCCGGCGGCGACGCACCAGGGGTTAAGTTCGAGAACTGCTATTGGTGTCAGGACAAGGAAATAGCAGCGATCTGTACTGACACCTGGGGCGTCGAGGTACGACCGAATGAGACGACAGAGGCGAACCAGCCCTGGCACTGGGTCGTGATCCCGGCGATGGGTCTATGCATGGGCGAAATCTTCTATCTCAAGGATCTCGCCGAGGATTGCGAGCGAGACGGTGTTCATGAGTTCTTCTTCTGCGGACCGCCGCTGATCATCACCGGCGCGACTGGCTCGCCCATCAATCCCCAGGCGATCAAGTAATTCTCACGCGCGCTGTTTCGGAGGTGCACGGCTCTTCCGTGTAATCTCGCACCATAGCTGAAGCCGGGCGAACCGGCCCGCGCTCACGCGCACGTCTGCATCATCGCACCGGTAGTCTCCAGCTGTAGCTAAACTGTCACGCTGCTTGCGCTTGTTTCTCCTGCGACCGGCCTACCACCGCTCTCCGAGCCTGCGGTGTTAGGTTCGACTCGTGACCCCTTGTGGGGACAGTGAAAGGTAGCGTCGAGTATCACTGCCTCCGGGGAAGCCTGGCCGCGTTCATGCCGGGCTTCTTCCCGTGACCGGAACGCCGTTTTCGCGCAGCCGGTGTAGCAGCCAGCTGCTGCACGACCATCCAGCCTGCCGCGGGTTATTGCAGGTTCAGCTGCAACTTCGGGTCCTGCACAATACGCCGGTAGAGCGCGAGCTGATCGCGGTTGAAGGCATCGAGCTCCTGTGGGCTGGAGCCAACGGCCTCGGTCCCTGCATTCTGCAGCCGGCTGATCATGCTGGGGTCATGCATGCTTTTGGCGGTCTCGCTCGCGAGCTTGTTGATGATCGGCTTGGGTGTGCCCGCCGGCGCATACAGCGCCGTCCAGTACGGCACCTCGTAATCGATTCCCTGCTCGAGGATCGTGGGCACATCGGGCAGCACTGGTGTGCGGGTGCGGGTGGTCACCCCGAGTGCCCGCACCGTCCCGGATGTAATATTCTTGACTTGCGCCGGCACGCCATCGATCAGCATGGCGATGCGCCCCGCGAGCAGATCGGGCATCACACCGGCATTCCCGCGATACGGCACGTGCACCAAATCTATGCCGGCAGCCGTTTTGAAAAGCTCGCTGGCCAAGTGGATCGCGCTCCCTGCGCCGGAGGATCCGTAGCTGAACTTGCCAGGATTGGCTTTCGCGAGCGCGACGAACTCCTTCAGGTCCTTGGCTGGCAGCGAGGGATTGATGATCAGGACCGGGGCGAAGCGGGTGACCAGCGAGACCGGCGCAAGATCGCGCAGCCAGTCATAGGGAAGGTCCTTGGTTACTGCAGCACTCACGACCCCGCTTACCGAGTGATAAAGGAGCGTGTAGCCATCCGGCGCCGATCGCACGACGGCATTGACGCCGAGCGTACCGCCTGCGCCGCCCTGGTTCTCCACCACGACTTGCTGCCCGAGCAGATCGGAAAGCTTCTGTGCGGTAACGCGGGCGGTAAAATCGATGCCCCCGCCCGCTGCCAGCGGCACAATCAGCTTGATCGGCTTAGCAGGATACCCCTCCCGAGCCCGCGAGCCAGGCGCGAACGAGGCAGCCAGTCCCAAGCACGCTGTCGTCAGCATGCAGCGTCGCGAAACAATCATTTCCCGCTCCAGTTCAGCCGCAACAGTCTGCGGCGGGATCGCGTGTCAACTCGTCTTGACCGGGTAGATCGGCCGCTCCCCCGAAAGCACACGAGCGACGTCGGCAGCGCATTTGGTCTGCAGCTCCTCGAGCGCCTCGACCGAGTAGAACGCCGTGTGCGGTGTGAGAATCACATTGTCTCGCCCGAGCAGCTTCGAGTCGGCCGGAATAGGCTCGACGCTCACCACATCGAGAGCGGCACCACCGAGCTGTCCGGAATCGAGCGCGGCGATCAGCGCCGCCTCGTCGATCAAAGGTCCGCGTGCAGTATTGATGAGCAAAGCGCCGCGCTTCATGCGGCTGAAGACATCCGCGTTGAAAAGCCCGCGCGTTGCCGGGGAGAGCGGTGCGTGCAGAGAGACGAAGTCGGATACCGGCAACAATTCCTCCATGCTAAGCGCCTCCACCCCGGCGGCTGCGAGTACGTCCGCTGTCACGAATGGGTCATAGGTAACGACCCGCAATCCAAATGCGGCTGCCTTGGGCGCGAGCGCGCACGGAATATTGCCGAAGCCCACCAGCCCGAGCACACGGCCGAAGAGCCGGTGGATCGGCACGATGGGCGCCACCTCCCAGCGTCCGGATTGCACGAGCTTGTTCGACAAGGTCACCTTGCGAGCCAAAGCGAGCAGCAGCGCAATCGCATGGTCCGACACCTCGTGCATGCAATAATCCGGCACGTAGGTGACGCTGATCCCCAGCGAGGCCGCCGCCGGCAAGTCGATATTGTCGACGCCCAGTCCAAAGCGGCCGATCGCTTTGCAACGTGTGAGCTGCCGCAGGAGCTCGCCTGGCAGCTTGGCATAGGTCACGAGGATTGCGTCGGCGTCCCGCGCCACCGCAAGGACGTCCTCGGCAGACGCGCTGCTCGCCATCCGCAGCTCTGGATCGATGTGCGCCAGCGCTGCCTTCGCGGGATCGAGCGACGGAAATGGACTATCGGTAATGGCAATCAGAGGACGCGGCATGACTTGCTCGGAAACTCCCGAAGGTGTTCACCCTTGCAGCACCTCGGGGTTTACGCAATTGGGCGGTCGCTTGCCCGCCAGAAATGACAGGATGTTGTCGACCACGATGTTCGCCATGCTCTCACGCACCTCGATCGTGGCGCTGCCGAGATGCGGCGTCAGCACGACATTCGCCATCTTGCGCAGCTCCGCAGAGACCTTCGGCTCGCGTTCGAAGACGTCGAGCCCGGCGCCGGCGATCCGCCCGGTCCTAAGTGCGCGTACCAGCGCCGCCTCATCAACGATCGCGCCACGCGCGGTGTTGATCAGAAAGGCGCTCTTCTTCATCAGCCTGAGCTCGGCCGATCCGATCTGGTGCCAAGTGTCGGGAACGAGCGGAGAATGTATCGACACGAAGTCCGACTCGCCGAGCAACTGCTCGAGTGGAGCGAATGTCAGGCCAGCCTCCCGCTCGATACCCGCCGATTTCCGCCGCGGCGCCCAATAAAGAACGCGCATCGAAAATCCGCGCGCGCGCCGAGCGACGGCGCGGCCAATCAGCCCGCCTCCGCCAATCAAGCCGACGGTCTTTCCCCAGACGAAGGCGCCGAGCAGATGGCTCGATTGTCCACCGGGGAATTTGCCCGCACGTACCAGCCGGTCACCCTCCACGAGCCGCCGGCCGACCGCCAGCATGAGGGCGAACGTGAGATCGGCGGTGGCCTCGGTCGTAACCGGTGGCACCACTGTCACCGGGAGGCGATGGGCAGTGGCCGCCGCGACGTCAATATTGGATGGGGAGATGGACTGTGCCGCAATGAGGCGCAGCTTCGGGTTGGCAGTGACGACGCTGCGATCAATGCGGTCGTGCAACAGGCAGAAGAGGATGTCGCATCGACGCACCGCATCAATGAGCGGCTTTTTCGCCATGATGCGTGTTGCGTCAGGGTTGATCTTCACCGTTCCAACTTCGCGCAGACGCGCAATTGCGCTTTTCGCCACGGGTTGCGTCACGAAAATGACTGGACGGGAACGGCCGCCTCGCATCAATTCATCCATCGCACCACGCCGGCGACGCCATCCACCGCGACTTGCGAGCCATCCGGGATGCGGCTCGTCGCGTCGAGCACACCGAGCACCATGGGGATACCGCGCTCGCGAGCGAGCGAGGCAAGATGCGAGGTGGAGCCGCCGAGCTCGGTCACGACGCCGGCGACGCGACCCAGCACATGGCTGAGCGCAGGCCCGGCGACGCGCGTAACCAGGACGTCGCCCGGTGCAACCCGGGCGAGCTCGCACTCGCAGCTCACGACCACAGCCCTGCCCGCCCCCCAGCCGATGCCGGCTGGGTGACCGTTGAGACCGGGGTGCGTGAGCCAGATCGCGTCCGGCATGGTCACGGGCGCGAGCGTGAGGGGACGCGCTTGCAGCAGCTTGAAACCCTCCTGGTCGAGTGCCCACTCGACCTCGACCGGCCCGCCTACCACCGTTTCGGCTTTGCGGATCAAACGGCCGAGCGAGACAGCCTGCGCCGCATCGAGCGAGGGCGCAGTCACGAGGGTACTATCCACCGCTTCGGCGGAAGCGGCTGGGCCGTGACCGCATGTGTCGCGATGCGTCTTGCGACCGGCATCGATGGTCCGCAGGAAGCCTGCGCGCGACAGCACGATCCGATCCGGCACGACCTGCCCTTGCGCGATGGCCGAGCCCAGGCCCCAGGTCGCACTGATGAGCATTTGCCCGTCGGCAGTCTCGCTCAGCCCTCCGCCTGAGGCGACCGCAGCGACAACCGGCTGGATCAGCACCGCCATCGCCGTCGCTGCCGGCGAGAGGCCGTGATTGGCCATGTAGCGGCGGGCGTTGCTGGTCCACAGCGCGGCCCAGCAGGCGCGCACGGCGGTGAGAAAAGACGCCTCATCCTCGATGCCGAGAAAGCTTTCGAACTGGCCGGCAAAGTTGGCGCCCTTGCGATCCTCGACCATGGCCGAGGAACGGATCGCGGTTGGGTTTACGTTCAAGGCGCGCTGCGACCTCCAGGCCGCCAGCAACGGTACGACGATTTCATCGGCGATGGGCTGCTGATGCAATGCAAGGCGGATCTCGATGGACAAGCGCCGCTGGATGGTGAGGTCGCCCGCCTCGTAGTCTCGCACGGTCTGACCAAGCCCGAGCGCACTGAGCTGAGTGCGATACGCCCCGGCCGTCAGACAGAAGCCGCCCGGCGTCGGCAGTCCCGCTGCCGCGAGAGCGGCAAGATTGGCGGCCTTCGGGCCGGTGCAGGCGGCATCGCCGGCGCGCGGTGCGCTCAGCGGAATGACCAACTCGGTCATATCAGCTCTTCTGTCGCGGGATGTCGTTCACCTCACATGATCGCCGTAGCCCGGCAGCGGATCGACCACCGTGATCTGCTTGACCGGGAAATTGGAGACGATCTCGATCTCGTTCTTGTGAACGATGAGCATTTCCTCAATGCGCACGCCATAGCGGAAGCGCTTGCCGTGCTGCGTCTCCAGGGCGAACGTCATGCCTTCCTGGATGTCCACGGGATGGTCGAGCGACCAGATGCGCGAGATAACCGGTGGATCGTACTGCGCGAGCCCGAGGCCATGGCCCCAAAGATTGGCGGCGGCCTGATCCTCATCCTCATAGCCCCAGGTTTCCATGGCGGACGGCCACTTCAAGGCGATGTCCCGCGTTGTCGCGCCCACCCTGACTGCGCCAATCGAATCGTAGAGCCACTTGAGCGCGGTCTCGTAGGTCTCCTTCTGCTCCTGGCTGGGCTCCTTGCCGACGCAATAGGTGCGGTAATAACAGGACTTGTAACCGTTCCATGTCAACGCCGCCAAATCCATGAACACGATGTCACCGGGCTGAATGATGCGGTCGGAGAAGTTGCGCCAGTTGGGCCAGGTATTCGGGCCCGACGAAACGATGACGTCCTCCACATCCTCCATGCCGGGAATGTTATAGAGGTACTGCATCAGGTGCGCCGTGACCTGGTTCTCGGTGATACCGGGCCGCAGAAACTTCATGCATTCCCAATGCGTCGCATCGCCTATGGCGCCCACGATGCGGAAACACTCCTGCTCGTCCTGGTTCTTGACGGCGCGCGCCTCCATCATCGGCGTCATCCCGTCAGTCCAGTTGATGCCCTTCTCCTGGAAGATGCGTATCATGTTGATGTCGATGAAATCGACACCGAGCTTCTGTCCGGCTACCCCGTGCCGGCGCATCTCCTCGATGATGGCGTTGGTGAACTTCGTGACCTGCTGGGTCGAGGCAGGACCGGCGGCGCCTTTGATCCAGGCAAAGGAGTGGCGGACGTTTTCTTTCGGGATCCATGGCGAGTGGCGCTCGATCTGAAAGCCGAGATCGCCCTGCTCGAACAGCACCGGCGCACCGTCGCCGCATAGGATCGCATAGCGCAATCCGGGCTTCAGGCGATTCCAGCCGGGGGTGAGCGTCCCAGTGAGATAACGCACGTTCTCGTCATACATGCAGAGCACGGCGCCGAGACCATGCTTCTTCATCATCTCGCGCGCGCGCTCAGTGCGGTATTTTTTCAGCCGGTCCCAGTTCACCCGCTGCTGCCAATCCAGGCCGGCAATGCCGAAGTTTGCGGTGCCCATGAGTTTCTCCCCGACTGCGCGATTATCGCTCGATCCAAAATCTTAGCGGCCTCGGCGGAGATCGCCAACATCCGCCGTGTCGATGCTGCGGCATGCCCTCCGGCGCAAGTAATGCACCATTCGGTTGGTCGATGCGCGGCCCTTAAAGCGTCGGATCAGGGCCTGCGCACCTGGTCACCCGCAAGGAGAGCACAGCTAATCCTGCCCAGGGTCCGCCTTCAGTGCCGCCGCTTCGATAGCCGCCATGGCGCAGGCCTCATCCTTCTCCGACGTGTCGCCTGAAATGCCAACGGCGCCGATCACGTCGCCACTGCCGTCGCGGATGAGCACCCCGCCTGGATTAGTCACCATACGGCCCTCGCTTGCCGCTGAAAGCATGGTGAAGAACTGCGGGGTCTTGGCTGCGCGAGCCGCGAGCGTCCGCGAGCCGAATCCCATGCCGAGCGCGCCCCATGCCTTACCGAAGGCAATGTCGAAGCGCAGCAGCCCCGATTTGTCCTCGCGTTTGAACGCGACCAGGTGTCCGCCGGCGTCGAGCACCGCCACCGTGAGCGGTGCACAGCCTGTCTCGCGCCCCTTCTTGAGGGCTGCGTCGACAATGATTGAGGCTTGCGCAAGTGTTACGACTGCCATGTCGGCTTACTCCAGGGGCTAAGCTATGGCGCCGGCGACGCCAGAGGCTTCCCCTTTTCCACCACGTAAGCCACGATCATTTTCATCGGCTGGCCCAAGGCACCTTCGTTATGAATCACATGATCGGGCAGTGTGATGGATTCACCGGCGCGTAGCACTTTTTCGGGCGCGCCATCGAGCTGGACCCAGAACTCACCCTCGAGCACATGCGCGATGACTACGCCGGGATGGAAGTGACGGCCGGCCTTGAAATTGGGAGCGATCTCCACCGTCGCGTAGATCATTTCCATATTGGTGCCCGGCACATCGGTCTTCTGCAGGATCGTGCGTTTCACCGGTGAAGGTGCGACGGGTGCCGGCTGCACCTGCGCATCGGCACTGCCGACGCCGGCAAACATCAGAAGCGCTGCGCAGAAGAACACCCGCGTCATCATGTGATGCATCCTACCTTGATGGGCCCTTCCGAGATCATTGTTTCGCGCGATTGGCCCAGTAGACCGAAACCGCGGACACCTCTGCTTCACCTGACACGTTGCGTTGGGCCTCCTGGTAGCACGCCAGGGTCTTTTCCACGAGCGGCAGCTCGAGCTGGCGGGCTTTGCCTTCTGCAAGCATTGTGCGCAGGTCCTTGATCGCACTGTCGACATCGAAAGTGACAGGCCCACTGTCTCCACCCTTGAGCATGCTGGCGATCGCCGGTCCACGCACCTTGAGGACGTTCGGTCCGCCGGACGTATCGGATAGCAGATCCATGATCCGCGCCGGATCGAGCCCGAGCGGACGGCAGAGCGCAAGCGCCTCACCAAGCGCCTGCCAGTAAATCATCAACGGCATATTGATGGTGAGCTTCATAACGCCGCCGGAGCCGACGGGCCCGCAATGCTCCAGCCGTCGGCAAAGCTGATCAAGGATTGGTCTGGCACGCGCGGCATCGGCCGGCTCGGCACCCATCAATCCGATCAACTTGCCCTGCCGCGCCGGCCCGGTCGACCCACCCACGGGGCATTCGACCAGTGCCGCACCCTTGCCGCGCACCTTTTCGGCAAGCGCCACCTCGATAGCCGGCGGGACCGTGCTCATCTCGATGAACAGCTTGCCCGGCACATCGGCCGCAAGCAAACCAGATGGCGCGTGATAAACCGAATCAATGGCGCTCGCATCGGTGAGGATCGTGATGATGACATCGGCCGTGGCTGCAAGGTCGGCCGGTGTTGCCGCGGCCGTCGCGCCGGCGTCAGTCACCGGCTTCAGCTTGTCTGCCGAGCGGTTCCATACCCTCACCTCGTGGCCTTGCTCGATGAGTCGCTGAGCGATAGCAGCGCCCATCTTGCCTACTCCGGCGATCCCGACGCGCATCAACGCACACCTCTCGTAGCTTCTTACGACCGTTCAACCATAGGCAAAGATCAGCGGGCGAAAAAGGCCGCATCGGCAAACGGCATTGTGCTCGAGCAAGCCAGCGGTATAGCGTCAACTTTGGTTCTGTCGGGAGGGCGGGGAATGGCGAAAGGAAAGGTAGGCGTCGTCGGCCTTGGCATCATGGGCGGCGCGTTTGCCAGAAATCTGGTTCAGAGCGGCTGGCAGGTGCTCGGCTTCGATGTCGATCCGCAACGTCGTCGCGCCATGGCACGGGCGGGCGTGGCCATTGCGGGTGATGCGAAGGAGGTCGCTGCCGGCGTTCCGACCATCATCACCAGCCTCCCCAAACCTTCTGCCCTTCGTGCAACTGTCAAAGCCATCGTTGCGGACCGTCTTCCCCGCCGCGTGATCATCGAAGCGAGCACCTTCACACTCGCCGACAAGCTCGAGGCAGAGCGGGCTCTGCGCAACGCCGGTCACATCCTGTTGGACTGCCCCGTGAGCGGCACTGGCGCACAGGCCAAGAGCCGCGACCTGGTCGTCTATGCCAGCGGGGACGCGCAAGCCATCCGCAAGCTTCGCCCGCTGTTCGCTGGGTTCGCGCGGGCCGCGCACAATCTGGGTGCCTTCGGCAACGGCAGCCGCATGAAATATGTGGCGAACCTTCTGGTGGCAATCAACAATGTCGCGGCGGCAGAGGCCATGGTGCTCGGCATCAAAGCGGGCCTCGACCCGCAGACGGTGTTTGCGATGGTCACCTCCGGGGCAGGCAACTCGCGCGTGTTTGAGCTGCGTGCGCCGATGATGGTGAAGGACCGTTACGACAATCCCAGCATGAAGATCTCAGTCTGGCAGAAAGACATGACCGTGATCGGTGAGTTCGCGCGCGAGCTGAAAGTGCCGACACCGATGTTCGCGGCTACGGTACCCATCTACAAAAAGGCAATGAAGACCGGACACGCGGACGAGGACACGGCCGCCGTGTGCGCCGTCTTGGAGGCGATGGCGAAGGTGCGACGTCAGAAGCGCAGTGGCCGAAGCCGCGGCAAAGGGGCTTAACCCCCTCGTATGCAGTTGTGCCTATTCTTAGTGCTGCTGCAGAAAATCGAGCAGCGCGGTTTCCGCCAGCACAGCTTCTGGAATGCTGTGGCGCTGCGAGCGCGCACGCTCCTGCATGCTCTGCGTCGCCTGCAGATAGGCCCCGAGATGGCGCGCCCGCTCGATGATGCGACGTCCGACCGGCTGCCGCAGCGCCTCAAAGCGCTTCAGTGCCGGTTCCACGTCATCGAGTGTCAATGAGTGCGCCAAGGCGACAGCATCGTCTGCCGCCTTCGCGACACCGGCCGCGACATGAGGGCGCGCTACGAAGGCCGCATCCCCAATAATGGCAACGCGGCCGAAGGCCATTTGCGGGCTCTCGAGATCATAAATCGGCTGCAGAATAGGCTCGTCAATCAACCCCACCACCGTCCGCAACTGCGGGGCGAGCAGCCGCTCGGCCGCGGCGCGCATCTCGCGGATCGCCTCGCCAGGGATGAGCGGCGGCGGAATCGAGATCACGTGCGTGGTGCCGCCCTCGTCCGTGAGCAGGCGCCGCAACTCCGTGGCTTCCGCAGCCGGTCGATACCACACGACGTTGTAGCGGCGATGCGCGACGCGCAGGTCGTTCTCCGGTCCGGCCACGGGATAGCCAAGACATTGCTCACCCGGCGGGAGACAGAAAGTCATGTACTCGAACAGTTCGCGATGAATGCTGGCTGGAAACACGGCCTCGGGAATGAGCGCGCGCCAAGCAACATAGCCGGCGTATGCCGGTTTCAGAGCCGGCAGGCATTGCTGCCGCACAGTCGAGCGCAAACCATCCGCACCCACCAGCAAATCACCTTCGACGGTGCTGCCGTCGTCGAAACGGGCAACCACGGAGGTTGCGCTCTGCTCAAAACTGACGAAGGCGCAGCCGCGCTGATAAAGTGGTGCCGGCAATGCATCACGCAGCAACCGATAGACCCGTTCCCAGGCGGTGAGCACCTGCGGGCAGTGGAATTGCGCCATCACACTGCCGTCGCGATGCAAAATGCTTCGGGTGGTGATCGCGACGCCGAGGTCGGTGGGATCAAGAGCGAGCCGGCGCAAGGTGGCGATCAGATCCGGCTGCGCCACAATGCCGGCACCGCGCCCGGCAAGCTCGCCCTCCACCCGCTCGTAGACGGCCACTTGCCACCCCGCACCTCTCAGCAGCAAGGCGGCGAGGAGCCCGCTCATGGAGCCCCCGATGATCAGCGCGCGCTTCTTGCCGGCTCGCTCCAAACTGGATTTCCTGAGGCGGGGGAAAATGCTATATATCAGCTGAAAGTAGGAGGAATGTCATGGCCTTGACCATGCTAGACAAGCACGCAGAGAGCTCTGACAAATCGGCCTGGAGGCCGGAGCTTATCGCCGAGCTCGAGCGCGAGAGCAGGAACCATAACCCGTGTGTCGGCTCGACGCTGCTCTCGGAGACGGATCGCGTGCGGGTTTGGATCATCCGCTTGGCGCCGGGCGAGCGCATCGGCTTTCACCGTCATGTGCTCGATTATTTCTGGACGTCGGTGACGGGCGGTCGTGGCCGCCAGCACGTGCACGACGGCACGACGGTAGAATACACCTACGCACCTGGTGAGACGCGGCACGAATCGTATGGTGCCGGCAAGTTCAAGGTGCATGACCTGGAAAATCTCGGCGACAAGGAGATGGTCTTCATGACCATCGAATTCCTGCAGAGTGCCAACAAGCCACTGCCATTACCCGAGTCCGTGCGCCAACAAGCGGCAGCATGACTGATCACCCCCTGCTGGTCGAGCGCAGCGTTCTAAAGCCGGTGTTCGAGTGTCTTCGTCATTATGCCCGCGCTCGGGGACAAAAAGTGGCCGGAATTCGTTTTCGTCCGTTCATGCGTCACTGTCGCAACCACGCCCACTAGCCAACGCCCCAACGTTCCTGCACACTGCCTTCAACAAAAGCGCGATCGCACGCGCATGCTGTTTCGCTCGCGGGGGGACAGGTGGGCATCAGCTTCGACTTGCTGATCAATGCGGTGATCGCCGGCATTCTGCTCGGCGGTTTCTATGCCGCAGTGACGATTGGCGTGTCGATCTCGTTCGGCATTCTCGACATCGTCAACATTGCGCATCCGGCCTTCATTATTCTCGGCTCCTACATTGCGTATATCGTGAATACGCATTACGGCCTCGATCCCATCCTGATCAGCATCATCATGCTGCCGGTGTTCTACCTGCTCGGCGCCGCCGTCTATCAGGTTTATTACGAATCGTTTGAGCGGCGCGGTCAGGAGGCGCTGCGCGGTCTCTCGTTCTTTTTCGGTCTTCTGTTCGTCACCGAGGTGCTGCTGATCTTCGTGTTTGGCGTGGATTATCGGTACGTCGAAGCGTCCTATATCGGGCCGAGTTTGCGGCTCGGGCTCATCGATCTGCCGCTGCGGATGCTGGTACCCTGCGCAGCCGCGCTCATTATGTGCGGTGCTGTGCAACTCTATCTGTCACACACATTCACTGGGCGGGCGATTTCGGCTGTGGCACAGGATCAGCTTGCCCTGCAGCTGATGGGAGCCTCGCCGACGGCCATCAAGCGGGTGGCTTTCGGTATTTCAATTGCCACCACCTCGGTCGCGGGCGCGCTGCTCATCATCATTCAGCCCGTCGAACCGTCGGTGGGCCGCGAGTATATCGGTCGCGTCTTCGCGATCTGCGTGCTGGGCGGCCTCGGCAGCCTTCCCGGTACGGTGATCGGCGCGATGCTGCTGGGCATCATCGAAAGCTTTACCGCGACATTCTACGGACCTTCATGGGCACCTGCTGTCGCGTTCGGAGTGCTGCTGCTGACTTTGGCATTTCGTCCCGCCGGCCTTCTCGGGCGATAGGATCGCGAGCGTGCCGACCTGGGCCTTCCTCTTGATCGCCATTTTGCTCGCGGCGCTCGCCTTTTTTGGCGCGCGCCTGGTCAACAACGATTACGTCTTCTTCGCCGGCTATACCGTGTTGCAGTTCATCGTCCTGGCAACGGCCTGGAACATACTCGGCGGCTATACCGGCTACGTGAATTTCGGCTCCGCCGCATTCTTTGCGCTTGGGGCATACTCGACTGTGTTCCTGCACAAGGCGTATCCGTTGCCGATCCCGCTTCTCATCCTGATCGGCGGTGTAGTCTCCGCCGTGGTGGGACTCGGGATGGGCTATCTCACCCTGCGGCTGCGCGGGGCTTTCTTCGCCATCGCCACACTCGCACTTGCGGTCGTGCTGCAGACCTTCATCGTCAATTGGGATTACGTCGGCGGCTCGCGCGGCGCCTATATCATCAGGGGCGCCGAGGTGCCGTGGATCGGGCCCTATATCCAATACCTGTTTTTGCTGATGCTCGGCCTGGTGCTGGTTTCGCTTGCCGTCGCTCGCGGTATTGAACGCTCGCAGCTCGGCTACGGCTTCGCCACGATTCGCGACGACGAGCTCGCGGCGGAAGCCTCCGGTGTCCCGACCCTGAAGCTCAAGCTGATCGCCACCACCTTGTCAGGCGGGTTGATGGGCATGGCCGGCGCCCCGTTCCCCTACTACATCGGCTATCTGCAGCCATCCTCGGCCTTCGGCCTCGAATATGCGGTGAACTCGATTGCCATGCCCATGATCGGCGGCACGACCAGCTGGGCCGGACCGCTTATCGGCGCGATCCTGCTCGGCTCCCTGCAGCAATATGCGACGGTCACGATCTCCAGCTCGCTCAACGTGCTGATCGTCGGAGTTCTGCTCATCGTCTTCGTCATCATTGCTCCCAACGGCATCATCGGGCTGGCGCGCGGCGTGTGGCGCCGAAAACCGAAATGAGCACCCCCCTCCTCGAGATCGAGGGTTTGAGCAAGCGCTTTGGCGGTTTTGTTGCACTCGACGGCATCAACCTGTCAGTCGCACAGGGCGAACGTGTCGGCCTGATTGGTCCGAACGGCTCGGGCAAATCCACGCTCGTGAACTGCATTTGCGGCACGCTCAACAACGAGAGCGGCAGGGTGCGCTTCGACGGGCAGCCCGTCGACGGTCTACTCACGCACGAGCGCACGCGCCGCGGCATGGCGCGGAGCTTTCAGTTGCCGCGTCCGTTCGCGAGCTTGAGCGTGGCCAATAACTTGCGGGTGCCCCTCCTCTACACAGTGAATGCGCGGCCGGGAAATTTCCTGGGGCGTGCCGAGCTCGACGCGCGCTGCATCGAGCTTTTGCAACTCGTCGGGCTCGCCGACAAGGGGACCAAGCTGCCACGCGATCTGACGCAGGTGGAGATGCGCAAGCTCGAGCTCGCTCGCGCGATGGCCGCGGAGCCCAAGCTTCTGATCGCCGATGAATCCATGGCCGGCCTGTCGCAGTCCGAGGTTGACGACATCGTGGGCTTGCTCATCAAGCTCAATGAGCGCGGGATCACGATCATTCTCATCGAGCACATTATGCGCGCGGTGATGAGGTTCTCGCAGCGGCTGATCGTGCTGGTCTCAGGCAAGAAGATTGCGGACGGCGCACCGGAAAACGTCATTTGCGAGTCTGAGGTGGAGAAGGCTTACCTTGGCGAATAGCCTCACCATTGAGAAGGTCGACGCTGCCTACGGCGCGGTACGCGTGCTCGAGGACGTCTCCCTCAGTGTCAGGGGCGGCGAGACGGTGGTGCTGCTCGGCACCAACGGCAATGGCAAGTCGACTTTAATGAAATGCGTCATGGGCATGGTGCGCCCGCGCGCTGGCCGGATCACCGTCGAAATCGACGGCACCAGTCACGATCTCGTCGGCCGCACCACCGAGCAGATCGTTGATCTCGGCATTGCGCTCGTGCCGGAAGGACGCCGGCTGTTTCCGCGACTGACTGTCGAGGAGAATCTGCTGCTCGGAGCGTTTCGGCCGAAGGCGCGCCGCGAGCTCAAAACCAATCTCGCGTTCTGCTTCGAATGCTTTCCGCGCCTCGCCGAGCGGCGCAGCCAGCTCGCCGGCTCGATGAGCGGCGGCGAGCAGCAGATGCTCGCATTGGCGCGCGCGCTGATGCTGGCTCCCCGCATCCTGCTAATCGATGAGCCCTCCGTAGGCTTGGCCCCGGTGCTGGTCAGCCGCACCATCGATAAGATCAAAGAGCTCAAGGACCAGTACAAGCTTACGGTGTTGATGGCGGAGCAGAACTTTCCGCAGGCGCTGCGCATTGCCGATCGCGGCTACGTCATCGTGCATGGACAGATCGCCTTCGAAGGCCGCTCGGCCGACGAGCTCAATAACAACGAGCTGATCCGCAAGTTCTATCTCGGCCTGTGATCAGCGGCGGATCGCACTACCTCGCCGAGGCATCGCCACCATCGACGATCACGGTCTCGACCTCACCGGCACCACCGCGGCGAAAACGGGCGGCGGTCTCGTATTCGGGCGAGCTGAAACAGGCGACACCTTGCTCGAAGCTCGGAAACTCGATCACCACGAAGCGCTGAAACTTGTCGGGTCCTTCCATGATCTGATAGTGGCCGCCGCGGGCAAGAACCTTGCCGCCGAACTTGGCAATGATGGCCGGCACGAGGTCGGTATATTTCTTGTATTCAACGGGCTCGTTGATTTTGGATCGGGCTACCCAATAGGCCGGCATGCTGCTCTCCACGATTGACAAGGCCGACATGAGCAGGACCGATGCGACAGTTCAACCATTCACCGGCAGGACTCTGCATGCCGCGCAAGCTGATCGACATTTCCGTGCCACTGGAGAACGATGTCGCCGCCGATCCTTCGGGCTACGGTCCGAAAATCGATTATTTCAAGCACCGCGAGACGGCCGCCGACTTGGTGAAGTTCTTCCCCGGATTGCGCGAGGATGAGCTGCCGGATGGCGAGGGCTGGGCATTCGAATGGATTAGGCTCTCGACCCACAACACCACCCACCTGGACGCGCCCTGGCATTTTGCCTCGACCATGGACCGCGGTCAGCGCGCCATCACCATCGATGAGGTACCGTTGGAGTGGTGCCTGCAGCCCGGTGTGAAGCTCGACTTCCGCCATTTTGCCGACGGCTATGTTGCGACCGCGATGGATGTGCAGAACGAGCTCGAACGGATAGGTCACACGCTCAAACCGCTCGAGATCGTTCTGGTGAACACCAGTGCTGGCGCGGCGTACGGACAACCCGACTACGTCGCTAAGGGCTGCGGCCTGGGGCGCCAAGCCACACTGTACCTGGTGGAAAAGGGCGTACGCGTCACTGGAACGGACGGATGGAGTTGGGACGCGCCCTTCGTGCATACCAAGGAGAAATATCTTGCCACAGGCGACGCCGGCCTGATCTGGGAAGGGCATCGAGTGGGCCGCGAGATCGGCTACTGCCACCTCGAGAAGCTGCACAATCTGCAGGAGCTACCCGCCAACGGTTTCGTCGTGAGCTGCTTTCCCGTAAAGGTACGCGGCGGATCCGCAGGCTGGACCCGCGCGGTAGCGATCCTCGATTAAGGATGGCCGCTCGCGGTCATCCCTCTTCGGACGCCATCGAGCGGCCGGGAACGCGCTCCTGATGTTGGCATCAGCGAGCGTCCCCCTTCGAGAACAGAACAAACGTGAGGAGCGCCTGCATGGACCGACGCAGCTTCGTTCTGGGCACAGCCGCGGCGGCGGCATTGACGCCTTCTCTGGCGCAGGACGCTTATCCCTCGCGCGCAATCACCCTGGTCAATCCGTTTCCGCCTGGCGGTGCCGTAGACGTGGTCGGCCGTCCTTTGGCAGCAGTGATGGAGCCGCTCATCCGTAAGCCTGTGGTCATGGACACGAAAGCAGGAGCGGCCGGCGCGGTCGGTGCTCAGTTTGCCGCCAATGCCAAGCCTGACGGCTATACGCTTCTCCTTCACCTTACGTCGATCTCCGGCTTCGCAGAGGTGGACAAATTGTTCGGACGGACGCCAAAGTTCAGCCGTGCCGATTTCGTGCCGCTGGCGCGCTTCGTCGCTGATCCCTGCGTGCTGATCGTCAACGACCAGCAGCGTTACAGGACGCTCGCAGAGTTGATCGACGATGCCTCCAAGCGGCCGAACGAGATCCTGTTCAGCTCCTCGGGTCTCTACGGCGCGCTGCACATTCCGACCGCACTATTCATGCAGGCCGCCGGCGGCCTCAAACTGCGCCACCTGCCCACCAATGGCGGCGGTCCTGCGCTTACGGCTCTTCTTGGCAATAATGTGCAGGTGCTGGTGTCTTCAATTTCGGCCTGCCTCGGTCAGATCAAGGCGGGCAAAGCGCGCCCGCTTGCCCTGTTCGGCGCTACACGCTCTGCCGCGTTGCCGGACGTGCCGACCATGAAAGAACTCGGCTATGACGTGGAATATTATCTCTGGGTGGGCGCTTTCGCACCGAAGGGAATACCGGGCAATGTGACATCCTACCTGCGCGAGACCTTCAAGAAGGCGGCTGAAGCCGAGACTTTCAAAGCAGCACTGGCCAATCTCGGGCAGGAGCCGGCCTATCTGGACCAGCCGGATTTCGCCAGATTTTGGGATGTCGATGCCGAACGCATCGAGGCGGCAATCCGCAGCATCGGTAAGGTGGAAGGCTAAAGAACGCACGTGCTCCCATAGCGGGCCTATCGGAATGACCCTGCGCACCGACCATATAGCAGGCGCCGCGTTCGTGGCCTTCGCGCTCCTTGTGCTGGCGCTCAGCGGAGACCTGCCGTTCGGCTCTGTGTCGTTCCCAGGAGCCGGGATGATGCCGAAGTTACTCGCGGGTCTGATCGCTCTCCTCGGCGTGGTTCTTGTCGTGCAAGGAGGGGAGAGTGCGCCGCTCGCGAGCGTGCCCTGGCACGATCTGCCGCATGCGGCACGGGTGCTGCTGATCACCGCGGCAGCGGTCGCGCTCTATCAGGTGCTCGGATTTCTCCTGACGCTGCCATTGCTCCTGTTCGCACTTCTCGTCCTTGCCGAGCGCCGCAACGTTTTCGCCGCCGCCGCTTACAGCATCACCGTGGTTGGCCTGACCTACCTTCTTTTCGCGGTAGCGCTGAAGACGCCGCTCGAGCAAGGCGTTCTCGGCTTTTGAAATGACGACGGTCGATAGCCTGTTGCTCGGTTTTTCGGTCGCCCTTCAGCCGGACGTGCTGTGGTATGCGTTTCTCGGCTGCCTCGTCGGGACTATCGTCGGCGTGCTCCCTGGAATTGGCCCGCTTTCAGGGATCAGCCTCCTTCTACCCGCGACATTCGGGCTCGACACCACCAAGTCGGTGGTGATGCTCGCCGGGATTTACTACGGCTCGCAATACGGCGGTTCCACCACATCGATACTCATGCGCCTTCCAGGCGAAGCATCGTCGGTGATGACTTGTATCGACGGCTATGCGATGGCGCAGAAAGGGCGCGCCGGCGCTGCTTTGTGCATCGCCGCCGTGGGCTCGTTCATCGCCGGGACCTTTGCCGTCGTCGTGCTCACGTTCATCGCGCCACCGCTCGCCGCACTCGCACTTCGCTTTGGACCACCGGAATACACCGCTCTGCTCGTGCTTGGGCTCGTATTCCTCGCCTACATGTCATCGACCTCGCTCACCCGCACTTTGCTGATGGCCTCTTTCGGGCTCCTGCTCGGAATGATCGGCATCGACAACATGACCGGTCATTTCCGCTACTCATTCGGAATTCCGGAGCTTGGCGATGGCATCGGCATCGTGCCCGTTGCGGTCGGCCTGTTCGGGCTGGGCGAGATCCTATCGACCCCATCGGCACAGGCAGTCGGCAACGTGATCGCACCCAAGCTGCGCGAGCTATTACCGAGCGCGCAGGAATGGCGATCCTCGGCCATGCCGATCGCGCGCGGCTCAGTCATTGGTTTCCTCATAGGACTGACACCCGGTTCTGCCCACATCATCTCGAGTTTCTTGTCCTATGCGCTCGAGCGGCGCCTTTCGAAACACCCGGAGGAATTCGGCACGGGGGCTGTGGCCGGCGTAGCTGGGCCGGAATCCGCGAATAATGCCGCTTCCACCGGCGCCTTCGTGCCGATGCTCGCACTCGGGCTGCCGACCGGGCCGATCACTGCCGTGCTGATGGCGGCGCTGATCATCCATGGCGTCTCGCCTGGTCCGACCCTGGTGAATGAGCATCCCGATGTATTCTGGGGTTTCGTGGCGTCGATGTATGTGGGCAACTTGATGCTGCTTGCCCTCAACCTGCCGCTGGTCGGCCTGTTCGTGAACGTGCTGCGCATTCCTTATGCCTACCTCTATCCCCTGGTGATCATGTTTTGCGTGATCGGCGTCTATGAGGTGAGCCACTCGATCGTCGACGTGTGGATCATGCTGATCACGGGAATCATTGGCTATTGCATGCGGAAGTTCGGGCTCGATCCTGCACCACTCGTGCTTGGCCTGGTGATTGCTCCGACATTCGAGATGAGCCTGCGCCAATCGCTCATCATGTCGAATGGGCATTGGACCATCTTCTTTCAGCGTCCCATAGCCGGCTTCCTGCTCACGCTCAGCGGGGTGCTGCTCACCCTTTCGGCGCTCTCGCTCGTTCGCCGGCGCAAGGACTGGCGCAGCAAGCTTGCCGCCGCCGAAGCGGGCGAGGACGGGTAGGATCGCCGGCTCGAACACCACCGTCCGATCAGCTAATCTGGGCGTTATTCGTGCGGAGCGCGTTGCCGAAATGATCGATTTGCCGGCTGGTCGGTGTCGCGAATGCGGGGCATCGATCTCCTATTTCGCTCGCGTTTGCCCTAGCTGCGGCGCGGCCAATCTGCCCAATCCAGTCGCCACGCTCGCTGCCGTCGGCGCAGTGATCGTGCTGGGCGGCGTGATTGCGCTCGGGCTGTGGATGTTTCGCAGCAAGACGCCCGCAGCGCCGCCGGCTGCAAATGTCCCTTCTGCAGCACCGGGAACGGCCAGCGATGCAGATTACGGCTGGATCGTCCAAGCCATGGCGGAGTGCGAGGAGGAGGCAAAAATCCGGACCGAGGACATGCAATTCCTCATTGTGCCCCTCACCCCCTCCGGGGTGACGATCGCCGGCTGGTCGCCCGTTCCGATCAGCCCGATCGGCAAGGCAGGACTGTTGTTAAACTCGACCGATGCCTTGCTCGGACTGCGCAACCGCGTCTACGTGCTCTACGACAAGCCGATCACGTTCAGCATTTCCAACCCGGCAACCGGCACCGCTTACAAATGGAAACCGGCAACAGGCGTGACCGCACTCAAGACGCGCGAAACGGAGGCAGCCAGCCTGAAGTTGGGGTTTGAGCTCGCCGAGGGCGCAGGCGAGACGGAGTGGGGACCAACGATCAGTCTCAGGAAAGGGACCTGCTACTGGATCAATCCGCTCATAACCACAGCCGGCCGCAAGCCGTGAAGAGGACGCGTGCGCCACGCCTCTCGCGATCTAGGAACATCGACCGCTGCTACGGTGATGTCGCTCAGGCCCAGAGGCGCTCCTGCGTCAGGCCACGATAAAGATCGGCGACGTAGTCACCGTATCCGTTGAAGATCAAGGTCGGTCGGCGCTCGTTCTGTCCGATCAGCTCCTCGCTGGCCTGACTCCAGCGCGGGTGAGGCACGTCGGGGTTGACGTTCGCCCAGAAGCCATACTCCGAGGATTGCAGCGCCTCCCAGTAGCTCTTCGGCCGCTGGTCCGTGAACGTGAAACGCACAATCGACTTGATCGACTTGAACCCGTATTTCCAGGGCACTGCCAGCCTCAGAGGCGCGCCTTGCACCTTCGAAACAGGTTTGCCGTAGGCACCGGTCACCAGGAAGGCAAGCTCGTTCGTGGCCTCTGCAATGGTAAGCCCTTCGACATAGGGCCACGGATACCAGACTTGCCGTTGACCAGGCGCCATTGACCGGTCGAGGAAGGTTTCCATTCTCACATATTTCGCGGAGGAGAGCGGGCTTGCGCGCTCGACCAGCTTGGCCATCGGGAAGCCGCTCCACGGGATCGCCATCGACCAAGCCTCGACGCAGCGGTGGCGATAGACGCGCTCCTCAAGCGGCATGGAGCGGATCAGGTCGTCAATGCCGATCTCCTGCGGCTTCTGCACCATACCGTCGATTTTGAATGTCCAAGGTCGCAACTTGAGTGCCTTTGATGCTTCCGCAACCTTCTTGCTCGGCCCGAACTCGTAGAAATTGTTGTAGCTGGTGTTGATCTTCTCGTCCGTGATCGGACGATCGAGCTTGAAGGTCTCATTGCGCTTCACCGGGTAGAGGTCGCTGGTCGGATCAGGCACATCGGCGGCGCGCTGCCCGAACGCAAGTCCGGGCGCAATCGCAACTGCCGCGGCGCCCGTCCCAGCCAGAAAACCGCGCCGGTTAAGAAACAGGCGCTCGGACGTCACAAGGCGCTCGGGAATCTCCCAGCCGCGGCGGCGAATCACATGCATGGGTCGTCCTCCCGGTTGGAGCAGTGGCCCCTTTAAACCCGACTATGCAGCAGCACTTCCTGAGCTTCGGTTGGGGCCATCAACCTCGATACGCCCGCCCCCATTCACGGGCAAGTCACAGCTGCGGCAACCGCGTTGTGCGCCCGGTGTCCCGCATGAGCTTAGGGCCGAATCAAACGGCCCAGCTCCGCGCGCAGTCATGCTTGCAAAAGGTGACCGTCAGAACTGTGGACGTGACGCACGAGAGATCCACGGATCCGGACCGTTGCCTCCGTTTTTCAGGCGGCAGCCGCTGCCTTGCGCGCCGTCACGATCTGATCGGCAGTACGGCCGGTGAGCTCGGCCATGTGGTCGAACTTGAAGGTGAAGCTGCCGACCCCGGCAGTGGCTGAGCGCACCTCGACAATGAGGTCGCCGATCTCGGCCTCCGGCATTTGCAGCCGCACGACGTCCCAGCCATCCCAGCCCTCACGCGTATCGAAGCCGAGGATCTGACCGCGACGACCCGACATCAGGGCGTTCATCTTCGCTGTCGCTTCGGACGGGCACACGATATCGACCTGGTAGATCGGCTCGAGCAGGACCGGATTGCACTGCGGCAAACCTTCGTGGATGGCCAAACGGCCGGCCAGCTGGAAAGCCATGTCTGATGAATCCACCGTGTGATAGGAGCCATCGATGAGCTTGGCGGCGACGTCGACCACAGGAAAACCAAGCGGCCCGTGCTTGAGCGCGTCACTTACCCCCTCCTCCACGGACGGGATGTAGTTGCGCGGCACCACGCCGCCCTTGATCTCCTCGGTGAACTGGAAGCCCGAGCCACGCGGCAGCGGCTTGATCTCGAGCACCACGTCCCCGTATTGGCCATGTCCACCCGACTGCTTCTTGTGGCGACCGCGCTGAACCATCGGCTTCTTGATCGTCTCACGATAGCCGACGGTCGGCTTGTGTGAGGTTGTAGCGACACTGAACCGGTCGGCGAGCCGCTCGGTGGCGACGCGCAGCTGCATCTCGCCCTGCCCCCACAGCACGATCTCGTGCGCCTCGGCGTTGTGCACCACAGTAATAGAAGGATCCTCCTCGATCAGCTTGGCAATAGCCTGACCGAGCTTCACGTCATCCTTGCGCTCCTTCGCGGCGACCGAGATCGCAAGCACCGGCGGATACGGCATCACGCGTGGCAATGCCGGATGCGCGTGCTTGCCGGCCGTCAGGGTATCGCCCGTGTTGGCATGCTCGAGCTTGGCGAATGCCACGGTCTCCCCGGCCTGCGCCGCGCCGCGTTTGTCGGTATTCTGGCCCGTCACATTGAAGACGCCGGCCACGCGGCCAGCCTCGCGCTCCGGCGTCACGAGGGTCGTGCCGTCGCCGATCTGCCCGTGCAGCACGCGCACAATGGACATCTTCCCCCCATGCGAGGTGTGCAGAGTCTTGAGCACGTAAGCGACAGGGTCATTGCCGCCTTTCAGTCCCAGTCGTTTCGCCGTCTCGCCGATTCCCGGAGCTTCGTGGCGCAGCGCCTTGAGCAGGCGGAGAACGCCGTTTGTGCGCGGCGCTGCTCCGAGCATCACGGGACAAACGAGCCCCTCACGCACCTCCCGCGACAGGTCCTCAAAAATGCGATCACGCGGGGGTTGGATATCCTCTAGCAACTGCTCCATCAGCGCGTCGTCGTGATCGGCCAGCGTCTCCAACATGGAGAAGCGCGCGGTCTTCTCGCGATCGAGCACATCACCTTGCAGAGGCACCATCTCGGACGGCCCGTGCTCCTTGTAGACAAAGGCGCGCTCGAGCGCGAGGTCCACGAAGCCGGTGATGCTCTCGCCGGCAAAGGTTGGGATCTGCCGCAGCACTAATTTGCTGCGCGAGGCCGGTTGCAAGACGCTCAGTACGTCATGGATGGTGGCATCGGCCTTGTCGATCTTGTTCACGAAAAGGAAACGCGGAATCTTCTGGTCCTCGAGCTCACGGAGCATGAGCTGCAGCTGTGGGACCTTCTTTTCATCAAGCTCACAGACTACGACTGCTGCGTCGATGGCGGGCAGCACCGCGCGCATGTCGTGCACAAACTCCACTGACCCCGGACAATCAAGGAAGCTGTAGCTGTCACCCATGAACTCGGCGCTGGCGACTGAAAGCTCGACACTCATTCTGTGGTGGCGCGCCTCTTTGCTGGCGTCGCCGACGGTGTTGCCCGCTTCCACGGTGCCCTGGCGCTGAACAGCGCCCGTGCGCGCGAGAATTCCCTCCAGCAGCGTGGTCTTGCCACTCTGAAACGGGCCCACCAGCGCGATGCACCGGGGACCCGTTGCTCTTGTGCCATTCTGTGCCATGTCGCCTCCTACCCCCTCCCAGCCTGCAGGCAAGGGCGGCCTCATGCGCGGCCGGACGCCTCGGCAACTTATCGTTTCAGGCTTCAGGGGGGATTGGCAAGAGCCGTGCGTGTCTCACGGTTGCGGCGAGTTCAACACGCAGCCAGCGTGCCGCTCATGCACTCTCGATGGCGAGTGCCGGCGCGCTCTCCGCACACTCGCGATCGAAGCTTGGGGGCTTATTGCGCCGGACGTAGGCTGAGGTCGCCCAGACCAACCGCCACGTTGAGGCCGATCTGTCCCGACACCGAGAGCGGCTGCAGGGCGACGGTTCGGTTGGAACCGCCGATCAGCACATTCGCGCCCAGTCCCGCGGCGACGGTGGCCTCGCCGCTCGCTCCCACATAGTCGCCGGCCAGAAAGCCAGGGCCTGCAATGGTGCTGGTGAACACACCCCACACCATCACGGCACCGCCGGTGATCCCGAGATCGAGCCCAAAGCGCGTGAAGGTGCCGACATAACCCTCCTGAAAACCGCCGCCCTCTGGCGAGTACATACAGGAGACTTGCCGCTGCGAGCCGACGATGAGACCGATGCCGCCGGACACATCGCAGGTCAAAACTCCGGCCCTCACCTGCTGCGCGCTGGCCGGCGCGGCGCAGGCAACCACGGCGGCGACCACCGCACCCATCGCATGACAACGCATGTAATCCCTCCCGCTCCAGTGTCCCGGTTTCGAAATTCGCATGTCATCGCTTGGCGACAGGCGAGCACTCCTGAGCTCGCGTCACGGGGCCGCTACTCGCGCGAATTTTGCGGCGGTTATTTGAGATTGCCACAGAAACGCTGGATACGCCGACAGGCTTCCTCAAGGTCCTCAGTCTTCGTGGCATAAGAGATGCGAAACGCCGGTCCAAATCCGAAGGGCGTGCCTTGCACCACCGCCACGCCCTCGCTCTCCAGAAGCTCGCTGACGAAGTCCAGATCGGTTGCGAGCTTATTCCCGGTCGGTGCAGTACGGCCGATGGTGCCGGCGCATGAAGGATAGACGTAAAACGCACCTTGCGGCTTCGGGCAATGCAGGCCGCGCGCTTGGTTGAGCATGGATACGCAGAGGTCACGGCGCTCCTTGAACACCGTATTATGTGCAGCAATGAAATCCTGGGGACCCTCGAGCGCCTCGACCGCCGCCCATTGTGAGACCGCGGTCGGATTGGAGGTCGACTGCGACTGGATCATGGCCATGGCCTTGATCAGCGACTCAGGTCCGCCAGCATAGCCGATACGCCAGCCAGTCATGCAGTACGTTTTCGAGACGCCGTTCACGGTCAGTGTGCGGTCATATAAGCCGGGCTCGATTTGTGCCGGCGTGGTGAACTCGAACTCATCGTAAACGAGGTGCTCGTACATATCGTCGGTCATCACATAGACGTGTGGATGGCGCATCAGCACATCGGTCAGCGACTTGAGCTCGCTGCGGGTGTAGGCGGCGCCAGTGGGGTTTGACGGCGAGTTGAGCAGCACCCATTTTGTGCGCGGCGTGATCGCGCGCTCGAGCGCTTGCGCCTTCATTTTAAAACCTGACTCGATCGTGGTCGGCACCGCCACCGGCTTGCCTTGCGCCAGCATCACCATGTCGGGGTAGCTGACCCAGTAAGGTGCGGGGATGACGACCTCGTCACCGGCGTCCAGGGTGGCCGCAAACGCGTTGTACAGCACCTGCTTGCCACCGGTGCCGATAATGATCTGGCTCGGCTTGTAGTCGAGACCGTTCTCGCGCTTGAACTTGCGCGCGACCGCAGCCTTGAGCTCGGGTATTCCATCCACAGCCGTGTACTTGGCGGCCTTGCCGCTCTCGATGGCACGGATTGCGGCGCGCTTGATGTGCTCAGGGGTGTCGAAGTCCGGCTCCCCTGCACCGAGCCCGATCACGTCGCGTCCCGAGGCTTTCAGCGCGCGCGCTTTGTCGGTAACCGCGATGGTGGCGGAGGGCTGAATGCGGCCGAGATGCTGAGCGAGCAGAGCCATGGGGCAGTCTCCCTTGCCCTGTGCGGGCGCGTGCTTCCTAAAGGGCAGGGCCACACTCGGCAAGCCTCATTCACCGGCATTCACCCCAATCAATGGCAGCCGGCCACGCTGGCCCGGCGCAACCGTCCCTTAAGTCAAGGCTGCTAGCAACGAAGCCGTTCGGAGCATGTTCCATGCGCCACGTCCTCGTCACGCTGAGAACCGGAGACTGGCTCACCCGCGAGCGCATCCGGCTCATTACATTTGCCGTGCTGTTCGCCTCGGTGCTCGCCGTCGTGTGGCTGATCGCCACCGCCAGCGGGCTCAACGACTTTGCCGGCCGTCCGCTCGGGACGGATTTCTCCAACGTCTACGCGGCGGGCCAACTCGTGCTCGACGGAAGAGCCTACGCTGCGTTCGATCCAGTCCAGCAATATGCCCGTGAGCGCGCCATCTTCGGTGAGACGACGCCGTTCTATGGCTGGCACTACCCGCCGTTCTTCCTCCTCCTCGCCGCGCCGCTGGCGGCGATGCCCTACCCTGTTGCCCTGGGCCTCTGGCAGGCCATCACTTTGCTCCTTTATCTGATTTCGATTGCAACAATCATTGCTGCCTGCAAAGGCACAAGGCCTGACGCGCAATCAGAATGTCCTCCCGCGCGAGCCAGCCGGAGCTGGTGGCTTTTGCCGGCAGTCGCTTTCCCCGGCGTGCTGGTGAACTTAGGCCATGGTCACAATGGTTTCCTCACCGCCGCCCTTCTTGGGGGCGCACTGGTCCAGCTCGACCGCAGACCTCTTCTCGCAGGAATGCTGTTCGGCCTTCTGGCCTACAAGCCGCAATTCGCACTGCTCATTCCGCTCGTCCTCGTGGCCACGGGTCGCTGGCGCACCATCATGGCCGCGGCAGTCACACTCGCGCTCCTCGTGCTGATCACGACGCTGTCCTTCGGACCGCAGGTGTGGCACGCATTTGTGCAGTTCGCGCAGTTCACGCGCGCCGTCGTGCTCGAGCAGGGAGATACCGGCTGGCACAAGATCCAGACCGTATTCTCGTGGGCGCGCATGTGGGGAGGCACAGTGCCGTTTGCCTATGCGGCGCAGGCCAGTGCGACGGCACTGCTGGCCATCAGTCTCGTATGGCTCTGGCGCAGCCGCGCGCCTTTTCCCTTGCAGGCGGCCGGCCTGTTGCTCGGCTCGCTCTTGGCGACACCTTATAGCCTGGACTACGACATGATGGCGCTCGCGCCGGCGATCGCCTTTCTTGCTGCCGACGGGCTCGCACGCGGCTTTGCGCCTTATCAAAAAACCGTGCTTGCGGTGCTGTGGATCATTCCGCTGATTGCGCGCTCGATGGCGCAGGCCACATTCATTCCCGTCGGCGTGATTGCCATGGGTGCGACATTCGTGCTCGTGATGATCTGGGCAGAGCGGGTAGCGGGAAGCATTGCCCGCTCGCTTTCCGCGCTACGGCCGGTAAGATCACACTCAAATTAGCTGGAGCGAGCGCCGGCACAGCGTGCACACGCGCGTATTCTCCTGCGCGGGCGAAAGACAGCACTTGTGCGCTGCGAAGCACGCGCGAAGAGCATATTCACGTCGCTCCTGTCACGACAATGCCGCACGACATTGATCTTGTCGTGCTGTAAGTGAGCTGGGGTTGCGTAAACCAGAGACGGCATACCATTTGAAAAAGGTGAGCGATGTATACGCTCTATTCCATGCAGCGCTCCGGCAACAGCTACAAGGTGCGGCTGGCGCTTGCATTGCTCGATATTCCTTATCGCCTCATCGAGGTTGATATCCTCAAGGGCGAGAGTCACACGCCCGAGTTTCTGGGGAAAAATCCCAATGGGCAAGTGCCGCTGCTGGAAGCCGCACCGGGTCGTTATTTGGCAGAGTCGAATGCCATCCTGTGGCACCTGGTGAGCGGCACGCGCCTACGGCCGGAGAACCGCATCGACCGCGCCGAGGCACTGCAGTGGATGTTCTTCGAGCAGCACAGCATCGAGCCGAACCTCGGCGCAGCTTATTTCTGGCTGGCGCTGGTCAAGGGCGGGCGCGACCTGCAGCAGCACGCGCTCGAGGATTGGATGGAGGAAGGCAACCGCGCGTTGCGGGTGATGGAAAATCACCTCAAGCTGCACCCCTACTTCGTTGCCGACCGCTACACCGTCGCCGACGTCGCCCTATACGCGTACACACACCTCGCCCATGAATGCGATTTCGATCTTGGCCCGTTTCCCTATACCCGCGCCTGGCTCCAGCGAGTGGCGGCCGAGCCGGGCCACGTGCCGTTGGATTGGCGTCCGGTCAGCGCCGAAGCTGCAGAGTGAGCACGCGCCGCCGCCCCGCCCGACGTTAACCCTTCATTAACCATGCGCCGCGCACATTTTGGCCGGCGAACGCTGCCGGACGCATGACGGGCCGGGTCCGCGCTTTAACGGTGGGCGCTCGCAGGAGCCAGCACCACGCGGTACGCCCGGCCCACAGGCCCGGAGCCTCTCGCTATTGAATTAACCCATTGATCTATACAGTTTTTTCAGCCTCTCGGCCCGATCAGCGGGAACCGAGAGTGATCTTCCACGTTGCCGATCCGACACTGCATGAACCTTTTCGGCCCTGGCTCCGACTAACGGAGCGAGACCCTGGGGAGGGTGTAATGAACAATTTTTCTCTGGTGACGGCCGACCGCACGACTCACCTCAAAGTGGTGGCGGTGGCGCTTTTTTCCGCCACTCTCGTTGCTGCCATCGGCATAGGTGCGCGCATCCACAACACAGCAACCAGCGAAATCGCCGTCACCGTGATCAAGACGACCAATGCGATGACCGCGTCGGCCGGTCAGGACCGCATCACCATCCGCTGATCGCTGCTGATCGTCCTCCTACTCTTCGCCGAAATGCTCCGCGATAAGGCAGTGCAGTCCACGTGCGCGTGGACCCTTTTCGTGCGGCACCAGCTCCCTATTCGTCGATCTGAGATTCGGGGGGTGGAGGTGGCGGGCGTAAAGGTGGCGGCGTCGCTGTGTCACTGCTGACGCCGATGCGCCGCATGACTTCTGCGGCCTGGAATGTCGGCGGAAGTCGGTCCGGCGCATATCGCCAAGCCGCAATCAGGCCGGCGACACCGAGTACCAGGAGCATCAGGAAAAGCGACACCAGGCGCCAACGTCGCAAGCGGCGCCGCAAGATCCTTGCCGTCCTCTCCTCTGTATCACGCGGCTCCGCCCGTCCGACGGCGCTTGCAGAGACGACCGTGGGAGGAGCAGCGGCCGGCTCCACGACAGGAGGACTGAGGGCCGGCTCGACGAGTGTTCTCGGCGTGGCCTCGATCGAAGGGGTTGCCGGTTCGAATGCTGGTTCAGCTGCCGGTTCAGGCACCTCCGGCGGAGGGTGGTCGGGCAACAGCGGCTCCATCGCCGCAGCAACCGCTTCGTCGAAAGTGGCCGCCGCGGACGCCGGCGGGCTTGGCGGCGCCGAGGAGACCGAGGCCATGTCGGACACCGCGGGTCTCGCATCGTCTTCGCTCGGCGCTGCCAAGCCCAACGCGGCTTCCGGCTGCGCGACGGGGGTCGGGTGCGGCTCCGGGTCAGGCGCAGCCTCCGCCTCCGCCTCAGCCTCAGGCTGTGGCTTGCTCGCGACAACGGGAGCTGCGTCGGGCAACTTGCCCTTGATGCGCGACCAGATTTCCGGATCGGGGTCGACCGGCTCCACCATCAGGTGCAACTCGCTCAGCCGTCGTTCCCACAGCCTGACGCGGGCGGCAAAGCTCTCGTCGCTCGTGAGCAGGCTGTGCGCCTGCGTGCGCTCGTTCGCGTCGAGGGTGCCCAGCACGTACTCAGCAGCCAGGACCTCAGCTTCGACGGTCAACCGTTCAGGCATAGCTCGACCTCGATCAAGCTGCGCCGCAGCGACGCTCGGAGCAGATTGACCGGCATGTCCAACTTGATGGACAGCTGCTCGCGGTTAAACGCACCGTAATAGGCGAGCAAGAGCATGCGCTGCCGATCGGGCTCGAGTCGCCCGATGCAGGTCAGCAGGCGCTTGAGACCTTCCGTGAGCTGGTGGCGCGGAACGCTGCCCGGTCCCTCATTTTCATCGAGCGCCTCCAGGGCTGTAGCCTCTGTCGTCGCCTGCCGTGAGAGATCAATCGCGAGCCGCCGCGCGATCGCCACCATCCAAGCCAGGGGTGTCGAGTACCCGCTGTCGAATTCGCCCGCGCGCTGCCAGATCTCGAGATAAACCTGCTCCATCGCATCGGCGGAAACGTCGGGGCGCCGCACAATGCGCAAGATAACACCGTAGAGCTTTGCGCAGGTCGCGTGATAGAGCTGTTCGAAAGCCGCAGCGTCGCCGCTGGCACTGGCGCTCAACAAGCGCGTGATTTCAATCGGGGTGGACATGGAAACAGGCGGCCCCTCCTCGAGGCCGCCGGCGCGAAAGGGCGACCGTAGAAACCTCCCGGGAACAATATCCTAGGGGGTCTCGAATCGCCAACAACGAATACCAGGACAGACGCTCGCAAGATTTTGCCTGCAGCGCCCTGCCCTGCCGACTTCAGGCGCGCGCGCTGTTGCGTAGCAGTCCGAGCGCGTCCAGCTCAGTCTGCTCGCGCACATTCTCCTCGCCGCGTTCGCGCATCTGGTCGCGCTCATCAAGCAGCTCAACCTTCTTCATCTCTTCCACAGCTTCAGTGACGGCGAGCTTGGCTTCTTCCAGTTGCACCTTGAGCTCGTCGGCGGAACGTTTGAGGTTCTCCCGGCGCTGCATCGCGGCCTTGGCATAGGTCGGGTAGGCGAAGTGCGTGGGGTCGTGAATGCCAGCACGATCCTGCTCAGCCCGAATCTCGCGCTCGAGCTCAGCGGCAATGCGCTCGAACTCGGCGATCATTCCTTCAATCTGGGCAAGCTTCCGGCGTTTCTCTTCGACCTGAAACTTCCTCAGGCGAATAAGCGTCTCGCGCGACTTCATCCAGTCCTACTCCCCCCGAGCGCCGGCACCATCGCTAGACGCGGTTCGCTCCCGCTTGGGCCGGCATTCCCCCGTCACGCAGTCTGGCGTGACAATGTTAGTTTTCGGTTTCCGACTTAGCGCAGGAGCAGCGCAAGGGGTCGCTCCTCCCGACGACCAGCTCAGCGCATCAAAATCGGCTTAAGCCAAGTGCCAGAGCTCGGACCGGCAGACTTGTTTTGCGCCAGCTCGACACCACCAAGAAATGCACGGCTCAGCGACGCTTTGGTCCGGTTCTTAACCACTTTTAAACGTGCATCATTAATCATTGGGTCACCGTCTTGGGGACTTCAGGGGGCCTGCACCGTGTCGGCGACCCGGCGTAACCTTCCTGAATCGGTTGCAACCCGGTCTTAAAGTCGCAAATGACGCGACGCTTGGCAAAAAAACTACTCCGTGCAATATCTTAGGGCGATTCGTCTGAGTATGTCCCGAGCCCAGCTGCACGCGGGAAATGTTTTGTTAACCACGCGTCATTAGTTTCGACTTGGTTGTTCCAAAAGCGTGTTTGGAGCGCCGCCATTGCGGCGTGCCGACCTGAGCCAGAAACGGCGAGGAAGGGGATTGGCATGCGCGTATTGCTGATTGAGGACGACAGCGCGACCGCTCAATCAATCGAGCTGATGCTGAAGTCCGAGAGCTTCAATGTCTACACCACCGATCTGGGCGAGGAGGGTGTCGACCTTGGCAAGCTCTACGATTACGACATCATTCTGCTCGACCTCAATCTACCGGACATGTCCGGCTTCGAGGTTTTGCGCTCGCTGCGCGTCTCAAAGGTGAAGACGCCAATTCTTATCCTCACCGGGCTCGGCGGGATCGAGGACAAGGTGCGCGGGCTCGGCTTTGGTGCCGATGATTACATGACCAAGCCGTTCCACAAGGACGAGCTGGTCGCACGTATCCACGCCATCGTCCGCCGGTCCAAGGGACATGCGCAGTCAGTGATCCAGACTGGCGACCTCGTCGTCAACCTCGACACCAAGACAGTGGAAGTGAGCGGCGCGCGGGTGCATCTGACCGGCAAGGAGTATCAGATGCTGGAGCTCCTGAGCCTGCGCAAGGGCACCACGCTCACCAAAGAGATGTTCCTCAATCACCTTTATGGCGGAATGGACGAGCCCGAGCTGAAGATCATCGACGTTTTCATCTGCAAGCTGCGCAAGAAGCTCGCCAACGCCTCTAACGGCAAGAACTACATCGAGACGGTATGGGGCCGCGGCTACGTCCTGCGTGAGCCGACGGAGGATGAAGAGCGCATTCCGGCCTGAGACGACGCCGCCCGCGACACGCCAAGAACCCCGCCGATAGGCGGGGTTTTCGTTTCGGCAACGCAACCTGCTAGTCACGGCCGATTGACCCCGCATGCGGCGGCCGTAAAGTCCGGGGGGACATGTCTGTTCCAGCCCCCGCCAGCAATCGCGTACCTACATTGACGGCGCAGGGAGCCCGCATTCCCGCGATCGGCTTGGGGACGTCCTCGCTTGACAATTGTGCCGAGATCGTCGCAACGGCGATCAAGCTTGGTTACCGCCACATCGATACTGCCTGGAAGTACGGGACCGAGCGCGGCGTCGGTGAAGGACTGCGGGCGGCGGGCCTGCCCCGAGGTGAGGTATTCCTGTGCACGAAAGTCTCGCATGAATATTTGCGGCCCGACGATTTCGCCCGATCGGTCGATGAGAGCTTGAAGAACCTCGACGTCGATTATGTCGATCTACTGCTGGTGCACTGGCCAAATGACGAGAGCCCCCTTGAAGGCACCATGACCGCACTGGCCAAGGCGAAGCGCACCGGCCTGGCACGTCACCTTGGGGTGGCCAATTTCAATATTGCTCTTCTCGATCAGGCCATCGCGCTCTGTCCGGAGCCACTGGTCAATTTGCAAGCGGAATGCCACCCCTACATAGATCAGACAAAGCTTCTGGAGGCTTGCCGAAAGCGGCACATGCTCTTTACCGCCTATTGTCCGCTCGGACGCGGACGCCTCCTTGCCGATCCCGTGCTTGCTCAGATCGGGGCCAAGCACCACCGCTCGCCGGCACAAATTGCGCTTCGCTGGCTGGTGCAGCAGGGCAACATCATTCCCATCCCACGCTCGTCGAACCCAGAGCGCGTGGCCGACAATCTCGACGTGTTCGACTTTGCCTTGAGCCCTGACGATATGGACCGGATCGGCACTCTCAAGCGGTCCAATGGTCGGATTGCCAATCCAGCCGGGCGGGCGCCGGCCTGGGACTGACCGGTCATTACACCGCACCAGGGGAGGATGAGGCAGTGCCCACCGCGCCAAAATACTTCATGTACTTCCCCGGAAATTACCGCTGGTCGGCGGCATTCGTGAACATGCTCGGCCGCAGCGCCTACGGCGGTGCGGATATCAGCGAGCTGCACAAGATTGGACAGATGCTCGAGGGCAAAGCCCCGGACGACGACAACGCCTGGTTTGAAGCTTGTGTCAGGGTGGCCGAGGAGGTTCGTGGCCATGCCGAGCGCTTTGCCCGCTCCGGCCACAGGGTCTCCGCGGCAGCTTTCCTCCTGCGCGCCTGCCATTACTACCAGATGGGCGAGCGCTTCCGAACCCCGAAGGACAGCCGGGCGCTCGAGGCCTATCGAAGCGCAGTCGACTGTTTTCACGGATTCGTGGCCAACTCGGACACCAAGATTGAAATCATCGAGGTGCCGTACGAAGGCGCGAGCCTGCCAGGCTATTACGTGCACGCGCAGAATGCCCGGTCGTCACCCACGCCCTGTGTCGTCTTCTTTGACGGGCTCGACGTGACCAAGGAGATTCAATATCTCGCAGGCGTGCCCGACCTCATCAGGCGCGGCATTTCGGTTCTCGTCATGGACGGCCCGGGCACCGGGGAGGCGATCCGCTTTCGCGGCCTTGTTCTGCGTCACGATTATGAGAAGGCCGGCAGTGCCTGCATCGATTATCTCGAGACACGGCCGGATGTCGACGCGAACAAGATCGGCATCGTCGCGATCAGTCTCGGTGGCTACTACGCGCCGCGCTGCGCCTCTCTCGATCCGCGTTTTGCGGCGTGCGTGGCCTGGGGTGCGGTCTGGGACTATCACGCCGTGTGGAAGCGCCGCATCGATGCCCGGTTCGACGCCTCTCTCTCCGTGCCCGGCTACCATATCATGTGGATCGTTGGCGCGGGCAGCCTGGACGAGGCGCTGCACCGACTAAAGCCGTTCAAGCTCGATGGCATTGTGCAGAAGATGCGCTGCCCGTTCCTCGTCGTGCATGGCGCCGACGACGAGCAGATTCCACTGTTAGACGCGCAAGCGCTCTACCAAGCATGTGGCTCGGCCGACAAGACACTGCGGATCTTCACGAGCGAGGAAGGTGGCGCCCAGCATTGCCAGCGCGACTACCTCACACTCGGCTGCGCCACCATGTGGAGCTGGTTCGAAGACAAACTGGCGCGGCAATGAGGACCAGCCCGCTGCGGCGACGACGCGCAACACCGGCTGCGGCCAACCTGGGCTGGGATGCCGCTTAAATCTTTGGCCGCTGAAGTAGTGGATTTGACGGCTACAGGAGCCCGACTTCCTGGAACTTGGCTTCGACAATCTCCTTGTCGAATGGCTTCATGATGTATTCGTTGGCGCCTGCGTGCAGCGCCCGCGCGATGTGAGCAACATCGTTTTCCGTCGTGCAGAACACGACCTTGGGACGATCACCGTCAGGCAAACGACGCAGCGCTCGCAAGAACTCGTAGCCGTCCATGCGTGGCATGTTCCAATCGAGCAGCACAGCTTCCGGCATCTGAGCGCGGCATACATCAAGCGCCTGCTGTCCGTCCTCTGCTTCGATGATCGTGAATTCGAGCCCTTCCAGGATCCTGCGAGCCACCTTGCGGATCACGCTCGAGTCGTCGACGACGAGACACATTCTCATCCTATCCTCCACCGTGCGTTCGGCGATCATTGTTGCAATCTGCTCCGTGCTCACGCCGCGACTGCAGCTGCGGACGTGTCGAGCACCTGGTCTACGTCGAGGACGACCAACACGCTTTTCCCCAGCCGATGCACACCACGCGAGAGCCGCTTCAATCGCTCATCAAGATTGACCGGATTACCTTCCAGCCCTGCAACCGGCAGCTTCAGCACTTCTCCGACCCCGTCGATCAGCAGCCCGTAGCACTCCCCACTGCACTCGACGCCGATCGCCATCCGGCCGCATTCCGGCTGCGCCGACTCGAGCTCAAGGCGGTGGCGCATGTCGATCATGGTGACGATGCGCCCGCGCAGGTTGAGCAGGCCGGCAATGGCAAATGGGGCGAGTGGCACCGGCGTCAGGCGGTCCGGCACGAACACGTGCTGTACGCGCTCGATTGGTAAGCCGCAGAGGTGGCTGCCGATGATGGCCGTGACGTATTCCGACATCTTTTCCATGACCGCTCCGGATTACGCCGCTCGGTCACTGGGATGGAGAGGGAGAGGCTTGAGCGCTAGCACCACACTTGCGCTGGTATCGACTACCGGCGACCCCTGGACGGCTCCGCAGGACGGAGTCGTCCCGGTGCACCAATCTTCAAAAACCAGGGAGAGGTAGTGTGCTATGTCAACGATCTCTATCGGTTGTCCGTGCAGAACGGTGCAGCCGAGAATGCCCGGTCGGAACGTTGCAGGGCCGAGATCGAGCTGGGCCTCGACGATGTTGATGATCTGATCGACGATAAGCCCCATCCACCGGCTCTCGCACGAGAGCACCACGATCCGCAGCGTGCCAGTGGTCCTGATTGGCCTATCCTCGTCGACGGCAATGAGCGGCAGCAACTGACCGCGGTACGGCAGGAGCGTGCGCTCGCCCGTGCGCTCGAGGGAGGCAGCATCGATCTCTTCCAATCGTCGCACGAAGCCGAGCGGTAGCGCCTTCGGAATGAGCGAGCCGGCGCGGAACAGCAGGAAGGATTGGCGGGTCTCCTCGACTTCGAGCCTGCTCTCCGGCTCCGTCGGGCGCTGAGGTGCTTGCGACGCGGCTGGCGAAGGCACCATCCCGCTCGGATTGGCGATGAGAATGACAGAGCCATCTCCCAAAATGGTGGCCCCCGAGAACATCGCCACATGGCGAAGACCTCGCGACAGCGGCTTGACGACAATCTCCTCGGTATGAAACGCGTGGTCGACAATGACGCCGAAGCGGACACTCCCGCTTTGCATGATGACGATGAAGCGCGGCTCGTTCTCGTCGTCAGGCAAGCTGCGCAGTTTGAGCACGTGTTTGATGTCAACGAGCGGCAACAGTGCATGCCGGAGCCGGAGCCAGGGGGCATCTCTGATGCGCTCGATCCGTTTATCGGACCTCCCGCACACCCGCACGATCTCGAGCACGGCAAGTTGGGGAATAGCGAACCGCTGGCCGCCGGCGTCTACAATCAGCGCTGAGATGATGGCGAGTGTCAGAGGAATTTTGATGCTGAACGTAGTCCCGCTACCGGGGACCGACCTGACATCCACTGTGCCGCCGATCTGATCGATGTTGGCGTGCACGACATCCATGCCAACCCCGCGACCTGACACACTGGTAACTTGTTCGGCAGTAGAGAACGCCGGTGCAAAAATCAGGCGCTGCAATTGGCTTTGGCTCAGCTTGTCAGCATCACCTTCGGGGATCATCCCGAGGCCGATTGCTTTGGCTTTAATCCGGTCGGTATCGAGCCCGCGGCCATCATCCGCCACTTCGATGACGACGTGTCCCCCTTCATGACCGGCCGACAGCCGAATCAAACCGCGCCCCGGCTTACCTGCTGCCAGCCGTTCGCCCGGGGGCTCTATGCCATGATCGGCTGAATTGCGAATCAAATGGGTGAGCGGATCTTTGATCAGCTCCAGGACCTGCCGGTCGAGCTCGGTCTGCGCACCACCCATTTCGATCTCGATTGGCTTGGCGAGCTCGGACGAGAGGTCGCGCACGATGCGCGGCAGCCTCTGCCACGCATAGCCGATTGGCTGCATGCGCGCCTTGAGTACGCTCTTCTGCAGATCGGCAGTGACGTGCGAGAGCCGTTGCAAGGGCAGCTTGAACTCGGAGTCCTGGTTGCGGCCAACGATCTCGAGCAACTGATTTCGCGTCAGAACGAGCTCGGAAACCATGGTCATGAGATGCTCGAGTGTGTCGACGTGGACCCTGATCGACTTGTTTGCGAGCTTCATCGCCTCGTCTTCGGGCGCGGCAGAATCAGCCTGGATGGATCGAGCAGGTCGCATGTCAGCGGCCGGCGTGTGCGCAGACTGGTGAGCCACTGGCAGCTGTTGGTGCACTTGCGGTGTGGTCTTGCCAGCGGGACCCTCGAGCGCCATCGCTTGCAGCGCCTCGATCAAGTCTTCATCCACACCGGACGCCTCGACCGCGTTCCGCTCCAGCTCTTCCAGCAGGGATTTGATTCGATCTAGAGTGGCGAGGACGAGGGTGACGGCTTCACCGGTCACCGGCTTGCCGGAACGGAATCTTCCTAACAAGGCCTCGGCGGCATGCGTGAGCGCCTCCAGACGAGGCAAGCTCAGGAAGCCGCAAGTTCCCTTAACCGTGTGGACAAGGCGAAAGATGTTATCGAGAATCTTGGTATTGTTCGGCTCCTGCTCGAAGCGCACCAATTCTCGATCGACGATGTCGAGGCTCTCACCTGTCTCAGTGAGGAACTCACGCAGCAGGTCGTCCATACATTGGGCCGCTTTCGACGCAACACGCCAGATTCCCAATCGGTCCGGAATTCCGGCAGACCGGTGCCTGTTGGGAGCGACTTAAGTGTCTTGGCAAAGAGTTTAATTTTGGTTGCGTCCCTCAGGTGGCAGGCCAGAGATCCCGATAATTCTTGCCCATCCTTGCGCATTTCTTGCCACGAGCTCCCGCCCCTTACTGCCCAGTCTCGATCAGGACCGCCTCACCGTCGCGCCTGATCTCAACGGTGAGACCGCACGCCCGGGCGAGCAGACCCGCATAAAATGGCTGAATCGCGTGGGCATCGATGGAGCCGTTCTCCGATGTGCCTGCGAGCAGCGCCGGCACCGCCTGCGGGATGCGGGCGTTGAGACCGACAGCGGTGATGCGAAAGCCCAAGCGCTCAGCCTCCCCGACCGGATCAACCGTCAGAGTGCCGCCGCGGGGCACTGTCTGTGCCGCAATGAGAAGCATGTTGAGCAGCAGCTTGACTCGGTTTTTCGGCAGCAGCACACGCGGCAAGTTCCAAGTGAGCCGGGTCTTGTCGTCCTCCATGAAAGCACGCGCCATGGATTGCGCGTCGCCCAGATCAATCTGCGCGCTCGTTGAGCCTGCTGCGCCAAATGCGAGCCGGCAGAACTGCAGGCGTGCAGAAGCGGTCTTTGCGCTTTTTTTGATGAGATCGAGGGCAAAGATCTTCGTCTGCTCGTCGGTCGCTTCTTCCTCCAGCACCTCGAGGCCGTTTACAATGGCGCCAGTCGGGCTGATCAGGTCGTGACAGACCCGCGAGCACAACAGGGCAGCAAGATCGAGAGCATCGAGCGCAACAGCGGTGGACATGAGGACGTCTCCGACAGCGGACCTCGGGTAAGCAGAACCACGCAGCGACGCGATTCGGTAGAAGCGACGCGGCGCGGCTGTGATACACGACGGGTGCTGAAACTGCCAAGACGGAACCCGTGGCGTACCCGGCGGTACGCGTCCGCATGAAAAGACAGCTTGAGGTGGACGAAGAAACCAGAGGATTGGTTGGGTTGCTCGACCCGCTCACGACCGTGGTGTCCGCGGCCGCTGCCGCCATTCTCAGCGCCCGTTCCGGCCGGCTGGCGGTCCATGCGAAGCCCGACGACTCGCCCGTCACAGCTGCTGATTGCGCCGCAGAGGCAGCAATTCTCGAGGGAATCGCCGGGCTACTGCCGGGCGTGTCGATTGTGTCCGAGGAGGCAGCGGGGCATGCGGCTCCTCAGGCGCTATCCGCACAGTTTTTTCTGGTCGACCCGCTTGATGGAACTCGCGAGCTGGTCGCTGGCCGTGATGAATTCACCATAAACGTCGCCTTGGTCTGCGAAGGTGTGCCGCGACTCGGGATCGTGGCGGCGCCGGTCCAGGGTCTTCTATGGCGCGGCATCGCCGGAGTGGGTGCTGAGCGTCTGCAGTTCGCACCCGGAACATCGGGCACTGCCCCCCGACAAGGCATAGCCATCCGTGCGCGGCCCTGCCCCACTTCCGGCTTGATTGCCGCAATCAGCCGTTCGCATCTTGATCCGCTCACTGAGGCATTCCTGGCGAATCTGCCAATTGCGCAGCGTGTCGCTTGCGGATCCGCCCTCAAGTTTTGCCAAATCGCGCAGGGTGCGGCGGATGTGTATCCGCGTTTTTCGACAACTTGTGAATGGGACGTGGCGGCCGGGCACGCTCTGCTGGTCGCGGCCGGCGGGAGCATTTCGGCCCCGGATGGCAGTCCGCTCGAGTACGGGCGAATTTCAGCAAACTTCCGTGTCCCCGCTTTCATTGCATGGGGCGCACGCGAGCGCGGAGTTGTTTAAGCCAAAACGGTTGCACGGCAACTTCCGTCCGTGCCGCGGTGTCGTCATAGTGTTGCCGATCATGCGGCGATTCGGTTGCGCTTTGGCCGCAAAGCTGGCGTATGCGGGCAAAGCTGGCGTATGCGGATTTACCCAATTCTAGGAACGGAGCATTCGATGCGTGCCGTGACACGGACCGCCGCTCTCCTTCTGGCGCTCGTCACTGTGACAAGCGTCCTCCCGGCTGCTGCCCAGACGAGCCCCCCACCGGCACAACCGCGACCGGAGGGAGGAGGGCAATACTCCTCGAATGAGATCGTGGATGCGGGACATAGGTTTTTTGGCGGCGTGGCGCGAGGGCTGGCCCAGCTCGTAGAAAAAGCAGGGAGCCAATGGGGGCTGCCCAACGGCTATATCCTGGGCCAGGAGGCTGGCGGCGCGGTGGCCGTCGGGCTGCGCTACGGCGAGGGAATTCTTTACACCAAGAACGCCGGCGATCTGCGGGTTTTCTGGCAGGGCCCCTCGCTCGGCTTCGACTTCGGGGGTGAAGGCGCCCGCAGTATGATGCTCGTCTATAGCCTGCCCGCGACGGAAGCGATCTATCAGCGCTTCGCCGGACTTGACGGGTCGGCTTATTTTGTCGGCGGCTTGGGTATGACGGCCCTCACCTCGAATAATATTGTCGTGGTACCGATCCGCACGGGCCTTGGGCTGCGGCTGGGCGCAAATGTCGGCTACCTTAAGTTCACGCCGGCAGCGACGTGGAATCCGTTCTAGGTCTCAACGCCTTCGGCCAGCTCCGTATTGCGCATCCGGCGCACGCCGTTGCGGAGGCGCGCAAGCGCACGTCCTGAATGCCACGTCCGCGATGACTCGCCCGCGCCGTGGCGGCAGGAAAGCTGCCGTGCCATTCTGGTAAACAAACGCTTAAAGGTCTTCCGGAGGCGTCCTTCATGATCGAGCCGCTGATGTTCGCGGGCATTGGGTTTATCGCGGCGGCTCTGCTGGTGCTTGGCATCATTCCACTCGTGCATAACCGTGCGGTGCGTCTCACCAGGCGCCGACTGGAGGCGCTGACGCCGCTCTCGATGGCCGAAATCCAAGCAGAGAAGGATCAGCTGCGCGCCGAGTTCGCGATGTCGACGCGGCGGTTGGAGATGACCATCGAGCAGCTGAAGGCCAAGACCACCGGTCAGCTCGCCGACATCGGTAAAAAGGCGGAAGCGATCAGCCGGCTGAAGCTCGATCTGGGCGAGAAAACTGCAGCCCTGTTTGCGCTCGAGGCCAAGGAAAAGCACTCGACCGAGGAGCTCACGACCCTGCGCGCCGAGCTCAACACGAAGCAGGCGACGCTGGAGCAAACCACAGCGCATTTGGCCACGGCCCAAGCTGAAGTGGTAAGGCTGAGCGGCGGCCTTAACGAGACCTCCGCGGCTGCCGACACGCAGCGCGTCGAGTTGCTGGCATTGCGTGCCCAGGCCGAGGCTATGGAAGGACAGCTCGAAGCCTACGAGCAGGAGATGAAGGATCTGCGTGCACGATACGAGCAGAAGACCTCCGAGTTGGACTTGTTGAATACGCGGCTGCGCGAGGAAGGCGCCAACTCCGAGCAGCTCACCAGTCGGATAGGCGATCTCGACCGGGCGCTCGTTGTGCAGAAGACCGAATCCGAGGTTCTCGCCCGTCGCGTCGAGGAGCTCAATGCCCGATTGCAGGAACAAGGCCGCCTGATGGCCGATGGCGAAACGGCATCCGACCGGCTGCGCAATGAGGCCGCAGCATTACAGAAGGATGAAGTGGAGGCTCGCTCGGCGCTCGCCGCAGCGGAGAGCAGGCATCGTGCTGCGTCCCAGGAGATCACGCGCGAGAAGGCTTTGCTCGAGGAGCAACTGCGGCAGGCACACGAGGAGTGCGGCAAGCTCGAGCATGAGATCGTCGCAATGAAGCAGGCAGGCCAGAACGGCCGTTCTAACGAGCACATCGAAAATGCCGTCCTGCGTGAGCGTATCAACGATGTCGCCGCCGAGGTGGCGCGGCTCACGGCCGCGCTGGAAGGGCCGGACTCTCCAGTCTATGCCATACTCAATAGCGAGGGGGCCGCGCAGGGGCATCCGCCGAACGGCGCAAACGGCAACGCCGCGCCTTCGGTTGCACCGGCCGGCGGGGAAGCCAAGGGCACGTTGGCCGACCGCATTCGAGCATTACAGAGTCACGCTTCACGGCTGCCGCAGGCGAACGGCGCGTAACCGAGCTCTTGGGCGCGCTTGACTTGATCGCTTGCTGGCTTAGATCCTGCACTGGTGCGGGCGCTTAGCTCAGCGGGAGAGCGTTCCCTTCACACGGGAGAGGTCGTAGGTTCAATCCCTACAGCGCCCACCAGCCTTCGCTGCTTCGCAGCTACGGCTGGCAAGCCTCCGGGCGTTCACCACATACGGCTAAGTACAGACGGTGGGACCTAGAGACGTACATCGCGTTCTCCAACGAGCAAAAGGCCGTGGAGTTCGAGCGATATCTGAAATCTGCATCGGGCCGAGCGTTTGCAAACAAGCGGCTACGATAGGCCAGACTCCCAATAATGGATGAGGCTCAATGGGCATTTGTGTGTGGCACTGCCGGTCGTCGGACAACACCTGAGCTCAGCTTCGAGAGTATCCGCGTGAAAAGCATCGCGGAGAGCATCCGCAAGACCCTGGCCTATGTCTAAGCGCAGAGACGCAGACCTTGTGGAGGACATCACCGAGGCAATCAGACGAATTGAGCGATACACAGCTGGATAGAACTTCGGACGCCGCCGCTCGACTGAATGGCATCCGCGTAAAAAGTATCGCGGAGAGCTAGGTGCGCGGTGTCACACGCGTGAACACCCCAACAGCGCTGCGCGCTGAGCGCAACCGATCATTCGGCGGCAACGCGGTGCCGTCATTCGGACCCAGCATTGCTACCCAAGATTGCGCACAAACTCTGCGAACCCAACGTCGGGAACGGAGATTGTGAAGCCAAAAAGACCAGTGGAGCGGGCGCCGGAGCTAACGAAAGTTAGGGGCTCACCGATGAGGAAAAGGTACTATTTTATGAGAAAATTATCCTTCTTGAGCTTTGTGCCCTTCATCTCCTCGCGCATCCAAAGCGGCGTCGCACCCCTTCCCGCCCAGGTGAGCTTGGGATTTTTCCTGCTGCGGTACTTCGGTGCAACCTTGCGGCCTTTCAGCTTGCCAGGCTTGGACGTACCCGTGTGGAAGCCATTTCCGCCGGCAAGCCTTGCGAGCTGGCCTTTCAGCTGGTCCGCCTTGCGGGAAAGGGCGGTGGTGACCTCATCACGCAAATTAATGAGCGCTTCTATCGACATTGCAGATATTTTGGATTGTCTCGCCATTGCGGGCTCCTTTGAGGGGGAGATGTTTGGCCCCAGTTTGGGCAAAACGCAAGCACGTTAGAGTAGAAACAGGTATTGGGTACTTACTCGGCGCCTTGCAAGGCCCGAAAGGGGTGTCAATAAGCCGAAAAATGCCGACAAGCTCGGGAAACGGCTATCTTGAGAGCCCTTTGCTGCACAGGTCGTCAAGGTAATCGCGCCAATTTTGCGCATGGTTACGGCCCAATGTAAGCAGGTAATCCCAGGTAAAGATACCGGTCGAATGTGAGTCGTCGAACACCAGGCGCACCGCGTAGTTGCCGATCGGGTGAATTTGCAGAATGCCGACAGTGCTTTTGCCCGCAATGGTCTTGCGCTCGTCGGGAGAATGTCCCTGTACCTCGGCACTCGGACTCTTCACCCGCAGATACTCGGCGCTGAGATTGAAGCTTTCACCCGTATCGAAAAGCACGGTCAGAGTTTTGCGGTCTTTGTGCAGCCGCAACTCCGTCGGCCAGGGCTCATTCGGGTTTTCAGTCACGCAACACCTTTTCGCCGCCGTTGCCTCATTGCCAATATTCAACGCAGCGCGCGCAAGGCCCTTGCTAGCAAGCGCCAGTCGCCCGCTGACCGATACCATCGGAGCGCTCGGGCGGCGGGTCAACGTGGACGTCGATCACGCAAACGCCACCCGCTTTCAGCACAACGACGCCGCGTGAGATGGCACTTTTTACCGCGGCTGGCGTTGTGACCGGCCCAATGCCAACCGCCCCCTGGGCCTGTGCGAGCTTCGCGATGTCAGGCGCCGGATCCTCCATGCGTAGCCCAATCCAGCGGTTGCGCACATCGCGGCCGCGCGTGCGCGCGACGGTCTCCTGGTGCAACTCATCATTGAAGTAAGAGCGGTTGTTGTTGACCAGTATGAGGAGCGGGATGCGGTGTCGCACCGCGGTCCAAACGGCCGTCACCCCCATGCAGAAATCCCCGTCTCCCAGCATCGACACCGCGTAGCGGCCGGTGCCGGCGAGCGCCAGCGCTCCGCCGACGGAGAGACCCGGGCCGGAGCCCAGCCCACCCCCACCGTCCTTTCCCAGATAGGCGAGACCATTCTCAAAGGGCCAAAGGTCGATGGGCCAGCCGCGCCCAAGCGTGCAGAACGTGACGTTTTCCGGATCGTTGAATTGATCGCGCAGGGTCTGGGCAACGGCCTCCATGGTAAGTGCGCCGTTCCCCTTTTGCTTCTTCGGCGGCAGCTTGGCTTTCCATGGGTCCTTGCGGCCCTCGCCGAGTGCTGCGATGAGCTCGGCCACCATGGTATCACCGTTCGTCGCGGCAAAGACGTCAGCCGGCCACAGCTCCTGGTATTCCATGTTGGCGCCGGTATGGAGCGTCTGGTCGAGTGAGCAGGCAACGATCTTGGCAGTGACAGTGCCGGTACCCTTGGCCTGCCGGAGCGCACCGCCAAGATCCATCCAGTCGAGCGCCAGGATGAGGTCGGCCTCACACATCAATTCGCGCGCCTTGGGCGGGATCGCGTTGGACGGCTCGGCGTAATGGGCGGGATGATCGCTCGGGAACATCGCCCCCTGTTTGAGGTCGGTAAACACACAGGCGCCGATCCGTTCGGCGAGCTTGATGCGCGGCTGCCAATACGGCTCCTGGCGTGAGCCGCGACCGAGCAGCATGATGGGCTTCTTGGCGCTCGAAATCATGGAAACGATCTGATCGAGCGTCTCCTTGGCCGGACGCGGCGGCTTCGGCGGCTGGTGGCGCTTAACGTCAGGCCATTCCGGCTCCTTGTCCAGCCGTTGCTCCTGAAAGCCGGCGTCGAGCACGATATATACCGGTGCGGTCGGCACCGAACGTGTCAGCAAATTGCCGCGCACCATGGATTCCACGAGCGCATGCGGCGACGTCGGCTGGTCGTCCCATTTGATGATTGAGCGGACATAGGCACCCTGGTCGCGCGAGGTATGGATCCAGTCGATCCAGGGACGGCGCTTTTCGGAGGCGACAGGGCCGGTCGCGCCGAGCACGATCATCGGCACACGGTCGCACCAGGCGTTAAACAGACCCATCATCCCGTGCAACAGCCCGACGTTACTGTGCAGGACGCAGGCCATAGGCTCGCCGGTTGCCTTGGCATAACCGTGCGCGATCGCAACCGAATGGTCCTCATGCAGGCAGACGATGATGCCGGGATTCTCATTCCCGAGATGATTGACCAGACTATCGTGAAATCCCCGATAACTCGCGCCTGGGTTGAGGCTGATAAATGGAATTCCAAACCGGCGCAGCATCTGGGCAGCGATATCGCTGCCCCAGGCCACCTTATCGTCCGGCTTTCCTACAATCTTGTCCAAGTGCATTTTCTCACCTTCTCCCTTTGTCGGCCGGCCGTAGCCCGGACCGGCCCCCACCAGCATCTAGATTTCCCCGATGGCCGAAAGCCACCGACGTCCTTTTTTCACCGTGTAATGTGCCGGAAATGCGTGGCATGCCACGAAAACGAGCCGCCATGCGGCATCTCGCACCTGACCGTTACACTTAAACAACTTTCCCATGACGCGATCTTCTGCTTACATCAGGGAAAAGAGGGGCTTGGCTACCACGGTTTGGCGGCGCGAGCCAGTGGAGCCGTTTTGTGCTTCGGGCACAGAGTACGGGGAGGCAAGAAGGCTTACTGTGATTTCCCGTTGTAAATGGTCCTGTCTGCCTTGCGCCAGACGGTCGACCTGACAGCGGGTTGCTGCATGCGACGAGGAACGAGCACGGATCACTGGTGCCTGTTCGACAAGCTTGGGGCGTGGTTGAGATAAACCTTGGGGACGCGTGACACATGGAATCGATTACTGGCGAATTCGCCTTCATGGCAGCCTCGGCGGGGAAGGCGTTCCTCATTTTGATGGACCCGACCCGCCTCGTCTATCTGGGGGCGGGCTGCGTCATGGGACTGGTCCTCGGAATTGTTCCGGGCATCGGTGGGCTCGCGGGAACGGCAATGTTGCTGCCGTTCACGTTCAACATGGACCCCTACACGGCGTTCGCTCTGCTGCTGGGCCTTGGATCGACCACTGCAACCGGCGATCCGATACCGGCCATTCTTTTCGGCGTG
>JBJMTV010000004.1:0-270061 GCA_045811525.1 Xanthobacteraceae bacterium | reverse complement strand
TCTTGCTCGGTCGAACGCTGCCGGTCTTTCGCAGACGGTCGACCCACCTGATCGCAGTGCTGGCGCCGACCCCGAATTGCAATGCCGCGGCTCGAGCAGACAAGCCGCCCTTCTCAACGGCCGCAACCACCCGTTCCCGAAGATCCAGCGAATAAGGCATGGGATACTGGCCTCCAACCCAGCCAGCACCTTGAATCAGAACCGAACTGATTTGGGAATCCCAACCCGATTCGCGCTAAAGACATCCCGCGCTAACGGCGGTTCGTCGTTTGCCCTGCGCACCGCCGCGCGAACCCGCGAGGCATGTTCATTCGTCCGAGGCAGGTTGGCTGCCGGCACGGCGCCTCGCCGTCGCCTCGCGATCGATCCGCAAGCTCGGCCGCTCGACCACCACACAGTAACCTTGCTCGGCCGCTTCCGGCGTGACCTTGCCGTCAGCCAGATCCCGTTCCAGCGCATCGAGGTCGCGACTGAGCGGATCGCCATAGCCGCCCGCTCCCGGCAAGCACAGGCGGATCAGGTCGTTGGCCTGCAATGTGTCCAGACCTTTCGAGCGCAGCGGCCGCGGATCATTGCCGTCGGGGTTGAGGGTGAACCGGCCCGTCGACCCCGGCCTGCCGCCAAATAGGCCCTGCGGCGCGCTCGTGTGGCGGTCGGCGTAACGCGCGAAGCTCACCGGTCCCGTGAGAACACGGATGTCCCGGCGCAAAGCCAGGCTGCCGCGGAACTTGCCCGCGCCGCCGGAGTCCGGCACCAGCTCATAGCGCTCGATGCGGATCGGAAAACGCTGCTCGGCGGATTCAACGGGTGTGTTCATGAAGCGCGGCAGGTGCGAATCCTGCCCGTCGGCGCCGTCCGCGTAGGCACGACCGCCGTTGCCGCCTCCCTGGATATCGGTGAAGACGAACCGCTCACCATTCTCATCGAAGCCGCCAATTGCGCAGGTGGTGATCTGCGCATGGCCCCCCGCGCAGACGCGGTCCGGCACCACCTGCGCCAGCGCACGCAGCAGTGCTTCGACAATCTTTTGTGAGCAGTTGGTACGCGCCGCGACCGCGCCCGGCGGCTTCGGATCCACCACAGTGCCAGACTTGGTGATCACCTCGATCGGGCGGTAGCAGCCGGAGTTTGCCGGCATGTGCGGGTCGACCACGGCGATCATGACGTAGTATGCGGCAGCGTAAGTGTTGGCGATCGTGGAGTTGGTGTTGCCCTCGGCCTGGGGATCGGAGGCGGTGAGATCGACCACGGCTTTTCCGTCGCCGATGCTCAATCTCACCGCCACGCGGATGGGCGTATCGTTGATGCCGTCGTCGTCAATGAAGTCCTCGCCAAAATAGTCGCCCGGGCGAATCGCGCGCAAGCCCTGGCGCATTCTTCGCTCGGAATAATCGAGCAAGTCGACGCACGCCTGCTGAACGACGCCTTTCCCGTATTTCCGAAACAGCCGGTCCAACCGGTCCACACCGACCATCAACGAGGACACCTGGGCACGGATATCGCCCAGTGTCTTGTCCGGTACGCGGATCTGGTTGGCGATGATGCCGATGATTTCCTGGTCCTCGACACCATGCTTAACCAGCTTGACCATCGGCAGCCGCAAACCTTCCAGATAGATTTCGCGAATGCCACCGGCCACGCCCCCGGCGGCAACGCCGCCCAGGTCGGTGTGATGAGTGATGTTGCCGACGAAGCCGATAAGCTCACCCCTGTGGAACGCAGGAGCAATGGCGTAGAGATCCATGATGTGCTGACAGCCGCGATAAGGGTCGTTGGTGACAATCACGTCCCCTGGCGCGAGGTCCTCGGGCCGATAGGTCTTCACAAACTCACGCATGGTGATCTCGAAGCCCGCAAGCAGACTGGGCGTATGGTGTGCCTGGGCGATGGTTTGGCCCTTGGCGTCACATACGACGCAGGAAATATCCTTGATCTCCGTGATGATGGTCGAGCGCCCTGTACGGACAAGCGTATTGCCCATTTCGTCAGCGATCTGCTCGAGCGCATAGCGGATCACCTGCATGGTGATGACGTCGGTCATGTCGTATTTCCGAGCGAGACAAAAAGCCCAAGATCTGCCGCCACGCTCGCAGCTTTGCTGGGAATGATCAGAGTCGCCGACGTCGGCTCTTCCACAATGGCAGGACCGGCGAGCACCATTCCGGGCCGCAGCCGGTCCCGTTGATAGACGTCGGTTGCGACGAAGCCGCAATTCTCGAAGTACACCGGACGGCGGCCGATCCGGGCAGCGGCCGCATCGGCATCACCGGGTTCGAGCTTCGGCAACACAATCGCCTCGTTCACCCCGCGCGCGATGAGACGCAGATTGACCAGCTCGATCGGCTCCCCTTCGAAGAAGAACGCATAGCGCTGCCGATAGAGCTCAGCGAACGACGCGATCAGCGCCGCAATCCCTTGAGGCGTCAGCGGGGGTGCCTGCGGAAGCGGCACAGTGAGATCGTATGTCTGCCCAACGACCCGTAGGTCAGCGCTGCGAACGAGTTTCACTGCCGGGCCGGAGAAACCCTCGGCAGCAAGAACACGCCGCGCCTCGGCTTCCATGTCACAAAACGACATCTCGATCGCCGCGGGGTCGGCCGAGGTGCTGGTGACGCCGCTAAGTGCGGTGACGAAATCATGCCGTACATCCGCGGCGAGCAAGCCCAGCGCCGAAAACACGCCGGGCAACGGCGGCACGATCACCTCGGCCATATCGAGTGCATCGGCAATGTCCAAGGCGTGGACGCCACCTGCACCCCCGAACGAGAGCAGAGCAAATTCGCGCACGTCGATCCCGCGCTGCACGGTGGTTGCTCCGATACCCTTCACCATATTGGCGTTGACCACCTTGATGATGCCAAGCGCCGCTTCCTCGACTGACAGCCTGAGCGGGTCGCCGATCTTCTTGACCGCGACACGCGCAGCCTCGACGTCGAGCGTGATGCGACCACCCTGAAAGACATTCGGGTCGAGGCGGCCAAGCACGAGATTGGCATCGGTCACCGTCGGCTCGACGCCACCTCGCCCATAGCAGGCGGGCCCCGGCTCGGCACCGGCCGAGCGCGGTCCGACCTCAAGCGCCCCGCCGGTATCAATCCGGGCGATCGAACCACCGCCGGCGCCGATGATATGCAGGTCGATGATCGGCAGTTTCACCGGCAAGCCCTGAAAGTTACCCTCGGTCGTCACCTGTGAGATGCCGTTCTCGACCAGCCCGATATCGAAGCTGGTACCGCCCATGTCGACTGACACGATGCGGTCGCGACCGTGCTCGCGCCCATACCATGCAGCCGCGACGACGCCGCCGGCAGGTCCGGAATTCACCGTCGCGACCGCGCGCTGCTTTGCATTCTCAACGGTGATCGCCCCGCCGTTGGCCTGGATGATGAACAGCCTGGGGCTACCAAGCAGGCCATCGATGCGCGGTTTTAGCCGATCGAAATAGGAGTTCATCACCGGCGTCAGATAACCGTTCATGACGGTGGTCGAGGCACGCTCGTATTCACGGTGCTCCGGGCTGATCACGTGCGACGCGCAAACGGCAACGCCCGGAAGCATCTCGACAAGGATTGCCGCAGCGCGGCGCTCATGTTCGGGATTGAGGAAAGAAAACAGAAAGCAGATCGCGACTGCCTCGACGTCCATTTGGGCAAAGGCTTCCCCGGCTTCCCGTACCGAAGCTTCATCGAGCGTGATCAGCACTTCGCCGCGCGACCCGATGCGTTCACGCGCCTCGAGGCACAGGCGGCGCGGCACGAGCGGGGCCGGCCGATCCAGTGACATGTCGTAGATGCCCGCCATCGGCCGCATGACACGGCCGATCTCGAGAATGTCACGAAAACCAGCGGTAACGAGGAGGCCGGTGCGCGCGCCGTTCCGCTCGATCAAGGCGTTGGTGCCTGTGGTCGAGCCGTGCACCACGTCGGCAACCTGCTCGCCTTCCACGCGGGCTTGCGCGATCACCGCACGAATGGCGTCAATGACGCCGCGCGACCGGTCGGCCGGCGTGGTGAACGCCTTGGCTGCGTAAAGCCGGCCGGTTGACGCGTCGATCAGGGTTGCGTCCGTGAATGTGCCGCCGACGTCGATGCCGATGCGGGCTACACGCGCACTCACGGCCCCTTCACCGCCAGCGAGGGCAGCCAAAGCACGGTCGAAGGAAAGAAGATCATGATCAGCATGACCACGGAATTCAGCAGCAGGAATGGAATGGTGGCGCGGTAGACGTCCATCATCGTGGTCCCCGGCGGCGCCACCGCCTTCATGACAAACAAGCCGAAGCCGAATGGCGGTGAGATCGCCGCCATCTCCATGTTGAGCAGCATGATCGCGCCGAACCAGATGGGCGAGAGATGCAAGGCCTCGATGATGGGAAAATAAATCGGCACGCATAGTAAAATCATGGCGAGCGATTCCATGAATGTGCCGAGCACCAACAGCACAAGCTGCATGGTAATCACAATCATGATTGGGCTCATGCTCGTGGAAGTGGCGAGCTCGACCAAGCCTGCTGAGGCGCCGGTGAAGGCGAGGAGCTGCGCATAGGCGCTCGATCCCGACAAGATCATCAGGATCATGATTGAGGTGCGAAGGGTTGACATCAGGCACTGCTGCAACGTCGGCCAATCAAGCTTGCCGTAGAGCGCGGCGAGAATGAGTGCGGAGAGCGCACCAAGACCTGCGGATTCCGTTGGAGTGGCAATGCCGAGAAAGATCAGCCCGGTGACGACAAAGACGATCGTGGCGAGCGGAAAGGCATAGACGACAGTGTCGCGCAGCTTCTGCAGCAGCCGGAGCGACGGACCGGTGTTGTAGCGCGGCGCAAGATCCGGCTGGATCACGCAGCGTGCGACGACGTAGATGACATACGAGAGGGCCATCATCAGGCCCGGTACGATGATCGAAAGCAGAAACTGCCCGACGGAAAGATCGGCCGTCGCGGCGAGAATGACGCCGAGCGCCGAAGGCGGCAGCATCACAGCAAGCCCGCCGGAGCCCATGACGGGGCCAAGCGTCATGGGCTGCTTGTAGCCGCGCTTGACCATATCTGGCACAAGGATACGGCCGAGCAGTGCCGTAGTGGCAGCACCTGACCCTGCCAGGGTGGCGAACAGCGTACCACCTGCGACTGCCATGAGGCTCAGTCGCCCGGGCAGTCGACCGAGCCAGGCATCGAGCACATCCATCAGCCGCGCGGCCAAGCCGGCGCGGAACAGCAGCTCGCCCATGAGCAGGAACAGGGGAACCGGCATGATCGAGAAGCTCGCGACCGAGTCCATCACCGCGAGCACCATCTGGTTGAGCCCTGCGGTCCCGCCCCAGAAGAACCATGCTCCGGCGATGTTGACTGCCAGGAAGGCGAAGGCGATCGGCATGCCGATCACCATCAGCGCACAAAGCGCGCCAACGATAATCGCAAATGCCCAGTACCACTCCATGCTGCGCCTGATCTAATCGACCGTAGGCCGATGCTGGTCGTTACGCTCGATATCGCGTCCGGTGACGATGGCGTCGGCACATACAATGGTCTCGCGCAAGAAACGCATGGCGAGCACTGCACTGCCTATCGGAATGACAAGCAGAACGATCCAGGTCGGGAACTGCAATGTGGTCGGCTTGAACACGCCGCGCATGAAGGCGGTCCAGGTGACCTCGCCCCCGAAAACTGTGAGCACGACGGCGACGCCAAGCGAGATCAGATTGGAGAGAAACGCGCAGACGCGCTGCCAGAACTTCGGCATTGCCTGCACGCACACGTCGATGTCGATATGAGCACCCCGCGGCACCGCCCAGGAGGCACCAAGGAACGTGATGTAGATCAGCGCGTATTCGACGAGCTCATCGCCACCGACGATCGGCTTGCTGAAAATGTAGCGCAGGACCACGTCGACGCAGATCAGGATAGCGCAGGCGACGAGCGCCACAACGGCCATGGCGCCGAACGCGTCCTCCACAAGGACGAGCCGGCGATCAAATGGCCGCAGCCAGCGCGGCATCTCAGGCGACGCCAAGCTCTCAGTTGCCGCTGATCGAGCGCAGCTTGGCCACAGCGTCCGGCGCGCGATCCTGGAGCGCCTTCCACTCCACCTCATATGCGGTGTCGAGGTAGCGCTTATTCTCGCCCTCGGAGAATTTCACCCGCTTCACCTTTTCGCCGATCGCCTTCCACTCCGTCTCCTGCTCGTCGTTGAAGTGTTTGACCATGCGCGGTTCGAAATCCGCGGTCAGCGCGATCAGAGCCTCCTGTGTCTCCGGTGCGAGCTGCTTCCATTTGTCGAGGTTCATCAGCGCAACGACGTTGCTTGCGTCGTAGAACGGCAAGTCGATGGCGTATTTGACCGTATCCAGCCAGCCGCGCTTGAGCGGGCCGGTGACCGGCCAGCCGAATCCGTCAACCACGCCGGAATTGAGCGCGGTATAGACCTCCGGCGCATTGATGGTGACCGGCACCATGCCAAACTCGCGCATCATGCGATCGTAGAGAACGCCGGAGCGCATCTTCAGGCCGTTGAGGTCGGCCAGTGTCTTGGGCTCCTTCTTCGTCCAGAGATAGAACGGGGAAACCTGCACCCGACCAAGATAGCGGGCGTTGAGCTTCTTGGCATGCTCTTCGACCATGAAATCGTAGAAGCCGCTTTTGCGCTCCTCTGTCGGGCTGAGCTTCGAGAGCACGAAAGCTGGTGATGTCGGCATCTGGTCCTGGTAGTCGCCGCTGGGCGGGATGATGATGTCGATGACGCCGGTGCGCAGCGCCTCGACCTGCTGAAAGCGGGTGATGACCTCAGGACCGCCGATGTAGTTGATGCGCAGCTTGCCCTTGAGCTTGGCGTTGACCTCATTGACCCAGACATTTGCCATTGCGAGCACCGGGTCATTCTTTGGAATGAAGGAGATTGCCCGCAGCGTGGTCTGCGCGCTCGCCGCAGCCGTGCAGGCAAGAGAAGTCGCGAGCGCCAGCAGGCCAAATGCCATTCGCGCTAAGCGCATCGCGATCTCCTGGTATCGTTTGGGCAAAGGAATGGTGAGAAAAATACCTTAGGCTTGGCGAAGAAAAGCCGTCAAGGCTGATCGCCTGGTGCCGGTGCCGGATGCGCCAGCGCCGCTGTTGCGAGGCGCACCAGATCGCGGCTGCGCGGTGCACCCTGCAGCACCGCATCCAGCAATGCGTCACGCGCACTGGAGCGACAATGTGCAGTATTGGCGTGGAATTTCGCGATGATGCGGGTTTCGCTCGCAGGAGCAATTGCGACGGGCAGCACCACCGGGCCGCCGTCGCGGAACTCGACGTGCATGCGGCCATCGAAGCCAATGCCGAGGGCGGCATCCGGTTCGCAATAGACGCGTGCAGCGAGTTGGCGGATTTCCGGCCGGCGAATTGTCTCAGGTTTAAGTGTATCGAGATCGACCTTCCCATCTATCAATGCGGCCGCCACCATGAATGGCAGGCTCGCAATTGCTTCGAGATCATTGCGAGGCCTTGTCTTGATGCTTCGCGGCTCGCCGACAATGGGCAATGCCCAGGGCGCCAACACGCAGCGCACCGCCGCGATATCCTGGACCGTTGCGGTGCCTTGCACGATTTCAAATGCCGCATCGATGTAGGGCTGAATGACGTGTGCGCACGGGTAGAGCTTGAATTGCGCGCTTTCTCCCCTCCATACCTCGCCTAGCGCCGTTGTGAGCAGTGAGAAATCGACGGTGTGGTTGCCGAGAAAGGCACCGAAGAGACCGTATTGATGATCGAGGGCCTGACGCGGGCCACGGAAGCCCGCCTGCGCGAGTTGCCCCGCGATGATGCCGCCATGCGCCGACCAGCCGGTGTGCAGCCACTTCGACCAGCCACCGTCGCCAAGGAAGGCGAGAAGGCCGCTGCTCATGCTTGTCGAAAGCCCGAATGCATCCGCCAACTGCGCCTGATCCAGTGTTGTTAGGACTCCAGCGGCAGCGCTTGCGGCGATCGGCCCGACGATACCCGTGGCATGGAAGCCGCGAGCGTGGAAACCACGGCCGGCGATGGCGCCGAGCCGCGCCGCCACTTCATAGCCGGCCACAATGGCGGTGCTGAGCAATTCAAACGGCACGTCCAGGGACTCCGCGACGGCAAGCGCCGCGGGGATGACAGTGCTGCCGGGATGAATGACGGAGTCGATAAAGGTGTCGTCGAAGTCGCGAGCATGCGCAAGGCTGCCGTGCGCCAAGGCCGCAATCTCCGGCGCTGCCCGCGCGCCGCTGACCAGCACGGTCGCGCCGCTGCCAGAATTGGCGTTCGCCCAGGCACACAAGCTGCGGCCGGCCTCGTGATCGGCGGCAACAGCAATGAGGCCCAATGTGTCGATCAGGCGAAGCCGCACGAGCCGATGCTGCGCGACAGGAACGCAGTCGGGCGTCAGCGTGCTCACCCACTCCGCCAAACGGTCGAGCGGCGTCATTGGGATCACCAACCGCTGCGCAACAGGTCGAGGACTTCCGCCTCGATCATCGGTCGCGGCAGGTTGGCCATCATGTAGTCGGACATGCTCAGATGGGCGAGATCGTCAAGCTCGCTTTCCAGGACGCCGACATCGCGCAGCCGGCGTGGCAATGGAAGACTGGCAACCAGGGCAGCGATCCGATCGGCGCACACTGCGCCGTCGCGGTCCGGTGAGCTCGTGCTGGCGCCGCCGAGAGCGCCCAGGAGAAGGGTCTGTTCCGAGCCGGTCACCGGCAGCAAGCGCCGCATCGCCGGCGCCAGAAGTATGGAGTGTGAGATGCCGTGCTGTAGACCATGGCGGCCGCCGACAATGTGACCGACGGCGTGGACCACTGACACCATGGCGTTGATTGCCGCCATGCCAGACATCACGCAAGCCATTTGACATGCTGCGCGCGCCTCCAGATCGCCGGGCGTGGCCACCGAGCGCGGTAAGGCTCCGCACAACAGGCGGATCGCGTGCAGTGCTAGCCCGGTCGAGATCGGATGACGGCGGCCTGAATAGAGCGCCTCGACTGCGCGCGCCATGGCGGTCATGCCAGTTGCCGCCGTCAATTCCGGCGGCGTATGCACGGCCATTTCCGGATCGAGGACGGTTGCCGAAGGTGTGAGCTGGTCGTCCCAGAACAAGAGCTTCCTGCGCGTCTGCGGATCACGCGCCGCCGCGGTGGGCATCACGTCGGACGCCGAGCCGGCCGTGGTGGGCACCGCGATGTGGGGAACGGTGCGCACGGGTAGCGGCTCGCGCTGCATCGCCCCACCCGCCGAATAGTGAATGGCGTAACGAGCGAGGTCCCTGCCGCTTGCGAGGACGATTTGGATGGCCTTGCCGGCGTCAATCGCGGAGCCGCCGCCGACCGTCACTAGGATATTCGCGCCACTTTCCCGGTAGGCCGCAACGCCGCGCTCCACCATCTCGATCGGCGTGTGCGATTTCACCTCGGCAAATACCGCGCCAAGAGAGTCACCGAGCCCAGCCTTCACCTTGTCGAGTAGCCCGGTGCGCACCACTGATGAGCCGCAAATCACGAGTGCACGGCTGCCGCCGAGGGCGCCCGCGATCTCGGCAAGCCGGCCCACCGCGCCTGGTCCGAACGCGATCCGCCCCGGCCAGTCGCCGAACTCAACGGCAATCATTGCGCGGGTCCGGGCACGCCGAGCACGGCGCAATTCACCAGGCTCGCTGGGACGCCCTGGTCCATAGTTGGAAAGACGTTAATGGAAATGACCAACGGTCTCCCTTCTGACATCATCGCAGCAGGCGTTGCTTAATCTCGATCTCGCGCGGAAAGCTCGGAAGGGTCAAGTGTCAGGTCAGTGCGTGAAAACGAGGACGGTTCGCAATTTTCGTATCGATAATTCAATCCCCTACCTGATGAGCCGGGTCGCGGGCCTGCTAAATCAAAGACTACATGGTTATCTTCAGAAACAGCGTCTGACGTTCCAACACTGGCGCGTCCTGGCGGCCCTCGCCTCGCGAGGAGAGGCGACCATTGCAGAAATATCGGCTTATGCGGTGGTGCCCCATTCGACGTTGAGCCGCTTGCTGGTCAGAATGGAAAAGCAGGGCCTGGTTCGCCGGCGCTCATCTGCCAAAGATCGCCGCACGGCGCGAATCCGCATGACGGCACAAGGAAAAAAAACCTTCGCAGCGATATTGCCTCAAGCGGTACACATCCGGCAGCAAGCGATTGCCGGCTTTGTCGACGGCGAAGCACAGCAGCTGGGTACGCTCCTGCGGAAGATGCAATCGACTCTGTCGGGTCAGACAGATGCGAGTGATCGCGAGTTGGGATCTGCGCCGCGTACGACATCCAAGATGAAGCCGGGATCGGCAGGCAGCTCGTCTCCCCGCCAAGCGACGTGCCCATCTGGCCGGACGAGAACCAGCCTGCGCTCGTAGGCAGCAGCCGCAGCATCGTTTTGGATAGCCAGAGTGCGAAACGGCAGCCCGCGCTCTTTGGCAGCGGAGCTGAAGCGCGAGGTGTCGAGCGCTCCGAATGAAGCAAGTGTGAATTCGCGGCCAAAGCGATCCAATATCGACGTGCCATCCTCAAGCCAGACATGCGGACTGCGCGCGCCAGGGCGAGATGTCGGCACATAGCGATCCGGTGGATCGGGAGGCGGCTGCGAACCGTCGCTTATGCATATGGGAGAATGGTCGTAACGATAGCCGAGGATGACACCGAGCGACTCGTATTCAGCCAGGGTTGCAGCCTTCATCGCCGTGCCGATCTTCTGCCTTGCCGCCCCGCCTTTTTCACCCTCGTCCAAAATCGCGGACCGGTCCGTATCAGCAACGAGATTGTAGAAATTGGTGGCGGAGAACCGCGCGTTGCGCTCACCGATCGGACGTCGTTCGTCGCTGTAGCTGGCAAGCAATTTCGCTCCCGCCCAACCCGCCAGCGCGCCCTGCAGCTTCCAGGCCAGATCGACAGCGTCGCCGATCCCGGTGTTCATGCCGAATCCGCCGGTGGGCGACATGGTATGAGCAGCGTCGCCGACGAGAAAAACGGGGCCCTCGCTGTAGCGCTCGGCGACGAGCTCGGTGCGGCGCCAGGGGAGGATCGACAAGATCTCGAAGGAAACGCGATCGTTAGCCAGACAGCGTCGTACCCACCCAGCAGCATCGAACGTGTCCAGATCTATCCTGTCATGTGACCCGAAGACGGTGAGGCGCCAGAGCTCGCTGCCGTCCACGACCGTGAGATTGCCCCATGTCCCTTCGGGGCCGACGAAAGTGTAACGTTCGCCCTGCCCCTGCGTCGTTCCGGCAAGCAGACCCGGCGCTCGGAAATAGATCGCAACAGAGCGGCTGAGGTTTGGATTGCCCTGCATCCTGATGCCAAGGCGCTCCCGAATGCTGCTATTGGCGCCATCGCACGCCGCCATATAGCGCGCGCGGATTTCCGCTGGCCCGTTCTGAGCTTCAACCGAGGCGATCACGCCTTCGCGCGTGACTCGAAACGTCCTCAGCTCGGCAAGGTGTTCAAGACGGCAATTCGAATAGCCGCGGATGGCGTCGGCCAAGATGGGGTCGAACCAAAGCTGCGGGCAGCGCTGCTTCTTCTCGGGGGTTTCCGGCGGAGTGGGAGCATCGCGCATGCTGGGATATTCATGAACGCAAAGCGTATAGCCGTTCATGCTCGTGCAATAGACCATGCGCAATGCGTAATCAGGAGGAAAACCGCAATGGCGCAGCCGCTCCACCAATCCCCAGCGGCGGATATGCTCCATGGTCCGAACGCTTACATGCCCGACCTTCGGATGTCGCGGGCTTCCATCGCTCTGCTCCACCAGGATTGAGCGAATTCCGCGCGATGAGAGATCGAGCGCCAGCGCGAGACCTACCGGACCGCCACCGGCAATGAGGACGTCTGTTTGAGACCGCATGCCCTAACGTGCCAACTTGACCCCGTCACATCCGCTTCGTAGCCTTGGCTTGGATGTGTGCAATCGCATATATTTTTCGCGTTGTGAATAGATCAACTGCACTCGTTGTGGGTGTCCTCTTCATGGCTGCGCTAGGCGGGGCCCTCGCGTGTGCACAAGCCGACGAGCCCGATCCCATCATGGGGCTGTGGGTCTACCGGCCGGCGCAATCACAGTATTCGGACGCAGCTCAGGCGCTCGAGCGTGCCTTTGCCCGCTATGAACCGGATCGAGACAACGGCATTCGTTTCAGCAGCGAGATTCACCGCAAAGACGGATCCATTATCCGGCGCGGCTGGACCGCGAGCTCCGACGGCACCGATCACCGCGTCGATGGTGATGCCGCATTCGACGCGGTTGCGGTGCGACGGATAAATCGCAATGTCTTCTTCTTCGTCTACAAGAAAGCCGGGCAAATCGTCAGCGCGCAAGTTCGCGACGTTTCCCTGGATGGTCAAAGGATGACATTGACCCAGCTGGGAGTGATGACGTCCGGCGCTTCCGCCAACAATATCGTGATCTTCGAACGAGCTCCGAGATGACCCTCTTCCGCTTGATCGCGGTGGCCTTCTTCGCCTGCATGCTGTCGGCCATGCCGGGCCATGCCCAGCAGCGATTAACTGCGATCGTCGGGCCGACGATCATCGACGGCACCACGGAGCCTCCCATCCGCGACGGGGCCATGCTGTTGCGCGACGGAGTGATCGTCAACGTCGGCAAGCGTGGAACATTCGATATTCCCGCCGACGCTCAGCAACTTGACCTGACCGGAAAGACGATCATTCCCGGCCTGATCGACGGGCATGTCCATCCCGGTTTGATTGATGGGATGGAGATTGCCGCGCGCAACTACAACTATGCACGGCTGCAGCGCGACGCCCGCCATCACCTGTTCTTCGGCACCACGCATTTCGTGTCTCTCGGGTTCGACAAGCAGGAAATATTCGATCTCAGGCGTGCGCAACGGCAGGGGCAGGCTGATGGCGCCCGGGTGCATATGGCTGGCCATGGCTTTGCTCCGATCGGAGGCTGGCGCACTCCCGTGTCGCATGAAGCCACCAACGATGAGGATTGGTACAACCGTCCGCCCGCCCCGCCTGAAGCCCGACAACTGGTCGACAAGGAGGCTGACCGGCACGTTGATCTCATAAAAATATGGGTGGACGATCTGCGCGGCACGTTCGTGAAGATGAAGCCGGAGCTCTCCGGCCCGATCATCGCCGCCGCCCATGAGCGCAGCCTTCCGGTAGGAGCTCATATCGTCTTCTTGGAAGATGCGCGCGCGCTCGTGCGACACGACGTGGATTTCCTCGCCCACAGCGTTCGCGACAAGGAGGTGGACGATGCATTCGTGCGATTGGCGTTGGCCAAGGGGCTCCGCTACATGCCCACTCTCATCCAGGCCCGCTATCCGATCGACTATGCCGAGGGCGTGCCGGCTTATTTGAACGACCCGCAGCTCCGGCGTATCTACTCCGACGAGTATCTGGATGCGCTGGCCAAAGCCAATCAACGCAGGTTTGCGACGCCCGCGTTGGCAGCTGTCAAGGCGCAGTACGAGGTTGCCATGGCCAATATGGCCAGGATGCAACAAGCCGGCGTGCCGATCGTCGCCGGCGGCGACACCGGCGTGCCGGGAAGGTTTCATGGCCTCTCCATCCATCTTGAAATGGAGCTGCTGGTGAAGGGCGGCCTGACTCCGCTGCAAGCCATCCAGGCTGCAACGTTGAACGTGGCGAGGCTTTATCGCTTTAATGGGAGATACGGCAGCTTGCATGAAGGAAAGGTCGCCGACTTCGTCGTCCTCAATGGCGACCCAACACGCGACATTACGCTGACCCGGTCCATCGAAACCGTTTGGATGGATGGTGCTCGCGTCAATCGTGACGCCTTGACAGGGCAATGATCACGGAGGAGCGCCGAGGCGATGGCCTGCGCGACGGCGAGTGACGGCGAAGAGCTTGGCATGGGCACTGCAGCAAACAGAGTTGTAGCCGGTGTTTACCATCCTCGACCATGGTTCACTTCTCAACGACCACGCCTGGCCAGATGAAGCTCTTCACATCCGGTACTGATTTCAGAAGCTTGTATTTCTGTGCGAGCTCCCATTCCTTGGCCAGCGCCGGGATATCCTTTTCCTGGAGTATGAGCGGGAATTCCGCCAGAGTAGCCTGCAGCCCTCGAAACATTTCCGGCTCCACATTGTACGCCTTTCCCACGACGGCATAGACCTCGTCACCGTGAGCGTGCATGTATTCAGCCGATTCCTTGAGCATGCGATTGAACTCGCGATACAGCTCCGGCCGCACGTCCATCTTTTCCGGGTATCCCATATTGACCGACGAAATCATCTGCAGCTTGAATAGCTCATACATTTTCTTTCCGGCCTGAACGGCCTGATTGAACTCACCGCCGACCTTGGCACGATAGGTGTAAGTCAGCGACAGGCTCGCCCCGTCGACGCGCTTTTGATGCAGGGCCCCGAACATGGTGGGAGCCGGCAGCTCCACCCAGGTGATGTCACCGCCGGCAATATCTACATTCAAGCCCCAGCCTTCCCCCAGCGCAAAACGCAGATTGTGAAAGCCGGTCGACCCCAAAGACGTCACCGCCACCTTCTTGCCCTTGAGGTCTGGTGCTCCCCTGATCGGCGAATCCTTCGGAGTAAAGACGATGTGGGCGTCGCCTTCCGGGCGATATCGGATCGCGGTCGATAGAATTCGCAGTTGCAGGCCGCGCTCGGCCGAACGGGGCACGCCAATTACGTCCGACTGAATGACATCGTAACGCTTCGTCGGCATCGCCTGGATCAGCGCAGGAATGGCGAGCGGCGTAGCGTCGATCTCGATCTTGTCGGAACTGACCTTGCCGTTCTTGATCGCCCAGAGCGCCGCCTCGAACATCGGATCAATCTGGTAGGCGTAGGTGATCGTTTCCTTGCCCCATGCCGCCCCTTGAGAGCCGGCGAGAAGGAGGCACGCTATTGCCGCAGCGCTGCGTGTCAGCGGACGAGGTTGCGCCGATGGCATGGTCGGAACTCCTTTTCTTTTTCCAAACACGATCTCACCCTGCATCAGGGTCTCGCCGCCCCGAAGCGGCGCGCCAGAGGCCGGATGATCAAGCCGTCGCCTATCGCAAAGAAAATCACAATGAACAAGCAGGTCGACAGCACGAGCACGGAGTCACCGACCACTTGCGCCTGCAGCATCAGGTAGCCGACGCCGTTGCGAGCCCCGAACAACTCGGCCAAGAGCGAAATCTTCCATGCCACTCCATAGGAGATGCGCAAGGCGGCGATGAGGTATGGCACGAGGAGCGGCAGAATGATCCGCAGGAACACCCGCCGTTGCCGGGATGTAAAGCTGCGTCCCATTTCCAGCAGATCAGCATCGAGAACCCGAACGCCCTCGGCAACATTCAGTAAGCAAAACGGCAGGAGGATAACCACCTGAATGAACGTGACCGTGAATTCCGAAACATTGAACCAGATGGTGGCGAGCAAAACCCAGCCCAATGAAGGGAAGGAATTGAAAAAGGGCGTGATCGCGTTGTTGATGACGGACGCCGATGCCGGCCAATAGAATGGGGTCAGTGCGAGCGCGGTGCCCAACAGCATCGCGATCGCCAGTGATGTAAAGATACGCGCCACACTCAGCGCTGCATTGATCATGAATGCGGGATCGACGAGGGCCCCGAGCATGCGGTGCGCCACCGCCACCGGGCCCGGGAGCACGTAGTCTGGCACTTGCGTCGACCAGACCCACCAGAGGATCACGACTGCAAGCACTCCACAGTCGCCGATCACCCGCGCGGAGAATCCATCCTTATTTGGCAAGGGCCGCATTGCCTCAAGCGCGCTGGTAGGCGCGCGCCAAATAGCGCTGCACGCGTTCAAAGCCATATCTGTCGAGCGACCGCACGAACACCACGATCAGCAGTGAGACGCCGAGAATACGGGCCGTGTTCTGTTCCTGCATTGCGATGTTGACGATGTAGCCCAGCCCCTTGTCGCCACCCAACAGCTCGCAAGTCAGGGTGACCTTCCAGGCCACGCCAAAGCTGATGCGCAAGGTTGCAATGATGAAAGGCAGCAGCAGCGGCACGACGATGAGCCGCAAATTTCTAAGCTGCTTGCTGCTGAAGCTTCGGCCCATCTCGAGGATCTCGCTGTCGAGGCTCTCAAGGCCTTCCCGAATATTGACCAGCGTAAATGGCAGCAGGATCACGGTGACGGCAAAGATCACTGTGAACTGGTTCACACCAAACCAAAGAACCGCAAGGATCGCCCATGCAATTCCGGAGAACGAATTGAGGAACGGCGAGAGCCTGCCGTGCACCAACACGCGAAAGACCGGCAGGTAATAGGCAAGTAGTGCAAGGGCCATTCCAAGCACGAAAGCAGCCGCTACTGCGCAGACCACGTGCAGGATGGAAGCGAGCGCATTTTGCAAAAGTGCAGGCACCGTCACTATCTGCCAAATGCTGAGGGCGGTCTCGCCCGGGCTCGGCAGCAGGTATGATGGCAGGACCCGCGACGCTCCACTCCAGGCGGCCAGGCAAAGAGCCAGGAAAGCGTAGAGCCAGAATGTTGGGTCGCCAAAGCGCAAGCCGGCGCTTCTTGATGGCGAGGTCGACGGCACGATGCGTGTGTCCGTCCCCGAGATCATTCGTCCAACCCTTGGTCGCGCAGCAGATGCAAGAGAGACCGGCGCAGGCTTTGCATTTCCCCGCTGCCTTCCATGTCACGCCAGCGTGGAGTCGTGACTTCCAGGCTCTCCAGGATGGTCGTGGGCTTCCTGGAAAATACGATGATGCGGTCTGCGAGGAACAAAGCTTCGTCGATGTCATGCGTGACGAACACGATGGTCTTCTTCTGCTTTTCCCAAAGCGTGATGATCTCGCGTCGCATGACGTCGAGCGTTCGCACGTCGAGCGCAGAAAAAGGCTCGTCCATGAGGATTGTGATGGGGTCGACTTGAAGCGCACGGGCGATCGCGACCCGTTGCCGCTCGCCACCGGACAAATCGCCGGCACGCTTGAATTTCTCGTTGGCGAGCCCAACCATGTCGAGCAACGCCGTCGCGCGCTGCTCGTTGCTCTTGCGTGAGCCGGAGCCGTAGCGCAGCTCGGAGGCGAGCGTCACGTTGCGCAGTGCATTGCGCCAGCTTACCAGCCGCGGCGACTGGAAGACGAAGGAGAAATCCGCGGCCGCTGCGCTGGGCTCGCGGTCGCCCACGCGAATGCTACCGGCGTGCGGCTTCAAGAGCCCCGACATCAGACGCAGCGTGGTCGACTTGCCACAGCCACTCGGCCCGAGCAGACAGAGGAATTCCTGCTTCCGCACCGAGAAGCTGAGCTTGTCGAAGACCGTTTCCTCTCCGTAAGCGATGCCAACGTTGTCGAAGATGATGTACGAGTCCGAGGGCACCTCAGCGAAGTTCCTCGCACAGGCGGCCTTCTTCGACCACGCGGTTGCCGTCGAGCTCGACAGTGCAGTTGCGCATCGGAAAATCGAAATGACAGGCGGTAAAGCGGTTTGCCGTCTCGTTGGCGCCGGTTGAGTAGAGGAAGTTTCCAGCGAAGGCGCGAAGCTCGGTGCCATTGATCTGGGTTCTGTCATACATGGTCATGGCGTCCCAGCGCGCGATTGGGTTCATGCCCCAACCCACATGTGACGTGGCATACGCTTCGCGGTCGTTCCACGCCTCGTAGTACGAACGTGTCAGGGCGGCGTCGAGGCCATCACCTTCCACGCGAGCAACGTAATCGTTCTCGATTACCAGGCGCACTGGGCTTTCGACGTAACGCTTGAATGTGAGATTGACGTCTCCCGGCGCCAGCACCACCACGCCGTTGACGCATCCCGGGCGTGGGAAGCAGAGGCAAAGTCCGGCAGGCCAATATCCGACGCGCTTTGGCTCGTCGACAAAGCCGGGAGCGCCGCGGGCCGGTGAGCCCTCGACGTGAATGTCGAGGTCCGTGCCGGCTGCCGAGGTAACCCGCATGCGTTTCGCGCTGTTGAGGAACGCCATGCCCTTGCGCACGCGATCGCGTAGCTCGCGCGTGGGTTTGGTCCGTTCGAGGACCTCAGGATGCTCGTTGCTGATCATCATGACGCGCGTACCGCCGGCGAGAATCTTCGGCAATTCGCGCGAGTGCAGCAGCCCTTCGACCGTACAATCGACCACCATGCCGCTGGTTGCCAGCGCCTGGATCACCGGCTCGTTGCCGCCAATCGCGAGGGACGTGCCGGTGGAGCGGATTGGCACCGGGCCGGAAACCTCCGGCGAAGGCACCACCACGTGGAACGGTCGCGCATTCATTTGAAGCAGGGCAAGCTCGGACAACCTCGGGAGGATCGGGCGCGTTTGCGATTCAGAGAAGATCGCTACCAACTCGTTTGGCTTCACCGCACACAGCGTGAAGACATCAACGAACGACCTGATCCATTTGCCTTCAATCGTTTCCTGCAGCATCGCTTAGACTCTCCTTTCATCAGGAACGGCGGAGGCAGGCTCGGCTGCAAACATTTTGCCAAATCCCGTCAGCCGAGGATCCTCCCCGGACAGCCCAACCACGTCCCATAGGCCAGCCGCCAAGCTCGATATGACTGGAATTCCTAGCGTGTCCTCAAGCGGCACGTGCAGTTGTACGGTCGGCAACCCTCCGCACGAAATCAGCAGGGCATCCACCGATGGATCCTGCGCAACCGCCTGTTCGGCGGCCTCTTTCACAATGCGAGCTGAGGTCGGACGTACGCTGTCGATGCTCTTGATACCGAGGCCGACCACCCCGCCGGTATGGATACCATAGAGCGCCAGGAATTTGGACAGGTCGGCATTCAGATCGGGGGTATAGGCCGTCGCCAGCGCCACCCTGGTGGCGCCGTTGGCTTGCAACGCGCGCACCACGGCCGTGCTCATAGTGGTAACCGGAAGGCGCAGGTCGGCAGCAAGCCGCCTGCGCAGAGCGTCGTTGTAATCCCGACCTTTATGGAAGGTCAGCGATGTGCCCATGACGGAGATCGCCACAACCTCTAGGGTGCCCAAGGATCGCGCACATTCAACGATCCGATCCTCGGCACTTGCGAAACCGCTGGATGACATTTCGCGCACCCCAAGCCCGCGCGTGACAAATTGCAACTGTGGGTAAAGCAACTGGCACTCCGCAGGGCTGGTGCCATCGGCGGGCGGGATGATCAGTCCTATTTTTTTCATTATCCCCTAGTGCCCGACTGCTGATGCACAAAGACCAAAACAACTCGTGCTCCGAGGCAACAATCTCCTGCTATCTTAGCTCACATTCGATTATGCCACCTGGAGCATCGGTACTACGGAGCGGGCGACCTGTGCGAGTCCTGCGGTACGACAGATACGGCGGACCTGAAGTCCTTCACGTGGCAGAAGCTGTCAGGCCGCAGCCCGGGGAGGGACAGGTGTTGGTGCGCGTCTGTGCTGCCACCGTGGGTTGGGGAGACTGCAAGCTAAGAAGCGGCGCTCTCCAAGACTTCTATGACATCCGCCTTCCGAAAATACCGGGCCGCTATGGCTCAGGGATCATTGCAGCGCTCGGTGCAGGTGTCACGACGTGGCGGGTCGGACAGGAGGTCGTGTTCGCCACCCTTCATACGGAAAGCGGCAGTGCGGCTGAATACGTCTCCTTAAATTCCGACCGCCTTGCCCCCAAGCCGAAGAACATGAACCATGCTCAAACGGCATCACTGCTCCAAGGAGCTGTGTCCGCCTATGCCTGTCTCATTCAAACAGCCGAAGTTGGCTGTGCTGACAAAGTATTGATTCATGGCGGGGCGGGATCGGTGGGCAGCGCATGCGTAGAGCTGGCGCATCATCTGGGCTGCAGCATCACCAGCACGTGCCGTGCCATAGATCGCGAGTATGTTCGTTCCCTTGGCGCCCAGCACGTCATCTGCTTCGACGAGGCGGACTTTTCAACAGCGGTCACAAACCAGGACGCAGTGATCGATCTTGTGGGAGGAGAGGTCCATCGCAGCTCATTTACCGTACTCAGGGCAGGTGGACGGCTGGTCTATCTGAACGCGGACCCACTGCCTCCTGAGGCGCCCCCCAACACTATCCGAATCGTCAACGCCCGTATCGGGAATGATGGAATGCTTCTTTCGAAAGTGTGTGAGCTGGCTGAGCGTCAGGTGTTTTCTGCAAGCATAGGCGCGGTACTGGCGCTGGCCGATGGTGCGCAGGCGCATAAGCTGCTCGAGAGCAGAGCTATTCGCCGAGGCCGCATCGTCTTGAGCATCGGGGGGCAGGTTTGAAACCCGCCCCTACATTAACTCCTGTTCCGTGCGCAACCTGTGACCCTTCATCTCGGATCTGACAGGTTCTGCGACCCCGAGGACTCGAGCTCAGATCTCGATCTCGATGCCTATCTCCACCACCTGGGCGGCTGGAATACAGAAATATGCGGCGGAGCGTTCGGCATTGCGCTGCATGAAGGAGAACAGCGCCTCGCGCCAGACCCACATTCCGGGAATTCGCGCTGTCGGAATGACCGTTTCACGACCGATATAGTAGGAAATATCGTCAAGACGGCCACACTCGAGCGACGCCCGCTGTGCAGCGATAGCAAGGCCAGCGGGCACTGATACGGCTTCAGCGAATCCAAACTGCAAAATGACGCGGCTCACACCGCACGACAAATCGCTGATTTCGACCCGCTGCTGATCGGACACGCGGGGGTCCTCGGATGTCATGATAGTTACGAGCAGCACCCTGTCGTGAAGCGCGTTGATATGCCTAAGGTGATGCGTCAACGTAAGCGGAATGCCGACCTTGCCGGATGAAAGAAATGCGGCGGCACCTGGGAGACGGGCCGGCGGACGCAGCGAAAGTCGAGCGATGAAGTCGCGTTCGCTTTCGCGTAGATCAGAGCGGGCCCGCTCGGCGAGGCGCTGTCCTCGGCGCCATGTCAGCATGAGAAATGCCACGAGACCCGCTAGCAAAAGCGGGAACCAGCCCCCTTCAACGAACTTCATCGAATTGGCAGCGAAGAATAGCAGATCAATCATGAGGAACGTGCCGTTGACCGCCAGCACGAGGGCCTTGTTGAAGCCCCACTGAATTGCGATCAGCGCGGCGAGGAAGGTGGTGATGGCCATGAGCAAAGAGACGGCTATCCCATATGCACCGGCAAGTGCATCGGACGAGCCGAAGTAGAGAACCGCCCCCAATGTCGCGGCTGCCAGCGTCCAATTGACAACAGGAACATAGATCTGCCCGCGCTCATGCGCGCCAGTATGCAAGATGTTCAAACGCGGCAAGAGCCCGAGCTGAATGGATTGCTGTGTGAGCGAGAAGGCGCCGGAGATTATTGCCTGCGAGGCGATCACCGCGGCCACGGTAGCGAATACAACGAGGGGATAATGAAACCAGTCAGGTGCGAGTTGGTAGAATGGATTGTCGGTTCCTGACACTTCGGACAAGAGAAGCGCGCCCTGCCCAAGGTAGTTCAGAAGGAGTGCCGGCAGAACTACGGAAAACCAAGCAAGCCTGATCGGCCGTTTTCCGAAGTGCCCCATGTCTGCGTACATCGCCTCTCCTCCGGTGACGGCGAGGAAGGTGGCGCCCAGCACTGCCAAGGCTAGAAGCGGCGGCCCTTCGAGCAATAAGCCGAGGGCATGCATCGGATTGAAAGCTGTGAGAATACTTGGCTCCATGACGATGCCGCGGATCCCGAGGATCCCGATCACCACAAACCAGGCCAACATGACAGGACCGAAAATGCCGCCTATGAGGCCAGTGCCATGACGCTGCACGACAAAAAGGCAGATCAGAATGGCGAGACTAAGCGGGACCACCGCAGGAGCGAGCTTCGGCGCATCGACCTTGAGACCTTCAATCGCGCTTAAAACCGAGATGGCGGGTGTGATCGCGCCATCGCCATAGAGTAAGGCGGCTCCTACAAGGCCGAGGACAAGAACCGCAGCGCGCCAGGTTCCGGGTCGGGCATGCCGTGCACGCAACAAGGCGAGCAATGCAACGATCCCGCCTTCACCGCGGTTATCCGCACGCATGATCAGGATCGCGTACTTGAACGAAATGATTACGAAGAGCGACCAGATGATGAGCGAAATGACCCCAAGCACGGCCGCGGCCGTGGGTGCACCGCCTGCAGTCGCGGCCTTGATGGCCTCCTTGAACGCATACAGAGGGCTGGTGCCGATATCGCCATAAACGATGCCAAGCGCGCCAATCGTTGCCGCGCTCCGTACCCCCAACAGGGGTTCAGGCGCCTTTGCGGTCCTCGCCACACTTACCTCCGAGCAAGATCAGTGCGGCTGCCGCCACTGCGCTGCGAACAGCGGGCACGGCCGAGTAGCCGTCGCGGCGGCAATCAAACCGCGATAGCGGTGGCGTCGTAGTTATACAGCCACTCCATGCGCTCGCGCAGCCGGACTTGCTGCCACTCACGCGCGACCTCGTCGGCAATTCGGTCCTTGTCGGCAAGTCCCGGTGCAAAGGCGCTGGTCTTGTTCTCGCTGGCCTTGCGGACCACCATTGCGGTCCGCTCCTTGCGTATGTCCTCGTAACGAGCGAAGGCGGCGTCCGGCTCGGCGAAATACTTGTCGAGACAGGCCGCTATGACATAGCTGTCCTCGATCGACATCACGCCGCCCTGGCCAAGGAAGGGGAGCGTCGGATGGCAGGCATCGCCGAGCAAGGTGACGCGCCCCTTCGACCAGGCCGGCATCGGCTCGCGGATCATCATCGCCCATTTGTACGGGGTCTCAATCTGATCGATCATGAGCTGTACGTCGGGATGCCACCCGCGAAAGTCGTTACGCAGCTCTTCCTTTGTACCGGCTGTGGACCAGGACTCGACCTGCCAATCGTCGCGCTCCGACATGCTCACAAAGTTCATGATCTCGCCGCGGCGTACCGGATAGTTCAGCACGTTGCCGTGCGGACCGAGCCAGTTCATTCCAACCATGCGCGCAAGGTGGGCCGGCAACTTCTGCATCGGGATGAGGCCACGCCAGGCGATGCAGCCGGTGAACACCGGCTTGCTTGGCCCAAAAAGACAGATTCGCACCTTGGAATGGATACCGTCGGCCCCGATCAAATAGGGCGCCCTCACGACACTCCCGTCCTCGAATGTCGCTTCGGCCTCCTTCGCATAGGATGCCACCGAGACGCAGCGCTTGTTCAGCGTAATGGCGTCGGGCTTCAGCGAGCGGAGTGCATCCGCGAGCAGGCCGTGCAGATCCGCACGGTGCAGCATGAGGTGCGGCGTGCCGAAACGCTCGATGCTCTTGTCGCCGAGATCGAACCAGTTCCAGGTTTCGCTAGTGCTCCAGTGACGCAGCTCACGGCGTTCCGGCCGCACCTGAACTTTGGCGAGCGCCGCTTCCAACCCGAGCGCAAACAGAACGCGCGTACCATTGGAGCTGATCTGGATGCCAGCACCGACCTCCTTGAGCTGGTTCGACTGCTCGTAGACCTGGACGTCGATACCGCGCTTGAGCAAGGCAAGCCCAGCCGTCAATCCACCGATTCCGGCGCCGATCACGACGGCAGTTTTCGAAACGCTCATGGACGACCTCTGGAAATCATACGAGCTACGGAACCAGGACACTGGTGTGGAGAATTGGGCATCGCCAGACGCACGCTCATCGGGAGGTTACGCCGGATGCTTTCACCACTGCGGTCCAGCGTGGAATTTCGGCTGCGACAAAAGAGGCAAAATCCCGCGGCGAGCCAATCCGGGACTCGAAGCCAAGCTTTTTCATGCCCGCGATCATCTCAGGGGATTGCAGTGCCGTGTTGATCGCCGCGTTGAGCTTTTCCACCGTCTCAGCAGGGAGTCCGGCCGGCGCCCACATCCCCGCCCAGAAATCCAATGAGAGCTTCTCGAGCCCGAGCTCATTCATGGTCGGGACATCCGGCAGGTCGGGATAGCGTTTCGGGCTGGTCACCGCCAGGGCCTTGATCCTGCCCTCGCGAACGAGCGGAACCACCGTCGCCGGCGTCGGCCAATAGACGTGGATGCGGCCGCCCAGCATGTCGGGTATCACGAGGGCGCCGCCGCGATAGGGAACGCTGGTGATATCCAATCCGTGCAGATGATTGAAGTATTCGGCGATGAGTTGAGAGACCGTACCCTGCGCAAATCCAAGACTGAGCTTCCCACGATTGGCCCTTGCATAGGCGACGAATTCGGGCACCGAATGGGCAGGCACTTCCGCGTTGATAGTCAGAAGATTGGAAGTGCGCGCGATGAAGGCAATGGGGGTAAAATCCTTCTGCGGATCGTATTCAGTGCTCTTGTTCATGATCGGCTCAATCACGATGGCCGAGCTTGCGAACAGCAGGGTATGGCCATCGGTAGGGGCGACCGCGGCGGCCTTTGAGCCAATCGTGGTGCCGCCTCCGGGCTTGTTGTCGACGATGACAACCTGGCTGAGCTCCTGTTGCAGTTGCTGTGCCAGCAGCCGCGCCATCACGTCATTCGGCGAGCCCGGCGTGTAGGGCACAATGAACCTGATGGGCCTGCTCGGAACGAGCTGGCAATGCGCGGTCGTCGGCCCGCCGATAAGCGCGAGAGCCGAGAGCATAGCAACGAATAGAAATCTAGCGGCCGCTGATCTTTCGTTCGCCTGTCGTGGCTGCCGCAGTCCCTGGCCCGGCCAGGATTGGCAGGGAGAGCTTCCTGCTCGGTTTGGTGCCGGGGGCACTGCCTGCATAGCGTAACGCACGTCCTCTGCGCCAAGCTCTCACAATAGCAGATATTGCTCGATCGCGAGCTTCGCGTTCAGGCTCGCGCTTTCTCGTCATCGGCGAAGACGTGGCCCTCTCCCGAGACGGTGATCCGAACGATGGCACCGGGTTGAAGCGTTTGCAGCGAGGGAGCGAGCAGCCGCAGCGGCGCATCGTCAGGATCCGTATCCTGAGCGGTGTTGAGGAGACGCACCATCACCGCTGAGACAGCACCGCCAAAATCCACGGCCACGACCTCTCCTAAGCAGTCGTCGGCCGAAACACCCGCCTTGTCTTCATTCGGCGGGAGCGAGCTCAGCATCACTTGCTCCGGTCGCAGCATGATTTGCGCTGCGCCCTGCCGCCGCCGGTCGGCAACTGGAATGCGACCAAGTGCGCAATCGGCGAACCCTTGCCCAAGGCGGGCGGGAAGAATAATCGCCTCGCCAATGAATTCGGCGACCATTGGGCTACGCGGATGCAGGTACAAATCGCGCGACGTGCCGACTTGAAGGAGCCGACCATTGCCGATGACTGCGACCTGGTCGGCAAACGAAAGCGCCTCCTTCTGGTCATGTGTGACGAGGATCGTCGTGATGCGTGCGGCGCTGAGCACGTCCGCGACGGCCTTGCGCGTGCTCGCCCGCAGTCCGGTGTCGAGCGCCGAGAACGGCTCATCAAGCAGCATCAGGCTCGGCCTGCGCGCCAGCGCGCGCGCGAGCGCAACGCGCTGCTGTTGTCCGCCGGACAATTCATCTGGCCTTCGTTGCAGCACGATCGGGTCGAGGTCCACCATGCGGACAAGCTCGGCGATCCGCGCGTCGCGGCCAGCCGCACGCCGCGCGAGCCCAAAGCCGATATTGTCGGCAATGCTGAGGTGGGGAAACAGCGCTCCATCCTGCGCCACATAACCGATTCCGCGGCGATGCGCCGGTACCGCTGCGGTGCCGGCCGTCAACACTTGGCCGCCAAGCACGACCTTTCCGGCATCTGCGGCATCGAAGCCGGCGATGATGCGCAGGAGTGTGGTCTTGCCCGAGCCGGACGGTCCGACGATGGCGGTCCGGCTCTCGGCGGGGACGCTGAGAGTCACGTTTTCTAGGGCTGTAACCTGTCCAAACCTGCGGCTGATCCCTTGCAGCTCGAGCAGGATCATCGACCCGCTGCCCACTTGGAATGCAGATAGAGCCAGAAAGTCAGCGGCAGCGACAAGAGCACCATGATCAGTGCATAGGGTGCAGCCCCCGCATAATCTAGCTCCGTGCTGAGCGACCAGAAAGACATGGCGAGCGTTTGCATCCCGTTCGGCGCCAGCATCTGCGTGGCGGTCAATTCATTGCCGATACCGAGCGCGACCAGCGCCGCACTCGCCGCCGCGCCCGGCGCCGCAAGCCGGATGGTTGTCGCCCACATGGCCTGCAGCGGCGAGCGGCCGAGGCTGCAGGCCGCCTCTTCGAGCTCAACAGGTGCCTGAGCAATGCTGCCCCTGAGGCTGATCAGGGCACGCGGCAAGAACATCAGCACGTAAGCAGCCAGGAGGGTGACCATCGTCTGGTAGACCCAAGGTGTGACCCGGACGGCGATCGTCACGAGCGCCAACGCGATGACCACTCCTGGTAGCGACCCGAGAACATAGTTGGCGCCCTCCAGGAGGCGCTGGAGAGGGCTGGGGGCACGGACCGAAAGCCATGCGGTCGGCATTGCGGTCAATGTCGTGAGAATTGCGCCGGCAGCTGCGAGAAAGATCGTTTGTCCGAGTGCGCCCGCGATGGCCGCTTTCCAAACGGCACTGCCGCCAATGACCAGCCACTGGGCGAGTGTCACCAACGGGACGCCCACCGCCAGCACGACGAGGCCAGCCACAAACAAAAGACAAAATGGCGTCATGGAGCCAAGGCCGAAGCGACTGCGCATTCGTGCTGCCCCTGGACCAATTCGGGCGTAACGCGCATCGCCGCGCGCAACGGCCTCGCTCACGAGGAGCGCGCAGCAACAGACCACCAGCACACCCGCGAGCATATAGGCGGCCGGTCCATTATAGCTTGACTGGAACTGATCCATGATCGCGGTGGTGAACGTGTCGAAGCGGATCAGACCGTAGAGGCCGTATTCAGCGAGCAGGTGCAGCGCAATCAGCAGAGCGCCGCCGCAGAGGCTGAGCCTCAATTGAGGTACGACGACACGGACGAAGACGCGCCAAGGCGACAGCCCAAGAGCGGCCGCAGAGTCCTCGAGCGCGGGGTCGATGCCGCGCAAGCCAGCAGCAATTGGTAGATAAAGAAACGGGAAATACGCGAGGGTCGAGATCATCACGCCGGCAAACAACCCGTGCAGCCGGGGCACCATGCTGACCCAAGCATAGCTGTGCACGAAGGCAGGGATGGCCAGCGGCGCAGTGCATAGCCACGCCCACGTTCTCGCGCCGGGAATATCGCTGCGCTCCGTCAACCAGGCGAGAGCGAGAGCGAGGGCGATGCAAAGCGGCAGGGTCAGCAGGATGAGAAGCGCCGTGTTTTCAAGGAGCTCGCCGACGCGTGGCCGGAAAATCAGTACGGACGCGTCCGCCCATCCCGTCTGCACAGCTGCCCAGCCGATGAACGCGACCGGAACGAAGGCCAATAGTGAAACCAGGATTGCAACGCCGGTGATCGACTGGAGAGCAGTCCGTCCACGCCATTGATGGAGCGCGCCAGAGCTCATCCAGTGCTACCAGCCGCGGTCCGCTCGAGCAGGCGGCCAAAGCTGCGGGCACGGTACGAGGCCAAAAGTTGCGGGCTCGGTATGAGGCCGCGTCTCCAGGTTGATGAGCCCGAAGCCTTTTGGACTCACGAGCGGTCCGATTGGGACGGGCGAACAAGGCTCACAGCAGACCCGCTTGCAGCATCAGATCGATGACCTTCTTGCTGTTGAGGTTCGAAGGATTTACAGCGGGTGCTTGCAGATCCGCAAGCGGGACCAGCTTGGCATTCGACTGGGCCCCGACCCCCACCGCGTATTCGTGAGCGTCTCCGTTCCTGAGGATCTCCTGCCCGCTTTTCCCGGTGACCCACTTGAGGAAGGTCTGTCCTTCCGCTGGATGCTTGCTCGAGGCGAGGACCCCGCCGCCAGACACGCTGACGAAGGCGCCTGGATCCTGATTGCGAAAGTAATGCAGGGCAGTGTTTTTGCTATTCTCTCCAGTGCGCGCCTGATCGCCGAAATAATAGTAGTGATAGATGACGGCTCCCTCGATCTCGCCACTGTTCACCGCTTTCAACGCGGCAACATTCCCGCGAAACGGCACGACATTCTGCTTCATGGCTTTGAGCCAGCTCGCGGCCACAGCCTCTCCCTTCAACTCGAGGAGCGCCCCGACGATCGCCTGAAAGTCCGCCCCGGCCGGCGAGGCGCCCCACCGGCCTTTCCAAGCGGGATCAGCAAGGTCCAGCAGCGATCTCGGCAACTGCGCCGGGATGAGCTTATTCTTATTATATGCGAAGACGGTCGTTCGCGCCGCCACCCCGACCCAGCGGCCACCCGCTGGCCGGAATGGCTCGGCAACTTGAGAGAGAATCTCCCTGTGCAATGGTGCAAACAAGCCAGCCCTGTCGACGAGCACCATGGCCGGCGAATTTTCGGTCAGAAAAACATCGGCAGGAGAGGCAGAGCCTTCCTGGATGATCTGATTGCCGAGCTCGGAGTCTCCGCCATTGCGGATGATCGCCTTGATGCCGGTCTCGCTCGTGAAACCTTTTGCCCAAGCTTCAGTCAGATTGGCGTGCTGCGCATTGTAAACGAGGATGGGCTCCCCCTGCGCAGCAGCTGGGTGCGGGCTGAGCTGCGCAGACAATGCAAGTACCGCCGCGGGCACCACCTTGGTGATGAAGTAACATGCAATTTTCGCCATAGCCGCCTCGCCTGCAACGAAGCGTTTGGCACGAACCAGTTTCGCACCAAGCGCTCGAACAAAAGCATGTGCGTGGCCATCCGCAGCCATGTCAATAGTTCAACGAACACAATGGAGTAGCTCTAATCTGCAGTGGTTCTAATTCAGCTGCCAAGCGGCTGGCACTGCGGCGAAAGATTGCTCGTGGGGTGCCGAAAGCCGCGTAGCGGCGTGCGCACCAGCGGCGTCCACGTGCGCACCATCGGCATTGGGGCGCCAGCTCGGTGCGCATGGTGCTCCGCACCTTTGCACCCCTGCGGGGTCAGATGGCCCCTGCAGCTCCTGCGGAACGCCGGCGCTTCTTCCGACGCGTGACACTCTTCCGGGCCACCTGTGCGTGCGCGTCTCGTGCACTGTGCCGCTTGCCGCGGGACGACCGCCGCTTGTCTTGCGCGCGCACCGCTCCAGTCGAGCGACGGATGACTTCGGAAAGCCGCAGGAGCAATCCAGCAAGAGGACTTGTCTTGCGCCAGATCATGCCGATCGTTCGCGACGGCTGGGGATCGTCGAAGCGAGCGACAGAGACAGGCGTGGAGCGCGTCTCGACCGATACCGCCATTTCTGGGATCAAAGTGACGCCGATGCCGGCATTGACCATTTGCACAAGTGTAGAGAGCGAGCTCGCGTCCAAGGCTTGGCGCCGCAGCGACGATTGCATGTTGCAGAATGAGAGCGCTTGATCGCGAAAGCAGTGCCCCTCTTCCAGCAGGAGTAACGGCATGTGGCGCAGTGCCTCGCTACTCGGCACCGGGGTTCCCTCATCGCGAGCGGGTCGCACGAGAAGGAAGCTTTCGGCAAAGAGGGGCACCTCGGTGAGAGAAGGCTCGGAGACGGGCAGAGCGACGATCGCGGTGTCCAGTCGACCTTCGCCCAGCTCGTGTATCAGCTTCGAGGTCAGCGCCTCACGGATATGAATGCCGATCGTGGGATCCATGCGCGTGAGCTTCCCGACCACCTCGGGCAATAGATACGGTGCAATAGTCGGGATCATGCCGATGCGCAGCCGGCCGGTAAGCCGGTCGCGCGACGCTCGGGCGAAATCTCCCAGCTCCTCGACCGAGCGCAGGATGTCGCGCACCCGCGGGACCGCCTCTTCGCCGAGCTTCGTGAGGCGAGCTTGCCGTGCGCCTCGCTCAATGAGCACAGCCCCGAGTGTCGCCTCGAGCTCCTTGATCTGCATGGAAAGGGCAGGCTGCGAGATCCCGCAAGCCGCCGCCGCGTGTCCGAAATGAGCTTGACCCGCCAGCGCATCGAAATAACGAAGCTGCCTGAGTGTGATCTCGATCGCCATCAAAGGAACTTATCGGAGCAATCACTAAAGTCAACTTTACCTGATCGCAGGCATGCGTTATCTGTGCCGAAACGCGAAGGAGAATGTGATGGATGATACGACCAAATGCCCGTTCACCGGCCGAGCGGGCGGACACAGGAACCGCGACTGGTGGCCCGACCAGCTGGACATCGGAGCTCTCCATCAGAATTCCTCATTGTCCGATCCAATGGGCAAGACCTTCGATTACGCCCGCGAGTTCAAGGCGCTCGACCTGCACGCCGTCATCAAGGACCTGCGTGCGCTGATGACGGACTCGCAGGACTGGTGGCCGGCGGACTTTGGCCACTACGGCCCGCTGATGATTCGAATGGCATGGCACAGCGCCGGGACCTACCGCATTGCCGATGGGCGTGGCGGCGCCGGTTCCGGCCAGCAGCGTTTCGCACCGCTCAACAGCTGGCCCGACAACGCAAACCTGGACAAGGCCCGCCGGCTGTTGTGGCCTATCAAACAGAAGTATGGGCGTAAGCTCTCCTGGGCCGACCTGATGATCCTCGCCGGCAACGTCGCTCTCGAGTCGATGGACTTCAAGACGTTTGGTTTCGGCGGCGGCCGCACGGATGTCTGGGAAGCGGAAGAGCTCTACTGGGGTCCCGAGGGGACTTGGCTCGGAGACGAGCGCTACAGCGGCGAACGGCAGCTGCGCAATCCGCTTGCCGCCGTGCAGATGGGCCTGATCTACGTCAATCCGGAAGGCCCGAACGGAAAGCCCGATCCGGTCGCCGCGGCGAAGGACATCCGTGAAACGTTCTTCCGCATGGCCATGAACGACGAGGAAACCGTGGCGCTGATCGCGGGCGGGCATACCTTCGGCAAGACCCATGGTGCCGGCGATCCGTCTTTTATGGGAGCCGGGCCGGAAGGCAGCGCCATCGAGGATCAGGGCCTCGGCTGGAAGAGCAAGCACGGCACCGGCTTCGGGCCCGACACCATCACGGGCGGCCCGGAGGTCACCTGGTCGCAAACGCCGACGCAATGGAGCAACCACTTCTTTGACAATCTGTTCAACAATGAATGGGAGCTGACCAAGAGCCCGGCCGGTGCCTGGCAGTGGAAGGCGAAAGGCGTCCCCGCCACGGTCCCGGATGCCCATGACAAGTCGAAGAAGCATGTGCCGACCATGCTGACCACGGACCTGTCGCTGCGGCTCGATCCGGCATACGAAAAGATCTCGCGGCGCTTCTACGAGCATCCGGAACAGTTCGCCGACGCGTTTGCTCGCGCGTGGTTCAAGCTGACGCATCGCGACATGGGGCCGATCCAGCGATATCTCGGGCCGTTGGTGCCCAAGGAGACGCTGATCTGGCAAGATCCGATCCCACCGGTGAACCATCCGCTGATCAGCGAGCAGGACGCCGCAGCTCTGAAGTCGAAAATCCTGGCGAGCGGACTCTCCGTGTCCCAGCTGGTGTCCACGGCGTGGGCTTCCGCATCGACGTTCCGCGGCTCCGACAAACGCGGCGGAGCAAACGGCGCGCGCATTCGGCTGGCCCCGCAGAAGGACTGGGAGGCCAACCAACCAAAGCAACTCGCGAGCGTGCTGCAGAAGCTCGGAGCGATTCAGAAGGACTTCAACGGCGCGGCGAGCGGCGGCAAGAAAGTCTCGATGGCAGACCTCATCGTTCTCGGCGGCTGCGCTGCGGTCGAGAAGGCGGCGAAAGCAGCCGGTCAGGACATCAAGGTGCCGTTCACACCGGGCCGCATGGATGCTGCGCAGGATCAAACCGACGTCGAGTCATTCGCGCCACTGGAACCGATCGCTGATGGTTTCCGCAACTACTACCGCGACGATCACATCATGAAGCCGGAGGAGGCTTTGGTCGACAAGGCGCAGCTGCTCCGGCTGACTGGGCCCGAGATGACGGTGCTCGTTGGTGGCTTGCGGGTGCTTGGCGCGAGCGGAGACTCGAACCATGGCGTGTTCACCAAGCGGCGCGAGACATTGAGCAACGACTTCTTCCTCAACCTGCTCGATCTGCGTACGGAATGGCAGGCGGTCGCCGGCTCAGACAACGTTTACGAGGGACGCGACCGGAAGACGAAGGAGCGCAAGTGGAGTGCGACCCGCGTCGACCTGATCTTCGGGTCGCACTCGCAACTGCGCGCGTTTGCGGACGTCTATGGGTGCACGGACTCGCATGAGAAGTTTGTGAAGGACTTCGTTGCTGCCTGGGACAAGGTGATGACCCTCGACCGCTTTGACCTGACCTCAACGCCCGCCGGCGTTCACTGAGAACGACCAGTCGTTCGCCATGCCGACGCGGCGCTCTTGAGCAGCGCCGCTCGGTGCGCTCCTCACGGCAATGTGAGCGCACGGCTCGTCGAACTTGGGACAAGCACTCGGTGTGCTCCCCTCCCCCTTGTGGGGAGGGGCCGGGGGTGGGGGTGGCGGTCGGGCGATCGAAGCGCAAGGATATCGTGTTCTGCGTTACGGTAACAATGACGCGCTCACGAACCTCGACGGCGTTCTAACTAACATTCTGCCTGCACTCGCATTACCCCCACCCCCAACCCCTCCCCACCAGGGGGAGGGGAGCAGACCGAGTAAGAGGAAATCACATGTTGTCACGACGCCGATTACTCGGTTCAGCGGCCATCCTCGGTGCGGGTTTGGCTTCCTCCGGAAATGTCACGGCGCAACCCGCCAAACGCACCATTGTCGATGCACAAGTGCATCTTTGGAAGGCGGAGTCGGACAGCTGGAAATGGGTTCCCGGCGCAAAGCCGCAAATGCCCGAGCCGTTTACCATCGAGAAGCTTCTCCCAATGATGGACGAGGCCGGGGTCGATCGTGCTGTGATCGTGCCGCCCTCATGGCCGGGAGATCGCAACGACTATGCTCTTGAGGCTGCCAGACGCTATCCCAAGCGTTTCGCTGTGATGGGTCGCATTCCTTTGAAGAATCCAGAGACCGCGGCGCTCCTTGCCAAATGGAAAGAGCAGCCCGGCATGCTCGGCGTGCGATTGACCTTCCTCGGTACAGCACAGGCCTGGTTGACGGACGGGACGGCGGACTGGTTCTGGCCGGAGGCCGAAAAAGCAGGTTTGCCGGTCATGTTTCTCACCGCCGGGCACAACGCACAACTCGCGCCTGTGGCTGAACGTCACCCGAGGCTGCAGCTGATTGCCGACCATATGGGTGTCGCCGGGGAGACGATCAAAGAAGGCCGGCTCGCCGATGCCATCAATCAGACCGCCGCGCTTGCTAGATATCCGAACGTTTCGGTGAAACTCTCCGCCGCCCCTAACAACTCTTCGCAGCCGTACCCCTTCGGCGATTTCGCGCCCTACATCAAGCAAGTGTTCGAGGCTTACGGTCCGAGGCGATGCTATTGGGGGACGGATATGACGAATGGTTTCGACAAAGCAACCTATAGGCAGCGCATCACCCACTTCACGCAGGAGCTGCCGTTTCTGTCCGAACAGGACAAAGACTGGGTAATGGGCAAGGCCATTCTCGAGCGCCTCAACTGGGTCTGATGTGGCCCGGGCCGCTCCACCAGCCCGGCCATTATCGGCGAGCTTGACCTGTTGCAACAAGGGAGGCGAGGCTCAATGCTCGCACAACGCTCTGTTGCAGCAAGGGCCAACTTTATACCCGGGAGCCAATGACCCCTGCAGCTCAAGAAGGATGAAACCCAAATGGGAATTTCTAGGCGGACATCGTTGGCAGCTGTTGCTCTCGTCACGTGCCTGGCCGCGCCATACACTCATGCGCAGACGACGTATCCAACCCAGACCATCAAGATCATTGTCCCCAATCCGCCCGGCGGCCTGCCGGATACGCTCACCCGCATCGTCGGCCAGCGCCTGCAAGAACGGCTTGGGCAGCCCGTCGTGATTGAGAACCGGTCGGGCGCCAGCTCAGGCATCGGCACCGCGGCAATGACGAGCGCTCCGGCAGACGGATACACATTCCTGGTCACCGATGGCGCGATTCTTTCGATCAATCCGCTGCTTTACACAAAACTTCCTTACGACCCGAAGGAGGTGCTCCCTGTGGCCTTCATTGCGCGGGCTCCGCTGTTTCTCGCTACCAATGCAAACGTGCCTGTGGCCAACATGAAGGGGTTGATCGATTACGCCAAAGCTAATCCAGGAAAGCTAAACTACGGATCGATCGGTGTCGGAAGCTTCCATCATCTTTCGATGGAGGCACTCAACGCCGCGCTTGGCCTGCAGATGAACCACATCCCTTACAAGGGATCGGGAGAAACGATCGGCGCGCTGCTCGGGGGGCACATCGATCTTGTGTTTGCCGCCTACGCGGGGCTGCGCTCGGCCGTCGAGACCAAAAAGGTGAAGGTGCTCGCAACGAACGGCGGACAACGTTCTCCGCAAGAGCCCGACATTCCCTCGGTCGCGGAATTTGCTCCCGGCCTGGACCTTGCAGTCATCCAAGGAATCTTGGCGCGTGTCGGCACCTCGCCTGCAGTGGTGGAAAAAATTGCTGGGGAGATTGCGGCAATCGTGAAGGAGCCTGAGATCATCCGGCAATTTGCGATTTCCGGGAGCGAGCCTGTTGGCTCCGGCCCCGCCGAATACGCAGCGGCGCTCGCGCGCGAGGCTGAGCGCATGGCAAAGATCGTGAATGCTGCGGGCCTCAAGCCACAATGATCGCGAACGCCAGGATGGCGAACGCCGCTGACGTTGCCAGCGGCGTCAGGTCGGGTGCCTTTTGGCGATCGGATATGGACAACCCTGGAGTGGCATGCAGGCCGGCGACACCCCAGCGCGCACGAAGCTACGTGATCTGGTACTGCCCGGGCCGAAATAGAAAGAGATCCTGAATGCGTTTCCAGCGGGGCGTATGCGGCGGTGTGATCCCCCACTGATCGAGACGCCCGGGCGGCCATTTCCAGTATTCGGGCCCATGGAATTGGTAGTTGTCATCAATCTGCATGACCTCCGCGGTATACTCGATCGGAAATTCCTCCGGACCGGCAAAATAGCAAAACACGTTGTTGCCTGCACCATGTCGGCCCGGCCCCCATTCGATGGGATAGCCGGCATCGCGCATGCGGCCACCACCCCGCATGCAGGAGTCGAGATCCGGCATTTCGAACGACACGTGATTGAGCGTCGGCGTTCTGGTTTGCCCCGTGACAATGGATGAATGATCTGGATTGTCGCAGTGGAAAAAGTGCAGCAGCCCGCTGTGATCGACCAAGCGGAAGCCGAGCACATCGACCAGAAACGTGTTCGTTCTCTCAAGCTGTGCGGCGTTGATGTTAACGTGCGCGATCTTGCGTGGACGGTCGCGAATGTCTCCGCTGTCGCCGTGATCACGCGCGTCACAGATGATCCCGAGATTACGGCCTTCGACATCGGTGAAGCCAAACCCGTAGCCGCCTCCGGCCGACTTGATCTCGTGGGGAGTTTCTGATTTGCAGCCCGCTGCTGCCACTTTTTCCTGAAGAGCATCGACGACACTCTTATTGGCAGCGTCGAATACGATCCGATGCATTCCTGCCGCAGTCTCGGCCTGGTGAATGGCAAGCACGTGATGGTATTTGCCGGTCGCGCGGAACCAGGTTGAGCCGCCACGGCTATCCACCTCCGTCAGAGACCAGATGTCCCGGAAGAAGGTGACCGCACTCCTCGGGTCCGCCATCTCGATTTCCACGCTGCGAACGCCGGCAACTGTCAGTTTCATCTGGCGACCTTCAATACATCCGAAGGCCAGTGATACCCGTCGCACCGCAAACAGGCCAGCGCCGCCCCGTCAAGGGCGGGAGCCAGGCATGCGCGGCGAGGCACGCGCCTTTGTACTAGCCTTGACCGCAGGCACGCGATGCCCCCTTAGCTCAGCACGTATGCAAGGACGGCTCCCGGTTCCCGGAGCATGGACATTCGCGCCCGCCAGGCACCGAGACGAAATCATGGACCAGCGAGGAGAGGGCAAGTTGGAAGCAACGAAGAGACACCGGATCTGGGCGCAAGGGGCTACTGATCAGATTGGCCACCGCAACTACCTTGCGGCGCTGCTGCCGCACATCGCCGCCTGCACCGACCCCGATTTTGAGGTCAAGTTCACGACCATGACCCCCTCAGTGACAACGGTGCATGCGTTGTCCGAATTCCGCTTCTCGCGCGAGGTGATCCGAGGCGCGATCGAGGCGGAACGCCAAGGATATGACGCGTTCTTCATGAACCACTTTCAGGACGTCGGTCTCTACGAGGCCAGAGCCGCGGTGAAAATTCCAGTGCTTGGTCTGGGCGAAGCGACCTTGCTCCACGCCTGCACAATGGGCCGCAAGCTCGGGCTGCTGGCCATCAACCCGGCCTTCATACCGACCCATGATGAGGAGATCCGCCGCTATGGCCTGCAACAACGGATCGCTGGAATGCGAGCCATGGACGCCAGTATCAATGATTACATGGAAGCTTTCGCGGAGCCTGCAAAAAAGGCCAAGCTCCGGTCCCTCTTCGAGAGTGAGGCGCGTCACCTGATCGAGGCTGGGGCTGACGTCATCGTACCGACTGGCGGAATTCCAATGATGCTGTTCGGCAAAGAGCCGGACGCGAACGTGGCTGGCGCTCCGATCGTCAATGGCATCACGGTGGTCATCAAGGCCGCCGAAATGGCCGTCAAGTTGAAGCGCCTCGGCGTCCCAATCGTAAGCCGTATCCCGCAATCAGGCTTTGCGTTGCCCTCTGCGCAGACGCTGGATGAATTCATCCGTCACGGCTGAGCAGCCCCGCGGATTAGGCTTCACGGCACTATGGCTAGTGCCTCGATCTCCACCATCAAATCGGGATGGGAGAGTCTGCGCACTTCCACGGTCGTGCTGGTTGGAAGGTTCTGACCGAATACTTCGGAGCGGATTTCGGGATATTTGAAAAACTCATCAATGTCGGTCACGTAGGTCGTCGTTTTAACGAGGTCGTCGACGGTGACGCCGGCGGCCGCAAGCGCAATGCGGAGGTTTTCGCCAACCTGCCTGATCTGTGTCCCCATCTCGCCCACGCCGACAATACCGCCATTTCGGTCGCGCGCCAACTGACCGGCGATAAAGACGAGCGACTTTCCCGAAGCGATGACCACGTGCGAATAGAGGGTGTGCCCCTTCAGTGCGCGCTGGAATAAACCTTCTGGCTGGATTCGCTTAGTGGTCATGAGACCCCCTTCACATGTCTGTGACTCTCTTCGCCATGCGCGCTAATGTTGAGGCGCGCAAGGCTGTCGACACCAACCCGACCCAGATCAGGAGGCACTGCCGCGATGACCGAGAGCTGTTCAAAACGGGGCAATGTGATTTCCAGGCGAGCCCTTCTTCAGACCGGCGCCGTCGCTTTGGGTGCTTCCAGCGCAAGCACCTGGTCCATGCCGGCCCGCTCGGCTCCGGTGAGCATCCGTTATGCAACCGGAGGCGGCATCGGTCCGAACGAAATGGAGACATTGATATGGCTGGACTATCTTAAATCCAATGTGCTCAGCCAGTACGGGAAAGCGTATACGCTCGAGATGACTTTCACGCGTGGCTCACCCGAAGCGGCGCAACTGCTGGCGGCCGGTCAGGTGGACCTCGCCGCGTTGTCGTCGCCGGCCTTCGCCGCCGCCACGGCCAAGGATGCCGTTCCCGGCGGCATCAGCATCATCTCTGACATCTACCAGGACGGGCATGCCGGTTTCGCATCGAACACATTCTTTGTTTTGAAAGACTCGCCGATTAAAACCATTGCGGATCTCAAGGGCCGTAAGGTGGCGATCAACGCGTACGGCTCTGCCGTCGATCTGGTGCTTCGTGTGGCATTGAAGAAGGCCAACCTCGATCCCCGGCGTGACGTCCAGATTGTCGAGGTGACCTTCCCCAACATCGCGGCCGCTCTCAGAGAAGGCCGAGTGGACTGCGGCGTGCTGGTCATTCCGTTCATGCCGGCTGAGGCGGCGAAGGGCGATCTGCGCGCATTGTTCAGCGGCGGCGACACATTGGGTCCGTCCTCGGTCGTTTTCCAGGTCGCAACCGACAAATTTATTCGCGAGCAGCCTGAGGCACTGCGTGCGTTTCTCGACGATTTCGTGCAGGGGCTCGGGTGGTATTACGACCCCGCGAATCGCGAGAAGGCAATGGAGCTCGCGGCCGGTCTGACGAAGATGTCGAAAGAGGTGCTCAATACCTACTTTCTCACCTCGCGCGACTATTACCGCGACCGCAACGGCTGCGTCTCAGTGGCCGCGGTGCAGAAGCCGATCGATGCCATGGTCGAGTACAACCTGATCGACCGCAGAATCGATGCGGCGAATTACGTGAAGCTGCAATATCTGCCGAAGCCGTGCGCGACCTGAAGTGCGAGGTCATCATCGCGACCGACGCGAGTCAGGAGTTGCACCTTGAATGATGCACGCTGTGTACTGGTCCGCGATTGTCGCTCCGCTCCTCGGGCGATCTGCATGCGGGTGCGCGCAAAGGTGTGCGGAATGTCGACGAAGCGCTACTCCTCGTGCCAGCGCAGGATGTGCGCACGCCACCGCAGCAGGCCCACATCGATTACATATCCTGCGGCTAGCATGACCAGGAGATACACGAACACTGTCGGCGTTTCGAAATAGCGCTGGGCCAAAACCATTTCGCCGCCGAGCCCGCCCCCGCCGGCGATCATTTCGGCACTGAACGTGCTGACCAGAGCATAGGGAACCCCGACGCGCACTCCGCTCATCAGCGACGGTAGCGAAGCCGGCAAGATCACGCGCCGGAGCAAGCCAGCGCTGCTCGTCCCCATGGCGCGGGCGGCCCACAACTGGCTTGTTGGCACGGTTGTGGCGCCCGCAAAAGCAGCAATGATGAACGGAAACACGCAGGTGAACGCGACCAGCGCGATCTTCGAGAGATGATCAATTCCGAACCACAGAATGAACACGGGAAGAAACGCCACTTTGGGAGCCGGGAAGCTGAAGCCTACAAGCGGATCGAGTAGCCATCGGATAGCGCCAACGCGAGCCATCAAAAAACCGACGACCACGCCAACGGAGATGGCGATCCCCAGGCCAGCAGCGGTGCGGTAGAGGCTGATCAAGAGCGGGGTGATTAATTCACCACTGCCGGTGAGAGGCGCGAACTGCGCAATCACCACCGTCAGTGGCGGCAGGAAGACTGGTCGCACCAATCCCATCCGCGCAACGGCCTCCCAAAGCAACGCGACCAGGATCAATGGATAAGCGCTGCCCAAAGCGCGCCAGACTGCGGCCGCTAAGCCCCGCATGAGCGGCATCGCTTCAGCCCAGCCGATTTTCCACATCGTCCCAACGCAGCAGGTAATTCGAGCATGCCACGGTGACCTGGTCGGCCGCGTAAGCCAGCAGCATGATGGCAAGCACTGCGGCAAACATGTAATCGTAGGAACCGCTCTCCCCGTAAATGAACATCAATTTTCCTATTCCGGTCTGCGCTGCAATCATCTCGGCCGCGATCGCGATCACGAAGGAAAACCCAAGAGCGATGCGCAGCCCCGTCAGAATCGCGTGCTGCGCCCCCGGCAGCAGGACCCGCCAGAGGAGGCGCCGCTGCGTCACACCCATGGCCCGCGCGCTCCAGACCAGGATCTTCGGGACACCGGAGATGCCATGATAGGTGTAAATGACAAAAGGCAGCAGGGTCGACAACATAACCGCGACGACGTTGGTCGCCGTGCCGATGCCAAGCCATAAAATCAGTAACGGGATTAGCGCCGTCTTCGGTAGCGAATACGTAGCCTTGACCAAGGGTCCGAAAAATCCCTCGATCCGCGGCGATACCGCCATGCCGGTGCCGATCGGAATCCCGACAATCGCACCGAGAAGCAAGCCACCTAAGCTTCTTGCGAAAGTTACTGCAAGCTCGGAATAGAACGACTTGCTGGCGCCGAGATCAGCCAATGCATGTGCAATCGCGCCGACCGAAGGGAAGAAGGACGCCTCTATCAGGCCTGATTTGGCGGCGGCTTGCCACCCGGCGAGAAAAAGCAAAAAGGGAAGCAGCCGGCTGCCCTGCTGGAGCACTGTACCCACGCGGCTCACGTGCCTGCGGAGGAGCCAAGCGTGACCTGCTGGCGGACGGCGAGCCAGACCGCATTGCGCAGCGCGGTATAGGAGCCCGAAAGCACCATTTCCTCGCGAGTGACCGTATGGTCGAGATCAATCGCGAACTCACGCACAATCCGCCCCGGCCGCTGCGACATCACACAGACGCGATTGGAGAGGTAGACAGCCTCGCTCACATCATGCGTGACCATGATGACGCTCTTCTGGGTGGTTCGCCACAAGCGCAACAACTCGTCCTGCATGATCTCGCGGGTCTGCGCGTCCAGAGCGCCGAATGGCTCGTCGAGCAACAGGATGCTCGGCTCGTAGGCAAACGTGCGCGCCAGCGCAACACGCTGCTTCATGCCGCCCGACAGCTCACGGGGGAAGCGTCGCTCAAAGCCGGATAACCCGATCAGGTCGATGTAGCGCTCGGTGGTGGCGCGGACTTGAGCTTCGGGCAAGCGCGCTTCGCGCAATCCATAGGCGATGTTGTCGAACACTGTCAGCCAGGGGAAGAGTGCGTATTCCTGGAACACGACCCCGCGATCAACACCGGGTCCGGTGACCGGCCGACCATCGACGAGCATTCGGCCTCGGCTCGGCGAGATGAAGCCGCCAAGCATGTAAAGCAGCGTGCTCTTCCCACATCCGCTTGGGCCAACAACCGACACGAACTCGCCTTCACTCACGCTAAGATCCAAAGCGGCCAGTGCCTCTATCTCGCTGCCCGCCTGATCAAAGTGCTTCGACACGCCTTGCACCTCGATCTTGGGGTTCTTTATCGGCTCCGGCGGGGGCGCCTGGCCATGCATTTCGGTGCTGTACTTTCCGTTTTGGTTCGAGGCATAGGCCCGAAGATTGAAAGTGCGTTCACCAGAGCCGCAGCGCGCTCCCAATGCCGGACAATTGGTCACTCGCAGCGAGCGTCTTTGGCCCTTGTGCCCGCGGCCATTGCTGCGGGATTACGGTCGCTTGAGGCGCTCGCGTACCAAAGCGATATGGTCGCGTAGGAGATACATCATACTTGCATAGCGCATCGGCAATCTGAGCTTGCTCGCCTGTCGTTCCAACTCGTCGAGGCGAGCGCGCAGACCGCTGCTGCCAGCATCGCCTTCGATCTCGTCCTCCAAAAACCGTAGCTCACCATAAAGACGCGCGACCTTCGCCCGCATGAAGAAGTTGTAGAGGGCAGGAACGTAGCGCACCATTGGATAGACGATCGCGATCAGAGGAATCGTTATTACCAGCAGCCGTCCGAACATCGACGCCATCCAGAACGGAAGCTGATTGTGCAGAAAGGGCGAGCCCGATTTATAAAATTGCGCTGCTTCGCTGCTGAGCGGGAGGTCGACGACCTCGGCCGCCGGGAATTCGCTGGCGCGTTGAAAGATGCCCGCACCAGAATGAATCTGCATAGCGGCATTCAGCAGGAGATACTGAACCGCCGAATGCAAATCCTTGCGGATCGAGAGACTCGCCTTCGGCGCCAGCAAAGTCACATCTGACGGCGGACGCTGTTTCGCCAGGTTCCCGACACCCGCCGGAACGACAACTTTGCTCAGGAAAGGAAACAGCGCCACATAAGCATCGACACGCGCAAAGCTGGAAAGCTCAATGTTCTCGTTGGCGATCAGCTGCTGCACGGCAGGCCCATCCCACGCCATCGAGACGAAGGCGGCATCGATGTCGCCGCGCACGAGCTGATCAGCGGCTTCTTGGGGCGGAAGCGAAAGCAGCTGGGACGGAAGGTGCTCGGCCGCATTGCGTCGGAGCAGCTCGAGCGAGAGCATGCGGCCGCCGCTGCCCTCAGGTCCGAGCGATACGATTCGACCCTCCAGCCCCTCGAAGGTCACCGCCGAACCAAGATTCGGGAGCCCGCGACGGTAGAAGACCCAAAGCGGCTCGTAGAACAGCGTTCCGAGCGACTGGAGGTCAGGCTCATCAACGCGATCGATCGTGCCGCCCTGCAGAAGGGCGACAGAAACGCCGGATCGCGGGTCGCGTAACAGCCCAAGATTTTCCAATGCCCCCGTGGTGGTCATGAGCCGCACGCTCACACCCTCGGACGCGAGAGCTGCTTGGTACTTCTTTCCAACCTCGTTATAGGCACCACCTTCCGGTCCAGTCGCCATCACAATGGTACGCGGCGGGAGTGTCGAAAGGACCCCGAACGTGGCGAGAGCGGTCGCGACCACGAAGATGCTGATGACGACCGCAATCCAACGCAGTGGAAACGATTCGCTTTTCATGCCGCCCTGTGTGGGTGCACTTGGCTGCACCCAAGCTGCATCTTCTCAGTCACAAGCATCCCGGCAGACTTCGCTCCGGACCGCTCGCGGCCACACAGATGTTAGAGCGCCATGAGCGGACGCGCTAATGTTCCTTTATGGCGGTGAGAGAATAAGCGGCAGCAAATCAAGTAGGCAAGCTGCGCTTGGCGCGCAGCACACACGAAAAAGGCCCGGGAAACTCCCGGGCCTTGATCATTTCTTTCAGCAGCTGGATCAGTAATCCATTCCGCCCATGCCGCCGCCCGGCATTGCTGGAGCGGAGCCCTGTTTCTTCGGCGCCTCCGCAATCATCGCTTCCGTGGTGACGAGCAGTCCGGCGATCGACGCCGCATTTTGCAGAGCCGAACGCACGACCTTGGTCGGATCGATGATGCCCTTGCTCAGCATGTTCACGTATTCGCCGTTCTGAGCGTCATAGCCGTAGGCATACTGATCCTTCTCCAGGATCTTACCGACGATGACGGAGCCGTCCTCGCCCGCGTTGATTGCGATCTGACGGGCCGGCCAGCTGATCGCCTTGCGAACGATCTCGACGCCGGTCTTCTGGTCATCATTCGCAACGCGCAGCTTCTTGAGCGCCTCGCCCGCGCGCAGCAAAGCTACCCCACCACCCGGCAGAATGCCTTCCTCGACTGCCGCGCGGGTTGCATGCATCGCGTCGTCGACGCGGTCCTTGCGCTCCTTCACCTCGGTCTCCGTCGCACCGCCGACCCGGATGACAGCCACGCCGCCTGCCAGCTTTGCCAGGCGCTCCTGCAGCTTCTCCTTGTCGTAGTCCGAGGTGGTCTCCTCGATCTGCGCCTTGATCTGCTTGATACGTGCTTCGATGTCCGGCTTCTTGCCAGCGCCGCTGACAATGGTGGTGTTTTCCTTCTCGATCATGACCTTCTTGGCACGGCCGAGCATGCTCACCGTCACCTTGTCGAGCTTGATGCCGAGATCTTCCGAAATCGCTTGCGCGCCCGTGAGAATGGCGATGTCCTCGAGCATGGCCTTGCGGCGATCACCGAATCCCGGAGCTTTCACCGCCGCAACCTTCAGGCCGCCACGCAGCTTGTTGACGACGAGTGTTGCAAGGGCCTCTCCCTCGACATCCTCGGCGATGATAACGAGCGGCTTCGAGGTCTGGACAACCGCTTCGAGCAGCGGCAGGAGCTCTTGCAGGCCGGAGAGCTTCTTTTCGTAGATCAAGAGGTAGGCGTCATCCATCTCGACGCGCATCTTGTCGGCATTGGTGATGAAGTAGGGCGAGATGTAGCCGCGGTCGAACTGCATTCCCTCGACCACCTCGAGCTCGGTCTCCAAGGATTTGGCTTCCTCGACCGTAATCACGCCCTCGTTGCCGACCTTCTTCATGGCCTCGGCGAGGAATTGGCCGATTTCGGTATCGCCATTGGCCGAGATGGTACCGACCTGCGCGATTTCCTGGTTGGAGGTCACGTTCTTGGAATTCTTCTGCAGGTCCTGCACGATCGCCTCGACCGCGAGGTCGATGCCGCGTTTGAGATCCATCGGATTCATACCGGCAGCAACCGCCTTCGACCCTTCTCGGACAATGGCTTGGGCAAGCACCGTTGCGGTCGTCGTACCGTCACCAGCGAAGTCGGAGGACTTCGAGGCAACCTCACGCACCATCTGCGCGCCCATGTTCTCGAACTTGTCCTCGAGCTCGATCTCCTTGGCGACGGTAACGCCGTCCTTGGTGATGCGCGGTGCGCCGAACGATTTGTCGAGCACGACATTGCGGCCCTTGGGGCCAAGCGTCACCCGCACTGCGTTGGTGAGGATATCCACGCCGCGTAACATGCGATCGCGCGCGTCGACTGAAAATTTTACGTCTTTGGCAGCCATTTTTCTTCTCCGTTAATGAGGATGCAACAGCGCTTACGCGGCCTTCTTGCGGGCGACCGACTGCTCGATCACGCCCATGATGTCGCTCTCCTTCATGATGAGGTAATCGACGCCATCGAGCTTGACTTCGGTGCCAGACCATTTTCCAAACAGCACGCGATCGCCAGTGTTCAGCTCAATCGGGATCAGCTTGCCGTTCTCGTCGCGGCCGCCGGGACCGACCGCAATGATCTCGCCTTCCGAGGGCTTTTCCTTCGCCGTGTCGGGAATGATGATCCCGCCGGCACTCTTCGATTCGGCATCGATGCGCTGGACCACGACGCGGTCGTGGAGCGGACGAAACTTCATAAGCATTCTCCTAAGTGTTGCGTTTGCATCTCCGGGCGCACGAGGGCTGCTGGGCAGCAGCCGAAAGTCGGCGGCAACTTTTCCGGAAGCAGGACGAGTACTCTTCTTCTTGGCACTCGTCAACTAAGACTGCTAGTAAGCCGTGGGGCGGGCTAGGCGCGCTCTTGGGCCACACCCGCCGCTCGATCCGTGTAGTAAGTGGCGGATTACGCTTCCCCGCTAATCCGCCCTACGCGGTCACTTTATTTCGCGCAAAGCTGCAAAGGAAACCAGTCGGGACTGCCGTTCGTCCCACAGAGCGAGGGTGACGCAGCGAAAGCTCTGCAGCATGGTCAACCGACTCACGCCGCGGAGCTCGGGCACGGCGTGCAGCGCCATCGGCAGCCGATAGTAAGGAATGCGGCTGCACAGGTGATGCACGTGATGCATACCGATGTTGGCGGTGAACCAGCGCAGAACGCCCGGCAGGTCGTAGTACGAGCTGCCGATGAGCGCCGCCTCATGGAAGTTCCACTCCTTCTCGCGCGCCCAAAACGTCGGGTCGAACTGGTGTTGTACATAGAACAGCCAGACGCCGATGGAGCCGGAAATCAGCGTCACGGGGAGGTGCACAACGAGGAAGGGGCCTACACCCACGAGCCAGATCAGAAGTGCGACGATCACCGCAATCGCGAGATTGGTGGCCATGGTGCTCAGCCAGGAATGCGCGCCGGCGCGCAACAACCCGACCGGCAGGCGCTGCTGGACGATGAACAGATACGCCGGCCCGATACCGAACAATACGATTGGATGACGATAAAGCCGGTAGCAAAACCGCCCCCAGCGCGAGCGGCTGAGATATTCGCTCACTGTGAGCGTATTGATGTCACCGAGGCCGCGCTGGTCGAGATTGCCGGAGCTCGCATGATGCACGGCGTGGGCCCGGCGCCAGAAATCGTAGGGAGTGAGGGTGAGAACGCCGATCACGCGGCCGACCCAGTCATTCGCCTGGCGATGACGGAAGAAGGCGCCGTGACTGCAGTCGTGTTGGATCATGAACAGCCGTACGAGAAAGCCAGCTGTCGGTACCGTGATCAGGAGTGTCAGCCACCAGTACCCAAAACGGTACGCCGCCCAGGCGAGCACCCAAAGCAGCACCAGCGGCCCGAGCGTGATCACGATCTCCACGATGCTGCGAGCATGGTTGGGGACCCGATAACGCGCGAGGGTTTGCGCCCAGCTCCGTGCGTAAATGGAGGGCGATGGAGGAGCAGGCGTGGTGTCCAAGGGGTCCGTTCCGGCGTCGCGGCTTTTGCCAACCGCAGGTCGCCCCCGCAATTGTGTGGAACGTGCACTGATCACGGTTTGCCCGTGCCTGCAAGCCACTAAGCTCGCTACCTGACTTTTGGCCGCAGGGGGGGATGCATTCGGCATCCAAGAGCGGCTCTCCTGACTGATCCGACACCACGGTACAGCAGCGACGCGCACACCGGCCCCGAGAAGTTGAGTTCCCGGGAGTGAGCGCTCCCGGCAAGCCGGAAGCCCCCGCCCCTACCTGCCCGAAGGGCGCAAAGCTGCTGAACAACTCGGAAACAGCGCCCAGCCGGATATTGACCAGCGGGTGGCTGGCTCATACAGTTCCGCGCCAAGTTTTTGGTCTGCCTTGCTAAGCTCCCGTTCGGGTTGCGCTCAAGACATCTCCAACAACTCGGACTAAATGGGACCGCAACCCGGTTTCCGGAGACCACACTAGTTCAGGAGACGGCAATGCCGACAGGAACGGTTAAATGGTTTAATCCCACAAAGGGGTATGGCTTTATTCAGCCGCAAGGCGGGGGCAAGGACGTGTTCGTGCACATCTCTGCCGTCGAACGCGCTGGCCTGAGCACGCTCAATGAAGGACAATCCGTGCAATACGAGATCGTCAGCAATCGCGGCAAGGAGTCGGCGGAGAATCTGAAGGTCGGATGAGCCTCACCGGCCCGCCGCCAAGGCAGAAGGCCTTTTCGCTAAACGGGCGATCGCATCCGCGATCGCCCATCAAGCAACTGAGGGCGGCCATCAAAAAGATTCCCGAGAAGACGGTCGTCCTCCAGTGGGTTGAACGCCAGCGAGCATGGACTGAATTACCCTGGTGCGATTGGGTCCGGTTTCGCGGCTTCGACCAGGAGCAGCCACCATCGCTTGCCGGCGTTGAAGCCGGCGAGCATTTCTTTGTGGTCTGCATTCTAGGTACCCAGGACGAGCTCTGCAACGCGATCCCGCATCGTTACGTTGTCTCCAGCGACGCTCGGCTCGTTCACGGATTTGACGGCCTCGATACCGAGGAGCGCGAAGAATCCGATCGCATCAACCAGCTCCCCTTCCCTGAGCTCGAAGAGATAGCGCGTTACGATGAGCTGCGGGACCGGGGGCTTTCCGTCAACTTGCCTCCGCTGCACACCGTAGAACAGCTGTTGCACAGCATTCCGGGAATTGCGGGAGCTCAGGCTGATGCGGCCTGCTGGCAGTTTCTTTCCGCCATAGGCGTGTGCCGATCAAGCCCGCGCGCTAACTAGCGGGATTCCACAGCTCGCATCCGTGTGCGAAAGCGGCTCGCAGCAGACCCGCGCACCGCTAGTGCCAGGGCGGACCGGATGTCCGCTCTCTACGGGGCTTCGGCTAGTCGGTCGAAATCATCAAGAACAGCCTGAATCAGCATCTTCCGGCGCGGGTCCTGTCCGCTCGGGGTCGCCGCAAGCACCGAGAGCAAATAACGCACCTTGTCCGCAGCCTCCTGCCAGTTGGAGGCCGGGGCCGCGATCAGCTGTGCCTCGAGCTCTTCTTGGGTCGTGCGTAACGCCTGTTCGTTGGCGGCAACCTCTGCGAGAAGGCGACGCAGGTCTGTTGCTTTCTGCGCGGCCATTCCGCGATGCTGGTCAAGATCCACGGCCTTGTCGGTCATGCGCGCATTTCGCTCCAGTTCGGCTTGCGGCAAGACTGATGCGGACTTCTGAAGCGCCACACGACGGGCGAGCGTGCGTTCATTTAAGCGCGTGGGCCGCACGAGCCAGCGGGTACTCTGGGCTCTCGTACAAATGGTGGATCTCGTTGCCGCTATACCTCGTTCCGTTCACTTCGAGGTAGGTCCCGACCAGGAGCTCCGAAGGAAGCTCCTCGATGGCAAACTGGATGGCATCCGCAGCTCGCGCGAACCGTTTGTAGCCCAATGCCGATCGCCTGGAGTTCCTGCGTCCGGTCGAAAATAGCTCGGCCTCTGTGTTGTAGTCGAACAATGCCAGCTCTGCGGTACCATCAACTTTGCGCATCTAATCTGCCCGCTTGAATGACATAGCGTGGGAGAGACCCACGGCGTGTGCTTGGTTGCTCACCTTCGTCGCAACCCCACTTATGTATGCTTTAATGGACACTTAGAACAGTACTGCCGGGAACTTACTTCTCGGACGGCTGTCCGGCGGCGGGCATGCGCTTTGACTACCGGCGCCACGCAGGCGCTCAGGGTTCATGCGTCACCCTGGGCCGACCACACTGCTTCCCCCGACACATCGCCTCCTTTGATCGGCGCCATCGTCCTGTTAACCAATCCTCCTTGCAGCTATGGAACTTTTGCTCCTCGACGAATTTACCTCCACGCCTAAGTGGAACCTGCCAGAGGAGAGGATCTTGGAAACCTCCGTTCGGACTGAAGGCTCGACGTGGACGGAAATGCTATCGGGAGTGTCGTGGGCAAGCATTGCCGCTGGGGCGGTCGTCACATGTGCCGTTTCACTCGCACTCTTCGCCCTTGGGGCAGGCTTGGGACTTTCGTCGGTATCGCCCTGGGCTGATTCCGGAGTCTCCGGCTCCACATTCAAAACCGCGGCGGGCATCTACCTCGTGATTGTTGCAGTGATGTCCTCCGCTGTTGGTGGATACCTGGCCGCCCGCCTGCGCACGAAGTGGACCGGCATCCACAACAATGAGGTGTTCTTCCGCGACACGGCTCATGGGCTCGTCGCCTGGGCGTTCTCCGTTCTGCTCAGCGCGACCCTGTTAGGAGCTGCTATCACCCACGTTCTTGGTGGGGCTGCCTCTGGAGTTGCGCCAGCTGCGGCGCAAGCTGCGTCCTCCGTGAGCCCGTCACAACTTTCCGTGGACCGCTTGTTCCGGACTGACCAGCCGGCCGCAGCTCCTGGCGCGGCTGCAAACCCCGCGGCACCGGCTGGAAATAACGAGACTGCACGCGCCGAGGTTTTGCGGCTGTGGACGTCCAGCTTCAAGGAGAACAGCGATATCTCCGCCGCCGACCGAACCTACGTTGCCCGGGTGGTCTCGGCGCAAACCGGCATGAGCCAGGCGGACGCCGAGAAAAGGGTCAACGATGTGATCACAGAGGCGAAGGCTGCGGCCGATCGCGCCAGAAGGGCTGCTGCCAAGCTCGCCTTCTGGATGACTGCAGCACTTCTCTTCGGTGCGTTTGCGGCAAGCCTCGCCGCCGTGGAAGGCGGTCAACTCCGCGACGGCACATGGACCGACCGCCGCCTTACGCCACGCAAACTGTGAAGGAGAGATAGCTATGCCAATCTTGCTGTGGCTGCTCGGCATCCCTATTCCCATCATCATCCTGCTGGTGCTGCTCGCGCGCTGACGTGGAAACTGCTGAACGCCGCGGAATGTGATTGCCCGTGGTTAGAAGTACCGGGTGCCTCTGCGTCGCGGAGGCACCCACAACTCTGGGCTCCACCAAGCAGTAGGCGGATCGGCCATTAATCACGGGACGCGCAGGACTAAGCCTTTCCTCATCCGAGCCATGACTCCTCAGCAATGCGCATGGCCCCAGGATTCTTGCGAGCGGGGCCTTTCCGCCGCAGAAGGCGTCGCCTAGAAATGGTCGAGACGCCCACGCCGAGCGTTCCCGCTTCGGGCAAGGAGGATCACCATGTCGAAAGCTCAAAAGAGCAACAAGGAAAAGAAGAAACCGAAGGCAGACAAAAACCAGACCAAGTCCGTCTCGGCCTACAAGGCGGCGCAGGGCCAAAGCAAGCCAGGCGGCACTCCGTTTGCGAAAAAGAGCTGATGTGATGGCGCGTGAACTAACTTAGATAGCACCTGACGATTTGGAATTTTCGTCGAGCTGCAGGCCCCCTCAGTCGCGCCCTGCCTTTTCGCGCAGCATTCCGCGTAACACTTGGGGTCGCATTCTCTTCCCGGAAAGCCTAAAGTGAAGCCATCCCACCCACAAGGAGAGTCGAATGGCGCCGCGCCAAATCAAGATGCGTGAACAGATGAGGATGCCTGAACAAGACGCGGGCGAAGCCGTGCCGGAGCAGGTCTCACAGCGCAAGCAGGCAGAGACTGGCCGGTTCTTGCTTCAAGTGGATCGCCAGACGAAGGGCTCGTACGCCACCATGGAGGGCGCTAGAACCGCAGGGCTTGCAATCAAGAAGAGCCATCCCGTGGTTCAGGTCAGCGTCTATGACACCCTCGAAACGCAAAATACCGCGGTCGAGTTGCCCGCCGCATGATGCTCGCGTGAGCTGTCGTTGACGTGCAGACGCCGCGCGCAAACGCAGCGCGCCGCATCTCGCGCCGACAGTCTGCATTGGTGACGCGTTCTTTACACCATTCTGCGCAGGCTTGAGTGTCCGGGGTTACTGCGGATTGACTTGAGCCGGCCGCGCCCGCGGCCCCGATAACTTTTTCCGAGAAGTTCTTCCGCTTGGGCCACACCGGCTCGCGTGCCGAAAAGGACGCCGGGCTGCCTAGAATTTGCCCTCATGCATGGCGCGTCTTGAATTGCTGCAATGCAGCAACCATTTTGCTGTCTCGCCGTTATGTCCGGACCACCTGAGAAGGAGTGACCGGTGCTCAACATACCAAAGACCTTGCGCGGGTACCTGAAGCAGCGCCGGAATTGGGAGAAGCTGATGCAAGCGGGGGCACAACTGGCCAGGGCGGCCGCGGACAGCGGTTCTACCTCGAGCCACCTTTCAGAAGTCCGCGACTTTGGCTCCAATCCGGGCGCCTTGCGCATGCTCACATACCTGCCGGAGCAGGCCTCGTCAGAGCTCCCCCTGGTTGTCGTTCTTCACGGCTGCACGCAGACTGCAAGCTCCTATGATCGTGGCGCAGGATGGTCGACGCTCGCCGAACGCTTCGGCTTTGCTCTCCTTCTTCCCGAGCAGCAGCGGGCGAACAATCCGAATGGTTGTTTCAACTGGTTCGAGCCGGCAGATACGGAACGAGGGCGCGGTGAGGCCCTCTCCATCCGCCAGATGATCGAAAGGATGGTATCGAATCGGCAGGTCGACCCGAAGCGCGTGTTCGTCACGGGGCTCTCAGCCGGAGGCGCGATGACCTCCGTCATGCTCGCAACCTATCCTGAGGTTTTCGCGGGCGGCGCGATTATCGCCGGCTTGCCCTATGGCGCGGCAGGGAACGTGAAAGAAGCGTTCGAAAACATGTTTCAGTGTCCTTCGCGCTCCGCCCGCGCTTGGGGTGATCTGGTACGCGCGGCCTCGCCGCACAAAGGACCCTGGCCGCGCGTATCGGTGTGGCATGGCGGCGCTGACAAGACCGTGATCCCCGCAAACGCGCGTGAGATCGTCAAGCAGTGGACCGACGTGCACGGATTGTCCAAGACACCATCGGTCGAGACGGTGGTTGATGGCTATCCGCGCCAGGTTTGGGTGAACCAGGTCGGCGATGAGCTCATCGAGTCGTACACGATCACGAACATGGCGCACGGGACACCGCTCGCCACAGGTGGAGGCGGCGATGGATGCGGTGCCGCCGGGCCTTTCCTGCTCGAGGCGGGAATTTCTTCCTCGCATCACATTGCCGAGTTCTTCGGCCTCACGAATGCTAGTCGCGCTGCTGTTGCATCGAAGCAGCGTGCAAGTATCGGGCGCTTGTCCGATCAGGCGAGCGCGCGCAGCGCTACAGCGCCGTCGCCTGTCCTCGAAGGTGAAATATTGGAGCCCGGAGTCGATGGTGGACCAAACCGCAGGATGCCGCGGTCACCCACGCTCGACATTGCTTCGATAATCAACAAGGCATTCACGGCGGCAGGACTGATGAAGAACCATTGACCGTAGAGGGTGTTCGCACGCTCTATACACGGCCGGACGGTTTCGTCCGGCCTATTTGCTTCCACTCGCAAGGCAGCAGATCAGCTTTTCGCACTTGCCGTTTTGTCGAGCGCCGCGCGAAGCCCGCGCGCGAGCTTCAGCGCATCATCGTTCGCCCAGAAATGCATGAAGAACAATCTCGGTTGCTCGTCGAGCATATGGCTGTGCAGCGCGGTAATCTCGATTCCGTTCGCCCGCAACGTCTGGATCACTGGGTTCACCTCCTCGGCCGTCATAACGAAATCGCCGGTGACCGCAGCCTTGCCGGCGCCAATCGGCTGGAAGTTGATAGCCGTGGCAACTCCCATCGGCCCCGCGGGGGTGATCGGCACTCCCGCCTCGCTGACCGGATCGCGGCGCGGCACCCCGAACTGATAAACCCCACCATTGTTCGTCCCCTTCACTCCCATGATCTGCTCGAGCTGCGCGGTATCGAGATCAATGGCGGGAGGGGCAGCGCCCGCTGCGGCCGTGGTGAGCGGAGTCTTGCTTTCCGCCAAACCAGCGCGGAGCGTGGTCGCGAGGCTCACGGCATCGCCGTGACCGGCGATATGCATGTAGTAGGTGGCGGGGTTGCCGCGCAGAATGTGGTTGTGCACGGCAGTGATTTGCATCCCGTTCTCAATGAGCTTCTTCATCACAGGATTGATCTCGGTGTCGAGCAGGACGAGATCGCCCATGAGCATGGCGCCGTCATGGGCCGGTTTGAACGCCACCCAGCCACCAAGCGCGAACGGCGTCTTGATGGCCACGCCGTCGACCGTCACCTGCAGGTCAGAGCGCCCGAACCCGTAGCGGTGGACGTCGCCGGATACTGCAGCCGTACGTCCAAGCAGCTCATCCACTTTCTTCCAATCAGGCTGCTGCGCGCTCGCCGCGTTGCCGAGCGTCGCCAATCCGCAAATCAGAAGCGCTTGAGCAGCACGCATCATTCTCTCCTCCTGCTTCGACGTTGTGCATTATCAGTGGCCGGTGCCCCTCTTGCTCCGGACGTTCCAATTCGTGGCAACGCATGGCCCAAGGGCGAGGATCCACATGATCGCTCATCTGCATGTGCAACGGCAGCCCTCGTCAGATCATTCCCACGAGATGCAGACCAAGTCCGCCTGCGGAGCTGATCGCAAGCATCGTAATCATGCCGATCTTGAGCCGGAAGATACCAACGATCGCCACAAGGGAGAGCACCACCGCCCAGGCATTGACGCTCGCCAGCACCGGCATGTCGAATGCGAGCCCGTACCCGTGCACTGGCCGGACTTCACGAAACATGGCGTGTAGCGCGAACCAGATAGCAAGATTGAGCACTACCCCCACGACAGCGGCAGTGATCGCCGACAGCGCGCCGTTGAGCGCCTTGTTTTCGCGCAGTACCTCGACAAAGGGCGCGCCGAGAAAGATCCATAGAAAGCAGGGCGTGAATGTCACCCAGGTGGCCAGCAGCCCGCCGAGCGTGCCGGCGAGCATGCGCGGCAGCATTCCGGGCTCCCGGAACGCCGCCATGAACCCGACGAACTGCAGAACCATGATCAGCGGCCCCGGTGTCGTCTCCGCCATGGCTAATCCGTCGAGCATCTCGCCTGGCTTCAACCAGCCGTAGCTTTCCACCGCCTCCTGCGCGACGTAGGCCAGAACCGCGTAAGCGCCGCCGAACGTGACCATTGCCATCTTGCTGAAGAAGACTGCTATCTGGCTGAAGACGTTGGCCGCTCCGACACTCGCGACGATCGCGATCACCGGGATCAGCCACAACGCCAGCCAGACGCACGCGGCCCGGACTGCCCGGCCAACCGTTGGCCGCGCGTGCTCGGGCAATTCATCTCCGAGAACAGCGGCGATGGTCGCCTCATGATGTTTCCCGCCGGCATGACCGCTCTCGACTTGAAACACCGACGCACCGCTCCAGGACCCAACAAAACCGATCAAGCCTGCGCCGAAGATGATGATCGGAAACGGCACGTTGAAGAAGAAAATCGCCACGAAGGCTGCGCCCGCGAGCACCACCAGGGCATTGTTCTTGAGTGACCGCTTGCCAATCCGGATCACTGCCTCGAGCACAATGGCCAGCACTGCCGCTTTGAGCCCGAAGAACAGCGCTACAATGGCCGTTACATTGCCCCAGCCGGCGTAGATGTAGCTCAACGCCATGATCGCAATAATGCCTGGAATGATGAACAACACTCCCGCCATGATGCCGCCAAGCGTGCGGTGCATCAGCCAGCCTACATAAGTGGCGAGTTGCTGCGCTTCCGGTCCGGGCAAAAGCATGCAGTAGTTGAGCGCGTGCAGAAAGCGGCTTTCCGAGATCCACCGCTTCTCCTCCACCAGGATGCGATGCATCACCGCGATTTGGCCAGCCGGGCCCCCGAAGCTCAGACCAGCCACTCTTAGCCAGACGACGAAGGCCTCGCCCAGAGTGGGGTAAGCCGGCCGCTTGGCTGCAGCAACCGGAGTTGGACGGGCGATTGCGGCGGCACTCATGAACGACATCGCGCGTCCGTGCTGTGCGTGCGGACGCGGCGCTTGGCACGTTCCCTTGTGGGGAGAGCGCTTGCTACGAGCGGAACGCCTCGCGCAGGGCGGCGCAGCCATAGGCCAGGAGCGAAATCCGGGTCGTCTCCGGGCTTTCGCCAAGCGCGCATATCAGGTGACGAGATCGTAAAGCTTGACCTCGGCCTTCGCTCCTTTCAGCCCGCGGGTATGCCGGACGATTTCCTTGTGAGCGTCGCCATTGAGGTAGGTCTGTATGTCTGCCTCTGTCTCCCACTCCGAGTAAGAGATGAACTCGTGGGTGTCGCGGCAGCGCAGTAGCTTTTCAGAAATGCAGCCCTTTTGCTGGATCATCAACGGAGCACATTCCTTCTTCCAGACCTGCATTGCCTGTTGCGTTTCAGACGGATCGATCTTGATGTGAATGAGGCGGACGATTGACATGAGCAGACAACCCTCGCACGAGTTCCGGAGCATCTGATGCAAGCACGACAGGGCTGCGCCCGCCCTACCGCTTCACTAAGGGCCTTCTACGCAGATGATACTGGGGCCGATCCGATATTCCTAGATGCGATGAATGCGTCGCGACGGTAGTAAGCTGCTAAAAGCCAGCACGCGAGCGACGGCAACCCAAGGAATGCCGCAACTCTCTCTGCACCGAATTCAATCAGGTGCGATGCTTGATTGAGTAGCTACTGAAGCTCGACTGTCATTGGAGAAAATCGATGTCCGGCATGCCGACCATGCTTGCAGCGCGGCTGCACAAATACGGCGAGCCGATGAAACTTGACCAGATTGCGATTCCTGAGCCGCGGCCGAGCGACGTGCTGGTCGAGGTGAAAGCTTGCGGAATCGTGCCCAATCTCGCGCGGGTCGTGTCAAATTTTTTCGGCACGGCCCCCGATCCAAAGGCGATGCCGCCGCTCCCGGCAATCTTCGGCCTCGATCCAACCGGGGTCATCAGCAAGGTCGGCGACCAGGTGCGCTCGGTGGCCCCGGGCGACCGCGTCTACGTCAACCCGGCGCGCAAATGTGGATCATGCCGCATGTGTCGCAGCGGCCAGCCGCTCGACTGCCCAGCTTTCACGTTCCAGGGATATTTCGGCCGATCGCAAGAGATCATGAAAGCCTATCCGTATGGTGGATTGTGCCAGTTCATCACTGCGCCTGAAGATTCTCTCGTGATGCTGCCGGACAATGTGAGCTACCAGGCAGCGGCGCGCTTCGGCTATTTCGGCACGGCATACGCCGCCATGAAGAAGCTTGGGGTGGGCCCAGGCCAAAACTTCCTGGTGAACGGGATCAGCGGCATGCTGGGCCTGAATGCCGCGATGCTGGCGCTTGCCATGGGTGCCACCAAAATTCTCGGAACCGGCCGCAACAAAGCATTGCTCGAGCACGTCAAGGCGTTGTGCCCGCAACGCATCGAAGTCTACGCGGTCGACGAAAGCGTACCGATCGGGCCAGCAGATCCGCTCGTGTCCTGGGCGAAATCCTTGACCGACGGCTACGGCGTGGACAGCTCGCTCGACTGTTTGCCGCCAGGGGCCACCGCCGCCGCTTTCATGCGCCCACTATTCACGTTGCGCCGCGGCGGTCGCGCCGCGACAGTCGGCGCGGTCATGGAGGTGCTGCCGCTGAATGCCTTCTGGTTGATGACCAACCGGATCGGACTGCAAGGCTCGGTCTGGTTCACCAGCGGCGAGGGCGAGGACATGGCAGCGATGGTCGCGGCGGGTACACTCGATGTCTCACCACTCGAGCATCGCACCTTCCCGCTCTCCGCGGTCAATGACGCGATGGCGGCGATGCAGGATCGCAACGGCGGGTTCACGAACTTCATTGTGGATCCCACTCAGGTTGGCTGAGTGGAGCGGGCCGACCATTGCCGCTTAGGCTCGGGCGATGACGCGGCTTGCGTCTAGCCGTTCAAGCCCGGCTCGCGGCGCTTCGTCCGGGTTTGATGGACTTGCCCGCGTCGAACCGGCGCCGCGCCTCATCGATTGCGGCGCGATTCTGCCGCGCCCAGAGGCCGATGCCGCTTACGGGACCCAACAGCGAGCCCCCGAGGCTGGTGAGCTCGTATTCCACCTTCGGCGGCATGGTTGGGAACACCGTTCGCGTGACCAGTCCGTCGCGCTCCAAGGCGCGAAGCGTCAATGTCAGCATCCGCTGCGAGATGCTGCCGAGCGCCCGACGGATTTCGTTGAACCGCTTCGGTCCATTGCCGAGCTCGCCCACAACCAGGATGGTCCATTTATCGCCGATCCGGGACAGCACCTCGCTGACAGCACGGCAGTCCTCGGCCACATGCAGGGACGCTGGTATCAGTCTTGTGCCCTCTTGCTTGCGCCGTTGGGTCATCTATCTAGTCTAGGTATCGAACGGTAACTACTCATTCAGCGCGACTTTGTCACGGCCATTGTGGATGGGCCTCAACGCAGCCCTGGCGGCGGGCCGTTACTCGGCAACAGCTGGCACTGTCGGCGAAAGGAAGGCGAGAAGTCATGTCTATCCGTCCAGTGAAAAAGGTGATCGAGTCCAAGCCGACCCTCGAAGGCGCCGGAGTGCATCTACGGCGGGCGTTCGGCTTCGGGGAGACTCAGGAGTTCGATCCTTTCCTGCTGCTCGACGACTTCCGCAACGACAATCCGGATCTCTATCGTGCCGGTTTCCCCTGGCACCCGCACCGTGGCATCGAGACCATCACGTATGTGCTCGCGGGCGAGGTCGACCATGGCGACAGCCTCGGCAACACAGGGACGCTCGGCGCCGGCGATGTGCAGTGGATGACGGCTGGGAGCGGCATCATGCACCAGGAGATGCCGCGCGGGGACGCGCGCGGTCGTATGCACGGGTTCCAGCTCTGGGCCAATCTCCCACGCTCTCTGAAAATGACGCCGCCGCGCTATCAGGACATCAAGGGCGCGGACATTCCCGAGGTGATCGATGACGACGGCACGAAGGTGCGCGTGATCACCGGGGAGTTTTGGGGCAAGGCTGGCCCGGTCGAAGGGGTGGCGGCAGACCCGCGCTACCTGGACATTTCCGTCCCGCCCGGGAAGCGAAAGACCTTTAAGGTGGAGGTTGATCGTCACGCCTTCGCTTACATCTTCGCGGGCTCCGGGGCGTTTGTCTCGACCTCAAAGCCGTTCGGCGTGCTGACCGAGAAGCAGGTCGACGGTGAGGAGATCGTGTTGCGCGAGCAGACCGGCAATCGCTCGCTGGTGGTGTTCGATCGCGGTGACGAAGTGACGGTGCAGGCGGGCGACGGCGGCATCCGCTTCCTTCTCGTCTCGGGCAAGCCCATCGAGGAACCGGTCGCCTGGTACGGTCCGATCGTGATGAACACCCAGGCCGAGCTGCAGCAGGCCGTCGCCGAGCTCCGCGACGGCACATTCATCCGCCGCTAGGGAGCGGCACCGCTGCTCAAGAGTTGATTTGTCTCGACATGACACCCGGGCCGCGGGCGTGGTAAGAGGTCGCCCGTCAACTCAGGCGGCCCGGCTTACCGCAGTAACTCTCGCTAGCGCGCATGCGCGCCCAGCAATGCGAGCGCCGGCTGCCGGCCGATCTCTTCGGAGACGCGGCGTAACACCCAGGGCCGAGAATCGCTCTTTTCCCAAAAAAGCAGAAGTATCGATGGAGCAATACGAGTGAGCCACGACTCCGACTTTCGTGACCGGCAAGCCGCATCGGCGAAGGCCAAGGCGGCGCTGCTCGAGAAATTCCGCGCCGCGCCCGGGCCGGACGATCCCGACCGCAAGGCCCGGGAGGAAGCCCGCCTTAAGATCATCGAAGCCCGGAAGGTGCGGGCTGCCGAGCGCGAGGCCGCTCGTATTGCGCGGGAGCAGGCGCTCGCCGAGGAGGCCGCGAGGGAGGCTGAGCGGCGCGCAGCCGAGGAGCGCGCAGCCGCCGAGGCCGCGGAGGCTGCGGCACAATTGAAGGCTGAAGAGGATGCAAAACTCGCTGCTGAGCAGAAGGCGGCACGCGATGCGCGCTATGCGGCCCGCAAAGCCGCGAAAAAGCAGCGCAAGCAACAGCAGAAAGAACGGCCGCGCCTGCGCTGAGGTGCTGGAGAACACAGCGTCATCGTCAGCCCTGATGCAATCTCCGACCTGGCCCTCAAAGAAATTGCCTGCGCTGCTCTGTTCAACGAGAGATTCATTTCTGCGGATCAGCTGAATGAGCGCCAGCCCCGACTATTCCGCTGAGGAGCCAGCCCGGGCTGACATTGACACGCTCTCTGGAGCCACACTCCTGGAATTCGGCAGCCCCTGGTGCGGCCATTGCCGGCGCGCTCAGCCGCTGATCGAGCAGGCCCTGGCGGATCATGACCGTGTTCGACACATCAAAATCGCTGACGGACGCGGCCGCCCTCTGGGACGCTCGTTCCGGGTGACGCTTTGGCCAACGCTGATTTTTCTCAAGGACGGCAGCGAAGCCGCGCGGCTGGTGCGGCCGACCCGGTCAGAAGAGATCCGAAAGGCGCTAAGCTCAATAGACACCTGAGTTGGGCGGGTGCTGATCCTCACCGCAGTTGTCGCGGTTTGAGCATCGGTCAGAGTGTCAGCTGCGCTGACCTGCACGCTTGAGCCATGAGAGCCAGCGAAAAAGAGGACTGAGCATGTGCCGTATCATCCGTCTTCTTGCGTGCGTGTTGGTTGCGTGCGTGCTGGCGGTCTCCTTGCTGCCGCAGGTGGTGGCGGCAGCAGACTATCCGACGCGGCCGGTACGCGTGATCGTGCCATTCTCGGCGGGTGGCGCGCCGGATGTTCTGGTTCGTATGGTGGGGCAGAAGCTCTCGGAGAAGTGGGGCCAGAGCGTCGTCATAGACAATCGGCCGGGCGGCAACACTCTGATCGGCACTGTTGCCGCCGCCAAGTCCGACCCCGACGGCTACACGCTGCTGCTGGCGGCGGATCAGACCTTCATCTTCAATCCGCTGCTTTACAAAACTCTTCCCTACTCCATGAACGATTTCGAACCCATCATTCTGATGGTTTCGGTACCGCACATGCTGGCAGTTGCGGCGAAAGTGCCGGTGTCCAACGTACGAGAGCTGATCGCGCTCGCCAAAGCCAAGCCCGATACCCTGCTCTACGGCACCACGGGTCCGGGCACCATCCAGCGTCTTGCCACCGAATATTTTGCCGGCATTGCCGGAGTGAAGCTCGTGCATGTCCCCTACAAGGGCGCAAACGAGACCACGACCGCGCTGCTTGCCGGCGAGATCGACATGACCATCAACGGCATGTCGAACATTCTCCCTCACATCAGCGGAGGAAAGCTCAAGGCGCTTGCCGTCTCAACCGTGCAGCGCAATCCGCTTGTACCGGATATCCCGACCATGCAGGAGGCGGGCGTGCCGGGCTACAGCTCGCAAGGAGCATTTGCGCTCTTCGCCCCTGCCGGAACGCCCAAGGACATCCGCGACCGGATCAATGCCGACGTTTCGGAAATTCTTGGTCAGCCCGAGCTGAAGCAGGCCCTGCAAGCTCGCAGCTTTGTTGTTGATAAGGCCGGCACGGCCGAATTCGTGAAGCTGATCGCCAGCGAAACCGCGAAGTGGAGCAGCGTCATTCGTGCGGCAAACATAACCGGCGATTGACGCAGCCGAAGAGGTGGAGCACGTCCAACGAGCGCGTTGCGTTTTGCATGACGTCGCGAGTTATTGCGACACGCCCCGTTAGATTACCGGCGCAGGTTCCAAGCGACATCCCTTTCGTTGCATGTTCCTGCCATAATGACGCGTCACATAGCGTCATTCAGTAGTGCGATGACGGGGAAGCGCATGACACCGAAGTATTCGGCAGGTTGGTGGGAGCAAGTGACGGCTGCTGAGGCAGCACCGAGGGGCAATGGCCGGCCGCTGTCCAGCATTCAGTCTCACGGAAGCGTAGTTCCATTCGATCCGGCAGCACGGAACAGCCAACCGCGCGCGGCGCAAAGCCAAGACCACGCTCAGATCTCTTGGGATGACCGCCGCTCACGCCAGCTGCGATCCTGGCGATAGGCGTCTGCGCGCCTCAAGCGCGAGCAGGACAGATCGCCTCCAACTGACGTGCTGGGCCACCCGCTCCCTCAGTTCAGCAAGCCGGGCGATCGAAGAGGCTCTTAGTTGAGCGGATGAACGGGCGTCACGCGCGCGCGTCCGCCGTGACCAGCCGGGATTGCGGCAGCGAGGTAAGCCCAGAGCCATTGACGGGCGCCAACGGCGGCTCGTCACCAGCGGGCACGGGGATTTCGTGGGCATTCAGCGTCATTGAAACCATCGTGTAATACCCGATGAGGCCGGTGAGCTCGACCACGCCTCGGGCGCCCCAGCGCTCGGTCACTGCGGCGTGCAGCGAGGCATCGACGGCGCCAGTCTGCTGGAGCTGGCGGGCGAATTCGTAAACCTCGGCTTCGCTCGGGTCACGAAAGGCGGGCGGCTTGCCCGTGCGAATGGCCTCAATGCAAGCAGGGTCGAGCCCAGCAGCTTTCGCCGCGTCCGCATGAATGAGAAACTCGACCTGACTGTTCCAGCGGCGCCCGGTGACGAGGATGGCGAGCTCGCTCAACTTCTTCGGCAGGCACGTCGAGAACCGCAGATATTCGCCGAGAGTGGACCACCGTCGCGCGAGCTCAGGGCTGTGGATGACTGCGCGCAATGGGCCGACCATGCGGCCGCGCACACCCGTGACGATGGCATCGTGCACCTCGCGCTGCTCGGGGGTCATTTCGTCGACGGACGGAAGCGGGAGACGCGGACTTGCGCTGCCTGCGCCGGCCGATTTACCCGGCTCCAGGCCGAGCTCGCGCAGAACCTGCTCGGTATGTTGGCCGAGAAGCGGCGGTGCGCGATCGAACGCAAGTTGCTCGATCGCGAAATTCAACGGACAAACAATCTGCGGCACCTCACCGGCGGTGGGGTGCGCAAGCGTGCGCAGCATCCTGCGATGCTGGACCTGCGGCTCGGCAAAGACCTCCGGCACAGTGTTGAGCGCCGAGCAGGGCACGCCCGCAGCATCGAGCGCAGCGATGACATCTGCGCGTTGCCGGCGCGCAAACTCGGCGCGCAGCAGAGGATCGAGCTGAGGGTGATTGCGAACGCGGGCAGGATTACTGGCAAAGCGCTCATCGCTCGCCCATTCGCGATGCGCCAAAATTTCGACGAGACGCGCAAACTGCGCATCATTGCCGACAGCCAAGGCGATGAAACCATCCGCGCAGGGAAACACGTCCTGCGGCTGTATGTTCGGATGACGATTACCGCCGCGTCGGGGCACGTTGCCTGAGAGCAGCCAGTTCATGCCCTGGTTGGCAAGAAATGCTGCCTGGACATCGAGCATCGCAAGATCGATGTACTCGCCTTGGCCGGTCTCATTGCGGCGAACGAGAGCAGCCAGAACACCCACTGCCGCATACATGCCGGTCATGAGATCGACGATGGGGACGCCGACCTTCTGCGGTCCGCCGCCGGGCATGTCATCACGCTCGCCGGTGATGCTCATCAATCCACCCATGGCCTGGATCATGAAGTCATAGGCGGGTGCCTCGCGCTTTGGCCCGCTCTGCCCGAACCCGGTCACCGAGCAATAGATGATCTGCGGATTGAGAGCTTTGAGGCTTTGGTAGTCGAGCCCAAAACGCCTGAGCGTGCCGACCTTGAAGTTCTCCAGCACGATATCCGAACGTGCCGCGAGCGCGCGCACCACGGCTTGGCCTTGCGGCTGATCGAGCTCGAGCGCAATTGAGCGTTTGCCGCGATTGACCGCTAGATAATAACCAGCCTCCTGGGTCGAATTGCCAGCAGCATCCTTGAGAAACGGTGGCCCCCAGCTGCGCGTATCGTCGCCAACGCCGGGCCGCTCGACCTTGATCACGTCTGCGCCGAGATCGGCCAGAAGCTGAGTGGCCCATGGTGCTGCCATTATGCGGCTGAGGTCGAGCACACGAACATGCGAGAGGGGACCCGCCATTCACTCCTCCATGCGTGCGCTCGCCTGATCCTTTAACAGCGCTTGCGTTCACCACGGGCGAGGCGACAATGCACCCTCAAAGTTGCGGCCGAACGTTTGCAGAGAGCAAAAGGGCTGTGCGGCGCGCGCCAAATAGGAGCATAGGTCATCTTGTTGAGCTTTACGCCATACAATGCGAGCAGCGGTCGATGAGCTCGTTCTGGGCACTCTCATGCCTGAGCATGCTGCTCGTCGGCGGGCTTGCTGGCGCCGCGGCGAGCTCCGACCGGCGCGCCGAGCTCGTTCAGTATGGGGACGTGCAGATTGAGGTCATTGTCGAAGGACAAGGCCCGGCTGTCGTGCTGCTGCCTTCGCTGGCCCGCGATTCCGATGATTACGACAGCCTTGCGGAGGGGCTGACCGCTGCCGGATTTCGCGTTCTACGGCCGAAGCCGCGCGGGATCGGGCGCAGCTCCAAGGCGACGAGGGACATCACCCTGCATGACCTCGCCCGCGACATCGCCGAGGTGGTGAAGGCGCATGGCGCAAGCCGCGCAGTGATTGTTGGACACGCCTACGGAAATTGGGTTGCGCGTATGACCGCGACCGACTACCCGCTTCTCGTGCGCGGTGTCGTCATCGCCGCGGCCGCGGCCAAGCAATACCCGCCCGAGCTGAGCACTGCAGTGACGACAGCGGGAAATCTTGCCCTGTCAGACGAGGAGCGATTGGCTGCCCTGCGCTTCGCGTTCTTTGCTCCAGGCAACGATCCAACTGTCTGGCTGCACGGTTGGCATCCAGAGATCCGCGAACACCAGCGTGCGGCAGCCGCCGCTGTGCGCCAGGATGAGTGGTGGCCGGGCGGCACAGCACCGTTGCTCGACCTGCAAGCCGCGCACGACCCGTTCAAGCCTGAATCGAAGCGCAAAGAGCTGAAAGACGAGTTCGGGGACCGCGTCACGACCATCGTGATCCCCAATGCGAGCCATGCACTCATCCCGGAACAGCCGAAGGCTGTGGTGACAGCCGTGACGACCTGGATCAACGGCTTGCCCCGATAGAGCGCCGTGACGATCGAGCAAGATGAAATAGGCCATGGACACACCAGCTCGCCCGCTACCACGCGAGGCAGCCGTGGGTATCCTCGGCGCCGGCACCATGGGAAGCGGGATCGCGCTCGTGGCAGCGGCCGCGGGGCACCCGGTTTTCATGTACGATGGCAACGCCGGCGTAGCAAAGTCGGGCCATGACCGGCAACGCGGCGAGCTCGAGCGCCTCGTCGCCCGCGGCAGGCTGACCACCGAAGAATGCGAGCGCCGCCTTTTCCTCATGCGCCCCGTCGACAGCCTGCATGGGCTTGCCGGGGCGGGTCTGATCATCGAGGCCATTGTCGAAAACCTGGACATCAAAGTGGAGGCGCTCAGAAAGGTCGAGGAGCTGACCGGGCCGGAAACCATGCTCGCGAGCAACACATCCTCACTGTCGGTGACTTCGCTGTCCTCTCGGCTGCGACGACCAGAGCGCCTCGTGGGAATGCACTTTTTCAATCCTGCGCCAATTCTCCCGCTGGTGGAGGTGGTGAGTGGTCGGCTGACAGATCGCTCAGTGGCCGAGACGATCTTTGCGACGGCCAAGAGCTGGGGCAAAACACCGGTTCATTGCGCCTCCTCGCCGGGCTTTATCGTCAACCGCGTGGCGCGACCTTTCTACGGGGAGGCGCTGCGCCTCATCGCTGAACGCGCCGCGTCGCCGGCGACGATTGATTTCATCATGCGTGAGACCGGCGGCTTCCGGATGGGCCCGTTCGCTCTCATGGACCTGATCGGACACGACGTGAATTTCGCCGTCACCCGGTCGGTCTATGAGGCGATGGGACAGGATCCGCGCTATAGACCCTCTTTGGTGCAACAGGAGCTGGTCGAGGCTGGCCTGCTTGGGCGCAAGACCGGCCGCGGCTTCTATGACTACCGGCAAGATGCAGCGCAAATCACGCCGGATGACTGTCCCAGGGGTCCCAAGCCCAGCCACATCATCATCGAAGGGGAGCTTGGGCCTGCCGCAGCCTTGGCTGGGTTGGCGCGAGACGCTGGTATTGCCGTGAGCTTGCGCGACGGGCCCGGACTGATCCGCTTGGATGCATGCGTGCTCGCGCTCACCGATGGCAGGACGGCCACCGAGCGCGCGGCTGCGAGCAGCTCAGAGAGCATCGTGTTCGACCTTGCTCTCGATTATGCGACGGCGAGCCGTATGGCAATCGCCCGTGCCGACCAGACGAGCGATGCAGCGCTTAGTCAGGCGGCTGGCTTTTTCCAGGCACTCGGCAAGACGGTCTCCGTCGTCGACGACGCGCCGGGGCTGGTGGTGATGCGCACCGTGGCCATGCTCGCGAATGAGGCTGCCGACCTGGTGCAGCAAGGCGTCGCGAGCGTCAGCGATATCGACCTCTCAATGCTGAAAGGGGTCAACTACCCGCGCGGACCATTGGCCTGGGCCGATGCTGTTGGCGCGGCCCGCATTGCGGCGGTGATCGACGCCATGGCGCGCGTCTACGGTGAGGACCGTTACCGCAGTTCGCCCCTGCTGCGTCGGCGCGCATTGACCGGGGCGCCTTTTCACGACCCGACCGAAGAGCGGCTATGACCACGAGCATCCAGCGAGCGTCGCGATGACCGCAGAGGAATCGGCAGAGCGCGTGGTGCATTGCCGACGTGAGGAAAACGGCGTCGCCGTCCTCACCATCGATCGGCCGCAGCGACGCAATGCACTCAATCTGCAGGTAAAGTCGCGGATAGCCGACGAGGTGGCCGCCCTTGGCGCCGATCCCAGTGTCCGCGTGATCGTGCTGACCGGGGCTGGCGGCTATTTCGTCGCCGGCACCGACCTCGCGGAAATGGCCAACATGACTCCGGGCGATCATGTGTCGCTCGCGACAGACCATGTGTTCAACGTTGTGCGCCGATGCACGAAGCCGCTCATCGCCGCCATCGAGGGCTACGCGCTCGGCGGCGGGTGCGAGCTTGCGCTATCATGCGACATGATCATCGCCGGCCGCAGCACGAAACTCGGGCAACCCGAAATTCGGGTGGGCATCATGCCCGGCGCGGGCGGCACCCAGCGGCTCCTGCGGACCATCGGCAAATATCAAGCCATGAAGATGATCCTGACTGGCGAGATGGTGAGCGCGGCTGACGCACTTGCAATGGGTTTCCTGTCCGAAGTCGTCGACGACGGTCGTGCGCTGTCGCGGGCCCTTGAGCTGGCCGCGACCGTGGCGACCATGCCGCCGCTTGCCGTGCGCGCCATCAAAGAGGTCATGCAGCTCGGACAAGATGTTCCTCTGGAGACGGCGCTCGCGCTCGAACGCAAAGCATTCGTCACCTTGTTTGGAAGTGACGACCAAAAGGAAGGCATGAACGCATTCCTCGAAAAGCGAAAACCCACATTCACCGGCCGCTGAGCGCGGCGCCGCGTACAAATCGGGAGACTTGTAGGGGCGCGTTTCAAACCCGCCCCGCTTCAGCAGACACCCCTCGCGACGTGTTCTCTGGGCCATCCGCCCACCGCGCAGGATTGTTCGTGATGTAAGCGTGTGTGCAGGTGGTGATGAAATTCGCACCGGCTACGGCGGGTTTGAAACCCGCCCCTACATGAACTGCTGTTCCGTGCGCAACCTGATAACCTACAGCTGCATCTGCTCAGGCCCGCCTTGCCCGCTGCGGCGCAAAGCGGTTTGGCACGTCTCTGCAGACGCAACGTACAAATCGGGAGACTTGTAGGGGCGGCACCCGCCCCGCTTCAGCAGACACCCCTCACGAGATGTTATGAGCTGATCAGACCTTGGCCTTGGCGCTCATGCGCCAGAGTTGAAAGCCGGCTTCGTCGATGGCCCGTTCAATTGCCACCCGGGAAAACCTGTGGGGAGGATCGGCTTCTGACCTGACTACGCCGGTGACAGTCCAGGGCCCGTGCTGCTGCGGCAGCTTTGCACCTGCTGGCTCACCTGCGAACGCGCGGAGCTCCTTGCGGGACTCGGACTTGAAGATGTAGATGCGCATTCTCTGTTCCTTGTTGCGCTCAGGATTGAAATTACCGCCGCACGAATGTTCTGCGCGGCGCCGGTCGGGCCGCCCCGGCGCGCTCATCCTTGTGGCGAAAGATCAGCCGGCCTTTTTCAAGATCGTAAGGTGACATCTCGACAGTGACGCGATCCCCGGCCAGCGTCTTGATCCGGTTCTTCTTCATGCGACCTGCCGTGTAGGCCACCACCTCCTGACCGGCATCGAGCCGAACACGATAGCGGGCGTCGGGAAGAATTTCGGTGACCAGCCCCTCGAACTGCAGCAGCTCCTCTTTGGCCATCTTCAGCGCTCCACGTTGTGACGCCGGGGACGGCGCGCGGGACGAGTGCCGGCTGGGCGTGTGCGCATGAAACCTACGTCAGCAATTCCCGCGCTGCGGCTGCCGTGATTCTGATTTGTGCCGGGCAAGGGGCGCGGCGGTCGCGCCGATCCATGCTGCCTGCGCTCATAGGGCCGGTTCTGCGCGTGCTGGCCTTCTCTGGAAGTCGGCGCATGCGGCGCTCGCCTCTGCGGACGCGCGTGCGGCGACTGATCGGCCGATCCGGGAATAGAGCGCCGGATCAACTTTTCAATATCCCGCAGGAAAGATCGCTCTGCCTCGTCGCACAGAGAGATAGCGATTCCCGCTGCACCTGCTCGTGCCGTTCGGCCGATGCGGTGCACATAGGTTTCCGGCACGTTCGGGAGATCAAAGTTGATGACGTGGCTTATGCCATCCACGTCAATGCCTCGGGCAGCGATGTCCGTCGCGACAAGCGTGTGCACGTCGCCCTTGCGAAATGCGCCGAGCACGCGCTCGCGTTGGCCTTGCGACTTATTGCCGTGGATGGCTAACGCGGAAATCCCTGCTTTGGCGAGGCCACGCACGACCTTGTCGGCGCCATGCTTTGTGCGTGTGAAGACAAGAGCGCGCTCGACCTTGTCATCGCGCAAAATCCCGGCGAGCGCTGCAGGCTTCGAAGCGCGATCCGTCCAGACCACTCGCTGGGTAATCCGATCCACCGTTGACGCGACAGGGGTGACGACGACCTTGGCCGGATTTCGCAGGATCTGGTCGGCAAGCTCGGCAATGTCGGCCGGCATGGTGGCGGAAAAGAGCAGCGTTTGTCGGTCCGAAGGAAGCTTGGCGATAATCCGGCGAATATCCTGGATGAAGCCCATATCGAGCATTCGGTCGGCTTCGTCCAGGACCAGATATTCTACGCCGCTCAGACGCAGTGCGTTGGACTGCACGAGATCGAGGAGACGTCCAGGCGTGGCAACCAGCACGTCGACTCCGTCGAGCAACGAGCGGACTTGTGCGCCCATAGCCGTGCCGCCGATAGCAAGTGCAGACCGCAGACCGAGAAAGCTTCCATAGCTACGGAAGCTATCGAGGATCTGTGCGGAGAGCTCGCGCGTCGGGCTGAGCACCAGAACCCGGCAAGTCTTCCGATCCGGGCGACGATGGTTTGCGAATAGATGATGCAGGAGCGGCAGCGCAAACGCAGCCGTCTTGCCGGTACCGGTCTGGGCGATGGCGATCACGTCGCGCCGCGCGAGGACAATCGGGATTGCCTGTTCCTGGATCGGAGTTGGTGTGATGTAGTTTTCTTTGCGAAGAGCGCGAGTGATGGGTTCGGCAAGGCCGAAGGCGTCAAAGGAGGTCAAGTTGTAACTTTCTGTTGCGCAGATCGGCGGGCTGAAACGAAATTATAACGCGCTCAGCACGGTCTTGCTGCGGGTGGGCGCAAGACGCCCCGCGTGAATTGGGCTGTCGAGGGAAATTTGAAGGGCAAGCCAGAAACCGTCTGACGGGTGTCCGTACACGCGGCTCGCCAGGACCTCAGAGGGTCACCCCGGCCATATGGCGCAATCCTGTGTCGTTTTCAAGACGCTTGGAGCTCCGCCGGCATCTTGCCCCGCATTGTGCGCAGCGGGTGGTGCGAGCAGGACTGCTCAGCCACGGGCGCGCGCGTCCGGCAACGGGCATGGTTAAAACTCTGGTAAGAAGCGGCGCAACCGCTGCTATATGGAGACATTCGGGCCGTACAGGTGGCGTGTCCACCATTGCTGGCTAAGGGGATCACGCCACAAAGCCTTGTATTTTAACCCCTAAAGTTTTATCTTGGCGGCTCGAGCTTTCGGCCGGACGACTTGGCCTCGCCGCGCTCCCGCGCGCCAGACTGACGATCTTCTCCCAAAAACTCGAACCTACACCGACCTCCCATGAGGCCGGCCCATCTACACTCAAAGTGAAGGACTACTGATGTCTCAAGGTACCGTGAAATGGTTCAACGCGCAGAAGGGATTCGGCTTCATACAGCCGGACGACGGCGGAAAGGATGTGTTCGTTCACATCAGTGCCGTTGAGCGCGCGGGCATGTACGGCCTCAACGAAGGCCAAAAGGTTGCTTTCGAGGTTGTTGACGATCGCAAGACCGGCAAATCGTCGGCTCAGAACCTGCGCGCCGCGTAATTGCACCAGCCGTTTGGGTCACCCTGAATTGGCGATCAGCATCCCGCGGCCGGTTGCGGCCGCGGGCGTCCTGTCCGATTGTTAGGCCACCTCAGCAGCCCGGTACTTCCCTGCAAAGAAGAAAACCCCGATGTCTAAATCAACTCAGTCCCCGCAGAAGGCAGAGGCACAATTCAAGAAGAAAGAGCTTCAACGACTGGATGGCAACGCTGCGCGTGCTGAATACGAGGCCGCAAGGAAAGCGACCGCCGAGAAGACAATTCGATTGAAGGCACTGCGGCTGGCGCGTGATGCTGTGGCCGCTTCGGAAGAGCCAAGCGCGGCCAAAACGGAGAAGGCTCCCCGTGCGACGCAAGCCGAAGCTCCGGCGAAGCTGCGCCGCCGTGCCGCCAAAGCTCGCCCCGACTGAGATCGTCCGCGGTTCTCTGGAATCTGACTTGGTCGGATGGCCGACGAACTTAAGTGCTCACTGCCGCATCATGACGCACGCCCGCTGTGGTGACTGCTCGGGTCTTCGCGCCGCGAACCAGTGACCGTCGATTCCGAAGCTCGCAAACTACGGTGCCGCACAATGATGCGAGCCTCGGAATCGGGACATTACGACTTTTGGTCGCTGCTAGCCTCGGGCAGGTCGAGCGTAAACGAGTGACCGCAGCGCGGGCAGCTGATCGTGCCGTGCCGCCGCAGCCGTGCCGCCGTGCGGACCATTCGGTACCCGCAGGCAGGGCAGGTGATTTCGATCTGCGCCGTCTTTACGAGTGGATGCTCGGGCAGCGGCGTTCTCCCCACCATACGAAGCGGCCGCATCCGCTCGGCGCCACTTCTCAATCAACATAGCACGCCGCTGAGAGAATAGTCCGCGTCCCCCCGCAAGATTAGGATAATTGCGAGCCCCTCGTTGCGGCGCCGCGCTCATGATGTCATGCCTCGGCGATCAGGCGCTCCAAGCGGTCTTCCTTCACGGTCAGGTCTTCGCGCATTGCTTTGAGCAACTCAGTTGCATTCTCCCATCGCGGACCACCCTCACGTTTCAAGTCGAGCACCAACGTTTGCTGCCTCAGCACGGCCTGCTTCTGTTCTGACGCTTCGCGTGCGGCAATTTGCAATAGTGTGTCGGACATCGGCATCTTCCTCAGCATCGCCGTCTCTACTACTCGCCGGTGGTACAATCCCGCAGGGGGTCATGACCCGAGCCGGGAGATCAAGGTACCACCGGCGCCATCCACTAGCGAGCGCATGTGTCGCGACCTCGCAATGCAAGCAGCACTTTGCACGGTTTGGCGGAGTCTGCATCGTGACTCCTAAACTGCTACAAGGAGCCCTTCACAGCGGCCGCGCGAAGGGTTATATCCAGCAGATCACTAGCCGCGATCATCAGGCGCTGGTGGCTGAGAGATCCTTCGCGCTCCCGCCTTCATTCCGCGGGAAGCCCTATGTCCGAACTCAAGAATCTCGGCAATCATTTTCTCGCAGCACTGTCGCCTGAAGACAGTGAAATTCTTGGGCCCCATCTCGCTCCTGTCCAATTGGAACTTGGAACCTGCCTGCACCGGCAAATGGAGACGATCTCGCAAGTCTACTTTGTCGACTCGGGTGTCATCTCCTACGTTGTCGCCATGAGTGACGGCACTGGCGTCGAAGCCGGGATGATGGGCGTCAACGGCATCATCGGCGGCGGCAGTGCGCTCGATGGGCAACTCGCTCTGAGCGAAGCAATCGTCCAAGTTGCCGGTTCAGCGCGCCGGATTGAGACCACGGTTCTGAAGCGTGCGGCTGACCGGAGCGAGCCTCTGCGCAGCATGCTGTTCCGCTCCGAACAAGTGAGCACCGCTCTCGCCCAGCAAGTGGCCGCGTGCAATGCTTTGCATGAGTTAGAACCCCGACTCGCGCGCTGGTTGCTCATGCTTCGAGACCTCAGCGGAACCGACACGCTGCTGCTGAAACAGGAGTTTTTGGCGCAGATGCTGGGCGTGCAGCGAACGAGTGTATCCCTGGTCGCACGTCACCTGCAGACTGTGGGCCTTATTCGGTATCGCCGCGGACACATCGACCTCCTCGATGTGGAGGGACTGAATGACACTGCGTGTGAATGCTACGCGACGATAAATTTGTACTACAAGCGCCTCATCGGCTGGGAGGCGATGACCAGCACGGCTTCCGGCGACCACTAGCGCAGCCGAGCTCGGATGTTGCGCGGCAGAACGTCTGTCATGCGGACAATCGTGACGGGATGACCTTGTTCATCCTCCACCACAATCTCCTCGATGCCGAGCTCCTCGTTCGCCTGTTGGATGGACGAGCTCAGGAGGTCGCGCGCGTCCGCACCTGCCTGGCGCCGCGCCTCGGCGACATCCGAGCAATCGGTGCCCTCGCCGTCTTTGATGAGCCGTTCAGCGGTTTGGATATGAAAGTAGAACCTGGGCATGAAGGGCCCTGCCTGGGAGAGCGAAACCCTAACGGACGCCTTTTGTTGCGGGTCGGCGACAATTTTGTTGAAAAAAAGTTGCGCTACTGGCCGATATGTCGGCAACAGCACGCTTTTATGCGGGTCGGTACGCTAAGACGAACGAACGTTCCTTCTGGGCGGGGGAGCAATGCCAACCGCGCGGCCCAGGTGATGCAGCCACCTTCTTTGGAAACCAGCAATTTTCTGGAGCTCGTTGAGCCCGCCACGCGGGAAGCGATGAATCCACACCTGCGTCCAGTGCCTCTGGACGAGGGCACTTGCCTGCACGAAGCCGGCGCCGACATCGATTACGTTTATTTTCCGACACAAGGCATTGTGACGCTTCTAACGAGCACTCAGGACGGCCATAGCGTAGGGACGGGCCTTCTCGGACGTGAGGGAATAGTCGGGTCCAGCCTCTCAGGCTCGCCAAAAGCTATGGATGCCGCTGTCGTGCAGGTCCCCGGCGCGGCCTATCGATTGCCCAGCAGGGCGTTCAAAGGGCTCTATGACGAAAATCCATCCTTTCGCTCGCTCATCGATAAATACAACCGCATCATGTGGGGCTTGGCTCAGCAATGTGCCGCCTGCAATGCCTTGCACCCGTTGCGCGGACGGCTGGCACGTTGGCTCTTGCACATGCAGGCGCGCACCGATGGGGTGCAATTAAGGACGACTCAAGCCAATTTGGCTGACCTGCTCGGCGTCCGAAGAACGTCAGTGACCCTCGAGGAAAACAGACTGCAAGGCGAAGGTCTGATCAAAATTAGCCGCGGACAGATCACCATCCTCAACCTTGACGGGCTGCTTGCCTGCGCCTGTGAGTGCTACGACGTTCACGAGCGTAGAATCTCGCACCTGACGAACGGCTCGGCCTAGACCGACCCGCTCAAGCCGGGGCGCAGGCTTTCACTGGGCGGATCACCCAGAGAACATCTCGCGAGGGGTGTCTGCTGGAGCCGGGCGGGTTTGAAACCCGCCCCTACAAGTCTCCCGATTTGTACGTTTGCGTCTGCACAGATGTGGCACGGAACAGGGGTTCATGTAGGGCCGGGTTTCAAACCCGCCCGTTAGCGACCCCGCCTGAGCTTGCGGTGCATTTTTCGGTAGTACGCCCACTCCTCGACAATTTGGCCATTGCGGAGTCGACACACTCCATACTGTCCGCCGGGAGCGTTGCGTATTTCGCTCGTGCCGCCGCTCTGAACGCAGAACACCGAGGCAGGATTTGCGAGGGCATGAGCCTGCTGCGACGCCATTGGCAGGGTGATCAGCAAAGCTGATCCAATGACGTTTCGCAGCCCATTCCTGGACGTCCAACGAGCACGGAAGTTGAGCGTAGTGGCAGCCATGCTGGCGTCCTAATTGATATTTGCGGCCTTGATGATGGGCCACCACTTCTCGATCTCTGCACGCTGGAAGTCGCGAAGAGCTTCGGGCGCTTGCTGATCAGCGGGAAAAATCTCCTGGCCGATGCCGGTCAATTGGCGTCGGACGTTTGCATCGCCGAGCGCTGCCATGACCGCGCTGTTGAGGGTTCCGACGATCTCTTTGGGTACGCCCCTCGGCAGAAACACGGCTTGCCAGTTCACCGCATGCAGTCCGGGAAACCCCGCCTCCTCGACGGTTGGCACATCGGCTGCAGCGGCGAGCCTTTGCTTTCCGGTCACGGCAAATGCCTTGATGGTGCCGGCGCGGACCTGAGGAAGTGAGTTGGCGGCGGTATCGATCATGAAGTCGATCTGGCCGGAAACCAGATCCTGCATGGCCGCGGCGAGGCCGACACGATACGGCACGAATCTGAAGCGTGTGCCCGTCTCCTTCTGAAAGAACAGCCCGCCAACGGTCGAGATTCCTCCAGCCCCGGTCGTGCCCTGCGTCGCGCTGCCTGGGTTTGCCTTCAGCCAAGCGATGAACTGCTGAAGGTCGCGCGCTGGCAAGTCCTTTTTCCCGACGATGATCAAGGGATCACTGGACACGAGCGCGACCGGCTCGAAATCCTTCTCGAGGTCGTACTGCAGGGAGAACATCGGTCCGTTGAGAACGTGGGTCGCCCAATTGCCGAGAATGGCGGTGTAGCCGTCAGGAGCGCTCCGCGCGACGCGACCGACCCCGATCGTACCCGACGCCCCCGTCACATTCTCGATGATCACCGGCTGCCCGAGAACCGGCCGCATGCCCTCAGCCAGAATGCGCCCGATGAGGTCCGATGGTCCGCCGGCGCCGAACGCGACCACCATCGTGATCGGCCGCGCCGGGTATGTCTGCGCCACTGCATGCCAGCAGACACTCGTGGCAACCAGAACGCCCGCGAACGAAGCACGGCAGAGCTGCTGTAACGCTCTGCTCTGCCCCCGAGGCCGTGTCGTTCGATACGCACCGAACAGCAGCGTGCGCATCACACGGCACTTTGATAGGCGTCGATGATCTCGCTGCCGGTTGCGAACCACACGCCCCGATGCTCTTTCATTTGGGAAATGGCGCGCTGCAGGTACTTCATGCGCAGCGGCTGCCCTGAAATCATCGGGTGCAGCGGCACGCCCATCACCCGCGGTTGCTTGCGGCTGTCGGCATAGAGCGTGTCGAACTGATCCATCAGCGAGCGCAAATATTGCTCGCCGGTGTAGCCTTTTCGCATGTAAAGCGGAATGTCGTTGATCTCGGCGCAGTAGGGTATCGAGAACATCTTTCCGGATTTGACCTTCATCGGATAGGGCTGGTCGTCGTTGTTCCAGTCACCGCAGTAGCTCACGCCTTCCGCGGCAAGAATATCCAGCGTGTTCTCAGTCTCCACCAGACCGGCGCCGAGCCAGCCGCGCGGCCGCTTTCCCGTGGCTTGCTCGATCGTTGCCAAGATAGTCCGGATTGTGTCGCGCTCCTTCTCGACGTCGAGCCCGGCGAGCGTGGTGGAGTTGGTGGTACCGTGCCCCATGAACTCCCAGCCGCGTTTTTTCATCTCCTCCACGGCCTTCGGAAACACCTCGCAGACTTGCGAGTTGAGTGCGACAGTCGCTTTCACCCCGGCCTCATCGAGCACATCGGCCAATCGCCACAGCCCGATGCGGATGCCATATTCGCGCCAGGCATAGTTGTAGACGTCGGGCAAGTAATTGCCGGGATTGGGCGCAATACCGACGCCAAATGCTGAATCGTAGTGCCACACTTCAACATTGGGCACGATCCAAATTGCTAACGTGTTGTCGCCAGGCCATTTGAACGGCTTGCGCTCGTTGATGAAAGAATCGTCATAACGCTCCGACCTGCGGATCGGTTTAGCCGGTGACTGCGCGAACGCCGCCGTGGTCGGCAAGCCGAAGACCGATACGCCGGCAGCACTAGCAACACTCAAGCTGTTCCCGATGAACGCACGGCGCGTACCCTGCATCATTGCCATCGTCTGTCCTCCCTTCGCTCTCCTGCAAATCAGGTCGGCCACTTCGCCTTGTCGCGTAGCTGCAACACCGTTTCAATTGCGTAGGGCGGATTAGCGCAGCGTAATCCGCCGCTTATGGGTCGCATGGCGGGTTACGGCGCAAGAGCGCGCCTAACCCGCCCTACGCAGCGTGGCAGTTGCGCCGCAAGCTCTCCGCTCGCGAAGGCTGCCGCTCCGGCACGAGCTCAAGGTGCTTCCGCGACGAAGCGGTTGCGCATTTTGCCGAGTTTTTCCACCTCCGTCTCCATGACATCACCAGCCGCAAGGAATGTGTTGGTGCCCTGGCCGACCCCACCGCAGGTGCCACAGCTGAACAGGTCACCCGTCTCCAACGAGAGCATGCTCGACGCGTACTCGATCTGCTCTTCCGGCGTGAAGATGAACTGCGAGGTATTCCCGTTCTGCTTCACCACCCCGTTGACGGTGAGCCGGATGAATAGGTTCATGTGATCTCCGACAAAGGCGCGCGGCACGAAATAGGGCCCGGTGGGCGCAAAGTTATCGTGGCTCTTGCCACCGAGCCAATCGGAGCGCAGCCCCGGGCGGTCGGTACGGATCTGCAGGTCGCGACACGAAACATCATTCGTCGTCATGAATCCGGCCACGTGATCGAGCGCGCGCTCTGCCTTGATGCGTTTGCCGCGCCTGCCGATCGCAAGGGCGATCTCGGCCTCCCAGTCGATCTTCTTCATGCCGTGCGGGATTTCGATATCGTCGAATGCACCGCAAAGAGTGCTCGGCGCTTTCAGAAAGAGATAAGGTACCGTGGTCGACTTCTCGCCGGTGAACCTCGGCCCGGTGGCAGGGCTCATGCCGGCCCGGTTCATCTCGTCGACGTGCTCCTGGAAATTCTGTGCCGCATAGAACATCTTGCCCGGCCGGAGCACCGGCGCCAAGGTGCGCAGCTGCGCAGCGTTGACTGCAGCACCTGCCGGCGTTCCTTCCTTCTCTACGAACAGCACCAGCTCCTGCAGCACGGCTAAATTGGCGTCCCAATTCTCCAGCAACCCGAAGATGCTGTCGCTTGCGTCGAGTGAGCTGCCGCGCCGTGCACTACGGTAGGTCGCATGCAGTTGCGAGAGCTTGATGACCTGGTCACCCACTATCAGGGCGGAGAAAGGCTTCTCGTCCGGTCGCGAAAACGTTGCGAGCTTGAAAGGCGTACCGTTCATGGATCACGGCCTCTTCTATTGCTGTGAAGCAGGTAGACTAGCAGCTGCAGCAGGAGGGGGCACCAGCGGAGCGAGAGCTCCTCACGAGGTCTTCCGAATAAAACGCGTGTTGGCCTCCTCGCAACCTCCTGCTAGCCTTTACCAAAATGCTGGGAGAGATGCGCCATGTTGACGACCTGGTTGGCCAAACTGCGCATAGGCGCGGCGGTATTTGCGATAGGCGGGCTGACGGTGGCCGGCGCATCGGCGCAAGCCAGCAATCCGATCAAGGTCGGCCTGAGCCTCGCCCTCACGGGTGCGGGGGCGGCGCCGAGCAAGGTCATCAGCACTGCACTCGAGATCTGGCGCGACGATGTGAACGCCAAAGGAGGTCTGCTGGGCCGGCCGGTGGAGATCATCATCTACGATGATCAGAGCAATCCCACGAATGTGCCCGGGATTTACACGAAGCTCCTCGGCGTGGACAAGGTCGACCTGCTGCTCGGGCCTTACGGCACGAACTTCGTCGCGCCGGCGATGCCAGCCATCATCGCTCACAACAAGCTCACTCTCAGCTTCACGGCGATCGGCATCAACGACAAGTTCAACTACGACAAGTATTTCTCCATGGTTTCCGTCGGCCCCGAGGGGGTGCGCGCCTTCTCGCGCGGGTTCTTGGAGATTGCCATGGCGCAGAACCCGCGGCCGCAGACCATTGCTCTGCTCGCCGCGGACGCTGAATTCGCGCGCAGCGCGGCTGACGGTGCCCGCGAGGAGCTGAAGAAGCATCCGCTCAAGGTGATCTACGACCAGACCTACCCGCCGTCGACGACCGATTTCCTGTCGGTCATGCGCGGCGTGAAAGCGGCGAACGCCGACATCGTGTGGGTGGGTGCCTATCCGCCCGACAATGTCGGAATCATCCGCGCCGCCGACGAGATCGCGCTCGCCCCAAAGATGTTTGGCGGCGCCATGATCGGCCTCCTGGTCACGCCGATAAAGGTGCAGCTCGGCCCGCTCGCCAACGGTCTCCTCGTCGGCGAGAACTTGTCCGCAGCTCAGGTGCAGGCCATTCCAGCAGCAGCCGACTTTCTCAAGCGCTACGGCACGAAGGCTGCCAGCGCCGGTATCGACCCGCTCGGCTTTGCCTGGGGTCCTTTCGCCTATTCAGCCGGTCAGGTGCTGGTCCAGGCAGTTACGGAGACCAAGAGCCTCGATCACGACAAGCTCGCCGCATACATGCATCAGGCCAAGTTCGACACGGTCGCCGGCAGCTTTTCGTTCGGCAAGGACGGTGAATGGTCGCAATCGCGGCAGGTCTGGACTCAATTTCAAAACGTGCAGCCGAATAACCTCGATCAATTCCGCGAGGGGAAAGTGCAGCCCGTCATCTGGCCCGACGACAGCAAAACCGGCAGCTTCATTTATCCCTATACAGATGCCCGCAAGAAATGACGCGCTCGAGCCCGGCGATGTCGCGGAGTGGCGAAAAGCAGATGTGGGCTCGCCATTGCGCGGCCGGGCGGAGTGCACCCGCAGATGCGGGTGAACGGCTCCCCGGGAACCGCTGCGGCGCTTCTGCGAGAATGATCAACCGTTGTCGGTGGCGCTTATGAGACCCTACTTCAGCGCATCCGCACCGGCCTTGGCCGCTTGACCATCTTGAACGCCGGTACCTCCTGACATGCCGATGCCACCAATGATCTTGTTGTCGAGCACCAAGGGGAGACCGCCCTCGATGGGAACGGCACCCTCAAGCCGTAAGAACCGGACACCCACACCGCCCGGCGTGATCGCCTCCTCGAAGGCCTTGGTGGGACGTTTGTAAAGCACGGCCGAGCGCGCCTTCTGCGGCGCCACCAGCGAGCCGCCGAGAATCGCCCCGTCCTGACGCTCCTGGTAGAGCACATTGCCGGAAGTATCAGTGATTGCGACCACCATCGCGACGCCCATATTCCTGGCTTCGGCGAGAGCGGCGTTGGCCACTTTCTTGGCATTCTCATTGGAGATGATGGCGCCGTATTCCAAAGGTGACATCTGCGCTGCGGGATTGACTGGTGCCGGCGCAGGGCTCGTGGCTTGCGCCATCACCGCACCAGAGCTGAGACAGGCCGCCCAGCAGACCACAACCGCGAATTTTGATGGAATCATCTTTTCCTCCCGGCTGCCGCACGCGAACAGCGGCTTGTTCTAATGGGTTTCCATGAACCTCTTCGCTGCGACAACCTCGGGCCGCTCGCTGTCAGCCGTCGTCGTGAGCTTGATCAACTGATCATAGCTCTCCTTCGCCTTGGCCTGCTGGCCGAGCTTCTCTGCAGCGACGGCTGCGCCGGCAATCCCTAGAAAGCGGTTCGGCTCCTTTGCTTTGCTGGCTTCGAAGGCCGCCAGCGCCTCCTCATTGAGACCGCGCTCGAGCAGCATGAAGCCGTAGAGCTCACGTGCCGGCGCCAGCGGCCCCGGCGTGACCACGTGCTTTTCGGTTTTGTCTTCCGCGTCGGCGGCGGCGCGCATGGCGCTCAGAGCTTCGTCGTGCTTGCCCTCGGCGTAAAGCACCCAAGCCGCTGCGACTTGGCGTTGAATGTCCACGATCTGCGCCCAATAGCTGTCCTTGCTTTCGCGCAGCTTGCTGGTGAGATCGGCAAGCTTGGCCAGATCGGATTTGGCCGCTTCCGGCTGACCGGACCTCGCGGCTCCCAGCGCTCGCGCAAAATGCGAGATCGCGACGACATAGGGGAACGGACTCTCGCGAACGATGAGTTGCGCTGCGCCCCTCCAGTCACCGCGCTCCACCGCGTATCGCGCGGGCGATGCCGCCAATGCGTACTCGGCGCCAACTACGCTCGCCTTGAAGTCGCTCTCGCGCAACATTTCGTCCACCACTACGCGTGCCTGCTTGTCCTGGCCTAACTGCAGGTGGGCATAGACCATGTAGTCTTGCGCGTGCAGGTAGTTGCCGACAGACTTCTCCGCCTTCGCCGCTTTCACAGACGCGACATTGGAGTTGATTGACTGCTGCCAGTGGCCGACACGCGTGTAGATGTGTGACGGCATATGCTGAGCATGCGGCGCAGCGGGCGCAATTGAGGCATACCGGTCGGCTGCTTCGAGACCCTTTGCCGCCATCTGCGGATAGTCATAGAGGTGGATCAGGTAATGCGTCACCCCGGGATGACGCGGTAGCCGGCGCGAGATCGGCTCCAATATGGCAGCCCCCTTCATCTGCTGCGCATAGCTTTTGTCGTTGAGGTCGGCCGAGGTGTTGAGTGTGATCGCGTAGGCGATCTGAGCCTCGTCATCCTCCGGATGTTTTATCGCAATCCTCTCCTGCGCATCGCGGAACATGCGGATTCGTTGTCCGTGGCTGAGCTTGTCATAGTCGGCATACATCAACATCAGAGCGTCGATATAGTCGCGCTCGCGCTCGGTCTTCGCGTTCATCGCCTTGGCTTGTTGAATAGCGGCGAGACCAGGGGCAAGGTTGTCGCGGGGGATCGGATTGTGGGGATTATCGAGATAGGTGAGCGCGATGGCCCAGTAGGCCATGGCGCATGTCGGATCCGCCTGCAAAACCTCGTCGAACACCTCCTTCGCATTGAGGTACCAATAGGAGTGCTGATAGCGCATGCCGCGATCGAACCGACGCTGGGCCGTCTCATTGCAGGAGGTCTGGAGGTGAACAGTGCCGAGTTGCTGGTCGAGCTCACCTTGTGCGAGGAGCGGTGACGAGGGTGGGAGCACGAGACCGGCGATGCTGACGCAGGCTGCAAGCAACGATCGAGGCATGATTGACTCCGCTCATCGAAGCGCTGGAGGGAATTGAGCAAGGATAGGGCTTCAGCACTGCGCGGGAAAGAGCTTCCAAGGGCCCCCTAGCCCAGCGGCGGCAACCTCGGCCCAGCAGCAACGATTTGCGAGCCTTGGCGTTAGCTCGGCGAGCCGACACCCGCGGAGCTCCTATGCCTCAATCCCGCAACAGCATCGAAGCCATTTGGGGAGAACGAGCTCCCTTCCGAGGTCAAGGGCAATGGCCGGAGCGGGTGGACTACAACGTCACTGAGGATCCGGAGCGCTGGGTCCAATCCGCGTGCGTGCTTTGCTCGAACGGTTGCGGCCTGGATATCGGCGTCGCTGACGGCCGCATTGTCGGGGTCCGCGGGCGCGCAGTCGACGTCGTGAACAAAGGTCGGCTCGGACCGAAAGGGCTCAACGGCTGGGAGGCGAACCACTCCCCTGACCGCCTCACGCATCCTCTGGTTCGCAAGCAGGGGAGCTTGCAGCCGGCCACCTGGGAGGAGGCGATGGACCTCATCGTCCGGCGCACCAAGGAGGTGCGTGAGCGCTATACCGCGAGCGCGATCGGCTTCTACACGACAGGCCAGCTGTTCCTCGAGGAGTACTACACGTTAGGCGTGATCGGCAAAGCCGGTCTGGGCACGCCGCACATGGATGGGAATACCCGCCTGTGCACAGCCACCTCGGCTGCAGCGCTGAAAGAAACGTTCGGCGCCGACGGGCAGCCAGGAAGCTATTTCGACATCGATGAGACCGACTGCATCGTGCATGTCGGTCATAACATCGCCAGCACCGATACGGTACTGTGGATGCGCGTGCTTGATCGGCGGCGCGGCCCCAACCCTCCCAAGCTGATTGTCATCGATCCAAGGAAGACGCAGACCGCGAAAGAGGCGGACCTTCACCTCGCTCCGCGTCTCGGGACCAATGTTGCGCTACTGAACAGCATCTTGCACGAGCTGATCCGCAACCGCTGGATCGACAGACCTTTCATTGCGGCTCACAGCATCGGCTTCGATGCGCTCGAGAAGGTCGTCGCGGACTATCCTCCTGAGCATGCCGCCGCCATTTGTGGGGTCCCGGCCGAACAAATTAAAGCGGCGGCCCGCCTCATTGGTGAGGCGAAGAGTCTGGTCTGTACATGCCTGCAAGGCGTCTATCAATCGAACCAGGCGACAGCGGCGGCGGTTCAGGTCAACAACATCAATCTCGTTCGCGGGATGATTGGGCGGCCGGGCTGCGGGCTGTTGCAGATGAACGGGCAACCGACTGCCCAGAACACGCGCGAGACGGGCGCCGACGGGGACCTGCCCGGATTTCGCAACTGGGACAATGAGGAGCACGTCGAGGAGCTCGCGCGAATCTGGAACGTGGATTCTTCTATTATTCCGCACTGGGCACCGCCCACGCATGCGATGCAAATCTTCCGCTATTGCGAGACCGGCTCCATTCGCATGCTGTGGATCCAGGCGACCAACCCCGCCGTGTCCATGCCCAACTTGCCGCGCATCCGCAAAATTCTCGGCAACAGGAATCTGTTCGTGGTCGTGCAAGATGCGTTCATGACGGAGACAGCCGAATTTGCCGATGTCGTGCTACCCGCCGCGATCTGGGGCGAGAAGACGGGGTGCTTCACCAACGTGGACCGAACCGTTCATATCTCCCACAAGGCGATCGAGCCGCCCGGCGGAGCAAAATCGGACTTGGACATTTTCCTCGATTTCGCCCGACGCATGGACTTTCGCGACAAGGACGGCCAGCCGCTGATCAAATGGCGCACAGCTGAGGAGGCGTTCGAGGCTTGGAAGATCTGCACTCGAGGCCGACCGTGCGACTATACCGGGCTGAGCTACGACAAGCTGTCGCAAGGCTCGGGAGTGTCATGGCCCTGTAATGAAGAGCATCCAGAGGGAGAGCACTGGCCCTACAAGTCCTTGGTGTTTCCCACGGACGCAAGCTACTGCGAAACCTTTGGACACGATCTCATCACCGGCGGCGTCATTTCTCGAGAAAAGTATCGCGCCAACAATCCTGCGGGGCGCGCCATCCTCAAGCCGGCAAAATACCTGCCCCCCACTGAGGAACCTGACAAGCAATACCCGTACTTTCTCACCACGGGCCGGCTCGTCCATCAATTCCATACCCGCACCAAGACCGGCCGAGCTGCCGCACTCAATGCCGCTGCGCCCACGGAATTTGTTGAGCTTGCTGCGGAGGACGCGGCACAACTTGGCGTGCGGGCCGGCGATTGGGTGCGCATCACATCGAGACGCGGCAGCATAGAGACGCAGGCGACCATCGGTGAGATCGAGCCCGGGCATGTCTTCGTCCCATTCCATTTCGGGTATTGGGACAATCCTGAAAGGGCGCGTGCTGCCAATGAGATGACGCTGTTCGAGTGGGACCCGGTCAGCAAACAGCCTCATTTCAAGTACGCGGCGGTCAAACTCAAGAAGGTCGCGAAGCCTTCGCTGTCGCAGCCAGAAACGGTCGAGCTACATCCAGACAAGCACCAAGCGTCAGCCTTGACGCATCTGACGGAAAAAGCGGGGGAGCTTGCGAGCGATCTCGCGTCCGGCCTGGAGAAAAAGCTCAAGCCGGAACGGGCGCATCTCGCTGACTATATCGGCCTTCTCGATGAAAGCGAAAAACGTCTCGTCAAGGGATTCGAGCAGGTGCGCAAGTCGCACCCTGACGAGCCCGACGTGGATGCGCTATGCAAACTGTTTGCGCAATGGTCGGGCGAAGCGCAGACCATGTTACGGCCGTTTCGTGAGACGTACGGAGAACGTCAGGAAGGCGAGCCGAAGCGGCTCGACAAGGCATTGCTGGTGAAGCGCAGCCAGGATGGCTTCAATATGTTGCGCGACTTTCACGATCTTTGGCTTCTCGTCAACGAAAGCCTGATGTCGCTCAATGTCCTCGAGCAAGGAGCCCGTGCTCTGCGCGATGAGCAACTGCTCGAGACTCTCCAGCACATGCAAGACCGCAATCAGCGGCAACTGACCTGGTTGAAGACGCGTATCAGCCAAGCTGCACCGCAGGTGCTTGTCGTTCCAATGTGAGCGGCCAACGACCTTGCCGCACGGAAAGCTTTGGGCTTCTCAGGAAGCTAGCGCTTCTGCTGTGGGAATCCGGATACGCCGGGGGTTAACGATCCTGCTGATGCCCCTGGTTCGTCGTGTTCTGCTTTATGTTCCCCTGCCCTCCCTGCTCGGCCAGGTTTTCCGGCGCGCCTGGGGTCGGATCCTGCTCAGGTGCCGACGGGTCGGCGCCCGGCCCTTTGGGCGAGCGGTTCGCCGGAGGAACAGGCGGCATCTTGGTCATGGCTCATCTCCTTGCCTTCTTGCACCAACGCCTGTCGAGCAGGATCGTTCTGGCCTGCTGCAGACGGAACATGCCGCCGCGACTGCGTGTTGACGGCAGGAAAAGACGAGACCGCCGACAGACGAGAGCGCAGTCATGAGCGAGACCCTGCGAGAGCTGTATGCAAGCGCGAATGGTGACACCTGGTATTTGCAGGATAGCCCAGAAGCGGTGTTCGTGATCCACCAGCCCAACGAGGCCTCTGGCGGCCAGAGATCCCGCATCCCGGCCTCAGAGTTTGTGCGAAGAGGTGGATCCGGACCCGAGGTCATGGCCGCGAGGCGCGCGCTCGCCGAACGGGGCGCATCTCCCCTCGACGAGGGGGCCATGGAACACGTGATGCGGGATTGTCCGCTTTGACACTTTTACGAGGGCGGCCTCCACGTGCAGCGCGCTCGCTGTACGATCAATTGCAAATGCGCTTGCCCGCGCAGGTGAGTGGTTGGTCCCCCCCAAGCGAAGCCTCCAGTGAGCGCCGAACACATCGCGCTTGATGAGCTGGCGCGGCGGATGGGCATTGAGCCTGAATTCCGCGACGCGCGGGGAAAAATCGTGGCGGCGAGCAGCGACACGAAGCGGCAATTGCTCGCCGCCATGGGTGTCGAGGCTGATGACGAGGAGGAAGCGGGCCGAGCTCTTGAGCGGCTGGAACAGAGCGAATGGTTACGCCCGTTACCGCCGGTCATAGTGGTCAGCGTGGAGAACGGGCCTCCGATCGTGACGCTCGTATTGCCGGCGGACACGCGCCTGATCGACTGGCGCCTGACCTGCGAAGACGGGCAAATCACATCGGCACGCATTGCCTTTAGCGATCTCGAGCTTGCTGCCGAACGCAGCTTCGATGGGCGGCCACTGCAGCGCCGCCTTCTGCCGCTCAGAAGCGATATTCCGCTTGGCTATCATCGTCTCACGATCGAGCCGGGCGAGGGCTCGATGGCGGTCGTGGTCTCACCTCGACGATGCTTTCTTCCGCCCGATCTCGCGGCGGGGCAGCGCATCTGGGGACTGGCTGCGCAGCTCTACCTCCTCCGCTCGCAAGCGAACTGGGGAATCGGCGATTTTGCCGACCTCGACAGCTTGGTCGAGATTGCCGCCGCGCGCGGGGCCGACGTCGTGGGCCTCAATCCGCTGCATGCTCTATTCCCCGATGACCCGGAGCACGCGAGCCCCTATTCGCCTGCGAGCCGTTTGCTGCTCAACGTGCTCAACATCGACGTTGCAGCGGCGGCAGATCTGAGCGGGTCGCGTGAGGCGCAGGAGCTCATCCGCTCCGATCCGTTTCGTCAGAGGCTCGCTGCGGCACGCGAACAGCCGCTGGTCGACTATTCCGGTGTGACTGCACTGAAGATGCAGGTGCTCCAACTGCTGTTTGCAGCGTTTGCAACCCATGCGAATGAGCCCTCTCGCCGCGAGTTCGAACGTTATCGTCGCGAGGGAGGGCCGGTGCTGGAGCGCAACTGTCTCTTTCTGGCGCTGCGTGGGCACTTTGCTGCAGAGGATCCGAGTCACGCCGACTGGCACCGTTGGCCGCAACCCTATCGCGATCCCAGCTCGCCGGCGGTGGCAAAATTTGCGGCGGAGCACCGCCAGCGTCTCGCCTTTTTCGTTTGGCTCCAGTGGCTCGCCGATGCGCAACTCGGCCAGGCAGCTGAGACAGCCCGCCAGCGCGGGATGCGGATAGGTCTCTATCGAGATCTCGCGGTCGGAGCCGATCGCAGCGGTGCGGAGACCTGGGCGAATGCCGCGGCCGTCGTGTCCGGGGCGCAAGTCGGTGCACCGCCCGACATCTTTAATCCAGCCGGTCAGGACTGGGGGCTGCCGCCGCTGCATCCGCTCGCCTTGCGAGAGGAGGCCTATGCGAGCTTCGTGCAACTCGTGCGCGCCAACATGCGCCACGCAGGAGGCCTGCGCATTGATCACGTCATGGGCCTGCAACATCTCTACTGGGTGCCGCTTGGCGCCAAGCCCAGTGCCGGGGCTTATGTGCGCTATCCAATGGACGATCTGATTGGGATCCTCGCGCTCGAGAGCCACCGGCACCGCTGCATTGTCGTCGGAGAGGATCTCGGCACCGTTCCCGAGGGTTTCCGCGAACGTATGGCCGCCGCCAATATCCTCTCCTACCGCGTGCTGTTCTTCGAGCAGAGCGCGAGCGACGGGGAATTTCTGCCGCCCGGCGAATATCCCGTGCTCGCACTCGCTGTGGCGGGGAGCCATGACCTGCCAACGTTGCGTGGATGGTGGGAGGAGCGCGACGTCGATATCAAAGAGGAGCTGGGGCTTTATCCCGACCGCACAGAGGGAACGCAACAGCGGGAAAGCCGGAAGGACGAGCGGGCAAAGCTCCTGGCGGCGCTGCGGCGCGAGCAATTGCTCCCGCCTGGCGCGGAGCCGGACATACCCACGCTCGCCCGCGCTGTGCACTCCTACCTTGCACGGACGCCGGCACTGCTCGCGATCGCGCAGATTGACGACCTCACTGACGAAGCAGATCCCGTCAACGTACCCGCCACCTCGGATGAGCACCCAAACTGGCGGCGGCGGCTTTCGATGACGCTTTCAGAGCTGTCAAAGCGTCCGCGCTTCATCGACATCGCCGCAATATTCGAGGCCGAGCGCGGCCGCACGCGCCCGCCTCAGGCGAGTGACCAGGCGATGCAGCCGACCGCACGAGTAGAGCCAACCAGCAAGGCTCCCCAAGCATAGAGCTTCCCGGAATGGACGCTCGGCCGGGGGACGAGAACCAGAGCGTTCCAGCGGGTTCGCCCCCGGTTCAGCCGAACCGGTCCGTCGCTCAACGGAACTTGCTGACACGGCACGACTTCTCCTTCTGGAGGTCCATCCCGTGCTCGCCCCTGGTGCCGCCATTACAGAACCGACCATTATCGATCCGCAGGAAGCCGCGGAAAGCGCGGGGCTGCGCTATGTCAGCGACACCGAGCCAGGCATTCTGCGCCGCAGGCATGGTAAAGGATTTGCCTATTCGTCGCCGTCCGGAGCGAGGATTACTGACGAAACGACGCTTCGGCGCATCCGCAAGCTTGCGGTGCCGCCCGCTTGGACCGACGTGTGGATCTGTCCGCGCGCGAATGGTCACATCCAAGCAACCGGCCGCGATGCCAAAGGCAGGAAGCAGTACCGCTACCATTCGGAATTTCGCGAGCTGCGGGACAGCACCAAATACGAGCACATGGTCGAGTTCGCGAAGAGCCTGCCCTCCGTACGGGCCAAGGTCTCGGAGCACATGGCGCTGCGCGGCTTGCCACGCGAGAAGGTGCTCGCGACCGTGGTGTACCTGCTCGAAACGACCCTCATTCGGGTCGGCAATGAGACCTATGCCAAGGAGAACAAGAGTTACGGTTTAACCACGCTGCGCAATCAGCACGTCGAGGTGAATGGGGCGGAGCTGCGTTTTCAGTTCAAGGGGAAAAGCGGCAAGACCTGGCGGCTGCGCGTCAAGGACCGCCGGATCGCAAGGATCGTGCGAGCATGTCAGGAGCTGCCCGGCCAGGAGCTGTTCCAGTATTTCGACGAGGACGGTTCGCCGCGGGACGTGACCTCGGCGGACGTGAACGCGTATTTGCGTGAGATCACCGGGCGAGACATCACGGCTAAGGATTTCAGGACCTGGCACGGCACGGTGCTTGCCGCCCTCGCGCTGCACGAGTTCCAAGGATTCGACACCAAGGCCGCGCTAAAAAAGAACGTGCGAGCCGCCATCGAACGCGTCGCCTCGCGTCTTGGAAACACGCCGACCATTTGCCGCAAGTGCTACGTTCATCCGGAGATCCTGCAGTCGTTTGCCGAAGGGCAGCTGATCCTGCAGATCACGGACGCCATCGAAACGGAGCTGAAAAACGACTTGCCGCAGCTCGGTCCTGAAGAAGCAGCGGTGCTTGCGCTCCTCGAGACGAGATTGAAGCGCGGGCTCAAGGAAAAGCTCGAGGAGAGCGTCAAGCTCGCCAAGAATGGGAACAAGAAGGCGACCAAGAAGCTGAAGAGAACAAAGCCCTCACCGCGCGATGCGCAAGGCGCCTTTTCACGCACCGCAGCGCTTTAGGGTGACAAGCCCGACGACCGGCCAACGGGCGGACGGGCCGAACGACACTCAATCCAGCTTTATCCCGGCTGCCTGCACGACCTCAGCCACTCGCTCCGACTCGCTTTTGATGCGGCGGCCGTAATCTTCCGGCCCGCCAGGAAGCGCCTCGATGCCGACTGTCGCCAACTTCCGCGCTACCTCGGGATCCCGAGCCACGGCCATGCCTTCGGCAGCAATCTTATCAATCACGGAATGCGGTGTGCCGCTGCGCGCGAGAATCCCAATGATCGGGGCAAAATCGAACCCGGGTATGAGCTCAGCAAGTGCTGGAATATCGGGTGCATCGGCAGAGCGTTCAGCGCCGTTGGTGGCAAGGAGCTTGACGCTGTTTGCAGCGACGGCCCCACTCAGCGAGGGATAGGCCGAGAACAGCGCATCCACATGTCCCCCAAGCAGCGCAGGCACCGATTGACCCGTACCCTTGAACGGCACATGCGTGATGTCGAGCTTGAGAGCAGCTTTGACACCCTCCATCGTCAAATGATGCGTGCTGCCCACGCCGGATGAGCCATAGAGCAGCTGACCGGGATGAGCTTTCACGTATGCGATGAACTCGGCCAACGTGGACACGGGGACTTTCGGGTGAACCGCGAGAAATAGCGGCGCGCGCGCGAGCATGACGACCGGCACGAAATCCCGCTCGGGCTGGTAAGCCAGCTTGGAATAGATGTGCGGATTGATGGTGATGAGAGAGCTATCCGTCACCATCAGCGTGTAACCATCTGGTGGTGAAGTTGCGAGCGCTGCCGCCGCAATGTTTCCATTCCCGCCCGGCCGGTTTTCCACCACCACGGATTGGCCAAAGCGATCCTGCAGGCGCTGCCCGGCGATGCGCGCGACCGTATCGGGCAGACCGCCAGGCGCATAAGGCACCATGAGCCTGACCGGCTGACTGGGATAGGAGGATTGGGCGTGTACCGATCCTGCGGCGAACAGGCCCACGCCGCAACACAACGCCAGCACGGCCAAGACCACCCATGACTTTGTCATTGGCGCAGCTCCTCGCGGCACTGTCACAGTCCAGCCGCTCGGGCCGCTGGGCGAAGTCGAGCTCGCGGACAGGGCTTGCTGCTGCATCTGATTTCCCGTGGGTCTGAATATGCGTCATGGCTGAATAGAGTGGCTTAACGGCTCAGTCATTAGCATCGCAAGCGCAGGCGAGCGATAGGCCGCTCCCGGAACATTGCCCGCGCTTGGTGCTTGTCAGCAGGCATTCCCCTGCTCGTCAGACCAGCTTTGCCAGACCTCACCAAGTCCAACGCAGAAGCCGAGCTGTCATTTAACAGGCTTGTCGCCCTTGCTGCACACCTGCGCGTAGCAACAACGCCCGGCACAGGCACATGAGCCGTGCCGCCGCTGCCCGGGGGGAGAGAGCTCGCGCAAAAACTGCTGGCCGGGCCCACGCGGTTGTCGGCGCCCAGAGCAAGCGAGCGGAGCCGCGTCGTGCAGCTCAAGAATTTTCCTCCGCTTCGCCGCTGGGGGCTATAGCCGTTTTCCTGCTGGAACGCTGGCAGCGCGCAGGCCCAGGCGGATTGCTGTTTCTCAGCGAGAGCGAGAGACGGGCCGAGCAACTCGCCGCGATCCTGCACGCGTTCGATGGCAATAGCGGTGTCATGGTTCTGCCGGCCTGGGATTCATTGCCCTACGACGGCAGCCTTCCCTCACCGGAAATCACCGGCCGCCGGGCTTCGGTCCTGCGGCGGCTTACCAATAAGCGGGTGCCTGCGCTCGTGCTCGCTACGGCGGAATCGGCGCTGCAGCGTGTGGCACCGCTCGACGTGTGGAAGGACGCCACCCTGCACATTCGTCGCAACATGCAGCTCTCAGAGGACGACTTGGGCGCGTTTCTCAGAAGGACGGGATACGCCATCGAGCCGAAAGTCGAGATGCCCGGCGAAGCCTCCCTGCACGAGCAAGTCGCGGACATCTTCCCGGCTGGGGCCCTCGCACCAATCCGCCTCGACTACGCTGACGACCGGATCGTGTCGATCTCGACGTATGATCCGGAGACGCAGCGAAGCACGGGCGAGATCAACGAGATCGTGATCGATGCCGCTTCCGAGATTATCCCGGCCCCGGCAGGCGAGCATGCTGCACAGTCACCCGTCCGAGCGTCGCTCTCTGCGCATTAGGACACGCTGCAGACGCTGTTCGACTATATCCCTGCAGCGAGCATTGTCGCCGACGCGAACGTTCCCGGCCGCGTAAGCGCATGGCTGCAGCAGATTGCCGAGGCTTACGAGGCGCGCAGGAGAGCCCCGCCGCCGCCCGGCGAGACCGGCATCTGCGATCCGCCAACTCGCATGTTTCTCGATTGTGCAACCTGGGATGCGGCGCTCGCCAGGCACGACACCCATTATTTCTTTGCCGCAGCGCCCTCGCCGACCCTGCTGGTGCCCCGGTTCGCGCTCGAGCCCTCGCCGGTGCGCGGCTTCCGCACATTCGTGAGAACAGCGCTGGACGACAAGCAGCGCATTCTCCTCACTGCCGCCGATCACAATGACCTTGCTCTGTTGACGCGCCGCGCCGAGGGCTGCGGCGCCAAAACTCTCATTCAAGCCGAAAGCCTCGCCCAGGCTTTCACCGCCCCGCCCCGCTCGATCGTAGCCATGCGCGCCGACCTCGACGCCGGCTTTGTCCTCGGCGAGCGGCGGACCACGGTCATTGCAGCGGCTGATCTCCTAGGCAGCCGCGCCAAGCACGAAACTCCTATCGGCCTGCGCAACGCAGGACCTGCGCTCGACGAGGTCGCACTCCGGCCAGGAGATGTGGTCGTGCATCGCGAGCGCGGCGTCGCAATCCTGCGCGGTCTTGAGACCGTGTCAGCTCCCGGCGTTCGCGATCGAGACATGGTCAGGCTGGAATTCGCTGGGCAAAAAACTGTGCTGGTGCCGGCGCGAGAGCTTGCCGCAATCTGGAAATACTCGTCCGACCCGCGGAACGTGACCCTTGATCGTGCCGACGGCGGCACCTGGATTTCCCGGCGCCGAGAGCTCGAGCGCGAGCTGGAAGAAAGTGCGCGGCGCCTCGTTGCACTTGCCCGCGAGCGGCAGAATCGGGGCGGTCCGGTTCTCGTTCCATCTGCGGGCGAATACGAGCGATTTGCCGCACGCTTTCGCTATCTCGCCACATCGGACCAGGCGCAAGCGATTGCCGACGTGCTCACGGACCTCGCCTCGGGGCAACTTATGGATCGGCTGGTCTGTGGGGACGTGGGTTTTGGAAAAACCGAGATCGCCTTGCGCGCCGCCGCGGCGACGGCGCTCGGCGGCAAGCAGGTGGCGATCGCCGTTCCAACAACGGTCCTCGCCCTGCAGCATGTGGAGACTTTTCGCGAGCGCTTTGCTGAGCTCGGGATCGAAGTCGGCCAGCTCTCGCGCCTGGCCGCCGCCGCCGAGGCGCGAGCGGTCAAGAAGAGGATTGCCGACGGCCCGCTGCTGGTCGTGGTCGGCACGCATTCGCTCGCTGCCAAGGACGTCCGCTTCAAGGAGCTCGGCTTGCTGATCATCGACGAGGAACAGCGGTTCGGCGCAGGGCACAAAGAGCGGCTGCGCAGGCTCGGCGAGACCGTCCACGTGCTGACCATGACAGCGACTCCAATTCCAAGAACGCTGCGGCTCGCGAGTGTCGGCCTGCACAAGCTGAGCGTCATTGCTACGCCGCCGGTGAGGAGGCTCGCCGTCCGCACGACAGTGGCGCCATGGGATCCCGTCGTGGTCGCTCGTGCGCTTCGTTACGAGCGTTCGCGCGGCGGCCAAAGCTTCGTCGTCTGTCCCCGCATTGAGGATATTGAGCAGCTGCAGAGGCAATTGCGCGAGATCGTACCCGAGCTCGACATCCGTGTGCTGCACGGCCGCATGCCTGTGCAGGAGATTGATGCCGTGTTGCTCGCCTTTGCAGCGGGCGAGGGCCACGCGCTGTTGAGCACGAACATCATTGAAAGCGGCCTCGACATTCCGCGTGCCAACACCATGCTGGTGTGGCGTCCCGACCGCTTTGGACTAGCTCAATTGCATCAGCTGCGCGGCCGCGTCGGCCGCGGGACCCGACGTGCTTTCGTCTATTTTCTATTGCCGCGCGGCAAGGAGGAGGATGACACGCAAGCCATGCAGCGATTGCAGGTGCTCGAGCAGAATTCAGGATTGGGCGCCGGCTTCGTCATCAGCGGCCGTGACATGGATCTGCGTGGCGCCGGCAGCTTGATCGGCGAGGAGCAGTCGGGGCACGTGAAGCTCGTCGGGGCCGAAATGTATCGGTACCTCGTCCAGCGCGCCGTTCGCCGCGCGCGCGGTGACAAAGTGGTCGATGACGAGATCCCGGAGGTGCATATCGGCGTATCCGGCTCAATTCCACTCGATTACGTGGGCGATGAGTCGATCCGCCTGGAGCTCCACGCGCGCATAGCCAAAGCCTCCTCGGAAAAAGCTCTGGAGGACATCGAGGACGAGGTGGAAGACCGGTTCGGTCCATTGCCGGCTGCCCTGCAGGACCGCATTGGCCTCGAGAAGATCCGGCTCAAGTGCAGCCGCCTCGGGATCTCGCGGGTGGATGCGGGACCGGAGGGAATTGCGTTGACCACGCGCGCTGCTCGTTCGCGCTTGCACGCGCAACCGACAAAACACTGGCGGCGCGCGCGCGATGGGCGCCTGGTGCTCAGGGTCCGAGTGCCTCCCGATCAGCGGCTTGAAACCATCGCAAGGCTCCTCGATGAGCTCGCGGATCAGCTCGCTCAAAAGGACCTTCCCGTGCGCAGAACCGGGAAGGCGCCATGAGCCATAGCTGGTGGCAAACCGCTGCCATATACCAGATCTACCCGCGCTCATTCCAAGACAGTGACGGCGACGGGGTCGGCGACCTCCGCGGGATGACGACGCGCCTGCAATATCTCGCCGAGCTTGGGATCGATGCCGTGTGGCTATCGCCGATCTATCCGTCACCACTGGCTGATTTCGGCTACGACGTGGCCGATCACTGCTCGATCGACCCTGTTTACGGGACGCTCGCGGATTTTGATGCACTCGTCGAGACAGCACATGGGCTCGGCTTGCGTGTCATTCTCGACTACATCCCCAACCATACGTCGGACCAGCATCCCTGGTTTGCGGAGAGCAGGCGCTCGACGGCGAGGCATAAGCGCGATTGGTACATCTGGCGCGACCCCAGGCCTGACGGCTCTGAGCCGACCAACTGGCTTTCGGAGTTCGGCGGGCCCGCCTGGACTTTCGACGACACGACAGGCCAGTACTATTACCACGCCTACCTCAAGCAACAGCCCGACCTCAACTGGCGCAATGCGGAAGTGCGAGAGGCGATGCTGCGCGTCCTGCGCTACTGGCTCGAGCGCGGCGTCGATGGATTTCGCGTGGACGCTATCCATCATCTCATCGAGAGCGAAAAGCTCGTCGATAATCCAGTCAATCCCGAGTGGCGGCCCGGCATGTCGCCGGCTCGCCGGCTGCTGCGCGTGCATACGATGGATCAGCCGGAGGTGCATGAAGCCATCGCGGCGATGCGGCGTCTCGTAGACGAATATGACGACCGTCTGCTGATCGGTGAGGCTTACCTGCCGCTCGAGCGTTTGATGGCCTATTACGGAGCTGACTTGGGCGGCTTTCATCTGCCGTTCAACTTTCAGCTGATCTCCGCGCCCTGGCAGCCAACGTCCATTGCCGCTCTGATAGAGGCGTATGAGCGCGCGCTGCCTAAGGGCGCCTGGCCCAATTGGGTGCTTGGCAATCACGACCGTTCGCGCGTGGCCACGCGGCTCGGCGCGGCGCAGGCGCGCGTTGCGGCCATGCTGCTGCTCACCTTGCGCGGCACGCCGACGATCTACCAAGGCGAGGAAATCGGCATGACGGACGTGCTCATTCCGCCCGACGCCGTTCAAGACCCATGGGAGAGGAATGTGCCCGGTCTCGAACTTGGTCGCGATCCAGAGCGCACGCCAATGCAATGGGATGCCGGCAAGAATGCCGGCTTTAGCGGCGGACAACCGTGGCTGCCGTTATCGCCAGAGTTCGGCATGGTCAATGTGGCCGAGGAGCTGCGCGAGCCCCGCTCAATGCTGTGGCTCTACCGTAAGCTGCTGGCGCTCCGCCGCGCGACACCCGCTCTGCAGGTTGGGACATACCGTGAGATTGCGGCTGACGAGTCCGTCCTCACCTTCGAGCGCGAGCACGAAGGCACGCGTTGTCGCGTCGCCTTGAATTTCTCGAGTGCTGCGCAGCCGCTGCCGCCGCAAGACGGCGTTCTGCTGTTGAGCAGCAATCTCGATCTCACGGCCGGAGACACTCCGCCGCAACAGCTGCGACCGCACGAGGGTATTGTCGTGCAATGCGCGCAGTTATCGACAGCTCAGAAGCCGATGCGATCGGCGAGCAGGCAGCGTGTCCCTCGAGATTGACGCGGAAACAAGTCCGAGTGTAGGACGGCGCAGCGGGTTATGGCTTAGCTCGCAACAGCGACGTCCGGCGGGACCGAGATGAAACGGCAAATTCCACTCTTGGCCTGTGCTCTGCTTCTGCTCGTCAGCGCCGCCGTGGCACAGGAGGGGATGGACTGGGCCTACCCGGTGAACCCCGCCGGAGGCTCCGCACCGGACAACGAAAAGCTGCTCTCGATCCCGGGCAGCACGAAAACCTACACGGCAGCGCAGATCGGCGACGGGTTCAACCCGCCCGACTGGTTCCCCGACGAGCATCCAGCGATGCCGCCCGCCGTCGCCAACGGCCGGCGGCCCTCTTTCCGGGCTTGTGCGCTTTGTCACCTCCCGAGCGGCGGCGGTCATCCCGAGTCGGCCAACATCGCCGGGTTGCCGCTGAACTACGTCCTGCGGCAGATGGAGCAATACAAAGCGGGCAACCGCACCGGCGTGCGCGCCTCGGTGATGATCGAGATCGCCAACGCCATTCGCGACGACGAGACGCGAGCAGCGAGCGAATACTTTGCGGCCTTGAAGCCGCATTCGCGACAAAAGATCGTCGAGAGCGAGACCGCACCAAAAAGCTTCGTCGGCGGCGGCGGCATGCGCTATGCGGCTGCCGAAAGCGGAAACGAGCCTATTGGCTCGCGCATCATCATGATCCCCGACAACGCCGAAGGTGCGCAGCGGCGCAACCCGAAGTCGACCTTCTTCGCCTATGTGCCGGTCGGCAGCATCGCTCGCGGCGAAGCGCTCGCGGTCTCAGGCGGTGGCAAGACTATCCCCTGCAACATTTGTCATGGACCATCGCTGCAGGGGCTCGGCGAAGTGCCCGGCATTGCCGGCCGGGAGCCGATCTACATGTTCCGCCAGCTCTACGACATGCAGCAGGGACGCCGGAAAGGCGATCCGGTGGCGCTCATGAAGGGCGTGGTCGAGAAGCTCACAATCGACGACATGATCGCACTCAGTGCCTATGTTGCCTCTCGCGAGCCGTGACTGGGATGCCGTCGCGCTGCCGAGGTGATCACGGGCGGCCCGCGTGGGCTCGTCGGGATGCCGCGCGCGGCGAGCGTGGCCGCTCACGGCGCCCCTGCCGTGGCATCGCAGCACCTTTGCTGAACAGCGAGCAGAACACTGAGCGGATCCATTGGTTGCCGGCATCGCGGTGAAAGCGCTCATGCCAATACTGATAGATATCGATGCGGGGAAGGCTGATGGGCGGCGTGACGATCTGTAGGTCCAGGTCGTCGGCGAGCACCGTCGCGATCGACCAGGGCAGCGTCGCGACCGTGTCTGTGTGCTTGGCCAAGAGCGCCGCGCCGATGAACATGGGCACGCGGCACACGATGTTCTGCGCCGGGACCGCCGCTTCCAGCGCGCGCTCGGCCGCCTGATGGGCATGGCCAGTGCCCGGCGTCGAGACGAGAACGTGGCGCTCCGCTGCAAAACTGTGCAGCAACGGCTGGCCATGCAAGCGAGGATGTTCCTTGCGCACGACGCTGACATAGTGCTCGGTCCACAGCCGCTGCCGGCGAATGCCCTTCACCAGCGAAGGGAAGGAGCCCATGGCAAAATCGAGCTTTCCCGAGCCGAGCCAGGAGTCGAGATGCTGAGCTTCGAGCTGCACGGCGCGCAGTCGAATACCGGGAGCATCTTGGAAAAACAGACTCACCAAGGTCGGCAGGAGCTTGATGATTCCGGCGTCCACTACGCAGAACGTGAATGTCCGCTCCGACGTTGCCGGGTCGAACGGCACATGCTCGGTGCGCAACGCGCGCAGCTGGTCGAGAATCGCACCGACTGGCGCGGCGAGTTGTTGCGCCTTCGTCGTGGGCTCCATGCGCAGCGACACCCGCACGAATAGCGGATCGGCGAAGTAGCGACGAAGACGCGCCAGCGTCTTGCTCAGCGCCGGCTGGCTGACATTGAGCACGCGTGCCGCACGGGTGAGACTGTGCTCGCGCAAGAGAACGTCGAGCACCTCGAGCTGGTGCAGGTCGAGCCCATCATAACCGGAGGGAATGTTCCCTATAGCCATGGGAGCATAGTCTATTCGGCGTGACCGGCTTAGGCTACGGCAAAATTAAAGTGCCAGGGCTGCTTTGCCCACCGAGGAAATGCACATGGAACAGGCTCAGAGCCGCAGCAGCGCGGCGCAAGCTAGGTCGCATTGCGATGGGAGTGGCGCCCCAAGCGGGTCTCTCCCTTTCGGCAATGACATGCGTCTGGCGGGCGGCCAGCGCGCCGTGCTGCGCACCGGCCAGCATTATCTGCAGTCGCTTGATGACGGGCGGCAGGTCTGGGTCGGGAACGAGAAGATCGACAACGTCGCCACCCATTCGCTCACGCGCGACTATGCCCTGCGCACGGCAGAATTCTTCGACCTGCATCGAAGGCCCGATCTCCAGGACGAGCTCACGTTCATCGACGGGCAGGGGGTGCGCCGGTCAATGATGTGGCTTCTTCACCGCAGCAAGGACGAGCTGGTCAGGAAGCGGCGCTATCACGAGTTCATCATGCGGCACTTCGTTGCCGCCTCCTGCCCGCGCACGCCGGACTCGCAAAACTACATGCTGTTCACCTACATCGATGATCCGGAGCCATGGGAGAAGGCGTCAATCGGTGCGGACGGGCGCGGACTGGCCGATAACATCCGCCGATTCTGGCAATACGCGATGGACAACGATCTCGTGGTCGCGCCGCATTTCGTCGATCCACAGGCAGACCGGTCCGATCCCAATGCGCATGCGACCTCGCCCGCGCTGCGCATTGTCTCGAGCACGGATGAAGGCATTGTGGTCAACGGCGTCAAGGCGATCGGCACCGCCTCGGCATTCGGCGACTACCTGCATCTAGGCGTATTCTTCCGTCCCGGCGCCAAGGGCGACCAAGTCATCTACGGGGTCTGTCCTGCTAATCTCAAAGGGGTCACCATCGTCTGCCGGGAAAGCCTGGTTGGCCGGGATCCGGTGGAGCACCCTTTGTCGGCGCAAGGTGACGAGCTCGATGCCACGGTGCTGTTCGATCATGTGCTGATTCCCTGGAAATATGTGTTTCACATCGGCAACCCGGATCACGCCAAGCTCTACCCTCAGCGCGTGTTCGACTGGGGACACTATTATGCGCTGGTACGGCAGGCGGTCCGCGCCGAGCTCCTTGGCGGGCTTGCCATCCTCATGTGTGAGCACCTCGGCACCGCCAAGATCGAAGCGGTGCAGAGCCGCATCGCGCGACTGATCGGCTTCCAAAAGTCGACCTATGCGCACGTTTTGGCGGCCGAGGATCAAGGCTTTTTCACCCCCGGCGGGCTCTACAAGCCGGACATCCAGCTGTTCAACTGGGGGCGCGTGTATTTCCTGCAGAACCTCGGTCCGATGGTGGACGAGCTGATCGATCTTTGCGGGCGCAGTGCAATCATGTTCCCCACGGAGAAGCAGTGGCAGGATCCGCACATGCGGCCCTGGCTCGAAAAGCTCAACAAGGGTGCGACCGGCGAGGCCTATGACCGGATCAAGATTGCGCGCGTCATTCGCGATCTCTACCTGACGGACTGGGGCAGCCGCCTGTTCATGTTCGAGAATTTCAACGGCACGCCTCTCCAGACGCTGCTCTCGCTGACCATGAAGCGCGCCGAGTTCACGGGCTCCGGGCCTTTTGCGGCTTTCGCCCGCAGGGTGGTCGGCGTCGGCGAAAACGAGGGCCAGACCGAGTACAAGACAGTTGCAGATTATGCCAAGGCGCAGGACACCGGAGCCAGAGCGGCTCCGACTCGTGCGGCGGAATAACCCAGCAATACAGGAGACTGAGGATGTCCAAGCAACGCATCAGCTACGTGCCGCTAGAAAAGATGGACGCGCAGATGCGCCAGGAGATGGAGCGATGCCAACGCGAGGGCACGCCACGCCCGGAAAGCTCGGCGGTGCGCGCCCATGTGCCGGCCTGCTTTTGGTTCTTTGCCAATTCATGGAATGACATTTTCCGCAACGGCGTGCTCGATCATCCGATCAAGGAGCTCTGCCGGCTCTATGTATCGCGCTCCGTGCAGTGCGAGTATTGCGGCAATCAGCGATCTGTGAAGGCGACCTCGGCCGGCGCAGTCATTGAGGATCACGTGCTCGACCTGCTCAATTTCGAGAAGTCGAGCAAATACGACGAGCGGCAGAAATCGGCGCTCGCCTACGCCGAAGCCATTGTCTGGCACCTCAACACGGACGACGCGTTCTGGGAGCGGATGCATCGCAATTTCAGCGAGCCTGAGCTGGTGGAGCTCGGCTGCATGATCGGGCTCACGCTTGGTCAGCAGAGCTGGCTGCGGCTCCTCAACATCGAGCACCACGAGGTCATGGCTGGCACCACGGCATCCATGGCGCCCGGCTATGAGGATGCCAAGCAGCTCAAGGAGACGAAGTCGCGCGGCGACTATTGGGCAAAATCTGGCAGCACTGTCGCGGCCGGCAAGGTGGCGTGACTCGCGGGCGGCATGCTCGCGCGGGGGTGAGGCATGCAGACTAGCCACGACCGGATCCTGGTCACGCATGTGGGCAGCCTGCCCCGCGGCGAGGTGCTCAACGAGCTCCTCGTCGGCTCCGAGCAGGGCGAGGCAGTTGCGAAGGATGCGCTGGAGCAAGAGATCGAGCGGCGCGTGGCGCATGTGGTGGGAAAGCAGATCGAGGTCGGCATCGACATCATCAATGATGGTGAGCAGGGGCGCGTCGGCTTCCAGACCTACATTGCGCAACGCATGAGCGGCTACGGCGGTATTTCCACCCGCAACCGGCCGCGCGACCAGATGGACTTCCCGTTGTTCGCCAAAGTACTGAGCGAGCGCTTTCCGCGCCGCGGCAAGCAATTCAATGCGCCGCGCGCCGAAAGCGAGATCCTCTATGGCGACGATTCGATCATCAAGGCCGAGATCGAGCGGCTGAAGCGGCAAGCGAAGGCCGCCGGCAAGAAGGCCAGCGACTGCTTCATGACGGCTCCTTCGCCGGGAATTATCGCCACCACCTTGCAGAACGCGCATTACGTCTCGCACGAATCCTATCTGCAGGCATTGGCGCGCGAGATGCGACACGAATACGTCACCGTGTCGCAGGCGGGCTTTGTTCTGCAGATCGACGCACCGGATCTCGCGATGGACCGCACCATCGCCTTTCAGGACAAGTCGGAGCGCGAATTCGTCGGCATCTGCGAGCAGCACGTCGCCGCCATCAACCAGGGCATTGAGGGCATTCCAGCCCAGCAGGTCCGCTTGCACTGCTGCTGGGGCAACTGGGAGGGGCCGCACACGCACGACATCGGGCTCGCGAGTATTCTCCCGGTCCTGCTACAGGCCAAAGTCGGCGCGCTCAGCATCGAGTTCGCCAATCCGCGGCACCAGCACGAGTACAGTGCCTTAGCCCGCCAGAAGCTTCCCGATCACCTGATCATTGTGCCGGGAGTGATCGAGACCACCTCGAATTTCGTGGAGCATCCGGAAGTGGTGGCGCGCCGGCTCGAGGAGGCCGTCGCGGCGGTCGGCGATCGCGAGCGCGTTGTGGCCAGCACCGACTGCGGCTTCGGCACTTTTGCCGGGCGCGAATGGGTCGCCGAGGACGTGGTCTGGGCGAAGCTGCGGGCCGTCCGTGAAGGGGCCGACATCGCCTCGGCGCGCATCTGGGGGAAACGTCAGTAGCTCGGAAATGATGATGCCACACAAGATGCGAGCTTCGGAATCGAGACACTAAGCCACCGCAGCAAAAAAAGAGAGTCGAGACGCGGCGGCCCAGCAGGGAGGACGACCATGCGCTCACCATCACTGAGGCTGTTCGGCCCGGTGCTCGCGGTACTCGCGCTGGCACTGCTCTGGCAGACGTCTGCAGCACTCTCACTCGAGCTCAAGCTCGCCACATACCTTCCGTCCACGCATCGCATCGTGAAGCTCTACGAGGAGCTTGCCCAAACGCTTGCCAAGGAAAGTAATGGCGATCTGACGCTCAAGGTTTATGCCGGCGGGACCCTCGGCGCCGGCCCGTTCCAGCAATACAAGCGCGTGGTGGAGAATGTGGCCGACATCGGGGACATTTGTCATCCATTCCACGCGAAGGTCTTTGCCAGGACAATGCTGATCGTCCTGCCGGGTGCCGCAACCAGCGCGGTTGACGCCACCACGCGCCTCTGGAACCTGCCGCCGAACGCGCTCGCCGGCGATTACAAGCAGGTGCAGAACATCTTTGCCTATACCGTTTCGCAGGCGGTTCTGACCTCGCGCGACAAGCCCGTGCGCACGATGGCCGACCTCAAAGGGGCGAAGGTGTTTACGCCTGGTGCGGCCTTCGCACCGATCGTTGCGTCCTGGGGCGCGTCGCCGGTGCCCATGGACCTCAACGACATGTTCAACGCGCTGTCATCGGGCGTGGTCGACATGGTCGCCCTGCCCTCGACGTCGCTGCAGCCGCCCTTCCGCCTGGCCGAAATTGCGAAATACACGAGTGTCGGGGTGTCGGGCCTTTTCAACCCGTGCGGCGCCGTCATGAACAAGGAGCGCTATGCCGCACTCACACCAGGGCAGAAGGCGCTGCTCGACAAGCATACTGGCCGCGAGCTCAGCCTGAAGGCCGCCAAGGTTTTCGATGATTGGGCAGAGGAAGCTTTCCAGGCGGCGAAGAGCAGCAACAAGGTCGAAATCATTCAGCTCGGGCCCGATGTGCAGAAGGCCATGTATGACGCCGCCCAGCCGGTGGTCCAAAAAACCGTGGCGGACCTGGAGCGCGAAGGCATCAGCGATGCGCGCGGTGTGTACGATGCCCTCAATAAGTGAGTGCTTGCACCTGGGCCAGGGCTGGAAGGCGCTGATCTCCGCAGCCCGTGTGCCGTCCCGTGTCGCTCTCAGACATCACGAGATGAGTGCCTTGGCATAGAGCCGGACATGACGGCGACATGCGATTGGCTGGCCGTGGGGCTGAGGCATGCTGATGCTGAATGCAGTTGACAAGCTCGTGCGCGCCGTCGCCCTTTACTGCGGCGGTATCGTGCTCGCTCTGCTCATGGCCGTCATCCTGACCGATGTGGTCGGGCGCTACGCTTTCAACCACCCGCTTTTCGGCTCGCTCGACCTCGCGACCATCCTGCTGGTCCTGGTCGTTGCCTGCGCCATCGGCTATGGCGGGCGCACGGGCGCCCACGTCACCGCCGATATGGTGACGACCGTGGCCGGCCCTACCTTCGACTGGCTCTCCGGGGTCGCCGTAAAGCTCCTCGCCGCCGGCATCGTCGCGATCTGGGCGGGGCAGCTTTTCAGCACCGGCCGCGTTTCAGACCGTCTGGGCGAGACCACCCAACTCCTCAACATACCATACGGGCCGATCTACACGCTCTTGTCCATCGGTATCGCGCTCTACGCGCTCGTGCTGCTCGTTGAGGCGGTCGTACTCGCCATCCACCGCGACGTGCCCCTCCTCGACGACGAAAGCCGGCGCATGGGGAGCCCGGAATGAGCAATGTCGAGATCGGTCTCCTGGGACTTGGGGCGCTTTTCCTTCTGTTCATCCTGCGCATGCCCGTGGGCCTGGCGATGCTGACTACAGGTTTTCTCGGCACCGTCGCCTTGCGCGGATGGAGCCAGGCAATCCCCTCGCTGAGCTCGGAGACTTTTGCAGTTGCAAGCTTCTATCAGCTCGTTGTCATCCCGATGTTCGTGCTCATGGGCAACATTGCCGGAGCCTCCGGCATGGGCCGCGACCTCTATAATGCCGCCTATGCCTGGGTAGGGCACATCCGCGGCGGGCTTGCTTCAGCCACCGTCATCGCATGCGCGTTCTTTGCCTCGCTGTGCGGCTCGGCCGCGGCGTCTGCCGTCACGATGGGACGCGTCGCACTTCCTGAGATGAAACGTTTCAAATATGACGACGCGCTGGCAACCGGCACGGTCGCCTCCGGCGGCACCATGGGGTTCATCTTTCCGCCGAGTGCCGGCCTCGTCATCTACGGCCTCTTGACCGAGCAGGCGATCGGCCGCTTGTTCCTTGCCGGAGTCATTCCCGGCATTATTCTCACCATCCTCTTCCTGGCGACCATTCAGATCGTGACCGCCAGGCGGGTCGGCGCTGGACCGCGCGGCCCGCGCGCCAGCACAGCAGAGCGGCTCGCCGCGCTCAAGCAGTCCGCGCCAATCGTTGTGGTGATCTTCATCACCATCGGCGGAATGTATCTCGGGCTGTTCACGCCAATTGAAGCCTCCGGCTTCGGCGCCTTTTTTACCCTGGTGGTCGCGCTCGCGCGCCGCAAACTGGACTGGCCGGTGCTGAAAGCGATTGTGCTGCAGACCATGCGCACCAGCGCCACCATCTTTCTGATCTTGATGGGCGCTTACGTGTTCATCCCGTTCATGACGCTATCGCAGCTGCCGGAGATCGTGGTCAAATTCCTGCTGAGCTTCGACATCGGCACGACCGGCCTGCTCATCGTCATCATCACCACCTACCTCCTGCTCGGGACCTTCATGGAAGACATTTCCATGCTGATCCTGACCCTTCCCGTGGTGATGCCGGTGCTGCGAACGCATCAGGTCGACATGATCTGGTTTGGCGTGATCGCGGTCCTCGTGATCCAGATGGGCATCCTCAGCCCCCCGGTCGGGCTTAACGTGTTCATTGTCAAAGGTATCGTTCCCGATGTGCCCATGTACACGATCTTCCGCGGCATCTGGCCGTTCTGGTACGCCATGGGACTTCTCATCGTGCTGCTGCTGATGTTTCCGCAGATTGCACTGTTTCTGCCCAACACAATGTTCCGCTAGCTCGGGAGGCCACGACATGAATGGTTTTTACGCGACGGACGCATCCTGGCTGGATACCGCCGGCCGTCTTCTCATGGTCGCTTTCTTCCTCATCGTTGGAATCCGCAACCTGCAGCGCGTGCACGTTGACGACCACCTCAAGCGGCTCGCCATGTTTCACGCGCCCTTTCCGGCCTTCACATTTTGGTTCGGCCTGGCGCTCGAGTTCGTGAGCTGCGCGCTGGTGCTGCTCGATTGGCATGCGGCCTGGGGCGTCATAGGTCTGATTGTCTTCACCGTGCTTGCCACGGCGCTGTTGTTGCGGTTCTGGGATGCACCCAATCCGGGAATGCGGGCTGGTATGCAGAACGGTTTTCTCGCCAATATCGGCGTGCTGGGCGGGCTCTTGCTGCTGCTGCAGGACGTTCGCTGGTGACGCGCGCCGCTGAGACACAACTCGGCGCAAGGCGGTCCGCTCGTCTGCAACCTCTGCCGCCGGAGCATACGCCCGAGCTCAAGAACGAGATCGACTCTTTCAGGCAGACGCTGGGCTTCGTGCCCAACAGCGTGTTGACCATGCAGCGCAAGCCGAAGCTCGTGCGGGCCTTCGTCGCCATGCAGAAAGCGATCTGGGATCCACAAAGCAAGGTCGAGCGCGGCTTCAAGCGTCTGCTGGCTCATCTCGCCAGCCGCGTGACCGGCGACGCCTACAGCATGGCGCATACCGCAAGCGGGGCACTGCACTTCGGCATCAGCGAGGAGAAGCTGCTCGCTCTCCCGCGCTACGCGGAAAGCGATCTTTTCAGTCCCGCGGAGAAGGCTGCCTTCGACGTGGCGCGCGCGGCAAGCGCAGTGCCGAACTCGGTGACCGACACGTTGTTTGACGCACTCCGACAGCACTGGAGCGAGGAACAGATCACCGAAATCGTGGCAGTGATCGCCATGGCCGGCTTCCTCGCACGCTGGAATGGGACCATGCTGACACCTCTCGAAGCAGAGCCGGCCGCGGTAGGAAAGAGATACCTTGCCCCTTCTGGATGGGATCCGGGCGCGCATCTTGAGGAGGCCCCACAATCATGAGCCCTGCTGCGCTGTTGCATCGGGCTTAAGCCAAGGAGCACGGCCATGATTCGTCTGCGCGCTCTCTTGCTCGTGCTGGCGTGCATGTCCGCCATGACGGGAGCGGACGCGCAGCCGTTCCCGGCGCGGCCCGTTACCCTCGTCGTTCCCTATGCGCCTGGCGGCAATGTGGACATCAGCGCGCGCGTGCTGCAAGCCGCGATCGGCGACAGCCTGGGACAACCGGTCATCATCGAGAATCGGCCAGGCGCCGGCGGCGTCATTGCCGGTGAATACGTCGCCCGCAGCGCGCCTGACGGTCACACCCTGTTCATCGGCTCGAACGCCTCGATCCTGCTGGGGCCGATGACCATGCCCAAGCCGCCGTACAATTGGGAGACTGCGTTCGCCCCGGTGAGCGGCCTCGCGGCGGCGACCAACCTCCTGCTCGTGCGCAAGGACCTGTCGGCCCGCAGCGTGGCTGAGCTCGTCGCCTACGCCAGGCAGAACCCGGAGAAGCTCGTGCTCGCAACGTCGAGCGGCGCCAGCATCAACCACTTCCTTGCCGAGCTCCTCAAGCTGCGCGCCGGCATCAACTGGACGGAGGTGCACTATCGCGGCAATGCGCCGGCGATAAACGACCTCATCGCTGGACATGTCGACATTGGTTTCCAGCAACTCAGCGACGCCCGCCAGCACATCGAGTCCGGCGCCTTGCGCGCCCTAGCGGTACTCGCATCCAAGCGCGGGCGCTTCCTGCCCGACGTGCCGTCGATCGTCGAGGCCGGCTACCCCGATGTGCAGGGCATCACTTTCAACGGCTTGTTCGCCCCGAAAAATACGCCCGCAGCCATTGTCGAGAAGCTCAGCGCGGCGGTCCGCGCCGCTCTCGCGAAGCCCGACGTAACCGAGAAGTTTGCGGAGCTCGGGTCGGAGACCTTGAGCAGCTCGCCCGCGGAGTTTGCCCAGTTCCTGAGGGATGAAACCGCGAAATGGTCAAAGGTGCTGCAAACGGCAAACATCAAGGTGAGTGAATGAGCACGCCACCGGCTGACACCGGGGCGAACGGCCGGCCTTATTCACCGCGGATCGACCGCAATTATCCCCAGCCGAAGCTGACGTTGCCGCCTGGCGCCTGCGACTGCCACTTCCACTTCATCGGCCCGCAAAAGCAATTCCCGCTCAAGCCGAACCACGTGTTCAGCCATCTCGATTTCGAGGACACTGCCATCGAGGACTGGCTCAAGATGCAGGAGGCGCTCGGGCTCTCGCGGGGGCTGCATGTCCTTTCGATGATGTACGAGCACAATTACGAGATTGCGCTGCATGCGCAGTGCCGCCTGGGAGATCGCATCAAATCAGTGATCGTCCCCTGGCCCGGGATCACCGACCGCGAGCTGGACCTTCTCACCGGTGTCGGTGTGGTCGGCTACCGCGTCACCTGGAGGCTCACCAAGGAGATCGATGCGAACATGGTGAAGCGGGTGAGCGATCGTGGATGGTCGATCCACTACCTGCACCGCGCCGATGAAGCGCAAATGGAGGCATGGAAGCCGACGATCTTGCGCACCCCTGGGCCGTTCGTGCTCGAGCACATGGGCGGTGTCGATCCGGCAAAAGGTGTGAACGGGGACGGCTTCAAGTTTGTCCTGCAGTGCCTCGACACTGGCCGGTGCTGGGTGAAGCTCTCGCCGCGCATGTCCCAGCAGGACAATTTCCCGTTCGCGGACGTTCTGCCGCTCGTGCACAAGCTCATCGCGCATGCCCCGCAGCGTCTCTTGTGGGGCTCGGACTGGCCGCATCCACAATACTTCAAGCCGATGCCGAACGACGTCGCGTTGCTCGATCAGATGCTCGAGTGGGTGCCGGATGAGAGGACCCGCACGGCGATTTTCGTCGACAACCCGGCGGAGGCGTTCGGGTTTGGGCCGATTGGTCGATAGGCGCAGCGGGGAGCGTTTAGGACCCTGACCGACCTTCCGAGGAGCGCCTCTCCGGGGCTCGGTGCTCCTCGCTGTTAAATACAGCTAAATAACAGCGGCGGCGCGAAGGCGGCGGCGCAGCCCCCACTCGCTCGTAGAGGCGTGCCAGAGCCGATCAGCACGCTAGGCTAGTTACTCCCGGAAGCCTTGACCTCCTGCTTTAACTAGATTTTTTGGCTTCGTTCTGCCGAAATCTCTGCACCGGCGGGTCCCCCCTGCGTGCGGGTCTCTGCCTACGGTATTATCATACCATTCATCGCCCCGTCTTCCCACTTTGGTCCCGCTCTCCTCTGGGCTCACCTGAGTACAACTTGGAAGCTTGTGCACACAGCAGCGGACTACCGCGCCGCTCTCCCCGGCGCGGCCGCGTCGAGTGCTCGGATTGCTGCGTTGCGGCGCGATAAAGCGCGTCGCTCGTAACGGTTTCCGCCACCCGCCGCGCCGCTTCCAAAATTTGTGCATTGGCGTCTGGCCCAGCAATGTCGCGGGCAAGTAACTCTATATCCTCGCACAAAGCGGCATCGGAAGACACGGGCACGCTCAGTCCGTGTTGAAGCGCGTTGCGCGCAGCACGGCGGCGGCCAGCTGACGTTTTGGGACCGGTGCTGGCGGCCGCATTGCGGCGGTTCGCGACACTCTTGCGGGTGGTCGTCAACGCGCCTTCGCCCTCTCTAAGGGAGTTGGAGCCGTCTCGACTTCTTCGAACTGCGCCTCCTCGGCAGTGATCAATCCTCGTCGCAGATCTGCCGCAAGCGCTGCACGACGACGCTCGAGTTCACGCAGCGCCGCGTTGCGGCGCGATTCGGCGACGGCGCAGAGCTGATCGAGTCGCTCGATGCTTTCCAGGTTGTCAGTGCACCCGTCGCCCAGAACGGAGCTGATCGTCAGCCCTTGGGCGTCGAGCAGTTGCGTCACAAGCGCAAGCGCCCCGCGCTCGCGTTTGGTGTAGGCTGCCACAAGTTCTATGGCCTTCTCGGCTTGCGCCTGAGCGAGGAGGTAATGCCTGTCGGTGTCAGTTTCCTCGAGAACTGCAAGAACCTTGTCATCAGCATCATCCGGCTCCTCGCGGGCATTCCCGCGGGCGAGCTTCTCAGCCTGGTCGACCTCATCTTCCGGCAAATTTTCGCGGAGGAATTCCGCCAAAATCCGCGCGAAATGGTCTTCATACAGGTCGTAACTCAGGTTTTCCTGCAGGAACTTGCGCAGGTTTGTCCGGCCCCGCCCCTCGAGTATTTGGAACTTGAAGCGGCGCCACCGCAGAAGCTCCCACTGTAGCGCGATCACATCGCTCACGAGCATTTCTTCGAGGATGTCCTGGGGCCGCACGGCCTCATAGAGGCGAGCGACGAGCGCGTTGTAACTATCCGCGTCCTCGCTCGCGAGGAGGAGGGCCTCGGCGAAGGCTGGCGACCGCTCGATTCTCACTTCGCTGGTGAGCGCCTGACCGTTTTTGCCGTTCCTGCGCGCTCGAGGCACTCGTGGGGTACGCATCTTTTCACCTCACACACTTAACGACGTCACTCTCGCCCAAGTTTGTGCGCGTGGTCCGCCGCGTCAAGAGTTCGAGACGTAAAGGAAGTGCAACATATGGGGGTGAATCGTGCATGTGCTGCGTGAGGTAGCGCGTTGTCGTCTTGCCAAGGTTCGTTGGACCTGCGCAGCTTGCAGCGGGATAGAGAATGCAATCGCTTGCGTCCCATCACCGGACGGGTGGCCGATCGGCGTTAAGCGTCTATTTCTGCCGCTTCACCGGTCCGACAACACCTAAGAAGCGATTTGCGTGGATCGCGGTTTCCTCGGTCGAATGAGACGGGACGGCGAGCGATTGCCTCAGGCCAGTTGCTCCGGACCTCACGGCGGAACGGTCGGTTTCATCGTTCGATGGGCGAGCAGAATCGAACATGCACTCTGTATTTGCGTCAGCAGCGTCAGCCTCGAACCCGCTTGGCACGAAAGCAAAGGCGCTATCACAGACGGTTCGCGCATCTGCTAATGCAGGCCGCGGCTGTGCATCCGGTACATGAGCGTGCGCCTTGGCGCTCCCCTTGATGCAGATGACTCTGCTGCCGTCGTGGCCGGCGCGAGCGAATGTGATTTCGATCCCGAGCGCGCGCAGGCAGGTCTGCGCTCGACGCAGCCGGCCAGACAACACGCGGGCATTGGCCGGCCACCCGGCCATCGCAAACTCCGCGCCCTCACCCAGCAGCTCGGCGGCGGTACCCCGCCAAGTGCTCCGCTCGGCCATGATCTTGCGCACAAAGGTGGCGATCGGCTCAGCCTCCACGGCATGTTGGATTGCATCCTGGCGATTGGCCTCATAGGCGCGGATGAACGTGTGGGCAGGCCAGAGCGCGGTCTCGCATGCTGTGGCCCAGAGAGTGAAGTCAGCCATCCGCGGCAGCCTATCGAGCCGAACATGCGGGAGTTCCTGTAGCCCGCGCGCAACCGCATCAAAGAGGAGCCCGAGGATCAGCGGCCGTTTGGCTTCGAACTCGCGCCAGACTTCCGTCTCCGATCGGCGCTTCTCCTCGGGAATAGGCCCAAGGTTCAAGAAGATCGCGCGGTCGGCCAAATCCGCCCGGCTGATGATGTCCTCGATACCATTCAACAGGATCGGGCGGGCGGCCTCAAACAGTACCTCCTCATCGTCGGTGTAGAGCTGACGGACGGCGAAGCTGCCGCCCGTAGCGAGCCGGCAAAGTGCATCCGAAAGGCGGTGCGGCACCGCCGAGAGGTTGTCGAACGCAAGAACGTGCGCATTGTTGGCAGAGATCATGAGCTCGCGCTCTTCGCGCGAGAGGGCGCGCACCGGCGCCGTATTGGGGTCGACCAGTGCCCTGATTAATTTTGACAAAGTTGTTTTCGCGGAACCCTGTTCGCCCGAGATGGCGAGCACCGGGTAGGGGCCGCTCCCGCGAAACGCGGCAAGCAGCCAAGAAACTACGAGCACAAGATCGTTGCGGCTCTGCAGATTGAGCAGTGAAGCAAGATCCTCAACCGTGCCGCCAGGCTGCGGTCGAGACAGGGGCAGCATGCCGGGCCGCCGCCAAAAGCGCACAGGGGCATTCGCGATGATGCGCCAATAGCCCGGCCCAATCTCGACCGTCTGCCAGTCGTCGTCAGCGAGATCGACGTAGATCTGCTCCCCCTCTGCGGCCACCCGGACATGAACTGGCCGCTCGGGTGCGTCGAACTGGGCGCGAGCCTCGAGGAGGTCGAGCGTCGCACGCAGCTCGGCGGCGTCCATTGCCTCGCCGGTAGCGCGATAATAACTGCGCCGCAAAAAGCCGCGAAAGCGCCGGCTGCGGATCGGCCATGTCTCGCGATGGTTACTATGGTGAGATCAGCGAACGCGGTGCCTACCGGGCTGTGAAACAGCTCAAGGTCGGCGAGCAATGGAGCGAGAGACTCGGGAAGCATGTTTTACAATGACTCCGGGACGGGGCTGCCGGCCTGTCGTGGAGCCGATGCAGGACCCATCGGGTGCCGCTTCTGAACCTCGTGTTCGCGATCGGGCTGCCTTGTGGCGCCGCCACCATCGTTGCGCCTGCTTCTTCTCCACAGCCCCTGAGCAACCGCGATGGGATCGATACCGGCGTCCTTCCACCAGGCGGCTTCATTGCCCACGCGGTGCACCAGGCGGTGGTGGATGCGGCAGAGCGGGACAGCGAACTCATCGCTCGATTTCCGCCCAAGGGCGCGCGGCTGGACGTGCCGCAGATGATGGGGATCGGACGGCTTGCGGCCGCAGAGTAGGCAGGGCTGTTTGGCAACGAACTTCAGATGGTCGCGGTCGCGGTAGCGCCGCGGTGCCGGTATGGCGAGAGTGCTCTTGTCGATCCCGCCACCTTGCTCCTCGGCGTTCACGTGAAGAGCAGGAGGCGTGTCAGAAAGCGAAGGTGAAGTTGAGTCTTGCCGCGCTTCTTTCTCCGCGTCTTTGACAGGAGCCGGGGTCCCGAGCTCCTCAGCTGCGGCTCGTTGTTCGGGTTCGGCCTTGTCAAGTTTCGCAAGGTGCTGCTCGAATGCGCCTTCGACAAGCTTCGAGTCCTCAGCGACGAGACGGTTCTTGGTCGCAAGAACAAGGCGTGCCCAGGCAGTGGCTTCAGCGACTGTGTGCAGACCCGCGAGCTCGCGGCAGAGCTGGTCGCGCAAGCCGGCAGATTCAGTAGCGGAGAGCAGAGGAGGTCGCGCCTTCTGCTCCGGTGGACGCCGGCGGCCGTTCGGGCGATGGAGGCCCCCAGGATTGGGGCTTGAGCGGGCGGGCGGCGGCTGGGAATTGACACAGAGATCAGGGGCATCGAGGTCGTCTTCACCGGCAATACCGACCAAGGTGAATAGGGCGTACCGCCGTGCATAGGTAAGAGCGGCGCCCATCCGGTGCGGATTCGCCGTCTCGGCGACAGGGCACACCGGCCAGTCGGAGGAAATCCATTCACCGGAGGCGTGCGCCAGCATGGTGGTAAGGTTGATCATGCCGCTCGATGCGTCGACAGCTGTGGTCTGCACGGTGGCGATTTCGTGCTGTCCCAACGTCTTGCGGACGATGTCGAGGCCACTTGCGAGTGGCGCATAACGGAAACTGCGCTCGGTTTCGCCCGGTCGCCCGGTGCGAAACGTGGCCGTGAGTGACTTTTCCGGATTGATCAGCTCGGCTTGCGCCTTGGCGAGGGCGGCCGCGAGTGCAGCAACGGATTCACTCGATCGGGGCATGACCGACCTCCGCACTGGCAGCGGTAGGCGGCCAGACTTCGAACGTCACAGCGCCCGATTTCGAGCGCTTGCCCCGTACTCCATGACCGAAAGCCTGGTGAGCGTCTTCTGGCATGAGCGCCCTGAGCTCAGACTTGGCACGTTCGTGGTCGAGAAAAGCCGAGCGCGTATCGCGGAAAAGCGAGGCGAACTCGGCCCATGAATTTGAGGAGCTCATGTCGACAATGAGAATGGCCGCAATCCGCGCGCGCGGGACATCAACATTGATGAGGTGCGGCTTTTCGCCGGATTGCACGCAGCGCCAGAACTTCTTCTCGGCAGCAACCAGAATACTGAGGTAAAGCGGATCCATGGGGATTTCGATCTGAACCCACTTGCCACCGCCTGTGATAATCGACAGCACAGAGCTGCGCAGATTCGTCACCCACATGTTGTGCTGGAGCTGGGCCATGTACTTTTCAGCAGCGCCTTCCTCGGAGAAGGACCAAGGCAGCATGAACTTCGACTCGAAGACCGCCTCAGGCGTGTCAATAATCCCGTCGAGAGTGGCGGCCATCCACGGGATGACCGAGTGCCTGACGCGGCGTTGGACGTCCTTCACACGCCGGCCGGTGTTACGTTCGTACCAGCACCGGTTGAGTTCTTCGGTCGCGGATCCAAGTTGGACGATCAAGTTGCCAGAGAGATCCTCGGCTTCGATCTCACCACGCTTTTCTTGCCAGAGCCGCATCAGGGCAGCTTCGTCATTCCCCATCAGGATGCGCGCGTCGGAGCCGCCGATAAAGCTTCGGCGACTCTCGTACGCTTTTGTGGAACTTACCGCGGCCATGTGCTCTCCCTCTTCCTCGTTGGACTTACAAAGCGATGCGGATTTGATCCCGTGATCTAATTTAGATCAAGAGATTGGATTGTCAAGTGAAGCCACGCCGTTTGACGAGCGGCCAGATTAGGGGAGCGCGAGCTTTCCTCAGGTGGAGCGCAGAGGATTTGGCCCGCGAGTCGGCCGTCGGGGTCGCGACGATACGGCGTGCCGAACTCACGGACGGGGCTCTGTCGATAACTGTTCCGAATGAGATGGCGATTAGACGCGCGCTGGAAGCTTCTGGTATCGAGTTTCTAGACGAGAACGGTGGCGGACCAGGAGTACGGCTACGGAAGCGGAAGCAATCGAAATAGATAAGGCTTTAAAAACCTCTCCTGGAGCGTACGCGGCATTCTAGGGCAACTGACCTGCCTCCCTGTTTCTGGACCGATCATTGCTGGAAAATTTTAGTTTAGCGGCTGTGTGATTCGGCCGTTGGACGAGGAAGAATCCATGAAGCGATCGAGGTTCACGGAGGCGCAGATTGCCTTCATCCTGCGCCAGGCTGAGGAAGGCACCGCAGTCGGTGAGGTCTGTAGGAAGGCTGGGATCAGCGAGGCGACCTACTACAATTGGCGTAAGAAGTACGCCGGCTTGTCGCCATCCGAGATGAAGCGGCTGCGCCAGCTTGAGGAGGAGAACGGCAACCTCAAGAAGATCGTCGCCGATCTGTCACTCGACAAGGCGATGCTGCATGATGTTATCCGCCGAAAGTTTTGAAGCCTGCCCGGCAGCGGCAAATGGTGGATCATACACCTTCGACCTGCCGGGTGAGCATTCGACGTGCTTGCCGTGCATTGCTAGTCGAGCGATCGACCTACCACTACCGCTCCCGTCGAGCTGGGCAGGCGCAATTGAGTGAACGGATCAAGGAGATTGGCGCAACCCCCGTGCGCTACAGCTACCGCCGTATTCATGTGCTGCTACGGCGTGAAGGCTGGCGGGTGAACCCGAAGCGGGCCTATCGCCTGTATCGCGAGATGGGCCTGCAATTGCGGAATAAAACGCCCAAACGCCGGGTGAAGGCAATGCTGCGGAGTGATCGTCAGCCGGCGACGCAAGTAAACCAGACCTGGGCCATGGATTTGGTGCACGATCAGCTTGCCACCGGTCGCAAACTGCGCGTGCTGACAATCGTCGATCTGTTCTCGCGCTTCTCTCCAGCGGTGGAGGCGCGCGATCAGGAAGTGGACTCTACCGTTTCACTCGCCAACCGGCTGCCTTTGATTCTTGTCCATGGGTGGAATCCGGAGAGCATTCCGGGACCTGCGCTCACGGCGACCTGGAACAATTTTGTCGCCTACTACAACAGCCCCGCAGGCGTCGATCTCAAGCGCGACGGGATTTCATGGGGCTCCAGCAGCTACAGGGTCTGTTTGCTGGACGCCGTGCCGGCGAGCGCGTGCTCCGGCTGATCACCTTGGGCACGCCGCATCAGGGCTCGCCGGCCGCCAACGGCCCTGCCCGCGACGGCAAGGCCGGCCCGAACTGGACCTCCGTGCTGCACGAAATGGATACGCGAGTAGCCGTCGCCTACAACCAGGTGAACCGGTCGGACATGTGGTGGGTCAATTATCCCGGAGGATTTCAGCTCGATTACCAGACCTATCCGGCCGAGCAGAATGGGCCGTTGGTCGCCATGAATGGGGATACCGGCTTTGACCAGAAGATCATCGCCTATGCGGGATCGATCTCCAACGGAACGATTTGTTTTACCAACGACATGAACTGTCTCTACTACTAGAGCAGCTACGCACTCAATGGCGCTTTTAATCTGCCCAATGACGGCATCGTGCCGGTCGTGAGTGCGCACTTTGCAACACACAACATCGCTCGGCGGCGGCAGTTTTCCGGTTACAACCATTCGCAATTGGCGGCCGGCAAGAGCACGAGCGATACAACCGTGTTTGATCTTCTTCGCACCGATCTCAGCGTGCAGACCGCGTCGCACGATTTCGACGGGCACGGAAAAAGCGGTATCGCCTGGCAACAGAACGGCGGCGCGCCGTCGATCTGGCTAATGAATGGTGCACAGATCACCAGCGGCGGCAGCCTCGGAGTGGTGGCAAACACCTGGAGCTTGGTAGGCCAGCGCGATTTCGACCGCGACGGCAAGTCCGACTGGCTGTGGCGCAATGGCCCCAGCGGGACGGTTGCGATCTGGCTGCTCGACGCGCTGCAAATCTTGCAGACCGGCAGCCTCGGCGCGACGGCGACGGCAGAGGCGATATTGCCTGGCGCGATGCCGCTACCGGTGCGGTTGCAGTGTGGCTGCTCAGTGGATTGCAGATTGCGCAAACCGCAAGTCTCGGGGTAGTGCCGAGCAGCTGGAGCATCGCCGGCCTCGCCGATTTGGACGGCGACGGCAAGCCGATATTCTCGGCGTGACAGCAACACAGGTAGGTGAGCGGGCGACGACGCGAGACGGCAAGTTCCATGCCGCGAAGCCCGCCCGGTCAGAGAACTGGCCCGCCTCGCCCACGCCCGCATGACCACAGTCTACTCAGCGAAAATGGAGAGCCTGTGTTGTCGCAGAAATTCGACGAGACGCGCGAGTTCCGCCGCGTCAGGCAGCACCGGATGGATTTGCCCTGAGATAGGGCGTCCCGCGCGCAGATCAGCCGAAGCGATCCGGGTCGCATAGACCCAGGTCCGCACGGCTGCGACAATGTCGTGACTCGACACATAGGTCCCAGCAAGGATGAACAGGACAAGGCTGGCCCCGAGGAGGGTGCGGCCGAGGCGAATGGTGAGCGCCGCTAAGCACATCCAGAATAGTAGAACGAATGTCGCGTAACGGCCCGACGCAGCAAACGTGGGGCCCATTTCTGCTCGCCCCACGCCCGTGATGGCGGCGGTCATCAGCCCCATCGCCGCAGTTGCGATTAGGGCAAGCTCACCGGGATCCGACAGCCTCCCAACTCGCGAGCGACGCAGCACAACCACGAGCACGACCGAAAAGGCAGCAACCCCAGCGAGGCCGGATACAGCAGAGACGATTGTTCCGCCACCGTACGCGGGCATCCCGATCATGAGCACTACAAAGGTAAGATAATTGATCCATCCCTTCACGTCGCCGAATGAGGCATGAAACGGCTGGTGTCCCATTGGCACCGGGTACCCGACGAAAAACAATGCTATCGATGCTGCAGCAAGTGTCGCGAGCGTAATGCCTGCAACTTTCCCGATCGGCAGCGTCAGGCTCATCACGAAAACGATCGCGGCGCAAATCAGGCCGTTCGCGGAAGAAAAGACGCTGAGCATCGTGCTGACTGCTGCCGCTGGTAAAAAAAGCCACAAGCGCTTCGGCTCCTCCGCGCATCGAGCTGTGCAGTAGAACGCGATCAACGATACGAGGCCGCAGAACTGCCACGAGAGATTGAAGGGCATCACGAGATTGTCGAACTGCAGGGGTGACACCATGGCCATGCCGGCGCTCGCGACAACTGCAAGCTGCAGGTGACGCGCGCAACCGCGTGATGCCATCGCCGCCAGGGCGCCCCATAGCCCGACCGTGGCAAGCACCAGAACGCTGTACGGCAAAATCGCCCGACCCTTAAAAAAAGCAAGGTCACCCAGAAAAGCAAGCTTCGTTGGTATGATGCGGTGCTCGTTGTGCGGCATCATGAGGACATCGAGCAGCGAACGCTGACCGCTGACGATCCAGTCAAACCAAATAACCGTGGCCCACTGGTCCCAGAACGGTAAAACGTGCCATTCGGCGAGTGCGATCCAGGTCCAGTAGCCCGCGGCCGCTAGCATGATGGCGCTCCATCCCAGCTCAACTCCAAGGCTCAGGAAAGCGGGCGGTCGCCACGAGAGGGCGCGGGCCACCGCAGCACGGTCAAGGTAATCAGAAACATACATATGCATCACTCCGCCTCTCCGGGCGAAACTGTCACACGGCCCGACGGTAGAGGGCAACGCGGCACCCCGCGCACACCCTTGGGTTGTTGCTGTGGCGTCGTCTTTAGGCCAGTGCTTGGTGAGTTTGGTCAGCGAGCAACAAATCCTGGCTTTCGGGAGAGACGGGCCTCGGCTGCAAGAGCACGCTATGTGACAGAGTTGATTGCCTTGGAACACTTCGCGGACCGACATTCCCAAGCGGCCCAAACCATTGTAGACGAGCCCGTGCGCGAGACGCGCGACCTTGAACGCGGGGGGATCCATTATCATGAGGATCGCAGGCAACGCTCTTCCGCAGCTCGTTTTCCCGTTGCTGCTGCTGATCGCCATATCAGGACACGCGCGCGGAGCATGTCTGGCGTCGGTCGCGCCTGCATCGGCCTGCCTGGACGAAGTGGACTCTACCGTTTCACTTGCCAACCGGCTGCCTTTGATTCTTGTCCATGGGTGGAATCCGGAGAGCATTCCGGGTCCTGCGCTCACGGCGAGCTGGAACAATTTTGTCGCCTACTACAACAGCCCCGCAGGCGTCGACCTCAAGCGCGTCTACAAGCTTTACCGCTTTTCCTATCTCAGCAATGCCGTTGACCTGGCGACTCTCGGCGGTGCCTTGCGTGACGTTGTCGATGCGGTGAGCGCGGCCGATGCGCCGGGCTTTGGCAGCAAGCGCATCGCCATCGTGGGTCACAGCCTCGGCGGTCTGATAGCCCGGGATTTCATGGGGTTCCAGCAGCTACAGGGTCTGTTTGCTGGACGCCGTGCCGGCGAGCGCGTGCTCCGGCTGATCACCTTGGGGACGCCGCATCACGGCTCGCCCGCCGCCAACGGGCCTGCCCGCGACGCCAAGGCGGGTCCGGACTGGACCTCCGTGCTGCACGAAATGGATACGCGAGTGGCCGTCGCCTACAACCAGGTGAACCGGTCGGACATGTGGTGGGTCAACTATCCCGGAGGATTTCAGCTCGATTACCAGACCTACCCGGCCGAGCAGAATGGGCCGTTGATCGCCATGAATGGGGATAGCGGCTTTGACCAAAAGATCATCGCCTATGCGGGATCGATCTCCAACGGAACGATTTGCTTTACCAACGACATGAACTGTCTCTATTACTGGAGCAGCTACGCACTCAATGGCGCTTTCAATCTGCCCAATGACGGCATCGTGCCCGTTGTGAGTGCGCAGTTTGCAACACACAACATCGCTCGGCGGCGGCTCTTTTCCGGCTACAACCATTCGCAATTGGCCGCCGGCAAGAGCGCGACCGATACAACCGTGTTCGATCTTCTTCGCACCGACTTGAGCGTGCAGACCGCGTCGCACGATTTCGACGGGCACGGAAAAAGCGATATCGCCTGGCGCCAGAACGGCGGCACGGCGGCGATCTGGCTCATGAGCGGGGCACAGATCACCAGCGGCGGCAGCCTCGGAGTGGTGGCAAACCCCTGGAGCCTCGTGGGCCAGCGCGATTTCGACGGCGACGGCAAGTCCGACTGGCTGTGGCGCGATGCCACCAGCGGAACGGTTGCGATCTGGCTGCTCGACGGACTGCAAATTTTGCAGACCGGCAGCCTCGGTGCAGTGTCAGGGAATTGGAGCGTCGCCGGCATCGGCGATTTCGACGGCGACGGCAGAGGCGATATTGCCTGGCGCGATGCCGCGACCGGTGCGGTTGCGGTGTGGTTGCTGAATGGATTGCAGATTGCGCAAACCGCAAGTCTCGGGGCCGTCCCGAGCAGCTGGAGCATCGGCGGCCTGGCCGATTTCGACGGCGACGGCAAAGCCGACATTCTATGGCGCGACTCCGTCACAGGCGCTGTCGCCATCTGGCTCATGAACGGCACGCAAGTCACGCAAGCCGGGAGCCTCGCTTCAGTCGCCGCCAACTGGAGCATCGCCGGCACGGGTGACTTCGACGGTGATGGTAAGGCCGACATTCTCTGGCGCGACAGCAACACAGGTGCCGTCGCGATCTGGCTGGTCAACGGCTTGCAGGTTGTCTCGTCCGGCGCTCTGGGATCAGTGGCGGGTTCGTGGCTGATCACCGAGACCGGGGATTTCGACGGCGATGGAAAAGCCGACATCCTGTGGCGCGACACAACCTCTGGTGCCGCGGCGATCTGGTTCGTGAACGGAGTGCAAGTGTCTTCCTCCGCCGGACTTGGCACGGTCAGTCTCGACTGGACGATGCAAATCCTCAACGCCGATTGAGGACGGCTAAGTTTCAGCCCCCGCTTCTACTTGCCGCACGCATCGCGACGATTCGGGGAGGGTGAGAGGTCAGCGGGTGAAGCTACTCGGGGGCGAGGCGCCTCTCACTCAGCGTTGACGCCCTGGACCGTCCAGTCGGTTCCGACGCTTCCCAGGTTTGCACTCGAGACGATCTGCAGCCCGTTCAAGAACCAGATCGCCGTGGTGCCGTTGGTGGTTTCGCGCCAGAGCAGATCGGTCTTGCCGTCGCCGTTGAAATCGCCGGTCGCGGGGATCACCCAGGTCTTGTTTACAGTGCCGAGAGTCCCGCTCTGCGCGACCTGCAATCCATTCAGCAGCCAAACGGCCACCGTCCCTGTGGAGCTCCGCCACAAGAGATCGCCGTTCCCGTCACCATCGAAATCGCCGGTGCCAGCAATACTCCAGCTGCTGTCAACCGCACCGAGGTTGCCGATCTGAGCGATCTGCAGGCCGTTCATGAGCCAAATCGCTACCGTGCCGCTCGTCGTGTCGCGCCATAGTATGTCGGTATTGCCGTCGCCGTTGAAATCCCCGGTCCCGGCAATGACCCAGTTGCTGGCAACTGTACCGAGGCTTCCAGTCTGCAAAACCTGCAGGCCGTTCAACAGCCAGACCGCAACTGCTCCGGTCGTGGAATCGCGCCAGAGAATATCGCCTCTGCCGTCCCCATTGAAATCACCAGTGCCGGCGATCGCCCAGTTGGTCCCTACCGCGCCTAAAGTCCCGGACTGCGCGACTTGCAATCCGTTCATGAGCCAGATTGCCACCGTGCCGCTGCTGCCATCGCGCCATAGCAGATCGCGTTTGCCATCGCCGTTGAAATCACGCTGACCGACGATTTGCCAGGCAGCGGGGATGGTCCCGAGAACGCCGGACTGAGCGATCGCTGCCCCGTTCATCAGCCAGAGGGCCGCCGTGCCGCCAGTCTGCCGCCAGGCAACGTCGCTCTTGCGGTCGCCGTTGAAATCATGCGTGGCATTCGGCGGCACGACGAGCCCGTGGAAGTAGTTGCCGATCAGCTTCTGACCGGCCGTGGCGAGGTGCTGATCGTCCGCGAACAAATGCGTCTGCGGCGCGGTTGCGGAGACCCAGGTCGATGGAGCCGCCGCGTTGGACGAGCAGAGCAGCGCCCAGGCGGAGGTCACCCCGCTGGGCGCCGTGCAGGCGGCGTTCGCAGCAGAATTGCTCACCGTCGTGAAGCCGTACTTTGCCGGATTCGCCGCGATCGCAACTCTGACCGTGTCGACATCGCCGCGAAAGAACGAAACCCCGGCTGTCGTCAAACTGTTCCAGAGGGCGTTGGTATAGAGCGCTTTGAGCGCGCGTTTGTTGGCGTCGTTGGTCGGAAAGCTGTACGCCAAGCCGCTGACAATGATGGTCTGTGCGCCTGCGTTCCTCAAGCTCACAACTGCATTGGCGAGATCGTTGGCAGCTTGGGTCAGATAGGCGTTCGGGTCTGCCGGCCAGGGACCCTGCCCGGTATCCTGGTTCGCGTAGCTGACGTCGTTGTCGCCGGAATAGATCAGGAAGAGAGCCTGGCTGTTCGCCACGCCGCCGCTACCGGTGAGGTAATTGTTGATCTGGGTGACGGTCGGCACGGCGGCGGTGAAGCCGCCGGTGGCCGCGGAGTTCACCGTCACATTCTTGGCGCCGCTGGTAGCATAATTGGTGCCGCCGGCCGTGTTGGCTGGATTGGCGGTGAGACCGAAGAAGGCAGCGAGAACCTGCGAGCTCATCAGGCCCGGACTGGAGGTGGGGGCACCTGCGCCATGCGCGACGCCAGTCGGCCAATCCGCGTTGTAGGTCGCTCCTCCTCCCGGGCTGCTCAGCTGCTTGTAGTAGCCGGAATCAACATTGCTGTCGCCGAATACAATGACCTGGGTGAACGGCTGACCCGCGCAGGGCTGCATCAAGAAGAGGAGGGCCGCGACAATTGAGAGCGAGATCACTGATCGCTTCATAGCGCGGCTCCCCTCCATTGCCGGCACGTCAGGCGTAGCATCTCCGGAGTGACGAGTTGCGAGACCAGCGACCTAACCCGCGGAGCGAACAACCACGGGCGCGCCGCGTGATCATGGCGTTCCGCACCCCCCTGCTGAAATGTGGCATGCGCAGAGCTTTCGAGTGGCTTTAGATCGAAGGAGCTCGCTTTGTGACAATAGCTCAGAACTCGACCGCGTCAGACTGAATCTTTCAAAAAAATCTAATCTGGAAGAATAATGGGACCATCGCTGATCGTGCCATGACGAACTCGCCGCCCGTTCGGGGTAGAACATTGGCCGCCGGCGGGTGTATGTTGCGGGGCGCCAGGGGCGCAGTTGCGAGTCGGAAATGAGGTTTACGATGAGGATGAGGGACACGCTGAGCATCGTGCCCGCCGTGCTGTTGTTCATCAATATGGTCGGGGCGGCGGCTGCGGCGGACATGCGCCAGCCGAGATTGCGATCGGTGACGACGCTCGGCGTCGTTGCGTCTGGCTCAGATGCGCGCCGATGGCGGCCAGGAACCGCATTCAGCGGCGTGGCGACCGCCGCCATCCCGACGGGCGTGTTCGGTCCGACCTACTACTACACCGAGCAGCTCTATTATCCTCCCTACCCGTATGCCAGCCCCTATACCCCGGCGCCGGTCTATTATGAGTACCCTGGCGCGTATGGCTGCCAGAAGGAAAATCGCGACGGCTGGCGCTACCGCATCTGCTGATTGCAGGCGGCATAAGCTACTCGCGTTGCGTTTGGCGGAAAGTCGAGGGTGCGCCCTGGTCGGAGCTTTCGATTGGGGTTGAAGTTGTGCAACTCGGGTTCATGGCCCAAAACAATGGGAACCACCGCCATTGACTGCAATGAGCCCGGCTTTCCGCAATTTCCACGAGATCCTACCGAGTAGCGTAAGAGTGCTTCAATGGAAGACCTGACCGAGCGGCCGAAGCGCCGCATCACAGGCAAGGATGCGCCGGCTGTAAGCAGTGGTCTCGGTCGTTTCATTTCCACTGCGTCGTTCTGGATACCAGCCGTCCCCTCAATGCAGTCGGCATGGTTGGAGCATGCGCCATTTGCGCTATGGCTGGTAGATGCGCTGCGACCACGTATTCTGGTCGAGCTTGGGACGCACTGGGGATATTCGTATTTCACATTCTGCGAGGCCGTCCAGCGGCTGCACATCGCGACCAAGTGCTTCGCGGTCGATACCTGGGAGGGCGATGAACATGCTGGGGCCTATGGCGAGGAGGTCTTCCAGCAGGTCCACAGCTATAACAGTGCAAAGCACTCCGGCTTCTCGACATTGATACGTTCCACATTCGACGAGGCGCTTCCTCATTTCAGCAACGGCTCGATTGATCTTCTGCATATCGACGGTCGCCATTTCTATCGCGATGTGAGGCATGACTTCGACGCTTGGCTGCCCAAGCTGTCCGACCGCGGCGTGATCCTGCTTCACGACACCAATGTGCGGGAGCATGATTTTGGCGTCTTCAAGCTATGGGAAGAGCTTCGGTCACAGTACCCGAGCTTCGAATTTTTTCATGGCCACGGGCTCGGAGTGCTGGGGGTTGGACCTAGTCTTCCGCAAAACGTCCGTCCCCTTCTCTCTGGCAAAGGCGTGGAAACGGCGACGCCCATACGCAATGCCTATGCTCGTCTCGGCTCTCTCTTCACGTTGAAGTTTTCACACGCGCAGACCGCTGCCGACGCGAGCCGCTGCGCAGAGGAGGTCAAGGCGCGGACGGCTGAGGCAAGACGCCTGCAAGCCCAGCTGAACGCAAGCGCGCTGGAGGTCACACGGCTCGAGAAAGACCTAGAGGAGCGGACGGTCGAGACGACGCGCCTGCAAGCCCAGCTGAACGCAAGCGCGCTGGAGGTCACACGGCTCGAGAAAGACCTAGAGGAGCGGACGGTCGAGACGACGCGCCTGCAAAAGGAGCTACAGGCGCAATCGACAGAAGCGTCGAGCCTCAAACAGGAATTGAGCGCCGCGGCCGGCCGGGCGGCCGACCTCGAAAGCGGCATACGTACCCGTGCCGCCACGATTGAGGAGCTCGGCCGGGAGCTGGACATAGCCCGCACTCGCTCGACGGAGCTTGAGCGCGTCTTCGCTGACCGTTCCGCCGTTCTTGATCAGGTCAATATGCACCTGCTGAGTGAGCGCTCGCGGTCGATCGAACTGAACGGACTTCTGAACGCGCGCTCCGCCGAGGTTGGGAGGCTCAGTCAACAAGTCACCGCCCTGCGAGCCCACCGCGGAACGCTCGAGCGCGAGCTAACAACTCGGTGCAATGATTATAGTACAGAGCACGCCCGCGCGCGCTCTTTAGAACAGGAAATAAAGCAGCTTCGCGGTGCCCTGGAAGGTACGCGAGCTCGGGTCGCAGAACTCGAAGGCGAGGTCACTCAGGTCGGGCTCCTGGAGGAGGCGCTTGCGGCTCGGAGCAGAGACTTCGCCGCCTTGCAGATCGGCCTTGCGGCTCGGACCAGGGAATTGAATGCGCTCAAGAGCAGTGTCAGCTGGCGAGCAACGGCAGGACTGCGGGCGGTGGCCAGGAAGCTTCCGTGGCTGGTACGGCCCTTGTGGCAGGCGTCACAGGTGCTGTGGTGGGCGCTAACGTTTCGCCTCGTTCGTCATTTGCGCACTCGGCGGCAACGCCAGACAGACCACGAAGCGCTCGCCTCATCAGGTATGTTGGACGCCGAATGGTATAGCCGCAAATACCCCGAGGTTGTCGCCGCGGGTTTCGACCCTATGCTGCATTACCTCACCACTGGCGCGGAGGAGGGTCGTGACCCGAATCCGCTATTCGACACGGATTGGTATCTGCAACAGAATGCGGACGTGCGCCGCTCCGGTGTCAATCCGCTCTTGCACTATATCCGGTGCGGAGCCGCGGAAGGTCGTAATCCGAACCCGTTATTCGACACCAGCTGGTATCTTGAGCAAAACCCGGACGTTCGTACCTCGGGTACCAACCCCCTCCTGCATTATTTGCGTTTCGGCGGTGCCGAGGGGCGCGATCCAAACCCCTTCTTTGACGGTAACTGGTACTGTTCGACCTATTCAGATGTGGCGGCCGACGGGGCAAACCCTCTGGTACACTACTTGACGTATGGCGCGAAGGAGGGGCGGGAACCCTGCGAGGGTTTTGACACGAAACGCTACATCTCGGAGCACCCCGAGGTTGCCGCTGGCGCACTTAATCCGCTGGCTCATTTCATTCAACACGGGTGGACCGGGCATGAGCTGGTCCGGCGTGACTACCGCTCCTGGGTCAAGCAATATGACACCCTCACGGATGAGGATCGGTCGGTATTCCGTGCTTCGGTCGAGAAGCTGCCAGCTCGGCCGCTGATTTCCGTTTTGATGCCGGTATACAACTCGAACGAAGACTTTCTAAGACGTGCGATCGAATCCGTGCGCAGGCAACTCTATCCTGACTGGGAGCTGTGCATCTCGGATGATGCGTCTACGGAACCGGACGTTCGCGCCGTGTTGAAGGAATATGCCGAGCAAGACCCGCGCATTCGCGTAACCTTCCGAGACACAAACGGGCATATCTCGGCCAATTCCAACAGTGCGCTCGAGCTCGCGAGCGGCGAGTTCGTGGCCCTGCTTGATGCCGACGACGAACTAGCCGAGCACGCCCTTTTCTGGGTGGCGAACGAGGTGTTGAACCATCCCGACACTGATCTCATCTTCAGTGATGAGGACAAGCTCGACGACAAGGGCGAGAGGTATTCGGCGTACTTTAAGCCGGACTGGAATCCAGCGCTGATCCTCGCGCAAAACATGTTTTCACATCTGGGCGTTTTCCGACGGACCCTGTTGCACAAAGCTGGGGGCTTTCGTCTCGGTTTCGAGGGGAGCCAGGACCACGATTTGTTGTTGCGCTGTACCGAGCTGACGAGCGCGGACCGTATTCTTCACATTCCGCGTGTACTCTACCACTGGCGAGCAGTGCAGGGCTCCACCGCGTCCTCAGACGGCATCAAGGCCAAGCCATACGCATGGGAAGCGGGAGCGCGCGCCGTTGAGGAGCACCTGAGCCGATCTGGAACGGTGGCCTCGGTAAAGCGTGCGCGAGATCAATTCTACCAGGTGGAGTATCACTTATCAGGCACATTGCCGCGCGTCGCCGTGGTCATTCCATCCTCGTTCGGGCGCAACTTGCTGCCGACGAGCCTCGGAACCCTGCTGGCGCGAACGACCTATCCGGCATTCGATGTGCTGCTCGCAATCAATGAGAAGTGCCTTCGCGTGCCGCAGCAACGGGACTACCTTCAATCCTTGAAAGCCGACTCGCGGGTGCGAGTGCTGGCCTACGAGGACCAGCCCTTCAATTATTCCAAGATCAACAATTGGGCCGTCAGTCGATCGGATGCGCCGATCATCTGTCTCATGAACGATGACGTCGAGGTGATCACGCCAGATTGGCTCGAACGGCTCGTCGCCCGGGTACAGCTGGCGGAAGTCGGAGCTGTGGGCAGCCTCCTCTACTATCCTAACGATACGATCCAGCACGCTGGTGTCATTCTCGGACTGCACGGGGTTGCCGGCCATCAATACGTGAACATGCCCAAGGGAAGCCCAGGTTATTTCGGGCGGGCCGTTCTCGAGCAGGACCTGTCGTGTGTCACCGCCGCTTGCATGGTGCTTCGTCGCCAAGCCTTCGAGCAAGTGGGGGGGTTCAACGAGGAACTGGCGATTGCGTTCAACGATGTGGATCTCTGCATCAGGCTGCGCGCAGCGGGATGGCGCATTCTATGGACGCCAACAGTCGAGCTCTATCACCACGAATCAGCTTCGGTTGGTCGGCACGACTCCCCGAAGCGACGCCAGCAGTTTGAGGACGAGGTCAGGCTGATGCAGGGATTGTGGGGTGACACGCTCAAGAGCGATCCGTTCTATAACCCGAATCTCTCGCTCAAGTCGTACTACTGCGATCTTGCGTTCCCACCACGCATTGCGAAGCTGCCTGCATAGATTGAGCGTCTCACGACCTGCAGCACCCGCGCGTAGTCTCTCGATGGTTCAAACAATCACGAAAATGGCTCAAGTCAAGTTGCCGACTTGGGTAGCTTATACATATGTCGCTCTTTTAAGCCTGAGCTACGTCATGGTCCGCGTGCACACGCCAATTCAAATCGAGCTGGGGCCGCATGATGGCGGGCTCTACATGCAGTTGGGCCGCTCGCTCGCAGAGGGGAATTGGCTTGGGACTTACAACGAGTACACCCTAATGAAGGGCCCTGGATATGCCGCCTTTCTGGCCTTGGGACATTGGCTCGGCATCTCCGTCTCTTTAGCTCATGCACTGTTTCACTGCGCTGCGATCATCGTTTTTGTCCTGGCTATTCGTTGGCTCGTTAGATCCTTGCTGCTCTCCTGTGCTTTGCTGACCATGCTTATTTGGGACCCAATTCCGATGACGTCCGATATGCTACGGGTGTATCGAGACGTAATATATTATGCCCAGCTTTTGCTTGTTCTTGGAACAGTGGTGTGGATGATATTTTGTACAAAAACATTCGAGCGCACACTTGCAGCCGCGATCGTTGCTGGCATCTCGTTAGGATGGTTCTGGTTGAGCAGGGAGGAGGGAGTATGGATTATTCCAGCATTACTCGTATTAATTGTGGGTGGCACAACGGTTGCATCACGAGAGCGGCGTGTCCGCAAATTCGTTCTCGGGCTATTCACGTTTTTGCTTACATTCGTGATCATTCAGGTGGGCTTTCGTGCTGCCAACTGGGTTGAGTACGGCTCGTTTGTAGGGGTTGATGTTAAAGAAGCCAATTTTCAACGTGCGCTAGCAGCGCTTCACAGTATTCGCTCCGGCGGAACAAGGCCCTTCGTATCAATGACGCGAGCGGCCAGAGAGCGCGCCAAGGCTGTTAGTCCCGCCTTTGCCTCGCTGAGTGGCTATCTGGATGGGCCGCCCGGAGAAGCTTGGGCGAAGCTCACGTGCAATGCTTCTCCTCGATCGTGCGGTGACATCGGATCGGGATGGTTCATGTTTGTGTTGCGTCATGCAGCCTCCTCCGCAGGGCATTTTTCTGATCCTGCCAAGGCGTCGGCCTTTTTCGGTGAGCTCGCAGATGAGATTTCTGCAGCTTGCGACGATGGCAGGCTCGAGTGCTCTGCTCAGCTCACCCCAGAGATGCCGCCATTCCATTGGCAACACGTTGTGGAGGAGCTGCCGCGCGACACTCTGCGCCTGATGGAGCTTCTTTTCGTATATTCACGTTTTGAAGCTCAGCCAAGCACGGGAACACACGAAGAGCTAATTACAAACCTGAGGTTCCTGAATTATCCCGAGCACTCTCCGTCGAAAGATATCCCGGATGCTTCGGCCATTTTTCAGATTTCGGGCTGGTACTATAGGTCAGGCGCTGATTGGGTTTCCATGCAGGTTGGGGATGGCGATGGATCGTGGGGTGGCCTGTCCTATACCCGCAAAGACAGCCCCGATATTCAAAAGGCGTTCAGCGATGCCGCAGCCACGCATCAAAGGTTTGTGATTCGCACCGCCTGCAGCCCCAAGTGCGTCCTGCAGTTTAGAGGGCCGGATGGCTCAGAGGCCCAGCGGTCACTTGCCGACCTCGGGCGCGCTCCGCTCGAGATTGAGCTTGGGACTGGCCGTGTGTTCATCGACAGCACTGATGCCGAACCGAATGCTGGTTATGAATTGTACCCACCAGAGCCGTCCGATACATTGTCTGCGGCCATGCGTACGCTGGTGCTTACGAATTACAATCTGATCCTTTTCCCAATGCTAGCCGCTGGCATATGCGCCTTCGTGGCGAATATCCTGTTCTATGGAAGGTTCGTATTCCATAACGCTTGCTGCATTCTTGCGGTCGCATCGTGGCTGCTGGTCATTGTGCGTGGTGGCTTGATTATTCTCATCGACGCCACTTCATTCCCCGCATTACATCTCACATACCTGGCGCCCGCCCATTTTATGCTTGTCTGTGCCGCGTTGCTTTCTTGCGCTGCATGGTTACAGCTGCGGGAAAAGCATCTCGCAACAAGCTCATTCCCACCTTCGGCCTTCACGCCATCCAAAGGTCAGATAGTGAGTTGCAGCATCGACGTTCGCCGCGGCGACATCCGGGTTTAGCGTCAAATAGGATTGCGGATCAAAATCAGGTGGCAACGAATCGACTGGGCGCGGCGCAAAATTGCTAGTTTTGGCTGCCTCGATGAATCGGTCGGGGACCCGATATCCCCCTACGGTATGATTCACCGGCTCCCCGGTGGAGAAATCCGTGAGATGCCGAAAATGGATATTTCCGTAGAACGGGGTCGAAAGCAACGGCGTGTAATAGACACATCCTTCGAAGAAGTAATGCGTGACTTGGCTCCATCGCGTTCGTTCTAAAGCGTGCTGCTTGTCTCCGCCATGAAGCAGATTGGCTAGCCAGATGAGGGCTTGTCCCTTCTTTGCAAGAAATCGCTCTGGTTTAGCGCCATGGAGGTCAATCAGCTCCTGCCACAAACGGGTATAGTTGACGTAGTGCGCCGTATCGGGCTGCTGCTCTTGTGCGTTCACCCCTAGCTGTTCATTGGTGTAAACGGGCCAAGTGTGACTGCCAGGGTAGAGTATCAAGGGCCCATTGAATTCATCGACGTCCTCCAAGGCGAGCCATACTCCGCACATGAAGCGCTCCGGCACCGAGCTGAAATGCGTGCTGTCCGTATGCACATGCTGTTGCGTACCAACCGCAAAATTCAAGGTTTGAAAAGGAAAGGCGCGTCTGCCAAACACCTTGGTTAGGAGGTCCAAGATACGGGCATTGGCAGCAATACTCTTGACGTTTTCGTCAAAGACGCAGGCATCCTGAATGCGCAAAGAATCGATCTTGCCGGCGCGCCAGGCATCCCAGGCATACCTAGGCGAAAAGGTCGTCTTAATCGCTTCGGCACGGGCCGCAAGAGCCTCGTCCGGAAAATCGAGTATAGCATAGCCTTTGGAACGCAGATCCGCGGCGACACGGTGAGTCTCAGCATCCCAAGCCTCGGTCGCGGACAGCCGCCAAAAGAACGGATTTTCAATCAGCGGGACTCCAGGTAGCGGGTCCTTGAATTCCGAACGCTTCAGCATGATACATTCTCTCCGAGGTGGGCTTTTCGTAACGACGTAGCAGCACGCTATCATTCTCAGCGTTCAAACGACGCGCAGCAGAGACATGAGCTCCTCGTTTGCCAGCACAGGGATACCCTGGTGCTTGCGCCAAAACGCTCCCGTGCACCCTGCGATAAATCTCCCGGCGATCGGGATGTTCAACCTTTCGAAATGCCCAACAATTGCTGCGACTACGTTCTCTGGAGTAACTGGTCCGCCGACAACGTGCCCATTGGTAAAGCTGCTTGATTGGCATTCATGACTAAATATTGCCCCGTGAATGTCGAGCTTGTCCGTGATCATCATCACGTCATTGGCCGAACTAAATAGGTCTACGTCCATCCAGATGGCAGCGAATTTCGGTAGGCCTGTTATATTCGCCGGTATGGATTGGCTGAAATAGCCGGGGTGATATTCGACTGCCTCAGGAGAACCATACAAAGCAACGTTTCTTCTCACCTCGTCTAAAGAGCCGCAGAACTCTCCCTCATTGTAATGACGCGACTCAGACGGGGGCAAACCCGCAAACGAGTCGAATATGTGCAGCCTAATCCCAAGGAGTGAGCAAGCATAGCTCAACATGGCCGAGCTGTAACCCTTAAAACAACCGAATTCAGCGAGATCACCCTCGACGCCGTAAGATCTAAGAACATATAGCTGATGAGCAATGGACATTAGCTCGTCTGGCGTGTTTGGAGTGCTGTCCCAATCCTTGTCCGTGAATGCTTTGTCCAGGTTCACTTTTGGAAAGTAATGGGCGACGAACTGAAAATGGCTCCAGACCGACCGGAGGAACTTGAAGTAGCCGACGACCGGAGTTACTGACGGCGATGATAATGCCAATTGAGATGCGATAAGTCCTATTTTGCTTATAAGAGTTTTGTGCATGCCTTCAGGGGCTTGCGTAACGTTCAGGTCTGGCCACAATGCCGCGAGTGCAGTCGTGATCTGTTTGGGAAACGAACTGGTCGCAATGTCGTGAGGTCCCGTGCTGTGGAAATCGATACTGCCAAGGTGAAAGGGATTTAGAACCCATTTTCTGCCGATTTCATGGACATCATCAATCTTGTTCTGGGTCTCGTTGGTATTTCTGATCTTGAGGGAAATTTCCACCTCGTCGATCTCTGCGGGAAGTTGAAAGCTTAGGTAGAACCCAGAGCCCGCGCTTAAAGGCTCGTCCGGGTGCGCAGCTGCTACGTCTGGTCGGGCGCCGTCCACTCTCCGACTTCCTATGCAGTGGCCGGCCGCCCATGCCTCGATAATGAGGGACCCGCGCGGGCCAAAGGCCCAACCAACCGCTCCGAACCAATCGAATCTATCTACGTGGAATTTCATGTTGCGCTGATTGGCGTGATAAGACTGATTGGCCCCAAAGCTTGAACGAAGCTTCCGTTCGCATTGCTACCACATCCTATACAGCTCACCAGCAACCTTTGCTCGCTCGAACACTTGTGACTGGGCAGGACGAGTGGCCCCTCGTGTTCGTTGCGCAGCCCACCGTCAACCCGTGTCGTTGCCGGGAGGGGGATCATAATCATTACGGTTCGACTGTTCCATTCCCTGTAGACTTATGGCGACACCGGGAGCATGGAGGCAGCTCGCACGAGAGAGTGGTGCTCGCGTCTGATTGGCTAGATCCAACACCATCGTTGCGCCCCCTTGAACTTGGTGCCGAGGGCCTGCATAGGAGGAGAGGCGAGCGGCTTCTGGGCTGGGTTGGGAAGTGGGCGAGCACCCTCTAGGCTATGCATCCTCGGCCCGGCCGCGAGCTGTCTCGCTTGGACGCAGCTACAAAGTTCCGATTGCAGTAGCGGACTCGACCGGGGAGGAATATCCACGGCAGCTCAGACAATCACCTTTTCTGAACAGCGCAAGTTCATCCGCGAAATCAGTTTGCCCCGTTCAGAGATCCATGTGCTCCCTCAATGCTCGATGTTCCTCCTCGAAACAGAATCTTCGGCGCGCGAGCACGTGAGCGGGCGATGGCCAAGTGCGGACCTGACTCTTGGCTCCGGGAAGGCAGCCTGGTATGCGCCATGCTCGGAACAGCTGCCATTATGCTCTCGGCATTCCTGGTAGGGTATTCGCTTTGGTACATAGCGAAGTTTGCCTTTCACCCCCTCTTTTGGGATCAATGGGAGCTCGTGCGGTACCTTGCGAGCAGCGACTTCCATGATGTCATATTTTTTCTGTTCGCGCGTCACAACGAGCACGTCATCGCAACGAGCAAACTGCTTTACCTCCTGGACTACGCCCTCTTCGATCTCACAAACATCTTTGTTCTGGTTTGCAGCGCTTCTTTACAGATTGCGAACGCGCTGCTCCTCGTTAGCATCGTGTTCTCGGGTTACCCCAAAAACCTGACCTTCTGGACGGCGCTCGCGGTGCTCAGCGCTCTGACGCTTTCGTTATCTCAGTGGGAAAACCTGATCTGGGCCTTTCAATCACCGTTTCCCCTGGTTGTATTCTTCGCAATTTGCACGCTATGGAGCGCTGTGCGGTATCATGACTCGCTTGCGCTGAGAGGAGCGATCACTTGGCTCGGCGTGCTCGTCCTCGGAATGGCTGCTTGCGTCTTCACGCTCGGGGGCGGCGCAGTAATCCCGTTTGCGGTAGCCGCGCTTCTGCTCCGCCTTGGCAGTCCAATCAGCAAATTGCTCGCAGCTGTAGTGATGGGGCTGTTATTGGTGACGGCGTTGATCTACATCCTGGGTAACAACACGGGCGCGTCCTTAGCAGGCGGCATACCTTTACCTGCGATGGTCGCCAGATTTTTCGTGGTCATGATCGGTGCACCACTCGCGCAGGATCCCAAATGGGGAGCGATCATCGGCAGCGGGCTCTTGCTCGTTGTTGCCGCAGTATTTTTTGCCTGCCGATCTTCTCGCGATAGACCAATACTCATTCTCATGGCTCTCGTGCTTTTCTTACTGGGCAACGTCGCAGCTGCTGCGGCGACGCGCTCTTCGTTCGGCATAGGGACGGCGATGTCACCACGTTATTCAACCCCGATATTGGTCCTCTGGGGGTCTGTGCTGGCTACAGGGCTACGTGCCGCGATCATTGGTCAGCGCCGAATCCTGGTTTTTTTGTCCGTATCGGCACTACTCCTCGTTGCCGGAATTTCGACCTTACGGCCGACACCGTTAGAATGGGCGCAGCGCGTCCACCGCCAAGTTGCACAGGCCGGATACTTCGCGGTTTCTGGTGTGAAGGATCCAGCGCTATTAGCAACGCTCTATCCAAGCCCGCAGATCCTCATGCCGCTGCTGGACTACCTACAGCGCCAACAGCTGAATATCTTCTCACCGAAGAGCCTCTTCCCCGCGCCCACGGCTCTGGAAATATTGGCCGCTTCTCACCCGGATGCGTCGCTTTGCCAATACCACGCCATTGAGGCGATGCGAGTGCATGAGCACACCGTTGAGGTCAATGGATGGCTCGCCGACAACAGCAACCATGAACCGCGCTTTGTCCTGCTGCTCGATGGAGAGCGCCGCCTGATCGGGTTCACTCAGCCCCTGGTGGAACGATCGCAAGTGATCCCCTCGGGAGGCGCAGCATCAGACTTGCCAGGGTTCCGACTGGCAGCTCCTCAGCCTTCCACCTCTGACGGCTTCCTCGTCGCAATTGGGTCGCCACCACATGCGATTTGTCGTCTGCCTATCCTGCTTCGATGAACGCCTGCGATCCCTTCCCCCGTTACGGAAAACCCGCCCTACTCTCGCATCGCTTTTTACCTCGTTGTCAGACCCGCCGGGGCGCGAGGGTTGGATCGAGAACACCGTCGAACGGCAGGAACTCTTAGAGGAACGCCCCGGGACATTGCGCCTGAACTCGTTTGCATTCTAAGAATTGACATGCTCGGGATTCACTCTCTGAAGAAACACGAGGCCGGTCACCCAATGCTCAATGCAGCAAGAACGTGCGCGTGGGAATGGCACGATCTATTGGTTGAGTGGGCGGCGATGACGAGTACTCAACAATCACGTTAGGCTAGCGAAATGGCCGGCAAACTGTTCCGCTGCATTGGAGCGAGGCCATGACTCGCCCGACACTTGCCCGGACGCCTGGAATTCCTGCATCGTCGCCACAGCGAGTTGTGTCGTGAGGTCCGGTGCCGCTCATTGCGACGGTGACTATTATTTGTTCGCCTCAGATAGCATTCAGATCCGCGTTGGAGTACGGCAGCGTCGTGTAATGTATCGCCGTTTTGTTGAGCTCCTCGACGTTAGCTCAGAAACAACTATCCTTGACGTCGGGGTGACCTCGGACGAGACGATGCCGAGCTCCAACTACCTTGAAGCTTGGCACCCATACTCAAGCTGCATTACTGCTTTGGGTCTGGCAGATGCGTCCTTTCTTGCTTCGGAATACCCAGGCGTCAAGTTTGTGCAAGGGAACGGCTTAGCCATGCCATTTTCCGACGGCTCATTCGACGTCACGCATTGTTCAGCGGTCATCGAACATGTCGGAGACTTTCGCAATCAGATGCGGCTGGTTGCGGAGTGCGCCCGCGTAGCGCGATGTGGTTTCTTTGTGACTACGCCGTACCGCTGGTTTCCCATCGAGGTGCATACTAGCTTGCCGGTTTTACACTGGTTCCCAAAACCATGGCATAGGATCATATTGTCGTACCTGGGTTATTCGTACTATTCGACCGAGGATAATCTTAATCTCATGGACCGTAATGACTTTACCCGCATAGCGGCTGCGCTAGACGGATTTGCTGTAGAAACTCACATGGTTAAGTTATATGGCTTTCCCAGCAACATGCTGCTTGTAGGTCGGCGTAGGTCAACTGACCGCGCCGGGACCGTTGTCCGAGAGGAGACCCAGGGCGTTGAGGAGAGATCATAAATACACTTCTATTTCAGCGAGCAGGTACAGTCTCCGCCGGTAGTTGTAGTCCCATGACATTCAGTAGAATGACGGCGCTTGCGGTCTGCAGCCCGAGCAAGTCAGCGATCTACTGTTACGTCGCTCTTCTGAGCTCTGCCTATGTCATCCTGCTCGGACACACGCCGCTCACGATCGTTTCATCAGGGCAGTTTCTCGACCACTTCTGGGTCACTCAAGCGCAGTCGTTGGCCGGAGGCGACTGGCTCGGTAGCTTCGGTGAGCACACGTTGCTCAACGGGCCGGGGTACCCGCTATTTCTTGCCGCGGTGCACTGGCTTGGAATTTCCTTATCCTTGGCAGATGCCTGTTTTCACGCCCTTGCGGTGATCACGCTAGTCTGCGCGCTTCACCCGCTTCATAGGTCATTCTGGATCTCCGGAATTTTGCTGCCTTTGTTGCTTTGGCACCCGGTCTTGTTGACGGCCGATCTCCGGCGAGTTGTCCCAGAATCGATCTACAGTAGCCAGCTCTTGCTGTTTTTTGGCTTGCTTATTTCGGCGCTTCGTTCTGTGGGACCAAGTGCCCGGCCAGTCTTGGCCATGCTCGCAGGTGTTCTGGGAGGATGGATCTGGGTTAGCTCAGAATATACTCTGATTTGGATCTTCGCGCTTATTCCATTCTTGATATTCGCAGGGCTGAAGGCCACTGCAGAAAAGAGTTTACCGAAGCTCGTCGGAACACTGCTACTGACGTGTGCAGGATATTTGGCGGTGCAGGTCGCGATTCGTAGCGAAAATTGGCATGCGTATGGTGCCTTTGTAGCTACGGAAGGAGTGGCCGAGATGCGTCACACTACGCGCGCGCAGATCGTGAATGGCGTTCGAGAGCGTGCGCCGACAATGTTCGGCGTGCTGATGCTTACAAACCCAGATCTCCCGCTCAATCCCAGTGTTGGCCCATCGCGGGGAATGGAATCGCAATTGCGCTTTCTCAATTACCCCCCGCATACGCCGTTACCGGAAACTCAGCTCCAGCCTGTTACTTATTCGCTCTCAGGATGGTACTACAAGTCCGGTACAGATTGGCTCAACCTGCAGGTTAAGAAGAAAGACGGAATGGAAACTTGGGTTCGCCTGCAGCGAATGCCGAGTCCAGACCTTGTACAAGCATTCAACGACGCACATGCGGCCAATCAGAGGTTCCTGGTGGCAACATTTTGTGTCGATTCATGCATTGTAGAAATTCAAGCGGCTGGAGCTGCGGAGGTCCGCTCACTGGAAGAGCTTCGTGGTGCCCCATTGGGCTTCAAAGTGGGGACCGGCTACGTCCATTTCGACTCCGTTACAAGGGCAGCTGACCCCGCGTTGGAGACGGTCCGGACAGAAGCGGTGGCAAACTCCGTCCGTGAATTGGTAATGGCCAACTACAAGTTTGTCTCGGTTCCCATAGCGTGCATCGGGGCTGTGGTATTTGCCTTCCTTGGTTTGTTTCGGGCGAGGCGAGCGCTCATGAACGAGTGCTACATGGTCGCGCTCACGTGCTGGCTTGGCGTCCTATTGCATACGGCTTGGATCACGCTGATCGACATCACCTCATTCCCGGCTCTGAATCCTATGCATCTAGGACCCAGCTACTTTATGATGATCACCGCAGCAGTTCTTTCTTGTGCCGCCTGGCTGCAACTTGCTTGGGACCGGGAAATCCCGGTTGCCGACCGTCACTCAATTGACGGTTCGGCGCGTATGGCAATAGAAAGGGCCACACCACCCATCACTTAGGGCAATCCGATGCTTTCCGAACAAGCGCCATCAAGCGCGCGCGATGTGGTGTGCCCCGGGCAGGCCAGCGAAGGAGCGGTGGAGCTCACCATACTAATGCCTTGTCTAAACGAGGCAGAGACGCTTGCTACGTGCATTGAGAAAGCACAGAAATTTCTTCGCCGCGCAGAGACTTCGGGCGAAGTGCTCATTGCCGATAACGGCAGCACTGATGGATCGCAGGAGATTGCCCGCAATTGGGGGGCTCGTGTCATCACCGTAGCGGAGAGGGGCTACGGCGCTGCACTGTTGGGAGGCATGGCATCCGCAAGGGGTCGATATGTGATCATGGGTGACGCGGATGATAGTTATAATTTCGAGGAACTAGACGGGTTTCTCACTGAGCTAAGAGCCGGCGCCGAGCTCGTCATTGGAAATCGATTTTCGGGCGGCATCGCGCCGGGGGCGATGCCATTCCTGCACCGCTATGTTGGTAACCCGGTGCTCAGTGTGCTCGGCCGGCTATTGTTCCGGGCGGCGGTAGGTGACTTCCACTGCGGCCTGCGTGCATTTCGAACCGAAGCGATTCGTCAGCTCAACCTGCGCACCAGTGGCATGGAGTTCGCAAGCGAAATGGTCGTGCGAAGTGCGCTTAGCGGCCTGCGGATCACTGAAGTGCCGACCGCTTTGCGCCCCGACGGTCGTAGCCGTCGGCCACACCTCAAGACGTGGAGTGATGGGTGGCGCCACCTAAAGTTCCTGCTGATGTATACCCCGCGCTGGCTGTTCATGGCGCCCGGTGCACTGCTGCTCGGCATGGGCACCCTTCTAGGTGCACTATTGTTCCGTGGACCGCTGTGGGTGACGGAGAGCATCGGCCTGGATCTGAGCTCGTTCATCTTCGGGTGCTTCCTGGCGTTCCTCGGCGCGCAACTCCTCACATTCGGCGCCCTTGCCCGCTACTACGCCGCGATAACTGGATTTCTCCCCAGCGGCCCGAGAGCCTTGAGACTGGAGCGCTTCGCAACGACTGAGAAGTTTATATTGCTCTCGTTGATTCTACTCCTGATCGGGCTTGGTCTATTCGGCTATGCCGTGGGGTTCTGGGCAGATGTAGGATTTGGCCCAATCCACAACTCCATCATTCCGCGCGCGGTCGTAGCCGGCATGACCTTTGTAGCATTGGCAGTTCAGACGTTTTTCGCCGGCTTTCTCTTCGGCATCCTGGCGATCCCCGCGACCCGAACGAAGGCTTAATGGCTCGGTCGATGATGGCGGCGCGCCCGCACCGGCTTCTCAGGACAATGCCGGCCAAAGGTCGGCAATGAAATGTAAGTGGCGGCCGAACAGTAAGTTCAAAGGCGCGGGATAGAGCGGCACATTCGTGCTGAAGGACCTGCTGCTCAGGTTTGCCTTCTGAAACAGCTCGCGCCATCTCGCTCTTGGCAGGTAGTTGTAGGGCAGCACTACGCCGTGCGGCGCGTTGCCGACCCAGTCCATCACCCGCAGCACCGCATGATCCAGGCTAGACTCGGCCAGATGATCCTTGATCACCACGGCGTGGCGCGCCACCCGAGCCGCCTCGCTTAGCAACTGCTGCGGATTGCTGGAGTGATGGAGCACGTCAACGAACGTTACTGCATCCACACTCTTGTCCGCGTAAGGGATGGTGTATCCATCAAATGCTCGCACCGGGATTTCAGTGTTGCCGCGGACCAGCACGTCAATTCCTGCGACGGATATGTCGCTCCGCATCGCGGCCCAGCGTCGTGCGATTTGCCCATTTCCGGTGCCCACGTCGAGCACGCTCGCATGCGGCGGGAGAAGTGAGCCGATGCGCTCCGCAAGGACGCGCGCCCGCCTCTCAAAAATGACCGTCTTGTGCAGAGACCCTAGGGCGCTCTTGAGCACGATCGCCGTCCGCTGCCGAAAAACAGAGATCGATCAAATGGCCGGAGCAGCAGCGAGCGTGCCCATGGCATTGCCGCCAAGCCAGTGCTGTCGGATGGCCCTCGGTCGCCCTCGCTACCGCTCGCAATCGTGCGCGGCGGTAAGTAGGACCCCCTACCCCCGCGGGGGCGCCGGCGGCGGCAGGCCGCCGCTGGGCGGTGCCTCGCCTTGCGGTGCCCCCGGAGCGCCCTCGCCTTGCGGCACCGGTGGCGGCGGGCCTGGCGGTAGTGCGGCCGACGGCGTGATCTCGGGGACCGCACCGGTGCCCGGCCCCGGCATGGGCGGTGCGACAGTCGATGGCATCGGCTCCGGAGCTGTGACATTCCCCGCGTCCTGCCCCGGCACCGGCCCGAGGACTGGGCCTTCGGCGAGCTTGGTCAGATTCGGCACTGGCGCGCCGGCTCCGTCATCGATCGGTTTGCTTGTTGCGGCAGCCAAGACCGGCGCCGCCGCTGGCATCTTCGGCGGCTCTTTGAAATCCTTCGCGATGGTCGGCGCGGCCGGCATGCTGGGCGGTGCGCCCGATGCAGCAGGCTTGGCCGCCGTTCCGGCCGCCGCCACGGCGGTGCCCGAACGCGCCCCGAGCACAATCACCTCGAGCCGGCCGTTGCCCGCCTTCACCACGAAATTGTAACCCTCGAGCACGCGTGTGAGCACGCGGTTGAGCGAGCCCTCGTAGGTCCCGGTCAGTCGCCTGTCGAGCGGCATCGGCGCCTGCCAGCGCATCTCGAACGCGTTGCGCAGCGCTGCCATGACCTCGTCAATCGAGCCGCCTTGCGCCACGACGCGCGCCGCCTCCGGCGTGCCGCTGACCTGCACGTCTGCGAGCGCAACTGAGGGGGCGAGAAGCGAAGGCGCGAACAGGAGCGCTGCACCTAACGCCAGCGGCGGCGCCGTGCATGGCGCTGCGCCCGTGAGAAAGCCCCGCCAAAACCTCGCCGAGGTGAAGCATTTGGTCATCTCAGATCTCCCGCTGCTGGAGGCAGTGCCATTACCGCGCTCTGCCGGTTCTTTTCCAGAACCGCCTCGCGCCCTTTGACCGAGGTAAGAATCCACCCTTCGTGACCCTCGCCCTTGCGCAGCCGCACGGTATCATGGCTCGTGCTGTGCACAAAGACAGCATAGCCATCTCCGACTCCGGCGACGATGCCGACCAGGCTGAGCGGCGGCTGCTCGGGCTCAGACGGCGCAACTGCGGCTGCCGCTGGCGGAGCGCGCGGTGCCGCCACCGCCGGCGGAGTCGGCGGCCGGCGCGAGGGAATGAAGATCGGCCGCTCGCGCGTGGCCGAGAGCGTGCCGATAGGGATCGCCCACAGCGGGTTGGCGCTGAGTGCGGCATCGCTGGGCGGCGAGAGCGCAGGGTCGGCACCCCGTCCGAGCCCTCCCGATACCCCACCGGCCGGGTCGCCCACTGCGCCACGCGGATCGAACAGCGGTGGGTTGTTCGCACCTCGTGCGATCGGGGCAACTAGCGCCGATGCGAGCAGGCCGGCCAAGGCCACGGCGCAAACGGCTCGCCGACCTGCGATACCGCGCACGGACGGCAAGCGCCTGGATCTGCAGCGCGTGCTCACTTGCCGCCTCCCCATTTTCCCGCGACTGTCAGCAAGACGCGCATGCGGCTCTCCTCGACCCCCATGACCGGTGCCTGCAGCACGACTTGCTCAACGAACAGGAACGGCATGCCAGATTCCAGATCGTAAAGCAGCGCTTGCACCGCGCTATCGCGCAGCTCGCAGCTCACCACGACGCCGATCCAGCCGTCCTTGGCAGCGACTTGCTCGAGCTCCACCTGCGACGACTGCACGGTGCCGCCAACTTTGCTTACGGCCTCCGCAATGCGCTGCAACAGCGCGGCGCCGGCGACGGTCACGGTCTGTCCGTCGACGAAAGGAGAGCCGGCAGGCGCGGCGGCAAACCCCGGGCGGCTCTGGTGCCCCGTGGGATCCGGGCGGCCTTCCAGCTGCTCGAGCATGGTCTCGGCCGCCTGCACGGTCGCACGCTGCTCACCCAGCCCAGCAACCGCGCTCCAGGCCACCGTGAGCAAGGCAAGCACGAAGGTGACATAAAGCAGAACCGCAAGAGGCGGACGCAGCGGAGCGGCACGGGCGGAGATCGCCATGCTCAAGGCCTCGCCGAGAACACAGGCACCAGCTGCGTCTCGATGTTGAAGCGATCGCCAGGGTCGGATGGCGCGCGCGTGGTGGGAGCAAAGAAAGTCGCGCGCGTGAAATGGCGTGACTGCTCGATCAGCCGGATCAGCCCAGGTGCGTCGCGCGTGATGCCGGAAATTCGCAGCTTGTCCGCCTCCATGCGCAGCTCAGTCACATAGGTGTGGTCGGGCAGGATCTGCGACAATATTTCGAGCACGATGACGCTCGAGGCGGTCTCGTTCTTGCGGCGCGCGAGCTCGCGCTCGGCGGCGGTGGCCGGATCGGCGGGCGCGTTGCGCGCGGCGAGCATGGTGGCGCGGCGCTGGGCGATGCGTCGCGCGAGCTCGTCCTGCCGCGTCTGCAGGCTGTCGCCCATGTAGCTCGCAGCGCCCACTGCGCTCCCGGCGAGCAGGGCCGAGCCGATGAGGATCCCCAGCAGCACCCGGCGCACCTGCGCCACGTCGATGCCGGTGAGATTCTCGCGCCACACTACGATCGGCTTTCCTTCCGGCCAGCGTGCCGAGATGGCGATGGACCGCACCCCGGCCGTTGCAAGTGCCGCAATGAAAGGCGCGAGCACAGCGCGCGCCGTGGCGGCCACGGTGACCATGATGCGCCCAGCGCCAGCCGCAGCGGGCGCCGTCGTGCCGAATGCGGCATGAGCGGCGCTCCAGGGCGTGAGCCGGTCGATCTGTGAGCGCACGATGCCGTCGAGGAACTCGGCGGCGCGCGCAGGGAGCTCGAGCGGCTTGATCAGGAAGTGCTCGGAACCGAGCTCGAGCTCGATATGGCTGCCACGCAACGCGCTCGACACCGCAGCAGGGACGCCGTCGGCAATTCGGCCCTCGACCATCTCGAGGGAACCGAGCTCGCCGGCATCGGCGAGCACCGCGAACTGGCCGTCCTCGCCTTCGCGCAGGCGCAGGGTTCGCGGAGCTGTGAAACGGCCGGCCGCAGCAATGGTGCCGGCGGCGGCCTGGTCGAGCCACGCTGAAACGCCGCTGGTGAGCGTCTCGACCGCCCTCACCGGTTGCTCGCTTTCATCTCTGCTTGCGGGCTCGTGCTCACCGTCTCCCTCCTGCGGCGGCCGGTGCCGCCTCCTCGACGTCATCGCGCCACGACAGCACGCGATAGGGCTCCGTGTCGCCGTCCAGCACCAGTGCCACGACCTCGGTGCGCGTGGGCCGGACGCCGGGAAAGCGAACGTCCACCGTGATGCGCGCCGCGTTGCCGGCCTGTGCCGTCACGTAACGGGCCGTGGGCCCGAGGCGTGCCCGCAGGACGTCCTGCGGCGCACTCTCGCGCGCGAGCACGAGATCGTGCAGCCGCTCGGGCGTCAGGCCGGGCATCGCAGCCAGCACCTCGGGCGCCGCAGTGAGCACGTTCACCTCCGGCTGTCCACTATAGACCGTCAAATATGGCAGGGCGCGGTCGAGCAGCACGGGCGGCATGCCGAGCACCAGCCCCACCTCGTTCACATGCTGGAAATGGTTCCGGCGGGGCGCATAGTGCCTGCCGGCGACGCGGTAGAGCGCAACCTCCTCGTCGGTCGAGCCCGCTTTCGGCGGCGTGCGCCACGCCGTGATCCGTTCGGCAAGGGTTGCTGCATCGTCGTGGCGCGCGCCGAGCCCGGCAAACAAGCCGGCGAGAACTTCGCGCGGCGCGGCGTTGAGGTCGATGCGTCCGTTCTCGGCGCGAAAGGCGGCGATGATATCGGCGCCGGAGAGCCGCATGGTCATGCTGCCGTAGGAGGGACGCACCTCCGGCACCGCACTCAGCTGCGCGACCGCGAGCTCGACCCCGGCCTGCGTCAGCGCCTGCGTCGCGACCCGCTCACCGCGGCCGTGGAAGGCCGCCGCCGTCTCGCGCACCGACAGCGAATAGACGACGGCAAGCGTGGCAAGCGCCGCGAGCATCCACAGCACCGCCACCACGATGAAGCCGTCATTGCCGCGGCATGACCTCATCAGCCCGATCCGCCTCTGGCGCCAACCATCGGACACTCGGCGCTGGTTCGGGCGACGACGCAGCGCGCCGGCAGCTCGGCGTGAACGATCGCCGTGCTGGAAACCGCAAGGGTACGCGAGGTGGCGGCATCGCGCACCCGCACGCGCACCGCACGCGGAAGCCGCGCCGGATCGCGCCAACTCTCGTGCCACACCCGATCCGGCCCGGCATAGGAGAAGGACAGGCGATAGGGCGGGCGGATGACGGTCACCGGATTGGCGAAGCTCAGCTGCCCGCCAAAACCCGCATCTTGATCCATCGGCATGAACGGCGCCGTGGCGCGCACCACGGCCGTCACCCCACCGCTGACCACCTCGGACCAGCGCACGATCTCGAGGCCGCTCACGGTATTGGGCCCAAGCGTGGTGCGCACGAAGAGCACGGAGAGCTCGCTGCCCTGAAAGATGGGTGGGGCATTGCTGCTGCTCCCGGCCGAGACGAACTCTGCCGCAGCGAGATCAGCGAGCACGCGCTCTAGCCCGGCGGCGATCATCTCGGTGCGCTGCAGGCGCGCGAGCCCACGGTCCCAGTTGCGCAGCCACTGCGCTGTCACCGTGGCGAGCGCGCCAAGAATGATGGCCATGAGTGCGACGGCAATGAGCGCCTCGACGAGGGTGAAGCCGGCACTTGCGCGTCGCCGGCGGCAGCGGCCACACGTGCTGCGGGGAAGCGGGCGCGGCTTCACGGCCGTCCGCCCCCGGGGCCGTGTCGCAGGCGTACGGTGTCGAGGCGCACGAGCTGGCCGCTCGGCGCCTCCACGCGCACGGTTATGCCCTGCGGCTGCCAGGGCGGCGGGCGCCGCGGGTCCCCGGCTGCGATCGCCAGCGGCTGCACGTCGACGCGCCAGCGATGGCCGGCGATTTCGCCGTTGGTGCTGCCCGGCACAAGCTCGTCGCGCGCGGGAAGCGCAGCCAAGACCGCGCGAGCCGTCTCCATCAGCGCCAGCCGCTGGTCGATGCTACGGGTCGCGCGCGCATTGTTGGCGACCACCGCACCGATGGCAGCGAGCGAGCCGGCAAGGAGCGCAAGCGCCACCAGCACCTCGAGCAGCGTGAAGCCGGCGTTGGGGGCCGACGCCCTAGTTGACGGGGACAATTTCGACCCCTCCCGTGAGCCAATTGACGCGCACCTCGTAGCCGACGCCGCGCCGCGTCAGCGCGATCACGCCGCCGCATGACATGCCGGTCGCGAAGTAGCGGATGGTCGGCCCGGCGGGCCTGTTGTTGCAGCGCGCCGCCAGCATGCTGTCGACGTTTACATCGGCGGGCAGGCTCACCACCCGGCCGTTCGCGCCGGAACGCACGGTGCGCCGCGGCGCGTCGATCAAGGTGGCGACCTCGGTACCACGGCGCATCGCCGCTGCGCGGTCCGCCTTCAGCAAGGTGGCAGTCTCCAGCGCGTAGCCTTCGAGCCTCGGGCGCGAGGTGCCGAGCGGAAATGCAGGCAGTGCAATGGCGGCGAGCATCGTGATGATGGCAAGGACGCAGATGATCTCGAGGAGGGTAAAGCCGGCCTCCCCATGCTGCCTTTGCGCAGTATCGACATTTGGTGAGCGGTAACGCGTAATATTCTCCCGCGCATTCACGCATGTGTGCGGCCCGAGCAGAGACGCCGACGGCCGGGTCAACCCGCCACACGCCAGGGCCAGTTCAACTAATATTCCGGCCGTGCGGTGCGCCCGCGGGCACCACCCATCATGCGGGCCTTAGTGTCCCGATTCCGAAGTTCGCATCATTGTGCGGCACCGTAGTTTGCGAACTTCGGTATCGAAGGACACTGGCGAGCTATGGTCTCTAGTGTGGCTTTGGTTCAGAAGTCCGCATGACGAGCTTGCGGCAAGAATGATGCGGACTTCTGAACCGCCACACTAGTGGGCCCAGCTGACAATGTCGCCTGCCGTCCCGGTTCCGCCCTCTTGCCCATCGGCGCCGTAGGAGAGGATGTCATAGGTGCCGTGCTGTCCGGGTGAGCGGTAGAGATACGGGTGTCCCCACGGATCGCCGGGGACGTTGCCCCCCTTGAGATAGGGACCGTTCCAGGCATTCAGATTGCCAGGACGCTGCACCAGAGCAGCAAGGCCTTCCGAGCTCGTGGGATAGCGGCCCATGTCCAGATAGTAGAGGTCGAGCGCGCTGCCGAGGCTCTCGATCTGAATCTTGGCGGCCTTGGCCTTCGATTCCGTGAGATAGTGCAGGACGCGCGGGCCGACCAGCGCCATGATCAGGCCGATGATGGTGATCACCACCAGGATTTCCACGAGCGTGAAACCCCGCTCGCTGTGCCGTCTCGAACGGGAGCGGGACGCGAGCCGCCCGCGTGTTGATTGCACGATCACTGTGACGCTCCGTTTATCCAACCAGTTGGCTCACCGACAGCAATGATGTCATGACCGAGACGATCAGTCCGCCGACCACGATGCTGATCGTGATGATGGCGGCGGGACCGACAATGCCGACGATTCGATCGAGGTTGCGCTGCAGTTTCGCCTCGTAAAACTCTGCGATGCGCCCCGCCAGCACTGGAAGCTGCCCGGTCTCCTCACCCAGTTTTAGCATTCGCACGGCCATGGATGGAAGGGCATCCATGTTGGCGAGCGCGTCCGACAGCTTGCCGCCCTGCCGTACCCGCTCGAGCACGCTGTTCCACGCGCCTGGATGGCCGCTACGTTCCATCATGTCGACCAGGATTCGCAATGCCGCAGAGAGTGTCATCCCGCTGCCGAGGAGTACGCCGAGATTGCGGCAGAACAGGGAGGTCGTGTGGAACGTGACGATGCTGCGCACCAGCGGCAGCCGGGCGAGACTGCCAACGATCTGACGGCGCAGGTTCGCGCGTCGCAGCAGAAGCCAGCCTCCCACCAGCGCGACGCCGAGCACGCCCGCGATCACGTCGCCCTGCGAGCGCAAGAGATCGGAAAGCCCGAGGAACACTTCCACGAAGGGGTCGAGCTTGGCGCCGAACTCGCGCAACACGCCGGCGAACTGCGGCAGCACAAAAAGCAGGAAGAACATTAGTACACAACCCGCCGCGAACAGCACGAAGGCCGGGTAGCGCAGCGCCTCCGAGAGGCGCCGCCGCAAGAGCTCGGCGCGCGCGCGTTCGGCATGCAGCACGTCGAGAATATGGTCGAGCGTTCCCGAAGCCTCGCCCACCCGCACGAGTGCGACATACATCTGCGGAAACACCGTAGGGTGATGCGCCAGTGCTTCGCCGAAGCTCTCGCCGCCGAGCACGCTGGCGCGCACTTTTTCCGCGACGGGCCGCAGCCGGCCGATGTCCATGTCCGTGGCGAGCAGCCCCAAAGCCCCGTCCAGGCGGGCGCCTGCTCGCAAGAGCAGGGCGAGGTCGCGCGTGAAAACGGTTACGTCCTCGGGCCGCGGCTTGCTGAGAAAGCTCAGCGTGAACGCCGAGCCGGAGGCGCCGAGCTCCTGCGCCACCACATCGATCGGCACCAGGCCCAGATACTCGATGCGCCGATCCACCTCGGCAGCTGTGGGCGCCGAGATCGAGCCGGTGACGATTTCGCCGGCGTCGGTCAAAGCGCGGTATTGATAGCTGGGCACGAGCTTACCGCAGCGCCACGACGCGCAGCACCTCGCTCGGGGAAGTGATCCCGGCGCGACACTTGGCGAGACCGTCGTCCAGCATGGTGGTCATACCGGCGCGCAGCGCCGCTCGCTCGAGGGCGATGGAATCGCTCGTCGTCTCGACCAGCTTGCGGACCTCATCGCTCATCTCGATGATCTCGAATACGCCGCCGCGCCCGCGATACCCGGTTCCGCCGCAGCGGTCGCAGCCGCCGGGCACGTGCAAAACCTCCCCTGCCGTGAAGCCGAGTGCGGCGTAGCGCGGATCCGCGGAGAGGTCGGCGGCGCTCAGTTGATGCGGGCGCTTGCAGCGCTCGCACAGCATTCGCACCAGGCGCTGCGCGATGACGCCGCGCAATGTGGAGCGCAGCAGAAAGGCCTCGACCCCGAGATCGATCAGCCGCGGCACCGCAGCCGCCGCCGTTTCCGTGTGCAGCGTGGTCAGCACCAAGTGGCCCGTGAGCGCCGCATGGATTGCGATGTGAGCCGTCTCGGGGTCGCGCACCTCGCCCACCATGATCACGTCGGGATCGTGGCGCAGGAAGGAGCGCATGGCAGCAGCGAAGGTGAGCCCGATTTCCGGTTTCACCTGCGACTGGTTGATGCCTTGGATCTCGTATTCCACCGGATCCTCGACGGTGAGGATTTTGCGCGTGGAATCGTTGAGCAAGGTCAGCATGGTCGCAAGCGAGGTGGTCTTGCCGCTGCCGGTCGGCCCGGTGACCACAATCATGCCGTGCGGCAGGGCGAGCAGACGCGTCAGCCGGTCCTGATCGGCGCTCGCCATGCCGAGCCGCACGACATCGAGGAGCCCGCGATCTTTCGGCAGCAGCCGGATCACCACCGACTCGCCGTGCTGTGTCGGCATGGTGGCGACGCGTACGTCGATCTCCGATCGCGCGATGTTGAGACGAGCGGCACCGTCCTGCGGCAGCCGCCGCTCGGCAATGTTGAGACCGGCGAGGATTTTTATGCGTGACACCAGCGCCTGCGGCAGGACCATCGGCGGTGTGGGCATGCTGCGCATGACGCCATCAATGCGCATGCGGATCACGAGGACCGACCGGAACGGCTCGATGTGGATGTCGGTCGCGCGCAGCTCGGCCGCCTTTTCCAGGAGATCGTTCACGGCACGAACGACCGGAGCCCCGCTCGCTAGGTCGCGGAGGCTGTCGATATCGTCGTCCGCCCGGGTGGTAACCTCCGTGTCTTCCGGCTGCGTCGGCGCGCTCTTCTCCTCGAGCCGCGCGCCGAGAACGGTCTCGAGATCCTCGAAGGCTGCGATCTCGACCGTCAGGGGCGTGCCGAGCACGATCTCGGCTGCGCGCAGGGCGGCTGAGTCGGTGGGGTCGCCCACGACCAGGCGCGGGCGCTCGTCCGCCGCCTGATAAGGAAACACCGCAGATTCGCGCAAAAACCGGTGCGAGAACCGGTCGGCGAGCGAGCTGGCCACCATCAGATCGGCAAGAGAGATGCGCCGCAAGCCGAAGAAGCGGGCGACCTCATCGGCGAAGTCAGTCGCCGAAAGCTCGCTCAGCTCCCACAGTTTATGCAACGGCTTTCCGCTGTGGCGGGCCGCGGCCAGATCGAACCTGGTAGACAAGTCGCCAACGAGCCCAGCGGAAAGATGATCGCGAAAGGCTTCCAGCATATCTGGAGCGGCCGCAGTACTGTGCCGGGTATTCAAGGCGTGCAATACTTTTGCCATTCAGGCGGGCTGGGTCCTTGACGCCAGCTTCAAATGCTCCGTAATCTAAGCGACCGTATTTTTTTGTGCAGGCGGCATCAACATTCTAGTCTGGAGACAGGGCTTGGTCAAACGTCGGCAAGGCGTCAGGGGTTCGTTGCTGCGCCGCTCGGGAAGCCAGTGAGACCTCAATCGTCTGGGCCGCGCTTCTGGACGCTTCGGAAGAGCTCTCCGACTCTATGTGGCGACAGCGCCGCGCAACTGTTCGACGCACGCGGTCAGCTACCCCTTCGATTCGCCTAAGGACTCCTGAATCGGAAAATTCAGGTCGTGGCGTAATCGGATCATCGAGCCCGTTGCGGGCAAAGTAGGAGCGCTACTCATGGCTAGGTTCTGGCCCCAGGTCACCATCGCGCTCGGTCTCGTACTTCCCGCCGTCACGGCTGGGTGGGCGGACGATAACGGCAAAAGCTCGCCGCCGGATATGAGGCGGTATTCGCGACCGGCGGTTCCTGAGGACCGGGCCGCTTCCCCTCGCGCGTCGGGCCTGAGCGGCGTGAACATGGCCGTCACTGTCTACGATATCATCCTCGCCTCCGGCGTTAGCAATGATACTGGCGGCGGCACCGAGCCCAGCATCGCCATCAACCCGCTCAACCCTAACGAGATCGAGATCAGCGCCTTCAGCGCGGGTCGTTGGAACAACAACGCCACGATCTGGCATTCAACCAACGGCGGCTTGTTCTGGACGCAAGAGAACACGATTCCCCCGCCCCCCGGTGCTACTGGGACCTCCGGCTGCCCTTGCGACCAGACGTTCGATTACGGGCGCAGCAATACCCTCTTCGGTGCCCTCCTCACTGACACGCCGCTTAACATATACAGCGGTTCGACCACTGACCCGACCAACTCGGCATCCTGGATGTGGTGGACCGTGAACGGCACGGCGCAGAGAACCAACGCCGCTGCATCGCTCAACAACGCTGACCAGCCATGGTTGCTGCATAACCGTGGCGCCACCACCACCTGGAGCAACGACAACGTCTACGTTGCTTATGGGGATTTCGTCGCCACCCCGGTCGCGGTCCACGTCGCTACGTCGATCAACTCCGCTCCGCCGGTGTTCAACACCGACGTGGTCGTGGGGACCCGAGCGAACGGCGCCTATAACCCAGGCGCGCGCCTCGCCAAGGATCCGCGCAACGGCTGGATGTACGCGCTGTGGCAGAGTTGCTCTGCGAACTGCACTTCGAACCAGAAGCAGATGCAGTATTGGCTGAACCTAAGCAGGGACAACGGAAGCACGTGGTGCCTCAACGGCTGCGGCCCCCCAACCGGACTCATCATTGCCACCGCCAACACCACGCAGCCCTTGCCGAAGTTCTGCACCGTTAATGCGCAGCTTGGTGGCAGGGACCACGCCGCCGTCGATCCGCAGACCGGCGACCTCTACTACGTCTATGGCACCGACGACACCTTCGGTAACCGTAACCTTGCCATCCGCCGGATATCCCCCACGACACCCGGCATCGTCAGCGTCGGGCCGGAGGTCAATGTTACCGGAACGCTCGGGACCGAGTTCGCCCTTCCGTCGGTTGCCGTCACCGATGACGGTGTGGTCGGCGTCTTGTTCTATCAGTGCCTCGGCACGCAGAACGGATTCCCGTGGATCGAGGCTTTGCTGGCCGTGAGCACGGACCAGGGGAAGACATTCAGCTACCCGCCGGCGCTGCTCACGTTTCTCTCGCCCGCGAAGGACGACGGCACCACCGATCAGCGGGTGCTTGGCGACTACATCCAGATGAAGGCGGTCGGCAACTGCTTCTACGGAACCTTCGTGGGCAACCGCGCGGCTTTCCAGGGAAGCACGGCGATCAACGATCCCATGTTCTTCAAGGCCTGCGTGCCTACAAGCCAGCCCAATCGCAACTTCAACGGCACTGTCGACAACAGGGCGGACATCCTCTGGCGGCGCAACAATGGCGACCTGGCCATGTGGGACATGAACGGCGCCTCCTTCACTGGCGCCGCAATGCCGAACGTGTCTCGCGACTGGCATATCATCGGCGCCGACGATTTCAATGGCGATGGGAACGCCGATATCCTCTGGCGGCAGGACAACGGCGATGTCGCGATCTGGTTCATGAACGGCAGCACCGCCACCAGCACTGCTGGCGTGGCCAACGTATCAAATGTCTGGCAGGTCGCGGCGACCGGCGATTTCAATGGCGACGGCAAGGCCGACCTGCTCTGGCGCAACACCTCCACCGGTGACGCCGCGATCTGGCTGATGAATGGCGCGAGCCTGATCGGCAGCGCCAGCCTTGGAGCGGTATCATTGGACTGGGTGGCGGAGAAGGCCGGTTATATCAACGCCGATAACAAGAGTGACATCCAGTGGCGCAACCGCGCCACCGGTGACGTCGCCGTATGGTTCATGACGGGGACGGCGACGACCGTCAGCGTCAGCAGCACCGCCAGCCTGGGCGCGGTGCCGGTCTCGTGGCGGCTGGTGCGGCTCGCCGACTTCAATAACGACGGCAAGCAGGACTTCCTCTGGCGCAACGCCGACGGCACGGTGGCGATCTGGCTGATGAATGGCGCGAGCGTGATCGGCACCGCAAGCCTCGGCGTTGTGCCGACCGACTGGCGCATCGTTGGAGCCGGCGATTTCAACGGCGACGGCTTTAACGACATCCTGTGGCGCAATATCGCCGAGTGTTGCAACAATTACCCGAATCCACCGAGTTGGCCACTGGCGATGTGGTTCATGACGGGGACGGCGACGACGACCAGCGTCGGCAGCACCGCTAACGTGGGATCGGTCGACGCCTCGTGGTCGGTGGACTAGGTTAGAGGTCCTCTCGCTTTCAGCGGGGAGCAACGGCGCGGCCGGGTTCTGGGGCAACCCCGCTGTTCGGTTCCGGCGCGGGAGGCGCAGCCCTTGCGCCATCCGTGCGGGGCGCGGCCGGTCGATCACCATGGCCGCCGGGCAATGGTGCCTCCGGGACCGCTGCCGGGGGCCGGACCGCCATCGGCGAGCGATCCTCGGGAATAGCCGGACGCGTGTAATGGTTGAGATCCGGCGGAGAGCTAATGCCCGGTCTCGCCTCATCGGCAAGCCCGCGCCCATTTGTCGTCAGTGTGGCAAGGGCCACGGCCGCAAACCGGCCCAGTGAACTCCAGCTGATCGGGTTGCTCATCCGTTTGACCCTGCTGCAGCAGCCGTGCGGATATAAGAACCCGGTGCGCGCCCTACAATTGGCTTGCTGCCTTCTCCCCGCGCGCGCTCAGCCCGCAGCGATTCTGGAGCGGCCTACCACTGGAGCGCCTCTAACTGAGATCGCCGGACACATTTCCGGCCGAGCCGATTGTTGCCCCCAGCCTTTTATTCTCCCCATTTCCAACCCATCATTTGGTTTATTTCGGGTTAAGGCGGCATCGCTGGGGCATTCGACTTTTGGTGGCGGGGGCGTGGTCAGTCGTCGGCAAGGCGTGACGAGTAGCTTGCTCGCCAGTCTCTTGGGACTGGCGGCCTTGCTCTCCGGCTGCGACTCGTTTTACGAAAACAAGCTGAACCGCACGCCCGATCCGTTCGAGGCTATTCGCAACATCGATCTGTCGCCCCGGTTTCCGGGCCAGGGAGAGGCATCGCGTCCGCCGCCCAAGCGGGGGCCCGGCGCAAGCTACTATGGGCGCGACCCCGGCGATGCGGATGCTGCCGGTGCTACGGCGATTCAACCCACCGCAAATGGCGACGGCTACGAGCTCAATTTCGAAAACGCGCCGGTCACCACGGTCGCCAAGGTGATCATCGGCGACATTCTCGGTGCAGGCTATACCATCGACCCGCGGATCCAGGGCACCGTCACCATCGCATCTGGCCGTCCGATCCCGAAAAAGGACCTCGTGTACGTCCTCGAGAACGCGCTGCGCATCAGCAATGTCGTGCTCGTGCCCGACGCTTCCGGCTATCGCCTTATCCCGGCGGCCGACGCGGCGGGGACCGGCCGCACCAGCACACCGGGACATGACGAGCCCGGCTACGGCACCACGGTCGTGCCGCTGCAGTTCGCTGCGGCGCCCGCCATTCTCAAGCTGCTCGACAGTTTCGCACTCAAAGCCGGGGTGGCGCGCGCCGATGCCGGACGCAATTTGATCGTCATCCAGGGCAGCGGGCCGGAGCGCCAGAGCGCCGTCGAGACGGTGCTCAGCTTCGACGTCGACTGGATGAAGGGGCAGTCGGTCGGCGTCTACCCGCTGGAATCGGCGACGCCAGAGGCGATCATCGCCGAGATGGAAAAGATCATGGAGACGGGCGAGGGCGGGCTCAACCAGGCCCTGGTCAAGTTTCAGCCGATCGCCCGGCTCAACGCGGTTCTCGTGGTGACGAAGAAGCCCAATCTGCTGCGCACCGCGGCGACCTGGATCACCCGGCTCGACAAGAGCAACACCGCGGCAGCCGGAGTGCGGGTCTATCGCCTGCGCTATGCCAGTGCCCGGCAGGTCTCGTTCGTTCTCAATGACATCTTCGGCACTCGCTCGGGCAGCGGACTCGACTCCGCCGCAAATCAGCTCGCGCCGGGAGGGGGCGTGATCACGTCGGGCTCGGACCGGCAGGCCTTCTTCGACGTCCCGCCCGGCGGTCGCGTGGCGTCGCAGGTGACACCCACAGGCGGCGGCTTGGGGGGCGGATCTTTCGGCGGGGGCGGTGGATCCTTCGGCGGCGGGGGCGGTGGGCCGTTCGGAGGAGGCTCGGGCGGGGGCGGAACCTTCGGCGGTGCTGGAGGGCAGACCGGGCTTGGCGGCGGCCTCGGAGGGGGAGTAGGAGGCGCCGGCACGCAGCTGACCAGTCCCGGCGCAGTGGCTGGCGAGCGCGGTCAGCAGGGCCAGCAGCCCCCCTCGGTGGTCGCGCCTGGCATCAGGATCACCGCCGACGTGGCCAACAATTCTCTCCTCATCCTCGCGAACCAGGAGAACTACCGGCTGATTGAGCAGACGCTGCGGCAGATCGACCGGCCGCAGCTGCAGGTGGCGATCAACGCCACGATAGCTGAGATCACTCTCAACAACGATCTGCGCTACGGCGTGCAGTACATGATCCAGAGCGGCGACATCGGCTATGCGAAGGACAAAGGCTCCTTCGGCTTGCAGAACAACGGGCCGGCTAGCGCGATGAGCAATATCATCAGCCGCGTGCTTCCCGGGGCTAATCTGCTGCTCGGCCCGGAGGGCAATCCGCGCGTCATTCTCGATGCGCTGCGCGCCATCACTGACGTGAAAGTGCTGTCGACCCCGTCACTGGTGGTCATGGACAATCAAGCGGCAACCCTGCAGGTGGGCGACCAGGTGCCGATCGCAACGCAGAGCGCGACCATTCTCACCAACCCAAACACCCCGCTGGTCAACACCATCGACTACCGCAACACCGGTGTGATCCTGCGCGTGCTGCCACGCATCAACGTGAACGGCAACGTGATCCTCGATATCGAGCAGGAGATCAGCAACATCGCGCCGAACGCCAATGCCGAGACCTTGACCCCGACGGTTTCGCAGCGTCGCATCAAGAGCTCGATCGCGGTCGCCACCGGCCAGGCCGTGCTCCTGGGCGGACTTATCTCTGATCGGCAGGAGCGGGGCCGCTCCGGCATCCCGATCCTCGAGGAGCTTCCGGGCGTCGGCGATGCATTCTCGAAGAATACGCGGACGACGCACCGCACCGAGCTCATCATCTTCATCCAGCCGCAGATCATTCGCGACAGCGTCGACGCCTATAAAGTGGCCGAGGAGCTGCGCGCGAAGCTTCGCGGCACGGTCGAGAGCTCGTTCCCGCCCGGGCCGTCGCTGCGCCGGGATCCGAACCTGGTGCGCTGACCGGCATTGTCGGCGTTTCCAGCCCGTCGCGATCTTCGCTTTCCCATCTTGTGCGTGGTCGCACTCGCCGCCGTGACGGCGAGCGTGCTCATCGTGCCCGGCATGGCCGGCTTGCTGGGGGGCGCACTCGCGGTGATGATGATCGCGATCGCCGCGGTCGATGCACGCCGCTTCATCATTCCCGACCGACTCGTGCTCGCGGCGCTTTTGGTCGGCCTGCTGCAGGCGGCGCTCACGACATGGGAGGGCGTTCTCGCGGGGCTCGCGCAGGCGGCCGTGCGCGGTGCCGTTGTGGCGCTCGCGTTCTGGGCGCTGCTCAAGGGCTACGAGCGGTTGCGCGGCCGCGCCGGCATGGGCCTCGGTGACGTGAAGCTCGCCGGCGTTGCCGGTGTGTGGCTTGACTGGATGGGCATCACGGTTGCGGTGGAGATCGCCGCCCTCGCAGCGTTGGCAGTGATTGCGGTGCGCGCCTTTATGGGACACCGCGTCAGCGCCACCACGGCCGTGCCGTTCGGCGCGTTCTTCGCGCCTGCCATCTGGCTTGCCTGGCTTCTAGAGATAACACTGATCTCTTGAGGCACGGCAGACGTACGCGGGTGATGTGCTGCGCGCGCTGTTGCACTGCGTTCCCCAGGCACATTCTTTCGCAAAATCGTGCCGACCGAGTCTCGTCGCGATAGCAACGGGGGGTAGCCAGCGTGCATCGTCTATCGCTGTAACGCGCGCGTCACCGCGTCCGGCTCCGAGGCGATCACCTTGAGAAGGACGCGCGCCGGCCCCGCGGGTCGACGATGGCCTTGTTCGTAATTGCGAATTGTCTCCAAGGAGAATCCGTAGCGAGCTGCAAACTGTGCCTGCGTCAATCCCAGCCGCCGCCGTATCGCGCGCACATCCTCAGGTGCAGGCGCCGGAACAACTCGCTTGGCGCGCTTCAACTCGCGGGCAGAAAAAATGGGCGCAGTATCGGGATCGGCTGCGATCTGGTTGGCAATTTCCCGATCCGTTGTGGCTCCCACACGCTGCCAATCGACCTTTGAAAGGTCGAGATCAGCCCGGGTACGCCGCACGATAGCCATCACGCTCTCTCCTGTTAGCGGTGCGCAAGCTGATGATCCTTCGGACCGCAGTGCGATCTGTGTACACGCAAACCAAAACCTGTCCTGCAGCCCAACCGATAGCCTTTACTCGCCGTTCGCCGTAGTCGTGCCTTCGGTCCGGGCTCTCCAAAGTCGGCCCATCAAACAAAGCCATTGCGATGTCGAACGGCAGACCTCGACGTCTGGCATTACTGAGGCTCTTGCTCTCATCCCACTCGAAGACCATCGCTCAATGTAGTACAATGACGTACGCCGTCAATGACTGACGCGTCGCCCTCGCAGGCATTGCGGGGTGTGGCTTGATTGGATGGGCATCACGGTTGCGGTGGAGATCGCCGCCCTCGCAGCCTTGGCCGTCATTGCGGTGCGCGCCTTTATGGGACATCGGGTCAGCGCCACGACAGCGGTACCGTTCGGCGCGTTTTTCGCGCCTGCTATCTGGCTTGCCTGGGTTTTAGAAATAGCCCTGATGTCTTGACGCACGGCAGAACTTTCACCCTGGTGATGTGCTGCGCGCGCGGTTGCAGCGCTTGTCACCGCAGCCCTTCTCTGCGAACGCGGAGCTTGCGCGGTAACCGCTGGTTACCACATCAGACACATGAACCTATCGCATCGCATGCGAAGACTTGTATTGGTGGCGATGCTCGGCTGGGCCGCGCCCGCTACGGCACTTCGGCCGACGTCCGCGACTGCGCAAAGCGTCATAACCAAAGAGGGAGTAACCGCCCCGGTCGGTGTGGCGCCGCTGGTGACGCAGCAGAATCCACGCGCTTTGACCGACGAGGAGCGGCGTAGACGCGAGGAAGCACTCAGCCGGACCAATCCGCCGGGCCCACCCGTTCCGGTCGAGCCGCAGTCGCAGCGCCGCTCTCCGCCGTTGCCGCCGACCGACGTGCCGCAAACTACTCCGCGCCGATAGCCCAACTAAGCGCATCGTTCTCTGTGGCACGCCCCGTCGCGATTCTGCCGCCGAACCGAGTTCATGCAGCTTCAGAGACCCTGACGTTCCACCGACGGAAAAACATCCGTGGGATGAATAGCCACACGCCCGGATCGGAGCAGCTCAATGCTATTGGTTATGATTTGTTTGCCGGAGTAAATGGCCGCAGCAACCCCGGCAGCTTTCAAGTTTGATTTTCGGGCTGCGCAGCGTCGAATATCCTTCGTTCTGAACTGTTATTTAAGCTCGGGCAGTCGCGAGGCTGTCACAGTGCGGTGGCATACGAGCTGACCAATAGCGAACGGCCGCGGAGCGCGCGCACAGGTTCACCCGTTTGCCTCCTATCATTGCACGCGCAGCTATGTCATAGATTGTCTCTCCAGTGGGGCTGCGGACGTGATGCGTAGTATTGCCCAACGACGCCGACAGATTGATCCGCAGCGTGCAAACCATCCACTCCTTTCCACTAAGCTCCAAGCACATGTCGTTGCGCACCCGCGTCCCGGCACCCGGCGATGCCCCCGCTTTGATCTGAATTGGAGCGCTCAGGCTGCATGTCAGGCGGGCTCTTTTGCCAAGCCAATGTCGCTGCAATGTGCCGTGCGGCCAGGGCCTAGTCGGCTAGTAGCGGCACACAATATCCGCGCGACCACAGCTAACACGCGATCAGCACAGCTCGTATGACTTGCTCTCGATCGGAGGCGACGATGACCTATCCTTGCATCACCAAATGTGCAGCGATTGTGGGAGTGGGCTTCAGCCTCCTGATTGCAGGGGCTGCTCAGGCGCAAAACATCGGCGCGTCGCAAGGAACGATGTCGCCGAGCGGACAGGCTCCTTTCGTCACGCAGCCCACCCCGCGCGTACTCACCGTCGAGGAGCAGCGGATGCGAGAAGAGGCGCTGCAGCGGAGCAATCGCGAGCAGCCTCCGGTGCCGGTAGCGCCGGGCGGGTTCGCACGCCGCTCGGCGGAAACAGCGCCGACAAGTATCGCCGGGAAGACGCCGACGTCACTTGCTCCACACAGCTCCAATTCCGATGCGACACCGCCCACGCCACCGACCAGCGGAAACGCGCCCGGCGACATGACGTATTTTCTGACGCACGATCAGGCCTCATTCCCCGGACAATCGAAAAGCTCCATCAACGAGCCTTCGGTTGGAACGGGCAGCGACGTGGTTTTCGTCTCGTCCAACTGGGACGCCGCCTATTCTACCGACCGGGGCGCTACCTTCACCTTCGTCGATCCGACCACCACGTTCCCGAGCGTAGATGGAGGATTCTGCTGCGATCAGACGGTGATCTTTGCGCGCAGCACCGGCACAATGATCTGGCAGCTTCAATATAACTCCACATCGACAAAGAATACCTACCGCATCGCCTTTGCGCAGGCGGCGAACGTCGCCTCCTCCGGTTGGTGCTACTATGACTTTACTCCGCAGAACCTTGGTCAGCCGAACGGCGCCAACTTCGATTATCCCGACATCGCGCTCACCGACACCTTTCTCTATGTCACGGCCCGAGTATTCCCGGCGAGCGGGAACGCCCTAGGCACCGCTATATGGCGCATCCCCCTTTCCACCGCGTCGCAGTGCCAGACCATCAACTACAATTACAATGTGTTCACGGACGCGTTCACGTTCTCGCTGGCGCAGGGCGCCACGAACACGATGTACTTTTTCCGCCATCTCAGCACCAGCCAGGAGCGTCTTTTCAACTGGCCGGACAGCTCTGGCACCATCAGCTGGAACGACATCAACGTCACCACCTGGTTCGACGCCGCGCGCTCCTGCCCGGGCCCGGACGCCTTGAACTGGTGCAATCGCAACAATGGATCCACCATCGGCAGAACCTCGTGGGTCGCCGGCGGCGTGATCGGCACGATGTGGGGCTCCTCACAAGGTACTAACCACCCATATCCTTATACTCGCGTGGCGCGCTTCAACGAGAGTACCAAAGCGCTCATCAACGAGCCGGACATCTGGAACAGCAGCTTTGCCTTCATCTACCCCTCGGTGAACATCAATGATCGCGGCCATCTCGGGGGCGTCGTGTTTTACGGAGGCGGCACGCATTATCCCACTTTGGCAACGCTGATCTGGGACGATTTCTCAGCCGCCCCCGCCCCCTGGGAAGCGTATGACGTGGTGGTGAGCGTCGCTGGTGCCACGGCTTGGGGCGACTATTCGACGACGCGCCGGCATGGTGCGAACGGGAATACCTGGGTTGCCACCGGCCAATACATGGCGTCCGCTAGCGCGGTGCATACCTATTATGTCTGGTTTGGGCGCCAGCGGGATCAGTCGCCATTCAACGATTACTTCCCGAATGCGCTCTCCGTCGCCGCAGGCGGCATTGCCACTGGCTCAAACGTGAACGCCACGAAAGAAGAGGGCGAGCCCAACCATTATGGCGCGGGTGGACGCTCGGTCTGGTGGCGCTTCACGCCAAACAGCAGCGGCTTGGTCACCATCACCACTGCGGGAAGCGACTACGATACTATGATGGCCGTCTATACCGGCGGCAGCGTCAATTCGCTGACCAAGCTCGTGGAGAATGACGATTGCATTGGCGTGCAGAGCTGCGTGACATTCTTCGCCGTGGCCGGCACCACCTATCGCATTGCCGTGGACGGGTTCAATGCGGCCATCGGCAACATCCAGTTGAACGTATCGAGGGTCGGGTACCACGCGCACGACTTCAACGCGAATGGCAACAGCGACATCGCCTGGCGGCAGCAGAGCACCGGGGCGATCGCGCTGTGGCTACTCAACGGAGCGACTGTCGCCTCCAGTGGTGGCCTTGGCGCCGTTGCGTCCAATTGGCAGATCGTGGGTCAACGCGACTTCAATCGCGACGGCAAGCACGATGTGCTGTGGCGCGACACGTCCAACGGCGCAGTGGCTATCTGGTTCTTGAACGGCACGGCGATATCGTCGAGTGCACTCCTCGGCAACGTGGCGACCAGCTGGTCGATTGCCGGCACGGGCGACTTCAGCGGCGATGGCCGCGGAGGCTTGCTCTGGCGTGACAGCGGCGGCTCAACCGCAATCTGGTTGCTCAATGGAGGAACGGTTCTGCAAAGCGCGGTCATCGGGACCGTGCCGGCACCCTGGGCGGTCGCCGGTCTCGCCGACTTCAACGGCGACGGCAAAGCCGACATTCTCTGGCGCAATACATCGACCGGCGACGTAGCCATCTGGTTCATGAATGGGGTGAGCGTCAACTCAAGCGCATTTGTTGGAGCTGTCGCGACAAGCTGGTCGATTGTTGGCACCGGCGATTTCAACGGCGACGGTAAGGCCGACATTCTCTGGCGTGACAACGCTGGTACGGTGGCGATATGGCTGATGAATGGAGCCGCCGTAGCGGGGAGCACCGGGCTCGGTACTGTGGCAACTAGCTGGGTGATTGCCGAAACGGGTGACTTCAACGCAGACGGCAAGGGTGACATTCTCTGGCGTGACGCGGGCGGAACTACCGCAATATGGTTCATGAACGGTCTCTCGATCTCCGCAAGCGCTAATTTTGGCACCGTCCCAACCGATTGGGTCATCCAAAGTGCCAATGTGAACTGACGCGGTCCAGTTGCCCTGTATTGGTTGGCGTGCCTGACGCCGCTCGTATTCGGCATTTACGAATGCTGGGCACGTTCGGCCGGTGTAAAGCCATGGAGTAAAGTCGTGATACGGGCGCCAAAGTAGCCGCGACGGTTCGTGTGCCGCCTGGGGCGACAAGTAAATACAGCAATGCCCTCTGCGGCCGCATTTTAGGAAAAGGCCGCTCTTACGGAGTATGCAAAGTCCGCAGCCTGACTTATAAGCTTAGCTAGCAGCACGGGTCGCGAATCACCGACGCCCAGCCAACGCGCTTGGCCGCTTGCGCCGGTTCACTAAGATTTTCGCGTGTTGCCACGACAGAGATCGAAGAGCACGGGAGCAAAGTCTATGACGATCAGACCTCGACCGCTTCGCGCGGTCGCAGCTTTGGCATGTTTGGTGATTGGCGTTCTCGGAATGCCGTTGGAGCTTGGGCTTGCGCCACTGGCACAGTCGACGGCAGCGGCGGAGCCAACGCTGCTGCACCTGCAACTTCCGCCTCCAGGCGCTGCGGCCCCATTGGCCGAGGTGAGCAATTTCCGCTGCCACATCCTGCCGGTCCAGGACGGGTATGGCGTGCGTGCACCGGGACAACCCGGGTATGGCGTGGCGCCGCCGCGTCCGGATTGCGATGTCAAAGCGACACCAGGCGCCGCCGCGACGGCTTCCACAGACCTCAATAATCATGGCGGGCCGGTCATCACGTCCACGCAGCACACGTTCATGTTTCTCAACTGTCCGGCGAATTGCTTCAGCGACTGGGGCGATCCGTACGGCTTTCTGACCGATCTGTTCGCCAGCACCTTTCTTCACGTCGTCGACCAGTATGTCGGCTCGCACGCGACCGCGCGCTACGCGACCAGCAACACCGGACTGGCGCTCACCGGGGCGCAGCCGCACGTGCTGACCGATGCGCAGCTGCAGACCCTTGTTCTCAATGGCGTCAAGTCGTTGTTTCCGAACGGCGGCGGCGGCGGGTACAATCGCATGTACAGCATCTTCCTGCCGCAAGGCCAGGATCTCTGCTTCACCAGCGCCGCCGGCGCCCAGTGCTACTGCCCGGACGCCAATTGCAACAGCGGAACGTTCGCCTTTTGCGCCTATCATGGCGCCTTCGACTCGACCGATGCCAAAGGCAACGCGATCCACATCATCTATCAGGCGCAGCCCTATCTCGACGTCAGTGGCTGTCGGGTCAGCAACGGTCCGAATGGCACCCTGAAGGACTCCACCAATAATGTGTTCTCGCACGAGATCATCGAGACCATTACCGATCCTGACTTGAATGCGTGGTGGCGCACGTCCGACGGTCAGGAAATTGGCGACATCTGCAATTTCAATATCGTAAACCCGATCGTCCTCAACAGCCGCAACTATGCGATCCAGAAGGAGTACAGCAACCAGGCGCACGCCTGCGTGAACTACTACTATCTGCCCACGACTCACGACTTCAACCAGAGCGGCACCAGCGATATCGCTTGGCGCGACAGCAGCGGCAATACCGCCATCTGGCTCATCAATGGTGCGGCGATTGCCGGGTCCGGCGGACTGGGCAACGTCGCGACCACCTGGGCGATTGTCGGCCAGCGCGACTTCGACGGCGACGGCAAGCACGACTGGCTCTGGCGGGACAGCAGCGGCAACACGGCCGTGTGGTACTTGAACGGCACCACGCTTGCCTCGGCCGTTCTGCTCGGCAATGTGTCCACCACGTGGTCGATCGTCGGAACCGGCGATTTCAACGGCGATGGGGCAGGAGACATACTCTGGCGCGACGGCAGTGGAAACACCGCACTCTGGTTCTTGCGTGGCGGCTCGGTTGTCGGGACGGGAGGCATCGGCAACGTCTCGACGGTCTGGTCCATCGTCGGTACCGGCGATTTCAATGCCGACGGCAAGACCGATATTCTGTGGAGGGATTCGAGCGGCAATACCGCGGTTTGGCTGATGAACGGCTCGGCCGTGTTGAGCTCGGCAGGGCTCGGCAACGTTTCGACCAGCTGGAACATCGTCGCGACCGGGGATTTCGACGGCGACGGCAACCTCGACATCCTCTGGCGCGACGGCAGCGGCGCGGTCGCGATCTGGTTTCTGAACGGCACCACCGTCGCGTCCTCTGCGTTCGTTGGTAATGTTGCCCCGAGCTGGACGATTCAACAAACCGGCGATTTCAACGGCGACAGCAAGAGTGACATCCTTTGGCGTGACGGCAGCGGCAATACCGCCGTATGGTTCATGAATGGCGCATCGATTGCGTCGTCCGCGGGCTTCGGTACCGTTTCGACGGCGTGGACGATTCAAAATCTCAACGCCGATTGAACATCCACACGCAACCGGCCTTTGGTCCATTCGAAGGCCGGTTGCGCGAGCTCCACACCAAGTTAAACCCTTCACAGGCGTCAACGACTCGCGTGCCGGCGCTTCGGAGCAAGGCGATGGTGCGATTTCCAAGCGTGGCATTCGCTCTTGTGATGCTGATGCTCGTTCCGGAGATTGCTCCTGCTGAACCGAGCTCGGCAGCGCCGCCGGCACCCGTGATCTATGCCATATCGCCCAACCCCGCGAGCGCGGGCGCGGAGCTGGCCATCACCGGCTTTGGCTACACCGACCGGAATACGGTGATGCTCGGGACCACCGCGGTCGCCGACGTTCCCATCGCTTCGGCAATCGGGATCGCTTGCGTCGAGGGGCGCTCTGAATGCCACCCCGGCATCAATCAAACCTTGCGCGTGAGGGTGCCGGCCGATGCCGCCACGGGGAGCTACACCGTGACCGTGCAGAATGCGAATGGCGCCAGCAAAGGCATGACGCTGACGGTGGTGCCAGCCGCGCCGCGCTGAGGGCCCCTGCCGCCGCCTCAACGCTTGACGTCGACCACCGCGTCAGGGCCGGGTGTTATTTTCTTCTCTTCCAGATCGAGATCGGACTCGACCCTGCGCCGTTCCTCGACCTTTACGTCCCCACGGCCGAGTGTCTCATCGGTTGGCTCCACGCAGATCTTGCTGCAGGCAATGCCAACGCATTTGATGGTGCAAAGGACCGGCCCGGCGTTTACAGCGGCTGTCCCCGCGGGGGCGACTACGGCGAGCGCAGACAGAATGGTATAGGCTTTTAATCGGTTCATTCAGGTGCACCTCTCTCATCGCAAACGCGCGGGCAGGACAGCCGTTCCTCGCCGTGGAAGCTAAAGAATACGGATCACGCCTGGGCATCATGGCCAGCGCTCGTTCTATCTCCCACCGTTGCCCGCGTCTCCCAACACAAAATAGATCGTCTCTGGAGGAACCCGCATGAGCCGTTACTGCAATCCGTTCCACTCAATGCTGCTAGCGTCTGCCGTCGTGGCAGTGTTAGTCATTGCACCGCCAGCTGCGAGTGCAGCGACTGTCCTGATTATCAACAATGATGGCGCCGGAGAGGGGTTCAACGACGCGACCCCGGCCTCAGCCGTGGGAGGAAACACCGGCACCACCGTTGGGCAGCAGCGCTTTATAGCCTTCCAGCGCGCCGCCGACCTGTGGGCTGCGCGTCTGCGAAGCCCCGTGACGATTCGCGTGCGCGGCCAGTGGGATCCGCTCTCGTGTACCGCCAGCGGCGGCGTTCTCGGCTCGGCGGGGTTCACCACCTCGTTTCGGGACTTCGCTGGCGCTCCGGTACCGAGCACATGGTACGCGGTCGCGTTGGCGAATGCTCTCAACGGGTCGGACCTCGATAGCGGGGATGATATCAACGCCACCTTCAACAGCAGCTGGGGCTCAGCTGGGTGCGGATCTTCCTCGGGGTGGTACTACGGGCTGGACGGAAAGGCTCCGTCGAACAGAATCGACTTCGTGGTCGTGCTGTTGCACGAGCTCGGTCACGGTCTTGGCTTCGCTACGCTGGTCAACCTCTCCTCAGGCGCGAAGGCGCTCGGTTTCGACGATGCCTACATGCGTTCTCTGGAAAATCATGGCGCCAGCCCGCCAGACTACCCAAGCATGAGCGATGCGCAGCGTGTGGCAGCAAGCATCAGTACCGGGAACTTACACTGGACCGGCACCAACGTGCGATCCCTCAGCGGCAGCCTCACTGCGGGCACGGTCGGCGACCATGTCCTCATGTACGCGCCTAATCCTCAGGAGCCGGGCTCCTCGGTGTCACACTGGGACAAGACGCTCACCCCGAACCAGCTGATGGAGCCGGCTATAAATGCGGGCCAGCCGCACAGCTCCGTTCTGGAGGAAGCGCTTTTCCGAGACATCGGTTGGACAACACCGCGCTCCACGCACGACTTCAATGGCGAGGCAAAGAGCGATATCGCCTGGCGACAGAATGGCGGAGCCGTGGCGTTGTGGCTGATGAACGGCAGTACGATCTCATCGAGCTCAGGGCTCGGTACGTTGCTGGAAACTGGCAGCTGGTTGGCCAGCGGGATTTTGACAGCAACGGCAAGCACGATCTGCTCTGGCGCGACACGTCGACTGGTACGGTTGCCATCTGGTTCCTTGATGCCGGCGCGGTCTCTTCCAGCGCGGCCATTGGCAGCGTTGCAACGACCTGGTCCATCGCCGGTACCGGAGACTTCAACGGCGATAGCTTTGGCGACTTGTTGTGGCGCGACGGCAGCGGCAATACCGCGATCTGGTTATTGAACGGCTCGAGCCTTGGACAAACAGGTGTGTTGGGTAACGTCGCAGCTCCCTGGACTGTCGCCGGCGTGGCCGATTTCGATGGCGACGGCAAGAGCGACATTCTCTGGCGCAATACATCCAATGGAGCGACTGCAATCTGGTTCATCAACGGCGTGGCCGTCTCCTCCACCGTCACTGTCGCAACCGTGCCGACGACCTGGTCGATCGTGGCCACCGGGGACTTCAACGGCGACGGAAAGGCCGACATTCTCTGGCGCGATGGCAGCGGCAATGTCGCAATCTGGTTGATGAACGGAGCAACGGTGCTGCAGGCGGCCGTGCTCGGCAACGTCGCCACAACGTGGTCAGTTGCTGAAACCGGTGATTTCAACGCTGACGGCAGGAGCGACATCCTCTGGCGTGACACCAATGCCGGAACGGTGGCGATCTGGTTCATCAACGGCGTGAGCATCGCCTCGAGCGCCGTTGTAGGCGGCGTCGGAACTGATTGGGTGATCCAGAGCGCGAACGCCAATTGAGGTGGACTCGTTCAAAGGGGGCTGGACTCACTTCGAAATGGCTGCCGCGGACATCTGCGCTATACCAATCAGATGCGGTAGCAAATCCAGACCCCAATCGTGCGGCTCAAGCGGCGCGGCCTGGCTGTTGAACGGACGCACCATTGTCCACGGCGTGCTTTACTGAGGAGCCAGCACCGGCGGGCGTGCCGTTGCACCAGCTAAGGGCCGCATCAATAATGTTCGGCCCTTCCTACGTTATTCTTGAGAACTCCAGATCGACGGGAGCAATTGGCTCTTTCCAAGGCCGGTGACCTTGGCGGGAGCATGCAATCGTGGGCGCCCAGCGTACCAGTGGCTGGCCTACCGGACCAGCAAGTCGGACCTCGGACCCGCTTGGCCTGCACCTCACGGGCCCGCAGCGACTGACATCTGCTCACTACACGCGCAAACAACTCGTACGCTCACTTCACAACGATCAATCCCGCGCAGTTTATAATTGCACGCGTTCGCTGCAGCCCGCAGTGACAGAATCCCGTGCGCTGGCCCAAAAGCGTTGGGCGTCTTCACGTTGCTCACAAGCTCATAAGTCCTGGGAGCGCGCGCGCGAAAACTGATCGCAAGTCTCTGGACCGTAGGACATCAGCTGCCCAGTCGCAGGAAATCATCATGGAGTAAACGGCCCGGCATGTTCTGGTACACGGCCGGTGAGATTAGTCTCTCCCGCTGCCCTTGCGGCTACAGAGCTGCCGAACCACTCCGGCATGATGAAGTTGATTTGGGTATATCCGGAGTATTCGTTCTTGGTGAATGTGTCGAGAACCGGCTCTCCATAGCACTTAGCCCTTTCCCATCGCAAACGCGCGGGCAGGACACCCGTTCCCAGTCTCGAAAGCGAAGACAAGCTGTCACACTCGAACCTTACCTTTGCGGCGACGGCAGAAACGTTCGTGACGCCTCATTGGGGGGTCGGCTTTTCTTGTGCCGCCAATGCGAGTAAAGTCCTTGCTAGGGCTTGGTGACAACACGAATGCCGGAGCCGTCGGGGTTTTTATCGTAGGCGGCACCAGTAAGAATTCTGTTTGTATCAACAGTGACGTCAATGAGCGGCAGCTGCGGCGCAACGCCTGCGCTCCCGCCGTCGTATCAGATCATACCAATGGAGGCGAGCCATGATCGCGAGCTGTTATGCAGGCCGGTCAGAGTGGGCGCGAGTCGTTGTCCTCGCTGTGGCTCTTTTAGGGAGCGGCGCAGGCATCATTGGCCCAGCAGCGGCCCAGGCACCTGGCGACATTCTCGAGCGGCTAAGGTCGTTGCCACCGCAGGCACAAACGACTGCAGTCCAGCGGTACCTCTACTTTTACGAGCAGCGCGCCTATCCGAACCAGAGCATTCCCGCCGGTGCGATGGAACGGGCGCGCATCGATCACGAACGGCAATTCGGGCCACTGCGACCGCCGCAACCGCAGTCTGCGAATCCTTACTTCAACCAGAATCAATGGAGCTCCATCGGCCCGGCTCCGGCCGGCAGCTACTCCGGACGGATCAATAGCATCGTGGTTCATCCGACGGATCCCAACAGCGTCTTTATCGGGGCCGCGACAGGTGGCGTGTGGAAGACCAGCAACGGGGGCACCAACTGGTCGCCGCTCACGGACACTCAGTGCTCAACAGCGATGGGCTCGATTGCCATCGATCCGAGCAATCCGAACATCATTTACGCCGGAACGGGTGAGGCGAATTTCTCGGCCGACAGCTATTACGGCTGCGGAGTGCTCAAGTCGACGGACGGTGGTGGATCATGGACGCAGCTCGGCGCCAGCGTGTTCGACACGACCACAGGCGGCGCAAGTATCGCCAAGCTCGTGATTCATCCGACCAACACGCAAACGATTCTGGTTGCCAGCAGTTTCGGCCTTTACCGTTCCACCGACGGCGGCGCAAACTTCACGCAGGTATTGGCGGGAACGGCGACGGACGTGGTCTTCGATCCGTCCAATCCGAACATTGCCTATGCTGCGCTCGGCAACATCTTCGGCAACGCCTCCAACGGTGTCTACCAGTCGACCGATGCGGGGGCATCGTTCCCGACCAAGCTTACGACCGGCTTCGCCGGGAGCAATGTGGGGCGCATCAGCCTGGGCCTTGCCGCCTCCGCCCCCCAGACAATCTACGCGGCGGTGCAAAACAGCTCGACGTTCGCGCTTCTCGGTATCTGGAAAACCACCAATGCGAGCAGCTGGTCCCAGATCAGCGCGACCGGCGCATCCTGCGCCTCGCAATGTTGGTACGACATCTATCTCGCCGTCGATCCGACCAACGCCAACACCGTCTACTTCGGCGGCTTCTCAGTCTTCAAGTCCACTGATGGCGGCTCTAACTTCAGCGACATTGGCAGTTCAATCCACGTGGATCAGCACGCTTTCGCTTTCCAGCCGGGCAACGCAAGCGTCATCTATGCTGGGAACGATGGTGGTGTGTACAAGTCCAGCAACGGCGGCGCCAATTGGACGTCCCTGAACACCAATCTTTCAATCACTCAGTTCTACGCCGGTCTGTCGCTACATCCGAGCGATTCCAACATCGCTCTGGGCGGCACGCAGGACAATCACACTGTTCGCTATAGTGGCTCGCCGGGCTGGACTGCAGTGCCATTCTCCGGCGTGGGTGGTTGTGACGGTGGTTTCACTGTCATCGACCAGGCGACGCCAACAACACAATACGCGGAGTGCCAATGGGAGGCCGGACAGTCTTATTCAGGGCCGCGCCGGTCCGACAACGGCGGATCGTTTGTCGTCAAGACGAACGGCATTACGACGAGCGAAAGTGCCCTGTTCGTTCCGCCACTCGTGGGAAGTCCGTCAACTGCGACGACGCTCTACTTTGGCACGGTTCGCGTCTACAAGACGACCGACAGGGGTGACACCTGGACTGGGTCGAGCACGACTATCGTCAGCGGATCGCGAGCGGGCGTCACTGCAATCGCCCAAGCGCCCTCTGATGCGAATGTCATCTACGCTGCCGGCAATAATGGCGCCGGCGTCTTCAAGAGCACGGACGGCAACTCCACCTACAATGCTGTGAACACCGGACTGCCCAACCGCGTGCCCACCTATCTCGCGGTTCATCCGACGAGCCCCAACACCGCTTTCGTTGTGTACTCGGGCTTCGGTGGCGGGCACGTCTACAAGACCACGAATGGCGGAACGAACTGGACTGACATCAGCGGCAATCTTCCTGATATCCCGGTGAACGCCATCGTTCTCGATGCGCTGTTTCCCGCCAATGAGATCTGGGTGGGCACAGATCTCGGCGTTTATCGCACCACCAATGGAGGCACGGACTGGAACGTCTACAATTTCGGGCTGCCAAACGTTCCGGTCCTGGACCTCAAATACAGTGCAGGCACCGGAATACTGGCGGCAGCCACGCACGGGCGCGGTGTGTTCTACGCCAGTATCGGCGGTGCGAAGCGAACCGCCACTCACGACTTCGACGGTAACGGCAAGAGCGACATAGCCTGGCGCGAGGTGGGTGGTACCCCAGCGGTCTGGCTGATGAATAGCGCCCAAGTGGTGCAATCGGCGACCTTCGGGGTTGTCCCGAACAGTTGGTTGCTTGTCAGTCAGCGCGATTTCAACGGCGATGGCAAATACGATTGGCTGTGGCGCGATTCCAGTGGAGCCGTGGCGCTTTGGTTCTTTGACGGCACGCTTGTTCCGGCCACAGCCAACCTAGGGGTGATCGGCACCAATTGGACGATCGTCGGCACTGGGGATTTCAACGGCGACCGCAAGGGCGACATCCTCTGGCGCGAGAACGGTGGCACAATAGCGATTTGGCTGATGAACGGCTCAGTCGTCCTGCAGTCGGCTGCCCTGGGGACGGTTGGCAGCAGCTGGAGCGTCGCGGGCACCGGCGACTTCAATGGTGACGGTAATCGTGACATTCTCTGGCGTGATAGCGGCGGTGCGGTGGCGATCTGGTTCTTGAATGGGACACGGGTCATCTCGACAGCGATTATCGGGACTGTCGGAACCAATTGGGTCATCTCCCAGACGGGCGACTTCAACGCCGACGGCAGATGGGACATCCTCTGGCGCGACAACAACACCAATACCTATGCAGTCTGGCTGATGGACGGCAGTCAGGTCGTCAGTTCCGCCCTGCTCGGATCCGTCAGCGCGGGGTGGGTGGCCTCTCTTACCGGCGACTTCAACGGCGATCAAAGGAGCGATATCCTCTGGCGCAACGACAATACGGGGGATGTCGCAATCTGGTTCCTTAACGGCACCCAAGTCACTTCGAGCTCGCTTCTGGGTACGGTGGCAACCAGCTGGATCATTCAATCCATGAATGCCGATTAGCGAGGCGCGAGCTGAGAAGGAGTAGCGGCCAGCATGTGGCGGCACACATGTTGTGCAATTCAAGCAGCGTGACTTTACACCATAACCGAGTGATTGCCTCCCCCGCTGCGGCGCAACAAGTCGTTATTGGCACATCTCTGCACACGCAACGTACAACTCGGGAGACTTGTAGGGGCGGGTTTGAAACCCGCCCCGCTGCAGCAGACACCCCTCCCCAGATTCTCTGGGTCATCCCCTCCCGCGCAGGATTGTCCGTGCGTGCTGTTATCGGCTCCGGCTCGGCTCAAGACATCGTCCACTCTTCGGCCGGTTTGAAACCCGCCCCTACATGAACCCCAGTTCCGTGCGCAACGTGATACCCCTTAAGCTGCATTTGGTGAGGCTCGCCTTCGGGGCGAAGCGGACATCCGGAATTCATGAGTACGCGCCTTAATGAGGCCGCCAGTGTGCACGTGCTGTCAGCTGAGCCGCTGCTTTCTGCATACAGTTTCACTCTTGGGCGGCGGGATGCCATTCGATCAACTGGTCGGCGCTCGTGCGGCCATTCGCATGAGCGTCCTCGCTCTGGCCGTCACGACGGCGTCGCCGGACGCGAAGAGCTGGGAACGGGCGCCTCTCCGAGTGGCTCAACAAGCGCCGCACTTGATCGAGATCACGCCGAAATCCGGACCGGCGGGGAGAGCCTATCCGCTACGTGTGATCCTCCGCGGCAGCGGGTTCATGCCGGTCGGCAATCTCGTCGAGTTTGGGCCGGCGAAACTGCCTGACGTCAGTTCGCCGGATGGCACCACTATCGAATTGATCGTGCCTAAGGAGATGCCCAGTCCTGGCGAGGTGCCGCCCCTGGTGCTTCCAGCCGGCGAATACGAGGTCAGGGTGAGCACCCGTGAAGGCATCAGCAACCCGCTGACCTTTGTCCTCACGCGCGGCCCTTGAGCGCGTCACTGCGTACCCGAACGCACGGCGCCAGTGCGAGCACCAGCTGCTCTGGCGGAGTTCCTGCTTGTTAGACATGCGGCCATTTCGGGCCGTGTGACAGCTCTTTCCGGCAACGCTAGCTCGTGTGGAGCGCTGTTACGAATGCTGTGCCCGCGCGTCAATCCGCGTTGAGCGCTTGGATGGTCCAATCAACTCCGACCGTACCGACAATCGTTGCCGACGCAATCTGCAGGCCGCTCAGGAACCATAGCGCGACCGTGCCGCTGCCGTTGCGCCACAGCAGGTCGGTGTTGCCATCGTGGTTGAAGTCGCCGGTCTGCGCGATGACCCAGTCGAGCGCCACGTTCCCCAGCACCCCCGCCTGTGCAACTTGGAAGCCGTTCTGCAACCAGATCGCCACGGCCCCCGTGCTGTTGTTGCGCCAGAGGAGGTCACTCTTTCCATCGGCGTTGAAGTCGCCGGTGCCGACAATGAGCCAGTCGTTTGTAACGGCGCCCAGTGTCGCGCTCTGCGCAACCTGCAGGCCATTCAACGTCCAGATCGCCACGGTGCCCGTGGTGTTGTCGCGCCAAAGAATATCCGCTTTTCCATCGCCGTCGAAATCGCCAACGCCCGCGATCACCCAAGTCGGCGAGACCGCGCCGAGGCTGCCTGCTTGTGCGATCTGCACACCGTTCAGGAGCCACACGGCCACCGCGCCCGAGTTGGTCTCGCGCCAGAGAATGTCTCCTTTGCCGTCGCCGTTGAAATCGCCGGTGCCGGCAATGGTCCAGGTGCTCCCGACTGCACCCAACGTTCCGCTCTGCGCCACCTGAAGCCCATTCAGTAGCCAAATGGCTATCGTCCCCGTCGTGCTGTCGCGCCAAAGCCAGTCGGATTTGCCGTCGCCGTCAAAGTCGCGCTGAGCGACGATCTGCCAGTTGTTTGGCACCGTCCCGAAGATCCCGGACTGCGCGACTTGTGCACCGTCGAGCAGCCAGATCGCGCTGGCACCGCCGTCATGCCGCCAAGCAATGTCGCTCCCGCCATCACCATTGAAGTCATGGCTGCACAGCAACCAGGCCCGTTGCGGGCACGGCGGTACATTGGCCCGATGCAGCCGATCGCCGAGTGCGTCGCGCGCGCTCGCCAGCGCCTGCGAGCTGTTGTCGAACGTATACGCATTGGTAATGAAGGTCGCTGCCGTCGCGCGAGCGAATGCATCATCCCCATTACGCGAGAGGGCGCTCAGATACTCGAAATCTTCCATGCCGTCGCGAAGGTACTTGAGCCGGATGCTCGAGACGGGAATTGGCGTGGTGCCGCCGATCCGAGCCGGTGTGCCTGGATACATCAAGGTGCCGTCACCATTGCCGCCGAAGGCGTAGACACTTACCCACGGGTCGGGATCGCCGCACGCATCGCGACCGGAATGCGGCGTCCAGCAGTAGTCGGTGGCGAAATAGAGCTCGCTCTCGATTCGATTGGCAAAAGCGAGCCACTGAAACACGCGGTTGCGCACCGGTGTGGCGTCGATCATGTAGGACGGCCAGGTCGAGCTGGTCGGTCCGACGATGTAGCAACCGTGTGAGGGGCAGGCCTCATACCACCAGAGATGCTTCCCAGCGGTGCCGAGCCAGCCATCGTAGGCCGCGCGCTGGTTGGTCCCGCCCTGCGGGTCCATGTCGTTGACGATCGGAACAATGATGTCGAGCTGCGCCAGCAGGTTGTCCCCTGGGCTTGGATTCTGGCTCGCCAATTCGATGTTGGTCGTGACGAGCGTCTTCATCGCCGACGACGCAGTGTGCACCGCCTTCGCACGGTCGAGCGCCTGCTGCCAGGTGCAGCCGTTCGGAGGCTCATCGCAGGTGTAGTCGTAAAGCGTCTCGAGCCAGCCCTTCGCGGAGAAATGCGCCACCCAATCGGCGATGTCGTCCAACCGATACCCAGGGGCGGCGTAACGCAATGTTCTGAGCTTGGCCTGCGGCAGCAGCGTTGCGGCGGTGCCGTCAAGCAGCGGCCCATAAAAAGAATCGAATTGCGGCCAGCTGGTGGGTGGGTAGACGACATCGGAGATGCTGACCCGATGATCGAGAAAGAAACGCGCCTGAGACACGTGCGAGGAGTGCAACGCCGTCTCCGAGCTGCCGCCGCTGCCGGGATACTGTGCGCAATTGGTGTAGCCGTTGTCGGTGCCGATCCCGTAGGCCTGGATGCAGAGGCCGTTCCAGGAGAGGCCAAACGCCGACTTCAGGCTTGCGGTAGAGGGCAAAGCGAAATTCCACACTTTCACCGTGATGGAAAGCTGCCCCAGCACCGTCGCGCCATCCGTCACCGTCACCGTACCGGAGTAGTAGTCGGAGGCCGCGCTTGGCGGCACGAGAACGTCGATCCAGGCGCTCTGCACCGTGCCGGGAGCGACCGCCACTGGAAAGGCGTTTCGCGCTTGATTGAAGTAGGGGTCGGTTTGCGGGATCAGTGGATCGGGCGTTGGGCCGGAGGCTCCGTTCTGGTCCGACAGCGTCGTGATGTTCAGGTAGGCTGCGCGATGCACGAAAATGTTCGTGGCGCTCGCGATCTGCACCGCCGGGTCGCGTGAGCTCGTCAAATCGCTGACTGTGACGCCCAGCTGTGAGACCGCCGAGGTGCCGGCGCGCACGTGCACCTGGAAGCTTTCGAACTCATTCTTGGCAGCAGCAATCTGCAGGGACTGCGCCGTGCCCGCCGCGGCGTCCTGATGGACCTTCACGAGCGGACCCGTGATCCAGAGCGTCGGGCCGGGCTGCGCCCGCAGGTCGCCAACGAGCAGGAGCGACGAGATCACCGTCGCGACTGAGAGAAACACGCGCGAAGTCACTTTCTGTGCGGCTCGGTAAGTCGGGGCGGTCATCCTCTGTTCTCTCTCCTGGTCAGTGGCGCTACGCGGCTTGGCGCCGGCAGAAGTAGCGCCCTGTGCTGGGGAATGCGAGAGGTACGACGGTGCGCCCGCGATGGCAATTCCAGAGGAAAACTCGACCCCTCCTACCCGACTTGGCGAGTGCCGCTATCGCGGAGCACGGGTGTTTGGGCGCCAGGACAGCTGTTGCACTTTTGCGACAGCCAATTCTTGTTTTGATCATTGCCCTCCTCGAGCAATGGCCGCGCCCGAGGTTTTGGATATATTGGGGGCGTTCATTAAGGGGGGCAGCGGTGAGGATGCTAGGTCTGCTCATTGCGATTGCGACATCGCTTGTCGCGTCCGACGCGCTTGGAGTGCTGCTCGGGGGGACCCCACTCGCGCACGCCAGTCACCCTTACGCGGAAGCAGCGCGGGTAATGCGAGCAGCCGAGAGCGGCAATGTTCAGGCGCAGGCGCAATTGGGATTGATGTACTCGATCGGTCGCGGCGTGCCGCAGAACTACGTGCTTGCGGCCAAGTGGCTGCAGTGCGCGGCCGAGCGAGGCCATGCGGGTGCGCAGTTCGCCTTGGGCCTGCTGCACGACAAGGGCCAAGGTGTCCAGCCGGACCTCCTTCTCTCCTACATGTGGCTGAACCTGTCGGCCTCTCAGGCCAAGGGCGAGGATCGCGATTTCAAAGTGAGGATGCGTAACGCGATCGCGTCCAAGATGACGGTCACTCAGCTCTCGGTGGCGCAGCAGATGGCACTGCAGTGGTATGTCGGCGCACGCTAGCAACCGTGTAGCCTCGAGAGGAACGCTGGTCCTGCCGCTGCAACAGAATCCAGTTGCTGCACGTTCCCCGATAACTGCCTGATCTCCGCCGCCGCTCGTGCCGGGTTATCAGCGAGCCCATTGCCTGCGCCAGCCATGACGCCTGCAATGCCGCACTCTGGAATAGACCGCACCATCCACAGCATTCAATTGCAATCGAGCGCCGATTAGGCGAGAGATCCGCAGCTGGTCTATTTGACCTGGAGGGGTTGATGCGCGGACTTATCGCCTTGCTCATGCTGCTTGGCCTCAGCGGTACAAGCGCAATCGCCTTCCCGCAATGCGACGCGGCCCTTCCCTGTAAAAAGATAAGGATATTCAACAATTCCCCTGGGCCGCTCTATGTGATCATCGAAAGCGGGGAAAGGCCGGTGGACGAATGGCTGCAAGCACAGTTCAATGTGCAGCCAAATGAGCCCGATCGGAAATATGAATCGAGCCAGGTGATCCGCGTCTACATCAACGGCGCGCAAGGGATTCCGCCGCAAGGCTCGGCCGAGATCACGGTACCGTTCTATTCGCGCTTGTCGCCGGGGACCGACGGCACGCAAGCAAATCAGTTCATCGACTGGTGGAATGGTGGCCGTATCTACTTTTATGACGACACCCTGCAGATCCTGAAGAACTACACGCTCGATTCCGTGCAAACCATCGCGAACCCGGTGACGCCCGGACCGTGTGTCGGCCCGGTCAAGCGCAGTTGCAACGCGCAGCCTGCCATCTTTTTCCGGCCGCACGCAGATCCACGCGGCGTAGGCTTACCGGCTACAGATCGGTCGCAGCTGATGGAATTCACCTTCGCCGACGCGATTACGGCAAAGGGCAAGCCCTATACCATCAATCTGAACGGCGTCGGCTACAACATCTCATCCGTGGACCAGGTCTACCTGCCGGTCGCCATGGAGGCGCTGACCGAGCCGGCGGGGCAAGTCCAGTATATCGGGACGGTGATGCCTCTCGGCACTGTGTCTGACCCGGCGAGCGCCAACTCATTCAGAGGCAGGTTGGCCCAGTTTCTCCGCGATTTCCCGGGCTGGCCGGTATACAACTACAGCGCCGATCCGTTCGTTGTACCACCTCCTCCGGATCGGCCACGGCTTCCTGGCGCCTACAATATTTTTGCCAGCTCAACGAACAAGGACCTCACGGCGCCCGGACCCACCATTCAGAAGATGATCGACCTTTATAACACCTGCAAAAGCTCAACAGCGGGTATTTGCAACAATTACAACCAGGTGATCAACCTCTTCAACAGGAACTACGAGGAGTATCTCAAGCTGGGCGCGTGCGCCCCTCCCATTCCTCCGGCGCAATTCGAAAACGAGATTCTGCGACGCATTTACGGCTGGGTGCCCTTCCAAGGCACCTGCGGAGTGAAGGCGAACGATCTCCTCGACACTGCCAAGAAGCTCGGGCTCGACTTCAACAAGTTTCAAGAGAACGTCTATACCAAGCAACTGCAGTATTCGAAGTGGGATGGCGGCACGTCGTTCGTGTTCAATCCGTACGTCAAGCTCATTCATGGCCTCAACTATCTGAACATGGCGGCCTACGCGTACTCAGTCGATGACGCCATCGGCTTTCAGAGCTATCCGGGTGTCGGCCTTATCATCACCTATGCCGGCGATACCGGCCTCGACAACAAGACGCCGCTCGATCGTACCAAACGCGTCGTCGTAAGCCTTGGTGTTGAGCACCAGGGGGTGCCGGAGTGGGACTCGGTCGGTTTTTGCAGCAATGACACCAGCAAGAATGTCGATCCACTATTTCCATCCTTCACATTTTATCCGGCTGGCTATCCGTGCACCTTTACGGCGAAGGATTTGAAGGGCGCCAAGTACCAGTTCGTCATTCAAAGCGGGCCACCCAACCTCGCGCTGGATACGAGCAAGTGCTCAACCCTGCCGAACCCGACATGGTGTGGGTTTGTGCAGGTGGTCACCCAAGACAGCGAAACGAATTTCATCAACACGCGGACCATTGACCCAGGTCCGCCGCCATCGACGCACGACTTCAACGCCAACGGCAAGAGCGACATCGTCTGGCGCAATAGCAACGGGCAGGTTGCCTTATGGATGCTGGATGGAGGGTTGCTCTCGTCTACCCTGCTGCTTTCGAGCAGCAAGGACAACAGCTGGTCGCTGGTCGGACAGCGCGACTTCGATCGCGATGGCAAAGCAGATGTGCTCTGGCTCGACACCGCCGGCAATCTCGAGCGCTGGTTTCTCAACGGGACCGGCACCGGGCCAAACGTATTGTCGACGCAGCAGTTCGGGACGGTCGGTCCGCAATGGCACGTTGTCGGAACTGGCGATTTCAACAATGACGGCTTCGGCGATGTTCTTTGGCAGGACACAAATGGCGCGCTTGCCGTATGGCTGATGAACAAGACGACCCACCTCGTCGCAAGCGCCGTGCTCGGCACTGTGCCCGCGCCATGGTCAATCGCCGGGGTCGCTCACTTCAATACCGACGCAAATATTCCGGGCAGGAGTGACATTCTCTGGCGCAACACCGCCACCGGCGAGGTGGCAATCTGGTTCATGAATGGCATATCGGTGGTTTCCAGCGCACTCGTGGGCACCGCACCCCTGAATTGGTCGATCGTTGGTACCGGCGACTTCGACGGCGACGGCTTCGGTGACATCCTGTGGCGGGACACGAGCGGCACTGTCGCGATCTGGCTAATGAAAGGAAACCAGGTCGCGCAAAGCGCTGTGCTAGGTGTCGTGCCGACCGGGTGGTCGGCTGTTCTGACTGGCGATTACAACTTCGACGGCAAGAGCGACATTCTCTGGCGCCACAGCAACGGTGATACGGCACTCTGGTTCATGAACGGCGCCCAAGTGGCATCGACTGCCAATCTCGGCAACGTAGCAACCTCCTGGACCGTACAGGCTGCAAACGCCGAGTGAATGGCGAAGCCCGAACCGCTCCTCGCTCTCCGCAAGCGGCAGGTGACGGCGCAAGAGCGCGCCTAACCTAACCCGCCCTAGCACCGCGCCAATTTGGTCAGTCCAGAAGGCGCGCATGGGCGCATAAGCAGGAAAGCGTAATCCGCCACTGGAGCGGCAAGTTTTCCCATCTGTTGCACGCGAGCTACATCCAAGTCGCGCGGATTGACCTACTATCATGGCAATTCAACGCGGGGGGTGTGACATGAACAAGCTTACGATCGGCAGCGTGATGCTGCTTCTGACGGGGACCACGATTTCTGCATTGGGGGCCGACATGCCGCTGAAGGCCGCCCCACCGCCACCGGCGTTCACCTGGGCGGGATGTTACGCCGGCATCAACGGTGGCTGGGTGGGCACACGCGACCGCTCGACCACAGGCCCGGCCGGCAACTACATCAACGCGCCGGGCGTGTTGCCGCCGCCCAATCTCGGAGGCACGGGTGATTTTCCGGCAAGCATCGCGAGGCTCACGGTCACCGATACGGCGACAGGCTCGGGCTGGGAAGGTGGCGGCCAATTTGGATGCAACTGGCAACTCGCACCCATTTGGGCCGTCGGCGTTGAGGTGGATGGGCAGTGGAGCGACACGACCACGACCATCGACCGCGCCTTCGGCGCATTTCCAAATCCCGGCAACCCTGCCTTCACCAATCAGGCACGCACCGAGCACGTCTCCGAGCACCTGCAGTGGTTCAGCACCGCCAGGTTGCGTGGCGGCGTCACTTTTGACCGCGTCTGGCTTTATGTGACCGGCGGCCTTGCCCTCGCTGGCGTCCAGTCCGAGACGGCGGTGCTGTTCGGGACCGGCGTTGGAGCACCTGTGTACAACGGGGCCCGGCATTTCGGCTCCGACAACGTCCTCCGTGCAGGGCCGGTCGTAGGTGCGGGCTTCGAGTGGGCCTTCTTGCCCAATATTTCGGTCAAGGCAGAGTATCTCTACATGTACCTGAACGACTTTGAGTACCTGTCCCCCCTGACCGGGGCAGTGCCGGCCTTTTCGAATGGCTATGCCTGGAGGACCAACGTTCAGTCGCAGGTGCAGGTCGCGCGCGTCGGCTTGAACGTCAAGTTGTGGTAATCGACGCAATCTGTTCGCAGCCACCACTTTCGCGAGCCCCGAGAAATTCTCGGGGCTCGTTGTTTATGGGGCCCCTCACTTAGTCCCCAGCGAGCGCTTCCGCTGAGAAGGCCGATAGGCGTCGCCGTAGCATTGCAATTCTGACGACTTTGATTGGCTGGCTCACGTCCCCGTCTGCTCGAGCGATGCTGCGCTTAGCCACCTCAGGTACATTGGGTTATGCTCAGACCGGGCCTGGGCTGTCGGCTAGTTAAGCACATGCGGTCTCACGCGTACTAAAAGCAGCCGCTGCTCCCTAAACCGCCCTTCGAAGCGCTGATGCGCGATTGCGGCCGCGCACAAGCGAGGTTTCGCGAGTTCGATTGTTGTGCCTTCCGGGAAATCACTTCTGGCGATTGTCAAGCGCACTGCCGCTTCCGGACGATTGTTTTTTAGACCTATGGTGAATGTTAGGTCTTTGCGGCTGTTAAAACCTGTGGCAGCTTGACGGCAGGAAGGAGACTAAAAACGGGACACGCACCCTTTTGAAAACGGGGTGCGCTACGACTGCATAAAATCCGGGTAAAAAGCACACTGGAGGAACCATATGACAGGAAAAATCTGCGGAAAGACCGGAGGGGCATCGTTGTTTGCTCGCTCTCTCGTTGTTGCTCTAACTCTCATGGGCAGCTCTGCCCTGGCAGAAGAAATTCTCGTCCCATCAAAAATCGTCCCACTACCGGCCGGTCAGAAGATCACCAGCTTCGACATCAGCTACGTCGATTCTGCACTCGGCCTCTACGTGCTCGCAGACCGTACAAACAGCGCCATTGACGTTGTCGACATCAAGAGCGACACGCTGCTCAGGCAGGCTGGCAAAGGCCTCTTCAAAGGCAATACCGGCAACAACGATACTTCAGGCCCGGATGGCGTGCTGATCGTGAAGAACGACGCCTTTGGCACCGGCAACGAGATCTGGGCGGGCGATGGCGACAGCACGATGAAGGTGCTGGACCTCGCAACCGGCACCCTGCAGTTCTCAATCAGCACCGGCGGGGCTCACCGCGTCGACGAAATGTGCCAAGATCCGGTTCGCAAGATCGTTCTGGCTGCGAACAACGCCGAGGATCCGTTCCCGTTCGTCACGTTCTTCGACGCCCGCACCAAGACGATCTTGAAGCAGATCGTGTTTGATGGCTCGAACAACACGCCGATCGCGACGAACGGCATCGAGCAGTGTCAGTTCGATTCGCGCACGCAGAAATTCTACATCACGGTCCCCGAAGTAAACGGCCCTGGTAACAATTCGGTCCCGGGCGGCGTCGCGGTTCTCGACCCCGACACGCAGAGCGTCATCACCACGTACCTGATCCCTATCAACACCTGTTCCGGACCACAGGGCATGGCCATTGGGCCCGCTCCGCAGATCCTGCTTGGCTGCAACGGCGGACCCAATCAAGCCCAATACGGGTATCCGACAGCCGTTATTGACGACGGATCCACCGGCGGCATCCCCGGTAACGTCATAAAGGTCTATCAATTCCAATCAGGCGCCGACATGGTCGATTACAATGCCGGCACCAATCACTACACATTGGCGCGCTCCAACGCCAATCCGCCACAGCCCAATGGCGTGCCGAGCTGCACGCCAAACCCGACCACCGCTGGTCCGCAGGTGATTGGGTTGCTCGACGCCCAGAACGCTGACAAGGATCCGAACCTTGCCACCGGCGAGTTCAGCTGCCCCAACACCTCACCCGCGCGGACCCGAGGCGGCAATCACTCGATCGCCTCGGATCCGGCGACCAAGAAGTACTACTTCCCGGTCGCCAGCAATTCCGGCAGCACACTCTGTGGCTCGGTCGGCGGCGACAACACGCTTGGTTGCATTCTGGTCCTGGTGGAGACTGTCGCCACGTTTGCCAACACTCATGACTTCAATGGCGACAACAATAGCGACATCGCCTGGCGGCAAACGAGTACCGGCAACACCGCGATCTGGATCATGAAAAGCGCGCAGATCTACGCGTCCGGAATCGTGGGCGTGGTGCCCACAAACTGGAACATCGTCGGCCAGCGCGACTTCGATCAGGACAGCTACTATGATCTGCTCTGGCAGGACACCAGCGGCAACGTCGCGATCTGGTTCATGAACAGCTACCAGATCAAATCCACGGCAAGCCTCGGCAACGTTGGCCCGACATGGTTCGTCAACGGCACGGATGACTTCAACGGCGACGGCAAGGGCGACATCCTCTGGCGCGACTCCGGCGGCAACGTCGCAATGTGGCTGATGAACGGATCGAGCCTTGTTAGTGCGGCCGTTCTCGGAAATGTGCCCCTCAACTGGATGATTGTCGGAACCGGGGACTTCAACGGCGACGGCAACGCCGACATTCTCTGGCGTGACACCAACAGTGGGACCGTCGCGATCTGGTTCATGAACGGCACACAACTGACGTCAAGTGCACTCGTCGGGAATGTTCCAACCACCTGGGCGATTGTCGGCACCGGTGACTTCGACGGCAACGGCAAGCGCGATATCCTCTGGCGCGACAGTAGCGGCAACGTGGCCATGTGGCTGATGAACGGCGCAAACATCGCCCAGTCCGGCGTTATTGGGTTCGTGCCCAGCAACTGGAACGTCAACCTCACCGGTGACTTCAACGGTGATCTGAAGAGCGATATCCTCTGGCGCAACAGCAGCGGAGCCCTGGCCATCTGGTTTATGAGTGGCCTGAACGTGGCTTCAAGCTCAAACGTCAGTGGCTTGGTGTTTGATAATACCTGGCAGGTCCAAGCTGCGAATGCCGAGTGAGCCGGAAGCAGCTTCCCCTCACGCTGGGCTAAGGACCGAGGCCGGGGTGCATACCCGGTGAGAAATGAAGGGCCGCATCAGCAATGGTGCGGCCCTTTTCAGTTGTTGAGGATGCTCTGCATGGGGGCACTCAACCGCCCCCGCCTTTCGCCGCAAAACCACCGAGCATATTCGATACATTCATTCGGCTGCAGCGCCCGGCCATGAGTCCAGGGTTGCATGCTGCGACTGCTGCGCAGCTCCTCCGGAGCCGCTTGCGAGGAGGTGCTGTTGTACGGCGCAACGTGTCCAGCGCGAGACGAGGTGCGCGTGTCCAGCTTTCGTGGTGCTGGAAATCCCACTCATTGAGCCGAAGCAGTAGCAGCTTGACACGTTGCCTTGTTGTGCAAAAACATCGCAACGCGGACGTTCACGTCACGACTATTACTCACGATGCATTCCGCATAAATCGCGCGACATTGCCAAGCCGTCGTGCAGTCCGGCGTGATCGCGCGCCGTCACCATTGGGCCGCCGCGAAACTGATCCGAGGTCAATTCCAAAAGCCGACATGTTCCGTTTGATGCGCTCACTCGCAGCTTGTTTGAGTCACTATGTCCATCGTCTGTCGCAGGATCAGAAATTTGACTCGAGCGAGTTCGACAAAATACGTCGCGTCCTTCACTGAGCGATGCTCGTTGTTCCGGTGCGATGAACTTCTGCGCGCTCCGCGAGCCTCATAGAGGTATCAACTTGCTGCTTATGCAGCGATCTGTTGCGCACGACGCGTCGCGCTCCTCGCAGTGAACGGAACAAGGTGTCACGCGCAGTTTTTTTCGGAACGATCCAGCGGACGCGTCGTTGGGCGCGAAGGGGGGCGTATCACACAAGCATGGAGCTCGTAATGACCAACTTGCCGGAGATCGTTGAACTGTCAGACGCGGAACTGGACGCCGTCGCTGGCGGACAGGCGGCTGCAGCCGGTGGCCTCGTCAATCTAGCATTGAACGCGCAGCAAATTGATATACTGCGCAACGCCAACATCAACGTGCTCGATAATAACAATGTGACGCTTGCCGATATCGCGAACAACAACCACATCGGTGTCGGAGCGCTGATCCAAGTGTTGGGTGGGCCGGGAGCAATCCTGCAAGGCGTGTAACCCTCCAGCCAAGGCAAGAATGACAGGGCGCTCCAGCCACTCATCACAGTTGGCAGGAGCGCCCATCAGAGTTGCAGGCATGAGCGCGCGACAACTGTTCCGGCAGGAGGCCGTCGAGTTCCAGCGGGCACGTCATCAATGGGGTGACGTGGCAGCGCTGCAACCATTGTCGAGCAAGATATTGACCTGGTTTTTGGCGGCCGCGGTCGCGGCGCTCACGGTTTTTGCATGCTTTGCCGGGTATGTACGTAAGGAAACGGCTATAGGTTATCTTACACCTAGTACGGGAACAGCGAAAATCTTTGCGGCTCGTAACGGAGTCATTCGTGAGGTCCACGTCAAAGACGGTGAGGTGGTGCAGGATGGAGAGCCACTGCTCACCATAGACACCGACCAGATCGCCTCGGATGGCTCGGACGTCAACGTCTCGCAACTGGATACCTTGTCGGCACAAAGGCAGGCCATTTCACGAAATATCGAATCGGAAGAGACGCGCGCGGGCTCCGAGCGAGACCGACTGACGGCGCTGGCCTCCGGCTTAAAGGCCGAAATCGCGCAGTTGCAAGCCCAGCTCACGCTGCAAAGCGATCGTCTGGAGGTCGCAAACAGCGACTTGGACGCGGGACAACAGTTGCAGAGCAAGGGCTACCTGACGGCCATCGAGCTGCGCCGCCGACAGATGGTGGTCATTGATCAGCGGCAGAGCTTGAGCACGATCCGGCAGCAAATCTCGGCCAAGCACAATCAACTGGTGGAAACCCGATCTTCCCTGGCGCAATTGCCCACGCTCATGGCGCAGAAAGTGCAGGCGCTGCGCAACGATCTTGCGGCAACAGAACAGCGCATCGCCGAAACGCAAGGGCGCCGCGCTTATGTGATCCGCGCGCCTGTCGCAGGCCGGGTGTCGACCTTGCAAGCAACGGTCGGGCAAAACGTCAACCCGCAGCGGCTTCAGCTCGAAATCATTCCCGAGGGAGCAGCCTTGCAGGCAGAGCTCTTCGTCACTGCGCGGGCGATCGGTTTTGTCGAAGCTGGGCTGCCCGTCCGCCTTCTCTATGAAGCGTTTCCATACCAACACTTTGGAACCTATCGCGGTCGGATTGTGAAAGTCTCACAAACAATCCTGACCAGCAGCGATACCGGAGGTCCCATCAAGCTGAATGAGCCGGCTTATCGCGTTATCGCCAGCCTGGAACGACAGGACATAAACGTTCACGGGAAAACAATTCCCTTGCAGCCTGACATGCTGCTGCGGGCAGACATCATTCTCGAATGGCGCTCATTGATGGACTGGCTGATAAGCCCGCTGCTGTCGGTCAGGATGTGAGACTCGCCGATGCTCAGATTCAGTCGCCGCGGTCACCTGCCGCTCATCCACCAAACAGAGGCCGCCGAATGCGGTCTGGCCTGTTTGGCGATGGTCGCCTCTTATCACGGGAACCGGGTTGACCTGAACACGCTGCGGCGGCGACATCCTGCGTCGCTGAAAGGAGTAACATTACGCGGGCTGATGCAAACCGCAGGACATCTGCAGATGACCTGCCGACCTATACGCTTGGAGCTCGAGCACCTGCGTCAAATACAATTGCCTGCCATCCTGCATTGGGACATGTGCCATTTTGTGGTGCTGAAGGGGGTCACCAAGCAAGGCCTCACCATTCACGATCCGGCAAGCGGCGAGCGGTCATACACCTTTGCGGCCGCCTCCAAGCACATCAGCGGGGTGGCCCTGGAGCTTTCCCCAACCGAGGCGTTCCAGCAACGCGACGAGCGCGCGCGACTGCCGCTCTCCGTCTTCTGGTCACACCTTAGCGGCAGCACTCACGCACTCCTTCAAATCCTCGTCCTATCAGCTGTGCTGCAGGTATTGCTGCTCGCCGCGCCGTTCTACATGCAGGTCACCATCGACGAGGTCATTACCCGCGGCGATCTCGATCTGCTCGTGGTGCTGGCATTGGGGTTCGGTTTGCTCATGCTCATCCAGGTCGCGACGACGGCGTTGCGATCATGGGTCCTGCTGGTCCTGCAAAACGTCGTGCATTTTCATCTTGGCGCGCGGCTATTCCATCATTTGATTCGGCTGCCTACCGCCTTCTTTGAGCAGAGACATACCGGAGATGTGCTTTCGCGGTTCACATCTCTGCAGCCCATTCGCAACCTGCTCACTGAAGGGATGATCACCGCCCTCATCGACGGCATCATGGCCGTTCTCACCCTGGCCATGATCTTCCTCTACAGCCCGCCGCTTGCACTGCTGGTCCTCGGTGCGCTTGCGCTCTACGCGATCATCAGGCTCAGCCTCTACGGCGTTTTGTGGCGGCGTACCCAGGCAACGATTGAAGCCAGCGCTCAGGAGAGCTCGACCTTTATCGAAACACTCCGCGCGATTCAGTGTCTCAAGCTGTTCAATCGCGAAAGCGAGCGAGAGTCGCAGTGGCTGAACAGGTACGCCGAGGTGGCCAACAGCAGCGTGAGCCTTGGCCGCGCAAAGATCGCATTCAGCACAATCAACGATCTCATCTTCGGGCTTGAGCTCATTATCATCGTTTTTCTCGCTGCGCGGCTTGTGCTTGCCGGCAATCTCACGGTCGGCATGGTCTTCGCCTTCATGGCGTATCGACAGCACTTCATAGAGCGGTCGGTCGCCCTCGTGGAGAAAGCGCTCGACTTCCGCATTCTGGGTCTGCACCTCGAGCGGCTCTCCGACATCGCACTCACGTCACCCGAAAGAGGGCACGACTTGCCGCTCTCGTTCATGCGTCCGCTCGAGGGCGGCATCGAGCTGCGCAACGTTTGCTTTCGTTACGCCGAGACCGAGCGGTTCGTCCTCGAGGACGTTAATCTGAGGATTGAACCGGGTCAGTTCGTGACCATTACCGGTCCCTCCGGCGGCGGCAAGACGACACTCGTCAAGCTTATGCTGGGGCTTCTCGAGCCCACGAGCGGGGAGATCCTCGTGGACGGCCTGCCCCTTTCCACCATGGGCCCGCGGACATTCCGGGAGCAGGTGGCAGCTGTCATGCAGGAGGACCAGCTCCTGTCGGGTTCGATCGCTGACAACATCTGTTTCTTCGACGCCCAGTTTGATGAAGAACGCATGCTGCGATCCGCCAAACGAGCCGCCATCCACGAGGACATCATGGCCATGCCCATGACCTATAGCAGCCTCATCGGCGACATGGGGAATTCGCTTTCGGGGGGGCAAAAACAACGGGTCCTGCTTGCACGCGCGCTCTACCGCGATCCTCAGATTCTGTTCCTGGATGAGGGTACCGCCCACTTGGACGTCAAGACGGAGCGGGCCATCAACGAGAGCCTGCGCCAGCTGCAGATGACACGCGTCAGCGTCGCCCATCGTCCCGACATCAGCAGCGGCGCGGACATGATTGTCGCGGTCGCACATACGATCGTATCGATCACCGATGGGCGAAACCTTCTCACGAAGCAAGAAGCTGAGCTGACACGGCATATCAGGCCATCGCTGGCCAATAGCTGGGCGCCTCAAAAAGCAACCAGAGTACCGGCGGAGGTGGAAGGCTAATCAGTGGCGGCCCGCTTCGCCTGGATGGCGCTTCAGTGCCCTAGCAAAAGCGAGCCGAAGCCGTCGATCCTGTCGCCAATGCCATTCTGGCGGAGTGACCACCAGTAGATGCAGGTGTTGATCGCCAACACGGGCTTGTCGAGCCAGAATTCGGCAAGTCCGGCAAGCCGGGCCATCGCCAGGTTGGTGCCGACCTGCACGATCGCGTCCACATCCCGGCCGTTGACCTCGACGATGGCGTCGCGCAGCTCGCGCTCCGAGACATGGGCGATCTTGACCGGGCTCGCACATTTGAGCCCCTTCAGGCGCACCACCTCGAGCCCGCAGTCCTCGAAGAACCGGCGCACCTGGGCGTCGCCAACCGGCATGTACGGCGTGATGACGGCGATACGTTTGGCGCCATAGCATTCCAGCGCTGCCCGCACCGCATCGGAGCCCATGGACACCTTCACGCCGGCGCGCGCCTCCACCCGCTCCTGCAAGCGCTTGCTGCCCTCGAGCCCGTCCCAGAACGTCTCCGATGACATGCCCATGATCAGGTAGTCAGGCTCGCAGGTCATCACATCGTCGACCGCCGCCATGAGCTCCTTGCGGATGTTGTCCATCAACGTGTTGAAATCCTCATCGCTGCGGATCGGATCATTGGGAATGAAGATACCGCGGAAATGATTGGTGACACCGCGCGGCCGCATCGCCTCGAACTCCGGCTGCACCGACGTGTTGGTCGACGGCGCGATCACGCCGAATTTCTTGCGAAAGCCCAAGCTGTCGATCATGCCGAACAATCCCGATGGCGGTCGCGGCGAGTGGCCGAGATCAAGGCGCAAACGCTCTGCACTTTGTACAACCTACACCCGGTCTGATATCATCAAAATATGCTGCGCACCGGCAAGGAGCATCTCGAGACGCTGCGCGACGGCCGCGTCGTGTTCGTCGGGGGCGAGCGGGTCGACGATGTGACGCGGCATCCGGCCTTCAGCGGCGCCGCGCAAACGGTTGCGGCGATCTACGATATGAAGGCAGATCCCGCCAACCGCGACATCATGAGCTATGAGGAGGATGGCGGGCGTCATTCCATCTATTTCCTGCGCCCACGCACGCGCGAGGATTTGCAGCGCCGCATGGTCGCTCACCGCAAGATCGCCGACCTCACGTTCGGCATGTTCGGCCGCTCGCCCGACCACGTCGCCTCGTTCGTCGCCGGCATGGCGATGAAACCGGACGCCTTGCCGGCACCCTTCGCGCTGGCGCACAACCTGTTGAGCTATTACCACTCCATTCGCGACAACGACACCTACGTCGTCTACGCCGTGGTGCCGCCGCAGGCCGCGCGCAATCCTGAGTTCTATCACAAGCAGAATATTCCGGTGCCGACCTTGCGGGTGGTGCGCGAGGAGGATGACGGCGTGGTGATCGCCGGCATGAAGATGCTCGCGACCGGCGCGCTCTACTCCAACGAAATCTGGATCGGCAACGTCATCCCGCTGGCGCCCGACCAGAAGAAGGAGGCCATCACCTGCGCGGTGCCGTGCAATGCGCCGGGGCTGACGCTTTGGTCGCGCAAGCCTGCGGCGCTCGGGCTGAGCTCGGAATTCGATTCACCTCTCGCTTGGCGCTACGACGAAAGCGACAGCATGGTGCTGTGCGACAATGTGAAGGTCCCGTGGGAAAAGGTGTTCGTGCACGACGACGCGCTGCTTTCGCGCGACGTCTACATCAAGACACCCAGCCATTGCTTCGGCAATCACCAGTCGAACGTCCGCTACTGGTCGAAGATGCGGCTGCTGCTCGGGCTTTGCAGTCGCATCGCGCATGCGACCGGCGCCGATCAGGTGCCGGCAGTGCGCGAAACGCTCGGCAAGATGGCGGCGGTGGAGGCGACGATCGGTGGGCTGGTGCACGGGCAGATCAATGCATTCGAGAGTTGGCCCGAAGGTTATGTCTGCTTCAATCGGCGCTTCATGTATGCCGGCCTTGAATGGTGCACGCAGAACTACTCGAGCTTCATCGACGAGCTGCGCACGCTCTGCGGCGGCGGAGTATTCCAGATGCCAGCGGACATCTCGGTGATGGATGACCCCGAGCTTGCGCGGCAGTTTTCCATCTATTGGCAGACGCCGCAGGCGGACTCGGTCACGCGCATGAAGCTGTTCAAGCTCGCCTGGGACCTGGTCGGCTCGGAGTTCGCCGGGCGCCATCAGCAATACGAAAAATTCTACGCAGGCGCGTCGTTTATCATCCGCAATCACTCGTACCGGGAGACTGACTGGGGCGAGTTCAACGCGCTCGTGGACGAGCTGATGAGCCGCTATGACCACCGGCCGCGACACGATGGCGGTAGCACAACCCGCGAGCGGCGGGTTACAGCACAAGAACGCGCCTAAGAACAGAATAAACGCGTAGGGCGGATTAGGTTAGCGCAGCGTAATCCGCCACTCATCACAAGGGGCGAGCGGCGGGTTACGGCGCAAGCGCGCGGCTAACCCGCCACGTAGTGAGGCAAACCTCACGCGCTCCCCTGCAGCGCGTAACGCCCGTCCGGCAGTCGCGTGAGGCGCCCCTGCGTGTAAAGCTTGTCCAGCTCGCGCAGCACCTCGCGACCGTCGCGCGTGCCGACGGCCGCCATCAGATCGAGGTAGGTCGCCGGCCCCTGGGTGAGCCGTTCTGCTGCCGAGCCGCTAAGCCCGGCCGCCGCAGCGGGAAGTGACGGTGCCCGCGGTACCGTGAACTCGACATTGTCGCTGCGGCCGAACGGCTTGGTGCAGTCGAATCCGCATTTTGCTCCGGTGCGGCTTCCCTCGAGCGAAGGATCGAGCGGCACGCAACGGAAGCCTGAGGCCACCACCAGGTCGCGATCGGCCTGGAACCTCGTGGCCAGCGCCCAGTCGATCTGCTCGTCGGAAAAGACATCAATGTCCTGGTCAACCACGAACACGTGCTTCACATCGCCGGCTGAGCAGAATACGGCCGCAATCGCATTCCTCGCCTCGCCGGGCATGCGCTGGCGCAATGAGACGCGCACGTTGTACATGCCGCCTGAAGAGGCCGTGCAGCAGACCGCCACCGGCTCGCGGATCGAATGCTGCAGAACGCTCCAGATGGCAGCCTCAGTCTTGGCTGCACCGAGCTGGGCAGTGTCGGTGAAGCCAAGGCGCGCGCCACCAATGCTCACCGTCTGAAACAGCGCATCGCGTCGTCGAGTGATGGCGGTGAGATGGAAGACCGGGTTGTTCTTGAGCAAGCCGTAATAGCCGATGTACTCGCCATAGGGGCCTTCGGGCTCGACCAGTCCGCGCTCATCGATATAGCCCTCCAGCACCAGCTCGGCATCGGCCGGCACTCTCACATCATTGGTCACACATTTGACGACCGGCAAAGCCGCGCCGCGGACCGCGCCAATGACATCGAGCTCGTCCATCGCCGGGGTGGACGCCACGGCAGCGAGAAAATCGGCGGGATGGCTGCCGACCGCAAAGGCAACCGGCAGGCGCTCCCCCTTTGCCACAGCCGACTGGTAGAGGGCACGCAGGTCGCTCGGCGCATTCAGATCCACGCCTGCCGCACGCGCTCCGCGCAGCATCAGCCGCCGGCAACCGATATTGGTGAAGCCCGACTTTGCGTCGCGCGCATAATCGATGCTCGCTGAAATGTAAGGTGCGCCGTCCAGCCCATGCTGCAAATGCACGGGGAGGCTTGTCAGATCGGCATCCTCGCCCGTGAGCACCACCTCCTGCACCGGCGCATGCGATGAGGCCACCTCGATAGGTGCACGCGGCTGCTGCAGGCGCTCGCGCAGCACGGCCGGAAATGCCGCCTCGTCGGTGTCGAGCGCCGCGGCAAGCCGGCGGCGCGTCCCCATCACGTTGCCGACCAGCTCCGCCCGCTCCGGCCCGACCGCGCGAAACCAGACTGCGTTGCGATTGCAATCGAGCATACTCGCGACGTCGATGAGGTCGATCGGGTCGTCGTGCACCTGGCACTCGCCCTGCTGCACGAGCTTCTCCACGAAGTGACGCAGGCGGAATTTCTCGATGTCGATCTGGGTCATCATGAGCCTTGAGGAGGGCTTGGAACTGAGGTGGCGATGAAGCCGCCAGCCAGCACTCTTAGCCTCGGGCCAGATGGCCGCCCAGCACAATTTTGCGATCGGCGCGATCCCAAGCCCCAGTGCAGGCGGCGCGCCGAACTTTTGCGAGGGGTCATTTCAGCGTACAGTTGGAGCGAGCGGTAAGCTGCCGCCCCCGCTGGCAGAAGCACCGCTACCCGCCGCACGGAAGCACGCGATGGTGGAAGTCAAATGGTGCAGGTGAAGAGCCCGCAGGACCTCGGCGCCGGAGCCGTGTTTCTGCTCATCGGGATCGGGGGCCTTTATTTTGGCAGCGACTTGAGCTTCGGCACCTCCTCGCGGATGGGTCCGGGCTACTTTCCGCTGTTGCTCAGCTGGCTCATCATCGGCATCGGGGTGATCGTGGCCATTCGCGGTCTCACGATGAGCGGTCCATCGGTCGAGCGGGTCCAGCTGCGTCCCATGCTGTTCATCATCGCCGCCATTCTGGCGTTCGGTTTTCTCATCGAATCGATCGGGCTCGCTCTCACTGCCCTCGTGCTGACGGTTTTCGCGAGCTATGCGCGGCATGACGTGAAGCTTGGCGAGAGCGTGCTGCTCGGCGCCGGACTCGGCGTCTTCACCGTGGTCGTCTTCGTCTACGTGCTGGGACAGGCGCTGCCGCCCTGGTGGGGACGCTGATGCGCCAGCCGCGTCCCTCCTCCTCCAGACCGCGCCGATGCGCACCCTGCTGCTGAAAGGGGCGCGATGGAATTCGACATCCTCAACAACCTCGCGACCGGCTTCAGCGCCGCTGTATCGCTCAAGAATCTGGGCTTCTGCCTGATCGGCTGCATGCTCGGAACGCTGATTGGCGTGCTGCCCGGGATCGGTCCGATCCCGACCATCGCCATGCTGCTGCCAATTACCTTCGGCCTCGATCCGCTCTCGTCGCTCATCATGCTCGCGGGCATCTATTACGGCGCCCAGTACGGCGGCTCGACCACATCAATCCTGGTGAACATCCCCGGCGAAGCGGCGTCGATCGTGACCTGCCTTGATGGTCATGAAATGGCAAAGCGTGGGCGCGCGGGTGTGGCGCTTGGGGTCGCAGCGCTCGGCTCGTTCTTTGCGGGCTGCGTGGGAACGGTCTTCATCGCCGCCTTCGGTCCGCCTCTCGCGGCAATCGCGCAGCAATTCAACTCGCCCGACTACTTCTCGCTCATGGTGCTGGGCTTGGTGACCGCCGTCATCCTGGCGCATGGCTCAGTCATCAAGGCGTTCGGCATGGTGTTGGTCGGGTTGCTCTTGGGGCTCGTCGGCACCGATGTGAACAGCGGCCTGACGCGCTATACGTTCGGGGTCTCGGAGCTGTGGGACGGCATCGATTTTCTGCCGCTCGTGATCGGCCTCTTTGGCATCGTTGAGGTCATTCGCAATCTCGAGCAGCCGACATTGCCGCGACCGCAGTTCGCCGCCCGGATGCGCGACCTCTGGCCCGGCAAGCAGGACTTCCACGATTCCTGGAGAGCGGCGCTGCGCGGCACGCTGCTGGGATCGCTGCTTGGGATATTGCCCGGTGGCGGCGCCGTGCTCGCCGCATTTGCGAGCTATACCTTGGAAAAGAAGATTGCGAAGGATCCGAGACGGTTCGGCAAGGGCGCGATCGAGGGCGTCGCCGGACCCGAGTCGGCGAACAATGCTGCCGCGCAAACCTCGTTTATTCCGCTGCTCACGCTTGGACTTCCCTCAAACGCGATCATGGCGCTGATGATGGGGGCCATGATCATTCAAGGCATTCAGCCGGGCTCGGCAGTGATGAGCAAGCGCCCGGACCTGTTCTGGGGCATGGTGGCGAGCATGTGGATCGGCAATCTGATGTTGCTGATCATCAATCTGCCGCTGATCGGCATCTGGGTGCGCCTGCTCTCGGTGCCCTATCGGCTGCTCTATCCGGCAATCCTGCTGTTCTGCGTGATCGGGATTTACAGCACTAACTCCAACGTGACGCAGCTGGTACTCTGCGTCATATTTGCGGTGTTCGGCTATGTGCTGCTGCGTTTTGGCTGTGAGCCGGCCCCGCTGGTGCTGGGCTTTATTCTGGGACCGCTCATGGAGGAAAATCTGCGCCGCTCGCTCGTCATCTCGCGCGGCGACCCGATGGTGTTCCTGGAGCGACCGATCTCGGCCGTGCTGCTCGCGATCACCGCCGGGGTGATCGCGCTCATTGTACTGCCGCACTTCCGCAAGACGCGCGAGGTGGCATTCCAGGAATAGCCTCCCGCGCGGAAGAAATTCCTCGGGGGAGCAAATCAGGAGATACAGCGATGAAGCTCGGCCTCCTATTGCGGATCGGCGCCACCTCGTGTGCGTTCGCTCTCGCGAGCACGGCCACATTCGCCCAATCGAATCCGAGCCAATCCTATCCCAGTCAAGACATCCGGCTGATCTGCGCGTTTCCGCCGGGCAGCGGCGCCGACGTGCTGGTGCGCTATTTTGCCGAGAAGCTGCGTCCGCTCGCCAATCGGACAGTCATCGTCGAGAACAAGTCGGGGGCGGGCGGCAACATCGCGACGGAATATGTTGCCCGTGCCAAGCCCGACGGCCACACCATCTACGTTCACGCCGCGACGGCCGTGGCGGCAAACCAGCATCTGTTCAAGAGGCCGCCGGTCGATGCAGCCAAGGCACTCCAGATCGCCGCCTCGATCAACCGGCAGCCCTTCATGCTCGTGGTCGACGCCAAGGGTCCTTACACGTCGGTGGCCGAGCTCACGCAGGCGATGCTGAAGAAAGGCGACAAGGCATCTTATGCCACCGCCGCACCGACTGGCACGATCATGGGCGAGATCTACAAGGATGCGACCGGGATCAAGGCTGTGGAGGTCAATTACAAGACGGCGCCGGATTCGATCAACGAGATGCTCAGCGGCAAGATCGACTATGGCATGCACGATCCGGTGTTCTCCCTTGCGCAGGCGCGGGAGGGCCGGTTGCGCATTCTTGCCGTCAGCACGGCGACGCGGCTCGAGGCTAATCCGCAGCTGCCGACCATGACCGAGTCGGGCGTGGCAATGGACCTCACAGGTTGGTGGGCGGCGATGCTGCCGGCTGGAACGCCTAAGCCCGTGATCGAGCAAGTGCACACCTGGTTCAGCGACATCGTCGGCACGGAGGAGACGAAGAAATTCCTCAACAGCTTCGGCGGGGATCCGTTCATCAATTCGCCTGACGCCGCCCAGGAGCTGTTCCTTAAGGCGATTGCAGCCTGGGGTGGTTACGTGCGGCTTGCCAGGATCACGCCGCAATGAGATCTAAACCAGCAGCCGCGAGCGCGCTCGGCGGCAGACGGAGGAAGAATGGATCCTGTTTTTGGCCGCCGTGCTTTGCTCGCCGCCGCAATTCTGCTTCTCCCTGCCGCAGCTCGCGCGCAGGACTACCCGTCGCAGGACCTGCGGTTCATCTGCGGTTTTCCCGCCGGCAGCGGCGCCGACGTTCTGGTGCGCTACATGGCCGAGAAAGTCCGCACCCCCGCCGGGCGTACCATCATTGTCGAGAACAAGGTCGGGGCAGCCGGCAACATCGCCGCCCTCTATACCGCGAAATCGAGACCTGACGGTTACACAATCTATGTGCATGCGGCGAGCGCCATCGCCGCCAACATGCATCTCTTCAAGGCACCGCCGCTCGACGCCGCACGCGATCTGCAGATCGCCGCCGGCGTCAACAAACAGCCCTTCATGGTCGTGGTCTCGACGGCGAGCCCCTACAAAACGCTGGCTGAGTTGACGCAGGCCATGAAGGAAAAGGGTGAGAAGGCAAGCTATGCCCAGTCCAACACCAGCGGCAAGGTGATGGGCGAGCTCTACAAGCAGGCTACCGGCGTGAAAGCCGTGGAGGTGCCTTACCGCACTGCGAACGACAGCCTCAACGATTTCGCGAGCGGGCGCATCGATTACGGGATGATGGATCCGGTGTCGGCGTTGAGTAATGCCCGCGCCGGGCGCTGGCGCATGCTTGCCGTGAGCACGCCGCAGCGGATGCAAGCCGTGGCCGAGCTGCCGACCATGGCAGAAGCGGGCGTTCCCGGCGTCGAGCTCCTGACCTGGTTTGCCGCCCTGGTGCCATCGGCAACACCGCGGCCGATCGTCGACAAGATCAACAAGTGGTTCAACGACGTGCTCGCGACTGACGAGAGCCGCCAGTTCCTCAACAGCTTCGGCGGCGACCCATTCATCACGACACCCGATGAGGCGCAGGCGCTGTTCCGGCAAAGCATTAAAGACTGGGAGCACTACGTGCGCGCGGCCAGCATCCAGCCGCAATAATCCCTTTCCCCGTGGCTTGAGCTCCCTCCGCCCGTGCAGCTCATCGTCAACATCGTCGTGCTCGGGTCGATCTACGCCCTGCTCGCCTGTGGCTATGTGCTGATCTACCGGGTGAGCCGCGTGATGAATATGGCACATGGTGAGCTCACCATGCTGGGAGCCTATCTCCTCTACAGCACGGCCTCGGTGTTCGGCGGTCATCCGCTGGTCGCGATTGCCGTCGCCGTCGTCATGAGTGTCATGGTTGGCGTGCTGGTCTATGTCGTGCTCATGCGCAAAATGACCGGCGAGATGGTGCTGGCTGCTATTCTGACCACCATCGCCATCGGCATCCTGCTGCGCGGTCTCATCGTCCTGGTCTGGTCGGCGGCACAGCAACACCCCTTGCAGGCACTGCATTTTTCCAACCCCCCAATCGATGTTCTGGGCGGCGCCCGCATTTCGACCTGCGCCGCTTTGATGGTGCTCATGACGGTCGTGGTGTACGGCGCCCTGTTCGCTTTTCTGCGGTTCGGTCGCTGGGGAGTGCGCATGCGTGCAGCCGGCCAGAACCCGTTGCTGGCGGCGCAACGCGGTATCAACCTGCACGCCGTCTACGCGCTGGCCTGGGGGCTCTCGACCTTGACGGGGTCGATCGCGGGCATGCTGATCGCGCTCGACTCCGGGCTCGACCAGACCATGGTGGTGATCGGACTGAAGGCCTTTGCGCCAGCGCTGGTCGGCGGTCTCGACAGCCTCTTGGGAGCGCTGATTGGCGCTCTCATCGTTGCCGCAGCCGAGGTACTCGCCATTCAATACATCGATCCGCTCCTGTCAGACGTGGTGCCGTTCCTGGTGCTCATCGCCATGCTGGTGGTGCGCCCCTGGGGGCTTCTTGGCACGCGCGAAGAGCTCGACCGTGTCTAGGCAACCACGCAGCAGCGGGCATTTCCGGACGCGATATGAACAGGATCTGCGGCTCCTCGGCACTGGGCTCGAGCGCGCAAGCTTCGCCGTGCTGGTGATCGCCCTCGGCGGATTTCCGTTCCTCGCCACGCCGTTCCAGCTCGACCTCGCAGCGCAGGTGTTTCTCGCTACGGTAGGAGCGTTGTCCCTCATGCTGCTCACCGGCTATGCCGGTCAAATCTCGCTCGGCCATGCCGGCCTCATGGCCGCGGGCGCGTTCACAGTAGGTATCCTGTTTCGCGAGACCGGCGCGCCATTCTGGATCACATTGCCTGCAGCAGCCGCGGTGGGCGCTTTGCTCGGCGTGATCTTCGGCTTGCCATCGCTGCGTCTGCGCGGCCTCTACCTCGCAGTGAGCACGCTGGCATTGCATTTCGTGGTCATCTATATCGGCGGCGAATACGAATCGCGCTGGGGCTTTTCCACCGGCATCGTCATCGATCCGCCCACGGTGGGCGGCATCAGCATCGTCAATCCGCGCGCCTGGTATTTCATTCTGCTCGCGGCCGCGGCGGCGACCCTGCTGATGTGCCTGAACCTGCTGCGTTCACGCAGCGGCCGGGCATGGCGCGCGATCCGCGCCCATGAGACGGTAGCGGAGGCGCTCGGCATCGGCATCGCCAGCTACAAGCTGCTTGCATTCGTGATCAGCTCGGCGATCACCGCACTGAGCGGCGCATTGTTTGCCTATTACCGCGGCTTCGTCTCGGTCGAGGCGTTCTCACTTTTTCTCACCGTCCAGTACCTCGCCATGGTGATCATCGGCGGCATGGGCTCCCTGCTCGGGGCAGTGCTGGGGGCATTGTTCGTCACCATTTTTCCCTACCTGATCGAAGCCGGTCTACTGTCGCTGCCCGCCGCACAAAGCTATGCAAGCGTGCTGTTTGCGGTGAACTACGCCGCCTTCGGCTTGGTCATGATCGTATTCCTGATGTTCGAGCCGCTCGGGCTCGTCGGCATCTGGCGTCGCATCCAAACGTACTTTTTGTTGTGGCCTTTCAAGCACCGGCCGGTGACCGGAGGCTCCGGGTGAGCCTCCTCCTGAATGTCGAGAAGCTCGAGGTGGTGTACCAGCGCGCGATCACCGGCGTGCAGGGGATCACGCTCACGGTCCCGGCCGGACAGATCGTCGCGCTGATCGGCACCAACGGCGCAGGCAAAAGCACCACATTGCGCGCCATTTCCGGTTTTCTCGGCGTCGATGATGCGCGCGTAACCCAGGGCAGCATCCTTTTCCGGGGCGAGCGCATCGAGAACAGCATGCCGCACGAGAACACGCGCCGCGGCATCGTGCTGGTGCCCGAGCGCGAGAAGGTGTTCCCCAATCTCACGGTCAGCGAAAACCTGCTCGCGCCTATTCCGCCCGGCACGACGGTTGCGCAACGGCGTGAGCGTGAGGCTCTGGTGTACCAATTCTTCGCCCCGTTGACTGCGCTCCGCCATCGCATCGCCGGGCTCTTGTCCGGGGGCGAACGCCAGATGCTGGCGATCGGCAGCGCGTTGATGTGCGCACCGCAGCTGCTGCTGGTGGACGAGCTTTCGCTCGGCCTCGCACCTGTCGCAGTGCAGGATCTCATGCAGCGGCTTGCCGAGATCAGGCGCGAGCTCGGCATCACCATTCTCATTGTTGAGCAGAGCGCGACCGTTGCGCTCGAGCTCGCCGATTACGCCTACGTGATGGAGAGCGGCCGCATCGTGCTCGACGGCAGTGCCGAGCGCCTGCGCAGCCACTCGGAGATCCAGGAGTTCTACCTCGGCGGCACCGGGACCGAGCGCAGGAGTTACCGGGACGTGAAGCAATACCGGCGCAGCCGGAGATGGTATGGCTGAGCTTGAGATCGAGCGGCTTAGACTCGCCTTTGGCGGGCTCAGAGTGCTCGAGGCCGTCTCGATGGAAGTTGCGGCGGGCGAGCTGTTTGCCCTGATCGGTCCCAACGGTGCCGGCAAGACGAGCGTGCTCAACTGCGTCAGCGGTATCTATCGCGGCCAAGGAAACATCCGTTTCCGCGGCACCGACATAGCCGGTCGCGAGCCGCATCGGATTGCGCGCCTCGGGCTTGCCCGCACCTTCCAACATGGCGAGCTCTTCGGCCAAATGTCCGTGCTGGAGAATCTTCTCACCGGCCGGCACGCGCGCATCCGCACCAATCCGCTCGCCGAGATGCTGTTCCTTCCGTCCGTGCGGCGCGAGGAGGTGAGGCATCGCGAAGAGGTCGAGCGCATCATCGAGCTGGTAGAGCTCGAGCGCTACCGTCACGCTCCAGTCGCTGCCCTGCCGTTTGGCATGCAAAAGATCGTCGGCTTCGCGCGCGCTCTGGCGCTCGAGCCGGCAATCCTGATGCTGGACGAGCCGTCGGCCGGCCTCAACCGTGACGAGCGCGAGGACCTTGCCCGTTTCATCCTGCGCATAAAGCACGAGCTTGGCATGACGATGATCTGGATCGAGCACGACCTGCAGATGGTCGCCGACCTCGCTGACCGGATTCACGTCCTGGATTATGGAAGGACCCTTGCCGAGGGAGTGCCAAGCGAGGTTCTGCGCGACCGCCGGGTCATTGCCGCATATATCGGAACTGCTGCGCCAGGGTAAAGCCCAGATCGGAACGCATATCCGATGTCTAGACTCGTTTCTATCGCGAATACCACAGCTGACTGAGTAGCTTCGTCAGGCGCGGAGCACCTCGAACTCACGCAGCTAAATTTTCAGGGGACCCTCCTGAGCCAGTCACGTCGCTGACCTGTACGGCAGGATCGTGCTGGTCTCGACTACCCGGACTGTGGAGCTCGCGCGCCACGACCTCGCGCGCTATTCGCAACAGTGTTTCGGAAGTCTCGCCCTCTAAGTACCGGATGAACTCTGCCCTCGCGGTATTCGGATCGCAATGCTCGGAAAGGAATCTGTGCACCAGGCCGAGGGAATGACTACCGCAACACAACTCGATGAGCTTATCCGCGAAAGCATCGACTTTCACGTGCACCCTCATTCATATGTAGCCTTCAGAAAAAATGCACACGCGCAAGGGATGTTCCCGTGGTACACGCCAATGAGATGTTGAAGATCCTGATCAGCGAGCGCCAGGGCGATGACGACTGAGCTAACACGCGCCTTGGCTGTCACCGGGTGGATTACCAACAAGGTCAAACTTGATCGGCTGGTGCTCTACCGAAAATCGGCGGGCTTCCTCTCGCGAGGTTTTTGCCAATTACGCTCCGTCTCAATATGACGGAATATTCACCGTGGCGGGCAGTGCACACTTCCAGCGAGAGGAGCATCTGTATTCAGTCAAAAGGCCACTCGGGAGCTAAAGCCGAATGGCCTGTTGACCGAACCCTCGGGTTCCGTTCTGATCTCCATCGGCTAACGCGGAGCATCGCCTTTCCGTTCCTGCTGGCCTCGGCCGCTGCAATCCTGCTCAACCATGGGCGGTCAGCGTCAAGTCACGAGTGGTACTCGCGGACGCCGGAGATCGTTGGCGGCCGGGGTGCCCGGTAAAACACCGTATCCTGGCCGCAGGCGGCTCGCATCGTTGACAAGATGAAGCGACCGGGCAGTTATGGAATTCACCAAGGCGATTACCGCCAAAATATGCTGATGCCGGACCGACCCACAGGTCGGAGCGAACGAGCGTTGCCTGGAATCTGGTTCTGCTTCCCTTCTTCTCCCGATGCGTGAGGGGCGACAAGTTCAGCCGCCGGGGTATGTTCGACGGGGGTCGGAGTAGCGTGTTCCACTGCCTGATTCGCACTTGAATGCCTGTTACCCGCGCTTGCGTCTACGAAGTGCTCGCCCTCTAGGTCAGACTGACTCGGCGGCTGGGCGGTGGCGATGGTCTGAGCAGGCGACGGTTCACCCTGCCACATCACTCGGGCGGCGCTACCGCCGATGAGCGCTACCGTCATGATCCAAAAGGTGAGGATCACGATTGGCAAGGACGCGGTCCCGTCGTGAAACTCGTCAGTGTGGGTGGGGCTCGAAGGGCCATGACTCTCAGAGGCGTTGCCCTCTTGCGGGCGGTGCACACTTTCCAGCTCTCGTTGCCCGCCTCCACGAGGCGGGACTGCCACAGCTTAGTGTCAACGGAATTGCGGAGAAACATTGGTGGCGTGAGGAGGGAAATACCAGTGCGGAAATTAGGCACATGATTTTTGGATACAGCACGCACGGTGGCCGTGCACGTGCATCACCTTCTGGCAGATCAATAGAGCGACCTTGCATATGACAGCCGAGGAGGTCCAGCAGCTCCTTGGCTTGCCGCCTCGCGCAACGTGCGGGTTTGTGCGAGTGACCTTCGTACACAACCTCGCGGTCGCCCCGGGCGCCATATGAGCTTGACAGCAAGAGGGCTAGCCGCGCCGCTCTTTGCTGATCAGCCGCTTCAATAGCGCAAAGTCCTTTTCATCTCGGTATGGGGTGAGGTCGAGGCTTGCGGGTACTTTGATAAGCTTCTCTTGCTCAATTGCCTTCTCGTATTTCTTCATGAAACGTTGGTATGCCCACCAGGAAACCCCGGCTGCTTTCACTGCGTCTCGCTCTGCTCGGACGGCAATTTGATGTGCATGCAAATAGTGAAGGCCCAACTCGTCCAAGAGCGCCTTTTCAACAATCTCGTGCGTCAACAGAAACGGCTCGACCCGCACTGTTTTCAGGAGCCACGGAAAGCTCCGGGGCAGGTGCCGGTCTATGAAGACCGTGCCTCCATCCACACTGTAGCCAGCAATATAGGGAATGTCGTAATCTCGATTGACGACACGGACGCGCCGTCGGATAGCGCGGACTGCATCGAGGAGGACGTCATCCTCGATGTCTTCGGATTTGTGCCGCACCTCCCGGTCGAGCTTCATTGTCTCAGGTCCACCCGGTTAAACGTTCCCGGAAAACGCTTTTGCAGAACGTGGGTTCCTGCTGCCCTGTGATGTTCGCCGTTGTTGCAACGGAGAGGACGCCTCTCTGAAGCAATTTACGACAAAGCGCCATGACCATTTTGGCCCACCTCGTGCGTGCATTCAGCCGCCACGCAACATGGCCCGCTGAGGCGAACCGGCAGCAGACCACTCATGACAGCATCGATGATGGAGGCGACCTCTGCGGTGCCCTCCGTCCCATGCTGCTGCGGATCCGAAGCTCCACCCAACCGAATGTTAACGGTTCCTTGCTAGCGCTGGGGCTTCCAGCCGCGGCGTCGAAACGGCACCCGGCTGCGCGGAGGCGCGCTTTGGCCCTGACTGGATCCGAACGAGCACCATGCGTACGAGCAGGCTCGTCGCTTCTCACCTTGTCGAGGCAGATCTGGACGCGCATCCTTCAGGCTGAGCACCTGATTGTGCAGCGCCTTGCCGGCACGGTCTTCCTCATTCGTGTGATCAGCGCGGCGCTCGCATTCGGATCACAGGTGCTGCTCGCCCGCTGGATGGGAACGTTCGAATTCGGCATCTACGTGTATGTCTGGACCTGGGTACTGCTGCTCGGACAGGCGATCGATCTGGGGTTGGGCACTGCAGCCCAGCGCTTCATTCCTGAATACCGCGATCGTGGGGCGCTCACTCTTCTGCGCGGTTTCCTGGCGGGCAGCCGCTGGCTTGCAGTTTTGATCGCGATAGGAATCTCCGCATTATGCGTCGGCCTCGTGAGCTTGGCGCAACCATGGCTCGACGATTATACGATCATTCCGCTCTATCTCGCCTGCCTCACCTTTCCCGCTTATGCGCTAGCCAACGTTCAGGAGGGCATCTCGCGCAGCTACGACTGGGTCTGCCTTTCGATGATGCCGGCCTATATCGTGCGGCAAGCGCTGCTGACGGTGCTGATGGCGGCAGCCTACGTCGTCGACCTGCCCATGACCGCGATCACAGCAATGATCGTTGCGGCCGCCTCGATCTGGCTGCCGGCGCTCGGGCAGACGCTGATCCTCAATCGGCGTTTCGCGCATTGCATTCCGAGCGGCGCGAAGGCCTACGAGTTCAAGAAGTGGCTGACCATGGCGCTGCCGGTGCTGATGGTGGAAGGGTTCTACTCGCTACTCGCATACACCGATGTCCTGGTGCTGCAGCACTTCCGCAGTCCTCAGGAGGTCGCCGTCTATTACGCTGCGGTGAAGACACTGGCGTTGGTGTCCTTCATTTACTATGCCGTATCCGCCACCACGGCTCACCGGTTCAGCAGCTATCACGTCGCCGGGGATCGCGCCGGGCTCTCGGCTTTCATTGCGCAATCCATCAAGTGGACATTCTGGCCCTCGCTCGCAGCAACGGCCGTGCTGCTCGCCTTCGGCCAGCCGATCCTCGGCTTGTTCGGACCCTCGTTCACCGACGGCTATGACCTGATGTTCATCCTGGCAGCGGGGTTGTTGGCCCGCGCGGCAATCGGGCCTATCGAGCGGCTTCTCAACATGCTCGGCGAGCAACGCGCCTGCGCGCTGGTCTATGCGGGCGCGTTTGCCGCGAACCTTGCGCTTTGCCTGGTTCTTATTCCCCGCTTTGGAATGGCGGGAGCCGCCGCCGCCACAGCGATCGCGTTGGTGCTGGAGTCGATCCTCCTGTTCGTCGTGACGCGCAGGCGGCTCGGCTTTCACGTCTTTGTCTGGGGCCGCTGAGCCGTGCACGGCACCATCGATTCCGCCTTGCGGGTGGAGTGGCGGCCGCTCACGGAGCTGGCGTCCATTGCATCCTCATGGCGCCGGCTTGCCGAGCGGGCACTGGAGCCCAATGTCTTCTACGAGCCGGCGTTTGCGCTTGCCGCAGCGCCGGCACTTGGCTGCGGCGTCTCTGCCGCCCTGGTCTGGACGCGCTCGGATGAGTTGGTCGGCCTTTTTCCCGGGCGCATCGAGCCTCGTCGCTATGGCATGCGTCTGCCTGTGCTCGTGGGCTGGGCGCATCCGTTTGCGCCACTTGGCGCGCCGCTCGTGGATCGCTCCCTGGCAGAGCCAGTGATCACGGCATGGCTCGAGCATGTGGCCGCGCATGCCGAGCTGCCGAAGCTCATCCTGCTGCCGCTGCTTCCAGAGGGAGCGTTGGCGCGGACGCTCGAGACCCTGACACGCGCGCGAGGGCAGGTCCGAGTGGTGGCCGAAGTCAGCCGCGCATTGCTCGCGCCGCAGGAGCGAGGGGGCTATCTCGCGGCGGCGCTCGGCAGCAAGCGCCGCAAAGAGCTCAATCGCTTGCGCAAACGCCTCGCCGAACGTGGGCCCGTGACGTCGGTCAGCGCCCACAACGCTGCGGAGGTTGCGCTCGGGCTTGACGATTTCCTGCACCTTGAAGCCGGCGGATGGAAGGGGCGGGCTGGAACAGCGGCGTGTCAGGACCCGGCGATCGCTGCCTTCATCAAGGCGGCAGTGCTGGAATTGGCCGGCCAAGGCAAGGCTGAGATCACGCGGCTATGCGTCGACAACGAGCCTATCGCAGCGGGCATCATTCTGCGCAGCGGTGCATATGCCTGGGCCTGGAAAATCGCCTATGACGAGCGCTACGCGCACTTCTCCCCCGGGGTCCAACTCATTTGCGATGTGACCCAGGGACTGGTTGCGGAGCCCGAGGTCGGACGGGCGGATTCTTGTGCTACTGCCAATCATCCCATGATCGATCACATCTGGCGCGAGCGGCTTACGCTCGCCGACGTGCTGCTCTGCGTCGGCGCAAAGGATTCCTCAATGCATTCTTTGAGCTTTGAAGTCGCCTGGCGCATGGAAGCATGGCGCCGCACTGCCACGCATCTCGCGAAGCGCGTCGTGCAGAGGGCGCGCGCATTCGCGCGCGGCTCTGCAAGCCGCAGCTCGACCGGTCACTCGCCTCCCTAAGTCTAGGTCGTCTGTGCGTCATCCCTGCTGGCGCAGCAGCCGGCGTATCACTTTGCCGGTGGTCGTCATTGGCATCTGCTCGATGAAGGCCACCTCACGGGGATATTCATGGGCGGACAGACGCAACTTCACGAAATTCTGGATCTCAGCGGCCAGCGCGGCGGACGGCGCATGTCCCGATTTGAGAACGATGAACGCCTTGACGATCTCCGTTCGCAACGGGTCGGGCTTGCCGACGGCAGCTGCGAGCGCCACGGCCGGGTGCGCGATCAAGCAATCCTCGATTTCGGTCGGCCCGATGCGATAGCCCGACGAGGTGATCACGTCATCGTCGCGGCCAATGAACTGCACGTAGCCATCCTCGTCCACCAGGCCTTGATCGCCCGTGGTCATCCAATCACCGATGAACTTGTCGCGGGTCGCCTCAGGCCTGCCCCAGTATTCCAGGAACATTACCGGATCGGGGCGGCGTACGGCGATCTGGCCGATCTCACCACTCGCACAAGGTGATCCGTCGGGCTCGATGACTGCAACTGTATGGCCGGGGATTGGCTTGCCAATTGCGCCCGGCCGCGACACGCCGATGACGGCGCAGGAGCCGAGCACCAGGTTGCATTCTGTCTGCCCGTAGAACTCGTTGATGGTGAGGCCCAGAACGGCGCGGCCCCATTCATACGTCTCCGCGCCGAGCGATTCACCACCCGACGCCACCGAACGAAGATGCAATTTCTGTTTGGGCGGAGGGACCGACCGTAACATGCGCAGCGCTGTCGGCGGCACGAACGCGTTGCGCACCTCGAGCTTGGCTAGCAACGCAAAGGCCGCCTCCGGATCGAACTTGTCGAAGCGGGCAGCCACCACCGGCACGCCGTAGTGCAGCCCTGGGAGCAGCACGTTGAGCAGGCCCCCGGCCCAGGCCCAATCAGCGGGAGTCCAGAAACGGTCCCCGGGCTGTGGCAGAAACTCGTGCGGCATCTCGATGCCAGGGAGATGTCCGAGCAACACTCGGTGCCCATGCAAGGCGCCTTTTGGGGGCCCGGTCGTTCCCGACGTGTAGACCATCAAGGCAGGCACATCAGCCGCCGTGTCGACGGCGGTGAAATGGGGCGCCGCCTGCGCCAAGGTCTCATCAAACCCATCCGCCCCATCGGCGGCACCGTCAGTCGAGAGCACCAGGCGCAGCGAGGAGGTCGCCTCCGGTGCGTCGGCAATCTTCGCCAGACCCTGCGCGTTCGTGATCAGCGCACGCGCCCCGGAGTCCTTGAGGCGGTACGAGAGGGCCTCGATGCCAAACAACATCGCCAAGGGCAGCGCGATCGCCCCAAGCTTGTAGATCGCGATGTGACTTGCAGCCACTTCCGGCATCTGCGGCAGCAGGATGGCGACCCGATCACCGCGCCGGATGCCACGCGCCTGCAGGACATTGGCGAGACGGTTCGCCGTCTCCTGCAAGCGGCCATAGCTGATGTGCTGCACCGAGCCGTTGTTCTCGACATTGAGAATTGCGGTGCGGCTTGGGTCACTGCAGGCCCACCGATCACAGATATCCGCGCCTATGTTGTAATGCGCCGGTACGTGCCAGCGGAATGAAGCGTACAGCGCGTCGTAGCTGCCCGTTCTGGTAAGGACATGGGGCGCATACATGGCGCCAAGCTAATTCAATTCAGGGCAATATTGAACCTTCTGGGCTGCGGCGGGCGCCTCCACTCGACGGTTTCTCAGGGCTGTCACCCGCGCTCGGGCTCTTGCGCAGGGCGCCGCAGCCGGTAAACAAGCTCCTTTGATCCGGACGACTTCAGGTAGCAGAAACGAACTCTCGATGACGCAGGAGCCGAGCGGCCGTTCGCAACCCAGCGACGTCGATTATCACCTGCTGATCCCATTCCTGACGCACGTCGTTCTCACGCAGACGCTCATTCTGATCATCCGAGTCACCACGTCGTACCGCGTGCTCGAGCTCGGCTTGCCGGTGCTTTGGCTGGGTTTCATCGCCACCGGTTTTGCCATCGTTCCAGCGTTCAGTGCCCTGCAGGTCGGCCGCTGGATCGATCGCGGCAATGACGCCCGCGCGGTGTGGCTCGGGTCCTCGCTAGTGCTGGTCGCCTGCGTGAGCCTTTGGGCGTGGCCGCTCTCGGGCTTGCACCTCGTTGGGCTCAGCGTGCTGCTCGGATTCGGTCACATGTTCTGCATGGCGGGGCACCAGACACTCGCGGTCCGAGCAGGCGGCGCACGCGGGCGTGAAGCGACGCTCGGCTACTACATGGTCGCGGCGTCGATCGGCCAGGGTCTCGGGCCATTCACCGTCGGATGGCTCGGGGGAGCGGCCGCGGTACCGCCAACGGCAACGCTGTTTGCCGTCGGACTTGCGACAGCGGCCCTGGGGTTTGCGGTCGCGGTCTTGATCCGGCCGGTCCGAAAGCAAGCTGGCCGCGGCGGCTCCGGCACTTTCATTCCGATCACCGAGCTCCTCAAAATTCGCGGTTTTGTTGCCGTGATGGTGTCGAGTGTCGTCACCATCACCGCGCAGGACCTGCTGGTGATCTATCTGCCGGCGCTCGGAGCGGAGCGCAGCATACAGTCCGACCACATCGGTTACATGCTGACCGTTCGCTCGCTCGCCTCGCTCGTGTCACGCGCCTTCTATGCGCGTCTCATCTTCACCGTGGGTCGCGTGCCGCTCACCCTGTCGAGCATGCTGGCCAGCGCCGCCGCGTTCGCGGTCCTTGCGCTTCCACTTCCTTTGCCGGCCATGTACGCGGTCCTGGTTTTCCTCGGCTTTGCCATGGGCATTGCCTCGACGCTGACGATCTCCAGTGTCGTGCATCTGGCGCCGGTCGAGGCATGCGGCACGGCGCTCACCCTGCGCATGACCGGCAACCGCGTAGGCCAGATCGTATTCCCGGCGGCCGCGGGTGTGCTCGCCGCCGCGAGCGGGGTCGGAGGCATTCTGCTCAGTGTGGGATTTGGCCTCGCTGCCTCGGGGACGGCGGTGGCCATGCGTCAACCCTCCAGGCGTTCTCAACATTCCCTGCCCGCAGACAAAGCTTAGGGTCGCCCATGTCGGAGCCGATACAAATTCGCATGGGAGGCTACGGCCCGCCGAATACGGGCTTCAGCCGCGCGCTCAAGCTCATCGGCGACCGGCTCACCTCGCGGCTCGGAGACGGCGTGCAGGTGAAGTACGTCTGGAATATCATGGATCTGGGCTATCGAGCCGAGGACATTCTCTGGCTGGTTGAGCACGGCCTGCTCACGCTCGGATATCAGTCATCGAGCTATCTCAGCGACCGGGTGCCTGAGCTCGGATTTGTCGACCTTCCATTCCTCTTCACCACGACTGCGCAAGCACGAGCCGCGATGGATGGCTCACTTGGCGCGAGACTGGCGGGCGCGATCGAGGAGCGTGTGAGCTACCGCGTGCTCGGCTGGTTCGAGAATGGCTTCCGCCATATCTCAAACCGCGTGCGACCCCTGCACATGCCCGCCGATCTTGCAGGTCTCTCCATTCGCGTGCTGCCGAGCAAGGTGCAGGAGCGCACTTTTGCCCTTCTCGGCGCACGGCCGATGCGCATGGACCTGACGCAGGCGATTGACATGATCAAGGCCGGCAGCATCGATGCGCAGGAGAATCCGCTGACCAATACGGTCACCTACGGCGTGCACAAGTTTCATCGCTTTCACACGCTCTCGAACCACTTCTATGTCTCGCGGCCGATCTTCCTCAACCGGTCCGCCTATGACGGCTGGCCGCCGGAGCTCCAGAATACGATGCGTGAGGTTGTCAACGAGGCCGTCCTCTTCCAGCGCGATTTGCACGAGGCCGAAGAGAACGAGGCACGTGGGACCATCGAGGCGCAGGGGTGCGAGATCGTCGCCCTTACCCGAGCCGAGCACACCGCCTTCGCGTCGGCTGTTTCGCCGCTGCGCAACGAGGCTCAGGGTCTTTATGGGCGTGAGCTGTTCGATTTGATCGGATAAGGGGATATCGCGTTTACGAGGCGGACTCAGCAACGCGCAGCCGTAGGTGATCATGGGCCCGGAGCGAAATCCGGCACCCAGCACTCTCCCACCAATCAAGGTGTGCTATCCTTTCGATCGGAAGCACAGGAGCTACGCGCAGTGAAACGTCGCGATGTCATCTCGCTGCTCGGCGGCGTTATAGCAGCGTGGCCGCTGGCGGGGCGTGCGCAGCAGGGGGGTAAGCTTCCAACCATCGGGTTCTTAGGTGCGGCGACGCCTTCCGCCTGGAACCAGTGGGTCACCGCTTTCGTACAGCGTCTGCGTGAGCTTGGCTGGATCGAAGGACGCTCCGTCACTATCGAGTTTCGCTGGGCTGAAGGGCGACCGGGGCGCTTCGCAGAAATCGCGGCCGAATTTGTCCAGCGGAACGTCGATGTGATCGTGACCTCGGGAGGCGCACTCCTCGCGGCGAAAGAGGCGACATCGGTCATCCCGATCGTCTTCGCTCTGGCGACGGATCCCGTCGGCAGTGGGTTCGTAGCGAGCCTGGCGCGGCCGGGCGGGAATATCACAGGCCTCTCAAATCAATTGACCGATCTTGCCGGCAAACGCCTCGAACTGTTGCGTGAGGTTATTCCCGGCCTTCACCGGCTGGCGATCATGGGCAACGTTGGCTATCCCGGCGCCGTGATCGAGATGGCCGAAGTTCAGGCGGCGGCGCGCACGCTTGCCCTTGATGTCGCTAGATTGGAAATCCGACAAGCCGACGATATCCCACCGGCCTTCGCGGCAGCCCAGGCCGGTCTCGTACAGGCAATTTTTGTCGTGGCCGACCCGCTCACTAACACCAATCAGGCTCGGATCAATAGCTTGGCGGCGGCGGCGCGACTGCCGACCATGTCTGGCTTTCGGGACTACGTCGAGACTGGAGGTCTGTTATCCTACGGACCGAACTTCCGGGATTTGTGGCGACGTACCGCCGACTTTGTCGATAGGATCCTGCGCGGCGGGAAGCCGGCTGATATTCCCGTCGAGCAGCCCACAAAGTTCGAGCTGGTGATCAACACGAAGACAGCGACGGCGCTCGGGCTCGAGGTGCCAGCAACCTTGCTTGCGCGCGCCGATGAGGTGATTGAATGAGTGCGCCAGCCGAAGCTGGTGCGATCCAGCCGATGCAAGCCCGGCCCAAGTTAAGGAGTAGCGTAGCTCAGGGACCAATGGTGCTCAGCTCGATCCGCTTGCTGGTGCGCCTTCGGCGCTCGTGGTCCGGATGAGCCGAGATCACGTCTGACCCGAAGCCGACCATCGCGGCCATGCTTTTGCTGTTACGCACAAAGCTGCTCTTTGGTAGGCTTTGTCCTGGACGGACATTTCCATGAAACGGCGCAGCTTCATCGCATTTTTGGGCAGCACGGCCTGCACCTCGCCGTTAGCGGCACATGCGCAGCAACAGTCGCTGCCCGCGATTGGCTATCTCAACGCCGCAGCATCGGATGGTTACGCGGAGAGCCTGCGCGCGTTTCGCCGTGCTCTTAACGACGGCGGCTATGTCGAGGGCGAGAACGTCGCGATCGAGTATCGGTGGGCCGACAATGAGCCCGATCGGCTGCCGGTGCTAGCGGCCGACCTCGCTCGCCGGTACGTCAGCGTGATAGTCGCGGCCAGTGCGCCCGCGTCACTGGCGGCGGCTAAGGCAACAACAACCATTCCGATCGTATTCCTGGTCCCCGAAGACCCGGTCCGGCTCGGCCTAGTGATCAGCCTCGCGCGGCCCGGCGGCAACGCGACCGGGATCAATTTCTTTGCCGCCGAGCTAGCCGCGAAGCGACTCGAGCTGTTGCGGGCGCTGGTGCCCGACGCGAAGCGGGTTGCCGCGCTGCTCAATGCGGCTGAGCCGACGATTGAGGCCGCCAACCGACGCCAACTCGAAGCGGCCGCTGCAGGCATGGGACTGCACCTGCACCTCATCAACGCCGGCACTATCGCCGAGATCGACGCAGCCTTCGCTGTGCTCGCGAGCGACCGGCCGGACGCTCTATTCATCAGCAGCGGCCCGTTCTTCGCCACCCGCAGCGTCCAGCTGGCACAGCTGGCTGCCCGGCACGGAATCCCGGCGATCGGCGGTAGTCGCCGCTATTCGGAGGTGGGCGGGCTGATCACCTACGGAGCGAGCGTGACCGACGCGCATCGGCAAGCCGGGATCTATACGGGGCGAATCCTCAAGGGGGCGAAGGCCGCAGACCTGCCCGTCGTGCAGTCGACCAAGTTCGAGCTGGTCATCAATGCTTCGACCGCACGCATGTTCGGCATCACCCTGCCGCCAGCCCTGCTTGCCACTGCCGACGAAGTGGTCGAGTAAGCGTGCCTGTTTTGATGCATCTGCTCAGGGCTCGCATTGGAATGATGCGCCGGCGCACCGTTATGACGCTGCTCGGTGGAGCGGTCGGAGCGTGGCCGCTTACAGCGCGTGCGCAGCGGCCGACGGTGCCGACCGTCGGAATTCTTCACCCTGGCTCCCCCGAGGCCAACGCAAAATATGTCGCTAGTTTGCGCAAAGGGCTCGCTGAAGGCGGCTATGTCGAGGGTCGGAATATCGCGATCGAGTATCGCTGGGGCCATGGCGACAATAGTCGGCTGCTGGAATTGGCCAGTGATCTGATCGGCCAGCGGGTGGCGGTGATCGTGACGCCCGGCGGCGTCGCGGCTGCACTCACTGCGAAGGCCGTCACCCCAACCATCCCCATCGTATTCGTGATCGGCGCCGATCCGGTCCAAACTGGTCTCGTCGCCAGCCTCAACCGTCCTGGCGGCAATGTCACTGGTATCAGCTCTATGAACAACGGGCTTGCCGCAAAGCAGCTTGAGCTGCTGCACCAGCTACTGCGCCGTGACGCCCGCTTCGCAGTCCTGATCAATCCTGCCAACCCGCAGAGCCAGTCCACCCTTGCCGAATTGCAGGCGGCAGCCTCGGCCATGCGCCAGCAGCTTGAAGCCGTCACCGCCTCTACGTACCGGGAGATCAGCGCGGCCTTTGGCGACGCCGTGCAAAAAAACGCGGCTGCCTTGTTGATCATTGCCGATCCATTGTTCGCCAGTCGCCCGGTACAACTGGCCACGCTGGCGGCCCGCCATAGGCTGCCAGCGATCAATGCCCTACGCGAGTTCGCCGAAGCCGGCGGGCTGATGAGCTATGGCTCGAATTTCATGGAGCTGTTCCGGCAGGCCGGCATCTATGCCGGTCGGATTCTCAAGGGCGAAAATCCGGCCGACCTACCGATCCTACAAGCGACCAAGTTCGAGCTCGTCGTCAATCTGCAAACCGCCGAGGCGCTGGGCCTCGAGGTTCCTGGTATGCTGCTCGCCCTCGCCAATGAGGTGATTGAATAAGCGTTGCCGTGCTGCGCTTCCTCACAGCCGCTTTCGCGCGACGGGACATAAAATTATCCCCCTGTCCGAGTCGTCACAGTTTGTCGCGACGCGCAACACGGGTCAGCCATCCGTAGAAAAGGCGCCGCTCGAAACTGTTGGTACGCACCGATGGTGAGGAAACCAAACGCCGACATGGGCCAGAGCGAAATCCGGCAGCCAGCAGTCTCCCGGCCCACCGGGCTTGTGGATGCGGTGCCGCAGATTAATGCGAACTTCGGAATCGGCACTGTCGAGCGGACGCCGGGGATAGGCGAATAACGCGCTCCTGACCTGAAGGCGACATCAGGCAGTTGCAATCGCACAGCGCCGCAGTCTCCGGCCGGATTAAGGTGTGCTACCCTTTCGGCCGGAAGCACAGGAGCTAGGGGCATTGAAACGTCGGAACGTCATATCGCTGCTCGGCGGCGTTACAGCAACGTGGCCGCTGGCGTGCGTGCGCAGCAGGGCCAGCGAGTGCGCGCATCGCCTGATCATGTATATGTCGGCGGACGATGCGGAGGGACAAGCCCGCCTCATGGCGTTGTCAGAGGCGCTCCAGCAATTGGGCTGGAGCGAGGGCCGCAGCATCAGCGCACGGTCATCATGCTAGTTGGAGGATAGCTACTGGGCGCGGAACAGTGCTTGAGCGAATTCATTGCATTTGCAGAAGCTGAGCGCGTTGGCTGGGCCGACTCTGTGCGAGCAGCCAGCTATGTCGACCTATTTGCGACTGCGTCGGACCAGGTTATCGAGCCGCTGCTGGATGCCGCTGGTGCAAAATCCGGCCAGAGGGTGCTCGATTTATGCTGCGGCCAGGGCAACGTTGCGGAAGCGCTGGCCAGGCGCGGCTGTAAGGTGATCGGCGTCGACTTCTCGCCGACGATGCTCCAGCTCGCGCGCCAACGTCTACCACACTCGACCTTCATAGAAGCTGACGCGCAGGAGCTGCCGTTCCGTCACGGCGCGTTCGATGTCGTCGTGTCGAACTTTGGTGTGTGCCATGTCCCCGATCAGCGGCGCGCCCTCGTCGAAGCCAGGCGTGTCCTGCGGCAGGGTGGCGGGTTCGGGATGACGGTGTGGTGCGGACCGGCCCTTTCGCCGAGCTACGAGCTGGTCTATCGCGCGATCAAAGTGCACGGGGCGCCTGATATCACGCCGCCGCCCGGCCCAGATTTTCATCAATTCGCAGACCGCAAGATTGCCAGTGAGTTGCTTTCTGATGCGGGGTTTTCTGGAATCGATATGTCCGTATTCGAATCCGGTTGGACCTTGAGCACGCCGAACGGGCTATTCGACATTTTCGCACGCGGCACCGTGCGCGCCGCAATGCTGCTGGAAAGGCAACCGCCGCAACATTTGGCGGCAATCCGCTCGTCACTGAGCGATGAGGTACGCCGACGTTTTGCCAAAGGTCTGCAATGGCGCGTGCCCACGTTCGCCACAGTCATAAGTGCGACAACATAGAGTCGGCTCGCACGACACGGGTGGTGCCACCTCCCCCAAAAAGGGGAAGGTCGATTTCCACTGCGCCGCGCAGCGGAGCAGTGAAATCGGGTGGGGGTCATTCCTCCGGTCTAAAATGTCAGGAATCAACCCGGTTCGTACCCACAGCAGACCCCCACCCCAACCCTCCCCCTTGCAGGGGGATGGAGCGCACCACCTTCACCGGCTCAAAGATCGGCTCCGCATTTACCCTTGTCGCCCCTCATCCGGGGCAGCGACGATGAGTGCCCAGAACACCTTGTACTTCGATTTCGGTGCATAAACCGCGGCGATGCCCATACGGCTTGCTCCTCTGAGCAGCATGTTGGCGCGATGCGGCGGCGAGTCGCGCCACCCCGAGAACGCCTCGGCAAGGGTATGATAGCCGGCGCTGACATTCTCGGCTGCCGCTGAGGCCCGATATCCGTGCTCGCTCATGCGTTGCTCGAAGCCGTGCGCCACATCGTGTCCCAGCTTGTCACGGCTCGCCATCGCCTGCGCTTGCGCTTCGGCGAGCTTCATCAGCTCGGGATCGACGGTCAGGGCGCCGAGGCCGTTATTCGCGCGATAGCCCGAGATCATTGAGGCCGCGGTCGGCGCGTCGACTTTGGCTCCGCTGGTGGCGAGGCTGCGATAGAACAGAGGATCGCCAGAGGGTGGCTCTGCATCGCTGGCGCAGCCCACGAGCAGCGCGAGCAGCACGGCTGCAGCAACGAGAGACGCCCGGTGCGTGGCGCAGGATAGAGCAGGCATCCTTTTCCGATCCGGGGATTTAGCCAATCCTCCGCTGCATCATGCTCGTCACCATGACGGAATCATGGTGAACCGCCCATGGTTAACGGTTTGCTCACGCGCGACTTAACGGCCTGACAACCGCTTTGGCGCATACAGATCATGACCCCACAAGCGGTGTTCCGAACCATGTCCGGCGCTCTCTACGACTTCCTGATCGAGCACGCTGCATCGGCGCTCGGGTCCGCTGGCCTCGCCTTCGCTGTGATCGCGCTTGCCCTGCTGTACAGCTCAGGTCTGCGCAGCCGAAGGTTGGTCGCCGCCTTGAACAACATGTCCGAGGGGCTGTGCATGTTCGATTCCGCGACACGCCTGGTCCTTTGCAACGATCGCTACATCGAGCTTTACGGGTTGCCGCGCGAGATCGTGAAGCCGGGGATTACGCTGCGCGAGTTGCTCGAGCAGCGGCTTCGCGCCGGCGCCTTCATCGGCAATCCTGACCAGTACATTTCCGACATGCTGACGCGTCTCAAGACCGGTCAGATCGTCCAGGACGTACGCGAGCGGCCGGGCGGCATTTTCATTGCCGTTTCCAGCCGTCGCACGCCGGACGGCGGCTGGGTCGCCACCCACCAGGATATCACCGAACGCCGAAAGCAGGACCAGGAGCGCGACATCCTTGCCGCACAAGAGCAACGGCGTGCAATCATCGAGGGAGCGATCGCCGCATTTCGCCAACGCATCGAGGCGATGTTGCAGACCGTGAGCGCAAGTGTTGTGACAATGCGGTCCACAGCCAGCGTTATGTTCACCTCATCCAACCAGGCTTCGCAAAGGGCAGAACAGGCTGTCCACAGGTCGTGCGAAGCGTCCGCCAATGTCGAGAGCGCCGCCTCGGCCGCAAACGAGCTTTCCGCCTCGATCGAGGAGATCAGCCGCCAGCTCGGACAGACCAACAGCCTGGTCGGCATAGCCGTCAGCGAGGCGGGCGCCACCAATGAGCAGATCAGCTCGCTGGCGTCCGCAGCACAGAAGATCGGCGACGTCGTCAAGCTCATCCAGGACGTCGCCGGACAAACCAACCTGCTTGCACTCAATGCCACGATCGAGGCGGCACGTGCCGGCGAGGCCGGCCGCGGCTTTAGCGTGGTGGCGGGCGAAGTGAAGTCGCTGGCTGTACAAACGGGCAAAGCCACTGAGGAGATTGCCGGACAGATCGCGGCGGTGCAGGCGTCCACCAGCACCGCGGTTGAAGCCATCCGCCGCATCGTCGGGCGCATGCAAGAAATCAACCATAACACCGCCGCAGTCGTCGCCTCCGTGCAACAGCAGAACGCCGCCACCGGCGAGATTACTCAGAACGTGACCAGTGCTGCCGGAGGGTCGAAGGAAATCGCCACTGCACTCCACGAGGTGGCAGGCGCCGCGATGGAAACACGCAGCTCCGCCGAGGTCGTCCTCAAAGCAACGCAAGCGGTGGAGAAGGCGGCTGGAGACCTGCGCGGCGAGGTTGAGAATTTTCTGCACAGGGTCGCGGTCTGACGCTCAAGCGAATAGGCCGGCCAGCGCGTAGGCCAGCGCGGCGATGAAAGCCGAAGCTGGAATCGTGATCACCCAGGCGACAACGATATTGTTGGCGACGCTCCACCGCACAGCCGACGCGCGCCGTGCGGCACCAACGCCAACGATACAGCCGGTGATCGTGTGGGTGGTGGACACCGGTACTCCGAGCTCCGTTGCGGCGAAAAGCGTTATCGCGCCGCCTGTCTCGGCGCAAAAACCTTGGAACGGGGTCAAGCGCGTGATGCGTGAGCCCATCGTATGCACAATGCGCCAACCTCCGACGAGTGTGCCGAGCCCCATAGCGCCATAGCAGGAGAGCATGACCCAATAAGGGACGTGAAACTCCCCGCTGAGATGGCCCTGCGAATAGAGTAGCACGGTGATAAGGCCCATCGTCTTCTGAGCATCGTTGCCGCCGTGGCCGAGCGAATACAGTGAGGCCGACACAAACTGCAATGAGCGGAACAGGCGATCGACCGCGAAGGGCGTGTAGCGAACGAATAGCCAGGACGCCAGCAGGAACAGCAGCATTGCCAATACGAACCCGGCAAATGGGGAGAGCACGATCGCGGCGCTGGTTTTGGCAAGCCCGCTCCATACCACGGCAGAGACGCCGACCTTCGCCACTCCGGCCCCGACCAAACCGCCGATGAGGGCGTGCGAGCTGCTCGAGGGGATGCCCAGCGCCCACGTGATCACGTTCCAAGCGATTGCGCCGGTGAGCGCACCGAATACCACCCGAGGATCGACCACCTCCGCGGAGATGATCCCGGTCCCTACGGTTTGCGCCACATGTGCGCCGAAAAACAAGAACGCGATAAAATTAAAGAAGGCGGCCCAGGCGACTGCGTGCTGCGGCCGCAACACTCGGGTGGATACAATGGTCGCAATCGAATTGGCCGCATCGTGCAGCCCGTTAAGAAAGTCAAACACCAAGGCAACGCCGATGAGTGCGAACAGAGCCGGATAAGCGAGCGCGACCGCGTCCATGTTTCGTCAGACGTGCTCGATCACCACACCACTGACCTCATTGCCAACGTCATCGAACCTATCGACCACCTTCTCCAAATGGTCGTAGATCTCGACTCCAATGAAAAACGCCATGGAGTTGGATGGCTGATTGGCACGGTAGAGCTCCTGCAGGCCGGCGTCGTGCAGCTCATCGGTGCGGCCTTCGATCTGCGACAGCTCCTCGCTGATCTCGCTGAGTCGCCCGGCATTGGTGCTCATTGCCGCTAACAATGGCGCTGCTTCGCGCACCAAACCGGCGCACGATACCACCGCATCCGCCATGGCCCTCTGCTGTGTCGTGAAGGTGCGTTGATCGAACAGCATGATCGTCTTGGCGGTCTTCTGCATCTGATCGATGGTGTTGTCCATCGACGTGATTAGATCCTTCACCGCTCCGCGGTCGAACGGAGTAATGAACGTACGGCGCACCGCGACCAGTACGTCGCGCGTGATCACGTCGGCCTCGTGCTCCCGGTCCATGACCGTCCTGTAGCACTGCGACACGACATCGCCGCCGTCCAGCATGTCGCGCAGCGCCTTGGCGCCGGCAAGCACCGCTTCGGAATGGCGCGCGAAAAGGTCAAAGAACAAGTCTTCGTGCGGTAGGAGCGCTTGAAACCAGCGCAGCATCGTAACGGCTCCTGGGCGAGCGGCTGGCCTACCAACCACTTGTAGCAGGACAGTGCTTGCCGGTCGTGAGCAGCGCCAGAGGTACTCACAGGAATCAGCTGCTACCGCCCCGGGGTGTCTGCAGGACTAAGGACTTGATCGGACGCGGTTTGCGCTACACTCGGCTGCAATCCGAGGAGCACGACCATGTCCGCTACAGCAGCTCTCCGCGGTATGATCGCCGTCGACAAGATGGGGGGGAAGGTCCTTTTCCTCAACCCGCAGACGTTCGAGACCGAGGTTGTCCTCGAGGGCTTTCCCCGCACCGTCCACGAGCTCCTCGTGCTGCCCGACAGGTCTCTTGCGTATGTGCCGATCTTTGGCGACGGCGTGCATGGCCGCAATCCCAATCCGGGGCACCTCCTGTGCATCATCGATCTCGAGCGGCGGGCGCATGTCGGTGACATCGATCTTACGCCCTACATCGCTCCGCATACGCTGAAGCTCGGTCCGGATGGGCTCATCTATATCACCTGCGAGAATAGCGCGGCGGTTGTCGTGATCGACCCCGACACCCAAACTGTGGTCGATGCCATACCCACCGGCTCGACTAATGCGCACCGGCTGATCATCGCGCCGGAAGGCCAGCGCCTCTACACCGAGAATGAGGAGGACGCCTCGGTATCGGTCATCGACCTTGTCGACCGGAAGCTGCTGGGCCAGATCGAAACGCCGCGCCCGCTTGCGGGGATTGCCATCTCGGCTGACGGGAGCACGATCGTCGCAGTGGACGACGCTGAGCCGACGCTTTTTTTGATCGATGCTGCGGCTGGACGCGTACGCGACGAGCTGCGGCTCGAAGGCGTAGCCAAACCGGCGCAGATCGCCCGCTATGCGCCTGACAACAGCATGCTTGCGGTGACCAGCCTCAGCAGCGATACCGTGAGCCTCATCGATCCCACATTCACGCGACAAACGGCGCTCCGCGTCGGGCATCAGCCGATGGATATGGCGTTCCGCGCTGATGAATTGTTCGTTGCGTGTCAGGGAGACGGCTCGGTACACGTGGTCGACACTGTGAGCCCGCGATGGAAAGGCAGTTTCGTCGCAGGCACCGGATGCGAATCAGTGGGATTCTTTTAACCGCGAGAGGAGAAAGGCCATGAGTGCGGAGGCACGACTGAAGGAGCTTGGTCTGGTGCTGCCAGTCTTGCAGAAGCCTGCTGCCAACTATCTGCCATACCGCCTGGCGGGCAACCTCCTGTTCCTGGCGGGTCAGGGACCGCGTGACCAAAACGGAGTGTCGCTCACTGGCAAGCTCGGCGGCGGGATCACAGTCGAGGAGGGTTACAAGCGCGCGCGACTCGTCGGGCTCGGCCTTCTCGCGGCCATGCGCGATGCACTCGGCACGCTCGACCGGGTCGACTACATCGTGAAGCTGCTCGGCATGGTCAATGCGGTACCGGAATTCAACGACTCACCGAAGGTCATCAACGGCTGCTCGGATCTCTTTGTGGAGGTGTTTGGCGAGGCTGGCCGGCATGCGCGCTCGGCGGTCGGGCACGCCATGCTGCCGAACCAAATCTCGGTCGAGATCGAAGGCATTGTCGCCGTGAAGGGTTGAGAACGACAGCTTCCCGCGAGACGACGGCGTGATCACGTCCGCTCGAACCGGAAGCCAACCAGAACTCTGCCCCGATCGACGTGGATGAGTGGAGTTGCGCGTGACCCGTTAATGTCCCTTGTAGACGGGTGCAGGCTGCGAGAAGAAGCTTGCCAGGACGTGGTAGCAGATTTCGTAGTTCTTCTGGTGGAACGAAGCGTGGGCTATGCCTGGCATCACTACGAATTCCTTGTCCGGATTGGGCAGCTTCTCGAAAAATTGCAGCAGGTCCGACATGCTGGCAATGCCATCGTACTCACCGCGCATGATGAGGGTGGGCACTTTGATCTGCTGCGGATCGCATACCGGGAGGTTTGCGCACATATCCACATAGGTGCCGTTCGGGATCGAGTCATCGAGCGCCAGGATGGCGTCGGCAAACGCCTCGATGACGTGATCGTCCGCGGTACCGGGATGGTCACGCTCGAAAATTGAGCGCACGAATTTGCGATCGATCGGCCGCCTGTTCTTGCCGCGAAACTCCGGCAGCTTCTTGCGCCGCTCGGCCAGCGTCGGCGAGCCCTCCCCCGTCCAGACCATGGCGTCGCAGGCGAGCCGTGCCACCAGCTCGGGATTGCGCTGGGCAAACAAGGCCGCCCGGAGGGCCCCGGACGAGATGCCGTAGACCAGGAGCGGCTTGTCGCCGCGCAGCTTCTGGATGTAACGAGCCGCCGCAAGGCAATCGTCGGCGCCATAGGCAATGGGTGAATTGTGCGGGCGGTCCTTGGTCGAGCGGCCGTAGCCTTCCATGTCGACGCACCAAGTGTCGTAACCAAGCCGCGCAAAGTACTCCATTGCCGAAGGGCGACCGGGCACCTGCAGGTCGAAGCTGGGTTGCGAGGCCATGGACGAGCCATGGACGAACAGGATGCGTCCAGCCGAGCCGCTCGGATCGCCGGCATGCCTGTTCCAGAGAAACAGCCTTACGTCAGGGGCCTTCGTGGTCCAGTGCTCAGTACCGATTGTGCCGATCTGCTCATCCATGAGCGCCACCCCTCTCGTTTAAAGCCTTGCCTCACTCCGGCTTGATGTCATTCGTCTTGATCACCCGAGCCCAACGCTCGATCTCGGACTGCACGAACGTTCCGAACTCGGCGCTCGACATCGCGACCGGCACTGCCCCGAGCTTTTCCCAGGCGCCCTTGATCTCTGGCCGGCTCACGATCCTGTTGATCTCGTTGTTGAGGAGATCGACCACGGGGCGCGGCGTGCCAGCCGGAGCCATGATGCCGAGCCAGATGGAGGCCTGGTGTGGGATGCCAAGCTCCGTGAGCGTCGGCACGTCCGGGAGTCCGGGGGAGCGGACCTTTCCCGTCGTTCCCAGCGCGATCACGCGTCCCGTTTCGATCATCTGCGCCATGGTGGGAATGGAGTCGAACATCATCTGCACCTGACCGCTGATGATGTCGTTGCGCGCACCCGTGCTGCCCTTATAGGGGATGTGCACAATGTCGGTCCCGGTCAGGATTTTGAACAGCTCGCCCGCCATGTGATAGTTCGAGCCGATTCCCGACGAGGCATAGTTGAGCGTACCCGGCTTGGCCTTGGCGAGCGCCACGAACTCCTGGACCGTCTTCACTCCAAGCGATGGGTGTACGACCATCACCAGCTCGGAGCTCATGATCGACGCGACCGGCACAAAATCGCGCATCAGCTTGAAAGGCTTGTTCGGCACCAGCGTCTCGGTGGTGGTCTGGGTCGCCGAGATCATGAGCAACGTGTAGCCATCGGGCGGCGACTTGGCCGCGGCATCGGAGCCGATGATGCTTCCGGCTCCAGGCCGGTTCTCCATGACGAACGGCTGCTGCAGCGACTTGCTGAGCTCATCGGCGACTTGGCGCGTGAAAACGTCGGTGGGACCGCCGGCCCCGAACGGCATGATGACGCGCACCAGGCGCGTCGGATACGGTTGCGCCCACCCTGGCGCGACCCCCGCGATACACGAGAGAGCAAGGATTGCGGGCAAGCAGGCGCGCGCAAAAAGTCTCATCTTGCTGTCCCAATGCTGCATGCAAGCGTCGGAGGTCTACACCACGACACGATGTGTGTCACGCGACGGGCCCAGCTCAACGGTTTCTCGAAAGCATGTCGAAGAGCTCCTGCATTGCGCCGGCGAAAGGATGAAAGTTGAACGCCACGACATGGCTTCCCGGCGGCACCACCACGGCGCGGAAAATGACGTTGGCGGGGAGGATTTCGGTTGCGCTCCCGTCCAGCGTCGCCCGCCACCATGGATGCCAGACATCATTGAGCACGAGCATGCCGCCGTCGGGCGCCTCGACTTGCACAACAATGCTTGTATTCGCGTATTGCAGAAGCCGAGCGGCGCCTGGCCTCTCACGCGCAGCGACCGGAGAAAAGCCGGGCGGCGCGCGGTTGAGCAGAACGGTCCGACGCGGATCGACTTCCGGCCAACCACTGCGCGTGAGCTCGTCAAAATCCGCCAATGCCCAGTCGGTCAGCAGCATCACGCGCGGCAGCGCCCGCGGATTTTCGTAGACATAGGCCTCGTCGGTGCGTCCTACCAGCTGCAGATCGCCGGGCTTGAGCGACTTGTCGATCTCCTCGACCGGTACGCCCGTTGCTATGAACCGCACACCGAAAAGATCGGCGAAAGCAGAGCGGTAGGACGGATAAAGGGGTGAGAACCAGCGCTGCCACGGCAGTGCGACCGTGTCGCCCACCCGTGTGGCCTCATAGAACGAGCGCAGGCGCAGCGGGTTATGTCCGAGCACATGGTCCAAATCCTGCGCGAGGCCGAGATTAGGCCAATGGTAACCAATGCCGATGAGCTCGACACGGTCGCGCCGATCGGGCGCCGCGTCGGCGGCGAGCCGCTCCTTGAGAAGCCGGACTGTCGCATCGGTCGTCTGCGGACGCAGCGCGTCGTAGCGCGCGCTGGGTAGCGCAGTCGATTCGTGCGGCGCGTTGTTCCAACCGAGGTCCAGCACCATGAACGCGGCAACGAGAATGCTCGCCGCGAGCGGCGAGCGAACGTGGAGGACGCGCGCGAGCAAGAGCACCGCCACCGCGGCCGCTGTGAAGACAGCGGCCGTCGCCATGGGAAGGAGCGCGGGACGAACGCCGACCACGGACCAGGCGAGGGCCAGAGCGGTGCCGATCAGGAGCAGCGGACAGATGGCCTCCAGCGCACGCATGGCGGACGTGGCACGCGGCACGCGGCCGTCCATCCAACAGTGCACCAGATAGCCGCCGAGCAACGCGAGCACGGCGCCAATCAGGAAAGTGGCGTCCGCCGGGCGGCGATAGAGCGGCACGCCCGGCAAGAGATTGTACATCAGTGGGAAGGCAGGCGTGTAGCTGCCCAGCGCGTATAGAATGGCGAGCGCAGCAGCAATGCTGAAGAACCGGATTTCCGCCCGCCCGGCGAGCCTGCGGATCAGGCCGAATGAGATCACGACCACCAAGGTGAGCGCGCCGCCATAGAGAAGGCCCATGTTCTGGGACAGGTACAATCCGGGCCAGCCCCAGGCGGCATCCCAGATCAGACTCTGCGGCGCCCAGTACTCGATTGTTGGATCCATTGCGCCGTAGAGGTCCGCAAACGCGAGCTGCAGCAGGTGAACAGGGTGAAGCGAGCCACCCGCAGCGGAAGCGAAGCTGACCTCTGGACGATTTGAGCGCGCTGCGAGAAGGAAGCTCATGATCACAGGAACGGCAGCGAGCAACACCGCAACGACAGTGACGGTCGTCAGCACCGGCACTGTCGCGCGAATCCGTCGCAGCGGCTCCTCGGCTGCGAGCCAATGTGCCAGCACAAAGCCGGCAAGGAGGTAAAGCGAAAGCAACGCAATCTGATCGCGTCCGAGCGCGAGCAAGCCAACGAGCACACCGGCAGCGATGGCAACCCACCATGATCGACGCTCCAGCGCGCGCGCGAGGAGCCACAACGCGAGTGGCACGTAGCACAGGCTGATCACCTGCACGGTGTGCTGGATTCGCGCGTTCGCACCGCCACCAAATGCGAAAGCCAGCGCGGCCACCAGCGCACCCGCGCAATGCCAGCCGCGATCATGAAAGAACAGGATCATGCCCACCCCTCCGAGGAAGAGATAGGCAAAGGTCACGGCATCAAATGCGCGCAGGCTGATTGCGGACGTGCTGGCGGCCAGCAACACGTGGAGCGGCGAGAACAGCAGCGATTGTGGGTCGGAAATCTGGCTCCATCCCGCGAACACGTTTGGCGACCACCAGGGCCATTCGCCACGGGCAATGGAAGTCGCGAGGAATTGCACCTGCGGGTAAAATTGCGATTTGGCGTCCCAGGGAATGGTCAGCGAGCCGGTCAGCCAGGGCGAAGCGAGGCACAGAAACGCCAGCGCAAAAATGGTGATCGTGACGATCAGCCCAAGGCGAGGCTTGGGTTGCGCTTGGGCGGCTCGGTCGTTTGCTGCAGCTATCACACGTCCGCTCGCTCTGAGCCTTTTCCCTGCTAGCTCAGTCCCCGCACCCGATCTTGCGCATCACGTGCTGCAAAGCTCGGAATCACTACCGCATCCTCAATACGCTTGGCCATAACGGCTCGCTCGCTCGCATGTGGGTGCGCGTTGCTGGATCAGTGCAGCGCCGGGCCCTATGATCGCGCCGCAACGGAGCGGAGGGCGCGATCCGATGACCACCACCACATCCATGCTGCCGCGGGAGCGCTGCGATTACTCGGCCATCGTCGACCGGCCGGCGCTCAAGCTTCCCGGCGATGCGCGCCTCGTATTCTGGACCATTGTGAACTACGAGGTGTGGGACATCTCCCGGCCTATGCCGCGCCAAGTGCTGCCGGCCCCGACCGGCGCGTCGCTGTTACCAGACGTGCCGCATTGGAGCTGGCATGAATACGGGATGCGGGTGGGCGCCTGGCGGTTCTTCGAGCTGTACGAGCGGCTGGGTATTCGTCCAACGCTCGCGCTCAACGCACGCACCTGCGAGGATTACCCGCGCGTTGCCGAGGAGGCCAAGCGCCTGGGTTGGGAATTCATGGGTCATGGCTACGATCAGATGCCGATCCACAAAGTCGATGATCAGGGGTCGATGATCCGACGCTCCATGGAGGTCCTCGAGCAATTCACCGGAAAGCGGCCGGTGGGATGGCTGGGCCCGGGTTTGACGCAGACCTTGGATACGCCGGAGCTCCTGGTCGATGCGGGCGTGAAATATATCGCGGATTGGGTCTATGACGACGAGCCCACCACCATTCGCACCGCTCGCGGTCCGCTCGTGACGCTGCCTTACACCGTCGAGATCAACGACATCGCCATGATGATCGTCCAGCACCACGAGAGCGAATATCTCGCCCGCCGCGCAATCGACCAATTTGAGTGCCTCTATGCCGAAGGCAGGAAGCGCGCCAAGGTGATGGCGCTGGCAATCCATCCCTATATCAGTGGGCAGCCGCATCGGATGAAGTACCTGGAAGCGGTGTACGACCATGTGCGTCGATTCGAAGGCGTGCTGCACTGGAACGGCGCCGAGATACTCGACTGGTACCTCGCGGCGCGCTCGCCGACGCAGGCGGGCATCGCCGCCTGACCGAGAATATCACGTGAGATCAAAGTATTAGGGGGACAACGGAGCGACCTGCGAGTCGCTCGGGGCGAACCTTTCCGTTTATTAAGTGGGTCGCGCCATGCCGGCCTGATAGCATATGTTCCGCTGGCTGGGTGGCCGGGGGAAAGCGTGCGTGGCCCATGACGCGAATACCCCGTTGTGCGGGTGTCGGTAGCGTTGAAGATCGGTCGCATCCCCGAGGATCTGCGCATCCCCGCCCGGGCGCTTTGCGCCCAACGCGTTCGTCGCTCGCGTTTCCACCGCTTCACCATGGCCGTTCTCGGATTATCTCTCGTGCAGATGCTCTCTGCTTGCATGTTCACTGAGCGGCCCGAGCTCCTCGTCGAGGTTCCTGTCAACTATCGCGCGGGCCGCGGAGTCTCTGCACCGCCCGCGCTTGATTGGTGGCGAGGTTTTCGTTCGCCCGAGCTTACCGGTCTGATCGAGGAGGCGCAGACGTCCAACCTGGACATCGGCGCGGCCATCGGCCGCATCATGCAGGCAGACGCGCAGAGCACGATTGCGGGCGCCCCATTGCTGCCGACGGTCGATTTTGCGGGAAGCGCAACCAAGCTGAAGCCTCCCGGCGGGTCCGAGCGCGAGGACTACCGGGTGGCACTCAATGCCGCCTACGAAATCGATTTCTGGGGCAAGAACCGGGCGGCATCGCGAGCTGCGCAGGAAGCGGCGGTTGCCACTCGCTTCGACAAGGAAGTGGTTGTTCTGTCCACCATTGCATCGGTGGGGACGGCCTATTTCCAGGTCCTGTCCTCGCAGGACCGGCTGCGCATTGCCCGTGAAAATCTGAATGCCTCGACGCGTGTTCTCACGTTGATCCGGCAACGGTTCGAGGCCGGCACCGCGTCGCAGCTCGATATCGCCCAGCAGGAGAGTCTCGTCGCGCAGGTGCGTGCGACACTGCCGGTCTTCGATCAGACGCTGCGCCAGAGCATCGCCATTCTGGCAGTTCTGATCGGCCGCGCACCGGCCGAGCTCACGATAAAGGGCGGGAGCCTGTACAAACTGCGCATTCCTGCTGTGACGCCCGGCTTGCCTTCGGAGCTGCTGCTGCAGCGCCCGGACATTCGCGCTGCCGAGGCGCGGCTCGCATCGGCCGATGCCAGCGTCGAGTCCGCCCGCGCTGCATTCTTCCCGAGCATCTCGCTTGCCGGACAAGGTGGTTACGAAAGCCAGGTCCTGAAGCTGTTGTTCACCCCGCAGACCGCTTTTTACAATTTGGCGGTCAACGTGGCACAGCCACTGCTCGACGGCTTTCGCCTCGGCGGCGCGCTCGATTTTGCACGGGGTCGCCAATTCGAGCTGGAGAAGGCGTACTGCCAGACCATTCTGGTGTCATTTCGCGACGTCGAAAATGCGCTGATAGCGATCGCCGATAATGCTGAACGGGAGCGCCTGCAGCAGGTCGTGGTGAACACGTCGCGGCAAGCGTTCCAGATCGCGGAGACGAGGCTGCGCGAGGGAACTGTCGATCTTGTGACCGTGTTGCAGACGCAGCAGACCTTGTTCACCGCTGAGGATGTGCGCGTTCAGGTTCGCCTGTTGCGGCTGCAGGCCGTACTCAGCTTGTTTCAGGCACTCGGCGGGGCATGGCTGCCGCCCGGAGCGGCAGCAGGCAGCGCTGTAATCCAATGAAGCGGCGCCTTTCCGGCCTCTTCGTCATTGCGCTGGTCGCCGCAGCCGTGGCCGCCGCCTATTACGCGCCACAGTGGCAAGGACAACTCCCGTTCGCAGCCAAAGGGGGCCTGCGCAAAGGAGGCGGCGCTCCCACGAACGACCCGGTCCCGGTGCTCGCCGCCGTCGCGAAGGCGCAGGACGTCCCCGTCTATCTCGATGGGGTAGGGACCGCACGCGCGCTCAATACCGTGACCGTGCGCCCGCAGGTCGACGGCAAGATCATCAACATCTCGTTCACCGAGGGACAGGAGGTGCCCAAGGGCTTCGTGCTCGCAAAGATCGACCCCGTCACCTATCAGGCGCAATATGACCAGGCGGCCGCCAAGAAGGGGCAGGACGAGGCACAATTGGCCAACGCCCGACTCGATCTCGAACGCTACACGCGCCTTGCCTCGACCAATGCCATCAACAAGCAGCAGCTCGACACGCAGAGGGCGCTCGTCGCGCAACTCGAGGCACTGGTCCGTCTCGACCAGGCGGCAATCGACAACGCCCGCGCCATTCTCTCCTATACTGACGTGATCGCTCCGATTGCCGGCCGCACCGGCATACGCCTGGTCGACGAGGGAAATCTGGTGCGGGCGCAGGATGCAACCGGCATTGTCGTCATCACCCAGGTGCAGCCTCTCGCTGTGTTCTTCAACCTGCCGCAGCAGGATCTGCCAGAGCTGACGCGCGGTTTAAGCGAGGGGCCGCTGCCGATCGACGCCTTCGGAGCCGACAACAAAAAACCGCTCGACCGCGGCAAGGTGCTGGTGATTGACAACCAGGTCGATCAGACCACCGGCACGGTCAAGCTCAAGGCAGAGTTTCCCAATACGAACCTGCAGCTTTGGCCCGGCCAGTTCGTCAATGTACGGGTGCTGATCCAAACCTTGCGCCAGGTCGTGGTTGTTCCTACGGCTGCCATCCAGCGCGGGCCCAATGGCACATTTGTCTACATCATCCGCGACGACAACACCGTGACCGTAAGACGCGCGCGCATCAGCCAGCAGGACGACGTGCAGGCGGTCATCGGTGAGGGCGTGCAGGCGGGCGAACGTGTGGTGACCACCGGGTTTGCCCGTCTGACCGAGGGCACGAGCATAACGGCGGCGCGGGCGGAGGATGCCGGTCAGGTGACGGCAGGGCAGCCGCAGGGGTCCACGCCGGAGCCGAGCCGCGGGAAGCGTGGCGAGAAGGGAAAACGCAGTTCGTCGTCAGGCGCGCCCGCGGCGGCCAACCCATGAGCGTGTCCTCACCCTTCATCCGGCGCCCGATCGCGACCTCGCTGCTCGGGATAGCGGTCATGCTCGGCGGTGTGCTCGGATATCTCTGGCTACCCGTCGCCTCACTGCCGCAGGTTGATTTTCCCAGCATTCAGGTCACCACCCAGCTGCCGGGCGCCAGCCCCGACGTGATGACCTCTCTGGTGACTGCCCCGCTTGAGCGCAATTTCGGGCAGATCCCGTCGCTGCAGCTGATGACGTCTTCGTCGTCATTCGGCATCAGCCAGATCACGCTGCAGTTTGATCTCGGTCGTGAAATCGACGCCGCCGCACAGGACGTGCAGGCAGCTATCAACGCCTCCGGCGCCTCGCTTCCGCGCAATCTGCCCTACCCGCCGGTTTACTCGAAGGTGAACCCAGCGGATGCGCCGATCGTCACGCTCGCGATTACCTCCGATACCATCTCGCTGCGCGCGCTGAGTGACATCGCCGACACGCTGATCTCGCAGCGGCTGAGCGAGGTTTCCGGAGTCGGCCGGGTGACCGTGCAGGGCAACATCAAGCCGGCAATCCGTATCCAGGCCGATCTTGCGCGCTTGGCCAATTACGGCATCTCGCTTGAAGAGCTGCGCAATGTCATCGTCGCAGCCAATGTCGCAGGCCCGAAAGGCGCGCTCGACGGGGCGCACCAGTCCTACACCATCTCGGCGAACGACCAGATCACCGCCGCCGCCGCCTACGGCACAGTTATCGTCGCCTACCGCAATGGGGCTCCGGTGCTGCTCAGGGACATCGCGGAAATCGTTGACGGCCTCGAGAACAGCAAGGTGGGCGGGTGGTACCTCGGCAAGCCCGCCATTGTCATCGACGTGCAGCGCCAGCCCGGGGCCAACGTGATTGAGACGGTGCAACGGGTCAGCAAGGAGCTGCCCAGGTTGCAGCGCTCGATGCCGGTGGGGGCCTCGCTGACTGTGGTGCATGACGCGACCTCGAGCATCCGCGCCTCGGTGCGCGACGTGCAATTTACCCTGCTGCTCAGTGTGGCCATGGTCATCACCGTGGTGCTGCTCTTTCTGCGCACAATACGCGCGACCATCATCGCGGCCATCACCCTGCCCCTCTCGCTGATCGCCACTTTCGGCGTCATGTGGTTCTGCGGGTTCTCGCTCGACAATCTGTCGCTGATGGCACTGACCATCGGCACGGGCTTCGTCGTCGACGATGCGATCGTCATGATCGAGAACATCGTCAGGCACATGGAGGACGGCGACAATCCATTCGAGGCGGCTTTGCGCGGCGCGAGCGAAATCGGTTTCACCGTCATCTCGCTCACGTTGTCCCTGATTGCCGTGTTCATTCCGCTGCTGTTCATGAGCGGCCTGGTCGGACGCATGTTCCGCGAATTTGCGCTCACGCTCACCATTGCGGTGGTGGCTTCGGCGGTCGTCTCACTGACGCTCACGCCGATGATGTGCAGCCGGCTCCTGCGGAAGACCGCGCATGAACCAGCCACGGGCGCCGCGATCGGCAGGTTTCAGCATGTGGTCGACTGGTGGGTCGAGCTTTATCGGCGCAGCCTGGAATGGGTGCTACGGCACGAGATGCTCACGCTCCTGGTCACCGGCACCACTTTGGCGGCGACGCTGTGGCTCTACATCATCATTCCAAAGGGATTCCTGCCGCTGCAGGACACCGGCCTGATCTTTGCCGTGATGGAAGGCGGCCAGGAGGTTTCCTTCGCCGAGATGAAGCGCCTGCAGGCAGTCGTCGAAAGCGCCATTCGCAAGGAGCCTGAGGTCACCGGTGTTGTCTCCGTGATCGGCGTAACCCCGATCAACGCCAGCCCCAATGCCGGACGGCTCGCGATTACGCTGCGCTCGCGTGACGAGCGCAAGACCTCGGTCATGACTGTCATCGAGCGGCTGCAGCACGCCGTCGCGGGAATTCCCGGCGTCATGGTGTTCTTTCAGCCGGTGCAGGACATTCAAATCTCGACCCGGCTCAGCCGCGCGCAATACCAGTACACTCTCACTGGTACCGACAGTCGCGAGGTCAACGACTGGGCTGAGCGCCTTGCGCAAAACCTGCAATCAGCGCCGCAGCTGCGGGACGTCGCCTCGGAGGCGCAGGAGAACGGATTCCGGCTGCAGGTCGAGGTCGATCGCGAGACCGCCGGGCGCCTCGGCGTGTCCATGCAAACCATCATCGACACCCTGAGTGACGCGTTTGGGCAGCGGCAGATTTCGACCATTTATGGCCAGGCCAACCAGTATCGCGTCATCCTTGAGGCGGCGCAGCAGTATCAAAATGACCCCGCCTCATTGACCAGGCTCTACGTGCCGGCTGCCGGCATCGCGGCACAGGCCCAGGCAACCTCGCTCACGTCGAACGCCCCGGCCATCATCTCCTCGATCTCCGGCAGCCCAATGGTGCCGCTCAGTGCGATTGCACGGTTCGAGCATGGCACGGCCCCGCTGGTCATTGCCCATCAGGAGCAATTCCCGGCTGTCACCATCAGCTTCAACCTCGCACCCGACGCAGCCTTGAGCGATGCGGTGAGCGTCATCTCGCAAGCCGAGCGCGAGATCGGAATGCCGCGGCAGCTGGTTGGCCATTATTCCGGCGATGCTGCGGAGTTCGCGAAGTCCCTCAATGGGCAGCCCTGGCTGATCCTCGCAGCGGCGATCGCCATCTACATCGTGCTCGGCGTGCTCTACGAAAGCTTCATCCATCCGCTCACGATTCTGTCGACATTGCCATCGGCGGGTGTGGGGGCTCTGCTGGCGCTGATGCTCTATGGCTATGATCTCTCGGTTGTTGCTCTCATCGGCATCGTGCTGCTCATGGGCATCGTCAAGAAGAACGCGATCATGATGATCGACTTCGCCCTTGAGGCGGAGCGCAAGCAGGGACTTACGCCGCGAGAATCCATCATCCAAGCTTCGCTGCTGCGGTTCCGGCCGATCATGATGACCACACTGGCCGCGCTGTTCGGCGCCGTTCCGCTCGCGTTCGAACAAGGGACCGGGTCGGAGCTGCGCAACCCGCTCGGCATCACGATCATCGGCGGGCTGCTGCTCAGCCAGCTGCTCACCCTTTACACGACGCCTGTCGTGTATCTGCTCATGGAGCGCCTGGCCGGGCGCCTGTCCGGAGCGCAGCCGCTGCAGACCGAGCTCGCGCTACCGGATGAGCCGGAGCCTTCGCAGCAGCGCGCGGCGGAGTGAGCGGGATGAGCGTCGACAGCTTCTCCGAACCCTTCATCCGGCGACCGGTAGGCACGACGCTGCTGGCAGTTGGCTTGCTCCTCATTGGCGCCATTGCCTACCGTTTTCTGCCGGTGGCCAGCATGCCATCGGTCGACTACCCAACCATCAGTGTCACCGCGAGCCGTCCCGGCGCCGACCCGGAGATCATGGCAGCGACCGTTGCGGCTCCACTCGAGCGCCGTCTCGGCGAGATCCCCGGCGTCAGCGAGCTTACCTCGCGCAGCTCGCTCGGGATCACCCGCATCTCGGTGCAGTTCGATCTCAACCGAAATATCGACAGCGCCGCACGCGACGTGCAAGCCGCAATCAATGCTGCGCAGACAGATCTTCCTGGCGACCTGCCGTCACGGCCCTCGTTCCGCAAGTCCAATCCGGCCGCGACACCGATCATGATTCTGGCGCTGACCTCAAAGACGATTGCTGCCAGCGCCCTCTACGACGCGGCCGATACCGTCATCGTGCAGCGGCTGTCGCAGATCGAGGGTGTGGCGGAGGTGACGGTCAACGGCGCCGAGCAACCGGCGATCCGGGTCGGCGTCAATCCCATCGCACTTGCCTCCATGGGACTGTCGATGGAGGACGTGCGCACCGCAATCGCCAACAGCAATGCAGTGGGGCCGATCGGCGTCCTCGACGGGAACGAGCGCTCCCTCGCCATCTCCTCCAATCGTCAGCTGCGTACCGTGGCCGATTACGATCCGGTCATCGTGCGCAGCGCCAATGGGACGGTGGTGCGATTGTCGGCGGTGGCCTCGATCGAGGCCGGAGTGCGCAACAGCCGCTCAGCGAGCTGGTTCAACGGTCAACCTTCGGTGCTGCTGGTCATTCAGAAACAGGCGACATCGAACGTGATCGAGACGGTCGACCGCGTCTACGATCTCCTCCCCGAGATCAAAAAGTGGATACCCGCCGACATCGACATCACCGTGCTGTCCGACCGAACGCGGACCATCCGCGCGAGCGTCCGCGACATGCAGCTCACCTTGCTAGCGACAATCGGTCTCGTCATGCTCGTCGTGTTCGTGTTCCTGCGGCGCACTGCGGCGACTCTCGCCGCCGGGGTGACAGTGCCGCTGTCGCTTGCCGGCACCTGCGCCATGATGTGGGTCGCAGGCTTCTCGATTGACAACCTGTCGCTGATGGCGCTTGCGGTCTCCGTCGGATTCGTCGTCGATGACGCCATCGTCATGATCGAGAATTGCTTTCGCAATCTCGAGAAGGGAATGTCGCCGTTGCGCGCGGCGATGGAAGGGGCACAGCAGATCGGCTTTACCGTTCTGGCGATCAGCATATCGCTGGTGGCGGCTTTCATCCCGCTCCTGTTCATGACCGGCGTGGTCGGTCGCATCTTCCGCGAATTCTCGGTCACTCTCGCCTTCGCCATTGCCATCTCAACCGCCGTATCGCTGACGGTCACACCGATGATCTGCGCGCATTTCGTGCGCAAGCCGCCGTCGCTCGACGCTACCTGGCTCGATCGCGCCGTGGAACGCGTGCTCAGAGCCATGATGCGGATCTATGCCGGCACTTTGAGCGCGGTGCTCAACCATCGTGCGCTCACGCTGCTGGTCATGGCTGCAACGCTCTTTGTGACCGGCCTGTTCTATGTGCGGACGCCAAAGGGCTACTTCCCGCAGGACGATACGGGGCTGATCTGGGGTGGGACGCAAGCATCCACAGAGGTGTCGTTCCAGGCGATGTACGACCTGCAGCAGAAGGCCGAGGCGATCGTGCGTGCCGACCCAGCCGTCGCCAATGTCGGGTCGAACATAGGCACCTCTGGTTTCAGCGCATCGGTAAACCGAGGCTCGCTCTTCATCAGTCTCAAACCGCTGGCCGAGCGCGGCAGTGTGAGCGCTCAGGCGGTCGCGACCCGCTTGCGGCTGAAAGCAACGAATATCCCAGGGTTGCGGGTATTCTTCTTCCCGATGCAGGACGTGAGGGTCGGCGGCAGAACCAGTGACTCGTCCTATCAGTACACGCTGTGGGACTCCGATTATGCCGAGCTGCTGGAGTGGGCGCCGCGGATCTATGCCAAGGCTCAGACGGTGGCCGGCCTGGTCGATGTGTCCACGGATCGTGAGCAGGGCGGGCTCGAGGTGAGCATATCGATCGACCGGGTTGCCGCATCCCGTCTGGGCGTCCGGGTGCAGGACATCGGCAACGCCCTCAACGATGCCTATTCGCAGCGGCAGGTCTCGACGCTCTATACCCAACGCAATCAATATCGCGTGGTGCTGGAGATCGATCCACAATATCAGCGCGACCCGACCGACCTCACTCGCATCTATGTGAGCGGCGCGAACAACATACAGGTGCCGCTGACGGCAGTGACCAAGATAACGCGAGGCCTCTCACCGCTGGTCGTCAATCACCAGGGACAGTTTCCCGCTATTACCATCAGCTTCGGCCTCGACGACAACACCACGATCGAGGAGGCGACGCGGCGAATAGACCAGGCTGTGGCGGAGATGCATATCCCCGACACCTTGCATGCCGAGTTCGCCGGGGACGCGCGCGCTTACCGGCAGTCGATCGGCGCGCAACCCCTGCTCATTCTCGCGGCACTGCTGGCGGTCTATATCGTTCTCGGCGTTCTCTACGAGAGCCTTGCGCACCCGCTCACGATAATTTCCACGCTTCCTTCGGCCGGGCTGGGCGCTCTCCTGGCGCTGCAGATCTTTCAGACCGAGCTATCGCTGATCGCGTTCGTTGGCATCATTCTTCTGATCGGCATCGTCAAGAAGAACGGAATCATGATGGTTGACTTCGCTCTGGAGGGCGAACGCCGGCGCGGCCTCGCGCCGGAGCGCGCCATCTTCGAAGCCTGCCTCGAGCGGTTTCGGCCGATCATGATGACGACCCTCGCCGCGCTCCTCGGAGCGCTACCGCTGGTCATCGCCACCGGCCCGGGATCAGAGCTGCGGCGGCCGCTCGGCATCACGATCGTGGGCGGGCTTCTCGTGTCGCAATTGCTTACGCTCTACACCACGCCGGTGATCTACCTCATGCTCGACAAGCTGCACCGGTGGCTAGGCGGCACGCGTGAACCGCGTGAGCCCGCCCATAGGCTGCGCTCGGCCCTGCGGTTGCTGCGCTCGTAACGATGGACAGGTGCTGCAGGGCTGGCGCATGCCGCTGCAGCGACGCCGCGTGCTTTTAAGCGGTGCGCGCGACTGGCGGCGCCAGGTCCGCGCGCTCCTGCGCGTAGGCCTGATCCATCCGCGGAGCGAGCCCATTTTTCGCCAACTCGTCAGCGAACATCTTGCGTACGAAAGGCGATTCGTCGGCATAGTCGATCTGGTCGCCCCCAAGGCGCCGGCTGATCCATGCCTTTGGCACCCCCTGCCCGTTGCGGACCGCCACACCCTCGTGCTTGAAGGCGAGATAGCGCGCAGGCGAGCCACCCGTGTTGAAGTGCTGATGAAACCACATGTTCGGCGGCACGATCAGCGTTCCCACCTCCCAATCGTAGCGGCGCGGCTCGTCGGCTTCGGGCCACATGAGCGAATAGCCCTGGCCTGAAAGGATGATCACGTGGGCGCCGGGTCCATGCGCATGGCCCTTCTTGTAGGTGCCGATGGGAAACTGCGAGATGTGACTGTTCATCGAGCCTTTGGCCATGTTGAAGCGGATGTGCCCGCCCCCGGCCCCACGCTCCTTCGCGCTGATCAGCGGAAGATTGACCGCATCAGCTACGAAATTGGTCACCAGCAGCAACCCCTTCTGCTCGCCCTTGGCAGTGAAATAATCGGGCTCGCCGTTGAAGCGGCTCTTGAAATCGTGCGCCGTGTTGAAGACGAACTCGATGTCCTCATAAAGATTGATCACGGGCGGCGCGTTGGTGACCGCAACAAACCGCGCGGGCTCGCGGCCCGAGCCGTTGAAATGCTGATGCCAACAATTGAGTGGAATGGCGAACATCGCGCCAGCCTTCCATTCGAAGGTGATGCGTGCACCGGCATCGTTCCAGACCGTGGTTGAGCCGCGGCCGCTGAGCACAAGGACCATCTCCTCGAACAGCTGGCGTTGCGGCGCCAGCATTTTGCCGACCGGGATCTCGCAGACGTAGCAATCGTTGGAAGTGCGGGACGCCTCATGGTTGATATAGACGCCGGCACCGCCGCGCCTCGGCCAGGGCTTTAAATCCACAGTGCGCAGGTTGGCCACATAATGGGCGTCGATGATGTCAAGGCCTTCGCTGCGCACCCAGCGCAGGTAGGGGGTATCCTTCTCCGTGGCGAACTTCTTCGCCAGATCTGCTGAAACGACGGCGTCCTTCGCCATTGCGTCTGTCTCCTTCGATCTCTGCTCCGGCAGCGCATCCAGTTCAATATCTGCCGCGCTACTCGCTTAGCGCAACACGCGCAATATAGCGTATTGCCGTCGGCCCGCGCAGGGTTCCGGGTCCACGCACCAAATTCAGGCTCCCCGGCTTAGGCTTCCGCAATTCCGAACCGCCGGCTGACGATCTGCGCCGTTACGACGAGACAGAGCAGCGCGGCGATGAGCATGACGCCGAAGGCCGAAAGCTCGACATACTCTCCATTCTGCCACAGCTCCCACATCATGATGGAAACGACCTCGGTGCCAGGCGTGTAAAGAAGGATCGAGCTCGACAGCTCACGGATCGAGACGATCATCACGTAGATGAAGCCGGCGAGCAGCCCCGGCTTGAGCAGCGGCAGAACGATGCGACGGAACGCCGTACCCCACCCCGCGCCACTCATTGCTGCTGACTCCTCGAGCTCTTTGTGCAGCTGCAGCAGTGAGGCGGAGCTGTAGCGCATCCCGTAGGGAAGAAACCGGGTCACATAGGCGAGGAGCAGGATCCAGAGCGTGCCATAGATGCCGATGTCGATTGTCAGGTAGCACACCATGACAGCGAGCCCAAGCACCAGGCCCGGCACCGCCAGCGGCAGCGAGGCCATGCTGTCGAGCAGCCAGCGCCCTGGGACTCGCGTGCGGATGACGATCCAGGAGATCACCGCCGAAAACAGCATGACCAGCACGGCGCTGCCGAGCGCCAGGACCAGGCTGTTCCATACTGCGCCCGGAAGCTGCGGATTGCGCAGGACGGCGCGATACGCTTCCAGGCTGGCCGTCTTCAACGCCGCAAGCGAGGGAGCAGCGTAAAAGCTTTGCGTTGAAGACCAGAGCAGAACGAGGAACGGCAGCAACACGACGACCGAGAAATAGAGGATCAGTATTGCTGCCGTGAGATAGCGCCAGCGGCCTAGATCAATCGTCCGCGGGCGAAAGCCTTTGCCAGTCACCGTGGCGAATCTGGCGTCGTGCCGCGAGAGCCGCGACTGGACATAAATGCCCAGCGAGGTGAGAACGAGAAGAGCGAGCGCGTAAGCTGCGGCCAATCCAATCTCACTCGGATAGTGGTGGATCGCCTGATAGATGGAGGACGTATAGACGTGGATGCCGACCGGCAGGCCTAGCAGCGCCGGGACCTCGAAAGACTCGATCCCGCGCACAAACAGAACCAGCAGCGCGCCGAGAGCCGCCGGCCAAGTCAGCTTCAGCGTGACACGGCGCAGGACCTGCGCCAGCGAGGCCCCGCTCATGGCTGCCTGCTCCTCGAGAGCAGGATCCATGGAGCGAAAAGCAGCGCTCATCAGCAGAAAGGCCATGGGCGAATAGTGCAAACCATCGACCCAGATCATGCCCGTCATGCTGTAGACATTTACGAACACCGCGCGGCTGCCGGTGAGCTTCTGCAACACGAGATTGATCAGCCCGGTATTGGGGCTCGCGAGCAGCATCCAGGCCAACGTGAACAGGATCCCAGGAATGACGAGTGGTATGACGGCAAGGGCAAACGAGACCCTCTTGAACGGGGTGTTGGTGCGCTCGCTCACCCACGCCAGAAACGTACCGAGGACCAGGGCCAGCGCTGCTGCCCCGCTCGCGAATTGCAAAGAGTTCACCAGCAGGAGGGCGTTCTCGGCACTGGCATAGGCCGTGCGGAAGTTCTCGAACGTGAGCTGCGCCGGATTGGCGGCCGTATGCGCCGTGAAGAAACTGTGCCATAGGAGGAACACCAGTGGCACCAGCGCCAGCCAGATCACCAGCACCACAGGCACGCCGATTAGCAGCGCGGTCCAGTCGAGGGGCTCATTTCGCAGCACAGAGTCGGGAGGCGCGTTGGCCACCGTCACTGGCGTGGCTCGCGGCTCGCCTCAGCGTTCCTCCCAGCGATTTCCGTTTGCCAACCCAATGGTTTGCCACCTTCTGAGGCTTGGATCGACGTTAACTGGATTGGCGCAAGGGAGGCCTGGACCAGCCCACGACTGCTGACGGAGACATACGATCTCATTATACTTGCCCGCGTGCGCCTGGAAACGCACGAATCCCTCTCTGCGAGCTGCGTCGGCAAGGATGCGGCAAGGCGGCGGATGCGAGCCGCCTCTGACCACGACTTCAGGTGCGCGTTACCATGAATGTCAGTCCGGCGCCCGCCTTGAAGAGATCCCTGTGGGACGACGGCCTATGGGCGTTGCTGCTCGGCTACATCGAGCGGGGCGAGGTGATCCCGGTCGTTGGGCCGGCGCTGTCCACCATCACTGTCGATGGACGACAGATGGCGCTGCAGCAGTACGTCGCCGAACGTCTCGCCCAGAGCTTGTCGTTGCACGATGTCCCGCCCAATCCGATGCTCAACGACATTGTCTCGTGCTACCTGCGCGAGAACCGTCCCGATGACCTCGATGTCCTCTATGCCAAGACCGGAGAGATAGTCCAGGACCGCAGCGTTTTCGTTCCGCCCGATGCGTTGCGCCAGCTGGCGCAGATCTCACACTTCAAGATGTTCGTCACGACGGCGTTCGATCCTCTGCTGGAAATCGCCGTGAACCAGGAGCGTTCCAACGGCGAGCAGAAGGCCGACGTCGTCGCCTATGCCCCCAATGCAGTAAGCGATATCGACCCGGTTCGCGTCAAGCAGTCTTCGGCGACCATTTTCCACCTGCTCGGACGTGCGTCGTGCATTCCCAACGAGTACGTGCTCTCCGACGAGGACTTTCTCGAGTTCGTATTCGCGCTCCAGGAGAACCCGCCGGAACGGCTTTTCGATGAGCTCAAAAGCAGGCACCTGCTGATGCTGGGCGCGAACCTACCGGACTGGGTCGCGCGGCTCTTCCTGCGCTCGGCCAAAGCCACGCGGCTCTCCTCAACACGCAAGGTCTACGAGATCCTTGCCGACGAGCGAAGCTCGGCGGACGCGACGCTCGTCAGCTTTCTCTCCGACTTCAGCACCCGCACCAAGGTTTTCACGGGCGGCGCTCCGCAATTCATCGAGCAGCTCTGGTTGCGATGGAAAGAGCGTTTCGGCCAGGACTCGGCCGTGCCGAAGCCATCCGTGACGGTGGCAGAATCGACGAAAATCAGCGCCGATCCACTGTTCATAAGCTATATGCATCGTGACCGGGACGCTGCCCTGACGCTCAAGGCAGGGCTCGAGGCGGCAGGCTTCTCGGTTTGGATCGACACTGAGCAGCTCGGTGGCGGCGCCGCCTTCGACGTGAGGATCCAGGATGAGATCAGCCGCTGCTCCTTGTTCATTCCATTGCTTTCCCAAAACACCGAGGACTTCAAGGAGGGCTACTTCCGCATTGAGTGGAATCACGCCGTCAACCGGCTTGCCCGTTTCAATCCGGGTGACGTATTCATCGTCCCGGTGGTTATCGACAGCGACGACGGCAATACCGGTCGTTTCCGGCGTGTGCCGCAGCAATTCCGCACCTTGACCGGGCAGGCGCTGCCCGGAGGACAAGTCACCCCGTCATTCATTCACGCCCTGAAGTCCTACATCTGAATAGTCGATGAGCGATTCCGCCATACCAGCTGCGCACCGCGACGAGGTTCTCGTCGACGAGCAGCATCCCTGGCCAGGTCTCGTTCCATTCCGCGAGCACAATCAGCGTTTCTTTTTCGGGCGCAGCCTCGAGCAGGAAGAGTTGCTGCGGTCCATCCGCCGCGGCATCACGACGCTGCTGTTCGGGCAGTCTGGCCTGGGCAAGACCTCGCTGCTGCAGGCCGGACTGTTTCCGCGCTTGCGCGAGAACGGCTACCTGCCGGTGCTCGTGCGCATCGACTATTCGCACGAATCGTCGGCGCCCTCCGAGCAGATCAAGCGCTTGCTCAATGCGGCGATTGCCGAGGCCGGACTCGATGCTGCAAGACGCATCGAGCTCGAGGAGACATTGTGGGAATATTTTCATCGGCGCGAGCTCGCGCTGATTGATCGCACCGGCGAGCCGATCATTCCGGTGATCGTGTTCGACCAGTTCGAGGAGCTGTTCACGCTCGGGCTCCCGCAACGAAAAGCCGAATGCCAGAGCTTCATCACCGAGCTCTCGGATTTGACCGAGAACCGGCCGCCGGCAGCGGTGAAGGCGCGGCTCGAGCGGGCTCCCGATCAAGTCGCGCGTTACATGTTCAACCGCGACCATTACCGCATCGTGATTACGATGCGCGAAGACTTTCTCCCGGCACTCGAGATCTTCCGCGCCACTGCTCCATCGCTCGGCCGTAACCGGTTCCGCCTGACCCGCATGAAGGGGCCGCAGGCGCTGGAAGCCGTGATCGAGCCGGGGCGGGGCATTGTCACCGAGGCTGTCGCGCAGCGCATCGTCAGCATGGTCGGTGGCGGGCCCGGCGGTGATGTCAGCGCCGCCGCGATCAAGGACGTGGAGGTCGAGTCCTCGCTGCTCAGCCTGTTCTGCAGCGAGCTGAACGAGCGCAGGCTGGCGGCGGGCCAGAGCGAGATCAGTGCCGATCTCGTGGAGCGGAGCCGGCGCGATATCCTGCGCTCTTTCTATGAGCGCGCGCTCAATGACCAGCCCCGGGCCGTGCGGGAATTCATTGAGGATCAGCTGATTACCGATTCGGGTGCCCGCGACAGCATCGCGCGCGAGCGCGCGGAGCGGCTCCTGGCGGACAAAGGCGTACCCCCGGGGGCGATCGACGAGCTGGTGCGGCGTCGCCTGCTCCACATCGAGGAGCGCCGGGAAGGACCGCGTGTCGAGCTCATCCACGATGTGCTGCTTGATGTCGTACGTCAGGGGAAGGCGGAACGAAGCAGCATTGAGCTGCGCCATTCGCTCGCGCGCACGCGCCGGCGCTACCTCATGCGTGCGGCCGCCGCCATTGCGGTGGTGATCGCGATCGCGGGAAGCATCACCTATGTGGCGCACGAAAACGCGCGTCGGGAAGCCGAGCAGAGCCAGAAGCTCGAGCAGCAAAACCAGCAGCTCGCCGCCCAATCCGCGAAGTTGGAGGAACAAAATCAACGGCTGGATGAGCAGAACCAGCGGCTGACGGCGTACCGCGATCGCCTGCGCGAATCATTGGAAAGCCTGATGCCGGTTCTGAGCAAGTTCGTAGAGCGCAGCGACGCCCAGTCGCTCGGCGGCGACAAGGTCCTCGACGAGCAGGTGCGTCCGTTGATGGACAAGATCATCACCCTCGCCGACGAAATGCGCGGACCGGGCTATGATTCCCGCTTCATGAGCGTCAAGGCGCTCTCGCTGGTCATTTTGGCGAAAGTGACCACACGTGCTGCGCCCGAGACGAGCCGTTCCGGCGCAGATGAATCCGGTGGACGCGGTGAGGCAGGCGCCATTCAAGGCGGCTCGCGCTACATCGACGAAGCGACGCAGATCGCGACCGAGCTTCTCCGGCGAGCTCGAAGTTATGACGATGTCTCGAAGGGCTTTGACGTTTTCGATGCCATTACGCAGGTGTGGGAGGCGCGCCGCAATACCGAATTGGCGCTGCGGTCTGTCGGTCGCTCGATCGGCCTTTTGCAGGAGATCGCGCCGGGTGTCATCAATGTCGACCAGACGCACTGGTTCGTTGGCTCGGCCCACCTTCGCCAAGCCGGCATCATGCGAAAAGCGTCCCGCTTCGATGAAGCGGAGGCAAGCCTGCGCGCAGGCATAACGCGGCTCGCCAATACGCAAGCCACCGCTCTGCTATCGCTCCTGGTCGACCTCTACAACAATCTGGGAGATGTCGTGCTGAGCGCGCGGGAGCGAACGACTGAACAGCCGGCGAAGCGAAAAGCTATGCAGGCCGCTCTGGTCGAGTTCGAACACGCCTGGGACACGGCCGTGGATTATTACAAGCTGCAGGACACCATCCCGACGCGCAATTGGATGGCGCGGCATGCGCGCAAGGTGGGTGGACTGTACGAAGACTTGCGCAACGTGGACCGGGCACGTCGGTTCTACGATTACCAACTGCGCGTGCGCCGGTCGCTGCTGCCGGACGGGACAAAGCCGCTCTCCGTTTCTTACGACGTGGAGTCGGCGAAGCGCGATGTCGCGGTCGCGTTGCGGGATCTGGGCTCCCTCGAGCGCAGCGACGGCGACAAGCAAAAGGCCGTCGACTATTACATCGAGTGCGCATCTCTCATAGAACCACTGAGCAAGACGCCTCCAAACCTGCAATCGCTTGGCTCCTGCTACGCTGGACTGGGCGAGTCCTTGCGCGACAAGCAAAAGCGCGCCGATTCGATTGCCGCATACGAGAAAGCGCGCGAGATCAGGGAACGGCTTGCCACGGCAGAGCCCGGCAATACCGATCTGCAGGACGCTCTCGCCTTCGTCTATTCTGAGCTCGCCGACGGATTGCTGGCGGAGAAAAAGCCCGAGCAGGCGCTTGCCTATGCGCAGCGCGGGTTCGCTGTGCGCCAGAGGCTTGCCGCTGCTGATCCGAACAATCCTGTGTGGCAGCGCACTCTAGGCCTTGCCTACCGCGTTATGGCGGACTGCCTGCTGGCAAACGGCAAGCGCGCTGAGGCTCTCGCCTATTATCAGAATGTAATTGGCATCCGCGAGCTGATCGTCGCTGCCGATCCCGACAACACCGATCGGCGGAGTGATCTCGCCTATGTCTACGAAAGGGTGGCCACGGCTTTGCTGCAAGACGGGAAGCGCGAGGACGCTCTGGTCTTGTTGCGAAAGTCCATGGACCTTCGCGAGAGGAACGCAGCCGATGAGCCGGGGAGGCTGATCCGCCAGAGCGACCTGGCTTTCATCTATGTTGAATACGCCAATGCACTGTTAGATGCCGGCAAGCGCGCCGATGCCTTGGCCTACTACCGTAAAGGCCTGGTGCTGCGCGAGAAGCTGTTCGCTCTGGAGCCTAACGATATCGACCGGCAGAGTGACGTCGCCTACGTCTACGCCCAGCTTGGTGATGCGCTCAGCAAGGATGAAAAGTACGCCGAGGCGGTGGTGTACTATGAGAAGGGGCGGGTGCTGCGCGAGAAGCTCGTCGCCCGCGAGCCGAACAATCTGGTCCGGCAGAGCAGTCTGGCCTACGTTTACGTCCAGCTTGCTGATGCGCTGGTCGAGCTGGAGAAGCCTGCCGAGGCTGTGGCTTACTATCGCAAAGGCCTTGAGCTGCGCGAGAAGCTCGCGGCTCTTGAGCCCAACGATATCACTCGGCAAGGCAGTCTAGCCTACGTTTGCATCCAGCTTGCTGATGCACTCATGAAGCAGGCAAAGACTGCCGAGGCTGTGGGTTACTATCATAAAGGCCGCGAGTTGCGCGAGAAGCTCGCCGCTCTCGAGCCGAACGATATTACTCGACAGAGCAACCTTGCCTACGCGTATGTCCAGCTCGCTGATGCTCTCATGCAAGATGCAAAGCGCGGCGAGGCTTTGGTGTACTACCAGAAAGCTCGCGAGCTGCGGGAGAAGCTCGCCACGCTCGAGCCGAACAGCATCACTCGTCAGAGCAGCCTTGCCTACGTCTACATCCAGCTGGCTGACGCGCTGATGAAAGAGGGCAACCGCGCCGAGGCTCTGGCGTACTACCAGAAGGGCCGCGAGCTGCGCGAGAAGCTCGTCACGCTCGAGCCCAAGAGCGTCAGCCGAAAGACCAATCTGATCTACGTCTACCGCAGGCTCGCTCTCGTTTCGCTGGCGGACGGCAAACGTGCGGAAGCGCTCGGCTATTACCGTAAGACTCTTGCTTTGCGCGAGGCCATCGCGGCACAAGCCGAGCAAGATGAAATTGCGTCGGACAAAAGGGCGGGGCCTACCACCGCGAGTCGGCTGAGCAGCGTCTCCTGGAGCGCGGTCTTTGCCGAGGATTTCAACAGAGCTCTCACAGCTGCAGAACGGGCGTTGGAGCTTTCTCCCGGAACGCTCTGGATCATCATGAATCGCGCGCACGCCCTCATGTTTCTTGGACGCGCGGAGGAAGCCCGCGCGGTCTACCTTCGCTATCGCGACCAGCAGAATGTGCAGGGAACGAAATCCTGGCGAACCGTGCTTCTGGAGGATTTTGCCGAGTTGCGCGAGGCGGGGCTTACCCGTCCGCTGATGACCGAGATCGAGGAAAAGCTCGCCCCTGGCGGATGAGGCCTGCTCCAGGCACGATGAGCGCTACCCGGGATCCATACCCAAAGCGCGAATCCTTTCACGCACCGTCTCATCCTTGAGAGCAGCCAGGAAGGCACGCACCGCGGCTCGTTCGCGACGCTGCTCGACCAGCAGAAAATCATAGTGCTCTGGCAGGATCGGAATGAAGGCGAGGCCGTAGAGCCGCGCCACCGACTGGACGGCCACACCCCAGTCGGCGCGTCCCTGACTAATGGCCGCCGCAACCGCATTGTGCGAGCGCGGCTGGTTGCTGTAGCCGCCAGGCCGCTTTCCCGCGAGCAGCTGATCAATCAGCAGCCGCGTGCCGGCACCGGCATTGCGGTTGACCATCAGGCATGTCGGATCGGCAAGCGCCGCGGCAATAGCCTCGTTCGCGTCGCGCCCGGCGAAGCGAGCATCGCCATCGCGGTACACGAGACCCTGCATGCGCCGCCAGCCCTTCACCAGCGCAAGCCCGGAACGGACCAGATGGGAATTATAGACTTGCGTTGCGGGATCGATCAGATGCACCGGTGCAACATCGCATTGCCCGCGTTCGGCCGCAGTCACACCGCCGGCACTGCCGACGGCGATTGCGCGCGCGGAAAATCCTTGCTCGGCAAGCGCGCCGAGCACCACGTCGAGGGCAATGCAGTGGCTCCCCATCAGGACGAGGTCGGGAACAGCCTGTGAATGACCGATCAAAGTGACGCGGGTGCGCGTACCCGCATCGAGCGAAGAAGCGAGCGCGTCGATCGCCAGAAAGCCGTCCGCCTGCGAGAAGCTCGTCACGGCGCCTGACCCTTTCACGGTCGGAAAGGCGAGCGGGGCGGCGGCTGTATCAGCGGCAGCCACGAGTGCCACCAGCACGAATTCCTCGCGGCCGAGCTCCGAGGCAATACGCACCGGCACGGTAGCTTCCACGCTGCGGGCAGCTTCCGGCGCAAGCCCGGCGCGCGCTCGGATCAGCGGCGCGACGAAGGCATGGAACGTGAAAATGGCCGAGGTGGGAAACCCCGGAAGCACCACCACCGGTTTGTCTGCGACGACCGCAAGACAAAGCGGCTTGCCCGGCTTAAGAGCGACACCATGAACGAGAATGCCCGGTGCGCCCAGCTGCGACACGATGCGGTGTGAGAGATCGCCGGCACCTTTTGACGTGCCGCCGCTCACCACAACGATGTCGCAGCGCTCCAGTGCATCTCGCAGAGCGGCCTGCAGCGCCGGCTCGCTGTCGGGGAAAGCTCCCATCGGCAGCGGGTCGCCACCGGCCTCCGTGACGGCGGCGGCAATGATGGCACCGTTGCTGTCGAAAACGTGCGCGGGCGCAAGCGCCGTGCCGGGCAATGTGAGCTCATCTCCTGTGGAGAGCACGGCGACCTTCGGCTTGCGCACGACCGGTAGCTCGGCAATGCCGCAGGCGGCCGCCATGCCGATCTCGCGCGATGAGAGCTCGGTGCGGCGACGCAGCACTGTCTCGCCGCGCGCGATGTCCGATCCGGCATAGGAGATGAACTGGCCGGGGATGGCCGCACGCTGCACGTCAATCGCTGGGCTAGCGTTCACGGGCTGAACGTCCGTGTGCTCAACCATGACCACGGCATCGGCACCGCGCGGGATCACCCCTCCTGTGGCGATTGTCGTCGCCGTCCCGGGCGTTACATCGAGAGCCGGCATATGTCCGCAGACGACCACCTCGCCATTGAGGATCAAAGAACGTGGCGAGCTGGCGCCCGCGCCTGCCGTATCGGCCGCGCGCACAGCAAAACCATCGACATTCGCGCGATCGAATGGCGGCACATCGACCGGGGCAATGACGTCATCCGCAAGCACGCGCCCGAGCGCATCCGCGAGCAGGACGGTTTCCGCCGGCAACGGCGAGAAGTCGGCGTGCGCCGCGAAGCGGCTTCGCGCCTCGTCAGCCGTGACGATCTCGAGAAACTGCTCCTGTCGCGCCGCACGGCCGAGCCTGGCGATCAGATCCTGCTCGGCGGATTGGGGCTGCAAGGGGCCGCTCATGACCAGGATCTTACGTTCACCTCGGTCCCGGCCGGAAAGCCTTCACTCTCTGGCGGGATCAGGATCCAACCATCCGCTTGCGCCAGGATCGACAGCGGCACATAGGCCGAGGCCGTCGGCTCGACGCTGCCTGCGCGCATGCAAACCGGCACGAGCTCAGTGAGGCCGAGGGTGGAGCTCACTTTGCGAGAAAGCTTGGCACGCCAGCTCTGTTCCTCGTCAAGCGCTCCCGCCAAACACCGCACGAGCGGACGCCCGAGCACAAGCCAGACGGCTAACGCCGCATCGAGTCGCCCGGGCAAGAGCAGCACCGGTCGGCTCCCGACGAAACCAACAGCGGCCGTTTCCCCAGGTGACAGCGCAATTCCGTACACGTCGACCCGGCCCAGACGCGCCAGCGTCTGCACACTGTGATCGCTTCCGCCACTACCCGTCCCGCCAATCGCAATGACCGCGTCGGCGCTCTCGTTCTGCAAAGCTTGCTCGAGGGGCACGGTTTGCCCCGCCCCCTGCCCGCCGCGCACTGTAGCCCCTGCCGCTTCAACTTCGGCGGCCAGCAGATTGGCCGTCGCCTCGATCATCGCATCGGCGCCGGTGCGGTCCACCGCCAGACATAGCCGCGGCTCACGCACGAGCAATTCGGGCGCTGCGCCACGCAGCGCGGTGAGCACGGCCACTTGCACGCGCGTCAGCCGGCGTTGCTCGCGCAAGGCGAAAGTGCCAGGCCTCGCATCCGCTCCTACCGGGAGCACCGCTTCGCCGGGGGTGACGGGCGCAGTGATCTCCAGCATCCCGCCGCGTGCCACAACCAAATCCGCGGGCGCGACCGCATCGGCATCGCCGGGCAGAGCCTGCCCCACCTCGATCGCGATCGCGGAGGGGACTGGTGCCGGCGCGTAGGAGCTCGCATCACTGGTCAGCTCCGATGGCACGGCCCATCCGTCCCGCAGGGCAATCGGCACGGGCGGAGAAGGCGTCCGTATGACGGCATCCACGACAACATGCCCGGCGCGAACTTTATCGATTGGACGCGCCTCGACGGGCTGCACCAAAGCAACAATGCGCGCAAGCACATCAGCGATCGGGGTCAGCCTGGCGATCCGCTGGATGTCGGCGGGCTGCGTCACCATTGAGCTTGCCACTATAGTATTGCGATGATCCATGGAAGCAGGTCGAAGCCATGGCCGAGAAGGTGATTAATCTGCGTGGGCTTAAGTGCCCCCTGCCCGCTCTGAGGGTGCGAAAAGCGCTCAGCAGCATCCAATCCGGCGACCTGCTGGTGGCAGAATGCACGGATCCCCTCGCCGCGGTCGATATCCCCAACCTGCTCAACCAGACCGGCGACACCTTGGAAGGGAGCACGCGCGAGGGGACGTTGCTGGTCTTTCGCATCAAAAAGCGCTGATGGCGTCAGGTCGGCGGTCGGTCGGCGTTAAATGCGGAACTCGTTACGTTTGCGTCCTTCCGAAACGTTGAGGAATAGGTCCGGCGCCGCAACGGGACGCTTGATGACGCCCTGCTCGTGCAAATAGGTCACCAGCCGCTCGAGATTGCTGACATTGCGCGGCGTCAACCCATATTGCCACGGGTCCTTGCCCAGGACCGCCTCCTGCTCCTCCCAGCTTTCGCGATACCAAGCAAGCGGGACGATACGCGGGTTCTGCATACGCTCCATCGCCGCACGCTTCGACGCTTCAAACGCCTTGAACAGGTTGATCGCGACCCAGGGATGGCGCTCTACGATCTCCTGCTTGATTCCGATGACGTGCATGATCGGAAAAATGCCGGTGCGCTGGTAGAAGGCGATCTCCTCCTGCTTGTAATTGCTGAACAGACGCCCGATGCGCGGGTCCCCCGCCATCAATGGACGAGGCAAGTCGGGCGAGAACAGCGCGTCGATTTCGCCGGCAACAAGCATATCCTCCAGCGACTGATCCTCACTGATCTGGACAATGTCGAGACCGCTCGGGGGAGTGAAATCGACATCCTCGTCGGTCTCGGCCAACCAGTGGATAGACTTGTGCGGCACGCCGTAATCCTGCTCGAGGATGCCGCGCATCCATACTCCCGCCGTGAAGAGAAAGCCTTTGGTGCCAACTTTTCGCCCGATCAGATCGGTGGGCTTTCTGATGCCTTTCGAGGTATTGACGAAGATGAAGCCGTGCCGGAACCGGCGGTGCGGGAACACTGGAATGGCGCGGAACGGCAAGTCGCGGTCACGCGCCGCGATATAGCCGGAGCCGGACACTTCGGCGACATCGAATTCACCTTCGCGCAAGAACCGCCAATGGCGCGGAGAGGCCGCCATGTCGGTGAGCACGGTAAGCTCGATACCTTCCGGACGAACAAGTCCTTCCTTCAAGGCGCGCATGATCTCGTAGTCACCGCACGCCAATGTGAGCTCGAGCCTGCGCGACATTAATCTCTCTCCGATCGGGTGAGCTTCAGGGAATGGCCAGACTGTTCAGCTGGCGCAACCGCTCAATCACCCCTGGCGGGCTGCTATAAGCCCGTTCGACGAGCTCCTGCAATTCCGCGCCAGTCCGAGCGGCATTCAGCCCGAGGCCAAGTCTCTCTGCCTCGGCGAGAAACTCCGGCTCGTTCATGGTGAAGGCGAAAGCAGCCCGCAACGCCGCAATACGCTCTCCCGCAACGCCAGGCGGCGCCACGAATGGCCGGCCGACGGCAAGCGGCGCAACTGCGGCCTCAATCAGCTGCCGGTCCTCCCGGCTCTCCACGAGGTCGAGTGCAAACGGCACATCTCCAAGCTCCGGGATCTTCTCCGGGCCGTATTGCACGATCGGCTTGACCAGGTGGTCCCGCAGCCAAGCGGGGCGCATCGCGCGCACCGAGTTGTAGAAGGCGCTGGGATGGCCGTCGACCTCGCGCCGCTCCATAGCCAGGAACACCTCGGTCTGTCCGGCATAACCATTGATCAGCCTCATCCTTGTGCCGAGCGTTGCATTGAGAAGCCGCGCGTAAAACGCCGGGGTGGAATTGGCTCCGGACACACCGACCGCGATCTCGCGCGTTCTCAGCTGCGTCACGCTGTCAACCGGCGCCGTGTGCCAAAGGAGCAGCATGGCCGTTTCGAAGCTCGGAGTACCGAGCCAGCTGAGCTTGCGGGGATCGTAGCGCGCCTCCTTTGTTCCAAAGAGAGGCTCGAATGGTGTGTTGTTCTGCAGGAGTCCGATGACCGCGCCGTTCTTGTCCGCCTGGTTGTAGAGATAATTTGTTGCGCTCATCCCCCCTGCGCCGGGCATGTTGCGCACCACCACAGGCGGATTGCCGGGAATGTGCTTACCGAGAAAGCGAGCAATGGTGCGCGCGACTGTGTCGTACCCGCCTCCAGCGCTCGAGCTCACAATGATGGTCACGGTCTGCCCGCGGTAGAAATCAGCAACACTCTCTGCCTGCAGCGGCGCGCCTGGCATGAGAAGCGCGAGCAAGGCAGCACCCGCGAGCATCCTGCGGCCGGTCATATCTAAACCGTCAGCACGATCTTGCCGAAATGCTTGTTGTCACGCATGAACTGCTGCGCCGCCGGCGCTTCGTCGAGCGAGAAATGCTGGTCGATGGGCAGTCTCAGCTTGCCGGCAGCAACCGCCGGCCAGAGGTCGGCGCGCATGCGTCGCCCGATCTCACGGACCTCCTCGAGCGTGCGGGTGCGAAAGGTCACACCTATGTAATCGATGCGCCGCAACGCATGCAGGTCGAAGTCGAATTCGGCGCGTGTGCCGGCAAGTCGCCCCACATTGACGATGCGGCCAAGGAGCGCCGTTGCACGCATGGTCTGCGCCACCAAAGGACCCGACAACATGTCGACTGTCAGGTTCACACCCTTTCCGCCAGTCGCTCGAAGAACTGCTTCCGGCCAATCCGGCTCGCGGGTATCGATGACCAGGTCGGCACCGAATTCCTTCAGACGTGCACGGCGTACGTCGTTGGTCGAAGTGCCGATGACGACCTGCGCTCCCATGAGCTTGGCAATCTGCAGGCCCATGAGCCCCACTCCGGAGCTTGCGCCCTGAATCATCACGGCTTCGCCCGGCTTGAGGCGGCCGGCGGTGACCAGCGCGTTGTGCAACGTGCTCAGAGCAACGGGGAGGGTCGCCGCCGTCTCGAAGCTCATCCCGTCCGGGATGGGACTGACCCGGCCCCAGTCTGTGACCGCATATTCGGCATAGCCGCCGCTGCCCGAGCACATCACCCGATCGCCCGGTTTGAAGCCACCCTCTGCCGCGGTGCCGCATTCGATGACTTCGCCCGCCCATTCCAATCCGACGAGTGCACCGACGCCGCTTTGCGGGCCATGCGGCATGCCGCGCGCGACCGCGAGATCAGCCCGGTTGAGCGAGGCCGCCCTTACCTGCACCAGCACCTCGTTGGGCTTGGGACTGGGCTTCGCCATCTCGCGTATGACGAGGCCCTGCCCACTCGCGACTCCAGCTTTCATCACCGTCTCCAAGCGTTGCCCTGCATAACGAATAGCGGGTGCGCGGTGAAAGCAAGGCCCAGGGAGCTTGCTCCGGGTCACTCTGCCGGCGAGCATCGCGGGCGTGTGCTAACTTGCCCCGACAGAAGCAATGAAAGGGGACGCAATGGAGCCACCTTTCCGCGCCGATCACGTCGGCAGCTTGATAAGGCCAGGCAATCTCATCGCGGCGCGCGAGCAGGCTGCGCGGAACGAGATTGAGCCCGAAGTGCTCAAACAAATTCAGCAGGCCGCGATCCAGGACGTGGTCCGCATGCAGGAGGACCTTGGGCTGAAGCTGGTGACGGATGGTGAATACAACCGCCAGTCCTGGCACCGCGATTTCATGCTGAAGATCGACAATGTTCGTTTGGTCCCCTCGAAACTGACGGTTCGCTTCCACACCGCGGACGGTACGCAAGGGAATAGCCCACCGAGCCTGCAGGTCACCGGCAAGCTTGCGCGGCCGCAAGGCAGCGGCATCTTTGTGGATGATTTCAGGTACCTCGCCTCGATTGCGCGGGCTCTGCCGAAGATCACGATTCCTTCGCCGACCGTGCTGCATTTCCGCGGGGGGCGCGACGCCATCGACCCCGTCGCTTATCCCGATATGGCGGAATTCTACGCCGATCTTGCCGGCCTCTACCGCGTCGAAATCGCCGACCTTGCGCAAGCCGGCTGCCGTTATCTGCAGATCGACGAGGTGAACCTCGCCTACCTTTGCGATCCAGAGCTGCGCCGGCAGGTTGCCAATATCGGCGAGGATCCTGCGACCTTGCCGAAGACCTACGCGAAGCTTCTGAATGATACGATCGCCGGCCGCCCGCCGCGGATGACGGTGTGCATGCATCTTTGTCGCGGCAACTTTGCGGGTGCTTGGGTGGCGGAAGGCGGCTATGAGCCAATCGCTGAGCTGCTGTTCAACGCGATTGGCGTCGACGCCTATTTCCTGGAATACGACAGTGCACGCGCAGGCGGGTTCGAGCCCCTGCGATTGCTCCCGAAAGGAAAGGTGGCGGTGCTTGGGCTCCTGACCACGAAGGACCGCAAGCTGGAGGATAAGGATGAGCTCAAGCGCCGTATCGACGAGGCGGCGAAATACGCACCGCTCGAGCAGCTGGCGCTGAGCCCGCAGTGCGGCTTCTCCAGCGGCATCGGCGGCAATACGATGGACATCGACGCGCAGATTGCGAAGCTGCGTCTGGTCGTGGAGGTCGCGCGCGAGGTCTGGGGCTCGGCCTGAGCAGTGTCCGTCGATTTACAAATGCTCAAAGCGTAGGGCGGGTAGGCGCGCTCTTGCGCCGTAACCGGCCGCTCGGTCGATGCATTGCTCGGGGCCTCCCGTGTCACGGCCGCACTTTCGCGCGGTTAATCCGCCTTGATGCCGGTGCGGGTGATCACATCCGTCCACTTGCTGCGTTCACGGTCGAGAAAAGTTGCGAACTCCGCCGGCGAGCCGGTGCGCACCTCGGCCCCGAGCTTTGCCATTGCCGCGACAAACTCGGCCGGCTTCACCGCTTCGTTGATGGCAGCATTGAGCTTGTTCACAATAGCCGCCGGGGTGGCTGCGGGCGCGACAACGCCGGTGAAGGTGAGCGCAACGAAGTCAGGCAGCGCTTCTTCAACGAAGGTCGGAAGCTCAGGTGCCAGCGCGTTGCGGGTCGCACTCGAGACCGCGAGGGCGCGGAGCTTTCCTTCCCGTACATGCGGCAGGAGCCCTGCTACGTCGCCAAACAGCATATGTACTTGGCCGGCGAGAAGGCCAGCCACCGCTTCCGGCGATCCCTTGTAGGGAACATGCTGAAAATCCGTCCCGGTGCGCAGCTTGAACAGCTCCGCAACGAGGTGGGTCATGTTGCCGTAGCCCATAGACCCGAAGTTGAGCTTGCCCGGTCTGTCCTTGGCATAGCTGATCAACTCCTGGACGTTGGCAGCTGGAAGCTCGGGTGCCACGACGAGCACCTCGTACCCCTCGGTAATCTTGGCCACCGGCGTGAAATGGGTGAGAATGTCATAGTCACGCAAGCGGTACACCGCTGGCCCCACGACGAACGCGCTCGCATTCCCGAACAGCAGGGTGTAGCCGTCGGGCTCGGCAGCCGCCACGGCCTTGGACCCGAGCGCACCTCCCGCACCTGCACGGTTCTCGACGATTACACTCTGACCGAGCATGGGCCCGAGACGATGCACGACCAGCCGAGCGGTGGCGTCGATCGGTCCCCCGGGCGGATAGGGTACGACGACCTTGATCAGCCGATCAGGATAGGTTTGCGCAGGCGCGCCGCCCGCCGCAAACATGGCGCCGATCGCCAGGGACAGCATGAGAGCAAAGCTGCGCGCGGCCATCGATGACCTCCACCCATGCGACCTCCGTCAGGTTAGCATTGTTGGCGTGCCCGCCCCAACGGGTGCAGCGCCCGCTCAGCCCCCTCCACGAGAGCCAACCGCCGCATGAGCAAGCTCGTAAATGTCTTGGCGGTCGTCTTGACCTGCGCGGCACTTGCCGCCGCCACTGACGTTTTCCGCAAGCTCGGCCTCTCGCTCTACAGCGAGCAGTATCTCGCCTGCCTGCTTGCTCTGGCGCTGCCGCTCCTCTTTCTGCACGTTCCCGCGGATCGAGGTAAACGCGGTCGTGACGGCCCGGTGCCTTGGTACGACGTCATTGCTGCGCTTCTCTCGGCCGCGGGTGCCGTTTACGTCTTCTTGCGATTTCCCACGCTCTCGGAGTTGGTCGATTCCGGTCCGTGGGATGGGCTGCTTGTTGCGGCGGGCATGATCCTGCTCGTGCTCGAAGGGCTGAGGCGCACAACCGGGGCGGGACTGCTGCTCACCACCATCTTCTTCTTTGGGCTTGCACTGATCGCAAGCTATCTCCCGGGCGAGTTCGCCGCCCGCTCGATCCCGTTCGACCGGCTCACCTACTTTTCGCTTTGGGATTCCACGGCGATGCTCGGCGTCACGCTGAAGATCGTGGCCACCGTCGTCATTGTTTTTGTGCTTTTCGGCAACGTGCTGCTCAAATCGGGCGGGGCAGCGTTCTTCACGGACATCTCGATTGCGCTGATGGGGCGCTATCGTGGCGGTCCCGCCAAAGTAGCGATCATCGGCTCGTCCTTGTTCGGCACCATTTCGGGCAATGTCGTCTCGAATATCATAACTGTTGGCGTGGTCACCATCCCGCTGATGATCAAGGTCGGGTTCCGGCGCCACCTGGCAGCCGCTATCGAGGCGAACGCCTCGACCGGTGGACAGATCATGCCGCCCGTGATGGGTGTCGCCGCGTTCGTCATGGCCGAGTTCCTGCGCGTGCCCTACGCCGAGGTCGCGCTCGCGGCGACTATTCCGGCGATCCTGTTTTATGTGGCGCTGTTCATCCAGGTCGACCTTGAAGCGGCGCGCAGCAACATCCAGCCCATGTCGCCCGAGGCGATCCCGAGCTTGCGCGGGGTGCTCAAGCGAGGTTGGCACTTCCCGATCCCGTAGGTGGTGCTGATCTATGCCCTGTTCTGGGGTGGTGAGGAGGCTGAGGGCGCCGGGCTCCTCGCAATCGCGGTGGCGCTGGCGCTCGCAGTCATCTTTCCATTTCAGGGGCGGCGCATTGGTGTGCGCGACCTCTATGAGATGCTGCGCGACACCGGCACGTCTGTCATCGATTTGTTCATGATCGGCGCCGCGGCTGGGATCATGATCGGCGCGCTCAATTATTCCGGGGCGGGCTTTACCCTGAGCCTGGTGCTCATCCACCTGGCCGGCGGAAGCCTGCTCGCGCTGCTGGCGCTTTCAGCTCTCGCGAACATCATCCTTGGAGCGGGGCTGGCGACGGTGGGCTGCTACATCTTACTCGCAACACTCGTGGCTCCGACGCTCGTGCAGATGGGTATAGAGCCCATGGCAGCGCATATGTTCATCCTCTACTACGGCTGTCTCTCGGTGATTTCGCCGCCCGTCGCCGTTGCCGCTTTCGTCGCGGCCAATCTCGCCGGCGCCGATCCCAACAGGACCGGTTGGACTGCCATGGCGTTCGGCTGGCCCATGTTCGTCATTCCATTCCTTTTCGTGTTCTCGGGCACACTGCTGTTCAGAGGGGACCCCTGGCTCATTGCGCTCGATTCCATCACGGCCGTTGCCGGCGTGTGGCTGACGTCAGCCGCAGTGATGGGTTACTCGGCGCGACGCCTGGGTCTTGTCGACCGCGCGCTCTACGGCCTCTGCGGGATCTGCTTGCTGCTGCCGGTCGGCGCCTTTGCGGCTGCGCGCTGGCTCAATGTTGCCGGCGCTCTCGGCGCGGCAGCATTGTTGCTGCGGGACCGACGCTTTCCCCGTCAACTCGGCCCGGCCGCCGCAACTCCAGTGACCGAGGGCATGGAGGTCCCTATTCCAGCGGATCAGCAACGCACGCTCGACCGCTTGGGCATTCGCGGCAGTGGTGATGCAGAATGAGCGGTTCTGCTGCCGCTATGATTTCGGTGCAATCCCGATCTCGCGATAATAGTTCAAGGCGCCGGGATGGAACGGCACGTCCTTCACCGGCTTCGCCATGCGATCCGGCTCAAACAGATCGAAGGGGGGAAACGTCGCGGCCAGCGCAGCCTTGTTCTCATGCAGTGCCCTGGTCACCTCGTAAACCACGCTCTCTGGCACCTTCGTATTGGTGGACAAGACCATGTCGAAGGCGACGAGCTTGGTCGGCTTGCTGATGCCCTCGAACGCTGCCGAAGGATTGACCTCCATGAGATATGACCCGGGCAGCACCTCCTGCATGCGAGCGACCGCCGCCGCGCTTTCCTCGATCGGCAGCACGCGCAGGCCGCCGACGGTAGCTGCAGCCTGCTTCACTGCAGCGGAGCCGAGTGCAAAGAACAGCACGTCTGTCTTCCCCGCGTTGAAGTCCTCGGCCGAGCGGTTGACGTTGGGCGTGAGCACGCCGACGACGTCCTTGTAGGCCAACCCCGCCGTGGCGAGGTGCGCCTCGATGATCCGGCCGATGGTCTTCTGGGCATTGAACCCGGAGGCGACGCGACGGCCTTTGAGATCGCTGATTGTCTTGATGTCAGAATCCGCGCGCACATGCAGCGCGACTTGGTACGGGAGCAGCGCGGCTACAACGCGCAGGTTTTTGTGGGGTCCCTGCCCCTCGTATTCCGCGGAGCCGGTCGCATAGAAGGTGATATCGAACGAGTTGCTCATGCCAAACTCGGCGCTGCCTGCTTCGACCGGGATCATTCCAGCCTGCGCCTGCGCCTGCAGGATCGCGCGCAGCTTCGTCTTCTCGCCGATGAGCTTGGCCATGGCTGCGCCGGCGGAGTTGGTGTACGAGCCGCTCGGCGTCGTCACGACGCTGATGGTTTGCGCAGCAGCAGCGCAAGCGCCGAACAAGCCACCCACCAACGCGCCGACGATTAAAGAGGTGCCCAGCGACTTCATTCGTATTCTCCGGAAGCACCACACTGGTGGTTTGAGCTGCTTGCTTTAATCATGATACGGTTCTCCCGTCATTCAATACAGCGCAACTTGGCCGCAGCTGCTGCGGCCGGCTGCGAGAGGGAAACAAGTGTCCAAGGTCGACATTCGGCTGCACCGGATTCCGAGCCCCGACAGCAAACCCTACATCATCGCCTATGGCCCGGATCGCCATCTCTGGTTTTGCCAAAGCGGGACCGGAAAGATCGGACGAATGGATCCCGACACGGGGAGCGTCACTGAGTACACGCTGGGCAGTTCGCATGCCCGGCCGATCGGCATTGCACCGGGGCCGGACGGCGCACTCTGGTTCTGCCAGAACGGCGCCAATCGCATAGGCCGCATCACCACATCCGGGAGCATCAGCGAATTCAACCTCCCTACGCCAGAAGCCGGGCCGGACGGCATCATTGCTGGCCCGGACGGTAATCTCTGGTTCTCGGAGGCGCATGTCAGTCGGGTCGGCCGCATCAGCACCAGCGGCGCGGTGACGGAATTTTCGCAGGGGCTTACGCCGGGTTGCCGGCCCTTATCCCCGGTCGTGCGCGACGGTGATCTGTGGTTCAGCGAGTACGAGGCCGGGCAGATCGGGCGGATCAGCATGGATGGCCGAGTGACCGAGTACCCGATCCCGACGCCCAACAGTGAGCCGCGGGCGATGACCGTTCATCCCGACGGGGATATCTGGTTCGTTCAGACGAAGGCCAACGGCCTCGGCCGGATCGATGCGCAGGGCCGCATCACCGAGTGGCCGGTGAGAACGCCCAACGCGTCGCTGCGCGGCGTCACCGTCGCACCCGATGGCGACCTTTGGTTCACCGAAAACTTCGCGAACAAGATCGGCCGTATGGCACCGGACGGGCAAGTCGTCGGCGAATACCCCATTCCAGTCGAGGGCTGCGGTGCCCGCGCAATCATCGCCATCCCGGACGGACGCATGTTCTTCTCGGCACACGATGCCGGCGCGATCGGCGAGGTGGCACTGGGTGGGTAGGTCAAGCCACGAGCTTGGGAGTCGAACATTCAATGGGTCTGCGTACTCTTCGCCAGACCTCTATGCCAATCTCTAAAGGAGCTGACCCATGATGACGTCCACGTTGGAGGAGCGCGTACGTGCCATCGAGGATCGCCTGGAGATCTACAATCTCATCGCCAGCCATCCTCCGAGCGCGGATACTGGGGGCAGCGAGCACATTGCCGCGTGTTGGGTTGAGGACGGCGTATTCGATCGTGGCGATGCGCTGTCCAGTGCGCGCGGCCGCAAGGCGCTGGTGGCGCAAGTGATCACTCCTGAGCACCAGGCCGCGATCGCAGGCGGACTGGCGCACTTCACCGGGCTCCCGCACGTCGCGATCGACGGCGATCACGCCGTGGTCACATCGTATCTGCAAATTCTTGTGCCGCAGACGCAGGGTGATCCGGTCACGGTCCCCAATCACGGCAGCAGCAAAGGATTCCGCGTGCATCGCGTCACAGCCAACCGATGGGAGCTGGTGCGTACCGCGGACGGGTGGAAATTCAAGCACCGCAGCCTGCGGCCACTTGACGGGAGCGAATCCGCCCGCGCCATCCTGCGCGGCGCGCTAATCAAGTCAGATAACACATGACAGATGTCAGATGACGGATTACAGATGTCAGATGAAGCCTTGTAGGGTGCGCAAAGGTGCGAAGCACCGTGCGCACCATGAGCACGCGAGAGGTCGATGGTGCGCACGCCGCTCAGCGCGGCTTTGCGCACCCTACGGCCTGTCATCTGTCCTCTGAACTCTGACCTCCTCAAATCGGCATTGGTTTGCCGGCGCGAGCCGCGATAGCCCGCTGGTAGACGAGCTCAGCGAAAGCCACATCCTCAAGCGCGATCCCGAGCGATTTGAACAGGGTCATGTCAGCCGGGGATTGGCGGCCTTTGCTCCTGCCGCCGACGAGGTCTCCGAGCTCCTGCACATCGGACCACTTGAGCTTGTTGGCCGCAACCAGATCGCGAAATTCTCCGGCCTCGAGCATGGCTTGTTCCCGCTGGTCCGTTACCTTGACCACCGAGCGCAAAACCGTTTCGGCGTCGATTTCGCGGCGGTCCCCGGAATTAGCACCGGCGGCGTTAACGTGAGTGCCTGGGGCCAACCATTCCCCGCGGAATACCGGAACGGCGGACTTCGTGATCGTGACCACAACGTCCGCCTCGCTCACGCAGGCCTCGGCTGAGGCGACGGCGCGCACCTCGACCCCGAGCTCGCGCTCCAACTTGTCGGCATAACTGCCGCGAGCCTCCGCCGTGCGGGCAAACACCACGATGCGCTTGATCGGCCGTACTGCGCAGACCGCAATCGCCTGCGTGCGCGATTGCCGACCGAGGCCAATGATGCCCAGGGTCTGCGCATCCGCCTTGGCAAGGAGCCGGGTGGCGAGACCGCTCGCCGCCCCCGTGCGAAGCTGGCCGAACAAGTCGGCCTCGATCATTGCCTTGAGTGTGCCGTCAGCCGAGGAATAAAGCAGTGTGTGGAATTGGCCGCCTTTCATGCCGGCATAGGCCTTGAGCCCATACACACCCTTGGGCCCATAGGATGCGCCCATCAGGTTGAAGGCGCCGCCGGGAAGCGGCGCACGCCGGCGCGGAATATTCCAGGTCGATACATCGCCCCATGTGGCGAACAGCTCCTCGAGCGAGGCCAGCGCATCCTTGACCGACACGAGCTCGCCTACGTCCGCTTCGCTGATGTAAATGGCTGAGCCCATGCACGATCCTTTCCCGTATATCGACCAGCACCGAGATTCAGAATGCTGGCGCTCAGCCCGGCCGCAGCACGTCGCAGATCCAGTCCCACATGAAGTGGACGCCGATCGTCACATCATCGACTTGGCAGTGATGAAAGCCGCCCTCTTCGCGCTGGAACACTTTCAACGTCTTGTGCTTGGAGCCTGCCGCGGCAAAGCATTTTTCCGCGACGGCGAGCGGGATCTGCTCGTCGCCGGCACCGTGCAGGAGCAGGAACGGACAGGTCATTCTCTGCACGATGCCCTCGAGGCGAAAGCCCTCGAGCTTTTTCAACGCGGCTTCATTGCTCGTGACGCCAAGCACCCACTGCAGATGCTCGGGCGGGACGGAGAGCGACAGCACCTTGCCGGACGCGAGCTCATCGAGCCGCTTGGCCCAGGTGGCGTGATAATCCCATTGCGCACCCCAAGCCACACAGCAGGCAAAGCGCGGATCCAACGCCGCCGCGCGCGGCGCATAATATCCGCCGAGCGACAGCGCCATGACGCCGATACGCTTCGCGTCGACCTCGGGACGCGCGGCGAGATACTCGTAGGCTGCGCTGGCGTAACGCTCGGTTTCGGCAATGAGCGGCAGGTCGCGGAAGCGTATACTCTCGCCGTTGCCGGGCCCGTCGACGATCAGGCAGGCAACGCCGCGCGCCGCCAAATCCGGCACGCCAAACCCGTATTGCAGCTCCTTGGTGACATCGAAGCCGTCGAAGAAGATCATCGCGGGAGCGGGTCGCGAGCCTGCGGCCTCCCGGTCCGGATGCACCAGTAGCGCCGGCAGGCTCGTGTCCTGGTAGGGGATCTCGACTGGCTCGATGCGCGGCCGCCGCATCATTGCGGCGGCTTCTCGGAATAACTGCACCGACGCGGCGTAGACATCCAGAGTGGCTTTGGAGCGCGGATGAACGAATCGCTCGCCCGTCTGGTAGTAGCGGCTCGCACGCAGGAAGCATGACGCCGCGGTCGACTTGTGTCCCTGCTCGAGCGCAGCGCGGCCGCGCGCCGCAATGCGATCGCCCATGGCAACCCATTCGTCGAACCAGGCCCGATCGTCGCCTATACGAGCCTCGAGCGCGCGGCCGACCCGATGCACCTCGTCGATCTCAACGCCGACCCACGGCGCCCCTGACAGACAGATCAGGAGCCCCATGGACCATCGGTAGTTGTCGGGGAAATAAAGAAAGGCCGGGTCGTCCTTGCGGCCGATCACGTCAGGGTTCCTTGGCGTCCACCAGGATGAAGGCGACACGGCAAGGCTCGGCGCCGCGATTAACCCAGGCGTGATTGGTGCCCTGCTGGACCAGCACGTCGCCCGCCTTGAGGTGGATCTCGGAATCGTCGAGCAGCATGTCGATCTCGCCTGACATGACGATGGCGTAATCCACCGTGCGGGTGCGGTGCATAGCGGGGTGCCGCGGTGGCAAACCGCGCTTGGGCGCTCCCTCGCCGAGGCTCGCATGCATGGTGTGCGGGTCAAGATTGCGCACCTCTGCCGTCTCCGGCGGAAATTCGACAATGCGGAACACGGTGCCGCCGGCCGGTGGCATAATGCCGATGTCGATTGCCGCGCGATCCTTGCTGCCGGTCATATCGGCGGGCGACTGATCGGTGACCCAGAGCACCCGCGAGACGGTGTGGGTTTGCGGCCGCACCTTCTTGTGCGGGTTTGCGCCGTCGAACAGCACGACAGCCTTGTCATTTTTGTCGATAGTCGTGACCACGCGGCGAACGTCTGCGCTTAGAGCCATGATTGCCTCTCTCCCGTTCGGTAGACGGCGGCAGTAAACAGGACAGCGCGTGGCCGGCACAAGGGCCACAGCGCGGATGAAGGTGGTTGACAGGGTCATCAGGTTGCGCACGGAACAGCAGTTCATGTGGGGCGGGTTTCAAACCCACCCGGCCATCAATCGTGCGCGGCTTTAAGACGTTCTCCGCGCGCGGCCTCAATGAACGTGCCGGCAAGAGTGGCGTTCTGTGGCAGCGTGGCTATTACGAGCACATCATTCGGAGTGAGAAAGCGTTAGATCGCATTCGCGCTTACATCACGAACAATCCTGCGCGGTGGCCGGATGACCCAGAGAGCATCTCGCGAGGGGCGTCTGCTGAAGCGGGGCGGGTTTGAAACCCGCCCCTACAAGTCTCTCGATTTTGTACGTTGCGTCTGCAGAGATGTGCCAATAGCGACTTTTGCGCCGCTGATCTTCAGATTGATCCACGTTCGATCTGGGGCGCTTTTGGTGAGCGCTCGGAAAAGACCCGGCAGTGGCTCAATCCGGCTTGATGTTGGCGGCGCGGATCACTTTTGCCCATTTCTCTGTTTCTTCCGCGACGAGCTTTCCGAATTCCGCAGGGGAGAGCAGCGTAGGCGTGGCGCCGAGCTCGCCAAGCCGCGTCTGTATCGTCCCGTCGGCGAGTACGGCAGCAATTTCCATACTGAGCTTTTCGACGATAGCAGCAGGCGTGCCGCGCGGCGCTCCAATGCCATAGAAGTTGCTCGCCTCAAAGCCACGGATCGTTTCGTCCATCGCCGGCACATCGGGCAGCGCCGGTGAGCGCGTTCGTGTCGTCACGGCCAAGGCCCGGACTTGGCCGCTTCTGATCTGGCCCATGGCTGCGCTGGTGGTGAGAAACAAGACCTGCACCCGGCCGCCAATGAGGTCGGTGAGAGCGGCAGGGGCTCCGCGGTACGGCACATGCAGCATGTCCACTCCGGCAACGATCTTGAACAGCTCGCCCGCCATGTGGCTCCCGCTGCCGGTACCCACTGAAGCCATGCTGATCTTGCCGTGGTTTGCCTTCGCATAGGCGATGAATTCAGCGACAGTTTTCGCAGGAAAAGCTGAATTCACCAGCATCGTCTGAGGCTCGCGATTAATGCCTGCGACCGGCGCGATGTCCTGCTGGAAATTGAATGGAAGCTTTTCGTAGAGCGTTGCATTGATGGCGACTGGCGATCCCACCCATAACAGCGTGTAGCCGTCGGGGAGCGCGCGGGCGACGGCCTCAGTTGCAATGTTGCTTGCTGCGCCAGGCCGGTTCTCGACAATCACAGGCTGCCCGAGGCGGTCCGATAGGGCAGATGCAATGAGACGGCCGATGACATCGACACCGCTTCCGGCAGGAAAACCGATCACCACGCGAATGGATCGGACCGGGTAGGCCTGCGCTGCCGCAGCGCCAGCAAGCATCACCGCTGCCCCGTGGTAAAGGACCACGAGGCAGAGCCACCGTCCCCATATTCGGCGCGCGTTGAGTCTCACAGAAGGTCGCCAAACACTGCACAGCTCCAGTTTGCAGCTCGCATGTTCGATTCACACTCTTCTATAAGACACCTCAGAGGTCGATTGCCACTGCGGCGCAGCGGAGCAGTTGAAACCAGGTGCTCGAGCAGCACGCGCCAGCTGAAGGCTCATCAGGTTGCGCACGGAACAGGGGTTCATGTAGGGGCGGGTTTCAACCCCCCCTTGGTGGGCGGATGACCCAGAGAACGTCTCGCGACGGGTGTCTGCTGAAGCGGGGCGGGTTTGAAACCCGCCCCTACAAGTCTCCCGATTTTGTACGTTGCGTCTGCAGAGATGTGCCAATAACCAATTTGGCGCCGCAGCGGGCAAGGCGGTCACTGGTTTATGGTGTGACGAGTGAACAACCTGCCGTGGCCGCAGGCGGGGGCAGCAGCAGGAGCGGTGCTAAACCTGCCGCTCGACCATCATGCGCTTGATCTCGGCGATCGCCTCAGCAGGATTGAGGTTTTTGGGGCACGCCTTGGCGCAGTTCATGATGGTGTGACAGCGATATAGCCGGAACGGATCCTCGAGCTTGTCCAGGCGCTCGCCGGTCGCCTCGTCGCGGCTGTCCTTGATCCAGCGGTGCGCCTGCAGCAGTGCGGCCGGGCCAAGGAACCGATCGCTATTCCACCAGTAGCTCGGGCAGCTCGTCGAGCAGCAGGCGCACAAGATGCACTCATAGAGCCCGTCGAGCTTCTGACGATCATCATGACTCTGGCGCCACTCTTTTTGCGGCGTCGGCGAGGCGGTCTGCAGCCATGGCTCGATGGCGGCGTGCTGCGCGTAGAAGTTGGACATGTCCGGAACCAGATCCTTGATCACCGACATGTGCGGCAGCGGGTAGATGGTGATCACGCCTTTGATTTCGGACATGGCCTTGGTGCAGGCGAGCGTATTGGTGTGATCGATATTCATCGAGCACGAACCGCAAACGCCCTCACGGCAGGAGCGGCGGAACGTGAGGGTCGGGTCGATGGTGTTCTTGATCCAGATCAGCGCGTCGAGCACCATCGGACCGCAATCGCCGCTGTCGACGTAATACGTGTCCATGCGCGGGTTCTTGCCGTCATCCGGATTCCACCGGTAGATGTGATACTCGCGGACTTGATGCGCGCCGGTCGGATAAGCCCAGGTCTTCCCTTCGGTGACCTTTGAGTTCTTCGGCAGCGTGAATTGGGCCATGTCTCTCTTTCCTCGACCTCGACGCGGCAGCGTATGCAAAGACGCGCTGGTGCTCGTCCTACGCAATTATCGCATCAATACACGCGCGCCTTCGGCTCGACATAGGCGACCTCGTTCGTGAGCGTATAGGCGTGTACCGGTCGATAATTGATCGTGACGTTCCCGTTGGGGTCAAGCCAGGCGAGTGTGTGTTTCATCCAATTCTTATCGTCGCGGTCGGGGAAGTCCTCACGTGCATGCGCGCCGCGGCTTTCGCTGCGATTGCGCGCCGAATCCATGGTGACCACCGCCTGAGCAATGAGGTTGTCGAACTCGAGCGTCTCGATCAGATCCGAGTTCCAGATCAAGGAGCGATCACTGACGCGAACGTCGCCGACCCCGCTGAACACCTCATGGATGAGCTTGTGTCCTTCCTCCAGCACCTCGCCGGTACGAAACACGGCGCAATTGTTCTGCATGACCTTCTGCATTTTGAGACGCAGCTGCGCAGTCCCCGTGGCACCGGCGGCGTGCCGGAACTTGTCGAGCCGTCCCAGAGCTCGATCGGCGGACTCCTTGGGCAGGTCGGTATGCTTGTCGCCCGGCTGCACTATGTCGGCGCAGCGCAAAGCGGCAGCACGGCCGAAGACGACGAGATCGATGAGCGAGTTCGAGCCGAGACGATTGGCGCCGTGCACGGACACGCAAGCGGCTTCGCCCAGAGCCATGAGACCCGGCACGACGAAATCGTCGTTCCCGTTCTTCTTGGTCAGAGCCTCGCCATGATAGTTGGTGGCAATACCCCCCATATTGTAGTGCACGGTGGGCACGATCGGGATGGGCTCGCGCGTCACGTCAACACCGGCAAAGATGCGCGCCGATTCCGAAATGCCGGGCAGGCGCTCATGCAGCACGGCCGGATCGAGATGGTCGAGATGCAGATAGATGTGGTCCTTGAGCTTGCCGACTCCGCGCCCTTCGCGAATCTCGATCGTCATTGCGCGTGAAACCACGTCACGCGACGCAAGGTCCTTTGCCGACGGGGCGTAGCGCTCCATGAAACGCTCGCCTTCGCCGTTGACCAGATAGGCACCTTCGCCGCGTGCCCCTTCGGTGATCAGGCAGCCCGCACCATAAATGCCGGTCGGATGGAACTGGACAAACTCCATGTCCTGGAGCGGCAGGCCCGCGCGCAGCATCATGGCGTTGCCGTCGCCGGTGCAAGTATGCGCCGACGTGCAGGAGAAGTAGGCGCGCCCGTACCCGCCTGTGGCCAGAATGGTCATGTGCGCGGCAAAGCGGTGGATCGAGCCATCGTCGAGCTTGATGGCGACGACGCCGCGGCAGCGGCCTTCCTCGTCCATGATCAGGTCAATGGCGAAATACTCGATGAAGAACTCGGCAGCGTGCCGCAACGCCTGCCCATACATGGTGTGCAGCATGGCGTGGCCGGTGCGATCGGCGGCAGCGCAGGTGCGTTGCGCGGTGCCCTGGCCGTAATGCGTGGTCATGCCGCCGAACGGCCGCTGATAAATCTTGCCGTCCTCGCGGCGCGAAAACGGCAGCCCCCAGTGCTCGAGCTCGTAGACCGCTTCGGGGGCATTGCGGCAAAGGTACTCGATCGCATCCTGGTCGCCGAGCCAGTCGGCGCCCTTCACCGTGTCGTACATGTGCCAGCGCCAATCATCCTGGCCCATATTGCCGAGGGCAGCAGCAATGCCGCCCTGGGCGGCGACGGTATGCGAGCGAGTCGGGAATACCTTGGTGATGCAGGCGGTCTTTAGTCCGGCCTCGCTGCAGCCGACGACGGCGCGGAGGCCGGAGCCGCCGGCGCCCACCACCACCACATCATAACGATGGTCCTCGATGGGATAGGCTTGGCCGTTTAGGGCCGGTGCAGAGGGTCCGCCATTGGTCGCCACGGGTCACACCTTGAAGCTGAGCATGAGAATCGCGAAGGCGCAGGCGAGCCCGACCACCACGGTGAAGAAGGTGTTGGCCATAATGAGCGCCAGCTTCGGTCCTTCGTCGTGGACGTAATCCTCGATGATCACCTGCATGCCGATCCGCATATGGTCGCAGATCGTCAGGATGAAGAGCAGCATGACAATAGCGACCAGCGGTGAGCCCAGGATCTGCACCACCGCTGCATGGTTCCTCCCGAGCAGGGAGACCACAATGAAGACGAAGGCGATCGTCAGCGGCACGCCCGCGACAGACGTCAAACGCTGGCGCCAGAAGTGGCCGGTCCCGGATTTGGCCGCACCGAGCCCACGCACCCGTGCAAGCGGCGTGCTCATCTTTCCCGCAGCCATCAGCGCATCCCTCCCGTGAACAGATAGCCCACGATCCAGATGACAATGGTAAGGGCGATCGCGCCGATCAGTGTCGCCATGGCCAACCACTCGCGCTCATGGGCGCCGAAGCCGTAGCCCATGTCCCAGAGGAGATGGCGAATGCCGCCGAGCATGTGCTGCATCAGAGCCCAGGTGTAGCCGAAGAGTATGAGGCGCCCGAAAAAAGAGCCCATGAACGCACCAAAACTCGCATAGGCGTTCGGGCTGGTGGCGGCAGCGATCAACCACCACGCCAGGAGCAGCGTCCCGAAATACAGTGCGGCTCCTGTGACACGATGGACGATGGACATCATCATCGTCAGCATCGGCTTGTAGATGAACAGATGCGGTGACAGCGGCCGCTCGGGGTACGGCTTGCTGTCGGCCATGGCGTTCTCCATACCTCTCGCCCGCGAGCATCAGAACGCGTCTTCGCTTCGCGCCAGACGAATGATGCCCTCCTCTACCCTGGTGCACAATCAGTATTTCGAGTAGCTTGCCTTCGCGAATGCCGAAGGCTAAATGCGAGTCGATCTGACGGATCTGGCATTGTTCCGCGATGTGGTGGAGGCCGGCAGCATTACCGCCGGCGCCCAGCGGGCCAACCTGGCTTTGGCGGCCGCCTCGACTCGCATCCGCAACATGGAAGAGGCCGTCGGGGCAGCGCTGCTGGTGCGCGGCCGACAGGGCGTGAGCCCGACCCAGGCCGGCCGCACCCTGCTGCAGCACGCGCGTGCCATGCTGCGCCAGGCCGAGCGGCTGCGCGAGGATCTGAGCAGCTACGCAGGCGGGCTCGCCGGACACATCCGCGTTCTGTCCAACACCAACGCGCTCACCGAATTCCTCCCCGAGGCGCTGAGCTCGTTTTTGGCAACGCATCCCAACGTCAGTGTCGACCTCGAGGAGCGCCTGAGCGATGAGATTGTCGGGCTTATCGCCGAGGGTGTGGCGGATCTCGGAATCGTGGCCGGCACAGTCGATACCAGCGCGCTTGAGACCTACCCTTTCCGCAAGGACCGTTTTGTGTTGGTGGTCGGGCGCGCCCACCCGCTCGCAACCCGCGAGAGCATCTCCTTTGCCGAGGTGCTGGAATACGATTTCGTCGGTCTCGATCGGGCGAGCGCCCTGCAGCGCTTCCTTGCCGACAAGGCCGCACGCACGGGCCAACCGCTGCGACTGCGCGTCCAACTGCGCAGCTTTGACGCCGTGTGCCGGATGGTCGAGTGCAACGTCGGTATCGGGATTGTCCCGCAGACGACGGCCCGGCGCATGGCGCCCACAGTCGTCGTCGTCATGCTCAACGATGCCTGGGCATTGCGCGAGCTCACCCTGTGCATCCGCAGCCTCGAGGCGCTGCCGCCCTATGCGCGGCAGCTGGTCGAGCATCTGCGCAGCGGCGCGTGAGAAGCACTGTCGGTTTTGAGCTATCACTTTGAGCTACTCTGGCGACGAAAATTGCTCCAACTCCCCGCGGTTTCCCGGTATGAAGCCCGCGGGAGCTTCTGAAGGAGAACTATATGCGCGTGATCAGGCAACTCGGAACGGCCGCTCTGGCCGGGATTTTGGTGGCCGTCCACTCGTGGGCTGCTGCCGCGCAATCGGCCAGCGCCGAGCTCAAAGACAAGAGCGGCAACAGCATGGGCACGGTCCAGCTCACGCAAACAGCCGCCGGCGTCCTTCTCAGGGTGTCCTTGAAAGGCGCTCCTCCTGGCGAGCACGCCTTCCACATCCACGCCGTCGGCAAATGTGAGCCGCCGTTCCAATCGGCGGGAGGGCACTTCAATCCCGGCAACAAGCCGCACGGGATCATGACCGGCGAGGGCCACGCCGGCGACATGCCGAATGTCTATGTCCCGACGAGTGGTGAGCTCACCGCCGAGGTGCTCAATACGGCCGTCTCGCTGCAGAAAGGGAAGCCGAACTCGCTGTTCCCCAACACCGGGACCTCCGTCGTCCTCCATGCCGGGACCGACGACTATAAGACCGACCCCGCGGGCAACGCAGGTGACCGCATCGCATGCGGGGTGATCAGTGAAAGCTCCGCGCGCTAGCAGGGATCGGCCGCATATCAGCGCGGGATCAAGGCCCAATAGTCAAGCTCGAGCAGCACTGCCGGGTGATCCTCCTGACCCTGCTTGAGCGGAAAGTCGGCGCACGGATGATCCTTGGCGGCAATGAGCCGCAACCGCAATGCGCCGACATCCTCGCGTCGCCCCACATTCGCCTTGCCCAGAATCTCGGACCAGGCGAATACGGTTGCGCCGGCAAACAGCGGTGACACGTGGCGCCCGCCGTTGATTGCGGCGATGTGAAACGCATTGCCGAGGCCATTGAACGACAGCGCCCGCGCCAATGAGATGACGTGACCACCGTAGATGAGCCGGCGGCCGAAACGTCCCTGCGCTTCCAGGTACTGATTGAAATGGATGCGCGCGATGTTCTGATAGAGGCGGGTTGCGAGCTGCTGCTCAGCCTCCTCCACCGTCACTCCCTCGACATGGTCGATCCGCTCGCCGACGGCGTAGTCGCCAAAGCGATGCGCACTGCCGGCGAGCGCGAAATCATACGCATTCACGTCAATCGGCGGACAGGCATCGCCGAGAGTGGCTGCTAGCACCGTCTCGGGTAGCCGTGGAACGTGATCATCGCCGCTCGTCGCGCGCTCGTCGCGTTTGCGCAGCATCACCCAGCGGACATATTCCAGGACTTTGGACCCGTCCTGCTTGCAGCCCGTCGAACGCACAAAAACAATGCCGGTTTTTCCGCTGGAATTCGCTTTGAGCCCGATCACCTCGGAATAGGCGTTGATGGTATCGCCGGGATAAACCGGTGCCAGAAACCGGCAGCTCGCGTAGCCGAGATTGGCCACGGCATTGAGCGAGATGTCCGGGACGGTTTTGCCGAAGACGATATGGAAGACCAGAAGGTCATCGACCGGGGCGCGTGAATAGCCGATTGCCCGAGCAAAGGCATCGGACGACTGCACGGCGAAGCGCGGGCCGAAGAGAGCGTTGTAGAGCGCCACGTCGCCGACAGTGATCGTGCGCGGTGTGGCGTGGTTGATCACTTCGCCGATGCGAAAATCCTCGAAGAAATTGCCGCTCGCGCTTTTTGAAGTGCTCACTGCTGCTCTCACGGATGGCGCGCCAGCCCCGAGTCGGACCGCTTAATGGGTGCAGGGCGGACGCAAATGGCTGGTGATGGCCGCCTTTATGGCACACTGCGACGGGCGCGCCTCGACCCCAGTGTAGTAAGCCTACTCTACTACGAGGAGGCGGCGGTGGATCTCCCTTCACGCAGCTGTGTCAGCCGGGTCGCTCATACATGCCGGTGACGCAAGCCGTCCCGCCGGATAGGATCAGCCGATCAGCTCGCTCCATCTGCTCAGGCGCAAAGAGTAAAAGTCACGCCCCAGCGCATTGATGACCGTGCACAGCATCATCGAGAATGCGCCCCGGTCCGAATCCCCGGCGGTTGCCGTCATTCATCCACGCTGGGTGCGGATCACGCATTGGATCAATGCTGTGGCCGTAATCGTGATGGTCGCGTCAGGCTGGGAGATTTACAACGCGTCGCCCCTGTTCGCATTCCGATTTCCCCACGCGATCACGTTGGGTGGCTGGCTCGCAGGCGCATTGCTCTGGCATTTCGCTGCAATGTGGGTGCTTGTCGTGAACGGGCTCATCTATGTCGCGCTTGGGCTCGCCAGCGGCCGCTTCCGGCGCAAGCTCTTACCAATCCGGACAGGAGAGCTTATCAGCGACACAAAGGCGGCGCTGACCGGGAAGCTCGCGCACCCCGATCTCGCGGTCTACAACGCCGTGCAGAAGCTTCTATACGTTGGCGTGATCCTTGCCGGCATGCTCATTGTCATGTCGGGGCTCTCCATCTGGAAGCCCATTCAAGTGCAGGAGCTCACGACACTGTTCGGTGGCTATGACGCCGCGCGCTACGTGCACTTCTGCGCCATGTCGGCGATCGTAGCGTTTGTCCTCGTGCACGTGATCATGGCACTGATCGTGCCGAAGAGCCTGCGCGCGATGATCGTGGGGCGCTAGTGTCCCGATTCCGAAGTTCGCATCATTGTGCGGCACCGCAGTTTGCGAACTTCGGAATCGAAGGACACTAGCAAATCTATGGGTCTAGTGTGGCTTTGGTTCAGAAGTCCGCATGACGAACTCGCGGCAAGAAATGATGCGGACTTCTGAACCGCCACACTAGGAGAGCCACTCATGCCACGCAGAAATCCGCCGGGTGTCGACCCCAAGCTGCTCGCCAGGGATGCGGCGCGACTGATGCCGGAACCGACGCGGCGTTTTTTTCTCCGAACTGGCGCCAGCCTCGGCAGTCTCGCGCTGCTCACTGGTTGCGACATTGTCGATGGGGCATCAGCAGAGCGTGCCCTGATAAAGGTCTCTTACTTCAACGACCGCGTGCAGGCCTGGTTGTTCAATCCGAACAGGCTTGCGCCCACTTATCCGGAGAGCGCAGTTCAGCGGCCATTCCCGTTCAACGCCTATTACCCGGAGGACGACGCTCCGGAGGTCGACAAGGAGGATTACCAGCTCCAGGTTGGAGGCCTCGTCGACAGCACGAAATCCTGGACCCTCGACGAGCTTTACGCGCTGCCGCAGGACACGCAGATCACGCGCCACATATGCGTGGAGGGCTGGAGCGCTATCGGCAAATGGACGGGCACGTCATTGCGCGACTTTCTGCGCCGGGTGGGTGCGGATACGCGCGCCAAATATGTCTGGTTCCGTTGCGCCGAAGGTTACTCCACGTCGATCGATATGGCGACCGCACTGCATCCGCAAACGCAGATGACGTTCCAGTTCGACGGGCAGATCCTGCCGCGCAAGTACGGCTTCCCCATGAAGGTGCGCATGCCCACCAAGCTTGGCTTCAAGAATCCCAAGCACGTCATGGAGATCAACGTCACCAACAAGTACCTCGGCGGTTACTGGGAAGATCAGGGATACAATTGGTTCAGCGGCGTGTAGTGCCGCGAAACCCGGACTCGCGCACCACCCGCTAGAATTCGAAGTCGTTTGCGAGGCTGCCGCAAGCAGGGGCGCGGCGTAAAGGTGGTTATTGGCACATGTCTGCAGACGCAACGTACAAATCGGAAGACTTGTAGGGGCGGGTTTCAAACCCGCCCATTTCAGCAGACACCCCTCGCAAGATATTCTCTGGGTCATCCGCCCACCGCGCAGGATTGTTCGCGATGTAAAGCGAATGCGATCTAACGCTTTCTCGTCCCGAATGATGTGCTCGTAATGGCCACGCTGCCACAGAACGCCACTCTTGCCGCCACGTTCATTGAAGCCGCGCGCGGAGAACGCCTTAAAGCCACGCACGGGCGGGTTTGAAACCCGCCCCTACAAGTCTCCCCGGACGCTTCTTGCCAATGGCGGTGGCGGCCGTTAGCAATCGCGACTTGTGCTCACAGAGGGCAACGCGCGATGGCCACCCACAACCTCCTTCTGCTCGCTGGTGATGGTATCGGCCCCGAGGTGATGGCCGAGGTGAAGAAGCTCATCGCCTGGATGAATGATCACGGGATGGGGCGTTTCGAGTACCAGGAGGCCCTGGTCGGAGGCAGTTGCTACGATGCGCATGGTGTCGCCATCACTGATGCGACCATGGCCCAAGCACATGCCGCTGATGCGGTGATCTTCGGCGCGGTCGGCGGGCCAAAATGGGACCAAGTGCCGTACGACGTGCGCCCCGAGGCTGGCCTCCTGCGCCTGCGCAAAGACCTCGGGCTGTTCGCCAATATCCGGCCGGCCATCTGCTATCCGGCGCTTGCCGACGCATCGAGCCTCAAACCGGAGGTCGTGGATGGCCTCGATATCATCATTCTGCGCGAGCTGACTGGCGGGGTCTATTTCGGCGAGCCGAAGACCATCACCGATCTCGGCAATGGCCAGAAGCGCGCCATCGACACGCAGGTCTACGATACCTACGAGATCGAGCGGATCTCGCGTGTTGCATTTGAGCTCGCGCGCAAACGCCGCAACAAGGTGACCTCGATGGAGAAGCGCAACGTCATGAAGACGGGCGTGCTCTGGCACGAGGTGGTCAACGATCTCCATGCCCGCGAGTTCAAGGAGGTTCAGCTCGAGCACCAGCTCGCCGACGCCGGCGGGATGCAGCTGGTGCGCTGGCCCAAGCAGTTCGACGTGATCGTCACGGACAACCTGTTCGGCGACATGCTGTCCGACGTCGCGGCCATGCTGACCGGCTCGTTGGGCATGCTGCCGTCCGCTTCTTTGGGCGAGGTTGACCCGAAGACCCGGAAACGTAAGGCCATGTACGAGCCGGTGCATGGCTCGGCGCCCGACATTGCCGGCAAAGGCAGCGCCAATCCTATCGCCATGCTCACCTCTTTTGCCATGGCACTGCGCTACTCGTTCAACATGGACAAGGAAGCCGACCTGCTCGAGCGCGCCGTCGCCGGCGCCTTGGCGCAGGGGCTGCGCACCGCTGACATAAAGTCGCAGGACTGCAAGCTCGTCAGCACGGCGCAGATGGGTGACGCTGTCATCGCGGAGATGGAAAGGCTCGCGGCTTGATCGCAATGCACCAGGTGGCCGACGGCGCGGGCCGTGGTGCCGGCGCCCGTATGAGATCAATGAGGCTGAGGTGGAGCTCTCGCTCGCGCCTGCTTGTCTGGATGGCGCTCACGCTTGCACCTCTCGTGACGGCGGCGGGCGCGGGTGCCGAGCCTTATCCCTCGCGCCCAATCCGGCTTATCGTGCCGTTCGCCGCAGGCGGCCTCAACGACGTCGTCGCGCGCCTTGTCGCTCCTTACCTCGAGCGTTCGCTGGGCCATCCGGTGATCGTGGACAACCGGCCGGCGGCAAGCGGCATCGTCGGCACCGATGCCGTCGCCAAAGCGACGCCGGACGGCCATACCCTCCTCATGGTGGCCTCGAGCTTTGCCATCGTTCCGGCCACGCATGCCAAGCTGCCTTACGATGCGGAGCACGACCTCGCGCCGATCATCATGGTCGCAAAGAACTCGCTGCTTTTTCTGGTCAACCCCAAAGTTGCCGCCAATTCACTGCCGGAGCTTGTCGCGCTGGCAAAGGCGAACCCCGGGAAGCTGAATTACGCCTCGCCCGGGGCCGCCACGCAGACCAGCCTGGTCATCGAGCTCTTGAGCCTCAGGGCAGGAATAAGGCTGCAGCATATTCCCTATCGTGGCGGCGCTCCCGCGCTCACCGCAATGGTTTCCGGGGAAACTCAGTTGACGGCGATCTCGACCTTGCTGTCGCTCCCGCAACTGCAGGCGGGGACCTTGCGCGCGATTGCCACCGGTAGTCTCACCCGCGAGCCGCAGTTTCCCGATCTGCCGACCGTGGCGGAGCAAGGATTTCCCGGCTTCGAAGCCATTCAATGGATAGGGCTGCTCACCACCGCGGGAACGCCGCCGGAGGTGGCCGCGCGCATCAATGCCGTCATCAACAAGGCGCTGACCGACCCCGACCTGATCGCCAAATTCGCCCAGCAAGGCATCGTGCCGGCCGGCGGCACCGCAACGGACTTTCAGCGCACCATCCTCACCGACCTGAAAAACTGGGCGGAGACCGCCCGTGCCGCCAACATCAAAGCGGAGTAAGCCCTACCAGCGATAGTCGAATCCGCCGAGCTCCCACGGTTGCATCATGGGCGAGCGGTCCCAGCCGACTTTGCCGCCGATATTGGGAACCACCGCGAGCGGCGTGTAGTTCGGGGGAAAAGCGTAGTCCGTGAACTTGCGGTCGCCGCGTCGCACCTCGGTCCCGGCATCCAGGAACGAGCGAGGGGCCACCACAATGCGTGCCCGCGGCCGGGTGCCGGGAGCAGCGCGTGTCGTTCCCACATATTGTCGCTTCGTGGTCTGGGCGGCAGCGGGGGCTGTAAACCCCGCGGTCAAGGCAATGAGCGCGGCGCAACCCGCTGCCGCGCATACCTTCATATTCATGGCTGTCTCCTGCTCTCCCCGGCAGCTTACCCGCTTTTGTGCTTCCACACAGCAAAGGAAAGCGGCACCACGCCCGTTTGCTGGGCTGGTGTGTCAAAATCTCCTCTCCTCCCTGCAACGAGATACCGGCCACTGTCCCGATTCCGAAGCTCGCATGATTGTGCGGCACGGTAGTGCGAGCTTCGGAATCGAAGGTAGTAGCCCGCATGCAGCGAAGCGGAATGCGGGTTCTTGGCGCGAGGCTGATCCCGGATGCAGTCGTAGCTCGGATGGAGCGCAGGACATGCGGGTCCGGCGGTTTGAGCTATCCCGCATTCCGCTTCGCTGCATGCGGGCTACGTGATACCGGTTGCTCATGACCGCCGCGTTGAATATGCCGCGCTTTTGGCCTAGAAGCGGCGGCCTTTCCCGCCGTCGGAAATTGAGCGGAGGGCGAGCCGGATTGGAGATATCCTGATGGGTTACAAGCTCGCCGTCGTGGGTGCCACCGGCAATGTGGGCCGCGAGATTTTGAGCATCCTTGCCGAACGCTCGTTTCCGGCCGACGAGGTGGTGGCGCTCGCGTCGCGCCGCAGCCAAGGAGTCGAGGTCTCCTTCGGCGACAAGACGCTCAAGTGCAAGGCGCTCGAGCACTGGGACTTCTCCGGCGTCGATATCTGCCTCATGTCGGCGGGCTCGAACATCTCCAAGGAATGGTCGCCGCGGATCGCTGCTGCGGGCGCCGTCGTCATCGATAATTCCTCGTGCTGGCGCTACGACGCCGACGTTCCGCTGGTCGTGCCCGAGGTCAATGCCGAAGCAGTCGTCGGCTTTCGCAAGAAGGGGATCATCGCCAATCCGAACTGCTCGACGGCGCAGCTCGTCGTTGCCCTCAAGCCGCTGCACGACAAAGCCCGCATCACGCGCGTGGTGGTTGCCACCTATCAGTCGGTCTCGGGCGCGGGCAAGGAGGCGATGGACGAGCTGTTCGCGCAGACCAAGTCCGTTTTCACCATGGACGAGTTGCAGGTGAAGAAATTCCCCAAGCGGATTGCTTTCAATCTCATCCCCCACATCGACGTGTTCATGGAGGACGGCTTCACCAAGGAAGAGTGGAAGATGGTGGCCGAAACCAAGAAAATTCTCGATCCCAAGATCAAGGTCACGGCCACCTGCGTGCGCGTCCCGGTATTCGTGGGCCATTCCGAGGCGGTGAACATCGAGTTCGAGCAGCCGATCACGGCGGACGAGGCGCGCGAGATTCTGCGCACGGCCCCCGGTTGCATCGTCATCGACAAGCACGAGCCCGGCGGCTACGCCACCCCGTACGAAGCGACGGGCGAGGACGCGACTTACATCAGCCGCATCCGCGAGGACGGGACGGTCGAAAATGGGCTCGCCATGTGGGTGGTCTCGGACAATCTGCGCAAAGGCGCTGCGCTCAATGCCGTGCAGATCGCAGAGTGCCTCATCAACCGCAAGCTCATCGCCGCAAAACAAAAAGCTGCCTGACCAGCTTCTCGCAAAAGCCTCATGGCCTTCCGTCCCCGTCGCAGCGTGCTCTATATGCCGGGCTCGAATGCGCGCGCCATGGAGAAGGCGCGCACGCTCGCGGTCGATACGATCATTCTCGATCTTGAGGATTCCGTTTCTCCTGACGCGAAGGGCGCCGCCCGCAAACAGGTGGTCGACGGACTGACGCAGCGAAGCTTTGGCCGCTGCGAGGTGGTGGTGCGGGTCAACGGCCTCGACACGCCCTGGCACGTGGACGATTTCACCGCCATTGCCCAGGCCGCACCCGACGCGATCCTGGTGCCGAAGATCTCCACGCCGCAGCAGCTCGAAGCCATTGGCCAGCGGCTGCTCGACATGCACGCCAACCGGCACACCAAGATCTGGGCCATGATCGAGACACCCCTGGCGGTGTTCAACATCCTGGCACTGGCGGAGGAGGCGAACGATTCCGAATCCCGGCTGGCCGCTTTCGTGATCGGAACGAACGACCTCGCCAAGGAGACGCGCGCCCGCATCGTGCCCGGGCGCGCACCCATGGTGCCGTGGCTGATGACGTGCATCGCCGCGGCGCACGCTTACGACGTCGATATCCTCGATGGGGTCTACAACGATCTCGCCGACAGCGAGGGCTTCGCGCGCGAATGCGGTGAGGCGCGCGACATGGGTTTTGACGGAAAGACGCTCATCCATCCCAACCAGATCGCAGCCTGCAATACCGCATTCTCACCGAGCGCCGCGGAGATCATGCAGGCGCGGAGGATCATCGGCGCGTTCGACCTGCCCGAGAACAGGGACAAGGGGGCAATCCAGCTCGAGGGCCGCATGGTCGAGCGCCTGCATGCGGCCATGGCGCGACGCACGGTCGCTATCGCCGACGCAATCGCGGCACGCGGACACGAGCCTCAGCCGGCTTGACCTTACGAAACGATGGTGCCGGCCAGATTGCCCCGTGAGCCGTTATGCTCAGGGCTCCTTCGCGTCCATCAGCACGAACAGGATGCGGCAGGGCTCGTTGCTGCGGTTGATCCAGGCGTGATTAGTCGCCTGTTGAACGACGACGTCGCCCGCTTTCACATGCACCGTGCTGTCGTCGAGCATCATGTCGATCTCACCTGACAGGACCACGGCATAATCTATCGTCCGCGTCCGGTGCATGAGCGGGTGAGTGACGGGGATGCCGCGTTTGGGTGCGTGGTCGCCAACGACCTTCATCAGAAGCTCGGGCTCCATCTTGGCTTCGATCTGCGGTGTGAGCGGGGGAAACTCCACGACGCGAAACACCGTGCCATTGTCAGGCGGCGATATTCCAGACGCTTTTTCTGCGGCATCCTGTTTGAACGAATAATCGGCCGGCGCCGTGGTCGTCGCCCACAGATTGGCGGAAGGTGGCCGATTGGTCGAGGTCGCGAGCGTGAGGCGGCTGTCCGAGAGCACGACGGCCTTATTGCTCGGGCCGATCGTCGTCACCACGCGCCGGATGTCAGACGCCGCAGCAGCAGAAGCGAGCGCGAGCAGAAAGACGGCGGAAGGGAGCACTGCTTT
>JBJMTV010000003.1:0-184099 GCA_045811525.1 Xanthobacteraceae bacterium | reverse complement strand
GGTGTTGCTGCGCTCCTCGGCGGATATGCCGGTATTGAAGCCATGCCGCACGTCGACCGAGACGGTGAACGCGGTGCCGAGCGGGGCGTCGTTCGCCGCCACCATCGGATCGAGGTGCAGGCGCTTCGCCTCCGCCGCCGAGAGCGGCGCGCAGACAATCCCGGACGTATGGCGGATGATGAAAGCCATCTTTTCCGGGGTGCACAGCGAGGCAGCAACGAACAGATCGCCTTCGTTCTCGCGGTCGTCGTCGTCGGTGACAACGACGATCTCACCGCGCGCAAAGGCGGCGATCACATCCTCAACGCGCTGATGCTCGTCGCTCACTTGCGCTTCCCGGCTGACGCATGAGCTTGCGCTGGTGCTGCTGCCCCATGTTCGCAAGAGCCCTCCGGGGCAACAAATGGCCATTTCAATGGCTCGCCAAGCAAGGCACGCTGGCGCAAGTAATGGTCGGCGATCACGCAAGCCACCATGGCTTCTCCTACAGGCACCGCGCGAATGCCGACGCAAGGATCATGGCGCCCCTTCGTGCTGATCTCGGTCTCATGGCCGTAGCGATCCACGGTGCGACGCGGGGTGAGGATCGACGACGTGGGCTTTACCGCGAAACGACAGATAACGGGCTGCCCCGTTGATATGCCGCCGAGGATGCCGCCTGCCTGGTTGGAAAGAAAAAGCAGATTACCGTCATTGCCGATGCGCATCTCGTCGGCGTTATCCTCGCCGCTGAGAGCGGCCGCGGCAAACCCGGCGCCGATCTCCACGCCCTTGACCGCGTTGATGCCCATCAGTGCGGCGGCGAGGTCGCTGTCGAGCTTGCCGTAAATCGGTGCGCCCAGGCCGGGAGGAACCCCCACGGCCGTCACCTCGATCACGGCGCCAACCGAGGAGCCGCGCTTGCGGATCTCCTCAAGATAGCTTGCAAAGTCCGCCGCCTTCTCTGCGTCCGGACAAAAGAACGGATTGCGCTCGATCTCGTCCCAGTTCCAGCGCGCGCGCTCGACCTTCTGCTCGCCCAACTGAATGAGTGCGCCGCGCACGGCGAGGCCGGGCACGATCTTGCGCGCAATCGCACCGGCAGCGACGCGCATTGCCGTCTCTCGCGCAGACTGACGTCCGCCTCCCCGGTAATCGCGCATTCCATACTTTATGTCATAGGTGTAATCGGCATGGCCGGGACGATATTTGTCTTTGATCTCGGAATAGTCCTTCGAGCGCTGGTCCAGGTTGTCGATCAGCAATGCAATGGGGGTGCCCGTCGTGACCTGCACGCCCGACGTTGGATCTGGAAAAACACCGGAGAGGATTTTGACCTCGTCGGGCTCGCGGCGCTGGCTGGTGAAACGCGATTGACCGGGCCGGCGCTTGTCGAGGTAAGGCTGGATGTCGGCTTCGTTCAGCGGCAGTCCGGACGGACAGCCGTCGACAACACAGCCAATCGCCGGCCCGTGACTTTCGCCGAAGGTGGTGACGCGAAACAGGTGCCCGAACGTGTTCATGCAAGGATCAGTTATCAGCTGAACGTAGGCCGAACAACAGAGCGAGTGAGAGGGCTGACCTGCCGCCGAGAGACCAGCTCACCGGTAGCGCTCGAGGCTGCCGCCGGCGAAGACATAGACCACCCCCTGGTCGATGGGGTGGTGAGTGGCGTCTTGCACCGGGACGAGGGCAAGATGGGCAATCAGCGCACGTGCGGTGCCCCCGTGGGCGACCACGACGGTGTCTCGTTCGAGGCTGTCACACCACGCAGCGATGCGCCGGGTGACTTGCGCATAGCTCTCGCCTCCAAGGGGTAGAAAATCCCACTTGTTGGCCTCACGGCGCGCGACCACATCCTTGTCCCTGGCCAGCACCTCAGCGTAGGTGAGCCCCTCCCATTCGCCAAAGGCGATCTCGGCGAGGCGTTCGTCGACGCAATATCCGTCGCTGAGCAAAGCCAGTCTCGTACGTATCAGCTCCATGGTCCGGCGCGCTCGAACAAGTGGGCTTGAGACATAGCCGAGGCGGTCGGCCGACTTGCCGTCGCGCCGGAGAAGCTCGCGCAATATCTCTCCGCAATGCGTGGCCTGAGTGCATCCCTGCGCATTGAGCGGCACATCATGGCGGCCCTGCAGCCGCTGTTGCACGTTCCAGTCGGTGAGGCCGTGACGTACGTAGTAGATGACCGGCCGGGAGATCATTGAGGGCGGCGCGGCGCTTCAGTCCTCGCCGACCACGATGTCGGGCGCGTCGGGGTGTTTCATGCCAACGATGTGGTAGCCGGCATCAACGTGATGAATTTCTCCCGTCACGGAGCGGGAAAGGTCGGAGAGGAAATAGACTGCAGCGTCGCCGACCTCCTGCGTGCTGACACTGCGCCGCAACGGCGCGTTATGCTCATTCCACTTGAGAATATAACGGAAGTCACCAATGCCGGACGCGGCCAAGGTTCTGATCGGTCCTGCGGAGATCGCATTCACCCTGATGTTCTTCGCACCAAGGTCAGCAGCCAGGTAGCGAACGGAGGCTTCGAGCGCGGCTTTCGCCACGCCCATGACATTGTAATGCGGCATCCACTTCTCTGCCCCGTAATAGGTCAGCGTGAGCAGCGACCCGCCGCTCTGCATCATCTTCTCGGCGCGTTGAGCAACTGCGGTGAAGGAGTAGCAGCTCACTTGCAAGGTCTTGGCGAAGTTTTCGGCGGTCGTGTCGACATATCGTCCCGACAACTCGTTCTTGTCGGAGAAGGCGATGGCGTGCACCAGAAAATCAATGCTGGGCCACTGCGCCGAGATCACGGCGAAGGCGGCATCCATGGTCGGAGGGTCGGTGACATCGCAGTGCCCGGCAACGAGACCCGCTACCTCCTGCGCGAGCGGCTCGACACGTTTTTTGAGAGCATCGCCCTGGTAGGTGAAGGCGAGTTCCGCTCCGTGCGCGCGGCAGGCCTTGGCGATGCCCCAGGCGATCGAGCGGTTGTTGGCGACCCCCAGGATCAAGCCGCGTTTCCCGCGCAAGAGAGCCGAGGCTTCTGCCATGATCGTCCTACCTGCGCTGGATTTGCACCTATGGCACGGGGCCAAGGCCGACAGCAAGCAGTCCGCGCCATGCGCGCACGTGCGCGCGGCCATTCACCGATGTCTGATGTGCAAAGGCGCGCAGCGATGCGCGCCGTGCGCACCAACACGATCCATGCGCGCGATCATTCTACGCCGCGACCGGGATCGTAGATCTTGCTGTCGCGCCACTTGCGCATGAGCGCGTCCAGCTCGACATCGCTCCCCTCCGGCAACATGATGCGTACGCTGACGTAGAGGTCGCCCGCGCCCTCTTTCGCCGGGAATCCCTTGCCGCGCAAACGAAACGTGCGGCCGGAGTTTGTGCCGGGCGGAATGGCGAGATCGACGGCGCCGTCCAGCGTGGGCACGCGCACCTTGGCTCCGAGCACCGCCTCGTAAAGCGTTATCGGCAGCTCCAGTCGAAGATCATTGCCATCGCGTTTGAACAGGGGATGCGGCGCGATCGTCACGGCGATCAGCAAGTCGCCGGTGCGGCCGTTGCGGGCCCTCTGCCCTTGCGCTTTCAACCGAATCTGTTGGCCGTCAGCGAGCCCCGGCGGGATCTTGACATCGACCTCCTTGCCGGTCGGCAGCATCACGCGCTTTTTCGCGCCCTTGGCAGCCTCCGCGAGTGTGATGGTGAGTGCAGCCCCGATGTCCAGGCCGCCGCCGGTGTCTGCCCCGAAAAGATCGTCCGCTTCGAAGGCGGAGCTGCCGCGCGCGCTGCGCCCGCGCGCGCCAGTGCGCACTCCAGCGAACGCCTCCTTCAGCAGGTCCTCAAAGCCGCCCGGAGAGGCACCGCGACCACCCGACCGGCGGAAACCCTCAGAGCCCCAGTTGAAGGCCTCGAACCCACCTTCGCCAAAACCGCCGCGACCGGCACCGAAACCTTCGAAGCCCTGGAAGCGAGGCTTCCCTTCCGCATCGATCTCGCCGCGATCGTACGCCTTGCGCTTCTTCTCCTCCCCCAGGATCTCATAAGCGGTATTGAGCTCGGCAAAGCGCGTCGCTGCCTTGGGGTCATGCTTGTTGGCATCCGGGTGCAGCTTCTTCGCCTGCTTCCGGAACGCGCTTTTGATGTCCGCCGCGCTTGCGGATCTTGACACCCCAAGAACGTCATAGGGGTCGCGCATCCTCGCTCCCTCCGGGCGGTTGCCTCTCTGTGCCGTGCCGGGCTAGCCCCGCCCTTTGGCTTTCAATGTGGGGAGCGCAGGTGCCGATCGCAACCGGTCGCGCTTCCTTGGCCGGACTCGCAGCGCCTGTGTTATAGGATCCGCCATGCGCCCTAAGCTCACCATCGCCACCACCGACTACGATCACTTCCGCGACTTCCGCCTCGGGCTGGTGAATGCGGAAGGAATCGACCTCAACTGGCTCACCCTCGGCCACCACGAGATATTCGCCCGTTTCACATTCAATCGTGAGTGGGAGGTGAGCGAGCTGTCGTTCGCGAAGTTCTGCGCCCAGGTCACCCGCGCCGAGCCTGACATCATCGGGCTGCCGGTGGTGTGCTCACGGCTGTTCCGGTTCTCGTCCTTCTACGTGAACAGGAAGAGCGGCATCAGAACGGCCACCGACCTCAAGGGCAAGCGCGTTGGCTCACCTGAATGGGCGCACACCGCGGCGGTCTATCTGCGCGGCTGGCTGAAGGACGAGCACGGCGTACAGCTGCAGGACGTCGAATGGTACCAGGCGGGCGCAAACGAGCCCGGCAGGATCGAGAAGGTCGAGCTCGAGCTTCCAGCGGGCGTGACCCTCAAGCGCGTACCCGACAAGTCCTTGACCGAAATGATCGCCGCAGGCGAGATCGACTGCGCACTGATTGCACGGCCGCCAAACTCATTCCTTGCCGGGCATCCCGACGTCGTGCGGCTCTATCCTGACTATTTGGAGCTCGAGGAGAGCTACTACAGACGAACGAGTGTCTGGCCGATCATGCACATCATCGCTGTCCAGAGATGGGTGCTCGAGGAGCATCCCTGGATTGCGCGCAACCTCTACAACGCCTTTGTCGAATCGAAACGCCGCAGCCTGGAGCGGCTGCTCGACCCGGCAGTGTCACGCTATCCGCTTGCCTGGCTGCCGACCTACGCGCGGCGCATGCGCGACCTGTTCGACGGTGATCCTTTTCCGTACGGCATCGAGGCGAACCGGCCCACCCTGGAGCACTTCCTGCGCTACACCCACGAGCAGGGCATCGCCCACCGTCACGCGCGACCGGAAGAGATTTTTCCGAGCGGAATCATGACTGACGTACGCATATGAAAAGGAACGGGGTTTCAGGGCCGCAGCCGTCGCACTTCCCAGCGACCGCGCGCAGCCCGGCAAGCTTCGCCCTGCAGCCAAGACTCGCTCCCGTTGTGCACGTAGCTCGCAAGGAAGTCGCGGCAGGTCGTGCCATCCTGTGTGTAGGCGTTGGCGAGCGGAGTGATGGTGCCACGTGCGCCCGTCTGCGGGTTTTCCCATGGCATGCTGCTGTCTTTACCGCCGCTTGCAAGCACCTCGCTGGCGGCGGAACGGGCCATTGCCAGGTCGCTCTCGCCGGGTGGCTGGGCAGAGGCGGTGCTGGGCGCGTGCAGGGGCGCGGAGGCATCTTTCAGAAAAAGGTTGTCGAGCTGATAGGAAAAGCTGCAACCCGCAAGGGTGAGAGCGAGGTTGAGCAGCGCTCCCGTTCCAAGCAACCGTCGGACGGCATGCCCTGCGCAGAAGCTTCCATTACAAACGGCACGTGGCAGTAGGGCGCTGGGCAGCGAGGCCACCTGGATACTCCACAGGATGTCCGAATCGGTACCGATCAAACACCCACCCTGGTTAAAAAGTGGTGATTTCACCGAGGCAGACGAGCCTTTGCGGCTGTTCGCCTCTTGGTTCGAGCAGGCCTCTGCCAGTGAGCCGCGCGACCCTACCGCCATGTCGCTCGCGACCGTCGACCCTGACGGGCTGCCCAATGTGCGGATGGTTCTGATGAAGGGCTTCGACCAGCGCGGATTTGTTTTCTACACGAACGTCGACAGTGCCAAAGGGCGTGAGCTCGAGGCGAGCCGGCGGGGCGCACTCCTATTCCACTGGAAATCGCTAAATCGCCAGGTGCGTTTGCGCGGCCCGGTCGAACGGGTCACCGACGCGGAGGCGGACGCCTATTTTGCGACTCGCCCGCGGCCCGCACAGATCGGCGCCTGGGCGAGCAAGCAATCGGCGCCGTTGGAGAGCCGCCTTGCGCTCGAAAAGGCCGTCGCTTTCTACACGACAAGGTTTGCGGTAGCGACCATTCCGCGTCCACCGAATTGGACCGGCTATCGTCTCACCCCCATGGCAATCGAGTTCTGGCAGGACCGGCCGTTTCGCCTGCACGAGCGGATCGAATTCCGGCGCAAGGGGCCTGACGCACCGTGGATCAAGACGCGCCTTTATCCTTGAGCTAACATGCTCCGCCCTTGGAAACGAAAATGCCGAGCTCGGCTTCAAACAATTCGCGACGCACCTTGCTGCTCACTGGCGCGAGCCGCGGGATCGGTCATGCGACCGTCAAGCGGTTCTCGGCAGCGGGATGGCGCGTCATCACCTGCTCACGCCACGCCTTTCCGGAAAATTGCCCCTGGGAAATGGGCCCTGAGGACCACATTCAGGTTGACCTCGCCGATCCTGAAGGCACGCAACAGGCGATTGCCGAGATCAAGGAGCGGCTTGACGATGGGGAGCTGCACGCCCTCGTCAACAATGCGGCAATCTCGCCCAAGGCGGAAGGCGGCAAGCGACTTTCCTCAATCGCCACGACGCTCGATGTCTGGGAGCACGTCTTCCACGTAAATTTCTTCGCGCCGATCATGCTGGCGCGCGGCCTTCTCGACGAGCTCAAGACGGCAAAGGGCTCGGTGGTGAACGTGACCTCGATCGCCGGATCGCGTGTGCATCCGTTCGCCGGGTCCGCCTATGGCACCTCGAAGGCGGCGCTCGCGGCTCTGACACGCGAGATGGCGGCCGATTTCGGTCCGCTGGGCATCCGGGTCAACGCCATCGCGCCCGGCGAGATCGACACCGCGATCCTCTCGCCCGGGACCGACCAGATTGTCGCGCACCAGATCCCGATGCATCGCCTCGGCACGCCGGACGAGGTCGCCAAGATCATCTACGTGCTATGCACCGATACGTCTTCTTACGTGAACGGTGCCGAAATCCACATCAATGGCGGCCAGCACGCGTAGGGCGTGCACGCAAAGATCGCCGCGGCCACTCTCGTGATTGCGCATGATGGATCGCGAGACGAAGCGTGAGCGCATCCAAGGCGCGCATCCGCTCGGGCGCAATGACGAGCTCCTCCGTGTGGATGAAAGCGGCAGCCGCAGGCGAGTCAGCCGTGCCGGAACTCCGGGCTCGATCATCGCGTTGTCCCATCTCCCACGGAGGGTCAGCACCATGAGACGCAGCCTGTTGATCGGGTCGGCAGGCCTGCTGATGCTCACGGCGGTGCAAGCGCAAACCCCGCAGGAGCTGCGCGGCCCGGGAAGTTTCGCCGGCATCTCCGATACGCAAGCTCGATCGCGGGCGCTTTTTTCCGAGGCAGCGCGCGTGCTCACTCATCCGAGGTGCCTCAACTGTCATCCGGCGGGTGATGTGCCCACTCAGGGCAACGATCGTCATGCACACAGGCCGCCGGTGGTCCGAGGCGAGGCGGGAGGCGGGACTCCCGGCAACACCTGCGCCGCTTGTCATACCCAAGCAAACTACACTCTGCTCGAGCCCTCATCGTACCGCAGCATTCCCGGGCATCCACGCTGGGCGGTGGCACCGATCGAGATGGCTTGGCAGGGAAAAACGGTTGGCGAGATTTGCCAGCAGATCAAAGATCCGGAGCGCAATGGCGGACGCACGCTCGAGCTCGTGCACGAGCACATGGCAAAAGATGACCTGGTGGCGTGGGGCTGGGACCCGGGCGCGGGTCGGGAGCCTGCACCGGGCAATCAGCAAATCCTCGGCGAGTTGATCAATGCCTGGATGGACACCGGCGCAGTGTGCCCGTGAGCTAGGCTCTCACTGGCTGCGCTGGCGACGCGGCATGATTGTTCGGGCTGGCTGAGGCGGGTCACTTACCCCCTCGCGTCGTAAGATCGAGCCGGGTTCATCGGCTGCGGCAATGTGCCGGTTATCGCGACGGTCCCGGTGCCGTTTTGCCCTGAAATCTAAGCCAAAACAAATGTTTACAGTTCCGGTTTGTACCGGACGGCCATATAGTCGACTCAGGGGTGGTTCGCACGGCGCTGCACCGCGCGAGCCGCCCCCAAAAGAGATCAACAAGGGAAACGACCATGGCAACGACGATACAACCTTCTATGGTTCCAAAGGACTTCCGCCGCGTCATCGTAGCTGCGGCGGTAGGGAATGTGATCGAGTGGTACGACTTCTACATTTTCGGCAGCTTGGCCAGCGTGCTTGCGGTCAAGTTCTTCGAAAAGTCGCACCCGGTCGCCGCCTTGTTGAGCACGATCGCTCTGTTCACCGCCGGCTTCCTGATCCGCCCCCTCGGGGCATTTCTGTTCGGCTGGGTGGGTGACCGGGTCGGCCGCAAATACACCTTTCTCATGACGCTGACCGGCATGGGCATTGGGACCGGGTGCATCGGCCTCATCCCGACATTTGATCAAATAGGTCTCAGTGCCGCTTTCCTGCTCTTTGCCCTGCGCATTATTCAAGGTTTGTGTCTGGGAGGCGAATACGGCGGCGCCATCACTTACGTCGCCGAGCACGTCTCGGACGCGAGGCGCGGCTATTACACCGGGTGGCTACAGACCTCGCCCACCCTCGGGATCGTTGTAGCGCTGGCAGCCGTCCTGGGAACGCGCGCTTATTTTGGTGAAGAGGTGTTCAATGCATGGGCGTGGCGTGTGCCATTCCTCTTGTCTTTCCTGCTGGTGGCAATCGCCATTTACATCCGCTTGCAGCTCGGGGAGACACCCGTCTTTCAAGAGATCAGGGCAAAGGGACAGACCACTCGCAATCCCTGGAAAGAAGCGTTCCTCACGTCAAACATGAAGTTCGTCGCTATCGCCAGCATCGTGGTAATCGGCCAGGGAGTGGTTTGGTACAGTGGCCAGTTCTGGGCGCTCTACTTCCTACAGCAGGTCTCAAAGCTGGATGTCTTCACCTCCAGCTACATCGTGATGGCGGCACTGCTGATCGCCACTCCAACGTTGATCTTCTGGGGCTGGGCGTCCGACCACATCGGTCGCAAGCCTGTGATCCTCAGCGGATTCTTCCTGGCGGCAGTCACCTATTATCCGCTCTATTACTGGCTGGGCACGGTATCTCAGCCGGGCAACATCAACTATCCGATTGCGATCCTGATCATCGTGATCCTCGTGAACTATGTCGGGATGGTGTATGGGCCGATCGGCGCCTTCCTTGCCGAATATTTCCCCGGACGCATCCGCTACACGTCCGTGTCGGTCCCCTATCACATCGGCAACGGCTGGGGCGGAGGGCTCGTGCCGTTCATCACCTCGGCGGCCTTCGCGGCAACCGGCAGCCTCTGGTATGCCCTGCTCTACCCGATCGTGGTCCCTGCGGTGTGCTTGGTGCTCGCTCTCTTTCTGATGCCTGAGACGAGACACATGAGCATATGGAACGAAGTGGAGCGGGAGCCGGCGAGAGCTGCGGCATAACCCGTTCCCTTCCGCCAAGCCGATCGCACGCCCACGCAAAGGGGGAGCGTTGCGCAGGCCAAGCGGGAATGAGACGAGATCGACCCTGAAAGTGAATGGCCGGGCGTGTGTCCCGGCCATTCATGTTTTCGGCCGGCGCTGCGCGCTGGCGCGAGCACCCCGAGATTTCATCAGGCGTCTAGCAGCTTCCCGCACCCACCACGCGGGCGGACGTCATGCGCGTTTGCTCACAACCACTTCTTCCATTTGAAGACGTAATAGGGCAGCGCTGCCGCACCCACCATCAGCACGATGGCCAGTGGGTAGCCGTAGGTCCACTCGAGCTCGGGCATGTGCCTGAAGTTCATGCCGTAGATCGACGCGATCAGGGTCGGGGGCATGAGCCCCACCGCGGCCACAGAAAAAATCTTGATGACGTTGTTCTGCTCGATGCTCACCATGCCGAGCATCGCCTGCAGCAGAAACTGGATCTTGTTAGACAGATAGGCGGCGTGATCGGACAGCGAATGGACATCGCGCTGCATGCCACGCAATTGCGCGCGCGGCTCCTTAGCCCAGCGCATCGCATCGGCCTCATTGGCAAGGTAAAGAAGCAGGCGCCCAATCGAGACCAGGCTTTCGCGCACCTTCGACGTGAGATCGCCTTTGCGGCCGATCAGCTTGAGGATCTCGTTGTAGCTGTGGGAGCGGTCCTCGCGTGCCTGCTCCGGCTCGAAAATGTTGTGCGACATCTGATCGACCTCAGTGCCGATCCGTTCGAGAATGTCCGCCGCGCGGTCGATCACCGCATCAAGCAGGTCCATCAGCACCGACTCGCCATTCACTGTTGGGGTGCACACACGCGAGAGCTTATTGCCGACAATGAGGAATGGACGCGGATCGTCGTAGCGGACGGTGACCAGGCGATGGCCGGATAGAATGAAGGTGACAGGTGTGGTCTTCGGCGTCTCCGTCTCGGATTGACACATCAGTGTCGCCGTCATGTAGCGGGCACCGTTCTCCACATAGAGGCGGCTCGTCACCTCGATCTCTTGCATCTCCTCGCGCGTGGGCACAGCGATGCCGAGGTGGCGCTCGACCAGCTTGTCCTCGGTGAGGGTCGGATTGACGAGGTCGAACCAGACAGCGTTTTCAGGGATCGGTGTGCCGTGGCTGAGTTGGACGCGGTCGAGCGAGGTGCCGCGCGGAACAAAGACCGACAGCATGGACCCTCCACCGCTCGTCCATCCCGGACGCGAAAGGTCAGGAGGGATCGTCATACCACTGATGGCGCAATCGCCTCGATCCGGCAAGCGGATTGCGCTGCGGCACACGACTGCAGCTTGGTCGTATGTTTCGGCCCAGCAAAGGCGGCGTTGCCGCATTGCTGGGCCGGGTCGAAATCTATGGGTGGCGACTAACTGGCGATTGCTAGATGCAGAGAGGAAGACCTCACGCAGCATCCGCCAGGTCGGCGAGCCATTTGTCCGTCTCTGCAGCTGGTGCCGGGGCCACATTTTTCAAACCGCTCTGGTATGCCAGGGCGGCAGCCACCGCGGAGATGCCGATCTCACCATAGCGGCTGTCGAGGTTTGGCTCCCGCCGGCGATTGTCCCGCGAGGATTGAGCCCCATCGTTCTTGGCCATTTTTTCTGCTCCTTGTGCTTCTTCTTGGGAACACGAGCGCGTCTCTTGCGACGCTGCGCGCGGCGGGTGAAATGCCCACGGAGTGCGGCTGAAATGCGCAACAAATCGTGTGCTATCGTGACATTTGGAGTTCCCGTTCGCGCGCAGTGTGAGAAGAGGTGACTGCGGTAAAGGTCGGGTTAACGCGCCAGCGAACGATGCGAGATGGGCACGGGCGCAGAAGCACACGGGTCCTTTCCACAGGTGTCTGCAGAAGTGCGTCATTCCTGCAACAGGTGCAGGCCACAATGAGATCGCAGCGGCGATCACGCTGGCACTTGCACGGCGTTTTAGCTAATGGAAGCTACTCATCGCGTTCAGGAGCCGAGTTAGGCACGCCCAAGAACGAACAAAGAGGCAGCTATGGCGAAACGGGGAATCGCAGTCGCACTCGCAGGGCTTTTGCTCGGCGGCTGTATGCAAGGAACACTTGAGCAGAGTTCCGACGCGAATTTCACCGCACGCGACAAGAGGCTTTTGGCTAATGCTCCCTACGCCAAAGCAAACATTCCGCTCGCCTACCAACGCACCATCGTCCAATACCACCGCAAGGAAGCGCCCGGCTCGGTGGTCGTGGATAGTGATGCGCGCTATCTCTATTATGTGCTGCCCGACGGCAAAGCCATTCGCTACGGCGTAACCGTCGGCGAGGAAGCGCTGTCGTGGTATGGCATTGCGCGCGTCGGGCGCAAGGAAGAGTGGCCGACATGGACGCCGACCGCCGAGATCAAGAAGCGGCTAGGCAACATTCCGAACTTTGTCGAGGGCGGTCCGCATAACCCGATGGGCGCACGCGGCATCTACCTCTACCAGGGCAACAAGGACACCTTGTTCCGGGTCCACGGCACCAACCAACCCGAATACATCGGTCAGGCGATTTCCTCCGGGTGCATCCGCATGACCAACGAGGACGTCATCGACCTTTACAATCGCGTGAAGATGGGAGCGATCGTCGTGGTGCTGGCACCTCACTCGGGCGAGACACCGTTCAATCCGCGTGTGGCCAACGCGGCAACACCGTCAAACGCTGACACGCCGGTCTTTCAAGGACGCGATAACTGAACTGAACTCATTTGAGGGGGCTGAGGGAAACGGCGCCGGGCTTGGCGCCGTTTTTCTATTATTCGCTCGACGCATACGAGCCGCCTTGCGCACGCGAGAGGCCAGCAGATGCGTGTGCAGCGCTTGTCGCGCCTACAGCAGCTTCTCCCGCCGAACCCAATCCAACGTACGGTCGAGCGCACGGGTGAGCCGATCGAATAGCTCATCGATCTCCGACGGCGCGATGATGAGCGGGGGACAGAGCGACACCACATCGCCGACGATCGAGCGGACGATGAGCCCCTCCTCCTCGGCGAAACGCACGGCGCGAGCGGCAACACCCGCCGTCGCCTCGAACGAGCGGCGGGTTGCTTTGTCCGCCACCAGCTCGACTGCACCGATCAGACCGATGCCGCGCGCCTCGCCGACGAGGGGATGATCAGCGAGGCCGCCGAGACGCGCCTGAAATTGCGGGGCCTTGCGTGATACCTGGTCGGCAAGGCGCTCGCGCGCATAGATGTCGAGCGCCTTCAGCGCGACAGCGGCTGCGACGGGATGGCCGGAATAGGTGAAGCCGTGTGCAAAGACGCCGATTTTCCGGCTCTCGTCGAGCATGGCTTGATACATGCTCTCGGGAACGGTGACTGCGCTGAGCGGCAGATAAGCCGACGTCAGAGCCTTGGCGACGGTGATTGAGTCGGGCGCAAAGTCGAGAGCCGTGCAGCCAAACATGCTTCCGAGGCGGCCAAAGCCGCAGATCACCTCGTCGGAGATCATGTAGAGGTCGTATTTACGACAGACCTCGGCGACCGCAGGGAAGTACCCTTTGGGCGGCACGATAACGCCGCCCGCCCCCATCACTGGCTCGGCGATGAAGGCCGCGACCGTGTCGGGGTCCTCACGAATGATGAGCTCGTCGAGCTCGGTGGCGAGCCGCCGCGCGAACTCCTCCTCGCTCTCGTCCGCTTTGGCGAAACGGTAATGGTGCGGACAGCCGGCGTGCACGAACCCCGCGATCGGGAGATCGAAGTCGCGGTGATTGTTCGCGAGCCCAGTAAGCGACGCTGAGGCCACGGTGACGCCGTGATAGGCCTTGATCCGACTGATGATCTTCTTCTTGCGAGGGCGGCCCAACGCGTTGTTCATGTACCACACGAGCTTGATCTGGCAGTCGTTCGCCTCCGAGCCGGACGAGGAGAACAGGACCTTCGACGTGGGAACGGGTGCGATCTCCTTCAGGCGTTCTGCCAACTCAATTGCCGGGTCGTGACTCTTGCCCGTGAATAAATGCGCGAACGAAAGCTTGCGCATCTGTGCCGCAGCGGCCTCCACCAGCTCCTCGTTGCCATAGCCGAGAGCCGTGCACCACAGTCCAGCCATGCCTTCGATATAGGACTTGCCATCACTGTCGTAGACGAGCACGCCCTCCGCGCGCTCGATGACCAGCGGCCCGGCCTCGCGTATCGTGGCGAGATTCGTGTACGGGTGCACCAGCGTTTCGATGTCGCGCACTGCGAGATTGCTAAGCGGCATGGCAAACCTGACGGCTGAGAATTCGGTCGCAGTGGAATGAATCACCCTCGGCGAAAACGGCCTTCTCAGCGGCTGAGCGTTGTCGCGGGGCGCGGGCGAGGGAGCGGCACGCCACCACCGGAGACCATCTCCTCCTCCTTGCCGTCGTGCAAGTCCCATTGGCACATGTGCTGACCATTCTTGCGCTCGGCAACGTCCACATGAACATGATCCTCGTGGTAGCCGTCGGAACCTGGACCCAGCACCGTGCCAAATCGCGCACAGGCGCTTGTGCGTATCCGTTCGCGAAACTCCGGCGCGACACTTGGGTTAGTGAGGCCGAGCACGGCTCCGTTCTGAAGCTTGACCGAGCGCATGTCCAAAGCGTTGCCTTTGCCATGCTCGGACAGCTTGGCTCCGCTCACCCGGTTGCGCCCGCGGCAATCGTAAGACGCAAAATTGTCGATGCTCTTGAGGCGGGCGTCGCCCGCGCGCACGGCCGGCACCACGTCGTCTCGCACCCACTGCACGAAAGCTTCGGCAAATCGGCAGCTCACGAACGCAGGCGGCGTCAGCGCCACACCGCTTCCATCGGTGAGAATGACGGCCTCGAGCCGGACCGCATCCTCTATTCCGCATCCGGGCGCGCCAGCCGGAGAGTCAACCGAAGGCGCGAGCGCAAGCTGCCGGGTGAGCCGCTGCCGGCATGCTGTGGGCAGGGGAGTCTCGGCTTCGCTCCGCGACTGAAGCGCTGGACGCGGTCGTGGCAATGGCACGGGCTCGGCAGCGGCGAGGCCGGAGAGAGCGACCAGAATGACGGTGAGGGTGAGGGTGACAACGTTCACCAGCAGCATATCAGCAGAGATTGCGGCCTTACGGCGACACCATGGCCGATTTCGACGTGATCGTCTGCGGTCTCGGCGTGATGGGAAGCGCAGCTCTGTATCAGCTCGCCCGACGAGGTCAGCGTGTGCTCGGGCTGGAACGGTTTACGCCGGGACACGAGCGTGGCTCTTCGCATGGCGAAACTCGCGTCATCCGCCTCGGCTATTTCGAGCACCCCTCCTATGTGCCACTGTTGCAGCGTGCCTACGAGCTCTGGCGTGAGCTTGAAAAGGAGGCGCGCCGTCCGCTCCTGCCCATCACTGGCATCCTCGAGATCGGCGCGCCCGCCAGCGCGCTCGTCAAGGGGACGCTCGCGAGCGCGCAACTCCACCGCTTATCGCACGAGGTGTTGGCGGCGGGAGCACTGATGCAGCGCTACCCCTGTTTCACAGTGCCGTCAGATTACCTCGCAGTTCTCCAGCCTGACGGAGGCTTCGTCGAGGCCGAGCAGGCGATTGAGGCGACCCTGGCGCTTGCCGCTGCAGCCGGAGCCGAAATTCGCAGCGGACAGAGAGTGCGAGTGATCGAGCCTGACAAAGATGGCGTCCGCGTCATCACCGATGCGCCACCGGTCGAGGCCAGAAGCGCGATCATTACCGCCGGTCCGTGGACTAGCGCTCTTTTGCCGGAGCTCAACCTTCCGCTGCGGGCGACGCGTCAGGTGGTCGGCTGGTTCGAGCCCCGCGACAAGAACATGTTTTCAAATCAGCGACTGCCCGTTTTCATCATCGAAAGCCCGCACGGAATGCATTATGGCATTCCACCGCACGCCGGACGCCCGTTAAAGGTCGCCAAACATCATCACGCCAATGAGGCCGTCGATCCCGAGCACTACGATCGCGGGGTGAGCGCGGCCGATGAAGAGCTGATCCGCGTTGCGCTCATGAACTACATTCCTGCCGCCAATGGAGCGCTACTGCACGCAGAGACCTGCCTCTATACGATGGCACCCGACGGCGATTTCGTCATCGATCAGTTGCCGGATGCACCGCACGTGCTCATCGCCTCCCCGTGCTCCGGACATGGCTTCAAGTTCGCACCCGTGATCGGGGAGGCGCTCGCCGAGCTCGCCACCACTGGCAGCACGCGGCACGACATTTCCCGGTTCCGCCTGAGCCGCTTTGCCGCTGCGCAACAGGAGCCAGAGGATCCGGTTGCGCTGGCGTGATGGGTCGCTAACCTGTGCCGACAGACACATCAGGAAAATACCATGCTCGGGCTGATGCAGGATTGGCCGCTCCTCTGCCACCGCGTCATCGATCACGCGGCGCTTAACCATGGGCAGCGCGTGGTGGTCACGCGTTCGGTCGAAGGAGGGATGCATTCGACCACCTATGCCGGGCTGCGTGCGCGCGCGCTCAAAGTCGCGCAGCGCCTCGAGCAAGACGGTGTTCGACTGGGGGACCGGGTAGCGACACTCGCCTGGAATACCTGGCGCCATCTCGAGGCGTGGTACGGCATCACGGGGGTGGGCGCGATCTACCACACGGTCAATCCACGTTTGTTCCCCGACCAGATCGTCTGGATCATCAATCATGCGGAGGACCGCCTGCTGATGACCGACGTCAGCTTTTTGCCCCTCCTGGAAAAGCTCGCTCCCAACCTCACCTCCATCGAGCGGTATGTGGTGCTTACCGACGCCGCGCATATGCCGGCCACAACGCTGAGGAATGCGATTGCGTACGAAGAATGGATCGGCGCGGTGGATGGCGATTTCACCTGGAGATTGCTGAACGAGAACACAGCGGCGGGGATGTGCTATACGTCCGGCACCACGGGCGACCCGAAGGGGGTCGTCTATTCGCATCGCTCGAACGTTCTGCACTCGATGATGGCGAGTACGCCGGATGCGATGAACGTGTCCTGCCGCGATGTGGTGCTGCCGGTCGTCCCCATGTTCCACGCCAATTGCTGGGGCTTGGCCTTGACCACGCCCATGGTGGGAGCAGCCATGGTGATGCCGGGCCCCAAGCTCGACGGCGCCTCCATCTATGAGCTTCTCAACACCTATCGTGTCACCTTCACCGCGGCGGTGCCGACGGTTTGGTTAATGCTGTTGCAGCATCTCGAGGCTAACGATCTCAAGCTGCCGCATCTGAAGAGGGTTGTGATCGGCGGCTCGGCCTGTCCCCGGGCGATGACGCAGAAATTCCAGGACATCTACGGCGTCGAGGTCTGTCATGCCTGGGGGATGACCGAGATGTCGCCGCTCGGAACGCTCGGCTCGCTCAAGCCCGAATATGCGAAGCTCACCGGCGAGGAACGCCTGGACGTGCAGGTGAAGCAGGGCCATCCGCCGTTTGGGGTGGAGATGAAGATCAGTGACGATGGCGGAAAAGAGCTGCCCCGCGACGGCAAGACGTTCGGGCGGCTGAAGGTGCGCGGGCCGGCAGTTGCCCGTGCCTATTACAAAGAGGAGCCCAGCATTCTCGATGCGGACGGCTTCTTCGATACCGGGGATGTCGCAACTATCGACCGCCACGGCTACATGCAGATCACCGATCGGTCAAAGGACGTGATCAAATCGGGAGGTGAATGGATCTCCTCGATCGAGTTGGAAAACCTGGCGGTCGGTCACCCCAAGGTGGCGGAAGCGGCGGTGATCGGCGTGCACCACCCGAAATGGGACGAGCGGCCGCTGCTCGTGGTGGTGCTCAAGAAGGACGAATCGGCCACGAAAGACGAGCTTCTCAGGTTCATGCGCGACAAGGTCGCGAGCTGGTGGGTGCCGGACGACGTAGCATTTGTCGAAGCGATCCCGCACACCGCGACAGGTAAAATACAGAAGTCGGTGCTGCGCGAGCAGTTCAAGAACTTCGTGCTGCCGACCGTAGCGGCTTGATCTCAGACCATCCCTGCTGTCCCCCATCTCCGAAGCTCGCATCATTGTGCGGCATCGTGCTCTGCGAATTTCGGCATCGAAGGACTGTAGCTCGAACCGGTCAGCGTACTCGCCTGGCCGCGTCAATCGCGCGCCTCTTTCTCGACATAGCTCGGCCGCAGTAGAGTAGCGCGCCGGTCCTCCTCAGGAACTTCCTCGCATGGTCTCGTTCGACGCCTCCGTCGCAGCGGCGCCGCCAGCCGTCCCCCGGCCCGGCCCCGGTGTGGTGCGCTTCCGGGGTGACCCGCGTGCCTTTTGGCGCCTCCTGGTGAGTGGCGCCGGCTTACTGATGTTCACGCTCGGGATCTACCGCTTCTGGCTCACGACCGACGTTCGCCGTTACCTCTGGGCAAACACCGAGGTTGCAGGAGAAAGCCTCGAGTATACCGGCACGCCAGCTGAGCTCTTGCTCGGCTTCCTCATTGCAATCGCCATACTCGCTCCGCTCAATGTTGGATTTTTTCTGTTCACCTTCAGCGCCGGAACCATCGGACAAATAACAGGCCTCCTATCGCCAGTGCTCCTGTTGCTGCTGGGCCAATATGCCATCTACCGGGCGAGGCGCTATCGCCTGACGCACACCATTTATCGCGGCGTGCGTTTCCATCAGAGTGGCTCGGCGTGGCGCTACGCGATCTGCGCAGGGTGGTGGTGGAGCCTGACAATCATAACGCTGGGGCTTGCCTATCCATTCGCACGGGCGAGCCTCGAGCGGTTCAAGATGCGTAACACCTTTTTCGGCAACTTGCCGGGACGGTTCGAAGGGACCGGAGGGCAGCTGCTGGGACGCGGCATTCTGTTGTGGCTGCTTGCGGTGGTACCGGTGGTTCTCGGCATCTTCGCAACGCTGGGCGCGGTTGACTGGGACGCATTGACGAGCAGTGCCGATGACAACACCGCGAGTTGGCTCGAGCTTAGCGGGCTCGGAGCCGCGGCCGTGCTCGCCAGCTTGACAGCGCTGTGGCTGATCTTGGCGGTCACCATCCTTTACCCCGTTTTCCAGACGCTGGTATGGCGGTGGTGGGCTTCAGGGTTGCGCTTCGGCGAGGTCGCGCTGGTGTCACGCCTGCGCATGGCGCAGGTGTTTGCCGTATACGGTCGCTTTTTCGGCTATGCTTGCCTGTTCACGTTGGTCGCCGGCATGGCAGTCGTGCTCGGTGCCGGCCTTCTCGACATGCTCACGCGCTCTGCGAGCGAATCGATCCGCAGCGAAATCGTCATGACCGTCGCCGGCCTCGGTGCCTACGTCGCGATTGCACTTGGCTACTCCACAATCTACCAGTGCACGGTTAGGCTCGGTCTCTGGCGCTGCGTGGTAGAATCGCTGGACCTCTCCAATCTTGTTGCGCTCGACCGCGTCTCTGCAGCAGGCGAGCCGAGCTCGCCAGTGGGTGAAGGATTGGCAGACGCCCTGAACGTAGGGGGCCTGTGACGCCATGACCACCTCTGGTCCTGCCCTCTTCTTCGACGGCAAGAGTACGACGCGCCACGAGGTCACCGTGGAGCTCGCGCCCAAGACGTTGCGTGTGCAGGAACCAGATGGCGCCATCCTGGCCGAATGGGGCTATGACGAGCTGGACACCTTGACGGCGCCGGACGATGTGCTGCGCCTCGGCAAGCACGGCAATCCCATACTGGAGCGTCTCGAGGTGCGCGATATGGACCTCGCGCGAGCCATCGATGATCTCTCCGAGCCTGTCGACCGCAGCGGCCGCAGCCAACGGCGGCTGCATCGGCGCATCGTCATGTGGACGATGCTGGCGACTGCCTCACTGCTGGTCGTCGCCATTTTGGGCCTTCCGCTTCTGGCCACGCGCCTCGCCGTTCTGGTTCCGTATCGTCTGGAGCGCAAGCTCGGCGAGAGCATCAACGCGCAGGTGCGCACCTCGCTCGACACCGAGCGTCTCGGCGCCGCCTTCGAATGCGGACGCGACGAGGAACATCGTGCTGGCCGGCAAGCCTTTGACAAGATCATGACCGCGCTCGAGCGTGGTGCCGCCCTACCCTACCGGTTCGATGCTGCGATCGTCCGTAAGCCCGAAGCGAATGCCGTGGCGCTGCCTGGCGGCCATGTCTACGTGTATCAAGCTTTGATCGAGCAGGCACAGACACCGGACGAGCTCGCAGGCGTCATTGCCCACGAGCTCGGTCACGTCGCTCACCGTGACGGCGTGCGCTCAATCGTGCAGGGGGCGGGCCTGTCGTTCATGTTCGGCATGCTGCTCGGTGACTTCGTCGGTGGCGGCGCGGTGGTCTATGCCGCCACGACGATCCTGAAGACAAGCTATTCGCGCCAGGTGGAAGCGGCCGCTGATCGCTACGGTGTCGAACTGATGGGCAATATCGGCGGCGACGGGCGGGCGCTGGGGCGCATCCTTCTGCGCATCGCCGGCACCACCCATCCCGGTCCCAAGCTGCTGCTCGACCATCCCGAGACGCGCGAGCGCGTTGCGGCCATTGAGGCCTTGGCCGCCGAGCAGGGCACGTCGCTGCGACCGCTGCTCGACGCCGCCGAATGGACCGCCCTCAAGGGCGTGTGCAAGAAAGCGTGAAAGACCTACATGGTCGCGCGGCGCTACGTCCATTCCGAACCCACATCGCGCTTAGCGACCTTGGCGCTGCGTACCGCCTGGTTTGCATTGGCGGCGACCTTCCTCGCTGTGATCATCGTGCGCTCGGGCATCCTGGAAATCAAACCAGCGCTCGCTACCTTTGCAGGCGCGCTCGCCATCGCGCTCATCGCGCTGCTGCTCGCCTTTGCGGCCTTCGTCGTGATCTGGATGGAGGGCCTCGCCGGCATGCGGGCAGCTTTGGGCGCAATGATGATCTCGCTTCTCTTGCTGGGCTATCCTGCTTATCTGAGTACCCGCCTCTATCGATTGCCATGGATCAACGACATCACCACCGATCCCATCGACCCGCCGCGCTATGAGGTGCTGGCTCCGTTGCGCGGCGGCGATGCAAATCCCGCAACCTATGCAGGGCTCCACGTGGCCGAGCAGCAGCGCCATGCCTATCCGGACATCGGGCCCCTGGCGACCAATGCGAGCGTCCAGAATGCCTATCGCGCGGCATACCTCGTGCTGTCGAAGCACAAGGATTCGCTTCTGGCGCCGTACTGGAAGGTGATGGCAGCACGCGAACCCATTCCGGGCCGCCGCGATGGCCGCATCGAGGCCATTGCATTTTCTTCGGTGCTCGGTTTTCGCGATGATGTGGTGGTGCGGGTGCGCGCTGAGCCGGACGGCGCTCGAATCGATGCACGCTCCTCCTCCCGCTATGGCGAGTTCGATTTCGGTGTGAATGCATCACGCATCCGCCGGCTGATGAACGACATTGAGGATGCCATTCGAGTGCAGAGACCGGAGCGGCCGCCGGGGCCCCCACCCACCAAGAAGACAGGGCCGGCGGCGAAGGAACAGGCCAAGCGGCAGTAGGCCTTAGCGTGGTTCGGCTCTGGCGTTGCAAATCTAGGCCAGCCGATAGCGGCCCTCGAGGGAGGGCTCGCCGTCGGTCAGGACGACCCTGCGTTGTGTCAGATCCTCGAGGTGTGCCAGCACCGAGAGGCCCGCGGCACGCAGCAGGCGCGGATCAAGACCGATATAGATCGCGCGCACCAAGGTCGGAATGTCCGTTTCTCCTTGACCGAGCTGGCGCAGGATCGCGTCCTCACGGCTTTCGCGGTGACGAATATAATGTGCGACGAACTGTGGCGCGTCGCGCACGGGACCGCCGTGCCCCGGCAGGTAGAGCGGCTCGGACCGGCGCGCGAGCTTATGTAAGGAAGCGACATAGTCGCTCATCGCGCCGTCCGGCGGCGCGACCACCGGGGTCGACCAGGCCATGACATGGTCGCCGGAGAAGATCAGGTCGGCCTCCTTGAGGGCGAATGCCATGTGATTGGCCGTGTGGCCTGGTGTGGTGATTGCCTCGATCGTCCAGCCCCTCCCAGTGACCACCTCGCCGTCGGCGAGCGCGCGATCCGGACGGAACTCCGTGTCGTTGCTGGCCTCAAGCCGCGGCGCCTCACCCACATGCAGAGCGCGCGCGGGCCGATGCGGGCCCTGCGCCAGCACCTGCGCTCCGGTCGCCGCTTTGATCTTGGGAACCGCGGGGGAGTGATCGCGATGCGTGTGGGTTACGAAAATATGGGTGACGCTCTCTCCGCGCACGGCATCGAGGAGAGTTGCTATATGCGTGTCATCAAGCGGACCCGGGTCGACGAGCGCCACTTGCCCGCGGCCGACGATGTAGCTCACCGTCCCCTTGAAGGTGAATGGTGAGGGGTTGTTCGCCAACACCCGGCGCACACCGGGCAGAACCTCGTCCACCGTCTCAGGGGCGAGGTCGAAGCTCTTGTCGAACGGAATGTCCTCGGGCAAGCGCGCGGTTATCAGCCGAGCTTGCGCCCGATGATGTCCTCGCAGCGCTCTTCGCCCATGTAAAGCGCACCCGACATGGCGGCACGCATCCGGTTGCTCGGCGGGCCGGCGGTGCCCCAGCGGTCCGGCATCGGCATGACCTTGCTCCAATAGGGCGGGTCCATCGGTACATGCGTGGCATCATCCAGCTGATCGAGCTCAGTCGTGTACTCCGCGACGAACCCGTTTGGCTCGATGAAATACGAGAACACATTGCTGCCGGGGCCGTGTCGCCCGACCCCCCACTCGATGTTGAAACCACTCTGCTTGACGCGGCCGGCCCCGCGCATCAACCCGTCAATGTTCGGAAGCTCATAGGCCACGTGATTGAGCGAGGGTCCCTCGTTGCGGAAAATCGCCACGCTGTGGTGGTCGGCACTGCAGCGCAGGAACTCCATCATATGCGTGCTGTCGGAGAGCTTGAAGCCGAGCACATCGACAAAGAACGGCACCTGGTCGTCAGTGCGCGCACTGTTGAGAACGACATGGCTGATCTTGGTCGGCCGTGAGCGGTCGAGCACCACGTCAGGATGCTGGGCGCTCTCGGACGAGATGCTCATAGGCAGTCCATCTGGGGTCACGAAGCGGAACCCATAGCCGCCGCCCGCGCTCGCGGGCAGAGTTGCAGGGTCACCCTCCGTGCTGACGCCATACCCCTTGGCCTTCGCGTGCAGCGCATCAACGGCGGCGCGGTCCGCAGCAGCGAAATGAACGCCGAGCAAGGCGGGCTTCGCACGCTCGCGAATGGTCAGGACATGATGCTCGCTTCCTGTCGCCCGAAAATGCATGGCATCGCCCTCGGCGGCGACCTCCTCGAGTGCCCAGGCTTTTACGTAGAAATCTGCAGATTGCTGCAGGTTGCGCACCCCGAGCTCGACGCTGCGTACCCCGGTTACCCTGCTGTTCGTCATCAGAAAACCTCTCGTCGGCGTTTCAAAATCAATCTCGCATATCGCGGCAGACCCAGCAACGGTCGGTCATGCAAGGGTGCTCGTACAACGCCCATGCATACGACAAACCCCACTGCAGGCAATCACAATGGGCCTTGCGAGATGCGGCTTGTGCTGGCCGGCCGCGGGTCAACCCACTCCCAGCCGCTCGAGCTTCGGCATGACCTCGGTCGAGAACAGCTGCAGCGAGCGGAGCGCGTCCGACAGCGTCATGGCGCCGAGAAAGAGATAGGTAAGCAGATAGTTGATTCCAAGCTCGGCCACCTGGCGCTCGATTTCCGCGAGGACGCGCTGCGGCGTGCCGTAGATGACCGACCCATCGGCGACACAGTCTTCGAAACTGGCGCCGCGCGGCACGTTGAGGCGGCTGGTCAGACCGGTGACACCATGTTTCTCGCGCAACCAGTTAAGCTGCGCGAGGTGGACCTCCATCCCTGGCTTGCCGAAGCGTTTCGCTTCCGCCTCGGTATCGGCAACGAAGATGTGACGCAGCACCCCGATTGCCGTGCCGCGCGCGAACTCAGCCTTGGGCTGTGCCGGGCCGCCACGCTTCGCCAGAGCGGCCTTGAATGCGTCGATGTTGGTTTTGGCGAAAGAGGTCGGCCCGAGGCTCACGAAATGCATGCCCTGCTCGCCCGCCCAGGTAGCGCCGGTGGTGTTGGAGGAGCCGTACCAGAACGCAGGATGCGGCTGCTGCAGCGGCCGCAAGGCAATGGGGACACCCTCATAGTTGTAATGCGCGCCGTGGTACGTCAGCGTGTCGCCGGTCAACCCCGCACACAGGCAGTGGTAAGAGTCGATGAAAATCTCGCGCGAATCCTCATGCTCGAGATTGTGGTATTTCAGCTCGAACGGCGACACGCCGCGGCCGACACCCACCTCGAGGCGCCCGTAGCTCAGATGATCGAGCATGCAGATCTCCTCGATCAGACGCAGCGGCGAGTAGAGTGGCAATAGGTAGACAAGCGGACCGAGCCGCATGCGCCTCGTGGCGCGCGCAACTGCTCCCAGATAGACCCCAGGCACCGGCACCATGTTGAGCGGAGTGGCGTGATGCTCGGCGACGTGTAGACAATAAATGCCGGCCTCATCGGCCGCCTTTGCGAACGCCAGACGCTCGTCGAACAACGTCGCGAGTGCACGCTGCCCCTGCTCGACGTGATCGAAAAGTCCGATTTTCATTTTTCGTCCAAACGTCCGATGGTGCGGATCACCGGAACGAGGCGCTTGGCGTCGGCTTCGACGAAGGCCGCGAATTCCGGCTGGTCCATGTAGGCGGGTGGGCTGTTCGCCTTCTCGAATACTGTGGTCACTTGCGGGTCCGCCATCACTTGCCGCATCGCCGTGCGGAGCCTGTCGATGACCGGCACCGGTGTGCCCTTGGGAGCGAACAGGCCTGCCCAGATGTAGTATTCGACGTCGGTATAACCGAGCTCGAGCATGGTCGGAACATCGGCGAGCTCAGGCGTGCGCTTCGCGCCCCAGTTGGCCAGCAGTCGTGCAGCACCGCTGCTGACATGCGGATTTATCGGTCCCGGCGCTTGTGCCGTCAGATCCACTTGGCCGCCAATGAAAGCTGTCAAGGCAGGGCCGCCGCCACGGTAGGGGACGTGCAAGAGCTTGATGCGCGCCGCCTGCTGGAACATCTCGAAGGGGACATGGGCCGCACCATAATTGCCGGACGAGCTGAACGAAATCTGCCCTGGCCGGCGCCTGGCGTCGGCCACCAAGTCGGCCAATGCCCGATACGGCGAATCGGCTCGCACGGCGAGTACGGCCGGATCGGCGAGTACGCGCGCAATCGGCACGAGCTGGTCGTATTCGTATGAGGGCTTGCGGTCATACAGCCGCTCGGCTTCCGGCAGAAACGTCATGGACGAGAGCGCCATGAGCAGCGTGTGCCCGTCCGGCTCCGCGCGTGCGGCCGCGGCATTCCCGAGCATTCCGCCGGCCCCGGAGCGGTTGTCAACCACGACTGAGCGTCCGAGCACTCGCTCAAGCGCCGCGGCCACCGGACGAGCGGCGAGATCGGCCTGTCCCCCTGGCGGGAACGGCACGATGACGCTGATGGTCCGCGTCGGCCAAACTTGCGCCCACGCGGGACCCGCGGCGATCAGCGCGACGAATGCTGCGGCGAATGCTGATGCGATCAGCGAGTACACGAGCTTGCGATGATGCATGATCCCCTCCGCGCGCGAAGTGCTGCCAGCTGGAGGTGACGTCATTCGGCGGCGACGGGAGCGGCAGCTGCCGCAAGCCCGAGCTCGGTGACCGGGTTGCGCAGCACGCCGATGCGCTCGATCTCGCACTCGACCACATCCCCGGGGAGGCAATAACGCGTCGCAGGAACGAGCCCCGGCTGGGTCACGCCTTTGCCGCCGAGCTCCTTGTCCCCAGACCACGCCGTCCCTGCCGGAGTTCCGGTAATGATGGCCATGCCGGGCCGTAGCGTGAAGTTGCGCGAGAAGAAATGAATGAGCTCGGCGCAGCTCCAGATCATGTTGCCCGTGCTGCTCGATTGCCGCAGCTCGCCGTTGACGCGCGACTGCAGCCGCAGCCGTTGCGGATCCGCAATTTCGTCTGCGGTCACGATGCAAGGGCCCAAAGGCGCGCTGGAATCGAAGGCCTTGCCGCTGCCAAGCTCGTACCAGGTCATCCCTTCGGGCGTGCGGCGCACCTGTCGATCACGTGCGGTGACGTCATTGACGATGGTGTAGCCAAACACGTGTGCGAGCGCGCGCTCTGCAGGAATGTGACGCCCAGGCCGGCCGATCACAATGCAGAGCTCCGCTTCACAGTCCAGCTTTTTGGAAAGGAGTGGATCAAAGATGACCGGCTCGTCAGGACCGACGACGCAATCGGCGGTCTTCACAAAAAATTCCGGCTCCTTGCCGCTGATCGGGGTGTTCGCTTTCTCGGCATTATGATCGCGGTAGTTGCTGCCGCTGCACAGAATGGTCGAAGGCCGCAGCGGGGCCGTCAACGTGACGGTGTCGCGGGGGATGAGCGCTGCGGCGGCGGGCTTGGCGAGCATCGCTCGCGCGGCATGGATTGCGTGATCGCCGCCCTTGATGAAATTGAGCATGCTGCTGAATAAAGCGGGATCGCCGGACATCAGCAAAGGATCGAGAATTGCAGCCTCGCGCAGGAGACCGAGGCGTTCCTCTCCACGCATCAGATAAGTGACGAGCTTCATTGCTCCTCCCGCCGGTGCACCATGCTGATGGGCACTTTGCCGGCTTGGCGTGGCCCAGGCAACCGACTAAACCTGCCGAGATCGTGCGCGTGATCAAGACACGGCTGAAGGCTCGTAGCCCGGATGCAGCGTGCGAAGCGCGCGCAATCCGGGAGCGGAATTGCCGCAGGCGCTGGCCCCGGATTTCGCTAACGCTGCATCCGGGCTACGGCCGGCTCGCTGCGGCTACCGCACATCAATGGATCTCGGGCTCCGGGATCTCACCCCTGCACGCGAGAAAATCGAAGTCGCAGCCTGCATCGGCCTGACCGATATGGGCCGAGAACATGGCACCGTAGCCGCGCGGGTAGCGCGGCGACGGCTGTTTCCACGCGGCACGGCGCCGAGCAAGCTCATCATCGGCGACGTGCAGATGAATGCGGCGCGCCGAAACGTCGACCTCGATCTCGTCCCCATTACGCACAAAGGCAAGCGGACCGCCGACGAAGCTCTCCGGCGCCACGTGCAGAATACAGGCGCCATAGCTCGTTCCGCTCATGCGGCCATCCGAAATTCGGACCATGTCGCGCACGCCGGCCTGCACCAGCTTCTTTGGAATGGGCAGCATTCCCCATTCCGGCATGCCTGGTCCGCCTTTCGGCCCGGCGTTTTTCAAGACGAGCACGTGGTCGGCCGTGACCTCGAGGTCGTCGCGATCAATCTCGCGCGCCATGTGGTTGTAATCGTCGAAGGCAAGCGCTGGCCCTCGATGCTTGAGGAAGCGCTGGTCGGCTGCTGCCGGCTTCATCACGCAGCCATTCGGCGCAAGATTGCCCGTCAACACTGCTGTGGCACCTTCCGGATAGATCGGCTGCTGCAAGGAATGAATGACATCCGGCAGATAGGTCTCGGCGCCGTCGAGGTTCTCGCCCAATGTTTGGCCGGTGACCGTCAGGCACGAGAGATCGAGCTTGGTGCCCAGGTGCGCCATCAAGGCGCGCAGCCCGCCGGCATAGAAAAAATCCTCCATGAGGTACTTGCCGGAAGGCCGCACATTCGCGAGCACGGGAATCTCACGCGAGATTGCGTCGAACCGCTGCATGTCGAGGGCGATCCCGGCGCGGCGTGCCATCGCCACCACATGGATGATGGCATTGGTCGAGCCCCCCATCGCCATGTGCACCTTGATTGCGTTGTCAAACGACGCGGTGCTCAGGATGCGCTCCGGGGTGAGATCCTCCCACACCATGTCCACGATGCGACGTCCAGCCACGGCACACATGCGCGGATGCGCGGCATCGGCCGCAGGAATGGAGGACGCCCCCGGCAAGGTGAAGCCGAGTGCCTCGGCGATCGCCATCATGGTGGCGGCGGTGCCCATCACCATGCAAGTGCCGAACGAGCGGGCGATGCCGTTCTCCATTTCGTTCCAGTCTTGCTCGCTGATGTTGCCGGCACGCTTCTCAGTCCAGTATTTCCATACGTCCGAGCCGGACCCGAGATATTCGCCGCGCCAGTTTCCGCGCAGCATGGGACCTGCCGGCACATAGATCGCCGGAATACCCATGCTGATGGCACCCATCAACAAACCCGGCGTGGTCTTGTCGCAGCCGCCGAGCAGGACGGCACCATCGAGCGGATGACTGCGCAGCAGCTCCTCCGCCTCCATCGCCAGGAAATTACGGTAGAGCATGGTCGACGGCTTCACGAACGGCTCCGCCAGAGACATCGCCGGCAGCTCGACCGGGAAGCCGCCCGCCTGGAGCACGCCGCGCTTGACGCTCTCGGCGCGGGCACGCAGGTGCGCGTGGCAGGAATTGATCTCGCTCCAGGTATTGATGATGCCGATCACCGGACGCCCGGCCCAGTCGCTGTCGTCATAGCCGAACTGCTTCAGGCGGGAGCGATGGCCGAAAGCACGCAGATCATTCACTCCCAACCAGCGATGACTGCGCAGGTCTTCTGGACGTTTGCGCTTCATTGATTCTCTCTACTCGGCAGGTGGGCGCGCCTTCACGATCGCGATCTCGCGCGCGAGCTCGGTGATCAGCTCCATCTGCGCACGCAGCTTGAGGTGCAGGTTGAGCATCACGACGAGGCTGATCACCACCCACATATAGATGATCAGGTCGACGCCGCGACCGATGCCGGCCAGCTCGGCCAGAGCCGTGGCATGCGCAGGCCGCCACACAAAGTAAAGGCCGCTCACGGAGACGACGACCGCCAACAGCCCGACAACAGGCGAACGGCGGTACTCGGTCCAGGCGTAGAGAAGAACGCCGAGCAGCAATGTGGTGAGAAGGACTTGTGCGATCATGACCATCGCCTCCGCACGGTCCAGTCGCTCCGCAAGGCAAGCCGATTATCGCGCTCGAGGACCCGGACCTCGGCGGATGCATCAACGCCTATTCCAGCGCCACTCCGCCGTTCTTGATCACCTTGGCCCATTTGTCCGTGTCCTCGGCGACCATCTTCCAGAACTCCGCCGGGCTCCCAGGCGTGAGAATGCCGCCCTGGTCGAGCAGGAGCGCCTTGATGCGCGGGTTTTCAAGTGCGGCGTTGACCTCCTTGTTCAGCTTGTCGACGATTTCCGCGGGCGTACCGGCCGGCACACCGATTCCGTAGAAGGCGCTCGCTTCGTAGCCCGGCACGGTTTCCGCGACCGTGGGCACGTCGGGGAGGACCTCGGAGCGAACGCTCGTGGTCACAGCCAGTGCGCGCAGCTTGCCGGCTTTGATGTGCGGCAGCGACGGAGGCATATTGTCGAATATGACGTCGACGGTGCCGGCGAGGAGATCCGACAGTGCGGGGGCCGAGCCCTTGTAAGGAATGTGCGTTAGCTGCACTCCGGTCATCAGCTTGAACAGCTCGCCGGAAAGATGCACCGATGTGCCATTGCCTGACGTCGCCCAATTGATCTTGTTCGGATTGGCCTTGGCATAGGTGATGAACTCGGCGACGCTCTTGGCCGGCACGTTGGGATTGACCTCCATGACGTTCGGCACGCGGATAATGCCGGCCACCGGCGCCATATCACGCAGGAAGTTGAAGGGGAGCCTCGGATAGAGAGTGGCATTGATTGCGTTCGCTGGATTGACGAGGAACAGGGTGTAGCCGTCTGGCGCAGAATGGATTGCCGCCTCAGTGCCGATATTGTTGCCGCCACCCGGTTTGTTCTCGATGAAGAATTGCTGGCCCAGCCGCTCGGACAGGAATTGTGCAATGATGCGGGCGGTGATGTCGGTGCCGCCGCCCGGCGTATAGCCGACAATCCAGCGCACTGGGCGTGTCGGATAGTCCAGCGCGCTCGCCGTCTGCATGCCGTAGGCCAAAAGCATTATCGCGAGCGCAAATAGCCGGAATGACCTCACACATTGCATCATCGTGGCTCTCCGCTGCTGTCCCCGATCCGCTCAAGGCGACCGAAACGCTTGCGCCTGCGCTCGAGCATCGAAAATACTCGTGCCGCTCGTCAGCACACAAGAGCACATCGGCTTGGTAGTACGGACCCCGCCCTCTCCTCTCCCACCTGGGAATGGCGATGACCCTGCGTGATGGTTTGACGTTGAGCGCCATCCTCACCGGTCTCGTGCTCATGTTCTTCGTCTCGCGCCAGGCGCGCGATGAGCGGGTTGAGCCCGGCTCCCCCGAGCACAGCGCCTATATCGAAGGGCTGGTCGCGGAGTGTCTGGAGAAGCAATGGACATGGAAGGCCGAGGGCGTCGACCCACGACCGCCGGCCGAGCGCGAGGCAGCTTGCCGTGAATATGTCGAGATGAACGACCGGATGGACCCCTCCGGTCGGCCGCTCAGGCGCCGCTAGAGAGCCCTTTTCACCCGAGTTCCCAAGGAGTTTGCAGGTTCTGCGCGAACCGGGCTCGGGAAGCTGTTGTAGTGGTTCAGGAAGTGGCCGGGGCGACTTGCGTGCCCCAGACACTTCCATCTGCCTTATTCTGCACGCCATCAGGGATTAGCGCATTGGGCCTAAGTCCATGGGGGCTGGGGCTTTTCACATGATCGAGCGATTTGGCGAGCTTGCGCGCGCATTCCTGGCCGTGATCTTCCTGGGAGTAGCAGGGGCTGCGGCACAGTCGGTCCAGCCGCCAGCATCTCCGCCGACGGACCACGCGCAACCCGCGCCGCAGGCCGTTGCGGCGCAAATCGACACGATCGAGATCACGGCGCGGGCGAACCGCGACGTCGGCCAGGACATCCAAGCGGCCGCGAAAGGCTGGCAAGGTAAGCTCGACCGCCTGGAAGGCGAGATCCAGAAACAGCGTTTGCGTTACTCGGAGCTCAACAACCTGCGCGACGAGGTGCAACGCATCCGTGCCACCATTGCGGAGTTCTCGAGTCACCTCGATCCGCCGCTGACCGCAGGCAAGGCGCAGGTGGAGCTTTTGGGGCCAGCGCCGGCTGCCGGCCAGCCGGCCGAGCCGGAGCAAGCCGCGCGAAGCCGGGCCGAGCTCAATTACTATTTCGGGCTCCTCACTGCCGGCCAAGCCGCCGTGCAGTCCGCCAATTTGCGCATTGATAACATCATCAACGCCATCCAGGACATTCGCCGGAAGAACTTCGCCACCAACCTGTTTCAACCGGTTCCCGGCATTTACGCCCAGCAGACTTGGGCGAGGCTGCCCGACTCCATTCCCGCGACGATGGGGCGGGTTCGTGATCTTCTCACGGAGTGGTGGGACAATGTCAGCGCTCAGGAGGACATCGCGCTCACGGGGGTCGAGGCGATCCTCATCTGGCTCGCACTGACGGTGGCAGCGTTCTGGGGCGTACGCCGGCTGCGCTACTGGCCGCACGAGGAGGAGCCCCCGTTCTGGAGACGCGCGTCGACTGCCGCCGGCGTCATCGTGTTGCGGGCCGCTCCGGTCATAGCGCCAGTCGTCTTCCTCTACGCACTCATCGCCGACGTACATGCGCTCTCCAAGCGCGTCGATTGGATGTTCTACTCGGGGGTGCAGTCGATCGTCATCATCGCCGCGGTCACTGCCCTGGTGTTTACGGTGCTCGCACCTAAAGCCGCGCGCTGGCGGCTGATTCCTGCATCCGATCTTGCCGCCGCGCGCATCTGCAGCCTGGTTCTCACGCTTACACTCGTCTACGGCGTGTCGAGCGTATTCTATGTTGTCACGCGTCTTGTGCAGGCGCCGTTCTCGCTCACGGTGGCGGTCGCATTCCCCGCGACATTGCTGCTGGCGGCCATTGTCATCGCCATTCTGCTAACCCCGCTCGACGGCAAGCCGCGCGAGGGAATGCCCTCGCTGCGATACCTCACCGCGCTGCGCGTCCCAGTCGGCCTGACGGTTGCCGCCATCATCATCTCCGCGCTTGCAGGCTACCTCGCGCTTTCCCGCTTCCTGGCGCAACAACTGGTGGTGACCGGCTCGATCCTCGCCTTCGTTTATTTGCTGCTGCTGTGGGTCGATGGCTTCACCCAGAGCCTGAGCGACGATAGCGCGAAAATGGGTCACCGGCTCAAGGAGCTCGGCCTCGAGCAGCGGCGACGCGAGCAGCTGACGCTGCCGATCGGGCTGTTGCTGAAGTTCAGCGTTCTGGTGCTTTCCGTGCCGCTGATCCTGCTGCAATGGGGCTACAACGCAGCTGACATCTACGACTGGTACCAGCAGCTCTTCTTTGGGTTCCACATCGGCAATACCCAGGTGTCGTTCGCGGTCTTGCTCGCATCTGTCATCGTGTTCGCGCTGGCTTATGCCGCGGCCCGCCTGTTCCAGGGCTGGCTCGATTCCCGCGTGTTAAAGCCGGCCGGACTTTCCGGCGGACTGAGAGATTCAATCCGCATCGGCGTGGGCTATGTGGGCATCGTCATCGCGGCCTTGGCGGCGCTGTCCTATGCCGGCTTTGGCCTTTCCAACCTCGCGATCGTTGCCGGAGCATTCTCGGTCGGCATCGGCTTTGGCCTGCAGAGCGTCGTCAACAATTTCGTCTCCGGCCTGATCCTCCTCGCGGAGCGACCAATCAAGCTTGGTGATCTCGTGGTCGTCGGCGGTGAGGAAGGATACGTTCGCAAGATCAGCGTCCGCTCGACCGAGATCGAGACCGCCGATCGCGCCCGCGTCGTCGTTCCCAATTCCTATTTGATTACGGAAAAAGTGAAGAACTGGACCTTGCGCGACAACATCCGCCGCATCGTCATCCCGGTCGGCGTCGCCTATGGGTCGGACCCACGCAGCGTGCGCGCAATCCTGTTAAAGCTTGCGCAGGAGCACCCCAATGTCATGAGGTCGCCCGCTCCCGCTGTTGAGCTCGAAGATTTCGGCGCCGACAGTCTCAACTTCAAGCTCTGCGCCTTCGTGTACGATCTCACCACCGCCGCCGGCACGAGCACCGACCTCCGCATCGCCGTGCTCGATGCATTCAAGGACGCCGGCATTGCCATCCCATTCCGACAGACGGAGATCACCGTGCGCGACATGGAAGGCTTGCGGCAAGCAGTCGGTGCGAGTGCGGCTCACGCCAACGGAGCAGCCGGAGTGAACGGCAAAACCGCTCACCGCGCCGCCGAGCATGCGCGCGCGGATCGGCTGCCGATCGGTTCAGCAGCAATGTAGGGGCGCAACGTCAGGCCAGCTGGATGAGGATCTCGGCAAGCTCTTTCGGCTGATCGACCATGGCGTCGTGTCCGGACGTCAACTCGAAGGACTTCCACGCGGCGTCGGCCTTGAGCTTCGCCTGCACCGCGTCGAATGGAATGCTGGGATACCCCTTCGCACGGATGTAAGCCTTCCTGGCGATTTTGTCGCGTGCGCCGGTAAGTTTCACCGCTTCCTCCATTGTGGCGATCGGGTGCGGCGTGCACTTGGCGTCCACCCAGGCGCGATCCTTGTCATTCACCCGGAACACCGACGCGGGCACCGGCTTGACCGTCAGCTCGCCTTTCGCCTTGGCGGCGGTGAGCGCTTCCTTCACGGGTTGCGAAGCGCTTGCAGCGAGGCTTTCGCCGTCCTCCGGCAAAAACGCATCAAGGAAAACGATCGAGCCGATCGCCTCGTGCACCTGCTCGGCCACGGCGCTGATGACATAGCCGGCATAGGAATGGCCGACCAGGACGATGCCCTTGAGGTCCTCCCATTTGATGAGGTTGACCACGTCGCTGACATGCGTCGTCAGGTTGGTCTTGGCATCGAGCAGGTGCGATTTGTCAGCGAGACCGGTCAAGGTTGGCGCAAACACCTTGTGCCCCTTGCCTTCAAGCAGGTCGGCGACGCGGCGCCAGCACCAGGCACCGTGCCAGGCGCCATGCACGAGCACGAAGGTGCTTGCGCGGGTTTGCGCCTGCACCGAGCTCATCGCGGTGCTCGCCCCCGCCAAGCCCATGCCGATGCCGCTGACCATGGCGCGTCGTGTCGGATGCGGTGCACTGGATTCATCCATGGTCTCCCCCTCCCTACGACTGCTTCATCAGAATGTCGCTCAGCCAGTCCGGCGCGTCGACCATGATGTCGTGACCGGCATCGTTGGTGCTGTAGGTGGCCCAGCTCTGAGCTTCGCATTCGGCGAGCGCCTTGTCGAACGTGGGTTGCGGATATTGCCGCGCGCGAATGTAGGTCTTTTTGGCCACCTTATCCCGCGCACCGGTCAGCTTGATCGCCTGCATCGGAATGGCGTTGGGCTGCGGCGTGACTTTCGAGTCGACCCACTTCTGGTCCGCCTCGCTGATGATGCGGAATGCCTTCGCCGACGGCGCTTGGCGGCCCAGCTCGCCCTTGGCAACTGCCTCGTCCAAGGCCTTACGACTGAACTCCGAGATGCCATCGATCCCACGCTCTCCGTTCTTGGGCAGGAATGCGTCCACCCAAACGATCGACGAGACGCGGTCGCCGATCTGCTCCAGCGCACCCGAGCACGGCCAGCCGCCATAGGAGTGCGCTACCAGGCAGGCGCCGGTGATGTCCTCCCATTTGAACAGGTTCACGATGTCCGTGATGTGCGTGTCCAGATTGATGTTGCTGCTAAGCAGGTGCGAGCGGTCGGCCAAGCCCGTCAAGGTCGGGGCGAACACCTTATGGCCGTTGCTTCCGAGCCGGTCGGCGACGCGCCGCCAGCACCAGCCGCCGTGCCACGCCCCATGCACCAGGACGAAGGTCTTGCGCGGCCCGCTCTGGGCCGTCGCATTCGCACTGCCGAGCGCCGCGGCGCCCAGGCCGAGCGTGCCGGCACTGATCGCCTCACGCCGGGTCATCGCATTCGCCTCGGACATTTGTCTCTCCTCACTGGCATCTTCGGCAACACCGTCCTCTTCGGCCAGACTGTTGCTGCCCGAACTATAGCGCGCGCATGCACTCGCACTGGCGCGAGGGGTGATCAGCCCTTCAGAGCCTTACGCACTGGCGCTCGCATTGAGCGACAGAATGAACGCGACCACTGCCGCATTGAATTCATCGGGTTTCTCGATGTTGACCAGGTGACCGGCTTGCGGAATGACAGTGAAGCGCGCGGCTGGAATACGGGCGGCGAGCTCTCGGCACATCGCCGGTGTGGTGAGCTGGTCGTCGCCGCCGACGATCACGTGCGTCGGTACGCGAATGTCCTCGGGGCGGCCATGGTTTACCGCCAGTGTCGAGGCCTCGATGCTCTTGATGTACGAAGCCTTGTGCAGCCGTGACATGCTGTCGACAAGCTTCTCGAAAGCCTCTGGAGTGGCATGTGGGCCGATGAGCGTTTTCGCCACCGGCCCGGCGATGTCGCGCGGCTCGGCACCGCGCTCCAGCGGCTCTTTGCGAATGCGGATGAATTCGCGCTTCTTCTCCTGCGGCCAATGCGCGAAGCCGGCATGCGTGTCGCACAGCGTGAGGGTGTGCAAGCGCGCGGGATAGAGCGCGACAAAGTCGAGCGCTATACGCCCTCCCATCGAGAGACCAACCACATGCGCCTTCTCGGCACCGAAATGGTCGAGCACTCGCGCGAGGTCGTGCGCGTAGTCCGTGAAGGTCAGCGGGCCATCATAGTCATCGCTCTCGCCGTAGCCGCGCGCGTCCCAGGCGACGGCATGCCAATGGCGCGCCGCGGCCGCGAGGTTGTCATGCCAATTGCGCTTGTTGCCGCCGATCCCGTGCAGGAAGACGAGAAGGTCGCCCGAGCCCATGTGATCCACGGACAGATAAGGCTTCGGGCCGATGCGGGTCGTGCTCCAGGAGGTCACGGGGTAACTCCTCGATTGCGGGAAAACCGGCGAGCGAGAGGCCGAAGCACGAGATGGTCAACCAGGAACACCATGGCGACGATCACAAAGCAACAGGCGAACACCATGCCGGCGTCCGCCGAGGCCTGCGCGCGGGTGAGCAAAAAGCCTAGTCCGGACTGGCTCCCGAACAGCTCCGCCACCAGGGCAATCTTCCAGCAGATGCCATAAGCGATGCGAAGCCCGGCAGCGAGAAAGGGCATGACAAGCGGCAGGTCGAGGCGGAGGAAGCGTCGCCAGAAGCTTCGCGTGAGGCTTCGGCCCATTTCCTCCAACTCGGGATCGATGTTGCGAAAGCCCTCCAGCGCATTGACGAGGCAGAAGGGCAGCACAATTGCGACCTCGATGAAGATAACCGTGCCTGTGGTCACTTGGAACCAGACCACGCCCAGGATCGCCCAGCCCGCGGACGGGAAGCCGTTGAGGATCACCAGCACGCGCTGCTCCAGGACGGCAGTTACCAGCGGGGAGCGGCGGGCGAGCATCGCCAGCACCACAGCTATTGCCATGGCGATAACGACAGCCGTGACCACGCGCCCAAAGCTCACCCACACGTGCCACTGCAAGTTGGGATCGGCGAGAATGGTCCACAAGCGGAAGAGCACCTCCTGCGGACCGGGCAGCACGAAGGCCGGAAGCCCGCGCGCGGTGAGCCACCAGCCAAGCACCGCGAGCAGCACGGCGCCTTCCGCATAAACGTGCTGCAAAGCGCGCGCGGGGAGACTAGGCAAGCCCATATCTCCGGTCGAGCACGCGCTGCAGCGGGCGGAAGAAGAAAACCTCGGCAAGCGATACGAACAGGACGATGAAGGTGATCACGGCAAAGATGGTATCGGTATCGAATTCCTGCCGAGCCACATTGAGGATGTAGCCGACCCCGGCATTGCCGCCGAACAGCTCGGCCGTCAGCGTCACCTTCCAGGCCACTCCGAAGCTCACGCGAAGGGCGGCGAACAGGAATGGCGTGAGCATGGGAAGCATCAGCTTGGCGAACCGGCGCAGGCGCGCGCGCGTGAGGCTGCGGCCGAGCTCCATGAGCTCCGGATCGAGCTCGGATAATCCCGCGCGGATGTTGATGGTCGCGAACGGAATCAACACCATGGTGATGGTGAACACCACAGTGCGGCTGTCGATTCCGAACCAGAGGATGGCGAGGAATAGCCAGCCGATGGCAGAAAACGCGCTCAGGAACGGCGTGATGCGCGCATCAACGAGGAGCCGCAAGGCGAAGGCGTAATGTGCGGTGAAGGCGAGCCCGACACTCACCAGCAATGACAGGGCAATGCCGGTGAGCGCATGAGCAAGCGAAATTCCGAGCTGAAGGGCAAGGAGCGGGTCGCTCAGGAAGTCGATCATACGCCGCGCAACCGGCGCTGGCCCCGGCAACACATAAGGCGGCACCAGCTGCGCGTAGCCCCACCACAGCGCAATCAGCGCCATGGTGAAACCGTGCAGGGCCGCCGCTCGCCGCCATGCTGCTGAGGCTGCGAGGGGCACGATGACGGTCAGTTGCGGACCGCAGGTTTCCAGATCGTGTCCATGACCGGCGGCGCCGCCTTCAGCAGGTCGAGGTCGACCGAACGCTTCCACAGGAGGTCAATCGCCTTGATGTCGTCCGCCGTGAGGGCGACCGGAAACTCGGAATAGCGGGTGAACCAGACCTTGAAGAACTCCGGATCGGTCTGCGTGGCGGCGCCGACCGCCTTGAAGACCTCGTCCTGGTGCGCCAGGGCATATTCCATGGACGCCTGCAAGACGCGCAAGAACTCGAAATAGAGCTCGGGCGAGGCATCGAGCTTCTCGCCGTAGCCGGCGAGCACGGCCGAGATCATGCGCACCCCGAATTTCTTTGTCAGGTCGTCGGCGGTCTGCGTGATGGCGCGGAATTCGCCCGTCTGCATTGCTTTGAATGCCTGCGCATGGATCAGGGTGGCGGCATCGATACGGCCTGCAGCCAGCGCCGCCGGCAACGCCGGTGCCGGAAGCTCGACGAATTCGAGGTCGCCGCCGCGCACGGCCACGTTGAATCCGTGTACGTCCGCGAGCGCAATGCGGATCAGCGTGATGCCGGCCGAGCCGAGCGAGTAGACGCCAAGCTTCTTGTGCCTGAGGTCGCTCGCCGATTGCAGGGGGCTCTCCCTTTTCACCCAGATGCCCGCCCCCTCCCCCGACCCGTGGTGGCGCAACCCCGACCCGATGATGCGCAGATCGAGACCGCGCTCACGCGCGCGCGGGACTGCCACCGCCGCGGTCTGGATCACATCGTAGCTGCGTGTCGCTGTGGCCTGGATCAGCGCAGAAATATCGAGCGGCGTGGCGTCGATGCGCACCTTGCCAGATGTGACCTTGCCGTTCCGTACGGCCCACAGCACCGCCTCATGCGAAGGGTCGGCAAGGTAGCCAAAGCTCACCGTGGTCTGCGCCTGGGCAAGCGGGCTCGCGAGCAGAGCGGCAACAGTGAGCGCAAGGGAAAGGCGGCTTGTCATCAGCGATCCTCCAGTTCCAGGCTCGCGGCATTGTCGAACAGGCGGCGGATGGCCGACCGCGCCGCGATGAGCCTTGCATCCCTCTCCAGCTCGCGCGGTCGCCCGCTTTCGACACCAATGATGCCGGTCACGCGCGCGGGCTTGGACGACAATACGATGACGCGGTCGGCGAGATACAGCGCCTCGTCGACGTCGTGGGTCACAAACAGAATGGTCTTGCGGGTTGCCCCCCACAACTCGACCAGTTGCTGGCGCAGCCGCACACGGGTGTTGGGATCAAGCGCGGAGAACGGCTCGTCCATGAGAATGATGTCCGGATCGAGCGCGAGCGCTCGCGCGATGGCGACGCGCTGGCGTTCCCCACCGGATAACATGGCAGGCATCTTGTGAGCATCGGCGGAAAGGCCCACCCGATCGAGCTGCGCCGCCGCCCGGCGCCGGCGTTCGGCCGCCGCGAGTCCGGGCTCGCGCAGCTCGAGGCCGAAGCAGGCATTATCGAGTGCGTTCATCCAGGGCAGCAGGCGAGGTAATTGAAACACATAGGCGAGCCGCTTCCACCCCCGCGCGGGCGAAAGTCCCTCGACCAGGATACGGCCGCTCTCGAACGGGAGAAGCCCGCCGATGAGCCGTAGCGCCGTCGACTTGCCGCACCCGGAGGGACCGAGGAGACTTACAAATTCACCCGGCCGCACATCGAAGCTCAGTCGATCGTAGATGCGCACGCCTCCCAGCGTGAGCTCCACATTGTCGAACACGATGGCGGCATCGGGCATGGGCAAGTCACGGGTGCGTAGCATCTTTCGCGGGACAGGGAGGCAGCCTCTTCCAGCTGCCCATTTGATCCAGTAAGATAGCCGTTTAAGCGTTCAGGGGGCGCCTATGCAAAGGCGAGAATTACTTCTCGGTCTCGCGGGTGGCGCAGCGGGCGCATGGCCGATCAGGGTCGGTGCTGAGCAAGTTGTGCGCACGCGGCGAATTGGCGTCTTTCTTTTTGCGAAATCAGATCAAACCGTGATCCGCCCTTTCATCAAGGGGCTTGAGTCACTTGGCTACGTTGATGGAAAGAATGTCTCCATTGAATATCGTGACGCCGGTGGGAAATCCGAGCGATTCACCGAAGCTGCCGAAGAACTGGTCCACCTCAATCCAGAGGTGATCTATTCATTTGGGGGCGATGTTGCCTCCGCTATAAAAAAAGCTACGTCTACCATTCCAATCGTTGTCCTGGTGAGCAATGATCCCGTCCAAAGTAGACTCGTCGCGAGCCTCGGCAGGCCTGGTGGGAATATCACCGGCCTCACCCAGGTTCACGACGCGCTGGCAGGAAAATCAGTTGAGCTACTCAAGGATGTAGTCCCGACTGTATCCCGCGTCGCCATTCTATGGAATCCGGATCATGCCGATCCCGAGTTCCGGGAGACCGAACGAGCGTCGCGCGCTTTGAACGTGCAGCTTCAATCCCTGGAGGTGCGGCAAGCTGGGGATTTTGATGGCGCTTTCCAGATGGCTGAACGCGAGAAGGCCGAAGCGCTTATCGTTGTCGGCGGCCGTCTCATCGCATTGAACCGCCAACGAGTCGCACAGTTCGCCACAAAGAAACACATCATTCTGCTCGGAGCGCCGAATTGGCTGCTGCAAATGGGCGCGCTGTTGACATACGGACCCGAGATCGATGAGTTACACCGTCGGGCGGCAACTTATGTCGACAAAATTTTAAAAGGTGCGAAGCCCAGTGACTTGCCGATGCAGCAACCGGTCACGTTTGAACTCATCATAAACACAACCGTCGCCAAGGGACTTGGCATCACTGTCCCCCCGACAGTGATAGCTCGGGCGGATAAGATCATCGAATAACGGTCGGAAGCCGATGACCTGATGCAACGGCTGCGATCCACGCCCTAGCTCTACAACGTGGTGCTTTACCGGGAGGCTGACCCGTAATGTGCGTCGAATGGCGCAAAACCTTCAGTCCGACGTCCGCAAGCTACACCCGTCCAGCAGCCGATCCGAAAGTCCGGCATCGCTATCCCGCACGTTGAGCGACACCATTAGGCAGGGATGGGCGCGCCGGCGGCGGCCGGGTCGGAGTGGAACGCGATGAACAGCGAGATCGCCGCCATCCGCAAGGCATTGGCGCAGAACCCGCCGACCGCGGGCTCCTTCGCCGACCGCCGCCTGAGATGGGAGCCGCTGTTCCACAAGATCTGCCCGATTCCTGCCGGCACGGAGGTGCGCTCGATCGCCGCCGGCGGGCCCGCTGGCGAATGGGTCAGCGCCGCCGGCGTGTCGGCCGACGAAACGCGCATCCTGTTCTACATCCACGGCGGCGGCTTCACTGCCGGCTCGGCTGCGGCCTATCGCGGCCTTTCCGCGCATCTGAGCGCCGCCACCGGCGCACGCGTCCTGGCGGTGGATTATCGCTGGGCGCCCGAGGCGCCATTTCCCGCAGCGCTCGAGGATTGCGTCGCCGGCTATCGCTGGCTCATCACGACGGCCGCTGCTGCGCCGCGTCGCGTCGTGCTGGTCGGGGATTCCGCCGGCGGCAATCTCGTTGTGGCGATCCTGCTTGCGCTGAAGCAGGCCGGAGATGCGCTGCCCGCCGCTGGCGTATGCCTGTCGGCAATTTTCGACCTGGCGCTGACCGGCGATTCCGTCACCAGCCGCGCGCAGCGCGATCCGATGATTCTCGCCTCATCGCTGCAGAGCTGCGCTAGCGCCTATCGCGGCAATGCCGATCCACGCGACCCGCTGATGTCGCCACTCTACGGCGATCTGTCCGGCCTGCCGCCACTGCTGCTGCAATGCGGCTCGGAGGAAATGCTGCGCGACGACAGCGTGCGGCTCGCCGCCAAGGCGAAAGCGGCGGGCGTCGACGTCACCTTCGAGGAGTGGGATGAGATGGTGCATGTCTGGCACCTGTTCGCCGATCGCCTCACCGCCGGCCGCAAGGCGCTGGCACGCATCGGCGAATTCGTTCGCGCCCATATCGAGTGATACCCGCCTATACCGCCGCCCGTAGCCCCAGTCGTTCGATGCGCGGCAGGACCTCGGCGCGGAAGAATGGAAAGTCCTGGATATAATTGACGAGGCCGAACGCCATGCCGTTGAGGCCGGCGTCACTCAAGAACTTCAGCTGGTTGGCGACCTTGTCGGGATCGCCGACCACCGGCAAGGTGCCGGTGCCGCTGATCAGGCGCGCCTTCATCTGCTGCAATCGTTCGTGCGGGACCGACTGCCCGCCGCGCCGGATGTCGGCCATGTGATCGGCGGCGGCCCAGTCGCCCATCTCATTGACGACGTAGTGGTAATACTCCTGCGTCTCCTTTTCGGTGCGCCGGCAGATCACATGGCCGCTCGCATAGACGCCGACTGGCCGGCCGGCCTGCTCGCGCAGTGCTGCGATCTCCTGCGGCAAGGTCTCCGGGTCGACCACCACCATGAACAGGCAGTCGGCGTGCCGGGCAGCGAAGGCGCGGCCCGCGCGCGAGGAGCCCGCGCTCAACAGCAAGGGACGCCCCTCGCCGTAAGGTTTGGGCTTGATCATCACGCCCTTGAGATTGAAATATTTGCCCGCGAAGTCGAACGGATCGCGCTCGGACCACACACGTTTGACGATGGTCGCCCATTCCTCGGAATAGACGTAGCGTTCGTCATGCTCGAGCAGTTGCGCGCCGAACATCTCGAACTCGCCGGCATTCCAACCCGAGACGATATTGAGCCCGAAGCGTCCGTGGCCGATCCGATCGGCGGTGATGCATTGTTTGGCGGCGAAGATCGGGTTGATGAGCGGCACGTGGACCGTGCCGAAGGCGACAAGCTCGCGTGTCGCCGCCAGGATCGCGGTCGCCCAGGTCAGGGTCTCGAGAGAGCTTCCCTCTGAATCGGTTTCGCCGCGGTAACCATGCCAGCGCGCAACCGGCAGGATGAATTCGAGGCCGGCCGCCTCAGAAATCTTGGCGGCCTCGACGTTGTTCTCCCAGGAGGCGTCCCATCGCTCGGGCGCCTTGGTCATGGTCAGCCCACCCGAGCAATTGAGCCCGAACAGTCCGAGCTTGAAGCGGTTGCCGCCATGCATCCGGTGGTCACGGCGGATCGTCATCGGCGGGCGCACTCCAGCTATTGTCCCGATTGCGCAGTTGGCGACAATTGACGCCAGCACTGGCAAATCGGTAGCAATGACGGAACGCCTTTTCAATGTTCATGCGATGCCGGATGGGAGTGCCGTAATGACCAGCAGCAGCACGAATAGGTTGCCCGCCTTCGAGCGCCTCATCCAGCAATTGCGTGCGGTGTGGAGCTCGGTCGCCGATGTCGAGACGCGCATGAAGCGGGCCGAGACCTTGCTCAAGGTCACCCTCGCGGATCCGGCGATTGTTGCACACTCCAAGCAATGGCCGTGGACTCCCGGTCAAAATCTGTTGCTCTACGAGGATCCCGATCATCACTTCGTCATCAACGCCACGGTGCGTCAGCCGGGCTCGAAGGGTGCAGTGCACGATCATGGCCATTCCTGGACCCTTTATGGCCTGGTTGAGGGGAGCGAGCGGATCGAGCGATACAAGCGGCTGGACGATGGCACGCGCGCCGGTCATGCCGAGCTCGAGCTCATCCATGACCGCGAGATGGGACCGGGCGGCGTCGATTTCGTTCCGCCCTACGAGGTGCACGCCGAGCGTGGCGGGCCGGAGCGCTCGGTCGCCATCATTGTCCGCAGTGAGCGGATGGTCGGCCGCTTCAAGCAGCACATGTTCGATACTGAGAAGAACACCGTGGTCGAAGGCTGGGGCCCGCAGCAGGTGCCCTACGCTCTCGCTTAAGAAACGGACGCATTGTTCCCGGTACTTTTCAGCTTGGTCGCTCGCGGCCTGCGCTGGTAACGGAACGTCATGACACTTGCGCTCCTAGTCGAGCAGCTATTCAACGGCGTGCAGTTTGGCCTGATGCTGTTCCTGATGGCCGTGGGCGTGACGCTCGTCTTCGGCATCATGCGTGTGATCAATCTCGCGCATGGCTCGCTGTTCATGATCGGCGGCTACTTCCTCATGGCGGCGCTGAGCTGGACGCATTTCTATGTGCTGGCTGTTCCGCTCGCCTTCCTCATGGCGGCCTTGCTGGCGGTGGCCCTCGAATTTGTCGTGCTGCGGCCGCTCTACGGGCGCGGACCGCTCGACCAGGTACTGGCCACATTCGGCCTCACTCTCTTCTTCAACGAGGCGGTGACGGTGATCTGGGGCCGCGAGCCGATCCCGCTGATGGTCCCGCCGCTGCTCGGCGGGTCAATCGAGATAATGCCCGGTGCGGCTTATCCCGTGTATCGGCTGGCGATCACGGCCGTCGCAATGGTCGCGGGGATGCTGCTCTACCTGCTCATTACCCGCACGCGCGTGGGCGCGCTGATCCGGGCGGGCAGCGACAACCGCGAGATCGTTGCCGCGCTGGGCATCAATATCAGCCTGCTCTACACGCTCGTGTTCGCGTTGAGCGCGCTGCTCGCGGCGCTTGCCGGGATCATGATGGGGCCACTTCTTTCCGTTGAGCCCGGCGCCGGCGATCCGATCCTGATCACCACCTTGGTGGTGGTCGTCATCGGCGGCCTCGGCTCGGTGCGCGGGGCGCTCGTCGGTGCGCTGATGGTCGGCATCTTCGATACGCTGTCGCGCGTGCTCATTCCGCTCGCGTTTGCGACCAATGCCACCTCGGCGCTGGTCAATATGGCGACCTACGTGTTGATGGCAGTGGTGCTGCTGTTCAGCCGCACCGGCCTGTTCGCGGCGGATCGGGGCTGAGATGACATTCGGGCGCCGTGAGCTGCTCCTGTTGCTGCTGCTCGCCGTCGCGCTGGTGCTGCCGCCTCTGCTGGGTATCTATTACATCCGCTTTGCCACGCAGATCGCCATCTACGGCATGGCGGCGCTCAGCGTCGATCTGCTGCTCGGCTATACCGGGCTCATCACCTTCGGCCAGGCGGCGATCTTCGGCATCGGCGCTTATGCCGCGGGCATGCTGATCGTGTCCGGTGTCACCAGCGCTTTCTTCGCCTGGCCGCTGGCCGTCCTCGCCTCCATGCTGGCGGCGCTCGCGATAGGCGCGCTGTCACTGCGCACGCGCGGTTTCCAGTTCATCATGGTGACACTCGCCTTCGCGCAGATGCTCTATTACTTCGCCCAGAGCCTGCGCAACTGGGGCGGCGATGACGGCTTCAGCACCCGGCGCCGCAACGACCTTGGGTTTCTCTCGCTGGAGAACCACGCGACCTTCTATTACGTGGTGCTCATCCTGCTTGTGCTGGTGTTCTGGCTCTCCTATCGGCTGGTGCGCTCCGAGTTCGGCATGGTGATCCGCGGCATCCGCGACAATGAGCGGCGCGCCGCCGCCGTCGGGTTCCCGCCGTTTCGCTATAAGCTCGTGAGCTTCGTGATCGCCGGGGGCATCGCGGGTTTGGCGGGCGCGTTGATGGCCAACCACGCCAAGTTCGTCAATCCTTCGGTGCTGAGCTGGCAACTCTCGGGTGAGCTCCTGGCGATGGTGATCCTGGGCTCGTCCAATTCACTGATCGGGCCGATTCTTGGGGCCGCGTTCTTTCTCGCATTCCGTGACGTCCTCTCCGACTATACCGAGCATTGGATGCTGTTTTTCGGCCCGTTGCTGGTGGCGCGCGTGCTGCTGATGCGCGACGGCATCTGGGGGATGCTGATGCGCGCGACCGGCTCGAGCGAAAAGCCGCACGAGCCGAAGCTCGATTTCATTGAGGCGGCGGAGCGGGCGCCGGAGCCGGGGGGCTGAGCTTGAGCGAGTTCCTGCTGGAGATCGCCGGCCTGCGCAAAGCCTTCGGCGCGCTGATCGCGACGGACGACCTTAGCCTCAACATCCGTGCCGGTGAGACCCACGCGCTGATCGGTCCGAACGGCGCCGGCAAGACCACGCTGGTCGGCCAGCTCACCGGCGAGCTCACGCCCGACGCCGGTCGCATCCGCTTCGGTGGCCGCGACATCACCGCGCTACCGACCGCGGCCCGGGCGCGGCTCGGGATTGCGCGCTCGTTCCAGATCACCAGCATCTTTCCGAGCTTCTCGGCAGAGGGGAATGTCGCGCTGGCGGTGCAGGCAACCGAGCCGCACAGTTTCCGATTCTGGCGTCCGGCCGAGCAGATTGCGCGGCTGCGCGGGCCGGCACGAGCGCTCCTGGCCGACGTGGGACTGGCACCGCTGGCTGCGCGCATCGCCGGCGCCATGTCGCACGGCCAGCACCGGCAGCTCGAGATCGGCATGGCGCTGGCCACGCGCCCTGTCATGCTGCTGCTGGATGAGCCGATGGCGGGGCTCGGGATTGAGGAATCGCGAGCGATGTCGGCGCTGCTGGCCAGCGTCAAGCATCGCTTCACCATCCTCCTCATCGAGCATGATATGGACGTGGTGTTCGCGCTCGCAGACCGCATCTCGGTTCTGGTCGCCGGCCGCATCGTCGCCTCCGGTGCGCCCGAGGAGATCCGCAACAGCGCGCAGGTACGCGCCGCCTATCTCGGCGATGAGGACGATGAGCTCACCGGGGCATTCGATGCTCAGGGTTGAGGGACTGCAGGCGAGCTACGGGCAAAGCCAGGTCCTGTTCGACGTGGGGCTCGAGGTGAACCGCGGTGAGGTGGTGACGCTGCTCGGGCGCAATGGCATGGGCAAAACCACCACCATTCGCGCGATCATGGGCATGACGCCGCCGCATGCCGGCACCGTGACCTTCGCCGGGAAGTCTTTGCGCGGCCTCTCCTCCTTCCGCATTGCCAAGCACGGGCTTGGCCTGGTGCCGGAGGGCCGCGGCATATTCGCGAGCCTCACGGTCTGGGAAAATCTCACCGCCACGGCTTCGCCGGGTCCGCTCGGCAGCCCGCGCTGGAGCACCGACGCCATTCTCGAATTATTCCCCTGGATCGCGGAGCGCCGCCAGCAGATGGGCAACCAGCTTTCCGGCGGGGAGCAGCAGATGCTGGCGATCGCCCGCGCGCTGATGACCAACCCGGAGCTCCTGATCCTGGACGAGGCAACGGAAGGCCTCGCGCCGATTGTGCGGCAGGAAATCTGGAAGGTGCTCCGCAAGCTCAAGGGCTCCGGTCAATCGATTCTGATTGTCGACAAGAACCTGAAGATCCTCGCCCGCCTGGCCAACCGCCATTACGTGCTGGAGCGCGGCCGTGTGCGCTGGAGCGGCAGCTCGCAGGACCTCGCCTCCCAGTACGAGACCGTCCGCCGCTTCGTCGGCATCTAGCAATATGTGGCATTAAAGCGCGTGCCCGACCCCATGGCTCGCCATGCTCGTTCCGGCTAGTGTGGCGGTTCAGAAGTCCGCATCATTCTTGCCGCAAGTTCGTCATGCGGACTTCTGAACCAAAGCCACACTAGACTTATAGTTTGCTAGTGTCCTTCGATTCCGAAGTTCGCAAACTACGGTGCCGCACACTCATGCGAACTTCGGAATCGGGACACTAGTGTCCACCCGAACCGGCGTCATTGAACGGAGGAAAAGTATGCGTCTCGCAGTCGCCACCACCATGCTCATCGCGCTCGGCACCGCGGCGCAGGCAGCCGACGTGATCAAGCTGGGCAATCTCACGCAGCTCAGCGGCGCACTTGCGGCGCCCGGGAGCGAGACAAAGCGCGGCATCGACCTCGCGCTCGAGGAGCTTGGCAACAAGCTCGGTGGCGTGCCGGTGCGCTATTATCCGGTCGACGACAAGTCCAATCCGGCCGAGGCCATCAACGGCGCCTCCAAGCTCATCGACGATATCAAAGTTGATTTCGTGACCGGGCTCGGTGCCTCCAACACACTCATTCCGGTATTCAAGTCCTTTGTCGACGCCAACATCTTCGTGGTCGGCGCGCTCGCGGGCCCGCGCCAATTTGCCGGCAACGAATGCCACCCCAACGGGTTCTTCGTCTCGTTCACGAATGACGACTGGCCTGCCGCCGCTGGCCAGTACATGACCAACCAGGGCTACAAACGGGTGTTCTTCCTCGGCGCCGATTACCAGGCGGGAAAGGAGCACATCGAGAGCGCCATGCGGTTCTTCAAAGGTCAGGCGATCGGGCCGGCCTATACGCCGCTGCCGCAAATGGACTTTGCACCCGAGATCGCGCGCATCCGCGCCGAGAAGCCGGACGCGGTGTTCTCGTTTCTGGTCGGCGCAGGCGGCATTGCTTTCTCCAAGCAGTATTCGCAGGGCGGCTTGATGGGCCAAATCCCGTTCGTCACCGAGGACCCGGCCGCGAACCCGCTGACGTTTCCGGCTCAGGGCGACGCCGCGCTCGGCATCGTCATGGCGAGCAACTGGCATATGGGCCTTGATAACGCGGCGAATAAGAAATTCCTCGCCGGCTTCCGCGCCAAGTACAATCGCGACCCGGCGACCTTTGCCGCGCTTGGCTATGATGCCGTGAAGGCGATCGACGCGGCAGTGCGCGGCGTCAACGGCAAGATCGAGGACAAGGACGCGCTGCGCAGCGCCATGCGCAAGGCCGATTTCGCGTCCGTGCGCGGCAAGTTCAAGTTCAACAACAACCAGTTTCCGATCCAGGACCTCTTCATGATGGAGGTGGCCAAGGACGACAAAGGAGGCCTGACCTCGAAGCTCAAGGAGGTCGCGATCAAGGACTGGCAGGACCCGCTGCATGCGGAGTGTTCGATGAAGTGGTGAAAGCGAGTGCATAGCGTGTAGGGTGCGCAAAGCCGCGCAGCGGCGTGCGCACCACCGGTGCCTCGGCGCTTCACGGTGCGCACGGTGCTTCGCACCTTTGCACACCCTACTGCCCAAAGTGTCGGCGTTTATGTCCCTCGCTTACTTGAGTGTCTTCAGGTAGGCGACAAGGTCATCGAGATCACTGGGTTTGCTGACGCCGCCGAAGGGCATACGGTTGCCCTTCACCTTGGCCTGCGGGTCGGCGATGTACTCGCGCAGATTTGCTTCATCCCAGGTGAGGTTCGCCCTCTTCATCGCATTGGAATAGCGGTAATCCTCGAGCGCAGCCGATTTTCGACCGATCACACCCTTGAGGCTCGGGCCGAGCGCGTTCGGCTGCTCGGAGTGGCAGGCGAGGCAGGACGCAAACAGCTCCCTGCCATGTTCGGCGTCAGCGGCGAGCACCGGACCACCGCCAAGCGTGACGAGCAGGGTGAGAGTCGCGGCCGGAAATGGATGCTTCATCTGCCTTCCCAACCTCAGGTGTGAACCATCGGTCCGGGATTCTTGAGATAGCTCGTCGTGATTGCGTGAGCCGCCCAATAGGCCAGCGCGCCGACCGGCCCGGTCGGGTTGTATGCCGGTTGCTGCGGGAATGTGGAGGCACCCATGATGAACAGGTTGCTGGCGTCCCAGGCCTGCAGGTAGCGGTTGACCACGCTCGCCTTCGGATCGGTCCCCATGATCGTGCCGCCGGTATTGTGAGTCGACTGGTATGGCACGATGTCGTAGTCGCCTTTGCGCAAACGCGGCGACCCCATGACACTCGGGTTCATGACTTTGGCGATCTCGACGATCTTGCCCATGCAGTATTCAGCCACCCGGTAGTCGTTTTCCACGAAGTTATATGTCAGGCGCAGCAACGGGCGGCCGAGCTGATCCCTATAGGTCGGATCGAGATCGACGAAGTTGTTGCGGTTGGCGTAGTTCGAGCCCGACATGCCGATGGTCAGCGCGCGTTGGTAGTTATCGACCGCCACTTTTTTCCACGCTGAGCCCCAGCGCGGCGTCCCCGGCGGTGTCGGACGATAGTTGATCGGCCGGCCCTCGCCATGCCCCGTCTGGATGCGGCAGCCGCCGAAGAACCCGAGCCCGGCATGATCGAAATTATCGCCGTCGAAATCGTCGATCACCATCATGGAGCCGGGGGAGCCCATGAACGGGTTGAAGCTCTTGTCGTTGAAGAACATCGTCAGCCCGATCCTTGAGAGCTGATAGCAGTAATTCCTCCCGACCGCGCCCGTTTGGGTCACCGGATCGTAGGGCTGGCCAATGCCGGAGTGCAGCAACAGCGAGATGTTGCCAAAGACATAGGCCGAGAGCACCACGAGTCCGGCCGGCTGCTCGTATTCCTCGCCGGTGCGGGTGTCGGTATAGACAACGCCGGTGACTTTCTTTGCGTTCTTGTCGTAGGTGAGGCGGCTCACCCAGGAGCGCGGCCGCAATGTGAATTTCGGATCGGCACGCAGGACCGGCAGAACGCACACGTGCGGCCCCGCCTTGGCATTGGCCTCGCAGCCGGCGCGTTCGCAATGTCCGCAATACTGGCAGCCCCCGAGCGTCAGCCCCTCGCTGTTGGTGTAAGGCTGGCTCACAGTCGAAGCGGGCTGCGGGAATGGATGGTACCCAAGCTCGCGGCAGGCCTTCGCATACATCATCGCCGATTCAGTCAACTTGACCGGCGGCGTCGGATATTCATTGGCGCGCGGCCCCTCAAACACGTTGCCGCCGTCGATCTTCTGACCGCGGAGATTGCCAGCCTTGCCGGAGACGCCGCAGAGCTTGTCGAACTTGTCGTAGAACGGCTCAAGCTCGTCATAGGTCATCGCCCAATCCTGGATCGTCATATCCTCAGGAATGGACTTCGCGCCGTAGCGATTGACGATGTTGCTGCGCGTGAGGTGATCGCTTGGCAGATAGCGCCAGTGCTGGCCGCCCCAATGGTTCGCGGCCCCGCCAACACCGTTACCGGGTAGAAACGATCCCATGCGCCGCATGGGTAATGCCGACTCCCCCGGGCGGTGCCGGAAGGTCAGCGTCTCCATCGCCGGATCCTGAATCTGATCGAGCCGCTGCACATAGCGCAGCTCGTCACGGATGCCGGGCATGGCAAAATCTTCGCTCGGCTTGATGTCCGGGCCACGCTCGAGGCCGACCACCTGCAGACCCGCCTTGGTCAACTCGCGCGCCAAGATGCTTCCGGTCCAGCCCATGCCGACCATAACGGCGTCGACTTCCTTCAATCGCGTTGCCATGACGATCCCCCTACGAGAAGTCCGCGATCGATTGCGGCTCGACCTTGTAAAGCTTGTTGCGGTATTGCTCGATCTGATTGGCATAAGTCGCCGGCAATCCCGGATAGCCGATCATCTTCCAGGACACCTTGTCCTTGTTGCCGCCGTAGATCGGGTCGGAGAAGAATCCCTCCATGGTGATCTGCAGCAGCGCCTCGAAGAAATCCTTGCCGTTGAAGTCCGCCAATTCGGCCTTGCCCTGCTCCATGACCGTAAGCGCCTGTTCGCGCTGCTTGGCCGACAGCCGGTCGAAATCCTTGCCGTAGGTCTTGGTGGCCCAGGCGTTGGTTGCAACCACGCCGGTGGCGAAGAACTCGCGCGGCGTGAGCGGAAGCTGATAGCCGTATTCCGGCTTGGCTTTTCGAAACGGGCCGTTGCGATACATCTTGGCCCCGCCGCCCCAAGCCCCCGCGAGTTGCCGATCGATGAAGGTGACGATGCCGCATTCGGTGCCCGACGGGGACAGCGCGTCAGCCGGAACCATGGTATCGGCAACGGCGGAAAAGAAAGCGGCTTCGGTCGCCGTCAGCGTCAGCATCGATTCCGCATCGGCACCATTGGCGGAAGGAGCAGCAGGCTTTGAAGCCGCACCAGGATGCGTTTGTTGCGCCGCAGCCGGCGCGACCGGGGTCAGGGCGGCCGCCGCTGCTGTGGTGCCCGCGACTGCAGCGCCCTTGAGAAAATGACGACGCGGAATGGATTCGTCAGCCATGGTGCGTTCTCCCCGAATTGTTTGTTTGGGGCGTCGTGCGTCGCCCTGCTTTAGTCAAGAGCGATAGCAGAAAGCCGCACTCGGCGATAGCTCCAGAGGCTTGAATCGGCAGGGAGCTATGCGCCAACGCTGCAGCTGCTATAGAAAATACCATTGCGCTCAACTCGACTCTGAAGAGTGTGCAGGCAATCGGGAATCGATGTGGCCGGAATGCTGCTTGCAGGCGCCGATGAGATCATCAATGACGCGGCTCATGCCATTGGGCCCCTCCGGTTGCTTGCCTCCTTCGCGCATGTCGGCCGCCGGCGCGTCGCCCTCTTTGTCTTGGCAGGAGCCCTGCTCAGCAGTGTGTCCCCGCTACAGGCGCAGGATTTCCCTGCCAGGCCAGTCCATGTGCTGGTTGGTTTCGCTCCGGGAAGCGGACCTGACATTCAGGCGCGCACGATATCTCAACAGCTTGTCACCGATTTGAAGCAGGCCTTCGTCGTCGAGAACCGGATGGGAGCAAACGGCACGATTGCAGCGCGCACGGTGGCGTCCGCGCCGCCTGATGGATACACGCTTCTGTTCTCGTCCTCATCCCTTGCGCCCGCGGCTCACGTCTACAAGCAGCTGGGCTATGACACTGTGACCGACTTGAAGGCGATCGCCACCAGCGGCGAGCTGGACGGGCTGCTGCTGCTGGTCCGAGCGGACTCGCCAATGCGCAGCGTTGCTGATCTGGTGAGCCGGGCCAAGACTCAACGCCTCCTCTATGGGTCGCCCGGAGTAGGAAATCTTCTCCACCTCACCGCTGAGCTGTTCAATCAGAAGGCGGGGATCAAACTGGATCATGTCCCCTACAAAGGTGCATCGGAGGTGATGACCGGGCTTCTCACGGGCAGCATCGATCTCATGTTTGTCACGCCACCTTCCGTGGTCGGACTGGTGCAGGACGGACGGGTACGGCCTTTGGCCTTCACGGGCTCGAAGCCGTTTCCGGCTTTTCCCAACGTGCCTCTTTTGAGCAGCGAGGTACCAGGCTTCGGACGCATCGGCTCGTGGGGAATGTTCTTGGCTCCGGGACGAACGCCCGACGCGGTCGTCGCCACCTTGAACACGGCCATCAGACAAGCGCTGAGGGTGCCTGCCGTCTCTTCCATAGTGCAGCGTGACGGCTACATGCCCGACGACCGTGGGCCCGCAGAGACGCAGGCTTTTTTGCGTGCGGAAGTAGAGCGGATGGGCGAAGTGGTGCGCGCCGCCGGCATCGCTCCGAACTGATCCCATTCGCCAGCCGCTCGATGTGGCCCGCGCGTGGCGCGGCATCATCACGACCTGATTATGTTTCTGCGGGACGATTGTGCGGATCAGTGCTGCCTGGCGGCGAGCATCCCCATCGCATGATTTTGCACGGATGTGTGGGTCAGGCGGGCCGCTGTTCCAGCCCAGCTCTGGCTCAGCTGCTCTTCAGTGCCGCATTGGAACCGAAATGGGGCAACTTCGCTTTAGTCTGAAATCAGCTGGGAGATATCCCGATGCTCGGCAGTCGAATGATGCTCACCATCAGCTTGGTGCTGACCTGCGTCGCCGCTTCGCCCGTGAGGCAAGCGCAAGCGCAAGGGGACAGCCAATCGTGCACAGGCTCGCTCACCGATCAGCTTAGGCGCCTCAGCGAAAAGTGCCTCTCCGATCTGATCCGCTACGTCGCGTCGCAACCCGCGATCGAGGCCAGGATCTCGAGTGAAAAGGACAAATATTACATCGTTCTGGTGAAGGACGCGAAAGGCTTCAGAGCGGAGGCGGTGAGCAAGCTCAAGAACCCGATGGTCACGGATGAGACCATGGACACTCTCAAGCGTCTGGGTTGGGCACCGCCGGAAAACGAGGGCGACAATTGGAAAAAGCCGATCGATGCCGTGGGCGCCAACAGCGGTGCGGCGGCTGAAGATGTGGCAAAAGCGCTCGAGGCTTACGGCGTGAGAAAAGGCGACGCCATCTCGTTGACGGTCGGCACAATCTCCAAGTGAATTCTGATCGGACTGGCAGGATCATTCTGCGCTCTATCCCGTTTACCCTCTTCAGCATCCGCAGACCGGACAACGCACGTCTGGTCGCTCATTCGATGATGACGTCGGCCGCGGCAAGCAGCGCCTCTGGGATCCTCAGCCCCAATGCGTTTGCGGCTTTCAGATTCACCACAAGCTCGAACTTGGTCGGACGTTCAATCGGCAGATCGGCCGGGCGAGCGCCGTGTAGAATTTTAGAAACGTGTGGACCAATGCGCCGGTAGAGATGGATCAAGTCGGGGCCATACGACACCAAGCCCCCGCCGTCAGGGAAAGTTCGAAACTGCGATATACCGGGGATCCGACTTCTCGACAGGGCTCGCGCGATACTCGGCCCGGCTTGGCGCACCAGAGGGGAGCCGAGTTGGACGACAGCCTGTGGTCGCTTGTTTACGCCGAGCTCGAGCGCCCTCTCCAGGCCCGCGTTATCGCGAAATTCCGTAATAAAAAGATCGATCGACCGGGTTGCCGCGGCCGCCTTGATTGCCTCCAGCTGATAGGTGCCGGTCGTCGCATCCCACAGCGCCGCCACGTTCGCAAGGTTTGGCACGATGTCCCCAAGCTGCTGCAACCACTTTCCGCACAATGTCGGCGCATCCAGAAAGAGGCCCGTGAGATTGCCTCCGGGCTTTGCCAAACTGGCAACGTAGCCGCTGGCTACGGGATCGCTTTCGAGATCGTTTGCAACAATCGGCAGAGTCTTGGTTGCGGCTCTGGCCGCCTCTATGGAAGCGCGAGCTGTTGCGACAAGGATTACGGCGCCGAGCTCAATGAGCTCTCGCGTCAACTGCGGAAGCCGTTCGGGCTCGCCGCCAGCCCAGCGTGCTTCGATCCTTATTGTCTCGCCGTCAACGTAGCCGACTTCGCGCAAACCGCCGTGCAAGGCCTCGAAGACGACAGATCCGGCATCGGAAACTCCGGGATGCAGGAATCCAATTATCGGTAGTTTTTGCCCCTGTTGTGCTTGAAGCAGCTCGGGCGCAGCCAGTGAAGCCGCCCCGAACAGCGCGGCGAATTTGCGCCGGTTCATTTCATCACCCCGCTGGCTACTGACCACATGTTGAACCATAGCCCGCATCGTTGAAGAGTTGGGCGCATTGTTTAGCACGGGGTTGTGGCACCAACGCGCGGATGCCGATCGGCTGGCGTGCGGGGGAGGTGTTGGTTGGACCACTTGGTAGCCCGGGCCAGCACGCCCTGGCGTCAGTGTGTGCTACATTCCCTGAGACAAAGCGCCAGTGGTCGAGGTGGGGAGAGCCAATGCGACGACGCGAGTTCTTCACAGTCCTGGGCGGCGGGGCGGCTTGGCCGCTTGCGGCGGGTGCGCAGCAGGTCGAGCGCGTGCGGCGCATTGGCGTGCTCATGGCCGCAGCCGCGCACGATCCGGAATATCAGGCTCGTATAGGGGCGTTCCAACAGGCGTTGGGCCTATTGGGTTGGACCGACGGCCGCAACGTGCGCATCGACACCCGATGGGCCACCAATGCGGACGAAATTCGCAGGCAGGCGGCCGAATTGGCGGCGCTCGCGCCGGACGTCATCCTGGCTGCTACTGGCACGACGACGGTCGCGCCCTTGCTGCAAACCACCCACACGGTGCCGATTGTGTTCGTGCTTGTCATCGACCCAGTCGGCGCCGGTTTCGTGGCCAACCTGGCGAGGCCGGCCGGGAATGCCACCGGCTTTCTCATGTTCGAATACGGCCTGAGCGCAAAATGGCTGGAGCTGCTTAAAGAGATCGCGCCGGGCGTTGCGCAAGTTGCGGTGCTTCGGGACCCTAGCATAGCCTCAGGTATCGGGCAGTTCGGCGCCATCCAATCGGCAGCGCCGTCGCTCAGGATAGAAGTGAGCCCGGTCAACGTGCGCGACGCCGACGAGATCAAGCGCGACCTGACCGCCTTTGCGCGCTCCTCGAATGGCGGCGTCATCGTGACGGCGGCCCCGGAAGCGTCACATCATCGCGATTGGATCGTCTCACTGGCGGCGCAGCACCGATTGCCCGCGATTTACGCCTCCCGATACTTCGTCGCCGAAGGAGGCCTGATCTCGTACGGGCCTGACATCCTTGACCAGTATCGCCGGGCGGCCGCCTACGTCGACCGCATCCTTAAGGGTGAGAAGCCCGGTGACCTGCCAGTGCAAGCGCCTACAAAATACGAGTTGGTGATCAACCTCAAGACCGCCAAGGCTCTCGGGTTGCACATCCCGCCGACGCTGCTCGCCCGCGCTGATGAGATCATCGAGTAATGCGGCGCGAGCTCATTCGTTCAAATTCTGCGCGGTGCCAGGCCGGCCGACTTGCCGGTGCAAACTCCGGCGAGATACGAGGCTGCCCTCAATGTCAAAGCAGCGAAAGCCCTCGAGTCGTTTTCTCCGGCTGGCCTGTTGATCGCCGCCGATGAGGTGATCGAGTAGGTACGCCAGTCGAAGTTGGTGCGATCCACCGCAACCTGCTTCCGAATGATTGCCGTTCTCCGTAAGTGCACCTTGACCGCCCGTCGGTTCCGGCCACTCACTCAATGACGTCGTCGGCAAGCGCAAGCAGTGTTGGTGGGACGTCGAGCCCGAGCGCCTTGGCAGTTGTCAAATTGATCACCAGCTCGAACTTTGTTGGCAACTGGACAGGCAAATCGGCCGATCGTTCACCGCGTAAAATGCGAGCCACGGTCATTGCTGCTTGGCGGTAGGCTCCCGTTAGGCTGGTCGCATAGCTGATGAGCCCGCCCATTTCGACAAATTCCCGCGCCGAGAAGACTGATACGACTCTGCGATGCGCCGCGTACGCGACAAGCTGTCGACGGCCGCTGGTCAGCAGAGGGCCCGCTCCGACCAGCAGTCCTCCCGCCTTCGTCTCTGCAACCGCAGTGAAGGCGCGCTCAAAGTCACTCGCAGAGCCGGCGCGTATGACAATGATTTGACGCCTCAGCGCGTTAGCAGCTGCTTCGATGTCCTGGCTCTCAGCTTCTCCTTCCGCACTGCGCGAATCTACTAGAGCGACGATCGGAGCATTTTTGGGAGCAAGCTCGTCCAAAATCTCCATGCGCTTTGCGCTCAAGCGGGACGTGAAAAAGCTCACACCAGTGACGTTGCCGCCGGGACGGTTGAGACTGGCGACCAATCCGGTCATGACCGGATCCTCACCGGTAACGAATACAATGGGCGTGGTCGCCGTCTCACGCTTGGCTGCCGCCGCTGCAATGCTATTCGCGACGATCACTGCGACCTGCCGGCGAAGCAGCTCCGCCACTAATCCGGGAAGTCGATCCGCGTGATTGTCCGCGTAGCGTAGCTCAAGGCGCACATTCCGATCCTCGGCAAATCCAGCCTCGTTAAGACCTGCTCGGAACGCAGCGATGAGGACCTGAGAGGGTTCAGCCGGCGTGCTGCGCAATATCCCGATCACCGGAACAGCTAGCGCCTGCTGCTGAGCCCTGGCTACAAGCGGCCACGGGACGCCCGCAATGGCGAGCAGTCTGATGAACTCGCGTCGCCTCACTGCCCTCTCGCCTTCCATCAACGCTCAGCTCTTGATCCTAGCACATTGGGGACGGCGCTCGGCCAGCTTTGCTTTGTGCACATTCAGTACGGTTCTGCCGCCGGGCATGTCGGTCGGCTCATGCCGCTGGCTTGCGATTGATCCCCGTCGAACCCGACGTGTTAGTCGGCCGCGGCCCTAGCCTTCCAGCGCTAAAGGGAAATCGGCTGGTGCGCACGGTCAGCCCTCGCTCGGGTTGGACCACTTGGTAGCCCCCGGGCCAGCACGCCTTGGCATCGCGGTGTGCTACATTCCCTGAGACGAGCGTCAGTGGTCCAGGTAGGGAGAGCCAATGCGACGACGCGAGTTCTTCACAATCCTGGGCGGCGGGGCGGCTTGGCCGCTGGTGGCGCGCGCGCAGCAAGTCGAGCGCTTGCCGCGCATCGGCATCCTGATGAATTCGCCCGCCGACGATCCGGAAGGTCGGGCCCGTTACGAGGCATTCCTGCGGGGGCTGCAGCAACTGGGTTGGGCCGAGGGTCGTAACGTACGGATCGACATTCGCTGGGCGGCGGTGGCCGATGCCGAGAAAAACCGCAAGTTTGCGGCGGAACTGGTGGCGCTCGCGCCGGATGTCATCCTCTCCACCACGACCCCACCCATGCTGGCTTTGCAACGGGCGACCCGCACGATACCAATCGTGTTCGCAATGCTGCTCGATCCGGTCGGCTCCGACGTCGTGGAAAGCCTGGCGCGGCCCGGCGGCAACATTACCGGCTTCACGCAGTTCGAATTCAGCTTGGCTGGCAAATGGCTGGAGCTGCTCAAGGAGATCGCGCCGAACGTGACGCGCGCGGCGGTGTTTCGCGATCCCAGCAATCCCTCCGGGATCGGCCAGTTCGCGGTGATCCAGGCGATGGCGCCGGCGCTGGGCATGGAGGTGGTGCCGATCAATGTGCGCGACGCGCGCGAGATCGAACGCCGCATAGCGGCGTTCGCGCAGTTTGCCAATGGCGGTCTTGTCGCGACTGGCGGGCAAGCCACGGCGCATCGCGATTTGATTTTCGAGCTTGCAGTCCGGCACAAATTGCCCGCTGTCTACCCTTATCCCTATTACGTCGAGGGTGGCGGGTTGATCGGATACGGACCCGATTTGCACAGCCTGTTTCGTCAGGCGGCCGGTTATGTCGACCGTGTTCTCAAAGGTGAGAAGCCCGCCGACCTCCCGGTGCAGGCACCGACCAAGTATGAACTGGCGATCAACCTCAAGACTGCGAAGGCACTCGGGCTTGAAGTGCCGCCGACGCTGCTCGCCCGCGCCGACAAGGTCATCGAGTGATGCGGCGGCGCGAGCTCATCAAAGTCCTGAGCGGCGCGGCGGCGGCGTGGCCGCTGGTAGCGCGGGCGCAGCATATGCCGAGCGTCGGCTTTCTGACTACGCTCGCGCGCAACGACCGGCCGAACCTGATGGATGCCTTTCGCAGCGGTCTGGGCCAAGCCGGCTACGTCGATGGTCGCAATGTCACGATCGAATACCGCTTCGGGGAAAACGATTATGCGGGGCTGCCGGTGCTGGCCTCCGAGTTGGTGGCCCGCAACATGACGGTGATCATCGCGGCTGGCGGCGGTGCCGCCATACTCGCAGCAAAGGCCGCCACAACGACCACACCGATTGTGTTTCTGACCGGCGGCGACCCAGTCCAGGAGGGCTTTGTCCTGAGCCTTAATCGGCCGGGCGGCAACCTTACCGGGGTCAGCTGGTTTGGCAGCCTGGTAAGCGCGAAGGCTATCGGCCTGCTGCACGAGGTTGTTCCCAAAACCACGGTGATTGGGCTTATGGTGAACCCCAATCTCCCGGAAGCCTCCCGCACAGAAAGCGATGCGCACGACGCGGCGCGCACACTCGGGCTGGAGCTGCTCGTGTTGAATGTGCGCACCGCAGGAGAAATTCACTCCGCCTTCGCCACCCTGCGCCAACGAGGCGCAGGCGGTTTGGTGGTTGGAAGTGATCCGTTCTTCACCGCGCGACGTCAGCAGATCGTCACCTTGGCAACGCGGGACGCAATTCCCACCATCTACTCGAACCGAGAATTTGCGGCGGAAGGCGGGCTGATGAGCTACGGCAATGATGTAGCCGATGCGTACCGGCGGGCCGGCCTGCATGTCGCGCGCATTCTTAAGGGCGATAAGCCGTCGGAGTTGCCGATTGATCAGGCCGTCCGGTTTGAGTTCGTGATCAACCTGAGTGCCGCCAAGGGGCTGGGTCTGAGTGTGCCACCGACCATGCTGGCGCAGGCTGACGAGGTCATCGAGTGAACCATGCAACAGCCCGTGTACGCTTGGTGTTCGACGTCGCCCCCAGCCGACGCAGAATTCTAATCTGCGGAACGACCCTGGCTGTATTAGCAAGCAGCCCTGCCCTGGCGCAGAACATGCACCCGGCGGGCGGTGCGTCCGTGCACATCTCCCACGAGCGTTACAAGATCGAAACCTTCGGTGTTTTTCGCAACATGATGCTGACGGGTGATTTCGCGGCGAAAGTGCAATTGGGCGCGGCAATGGCCAAGAATCCGACGATCGGCGTTGGGGCACTGGCTGATGCTCGCGGAGAAATCACAATCTGCGATGGCAAGCTGATCATCAGCTACGGAAAAAGCGGCGCGCCACCTGATGCAAGCTCGGAATCCGCTGCGTTGCTGGCTATCGCATCCGCCGGCAATTGGCAAAACGTATTGGTCGAGCGGGATGTTGCGCCAGCGGAAATCGAGTCTTACCTCGCAACCGCCGCGAGCGCTCACGGCATCGATGCCGAGCAGTCCTTCCCGTTCGAGGTGCGCGGCGTTGTTGCGTCCTATCGTATGCACGTCAACGCTGCGCCCACGGGCGGACCGCACGCCATGGGACTGCCGATGGCGATTGCCGTCGAGACGCAGGGCGACCAGATTGACGGCCGTGTCGCGGGTCTCTACGTCTCGCCCAACCTCGTCGGTATCGCTACCCATGGCGGTGAGCGCACGCACTCGCACTGGGTTTCCTCCGACGGCGGATCGACGGCCCACCTCGACCGCTGGGGGCTAAAGGCGGGCGCTCTACTGTTGCTGCCGCAACCATAACTTCACGGAACCACAGCATGCCGATCGAGCTCTACGTTTTTCCTCCGAGCCCACGCGCCTTCAAAGTGATGGCGGTCGCCAACTATCTCGGCATTAACCCGGCATTGCACATCGTGGACTTGGTCAAAGGCGATCAAAAGAAAGCGGAGTATGCAGCGCTCAATCCTAACATGCGGATGCCAACGCTGAAGGACGGCGACTACGTCCTTTGGGAGTCCAATGCAATATGTCAATATCTCGCCAGCAAGAAACCAAGCGAGCTGTTTCCTGGGGATGAACGGACGCGGTTTGACATAACACGCTGGCAGTTCTGGGATCTGGCACACTGGGATCCTGCCTGCAGCGTGTTCATCTTCGAGCACATCGTCAAACCGGTGGTTTTGAAGGGCGGCGATCCTGATGCCGCAGCAATTGCCAAGGGAACAGAAGCATTTCATCGCGCAGCAACGGTACTGGATGGACACCTCAAGGGCAGGAAATTTGTCCTGGGTGATAGGCTCACGATCGCCGATTTCTCGCTGGGTGCGCCCATGAATGTTGCCGATTGGGCGCACTTTCCCATCGAGCCTTATGCCGAGATCAGACGCTGGTATGCGGCTTTGCGGGCACTCCCGGCCTGGCAAAAAACTCTTGCACAATGCGCGCCGCCGCCAGCCGCGGCTCCGTGAGTCAACCGACGCACGCCGCCTACGCCCTTGCAAATCATTGCGTCCTCTGGATGCCAGGCTTGCTGTCGGCCACGCAGCCGTTGCACCACCGAGTGCTGCGACAAAGTCCCGCCGCCTCATGGGCTTTCCGGTCAGAGTGACGGCCTCACTCACGTCCGCCTCCTGCTCGACGAAGCGGAAATTACTTCGCTCGAGCGAACAGGGTATCTGCGCGAGACAGAACGAGCTGATGTGATCGCGCTGGAAGAAGCTGTGGGCCGGTACGTCTACAATGAATTACATCCAGCAGGCGAAGCTCAGTCGGTGCAACCCCGCCGCAACTCGGGACCTGCGGTGTGCTCCCAAACAGGACCACACACAACGTAAGGGGTTGAGGTACGGCCGTTTGCACTGAAGTGCGAGCGTCTAAAGCGTTGCATCATCGTGCCGCAGTTAGGCGCCCAGTTACCTCAGCGCTGCTGTCTTTTCTAGCGGCGTTCCCGTCCCTACACCTCGGACCATTACCTAGCGGGAGATGCATGCCCATGAATAAGGGATCTGCAGCGTGCTCTCGGCGGAGCCTTCTCTCGTTCACCCGTGGAATTGTACACCGCCATCAGCGAATCAGGGAGAATGCGCCCCGGAGTGGAACTCAATGATGCGCATCACATCACTAATGCTCGCAGCAGCAGTCGTGTGCGTTGCGCTGCCGGCAAACGGAGGATCCTATCCTGAGAAGTCAGTTCAGATCATCGCTGACTCCGCCGCCGGGAGTACTCCGGATGTGGCGCTTCGATTTTTCGCCGAAGAGCTTACAGCAAGGTGGGGCCAACAGGTCATCGTGATCAATAAACCTGGAGCAGGCGGAAGTTTGGGAGCGCGCGCCGCTGCGGAGGCGGTGGCGGACGGCTATACGTTATATCAGCCAGTTCTGTCGACCTTTGTGGCATTGCGACCGGCCGCCTCGAACATTCCGCTGCAAGTACCGCGCGACTTCCTGCCGATCGGCTTCGTGGCAGAGAATCCAATGTTTTTTGCTGTTTCACCCAAATCGGGCATTGCTACCGTCGCTGAGCTCATCGCGCTGGCGAAAAAGCATCCGGGAGAAATTTCCTACGCCACCACCGGAGTTGGGCGACTGACACACCTCGCAGGCGAGTTACTGCAGCACCAAGCGCAGATTGAGCTGCAGCTCGTCCCGTATACCGGAGGGCCATCTCACGCCCTGAGCGATCTCGCCACGGGTCGCGTGGGAATGATTATCGAGGGATATTCCGGCATTGCCGGCGCGGTGCAAAGTGGAGCGGTAAAGCTGATCGGGGTTGCTAGTGCTAACCGGCTGCCACAGTTTTCAATGGTCCCGACCATGGCCGAAACCATTCCGGGCTTCCTTGCGACCGGATGGGGCGTACTCGTAGCACCGGTTGGTACATCGCCGGATATCATTGAAAAGGTGAATCGCGATCTCCAAGCCGTTGGACATGACCCTGTTCTGCAGAGAAAAATTGCGGACCTGGGCAGCTACGCCCGGCCCATGTCAGTCACCGAGACGGTTGCTTTCATCCATCAGCAGCAAAACATGTGGAATCCTGTGCTGGCGCAGATCGCCAGCAAGCAGGCGAAGTAGCACATTCTGCTCCGGACTGCGGTGCACGTCGATGGCGTGACTAAGGGGAGCATTATCAACGCAGGAGCTCCTGCGCCGTCTTTGATCGTGCAACCTCTACGCCGGCCTTGAACACACGACGGTCGGCGGGCTGGCGGCGTAGGGCGTCGTGCACTGAACGTGCACCGATGATGACGAGGTCGGCGGGACAGCCGGCAGCGATGCCATAGGAGTTTTGCCGTGCGGCCCGTGCACTGTTTGTAGTTATCATGTCGGCGACCTGCTCGAGCTCATGTGGCAAGGTCAGCTGCGCCACATGCGCGATCATCGAGGCGCATTCCAGCGGGTCGAGCTTGCCGAACGGGTAGTATGGATCGTTGACGTCGTCCTGCGCGGTAATGACGTTCACGCCCCGCGCGAGAAGCTCTTTCACACGTGCAATGCCTCGGCGTTTAGGTTCGCGGTCGGTGCGCGCGGAGCAGACGAGATTTATGTGCGCGTTTACGCAAATCGTCACGCCCGCTGTTGCCACCATATCGATGACCTTGGCGGCATAGACGTCGTTGTATGCCGCCATGGCGCCGCAATGGCTGGCGGCGACGCGGCCTTGATAATCCTCTCGCATCGTCTTGAGCGCGAGATATTCGAGGCTGCGCGAATTGGCGTCATCCGTGTCATCGGCGAGCATGTGGATGTCGAGGTCGTGGCGCTTGGCCAGCTCGAAGCAGATGTCGATGTGGCGGCGCGCATCCTCGTCACTGTATTCATACCAGGGGAGCCCCCCGACGATGTCACAGCCCTCCTTTATCGCTTCCTCCATGAGCTCGGCGGCGCCGGGATCGCGAACTATTCCCTCCTGCGGGAAGGCGACCACCTGGATGCGGCAGTACGGTTTCATCTGTTCGCGAGCGAGCAGGAGGCCACGAGCCGCGCGCAGCTGACCAATCGTCCCGACATCGGCGAACAACCGGAAGAAACTAGTTCCATTGATCACTCCGGCTTCAATCGCTCGAATGGCGCGGGCCGCCACTTCGGCCGGCTCGTATTTTCGTTTGAAATCGTTGGTGATCTCGATCGCTTCCGGGAGCGTTCCGGATTGGTTGGGACGCATGGTCTCGCCGAGCAGGCATTTGTCAGCATGAAAATGCAGATTGAACAATCCGGGCAGAACCAGACTACCCGCCGCATCCAACTCGTGTGCGGAGCCGGTAGGCAAGTTGGGGACGACCGCCGAAATGCGCTCATGTTCAATGGCGATGTCGACCAGGTCTTGCTGCCCACGTATGCGGGCGTTACGGATGATGGTGCTCATGTTGAGCCTGTTCAATTTTCGGGCACGCAGCAATTCGCTTCGCCAAGAGCTCGGCGTGTGAGCCGCCGCACCGCCGACCGTCGGCGGTTGGCGAACTGATCCCCCATGGCATAGGATTTGCGTAGACCGAAGCGATAGCTTTTCCTACGCAAAACGCACTCTCGACCTTGCTTGATGGCAGATACTCTTCTGATTGATGGACTGGAAAAGCGCTTCATCTCGCATGGGCGCACGGCATTTCAGAACATCAGCTTTTCGGTCGGCCAGGGCGCGTTCATCGCCCTGATTGGGCCGTCCGGCTGCGGAAAATCAACATTGCTGCACATAATGGCCGGGCTGTCTGAGCCTACGGCCGGTAGCGTCCGCCTCAACGGCGGGCGGATCGAGCGCCCTCGCCCCGAAATGATGTTCGTGTTCCAGCAATATACCAAGTCGATCTTCCCATGGAAAACCGTGCTCGACAATGTGCTGCTCGGCGTTAAGTATCGAAATGGCGCGTCTCGCAAGGACCAGGAGCAGCTTTGCCTGGAACAGCTCGACCTGGTCGGCCTCAGCCGCTACCCGCACTACTTCCCGTACCAACTTTCCGGCGGCATGCAGCAGCGTGTCGCCATCGCACGCGCATTGGCTCGCCGGCCGAAAATCCTGCTGATGGACGAGCCGTTCAGCGCGCTCGACGCCATGATGCGCGTCGAGCTTCAAGACCTGCTGCTAAAACTCTGGGCGGACCTCGGCCTCACAATCGTGTTCGTTACCCACGATCTCGACGAGGCGCTTTACGTCGCCCAGCGTGTGATCCTGCTGAGCGCCTCGCCGGGCACGATCGCGGAGGACGTCGCGGTGCCGCTCCCCTATCCGCGAAATCAGATCCAGACCCGCAGCGAGCCCGAGTACCTCCGACTGCGCGCGCACCTCTACCGCAACATGGTCGCGCAGGTCATGGCTGGCAGGGCCGACCTCCCATGAAGGCCAGAAGCGTGTTCCGGGATTCGCGCGCTTCGGGCGTGATGCTGCTCGCACTGCTGCTTCTCATCTGGCAGCTCTCCGCCACGTATTGGTTTATCTCGCCAACCTGGCCGACGGTGACGCGCATCTTCGATGCGTGGATCGAGAACGTCGCTGACGGCACCATCCCCGGGCACCTGATCGCGACGCTGTGGCGGCAGGCGCTTGGCTATGGTTTGGCGGCTGTGATCGGCATCATGCTCGGGCTCGCGATGGGATATTACCGCGTGCTCTATAATCTCTTTGAGCCGCTGGTTGAGGCCCTGCGCCCCATTCCGGGGCCAGCGTATCTGCCCCTCCTCGTTCTGTTTGTGGGCATCGGCCACGAGATGAAGGTCACGCTGATCTTTGTCGCCTCGCTGTTTCCGATCCTGCTCAATACCTACAGTGGCGTGCGCTCGATCGACCCGGTGCAGTTCGACACGGCGCGCACGCTCGGCCTCACGACGTTGCAAACGTTCCGCGAGCTGGTGCTGCCGGCCGCGAGCCCGCAGATCCTCACCGGCATGCGCATCAGCCTCGCGATCTCGCTAATCCTCGCGATCCTCGGCGAGATGATCGTCTCCAACGACGGGCTCGGATATTTTGTGCTGCTGGCGCAACGCACCTTCAAGGTGCCGGACATGTACGCCGGCATCTTCACTCTTGCCCTGCTGGGCTACCTGCTCAACCGGCTGTTCTTGCTCATAGAAGCCCGCGTGATCCGCTGGCATACTGAGAGCAGCGGCCGGACCTAATCACACCTAATTACAATGGGGGGCGTCCGACGATGTCGATCCGATCCATGTTTGTGAAATGCGCGTTTGCCGGCGCGGTGCTGGCTCTCGCGACCCTGCCCATCCGGGCGCAGCAGCTCGCCAAGATCCGGGTCGTGGCGCAAGGCATCGCGAACTTCGCGCCGCTCTTGGTGGCGCGCGAGAAGGGCATCTTCAAGGACTACAATCTCGACGTCAGCTGGAATTTCGTGACGCAAGGCGCGCTTGGGGTCGAGGCCGTGTTCGGCCGCAGCGCCGAGCTCGCCGGCAACTCGGTGATCGAGCCCTTGATTGCGCGAGGGAACGGCCTCGATATCGTCTATCTCCTCAACAACACTCGAATCCGCCCCACGCCGCCTGACAACTCCGGAATTGTCGTGCGGACCGCCGACGCCATCAACGGCCCGAAGGATCTCGTGGGCAAGCGCATCTCTGCTGGTTTGATCAACGGCCCGAACCACGTTCACCTCAAGGAGTGGCTGATGCGCGGCGGCGTCGATCCAGCCAGCATCCAGTATTTCGAGCTGCCGTTCCCACAGATGACCGACGCGCTGCTGCAGAACCGGCTGGACGCGGTCTGGAGCGTGGAGCCGTTCCTCACGCTCCTGCTCAAGAGCGGCCAGGCGCGCGTGATCGCCTATCCCTATGCCGGGAACGTCCCCAATATGGATATCGCCGCCTTTCAGGCGAAGGAGAGCTGGATCAAGGCCAACCCCGACGTGGCGCGTCGGCTGCACTCCGCGCTCGAGCGCGCCACCAAAGATGTCGAGGCCATGAGCAAGGAAGAGCGCGACGACTGGATCTCGAAGTATACCGGCGTCAAGGTCGACATCGTCAAGGAGATCAACCTGCCGATATACGTCACCGAGTTCAACGTCCCCGCGCTGCAGGCCAACCTCGATATCCTCGTGCGCCAGAAGCTCACCAAACCGTTCAACATCAACGACATGTTATGGAAGCCTTGAAAGGAGATCGCCCATGCTGACCACGCTCAAGCAGAAGGCTGAGCCGGCGCACACCGCGCTGATCCTGGTTGACGTGCTCAACGACTTCTGCGCCGAAGGTGGTGCCATGCACCGGGAAGGCCGGGATCTCGCGCTCGTCAAGTCGATGCTGCCGCGGCTGGAGAAGCTCATCCACGCCGCGCGCGAGGCCAAGTCCAAGCTGATTTGGATCCAGTGCGCGTACAACACCGGGCCCAATCACTATCTCTCCGAGGTGTGGCTGGAACAATGCAAGCGCGCCCGGAACGGCGCCTATATCGATTATCCGGTTTGCCAGCCGGGTCAGTGGAACCAGGATTTCTTCGCGGTTCGTCCGCTACCCGACGAGGTCATTGTCACCAAGCACCGCTACGGTGCCTTCGAGAACACCGATCTCGACCTGGTGCTGCGCTCTAACCGCATCAAGAGCCTCATCATCACCGGCGTTGCCACCAACGTCTGCTGCGAAACGACGGCCCGGCAGGCCTTCATGAAGGATTACTACGTGCTGTTCACCAGCGACTGCTGCGCGACCTACTCGCAAGCGCAGCACGACGCCACGCTGTTCAACATCTCGCAATTTTTCGGTCAGGTGGTGACCAGCGAGGAGATCATGGCCTGCTGGCCGGCAGCGGAGCCCAAGCTGCGGGCTGTATCGTAGATGCCTTGAGCCGCTACGCCGAATGAGGGTTGTGCGCACGATGAGTTTTGTCGCTGGTGACCCCGAGGCGACCTCGGCGAGAGTGTTTGATCACCTAAGTGGCAGCATCGCCTCCTTAAGCGGAGGTGAGCGCGGCATCTATTGCGGGCAGGTAGGCGAGGAAGCCGTTTGCCTGAACGGCGTCACGGACACGACCGAGCTCGCCCGTACCGCTTCGTTCAAGCCGGTCTGCCGTGCCTCGGCTAGAGAACGGCCGCGCGCTGCGAAGAGATCGGACCAGGGCAGTGGCTCCGCGGCTGCGTAGCTCTCAAGCGCACCGACGTAGGCCAGCGCCTCCGGACCGTTCCCCGCCAACAAGAGTGCCTCGATCGCGTCGCGATAAAACCAGAGATGGTTGTGGCCGACGGCCCCGCGGTCAAGCATCCTCCGACCCTCCTCGAGAAGCTCCGCGCGCTCAAGCGGACCTTCGACGGCGCGGCTCAGGGCGCTCACCACCTTGGGACCGCAGAACTGCGTTCCGGCCTCCCGGCAGATCGCAAGCGCCTCGCGCAGTCTATCGATAGCCTCGGTCCGACGGTCCTTATCGAGAAGCATGCGGGCCTCCAACTCGAGAGCCTGCGCTTCGAAGCGCCTTGCGCCGAGTTGGCGCGACAGACGAGTCACCCGATCGAGATGAACCCTCATTTTGTCGTAATCAGCCAACTCCAGGCAAGCGAAAGCACCCATCGTTTCTCCGAGCAGTTCCGCGCGCGGCTGGCCCACGAGCACCGCGAGGCGTGCAGCCACAGAGCCGTCCTCGAGCGCCCGCGTGGACTCGTTCAAATAGAGCCGACTGAAGCCAACCATCGAACGGTTTGCGACCTCAATCCGGCCGAAGCCGTGCTCCTGGCACAAAGCGACGCAACCGCCGAAATATTCGAACGCAGTGCGCATCCTCCCTTGGGCGTAAGCAGCGTCGGCAAGGCCGCCGAGAGCGCGCGCCTCGGCCTCCGGCGAGCCGGACCGCTGTGCGTAGCGAAGCCCTCGTTCGTGCTCCTCCCGGCACCCCTCGATGTTTCCGAGCGGGAAGAAAATGTTTCCGCGGAGATGGTGTATGCGCGCAAGCTCGGCGACCATCTCGGTCCCCTCGGCTGCCGCCTGGGCGCGTCCGAGCAGATCGAGCGCCTCGGCAAGGCCCTCGCCAACGCGCAACGCCTCCGCTAACCCGAGTTGCGAGCGGCACAGTGCGGTCTCGTCAGGCGACGCCGCGATCGCCTGACGTAACGTGACAATGGAGGCGGTGATGTCGCCCAGATCGCGTTGCAGGTCGCCACTCAGGCACATGAGAGCGTGCCGGTCCGACCCTGCGCGTGCAATCTCGAGTCCCCGCTCGACCATTCGGACTGCTGCATCCGTATGGTATCGGGCGCGTTCAGCCTCCGCGGCCTCCAGATAGGCCCGTGCGGCGGCATTGTCTTCCGCACGGTCGAGATGCTGCGCGCGAAGCACGGGGTCGTTCCGGCTTGCGAACCACTCCGCCGCCTGCCGGTGCAATTCGCGCCGCCTCGAGCGAAGCAGCGACAGGTAGGCGCCGTCCTGGATCAACGCGTGGGCGAAGAGGAAGTCCTCGCCTTCCGGAAAAGCCAAGGCGCTTCTGATCAGCTCGTCGCAGGTGTAGTCCGGCTCACCGATGAGATGTCGCAGGAGGGCCAGATCGAAGCGCTGACCGATGACCGCTGCCGCCTGGAACGCCTTCCGGTCAGTTGGCGCGAGCCGGTCCATGCGCGCGAGCACCAGACTCTGAATGGAAGGAGGCACCGCCTCGCCCGTTCCTTCCTCGACATTGCGCAGCAGCTGCTCGAGAAACAACGGGTTGCCGCCCGCGCGCTCAATGCACGCGAGCGCGATGCGCTGCGTAGCGTCCATGAACGCGCCGGCCAGACTTCGCGCGTCCTCCAGACGCAACGGACCAAGGTCGATCGTGGCGAACGGCGTTCCGCGGCAACTCGCCCGCCAGCCCGCGTCGATCGGATCGCCCTCGATCCGACTCGTGATCACGAGCAAGCCCGGGCGATCTACAAGTGCGCCCGAGATCGCCGACAAATGGCCGAGCAGCTGGTTATCGGCCCAGTGGAGGTCTTCGACGATGAGAAGGGTCGGCCCCAGGCGGCAGGCATGCGCGACCAAGGCGCCGGTCACCTGCCGCTTGCCTCGATTGCGCGCGGCATTGTCCATCGCGTCGTACAAAGTCCGCCACTCCCCCGTCGGGGGCAGTTCCAGCAGGTCGTAGAGAAACACCCGGCACTCTGGCGGGACGACGTTCTCCGCGATCAGGCGTTCGGCTTCCCGCTGCTTCGAGGCGGCCCCCGACGCACTCAAGAGCCCCAAAAGGCTCAGGATCAACGCGCGGATCGCGTCCTGTCCCTTGCCGACCCCGAAATCGAGCACAAGGCCTCGGTGAGCGGTGAAGCCACTTGCTTCTGCGAAGCGGCGCATTTCCTCGACGAGCCGGGTTTTTCCGATGCCAGCCTCGCCGCGCATGTAGAGGATCTGTCCGCTGCCTCGGGCCAGCCTGGCGGCGAGCAGCCCCTTGAACTGCTCGAGTTCAGCGACCCGGCCGACGAAGGCACTGCGGCTTGCCGTTGCCGGTTCGACCGGCAGCCCCTGCAGACGCCACACGCGAACGGGTACAGCGATCCCCTTGAGTTCGGTCTGTCCTAGCGCATCGCATATCGCGCGGCCAAACAAGGCACGATAAACACTGTCGGACAGCAGGGTCTCGTCCGGCCCGGCTAGTGCGACGAGCCTCGCCGCGAGGTTCACGCTGTCGCCCAGAACTGTGTAGTCCTCCGCATCAACGCGGCTCAGCGTGCCTGCCACCACTTCGCCCGTCGCGATTCCGATGTGCGCCTTTAGTCCTCGGATTGACTGGTCGCCTGTTCGCGCGAGAGCCGCATGGATGTCCAACGCTGCACGCGCCGCGCGCAGCGGATCGTCATCGTGGGCGCGCGGCGCGCCGAACACGGCCATGACCGCGTCGCCGATGTGCTTGTCGACCGCTCCTCCGTACCGACCACGATCCCATCGACCTGCGTGGTGAACCGGGCCACCAGTTCGCGGACTTCTTCTGGATCCAGCGATCGGGACATCGCCGTGAAGCCGCAAAGGTCAGCGAACAGAACCGTCACCTGTCGCCGCTCACTGGGGAGAGCTGCGGCCTTCGGAACGGACGGCGCATTTGCCGCAGTCAGTTCGCGGATCGCCGCGAGCAAGCGCTTGCGATGGCCGAGCGAAGCGACGCTCAGTTCCTTCAGATCGGCCTCGGTGAGGCTGGCCAGGACCGAGAAGTCTACGTCGTTCTCGGCGAACGCACGCGCGTACCGGCCGAGCCCGATGCTTCGCAGCCACTCTCCAATCGCCTCCTCGCAGGAGGTTCCCACCCTTTCGACCATCTCTTCTGCCTGCGGTCGTCAACAACGATCCGACATCGCGGATGCGGCGTCCTCGCTTTGGAGTCCGCGTCGTCTGCTTAGCTGATCTTACTCCAACACAGACTGCGCTCCAGTTCTTAAGAAGACGGAGCCTTGGCCGCGGCCCGATGGATGGCTGTTCGGTGGTAGCGTGTGGGCGACCTAAGTTTAGCCTTTCCAGATCATGGTATCGACATCGATGGGCTTCATCAGCTTCTGGCCAACAGCGAGCTCCATGTTGGCCTTGAGGCTCGGCACGTTGAAGTCGCTGACGAAGATCGGGAGAGTCATCTCGGCAACGAGCTCGGGCCGGACGCTGGTGAATTTCGAGACAAACGCATCACGATCCGCCTTAGGCGCTTCAGCAAGGAATTTCTGTGCTCGCGTGAAGACGTCGCGGAAACGCTTTGCCACATCACCGTTGGCCTTGAGCCAGGTCTCCCTGGCGAACATCACGGTGATGTCCATGTTCGGGATGTTTTCCTGGTAGGGATAGCCGAGCACGCGGACGTTCCCGGACTTCTTCAGGATCGTGAAAAAGGGCTCCACCGCCCAGACCGCATCGAGCCGATCCTGCATCAACGCATCGGGCATCTGGGGGAAGGGAATCTCGGTGAGCTGAACCGTCTTCGCATCAGCGCCGTTGCGCCGCATCCATTCAATGAAATGTATGTGGTTGACGCTGTTGAGAAGTCCGACTGAGGCGCGCTTTCCCGCGAGATCAGCAGGTTTCTGAATGGCGCTCGCGGCTTTCACCACGATCGCCGAATTGTCCGGCGCTTGGGGCCGGATGCGCGCACTCGGCACGACCAGCATCATGTCCAGCCCGTTGCCGCGCGCAACCATCGGTTCCAGAACGCCGCCACCGGCGAGCTCCACGCTACCGCCATAGACAGCTTCCACGGCAATCGCGGTTTGCGCCACCGGCGACCACGACACGTTGAGCCCCTGCTCCTCGAACCAGCCCTTGTCGCGGCCCACAAGCAGCCCCGTATAATTGGTGACAGGAGTTACCACGATGCGTATCGGCGTGAGCTTCTGCTGCGCAGACGCCGATTTTCCGGCCGCGGCAAACGAAAGCGCGGCGGCGCCTGCAACGAAAGTCCGTCGAGTTTGGCTCATCGTACTCTCCTTCTCTTACCGCGAAACAATACACCAGCGCGAAGGCACAGCATGATAGAGCGTGAGCTTGGCCGTCGTGGAAGACTCGTTCCTGTGCCTGGTTTCTTTAGGCGAAGAATAGGGCGCACGTCGAGACAGTAGATGGATTCTTCACTTGGACCGATCTGGGCATCGGTGCGACCGAAGCGTACAAGGCTCAGCCCGCCCTGCGGGCAAACGAGTGCGGCCGTCCACGCGAGACAATTGAACGAGGCTGAAAACGGCTGCCAAAATGCCTGATACGCTCCGAGCGAAGTCCCTAAGGGCGACGATACGGCCGTTCCGCTGGCGCATCGGCTTCACATATGCGCTCACCGTTATCGAGGATCTGTTGGAATTGTCCTATCCGTGGGCCACGGGGCTCGCGATCAACGGTTTGCTGGCGCATGATTATCGGATGGTCGCCCCGGTGATGATCGCTTGGGTGCTGCACACCGCGACTGGTTGCGCCCGGCAGATGTACGACACGCGACTTTTTACCGAGGTCTACAACACCATCGTGATCAATACGGTGCTGCACCAGCGCCAGTCCGGGATCGAACCGACCAAGGTGGCCGCGCGCTCCGTCATGTCGCGCGAGTTCGTGACTTTTTTCGAGAAGGATATGCCGGTTGTTCTCAATACATTGGTGAGCATCGTCGGCTCCGCCGCCCTGCTTTTCTATTATGACCTGGTGATTGGCGGGGCCGCCGCGCTGCTGTTCATCCCGGTCGCCATCATCAACCGCAGCTACATGCGCCGTTCTCTGATGCTGAACGAGGGCCTCAACAACCAGCTTGAGCACGAGGTCCAGGTGATCGACGCGGCCCAAGAGGGAGCCGTCACGCGCCATTTTGCCGAGGTGCGCGCCTGGCGCGTCAAGCTCTCCGACGCCGATGCCCTCAACTGGACCGCCATTGAGGGGCTGTCGATCCTGGTGTTCCTCCTCGTGTTGATGCGCGTCGCCTATATGCCAAATGCCGAGGTCGGGACCATCTTTGCCATTTTCGTCTATGTCTGGCGGCTGATGGAAAAGCTCGACCTGATGCCGCAGATCGTCCAGCAGCTCATGCGTCTCAAGGACATCCGCCGCCGGATCGACGCCGGAGCATCGATCGAGGCGATCGGCGAAGAAATCCAGCGCACCAGCACGGAGAAAAGTACGTTACCCTGATGGCGTACGGCCGATCCCCGGCGCCGTGCCAGTGCCACTGGCGATCACGACTCGCATCCTAGCCGCAGCGATATGATCTGCGGCTTGAGGCGCTCTCACTTCGGGGTCTGCTTCTTTTGCAAGCACCGCCTCACTGCGGCGGCAGTTAGGAACCTGTTCCACGGGCGCGCTGGGCCGCATTTTAGGACAAAGCGCTTCCCCAGCGACTACTACGACTCCCACTCCGGTGGTAGAGTTCGAGCTTAACTACAGAGTGAGGCTCTATGAATCGGTCGATCATTTGGAAGGTCTGGATTGCAGTACTGGTTGGCTATCCCATATCCGCGCTCGGCGCAGAACAGGCACCCGATGTCAAAGGAAAATGGATCGGGAAGACTAACACCATCATTGCGGGCCGTGGTGCGCATTGGCCGAAGAGCCGCGGAACATTCGAGAAGCCCGCCCTTCTCGAAAAGGATCTGGTGATAGACATTACGGGGCAGGAGGGCCGCCGCTTTTGGGGCGTGACAACAATTTCAGGTGATGGCGAGAAGACCGACGAGCCGTTCATCGGCGCACTCACCGGTAAGGACAACACGAGCTTTGTTTTCGCCGACACCGATGGTTTCTGGGACGGAGAACTCGATGGCGACACGCTCTCGTTCTGCTACATGCATACGGGCGGCAAGAGCGAGTCAACTGTTGTCAGCTGCACGGAGGTCAAGCGGACGCGGTGACTGGTGACAGCTTGGGCTGCGCGGCCTAGCCGCAGAACTGAAGTATGCGCGGGCATTTCGTGGTGCTGCCGCTAAGGATTGAACTTAGGACCTCCCCCTTACCAAGGGGGTGCTCTACCACTGAGCTACGGCAGCGCTGATGCGCGTGAGCGTCGGGCATGAAACTGCTTGCCTCGCATCACGTGGCGATGCTTGCCACACGCTCGGAAAAGGCGCAAGCACGCCCGCACCTATGGTTCATTGCCGACCAATTTCGAAGGGCAGCGGTGAAGCAGCGACCCACCTCCCCTCAGCAGACAAGCGGTCGCGAGCGGCTCGGCGCCGCGCTGCGGGAAAATCTCAAGCGCCGCAAAGCACAGGCAAAAGCGCGCGCGGCGCGGCTGGAGGACCCAGGCGCCACCGCCCAGAACGCTGCAGCGTCTCACGATTCCGCCGGAATTGCCCGGGATAAGTCGGCACGCTAGATCGCAGCCGTCGGGCGTCTGCGGCTGGCCTTTCACATAGCGGCCGCCGAGCTCCTGCCGAGAGCGGAGCTGCGCGCGCGAAAACCAGGGGCATAGGCATGGATCGCATCCGCATCAGTGGGGGTCAGCGCCTGCACGGCTCAATCCCGATCTCCGGCGCCAAGAACGCCACCCTTCCACTCATGATCGCCGGCCTGCTCACGGATGAGACGCTCATCCTCGACAATGTCCCACGGCTCGCCGATGTCGGTCTCCTGCAGCGCATACTCGGGAACCACGGCGTCGACATCATGCTCGGAGGCAAGCGCCCGGGAGAAACCCAGTACGATGGCCAGACGCTGCACATCTCGGCTGCACGCATCATCGACACCACGGCACCGTACGAGCTGGTGTCCCGCATGCGCGCGAGCTTCTGGGTAATTGCACCGCTGCTGGCACGCATGGGCGAGGCGCGGGTATCCATGCCCGGCGGTTGCGCCATCGGGACGCGGCCCGTCGATCTCCTGATCATGGCGCTCGGCAAGCTCGGTGCCGAGATCGAGATGGATGGCGGCTATGTCATGGCGCGCGCGAAGCATGGCCTCAGGGGCGGTGAGATCAGATTTCCCAAGGTGACGGTCGGCGGTACCCATACCGCGCTCATGGCCGCCTCACTCGCCAACGGCACGACAACCATCGAGAACGCCGCGCGTGAGCCCGAGGTCAAGGATGTCGCCGATTGCCTCAACAAGATGGGGGCGAGGATCACCGGCGCGGGTACTTCCAGCATCCTGGTTGAAGGGGTTCCGAGGCTTACCGGGGCGCGCCATCGCGTGCTGCCCGATCGCATCGAGACCGGCACCTACGCCATGGCGGTGGCCATGACCGGAGGGGATGTCATGCTGGAAAACGCACGCGCCGACCTGTTGCAGGCGTCCCTCGATGTGCTAGCCAAGGCCGGGCTCGAGTACAACGAAACCAATCGTGGGCTGCGGGTCGCGCGCAACGGGCATGGTGTTGCTCCCGTTGAGGTCTCGACCGCGCCATTCCCTGGATTTCCCACCGACCTGCAGGCGCAGTTGATGGCGCTGATGACACGCGCGGAAGGGACGTCCAGGATCACCGAGACGATCTTCGAGAACCGTTTCATGCATGTGCAGGAGCTGGCCCGCCTGGGTGCGCAAATCCAGCTCGATGGCGAGTGCGCCACAATCACCGGAGTGGAGAAGCTCAAGGGCGCGCCGGTCATGGCAACGGACCTGCGCGCCTCAGTGTCGCTGGTGATCGCCGCCTTGGCAGCCGAGGGAGACACCATGGTGAACCGGGTGTATCATCTCGATCGCGGTTTCGAGCGGCTCGAGGACAAGCTCTCCGCCTGCGGCGCCGCCATCGAACGGATCAGCGGATAGCGATTGCTTGCGCCGGGAACGAGACCTCGATGCGTGCAGCGAGCCCGCGCAAGGCGGCCATGGCAAAGTGCCTGGGACCCTGATTGCTGCTGCGGCCTTGCTCCTCCTGTCCAGCGCCGCCGCTTATGCCCAATCCTTCGAATGCCGGGGTGGGCAGAAGGCACAGCAGGTGGCCGAGCTCACCTTCGGGCGCAGAATTGTCGGGCACATAGCGGTAAGCGAGTCGCAATGGATGCAATTCCTGGACAACGAGATCACGCCGCGTTTTCCGGACGGGCTGACCGTCTACGACGCGGCCGGACAGTGGCGCGATTCCAGCACCAAGAAGATCGTGCGTGAGCTCAGCAAGACCGTGCTCATCGTGCTGCCCGGCAATGCCGACGACGTCGCCCGGCTCAACGAGATCGTCGAAACCTACAAGCGCCGCTACCGCCAGCAATCGGTCGGCATCATCGTGCGGCCGGCCTGCGTCTCATTCTGAATTGCGCGCTGCAGCCTCACCGCGCTTGATGGCGAGCAAAAGATTGGACTCGTTCGGCCTCCAGCGGTAGCCGATCCCGAAATCCATCCGCTGGCTCTTCCGGAAGAGCTCCGCATAGTCGCGCTGATAGGTACCGGGAAAGATGCCGAGCGGTGCGACGTAGCGGCCGAATGGGTGGAATTCCCATTTTTTCGCATCATAGTAGCGCAGCGGAATCCCGGAATCGTCCTGCACCATCGCCGCACTGTGCTCCAGCAGGAAGTTCCGCACGGTGGAAAAGTTGCCGGAGTGCAGGAGGTAGGAGGCGCTTTTCACGAAGCTGTCGCCAGGGGCGAGGCTCTCGAGAAATTTCAGGAAGCCGCTGCTCTTGACGCCCTCATTGGCGAGATTGGTGCTGAAGTAATAAAGCGTGCGCGGGGCGCCGTCGCTGCCGGCAAACTCGATCTTTACACCGGGGGCCGCCGCACTGGCGCGGCCAGTTTCCGGCTCGGTCTGCAGCTTGCCCTCGCTGTCAACCCTGACCGGCGTCACGTCGCGGATTGAGTAGCCGGAGCGCACCAGGAAGACATAGAGAATGGGAAGCGTCCCGTTCACGCGCCCGGACCGCAGGTCGGATCGCATCTGCTTGGTGATGAAGAAGCTTGTCGAGAGGATCGTCGCGAGCGACCCGCGCAGCCGGCCCAGCTCTCCTCCGAGACCCCCACGCAGGGCGGTGAGGTCGGGAACGGCACCCACCGGCTCCAGCCCAGCCAGCACGTAAGTCGTGGCCTTGGGATAGAACGCATTGGCGTAAAGGAAGTCCGGGCCGCTGAACATGTAGAACACGCTCGGCCGTGCCGAAGTGAGATTGGTTGCCGACCACGCGCGAATGCGCGCGAGCTGCCCCTTCTCGACACGGTCGAAGGCATGATTGAAGACATTCGCATGCTGCTGCCAATTGCGGTCCTTGGCTAAAGGCGCCAGGGCCGAGTCTTCGGCGGGCGGCAGACCTGCGAGAAAGCGTGCAGTATCATTGGCCGAGGCAGCGTTTACGGCGGCCGCCGGCGCGACGGTGATGAAGAACGAGAGGGCCGCCGCTAAGCCAGCCCCCAGGAGATTGCGCGGCTGCATCCTTCTACTGGCTCTGCTGTGCCGAGGAGGCCGGCTTCTCGGACGTCGAAACTCCCGTCTTCCTGACCGCGAGCAGCAGGTTCGACTGGTTCGGGCGCCAGCGATAGCCGACACCGAAATCGATCGGTTTCGCGTGTTTGAACAAAGTCGCGTATTTGCCCTGGTACATGCCGCGGAAAACCGGAATGGGCCCAGCGTATATGCCGAACGGCTGCAGGTCCCACTTCTGCGGGTCATAGAACGAGAGCGGAATGCCCGTGTCGTCCTGGATCATCATTCCCGCGTTGGTCAGCAGGAACTCGCGTACCTTGGAAAATCCCGGATTGTGCAACAGGTAGGACGCACTCTTCACCAAACCGTCCCCGGGCGCGAGGGTTGCCAGGTAGCCGAGAAACTTGCTGTTCGCCACTCCGCCATTCGACAGGTCAGTGCTGAAGTAATAGAGCGTGCGCGGCTCGTTATCCTTGCCCGAGAATACGATCTTGACGCCACGCGCGGGCACCCTGCGGCCCCCCTCACCCTCGCTCTGCAATGCCCCGTTCTCGTCGAGCCGGACCGGGGTGACCTCCTTGATGGTCTGCCCGGAGCGCGCGAGAAATACGTAGAGCACCGACAGCGTGCCGGTAAACCGTCCTCGCCGCAGGTCCGAGCCCATCTGGCTGGTGATGAAGTAGCTGTGCTGCAGCAGCCAGCGCAGCGAGTTGCGCAATGGGCCGAAATCGTTTGCCAGCGAGCCGCGCAAGCTCGTGGGGTCGGGAACGGTTCCGACCGGCTCGAGCCCAGCCAGCACATAGGTCTTGGCGTTGGGATAGAACGCGTTCGCATAGAAAAAGTCCGGACCGCTGAACATGTAGAACAATGTCGGGCGCGCGCTGGTCACGTTGGCGCTGGACCAGGCTCGCACCCGCGAGATGTTCTGCTCGGCGCGCTCGAAGCTCGCGTCAAAGGCCTTGGCGTGGTCTTGCCAGGCTCTCTCCTTCGTCAATGGAGCCAGCGGAGAATCGGGGGCAGGAGCCATGCCGGCGATGAACCGGGCTACATCGTTCGGCGATACGTCAGCCGCGCGCACAGGCGCGGCCGTGAGGAGCAAGAGTGACGCGGCAAGGCCTAGAGCTGTTCTGCGATCAAGCATATGTGCGGGCTCACGTCGGTGTTGCGAGACTCGGAGCCGTCCGGCTCCGAGAGAGGAAGTAGAGGGCAAGCCCCGCCGCCATCATCAGCACCCCGATCAGTGACTGCACCGGACGCTCACTGATCAGATAGTACATCATGAAGGCGGTCACCGATAGGAAGACGAGGGGCGTAAACGGATATCCCCAAGCGCGGTACGGGCGGGCGAGATCGGGCCGCGTGATCCGCAGCTTGATGACCCCGAGCACGGCGATGAACGAGCAGGTGAGCAGGCTGAATTGGATGAACTCGAGCACTGCCTCGAAGCTCTGCGTCAGCAGGAGGATCGTGGCAACGACAGCCTGAAACAGGATGGCTATTGTCGGTCCGCCATTGGCCGAGCGGCGCGCGAACACGCGCATGAGCTTGATGTCCTCGCCCATTGTCGAGGTGACGCGTGGGCCGATCCACATCATGGCATTGATCGACGACACAAGACCAAGGCAAATCAGCGCGCCAACGATGCGCGCACCGAAGTCGCCGAACATCGCCTTGCCCGCGATCACTGCGACGTCGAGCTGGCCGGCAAGCTGCCCGAACGGGGTGCTGTAGAGAAAGAGTGCGTTGAGCGAGACATAGACGAGGATGACGGCGGACGTACCGATCAGCAGGGAACGCGGCACGCTGCGTTGCGGGTCCTCCATCTCGCCGCTGATATAAGTGGCGGCATTCCAGCCGGAATACGAGTACATGACGAACACCAGGCTGATCGCGAAAGGCGCGCTCAGAATGTGGGATACGTCGGCCGCTGTGGGCGCGAAGGAGACGGGCTGCGGCGTCGCCATGATGAAGCCGGCGACGAGAAAGGCCGCGATCAGCCCGACCTTCAGCACAGTCCATATCATCTGAAAGCGGCTGCTGTGGTGAATGCCGGCAAGCCCCACGAGCGACACGGCCCAAATGACGCAGAACCCGAGCACGATCGGCGGCACATAAGGAAAGATTCCCTTGCCATACTGGCCGAAGGCCATGGCGGCGAGCGCGACCGGCGCTGCAAAACCGACGGTTGCCGATAGCCAGCCGGCGAGGACGCCCGCCGCGGGATGCCAAGCCTGCCGTAGAAAATTATATTCACCACTGGAGCGCGGGAACATGGCGGCAAGCTCGGCATAGGAGAACACGCCGCAGAGCGCCACTGCACCGCCAATCACCCAGAGCAGCAGCAGTGAGAACCCCGATGGAGTGCCCAGCACCTGGAACCCGAGACTGGTGAACACCCCGACTCCAACCATGTCGGCGACCACAATGGCCGTCGCGGTCAGCATGGATACGCCTGCGCGGACCTGCGGCGCGTCTTGGGTGCGCGCACGTTTCGCGGTCTCGACTGCGACCATTCTGTGAATTCCCCTGAAGTCCGCCGCGGCTCCATTAAGCATCGGCATTGCGGCGCAAACGGCGGCGAGCGGGCGTTAACGGACAGTAAATCGGACGCGTAGTAAAGAGTTCAGAGAGGCTCACGCTGACTGCAACAAAGCCGCCAAAATGTGACGCGGCGAACGCCGGGATTGCCAAACGCGCGCCGCAAACCTTCTGAAATGCGGACATAATCAAGTGTTCTGGTAGCGGCACATAGCGGGGGAGCTCCGAAGAAAGACGCGGGGGAGTGCGGCCTGTCTGCCGCACGCGCGTCGCGGTCGGAGCTGTGGGGGATGATCGCAGCGGGATCTCACGTCCCGAATCTCATCGATGCGCGTGAGCTAGCGCAGACGCACGGCACAAGGCTGCGGCGGCACTCAGTGGTGGCGCCGGCGCTGTTGCTCGTGCTGTGTGCAGCTCTGCTGCAGGCCTGCGGCAATTCCGACCCGAAGCCGGTGGCGGAGGCCGGCTCATCCTCGCAGGCCTCCATAGCAACCAAGGGCGACAGCATCGTCGCGAGCGGCGAGACCGTGGTCCCGCGCGTCGCGCGGCCGCGCTCGGCGGGGGATGTAGTGGCGCCCGCAGGGCGGCGCGACTCGTTTTCCGACCGTTTTGCTCCGGTCACCGTTCAGACCGCGGCAGCGCCTCCCCGCGAGGTTCAGGCCGCGGCAGCATCTCCGCGCGAGGCTCAGGCGGCCGCAGCATCTCCGCGCGAGCGCGCCGAAGCACGGCCACAGATCGCGGCGGAGCGTACCGGTTCCATCGCCTCGGGCTCCTACAAGACAGCGGCCCTGTCGCCACAGATGGCGTATGCGGCATTGCCGCCCGTCAAGCAGACGCAGACCCGATTGATCGGCTTCGACAACTCGGCATTCCCGTATTCCAGCAGGGGCGGCCGCTACAGCGACAACCGCGTGCTGGTCCATGTGCCGGCTGGTTTCGATGCCTCCAAACCGGCGGTCATGGTCGTGTTCTTCCATGGTCACCGTGCCACTTTGGAGCGCGACGTCCGCGACCGCCAACTACTTCCCGCCCAGATCTCCGAATCGGGCGTGAATGCCGTTCTGGTGGCGCCGCAGCTCGCTTATGACGCCGCCGATTCCAGCGCCGGCAAGCTTGCCGAGCGTGACGGACTGAAGCGTTTCCTGGCCGAGGCGGCGGAGCATCTGACCCGCATCTACGGCGACCAGCGCGCGAGGGATGCCTTTGCCAATATGCCGGTCGTGATCGTGGGCTATAGCGGCGGCTTCGTCTCCGCTGCGGCGAGCCTGCACGTCGGCGGCCTAGGTCCGCGGGTGAGCGGGGTCGTGCTGCTCGACGCGCTCTACGGCGAAATGGACAAGTTCACCTCGTGGATTGTGAAAAATCCCACCGGGTTCTTCGTGAGCGCCTATACCACCCACAACAAGGCGCGCGACGATCAGCTGGCCAAGATGCTGCGCGACCGCGGCATCCGCGTCCAGTACGGGCTTGATGGTCCGCTCGAGCCGGGCACGGTTGCCTTCCTCTCGCTGGGAGAGAAGGCGGGTCATCGGGACTTCGTGACCCGTGCATGGACCAAGCTGCCGGTGGCTGACATCCTCGATCGAATGGCACAGCGCTGAGGACGAGCCCTCGCCGATCGCGCCCGGCGCGCATAGCCGCTCTCCGCCGCCTTGCGGCCGCGCTGGGGGCTTCCTAATTTCCTGCAATCAACAGATTTGGACGGCGGGAGCGTGCGTCATGCAGCCGGTGAAGTTTGTGGCCCTGGACCGCGATGATCTCGAGGTCGTCTCAACCCACCTGCAGGACGCGCTGGTCAAGGTCGCCGATGTTGTCTGGCGCCCCCAGGAAAAGCGGCTGATCGTGGCACTCGACCGGTTTGACTGGGCGGCAGCCGAGAGCGCCGATCCAGAGCTGCGGCGCTGCCGCTCGGCGCTGCGGTTCGAGCGTGTGAACAACTGCAAATGCCGCAGCGTCAATCCGCACGGGAAGAACGACATCCTCAATCTGCTCGCCGTTGAATTTACCGAATCTGACGCGCCTGCAGGCAGCGTGACCTTGACCTTCTCCGGGGGCGGCGCACTGCGCCTCGAAGTTGAATGCCTGGAATGCGAGCTCACCGATCTCGGACCGTCATGGCCGGCGGAGTGTCGCCCCGTTCACGCCGCCGACGCACGCCCTGTCGCTGCCCCCTCCCCCCGCCGCCGCGAGGCTCGCCAGCGCGCCGGTTGACGTCATCTCTGCCGCAAGCCATTGAGCAGGCCTGGGGCCGTGCGCCTGTGCCGGAGCGCCGGCCGGCCGGCGTGGACATGCGCAGCACCACGCACCCCGGCGGGACTGGGCCATGCCGATCCGCCTCGACAGCCGCTCCCCGGATTTCGCGACACTGTTTCGTGCCTTTCTCGCCATCAAACGGGAAAGTGCCGCCGATGTGGAAGCGGCCGTGCGTGCCATTCTCGCCGATGTGGCGAGGCGCGGTGACGACGCGCTGATCGAGCTTACCAGCCGGTTCGACCGGTTCGAGCTTGATCCTGCGCGGCTGCGCATCGACCAGCGGGAGATCGACGACGCGATCGGGCTCTGTGACAGCAAGGCGGTCAAGGCACTGGCCCTCGCCCGCGATCGCATCGAGGCCTACCACGCCAGGCAAAAACCCAGCGACGAGCGTTTCGTCGACGCACTCGGCGTCGAGCTCGGCCACCGCTGGACCGCAATCGAGTCGGTCGGCCTGTACGTTCCCGGCGGCACGGCCGCGTATCCCTCCTCCGTGCTGATGAATGCCGTGCCGGCCAAGGTCGCAGGCGTGCCGCGGCTGGTCATGGTGGTGCCTGCACCGGACGGCAAGCTCGCTCCGCTCGTGCTGGCGGCAGCCAAGCTTGCCGGCGTCGACGAGATCTATTGCGTCGGCGGGGCGCAGGCCGTAGGTGCGCTTGCCTATGGCACCGCCACGATCGCACCGGTCGCCAAGATCGTCGGCCCGGGCAATGCTTATGTCGCGGCAGCGAAGCGCCTCGTTTTCGGCAGGGTCGGCATTGACATGATAGCTGGCCCTTCAGAGGTGCTCATTGTCGCCGACAGCAGCGCTCATCCCGAATGGGTCGCGGCCGATCTTTTGGCGCAGGCCGAGCACGACGCGAGCGCTCAATCGATCCTCATCACCGACGATGCATCACTCGCGGATGCCGTGGAGCGGGCGGTCGCGACCCAGCTCACGTCGCTGCCCCGAACGGCCGTCGCGGGTGCGTCCTGGCGCGATTTCGGCGCCATCATCCACGTCGGCGCGCTCCCTGAAGCGGTGCCGCTCATTGACGCGATCGCACCCGAGCATCTCGAAATCGAGACTGTCGAGCCTGAGCGTCTCGCAGCCGCCATCCGCAATGCTGGCGCGATCTTCCTCGGCGCGCATACGCCGGAGGCGATCGGCGATTATGTCGGTGGCTCAAACCACGTGCTGCCGACGGCGCGCTCGGCACGCTTCTCCTCCGGGCTGGGCGTGCTCGATTTCATGAAGCGTACTTCGATCCTGAAATGTGGCCCGCAGCAATTGCGCGCGCTCGGCCCCGCCGCGATCACGCTCGGTGAAGCGGAAGGGCTCATCGGCCACGCACGCTCGGTCGCCAAGCGCTTGAACCCGTTATGACGCGAGAGCGTGCGAGCAAGCACAAGGCGCCGCGCCTGGTGGCGGTCACGCTCGACGAAAATTCCATCGGCCGCTCGAATTCGGACGTCGAGCATGAGCGGGCCGTCGCGATCTACGACCTGCTTGAGGACAACAGCTTCGGGCCGGAGGGCGACGAGAGCGGCGGCCCATACGCGCTGCACCTGAGCATCGACGGGACGCGGCTCGCCTTCGATATCCGCCGTGAGGACGGTTCGCCGGTTGTTGCCCACCTGCTGTCGCTCTCGCCGCTGCGCAAGCTCGTGAAGGACTACTTCATGGTCTGCGACAGCTACTACGCAGCCATCCGCACCGCCACTCCCGACCGCATCGAGGCGCTCGACATGGCTCGGCGTGCACTCCACGACGAGGGCTCGCAGCTGCTCATGGAGCGCCTCGCAGGCAAGGTGAGCCTCGACTTCGACACCGCGCGCCGGCTGTTCACGCTCGTTTGCGTCCTGCATTGGAAGGGATGAGCACGCCGGTCCAGCCGACGCGGAGCTTGCGACCGCAGGCGGTGCTGTTCGCCTGCGGCATGAACTCCATTCGCTCGCCCATGGCGGCTGCCATGCTCAAGCAGATGCTCGGCGCATCGCTTTATGTAGGCTCGGCAGGCGTGCGCAAAGGCGAGGTCGATGCGTTTGCAGTCACGGTGATGGCGGAGATCGGCCTCGATATCACGGGACATAAGCCGATCACGTTCGAGGAGCTCGAGGACCTCGAAGGGCTGAGCTTCGACCTCATCGTGACGCTTGCACCGGAGGCGCACCACAAGGCGCTCGAGCTCACGCGCACGCTCGCTGCTGAAGTCGAATACTGGCCGACGGCGGATCCAACCGCCATTGAGGGCAGCAGAGAGCAGCGCCTGAACGCGTATCGGGACGTGCGTGATCAGCTCATGGCGCGCATTCAGGCACGCTTCTCGCCGCGCGCGACAGGTAACGAGTAGCCGCTGCGCGGCTGACGCAGCACGGTTGTGGAAGGTCGGCGATTCCGCTAGTTTCCGCGCGCGTTGGTGGCGCTCGCCGCGTCACCTTTTTTCGTTACAATTCCGGATAGCGGATGGCCAAGGAAGAACTGCTGGAGTTTCCCGGTGTCGTCACGGAGCTGCTCCCGAACGCCACCTTCCGCGTAAAGCTCGAAAACGAGCACGAGATCATCGCTCATACCGCTGGACGCATGCGCAAGAACCGCATCCGGGTGCTGGCTGGCGACAAGGTCCTGGTCGAAATGACGCCCTACGACCTGGCCAAAGGCCGCATTACTTACCGCTTCAAATGAGGTCGACGCGCTCGATCCTGCGCTTCATGCACGCGCGGCAAAGGCGTGATCGATGATCGGCCGGCCCAAGCTCGTGCTCGCCTCCGGCTCGCCGCGCCGCGTCACGCTGATCAACCAGGCAGGCATCGACCCCGATGCGTTGCGCCCGGCAAATGTCGATGAGACGCCGAAGCGCGGCGAGCTGCCGCGCGCCTGTGCCAATCGGCTTGCGCGAGCCAAGGCGGAGGCCGCGCTCGCGCTCGTTAGGGAGGACGACGATCTCAAGGGCGCCTTCATCCTTGCCGCCGATACGGTGGTGGCTGTCGGCCGCCGCATCCTGCCCAAGGCCGAGCTGTTCGATGAGGCGGCGCAATGCCTGCGCCTCCTCTCCGGCCGTAATCACCGCGTGCACACCGCCGTCTGTCTGGTGACCCCGAACGAGGCCTATCGCCAGCGCCTGGTGGAGACGCGGGTGCGCTTCAAGCGCCTCGCCGAGGAGGACATCGAATCCTATCTCGCCTCCGGCGAGTGGCGCGGGAAGGCGGGCGGCTACGCGGCGCAAGGTATTGCCGGCAGCTTCATCGTCAAGATCGTGGGCTCCTACAGCAACGTCGTCGGGCTGCCGCTCTACGAGGTGACCACGCTTCTCTCCGGCGAGGGCTATCCCACCCGCTTTGGCTGGCTCAACGCTGTGGCGTGACGCTGGCACACCGCGCCGCCGCACCCATATGTTTATCTATGTCCGAGCCGGTCGAGGTCCTGCGCAGCACCCCGTGCCCCATCTGCGGCAAGCCTGCGCTGGAGGGCGTGCGCCCGTTCTGCAGCCGGCGCTGTGCCGATGTCGACCTCAACCGGTGGTTCAACGGTGTCTATGCCGTTCCAGTCGAGGAGGATGAGGACGAGGACGGCGCGATAGAGGACAACGAGGCGACGCGTTGATGGGCCGGTGGAGGCTCGCGTAACAGCAGCAATGTTTGCGGAAATCGCGTTCTGGACACCCAGAAACCGAGCATCTATAACGCCCCCGCTCTGCAATTCCCGCTTGATGCGCGGGGTACGGCGCCCAGGTAGCTCAGTTGGTAGAGCACTGCACTGAAAATGCAGGTGTCGGTGGTTCAATTCCGCCCCTGGGCACCATCCTGCTTCGCGCTGACGGGCTTCGCACGATTCCGTAGCCCGGATCGAGCGTCAGCGTAATCCGGAGCCGGCGTCTGCGGCTAGACCGCTCCCGGATTGCGCGCGCGTGGCGCTTATCCTGGCTACGGGCTCTGCACTGAAGTGCAGGTGTCGCTGGTTCAATTCTGCCCCCCCGCGCACGACCCCACAATAGAAGATCTCACAGCTCGACATCCGCTCGGAATCCGCTCTCTTGCGAAGCACGGCGAATTGCCGTACAAGCTCTCCTCAGGAGAGCGCCATGCCATATGCACACAGAAAGCCGAGCGCGCCCAGCCGGGAATACAAGAGCGAGCGGCTCGAATTGCGGCTGGCACCATCGGCAAAGAAGGTCATCCAGGAGGCGATGTCGGTCACTGGTCTCGCCGCGGGGGATCTCGCCTATGAGGGCGCGCGGCGACTTCTCGATGAGCATCAACGAATGGTGCTGTTGGGAGCGGATCGCGATGCCTTCCTAGCTGCCATCCGTCGGCGACCTGATCCTTCCCCACGTCTCATTGATGCACTGAAGCGTCATCGGGATCTTTTCAGCTGACAGCTTATGATCAAATCGATCGAGCCGCTCGGCAAACATGACCGAGCGTCGTTCTCGTGCGGCGTAGCCGCGCTCGACGATTGGTTTCACCTTCGCGCTGGTCAGGATGAGAAACGCAATGTCGCGCGTGTGTTCGTCGCCATTGACCATCGTGGGGCAGTCGTAGGCTTCTACAGCCTGAGCTCCTTCACGATCACCATCAGCGATTTGCCGGCTCAACTCGCAAAACGGCTGCCGCGCTATGATGCGATCCCGGCTGCCCTCATCGGTCGGCTTGCACGCGATCAGAATATGCGCGGGGAGGGTCTGGGCGATCTGCTGCTGGCCGATGCCGTTCGCAGGATCATCGGGGCTTCCGGTTCGCTCGCGGTTTTCGCCATCGTCGTCGATGCGACTGACGATCGGGCTGCAGCATTCTACCGCGGATTTGGATTTCGGCCTTTTCCGAGCCGACCGCTCAGGTTATTTATGCCCACATCCGACGCGGCAGAGGCCATCTCACGTGCACGGCTTCGCTGATTGAACGACAAGTCACATTGCCGCCCATCGCTATCCCGACAGCACGGCGTAGTCCGGATGCAGCGTAAGCGCAATCCGGGCCCAGCCTCTGCAGCAAGACCGGTCCCGGATTGCGCGCTCCCTCCGGACTACGGGTTCTTACTAAAGCGGGTTAGCCGGCACAATTCACGTCCGAAAACGTTGTGAAGAAAACGAGCCTATGTGCGTGGGAAGAGAGTGTATGACACGGCGCGAATTCATCATGCTCATAGGCGGTGTGGCCACGTGGCCGCTCGCCGGTTTGGCGCAGCAAAGCCGATCATTTCGGATCGGTTATCTGGCGTTTGTGCCGGGCCAAGACTCAACCGTAATCGCGGAACGACTGCAGGAGCTCGGCTATCGCCGAGGCGAGAACCTGGAGTTTACCTACCGCTCTGCGGATGGGCGACCCGAACTCCTCGGTTCCCTGGCGGCAGAGTTGGTCAACATCAGACCGGACGTGCTGGTCGCTGGGTTCGGAACGCTGCCGGCAAAGGCATTAAAGGCGTCAACCAACACAATACCGATTGTATTTGCCAGTGTTGGCGATGCGGTTGGAGCTGGATTGATCAATAGCCTGAACCGGCCCGGCGGGAACGTCACAGGTGTCACATCGGAAGCAAGCGATGTCATGGGCAAGCGTCTAGCGTTCCTGGGCGAGTTCGTCCCAGGTCAACGGGCCGTTGCAGTGTTGATGAATCCGGATACGCCGTTCTCGGCCCTGGCATTGCAGGAGCTCAAGGCGGCGGTTGTGGCGACGGCGCAGCCGATCCAGGTGTTCGAAGCAAAAAGCGCAGATCAGGCTCTGGCTGGCATTGAAGCCGCCGCGAAGGCTGGCGTAGCCGGTTTACTCACGCTGGAAGATGCATTGCTGTTGAGTATGCGTCGGCAAATCGCCGAGCGCGCCATGGCGACACGGTTACCCATCGTGTACGGCAGCAGCGCCTTTCCCAAGGCTGGGGGATTGATCTCTTACGGCGTCGATCGACGCCATATGTACCGTCGCGCGGCCGAGTACGTCGACATGATTCTCAAAGGCAGGGCTCCCTCCGAGCTACCGGTGGAGCAGCCGACTAAATTTGAGCTTGTAATCAACCTCACGGCTGCGAAAGCGATTGGCCTCGCGGTGCCGGATAAGCTGCTCGCGCTGGCCGACGAGGTCATTGAATAAGTCGGGTGCCAGCCAAAGCTGCCGCAAGCTAGCGAACGGATCGGAGTTGTAGAGAACGACAGTAACGTACTGCGAACAATCAGAGGACATCTGCTTTGCGCTGCGGCCGCCCTTCGAGTCCGGCCTCGCGTGCTTTGATATGCGGACCTGCTGGGGGCATTGCGAACACGGAATCGACTGTCGTGTAGTCGAAATATCCGAGCCGAGCCAGAGGACGAATTTTAAGCACGTCGAGTTTGCCGTCACATGTGATCACATCATCACGAATGTGTACGCCCACCACTCGGCCGATGACGACAGTATGAACCTGATCGGGAGCATTGCCGGGCAATGCCATCGAACAATCGAATCTGCACTCCAGATGTACCGGGGATGCCGTGACGCGCGGGGGCATCACGATGTAAGAGGGCACCATATGGAGGCCGGCCAACGCTGCTTCGTCGGTGTTGGGCGAGAGGAACTGCGAGGTGATATTGATCGCGTCGCGTAGTTCGTAGGTTGCCATGTTGACCACGAACTCGCCCGTATCGGTTGCATTTCTGACGCTGTCCTTGCGACGCCCAGAGCCGGGGAAGCAGTTCCCTGAGAACATCACGTAAGGCGGATCGTAGCCAAGATTGTTGAATTGGCTGTACGGCGCGAGATTGAGCACGCCCTCGCTGCTGATCGTCGAAATCCAACCGATCGGCCGCGGTACAACGATTGACTTGTACGGATTGAACGCAAGACCGTGATCGTCCTTGTCCGGTTCATAGAACATCGTCTCTCCTGGTCAGTTCGCGGGTTTGCCGAGCGCCCGGATGATCGCAGCGAGCTTGGATCGCTGTTCCTCCAAGGCTGCGGTGAACTCCGCGGGCGTGCTCGGGCGAAGCAGTTGGCCGGTAGCACGCAGCCGCTGGGCCACGCCTTCATCTGCAGCGATCTGCCGGATTTCAGCAGCGATCAGGTTTCGACGGTCATCCGGCGAACTGCCCGACGCGAATACCCCAATGACCCCTTCGAAGGTGAATTCGGGATATCCGGATTCGGCAACGGTCGGAATGCCTGGCCAAAGCGGCGAGCGTGCCTTGTTGGTGACGCACAGAATTCGAATCTTGCCCGCTTGTGCGGGGGCCGAGAGCACCGTCATCGCGGTCGCGAACACCTGAATTCGAGCTTCCGCGAGGTCCTGTAGTGCCACGTTCTGATTTCTATAGGGAACCTGTGTCATAGCCAGACCAGCAGCCTCGATCAATCCTGATATCAGTACGGGAAATGCACCGCCGCCAGTTGCCCAATTCAGTTTGCCGGGCCGAGCGCGCGCATACTCCACAAGCTCCGGCACAGTCATGACCTGAAGGGATCCCGGGACGGCAATCGCGCCGAACGTGTTGGTTATCGCTGCCACGGGAACGATGTCCCGAACTGGATCGTAGGATAGTCTCTCGTGAACGAGTGGGTACACCGCGATCGGTGCAGCAGGCGCGAATAGAAGCGCGTGATCGTCTCGGGCCGCCGCAAAACTTGCTGACCCGGTGAGCCCCTCAGCTCCCGGGACATTTTCGACTACGACCGCTTGCCCCCAGCGCGCAGCCAATAGTTCCGCGAATACGCGGGCAACGATGTCGGGCGAACTGCCCGGTGGAAACGGGACGATCGCCCGAACCATCCGGTTAGGCCAGGACTGCGCATCCCCTGGGGACCATGAAACGAGAACAGCAACGATCGCTGCGGCGCAGGTTCCTATCTGACGCCTGATCCGGGACATGAGAACCTCCTTCCGGGTGTTGAAACACTACCGGCGCAGGCGCTGGCCGCGTCCTTGCGAAGCGGTGCCTTGTCGGACGAAATTTCCCTCGATCACTCGGATGAGCAGACTGATCAAAAGTTTCCGTTCACGGGACGTAATCGGCGTGAGAATGCTTTCATTTGCAGCGAGGTGTGCCGGTCGCAGCTGCGCGTACAGCTTCTCGCCTTTGGGAGTGAGGCTCAGAATCCGCGCGCGGCGGTCGGCCCGGTTCACCCGGCGTTCGACCAGTTCCTTTTTTACCAGCTGCTCGACGAGCAGGCTTGCGGTATTGCGGTCGACATTGAGCCTGTCGGCAAGGTTGTTTTGCTCGATCCCCGGTTTGCCGGTGAGCTTGCTGAGGTGGATCAGCACTCCATACTGCAGCGGGGTGAGGCCGGCGTCGGTTACGACTGCAGACGTCTTCGCCACACAGATTTGATGCAGACGCCGGGCGATCGCCGTTGGCACGGCATGCCACGGGGGATCGCCGTGTCCGGTGACCTGTGACGACGAGGTGGTTTCAGCGGTTTCTTTAGAGGCTTTCATCAGTTTTTCCAGCGGCCTGTTTAATTAATACAACATGATTATCCTACGTTTCTACTGTCATATTATATGACTAATATTAGTCGAGTCAATCTCCCGCGGCGCGGCAATGCTGTGGTACGCTTCGTCCGAAAGCAGACGGGAGGTACTGAGGCGTGAGAAGGCGCGAGGTCATCACGCTGCTCGGCGGAGCGGCCGCCTGGCCGCTCGTGGCGCGAGCACAACAGGCGGAATTGCCGTTGATTGGCTTCCTCGACAGCAGGTCGCCGGATTCGGTGACCGAGCGATTGCGGGCGCTTCGGCAGGGCCTCAAAGACACCGGTTATGTCGAAGGCGAGACCGTAGCCATCGTCTACCGCTGGGCCGAGAATGCGATCGACCGGCTACCATCGCTGGCAGCGGAGCTGGCACACCGGCCGGTCGCCGTGCTCGTCGCCAGCGGCGGTCCGGACACGGTGTTCGCCGCGAAGGCGGCAAGTGCCACGCTGCCGATCGTCTTTCTGATCGCCGAAGACCCGGTCAAGCTCAGACTGGTCAGCACCCTCGGGCGGCCGGGCGGCAACATGACGGGCATCAATTTCTTCAATCGCGAATTGGCGGGGAAGCAGCTCGAGCTCTTGCGCGAGTTGATACCCGCCATGAGGCGCGTTGCCGTGATCGTGAATCCGGCGAGCGAAACGATCTCCCAGTCCATCGTGCACGAAGTGGAATTGGCTGCTCGCGCGATGGGAGTACAGGTTTGGGTGCGAAACGCCAGCACGAGCCGCGAGATCGATGCGGTCTTCGCGAAGTTCGTCCACGAGCGGCCGGACGCATTGTTTGTCGGCCAAGAACCGTTTTTCAACAGCCGCCGTGTCCAGTTATCGCTGTTGGCGATGCGCCACAGCATTCCGGCGTCATATTCCGGGCGCGAATATGCCGAGGTGGGCGGACTCATGACTTACGGCAGCAACATTGCGGACGCCTATCGGCAGGTCGGTATGTACGCTGGGCGTATCCTCAAGGGCGCAAAACCCGCCGACCTCCCGGTCGTGCAGTCAAGCAAGTTCGAGCTCGTTATCAACGCCCAGACCGCCCGGACGCTCGGGTTGACCGTGCCGCAGACGCTGCTCGCAACCGCCGACGACGTGATCGAGTAACGTGCAGCAGCGCACCTCTTTGCCTTAGCCCGTAGCCCGGATTGCGCTGTACGTGTACGCGAAATCCGGGACCGGCGTCCGCCTCAAGACCGCTCCCGGATTGCGCGCGCGTCGCGCGTTCCATCCGGCCTACGAGTCCATGAAGGACTGCACCATGCGCAGACGCGAGCTCAACATCCTGCTCGGCACGGCAGTCGCCTACCCCTTTGCGGCGCGAGCGCAGCAGCAGGCGACGCCAGTAATTGGGTTCCTCCACGCCGCCTCCCCCGAGCAGAACGTCGAGCGCCTCGCTTCATATCGCAAGGGACTGAGCGACGCCGGATTCGTCGAAGGCCAAAACGTTACCATCACGTTCCGTTGGGCTGAGGGACATGCCGATAGGCTACCCGAGATGGCGGCTGATTTGATCCGTCGACAAGTGGCCGTGATCGCTACGGCGGGCAGTACCGATGCGGCGCTCGCCGCCAAATCTGCCACGTCCACAATCCCGATCGTGTTCGGGGCGGGCGGCGACCCGGTTACACTGGGGCTGGTGACCAGCCTTAATCGGCCGGGCGGCAATGTCACGGGCGTCACTTCGATGAATGCCGATATCGCCGCCAAGCGACTGGGGCTGCTGCGGGAGCTCGCTCCGCAAGCGACGCGCTATTTCGCGCTGGTGAATCCCACCTCCGTCTTGGCTGATCCGTTCATCAAGGAACTGCAGGCGGGCGCTGCGAAACTCGGAATTCACGCCGAGCTCCTCCATGCCAGCAACGATGCTGCGATCGACGCCGCCTTTGCCCAGGTGCCACACCAATCCGCTACCGTGCTCGTGGTGAATACCGATGCTTTTTTCTTCAGCCGCCGCACTGAGATCGCGAGACGCGCGCTTGATCAGCAATTGCCCACTATGTTTGACAATCGTGAATATGCGGCCGCTGGCGGCCTCGTAAGCTATGGAGCCGATTTCCTCAATGTGATGCAATCCGCCGGCGTCTACACGGGACGCATCCTGAGGGGCGAAAAGCCCGCCGATCTGCCAGTGATGCAGTCCACAAAGTACGAGTTTGTCATCAATCTCAAGACTGCCAAGTCACTCGGCATCAAAGTCTCCGACAACCTGCTCTCGCTGGCCGATGAGACTATCGAATGATATTTGATCGTTGCGGCGCATGTTTCGTCCACGGCTCCACATGCAATTCGATCGTTTGAACCGACGCCGCTTGCTCACGCTGCTCGGGGGCGCGGTTGCGTCGCCCGTCCCAGCCACTGCGCAACCCACCCCCGGGCGACCCACACTCGGACTGATCATTCCGGGCTCACCCGTGACCTATAGCCAACGGGTCGCCGCACTGGTGCAGCGGCTGCGCGAGCTCGGATGGATCGAGGGGCGCACGATCGCCATCGAATATCGATGGGCAGCCACACAACGATTCGACGAGATCGCAGCGGAGTTTGTGCGCTTGAAGGTCGATGTCATTTTTACATCGGGAACCCCGCCGACTGTCGCGGCTAAGAGGGCTACATCGGAAATTCCCATCGTCTTCGCGCCGGCAGGCGATCCGTTGGCCGCTGGGCTTGTCGAATCGCTGGCGCGGCCGGGAGGAAATATCACGGGCTTGTCGAATCAGACTGCCGATATCGGCGGCAAGCGCGTGGAGCTGCTGCGCGAGCTTGCCGGTAGTCTCCGGCGGCTGGCGGTCCTCGTTAAGTCAGACAATGCTTCCGCGTCCGCGGAAATGAGAGTGGTCAAGGCAGCCGCTGATACGCTGGGGATTGAAGTCGTACCGGTCGAAATTACGCAGGCGCAAGATATCGGACCAGCGTTCGAGACGCTGAAGGGACGGGCCGACGCGCTTTACGTGGTGATCGACTCGCTGGTCACGACCCATGCCAATCGCGTCAATACCCTCGCCCTGGGTGCGCGGCTGCCGACCGTCCACGGAGCGCGCGAGCTTGTTGTGGCGGGCGGTCTGATGTCCTATGGCGCTAGCTACGAGGATCTTTACCGGCGCGGTGCCGAGTACGTCGACAAGGTATTGCGCGGTGCCAAACCCGCCAGCATCCCGGTCGAGCAACCGACCAAGTTCGATCTGGCCATCAATCTGACCACAGCGAAGGTGCTGGGGCTAACCGTGCCGGAAGCGTTCCTCCTGCGCGCCGACGAGGTGATCGAATGAGCCGTAGCCCGGCTAGAGCTGTACGAGAAATCCGGGACCGGCGTCGGCGGCAAGACCGCTCCCGGATTGCGCGCCCGCGCTTTCGCGCGCTCCATCCAGGCTACCAATTACGAAGGACACCATGCGCAGACGCGAGCTCAACATCCTGCTCAGCAGGGCGGTGGCCTACCCGTTTGCGAGCGAGCGCAGCAGCAGGCAACGGCATTGGTCGGGTTCCTCCACGCCGCCTCCCCGGAGCAGAACGTCGAGCGCGTTATTTCGCGCTAATGTCCCCACCCCCGTCTTGGCTGACCCTTCACGAAGGCCCCAGACATTTACGGGGAGACTTCTGGCCGAGCAGGTGCTTCTTGGATCAGGGCTTGTAGGCTCGACAGTTAGCGGTTGAACTGAGGAAGTCCCAATTCGTCGCTCGAAACAAGAACCACATCGCGGCGCGTGGGACGATACCACCCTTGCCACGAAAGTCGATTGGTGCGTCCATGGAAGCAATGTCGACGAATCCGGTATTATGAATCAATTCTCGAAGCTCCGAGGGCGCATACATGTTAATGTGAGTAGGGTCAGTCTTGCGCTCATAGCGGTTGAAGCGACTGGGAGAAAGAACGAAGACCAATCCTCTGGTCCTAAGCACCCGAAAGCACTCGCTGAGAGTATGCTTAGCGACCTCTGGTTCCAGATGTTCAATGACCTGATTCAAGAGTACGGTTTGAACCGATCCGTTCGGAAGTGGCAGGGGCTTGCTCAGGTGATGCTGCGATATTCTCAATGCGGGAAACCGTTGCAGGCCAATTGCCACGGCATCATGGGAGCCATCAAGACCTTGGCAGTCCAGCCCCCAGCGCGTCGCGCACTCGACCAGCAGCCCGGTTCCAGCTCCGAGATCCAAAATGGGGCCGGGGCAAGAGTGCACAACGATTTGACCTAACAGATGCGAATAAAAGGTCCAGTCGCGTGAGCTGTACCAGCGCTCATAATATAACTTGTCTGTTTTCCACTCTCCCGCCCGGACCGGCGAGCGCATGCAAGGAAAAGGGGCACAATGTCAAGTTCGTCGACTAGCGGGCGGGAATTCCGCCGGGCATACGGTCCTTTAGCTCGCTTTACGTGGTGATCGAGTCGCTGGTCACGACCCATGCCAATCGGGTCAATACCCTGGCGCTGGGTGCACAGCTGCCGAGGATGCACGAAGCGCGCGAGCTTGTTGTCGCGGGCGGTCTGATGTCCTATGCGGCGAGCGACGAGGATCTTTACCGGCGCGGTGCCGAGTACGTCGACAAGGTATTGCGCGGCGCCAAACCCGCCAGCATCCCGGTCGAGTAACCGACCAAGTTCGATCTGGCCATCAATCTGACCACAGCGAAGGTGCTGGCGAAGCGTGCCGGAAGCGTTCCTTCCGCGTGCCGACGAGGTGATCGAATGATCAATCCAGTTTCCCCCGGCTTCACGTGAACGGAAAGTTTTGTGGCGAAGTCATGCGCTTTTCCCTCATTGCCAACCTGCACAACCCTCTGTAGGACGTGCGGCGCAGAGAAGGAAAAGCCGTAAATGTCGAAACAAGCGATGCGTGACGAAACCGAGCGCTTGGTCAAGGAGGCACTGGAGCGGAAAACCGTCACCGTGAAGCAGGGCCAGACCCGCATAGAGACGAAATGTGGAAAATGCGGAGCGCCCAATCGTGTCCTGGCAGGTCCGGGTCAGGTCCGGGTGCCATACACATGCAAGGAATGTGGCGAAAAGCAACGCACGTTATGATGCGGCGGGCCAGCGACATGCGGCTTCTCGTGGGGTTCGCCTCCTTAGCGCTCCTTACTGCGACGCCGCCACGCCGGCGCGCTCGATCACATCCCCCCAGCGCTTGATCTCACCGGCGAGAAATGTCTGCAGCTCCGCGGGCGGGCGGCTATCCACTGGAACGGTGCCGAGCTTGATCATCAGCTCGCGGATGTCAGGCGGGGCTGCCGAGGCTCTGATCTCGCTCGCCAGCCGCTCAATGATAGACGACGGCGTGGCGGACGGCGCACAAACGAGCAGCCAACCAACCGCTTCGAAGCCCGCCACTCCCGCTTCCGCCAAAGTCGGTATTTCCGGAGCCGCCGGAATTCTCGTGCTCGAGCTTACGGCGAGCACCCGTATGCCGGGTTGGTTGATCTGCGCAAGCGCGGTGCCGGTGTCGACGAACATCACTGACACATGACCGGCAAGGACGTCGCTGAAAGCGGGCGGCGCGCCGCGATAGCCCACCCCATTCATGCGCGTCCCGGTCATCGCCTGGAACAGCTCGGCGGTGAGGTGCAATGACGAGCCTGGCCCGCTGTGCGCGTATGAGATCTCTCCCGGTTTCTCGCGCAAGAGGGTGACGAGCTCCGAGACCGTGCGCGCCGGAACGGAGGCATGGACGACGAGGAAATATGGCGTGCGCAGAACGAGCGAGACCGCCTGGAAGTCCTTCAGAGTGTCAAACGGCAGTGATTTGTAAAGCGTGGCGTTGGCGGCGAGCGTGCTTGGTGCGGCAAACAGCATGTGACCATCAGGTGGGGATTTGGCGACCGCCGCTGCGGCAACATTGCCACCGCCGCCGGCACGGTTCTCGATGAGAACGGGTTTGCCGAGCCGCTCCTGCAGCCGAGGAGCCATCGCCCGCAACACGACATCGATGCCGCCTCCCGGCGGAAAAGGAACGACGAAAGTCACCGGCCGGCTCGGGAATTCGTCGGCCCATGAACGTCGACAGCTCAGTGCAGCTGCAACTCCCCCAAGCGTCGCAATGACGTCGCGTCTCGACCGCATGCGTGCCCCCCTTCCAGACGGCTGAGGCCTACGCGGCCTGTCGAGCGTTGCTCAATCCACCAGCGTTTCAGGGACGAACAACTCCTCCGGCGTGAAGAGCCGCTTCGAGAGACCCTGCTCGTGGTGGTACCGCAGGAAGGTCTCCAATGCCTGGTAATTTCGTTGCAAGCCGTAGGGAAACCAGTCGTCCCCGAGCAATGCTTGGATCTCCAGGAAATGCTGGGTGATCCATGGCACCATGAACATGCGGTGCATATTCTCAGCCTGATGCCGGTAGAGCTCGTAGGCGTGGTCGCGTGCCTGCTTGAAGGCGTCGTACAACGACTTTGCCACCCAGGGATAGGCCCGGTACACGTCTTTGCGGATGGCGACCACGTGCTGGATCGGGAAGATGCCGGTGTCCTTGTAATACTGGCGCTCGACCGCTTCGAAGTCGGGAAACAGGCGCGCAACGTTCTTCGAGCCCCGCACCATTGACGGCGGCACAAGTGCAGAAAACAGCGCGTCGATCTCGCCCGCCTCCAGGAGCTTGTCCAGTGTGGTCTCGGTGCCGATGTGCTGCACCTTGATATGCCCGGGTGGTTTCTGCTTGTACCAGGGGAGCGGCGGCGTCGGACGTTCCACCCCGCCGATGAAGTTTTCATATGAGTCGATCGGCACACCGTAATGGTCCTGCAGGATGCCTTTGGCCCAAGTGCCGGCGTCGTGACCATATAGAAAGAACTCACCGATCCTTTTGCCGATCAGGCCCTTGGGCTCCCGGATTCCTTTATGCGTGTTCACGTAAATGGCGGAGTGCGAGAACAGACGAATGGGATAAGCCGGGATGGCGACGAAAGGCGGATCCGGCTCGTGCAGCGAGTCCAGGTAAAAGGTCAACCCGAGCTCCGAAGCTTCGAACTCCTGTTTCCCCATCATCCGATGAAAGGTCGCCGCGGGGAACGAGTTCTGATAGGTGAGCTCGATGCCGTGCGGCTTGACGCTCCCATCCATGAGCGCGCGGGTCCGATCGTAATTCCAGCATGCCAACGTGATCTTCAGGTCTGACATAAGCATCCTCGAGCTTCTGAACAGCTGACGAGTGTAGACGGTTGTGATCGCGCAGCGGAACCTACTTGCCACCTTTGTGGTTTGCAGGAGCGCAAGCGCGCTGCTGTGACGCCGGCTCTACGCGCACACCGTCCGCAACAGTTCTTTCCGGAGGACCTCATGGCGAAGAAGCAGACGAAGCGGGGCAGGAAGCAGGACCGGGCACGCGTGGCCGGCGGCCAGAAGCACGAGGTCCGATACGAGGCGAAGAAGACCGGAAAGTCGCCCGCGCGCGTGAAACGCGCTGTCAAACGGGGGGGCAACAGCCGTCGGCGAGTCGAGAAGGAGCTGAGCCGCTGATCTACTCGGCCGCGACAAGAGCGCCGCTGTTGTTCTTGTATGTGGGCCAGCTCGGGCGGTAGGCGCCGGCCTGATGACCCCACGCCGTCCAGCCCGTTCGAGCCCCACGCGCGAACAGCTCGACGAACGGCCCGGGCGAGCATGCTTCAATCATCGGGTAGAGCTCATCCGGCTTCTTCGAGTGCTCGCGCTTTCGCGTGGCGATGAAGTTCACCTGCCGGCGTCCGGGCGCAAGCGTACGCGCGTTCTTGCCGCGAATCCCGAAAAGAACAAGCTCGGTCACATTGCGGAAGTAGAAGCCCACACCGCGACCGTCCGGCCCGCCGTCCTTGCGTATCTTGTGCCACACGATGTTCGACTTGTAGGTGAACCCCCAGGCCGTCATGACGGCCAAACCCTCGGCGAGAAGAGCATTGGGCACCCACAAATAAAGATGCGCTGGCTCGGTGACCATGGCGCTCACCGGAAGCGACTTGATGTCCGCGAGTGAGAGCGTGCCGTAGCGGGTGAGGCGCCGGTGCTCAGGGGCGATCTTTCCGGTGCTGTTTTGAAAGCGCCACGGCGGATCGGCGAGAACAGTCGAAAATTTCCGTGCACCAGCCCACCAGAACAGATCCTGGCGCTCCTCCGGCGTCCGCTCCTCGACCGTACGGCGCTCCGTCATCCTCTTCATCGGTATGACCTGGCAGGCGATGGGCCTCTCTGTGGCTCCGGGCCGATCCTGCATGCGCCGCCATAAGCATTTGCCGTCGGAGCTGAAGGGCACAGTGCAACGATTCTCGTTCGGCGGCGAGAAGAATGCGTATCGTTATCCCGCCAAAAAATTCAGATAGTAATCTGCCTCGAAGGAAGTGGCTCGCGCAGCTCGATGGACGCGCTAGGCGCGCTGCCGGGCCTTCTCGATCTTCTGCTTCAAAGCATCAATGCGCTTGGAGGCCTCCGCTTTTGAGAGTCCCTCGGCGAACGCGTTCAAATCGTGCGCCTGGTCGGAAAGCGTCTTCAGATAAGACGCCTGAGCGCCCGTCATGGGCTCGTCACCGGATACCCATGCGTCAGGGTCCTTCTCCAGGTTTGAAGCCGGTCCAGCATCGACCTTGGGGTTGGTGTTCTGGCTCATCTGCTGCTCCGCGGTCTGGAGTCAAAGAACGTTCGAGTTCTTCTTTCGTTCCATTCGGACAAGGCAATACCTAACGCCGTCGCGGGTGCGGCAGGGATCTTGCCGCGGTCGCATCGTGGCATTAAGCGAGCTGCGAAACCCGCGACAGAGCGCCAGTTTCTAGGCATCATCTGCCGGCTTTTCCCTCTCCCTTCGCCCGCAGGACATGCTGGAGACATGATGATTTTCACGCCTTACGGCTTGCCGGAGCCAGGACCGGCCTATCTCGCGCCCACCCGGTTCCTCGCTTTCGACGATCCTCTCGTCCGGGACTTCGTCAGCCGCGTGATCGGCAGCGAGACCTTACCGAAGCGCAAGGCTGTGCGGCTGTTTTATGCGGTCCGCGATGAGATCCGCTACGACCCGTTTGCCATCCGCCTCGAGCCCGCGGCGTTTGAAGCGAGCACTGTTGTGCGCGAGGGCCGCTCATTCTGCATACCCAAGGCGGTGCTCCTCGCCGCCGCCGCGCGTGCAGTTGGGATACCTTCCGCCCTTGGTCTGAGCGACGTCGTAAATCATTTCACCTCCGATCGGCTCAAGCGCGCCATGGGAGGCAAAGAGGTGTTTCTTCATCATGGCTATGCGGCGCTCTATCTCGACGGCAGGTGGATGAAGGTCGCCCCGGCATTCAATGTCGAGCTCTGCACCCGCTTCGGCGTCCTGCCGACAGAGTTCGATGGCACCGCGGACGCCGTGCTTCAGGAATACGACGCCCGGCAGAACGTGCGAATGGAGTATCTGCACCATCACGGTTTCTGGTCGGATTTGCCGTTCACCCGCATCAAGGAGGACTTCGCGTCCTATTATCCGCCGTCGTTTTGCGCGGACGGCGTTGCCGATGAGCCATTCGTGCCGCTGGGCACAGAGGCAACCCTTGCGCGGTGACCCCAAGCGACTGCCCTCGCGCGAGTTGAGACAAGCATCGTCTCCATGGACCGACGCAACCTGATGACGTCGAAGCTGCGCCAGCGCGATTATGATGCACCGGCGCGCGGACCCTTGACGGGCGTACGCGTGCTCGATCTGTCGCGGCTTGTCGCGGGCAACCTGCTCACGCAAATTCTCGGTGATTACGGCGCTGAGGTGATCAAGGTCGAGCCGCCGCAAGGCGATACGTTGCGGTCCTGGCGCACCAAGGACATCCCGCTTCATTGGAAGATTTACGGCCGCAATAAGAAAAGCCTCTGCCTCGACCTGCGGCGGCAAAAGGCAACGGAGCTCGTAAAGGCGCTCGTCCCCTCGGCAGCAATTTTCGTTGAAAGCTTCCGCCCCGGGGTGATCGAGGAAATGGGCCTTGGGCCGGAGACGCTGCTCGCACTCAATCCTAGCGTGGTGATATTGCGCATCTCTGGCTGGGGGCAGGACGGTCCCTACAGCCAGCGCCCCGGCTTCGGGACGCTGGTCGAGGGAATGTCAGGCTTTGCTGCCCTCAATGGGTTTGCGGACCGCGAGCCGGTGCTGCCGCCGATGCCGCTGGCGGATGCGGTAGCTGGCCTCTACGGCGCCTCGGCGGTGATGATCGCGCTGCGGCAAGTGGAGGTGAATGGGGGCCGCGGCCAGGTGATCGATCTGCCGCTGCTCGATCCGCTGTTCGCCATTCTCGGGCCGCAGGCTGCAAATTATCGCCTGACCGGAGCACTCACGCCGCGCACCGGCAGCCGCTCGAGCACGACGGCGCCACGCAACGTGTACCGCTGCAAGGACGGCAAATATGTCGGGCTTTCCGCTTCGATCCACTCCATGGCCGATCGCGTTTTCCGCGCCATCGGCCGGCCAGAGTTGATCGAGGATCCACGCTACTGCGACAATGCAGGGCGGCTCCAGCATGCACACGAGCTCGACAGCATCATCGGTTCTTTCATCAAGGAGCGAACTCAATCAGAGAACGTCGCCTTCTTCGAAGCGGCGCAAGTGACCATCGGACCCATCTACGACACGGCACAGATCCTCGAGGACCCGCACGTCATCGCCCGTGAGATCCTCGCCGATTATCCGGACGACGAGATAGACAAGCTGCCGATGCATGCCGTGGTGCCGCGGCTCCTCGACACGCCAGGTGCGATCCGCACGCCAGCGCCAACACTCGGCCAGCACAATCGGGCCATTCTCGGCGATCTCGGGATCGACGAGGACGCCTACAGCGCACTGCTGGAGGCCGGAATCGTGAGGGAGCAGTCGCCGGCCTGATAGCCTCTGCAGCCAGTGAAAGGCACCACGCCCGTTCGCGAGCACATCACTATGCGTAGCCGGCGGACGGCGCGCGCGGCTCGCGTATCCCTTGCGGCGTTCAGCTTGCCTGCTGAATGCGGTTTGCCGGCTCTGTCTTGCGGGTCAGGAACTTCGCATCCTCCTTGTGCCAAAGGTGCTCGCAGGCACAGAAGGGACAGAACTTGCGCGCGAAGGGGCCGGCACTACGGGTGAAATCCTTGGGGTCCACATCCATCCCCATGAACAGGTAATGGCCGGTCAGCCGGCAACGCGTGATGACCTGAGCCATCGTGATCTCCGTCGTCGTTTGCCACCCGTCAAAGACGAAAATACAACAACCCGGAACCGGCATGGTTCCGTCCTTCGCGCATTCGCGCGAACGGCCGCATCCAGGCTGCACCAAGCATATGCAATGCTGCTGCACCTGCGCGTGGCGCGCCTGCAGCGCCATACTAGCGCGCGTTGGAGGCGATCTCACTGATCAGCTTTTTGAGGATGGCCTCGCCGAAGGTTTCGAAGTCTTTCGCTACGACGATGAAAGCACCCGGACCACCAATCACGTTCTCATAATAATAGCGGTCGAGATGGGGCTCGAGCGTGAGGATAGGCAGCCCATTGATGCCAATGCCAGCGCTGACTGCCTCATCGCGAGCAAGCTGGACCGAGCGGCCACGATTGTTGGAGCCGTCGCCGGAGATATCGATGACGCGTCGGCTCGCAAGGTAAGGGCTCCTGGCGAAGAGGGTCGCGCCATGATCGATGGCGCCGCTGATGGAGGTGCCACCGCCAAACAGGCGGCGCGGCGCAGTCTCGATTGCTTCCGCGAAAGCTGTGGCGGACTCCTCATCGCCGACCTTGGTCCAGTCGGCCACCTGGACCTGCATCAGCGGCCCGGTCCATTGCACCATGCTCACCGCAATGGCCTGATGAAATCCGGAGCGAATTGCTTGCCGCACCTGTTCGTGGCGGAAGGCCGCGACGTAGCCCTGCTTCTGCAGCTCGAAACGATACCGATCAACGCTGCCGGATGCATCGACGGCAAGCACCAGCTGCAGGTCAACCTCGGTTTGCGCCCTCGCCGGGAGCGCCATAGAGAATGCGAGCGCTATGCCGATGAAGCAGTGGCGACACATGACAGCGAGCTTGATCAAGGCCATCCAATGGACCATCTGCGCCCTCCCCGGAAGCATCAGCTTGATAGGTCTTTGCCACAAGGCCCTACGCGGGCCGGCAAATGCCGCACTCAACGTTTGTCGAAGACCATGACCTTGGCGATGAAGGCGGGTACGTTGCGCCGAAGCTCGAGCCCACAGCTCTTCGCGATCGCGCGGAAATCCTCATTCAAATAGCTCCCATAATAGGGCTCGTGATAATTCTGCGGAAAGAGCTCGAGCATGCCATCGTAGTCGGGCTGATCGCCGAATTGCAGCGAGTCAACAAGCACCAGCGTGCCGCCGGGCCTGAGCACACGGGCAAACTCAGCAATCGCGGCCCGGCGTATCGAGGGCGGCAGCTCGTGAAACAGAAAGACGCTGGTGACCGCGTCGAGCGTCGCCTGCGCGAGCGGCAGCGCTTCCGCCTTGCCGACGATGAGGTCGAGCCAGCAGCAACGCGCGAGATGACGGCGCGCCTCGCCAAGATAAGCATCGGACATGTCAAGCCCGAGCACGGGAAGACGCGGCCACGCCTGCTTGATGAAGTCGATAAGACGGCCAGTGCCGCAGCCGACATCGAGCAAGCGCAGGCGGCGCTGGTCGCGTGCTGCAAAGTGCGCAGCAAGCGGTAGCAGGGCTTGGCGCCGGATGGCATTCGCCGTTCCCTGAAACAGCACCTCGACCTGAGTGTCGTACCGTTTCGCCGACTCCTTCGTCATCCAGCCGCCCGACTGGAAGTGGAAATTCTGCAGATAATAGCGCGGCCGGATGCCACGCGTTGTCTCGTCGAGAACCTCGGCACGCAAACCGCGCTCACGACGGCGGTGGATATCCGGAAGATCGGAAAAGAATAGCCGCGAGCGCTCGAGCAACTTTGGGAGCGAGCCGTCGTGGTCGATGGGCAGTGGATAAACACCACGCTCCACATTTGCCAGGTCTTGCTCGAACAGCGCGGCCATATCGGCATAGAGCCGGTTGCGCTGTGGCACGGGCGCTGCCGTATTCGCAGGAGGCCGAGCAGCGGTGTCGCGGCGGGCATGCGCGGAAAGCCGCCGCATCACCAGCGCATGGCCCATATACCACGCGATGCGCGGCAATTGACCCGCGCCATACGCCACCCGGGTGGCGAGAAGCGAGGCTGGACTGGACATAGATTTCAGATATGGAGCGCTTATCCGCCGATCAACGGGATCTTCGCGTCCGTGATGATCTTCTTCCATTTGGCGATGTCGGCGTTGAGGTAAGCGGCGAACTCTGCTGGGGGCATGCCGCCAGGCTCCAACCCGAGTGCATCCATTCTGTCCTTGATGTCCGGGAGCTGGATAATGGCCGCGATCTCGCCCTGCAAGAGATCGACAATGCGCTTGGGAGTCGCCGCGGGGACGAACACGCCCTGCATGGTCTCGCCCTCCTGCCCGCTGAGGCCGGACTCCTCGAATGTCGGGACGTCCGGCAATGCCGGTGACCGCTTCTTCGCAGCGACCCCAAGCGCGCGCAGCTTCCCGTCGCGAACGAATAGCACGCCGGGCGGGACGGTCTGAATGGAGACCGGCGTGTGGCCCGCCACCACCGATTGGATCGCCGGACCTCCGCCGGCGAACGGCGCCAGAGGAAAATCGAGCTTGTAGGTGTATCGGAACAGCTCACTATTGAGATGGGGCGTGGTACCAACGCCCGGCGAGGCGAACGCGTACTTGCCGGGTTGGGCTCGCAGCAGGTCGACAAGCTCACGCAACGAGTTTGCGGGCACGCTTGGATGCACGAATATGCCGTTGGGCGCTGCACCCGCCATCGTCACCGGTGCGAAGTCCCGCTCCGGATCGTAAGTTGGCCTGGCATAAAGACTGGGATTCACCTGGTAGCTCGAGGACGCAATCAGGATGGTGTAGCCATCGCCAGGCGCGCGTGACGCGGTGCCCATGCCATGATTGCCACCAGCACCAGGCATGTTCTCGATGTAGAACTGCTGACCAAGTCTCTCTGAGAGCTTCTGCGCAACGAGCCGCGCCACCACGTCCGTCGGACCGCCGGCCGCGAAAGGCACGATGATCTTCACGGGACGCTCGGGATAGCCGCTGCTTTGCGCCAGAGCAGAGCCCGCGAGCACAAGAGCCGTACAGGCGACGATCATCCTGGCCAGTAAGCTGGTGCGTCTCATGAGCGCGCTCCTCGTGTGTTGGGCGCTTGACCCGAACTTCTGGTCATCTTTTCACGCCTCATCACTTACAGCTTCGCGGCTGCTGCGTGCCAGTGCCGCTAACCGAAGCTGGCGCAGACCCGCTGAGCCGACGGCATCAAACAGCGACGCGACGTGCTGAGCGTGCTATTCATGCCGCCCTGATCGAGGCTGCTCGCAAGCCAGCATGGGAAGACTTGCATATGGGAAGACTTGCATCATGAAAATTATCGACCTTAGTCGCGAGCTCTATCACCGCACCCCTGCCTATCCGGGCCAGCCCCCGATCATTCACGGCATCTGGAAGACGCACGAAGAATCGTTCGCCGAGTCAGGCAATGTGCAGGGTAACTCGGTCATGTTCTTCTCCATGCCGGACCACGGCGGTACGCATATCGATGCGCCCCGCCATTTCGGTATGAGCGGCATCCCCATCAACGAGTACCCGCTCGAATATTGCTACGTCAAAGGCATCTGCATCGACCTGCGCCACATTGCGCCGAAGGCCGAGATCACGCCCGCCGACCTCGAGGCGGCGGTGAAGAAGTCGGGCTGCGCCATCCCCGCCAGGGGCACGGTGCTCCTCTGCACCGGTCATCACGAGCGCACGTTCCCGACCGCAGCCTATTCGACTGACAATGCCGGCGTGAATGTCGCCGCGACCGAGTGGCTCGCGCGTCAGGGCATCGTGCATTTCGGCATCGATTCGATGCGCCCCGGGCCAATGGGCGTGGTGAACTCGCTTGTGCACAAGGCCTGCCTCGAGCTCGACATCACCCATATCGAAAGCCTCTGCAACCTCGAAGCGCTGATCGGCCAAGGCGAGTTCCGGTTCATCGGCCTGCCGCTGAAATGGCGTGGCGGCACCGGATCACCGATCCGCGCCGTCGCGGTCTTCGACAATTAGCTCATCTGTATCCAACCCGCAGTCCGCCAAAGTGGTGCCACCCTCCTAATGCGGCTTGAGATCGGCCGCTTTCATCAGCGGCCACCATTTCTCTATCTCGGCGACGTGATAGGCGCTCAGCGCTTCCGGGCCCTGCTGCTCATCGGGATAAATTTCCTGGCCGACGTCGATGAGCCGCCTCCGTACCACGGGATCGGCAAGCGCGCTGCGTACCGCCCTACTGAGTGTCGCAATCACTGCCGCAGGTGTGTTCTTTGGTGCCCAGAGCGCGTGCCAGGATGCAACGTAGAAGCCGGGCAGCCCCGCCTCATCCACGGTCGGCACTTCAGCGGCGGCATCGATGCGTTTCCGCGCGGTGACGGCATAAGCTTTCACATTAGCCGCGCGCACCTGCGGCGTCGCCCCGGCAGCGAGATCAATCATGATGTCGATCTGGCCGGCGAGCAGATCCTGCATCGCGGGTCCGCCGCCGCGATAGGGGACGAACTGGAATCGGGTGCCGGTCTCGCGCTGAAAGAGAATGCCGGCTACATGCGAGGCGCCGCCGGAGCCGGCCGTGGACTGCGTCGCCGTCTCGCCGTTCACCTTGAGCCAGGCAATCAGCTCTTGCAGGCTGTTCGCGGGCAGCGACTTGCGGCCGATGATCAAGAGCGGCTGCGCCGCAATGAGCGACACCGGCGCGAAATCGGCAAGCGGGTCATAGGACAGCGCGAGAATGGCCGCGTTGAGCACATGCGTTGGCCAACTTCCCACGATGAGCGTATAGCCATCAGGAGACGCACGGGCGACGCGAGCAACGCCGATATTGCCTGACCCGCCGCCAACATTTTCCACGATGACTGATTGGCCGAGCGCGAGGCGCAGACCATCAGCCATGATGCGGCCGATGGTATCAGATGAGCCGCCGGCAGCGAACGGCACCACGAGAGTCACAGGCCGGGTCGGATATGTCTCCGCACGCGCGTACACGACGCTCAGCGCAACAATGACGAAGGCGGTCAGAGCCCGCGTCATCGATACGCCGAACGGAAGCGACACTTGCGCCGTCCTCCCATCACCTGAAAATCCGCTCTAAGCTCACACGGGAACGCAACGCTCGTTGATGTCTAGCGCTCCAGTCGAATACCGGTTTCCTGCGCAATCCTCTTCCAGCTTTCAGCGACGGAGCGTTGAAACTGATCCAACCCGGCTGCATCGAGGCCGACCGGATCGAAACCGACGGCGCGCAGCCGTTCGGCGACCTCGGCTACCCTGACCGCCTCAGTGACAGCTGCGGAAATCCCTTTCACCACGGCGGGGGGCATGTTCGGCGGGCCGAAGAGAGCGGTCCAGCTTACAAACACCATGTCCGGATAGCCGCTTTCGAGCAAGGTTGGTATTTCTGGAAAGCGCTTATCCCGCTCCTTGTCGAGGATGGCGAGAAACTTCAAAGCGGGATTGTCGAGATGGCCGGTAAGGTTGGGCAGGCTTTGAATATTGGCATCAACCCGACCGGCGATGAGGTCGGTCAAAGCGGCCATCGCTCCGCGATAAGGGACATTGGGCACGTCGATGCCCGCCTTCCTCTTGAACAACTCCATGCCGACGTGAGCGATGGTACCGACCCCGTTGCTGCCGAAATTGAGCTTGCCGGGATTGGCTTTGGCGTATGCCACATATTCCGCAACGGTGCTGACGCCAAGGCTCGAACGGGCCACAAGGAAATGCGGGAAGGTTCCAACCAGCGCGATCGGCGTGAAGGTGTTGAGACTGTCGAATGGGAAGGCAGGATCGATGGCCGGCTGAATTGCCTGGCCGACCTCCGACGAGATCATCAGCACATGTCCATCACCGGGCGCTCCTGCGACATAGCGCATTCCAGGAATGCCGCTGCCGCCGGCGCGATTATCGACAACCGTCGCCACACGGAGCTGCCTACCCAGCGTATCGGCAACAATGCGCCCCACTGCATCCATGGCTCCGCCGGCCGCGTACGGCACGACAATGGAGACAGTGCGAGAGGGAAAATCATCCGCCCGTGTACCGGCGATCATTGCCGCCAGTCCGAGCGCCACAACGAGCAAGCGAGTCATTGCCTCCTCCGGCAAGCATCGTAGGTGATTTCAGGCCCGCACCAGACCGCCGTCTACGTAGAGAGTCTGTCCGGACATGAACCCGGCATCGTCGCTGGCGAGGAAAGAAGCCACGCCGGCGAGGTCTGTCGGCATCTGGGTGCGCTTGATGGCTTGAGCAGAGGCCATGGCGGCGAAAGCCTCATCGGCTGGCACACCACGCGGACGAAACGTCGGACTTGACGTTCCAGGAGTGCGCGTGAGCCCTGGCGCAATGGCGTTCACGGTTATGCCGTCCACCCCGAACTCACTGGCGAGCGCTCGAGTAAGCCCGATCACGCCTCCTTTGCTCGCAATGTAATCGGCATGGTAGGGAACGACCGAACCGAGTGTGTTGGAGGCGATATTGATGATCCGGCCCCAGCCGGCTTTTCGCATGGCAGAGATCAGCGCCTGGGTGACGAGGAACATTGCATCGAGATTGATTGCCAGCGTGCGTCTCCACTCATCATAGGTGATCTTCTCGAACGGCCGCGTCGCATAGATGCCGGCATTGTTGACCAGGATCCCACAAGCCTCGAACTCGTGAAAAAAGCGCTCGCGCAGATGCGCCACATCGGTCGGCGACGAGACATCGCATCGCACTGTGAGAACCTTGCGACCAAGCCCGTTGAGCTCGGCTACAAGCCCTTCGGCCGGCTGCCGATCTGCAATCACGATGTCGGCCCCATCTTGCGCCAAACGCAAGGCGATGGCCCGGCCGATGCCCATTGCACCGCCCGTGACCAGGGCGACCTTTCCGCTGTGAGGTTGAGCTGCCATCGGCGCTTGCGCTCCTCCAGTGCGAGCCGGCATACCGCTGTGACTCTGTCCTCGCACAAATCATCCTCGACGACTACTACTACGCCCATCGCATGAGGTGCCCCGAGCCCCACTGGTTGAGGCTCATGTCGTTACGGATTGAACTGCAGGTGGCTTAATATGAGCTCAAACCGCGCCCTAGAACTGGCAGTCATTGACCTCATCATTGCCAATCGCGTGCTGGCGCGCCTCGGGGCTGTTGATGCCTACGGGCACGTCAGCGTGCGTCACCCGACGGACAACGGCCGCTTCCTTCTCTCCTGCTCACGCAGCCCGGAGCATGTCGAGGCAGCCGACATCATGGAATTCGATCTGCGTGGAGAGGTCGTCGGCAAGGATTCCCGATCGCCTTACCTGGAGCGCTTCATCCACGCGGGCATCTACGCGTCTCGCGCCGATGCGCATGCCGTGGTGCATGGGCACGCGCGTGTATTGATCCCTTTCACGGTGACAAATCTGGTCATGCGACCGGTGTTCATGACGGCCGACGAGATTGGCGCGCACGTGCCGGTCTGGGATATTCGCCATCGGTTCGGGGACAGCACGGACATGTTGATCGTGAACATGGAGCAAGGGGCTGACCTGGCAAATGCGCTGGGTGCCGACGGCCGCGTCGTCCTGTTGCGTGGGCACGGTTTTGTCGCAGCAGCCCGCTCGGCGAGCCAACTCATCCGCGTATGTAAGGCGCTCATGGACAATGCAGGGGCGCAGCTCGAGGCGATGCGATTCGGCACAATCAATGAGCTTACGCCCGGTGAGATCAACGCGCGCCGCGCGTCACTCAGCGATGACGACTCTCCGGGGTTGATGCGCGGATTTGAGTACGACGCCCGCATGGCAGGCTTATCACAGCTGCTCGAGCGAAGAGCCGCACTGAAAGGCGGTTTGCCGGGCTCCTGATGACGTCAGTTCTGGTTTAATGGGGACGTCGAAGGCTGCCGAAGCGAACCGATCTAGTGTAATTGTGCTCTGAAAGGCCGCCCAATGTTTCGCCTCGATGGCCGCGTGGCTCTCATCACCGGCGCAGGCGCCGGCCTGGGACGCAGCTTCGCCAACGCACTCGCCGGGCAAGGCGCGACGGTCCTGTGCGCCGACATCGATGCCGATGCGGCGGAGGAAACCGCAGGTGCCATTTGCAAAACCGGACGCAAGGGAATCGCCGTATGCGTCGACGTAGCGGACGAGCCCTCCGTTGAACAGCTGGCGCAGAATATCCGTCAGCACACGCCGAGACTCGATATTCTCATCAACAACGCGGGCGTGGCGTCCCTTCCGCAGCGGCTCCTCGATGTTCCTGTGACCGAATGGGACCGGGTGAATGCCATCAATCTGCGTGGGCTGTTCCTGTGCACGCGGGCCAGCCTGCCCCTGCTTCTCGTAAGTTCGGCCGCCTCGGTCATCAATCTTTCCTCCTATCTTGGTCTGGTGGGCGCCTACCCTGGTTTTCCCGTGACCGCGATTCAATATGGCACAACCAAAGCGGGGGTGATCGGCTTCACCAGGCAGCTCGCCGTCGAGTATGCCGCGGAAGGTCTGCGTGCCAACGCCATCGCTCCCGGATGGCACTTCGGGACCAATCTGGGCAAGGCACGCAGGGCCGTGGCCACCGCGGACGAGCTTGCCCAATTCGAATCCTTCGCGCACAGCTCAATTCCCATGCGTCGCTTCGGCACCCCGGAAGACCTTTCCGGCCTCGTCATCTATCTGGCTAGCGATGCGTCGCGCTATGTGACAGGCCAAGTCTTCACCCAGGACGGCGGAATTACTGCCGCCTGACAGTGGCCAAAGAGGCAGCGCAGAGGCAGCAGGCCTTGCCGGGAGCATGGCCGCCATCTTAGCCTCGGGACGGAAAAAGCGGTGTTTAATCTAACCGGCACAGAGCAGGAGGAAACTCATGCGAGGTAGAGTCATCGGGTCTATCGCTGGGATCAGCTTAGGCCTGCTCGGCTCCGGCGCCTGCGCGCAGGACGCGCGGGTCGGGATCACTGCCTCGATCACGGGCCCATTCAGCGTCTGGGGGAAGCAGTACCGCGAAGGCATTGACCTGTTTTTGGCCGACCATGGGAGCAGCATCGGGCGCAAGCTCGAGATCATTTACCGCGATGTGGGCGGACCGAACCCTGCGCGATCGAAACAGCTCGCCCAGGAGCTTGTGGTGCGTGACAAGGTGGCCGTGCTCGGCGGTCACGAGCTGACGCCCAACGTGCTTGCGGTCACCGACGTCATCAATCAGGCGAAGATCCCGTTCGTGATCTTCAATACTGGCACGGCGCACGTCACCGACCGCTCACCGTATTTCGTTCGCGTGGGCTTCACGCAATGGGTTCACTACTATCCGTTGGGAATTTGGGCGGGGCAGAACGGTCTCAAGCGCTGCGTCAGCATCGCGGCGGACTATGCGCCCGGGCACGACTCCCTCGAGGCAATCAAGGCGGGTTTCACCCAGGCTGGCGGCGAGATCATCAGTGAGATACGCGTGCCTTTGGAGGCGACCGACTTCTCCCCTTATCTGCAGCGTATCCGCGATGCCGCCCCCGAGTGCACATTCGTATTCATGCCGCTCGGCCCGATCTCGGTCGCTTTCACGAAGGCCTACACCGATCGCGGGTTGCTGGCGGCGGGCATCAAGCTGCTCGGCCAGTCCGAGACCGTGGAGTTCGACTTGCCGGCGATCGGCGATGCAGCGGTCGGTGTGATTACCGCAGAAGTCTACGGTCCTTACATCGAAAACCCGGTCAACGCCGCGTTCGTCAAGGCCTACCAGGCGAGGTACGGCGCCGACCAGCTGCCGAGCATCATTACTACGGTGGCCTATGACGGCATGCGTATCATTTCCGAAATGCTCAAGGCCACGGATGGCAAGCCGCAGGGCGATGCCGCAATCGCCGCGATTAAGGGCTTCAGCTGGCAAAGCCCGCGCGGGCCCGTGACGATTGATCCGGAAACCCGCGAGCCTATCCAGAACGTCTACATTCGCCAGGTCGTGAAAGAGAATGGCCGCCTATACAACAAGACGATCCACACTTATGAGGCGCAGAGGGAGCCTTGGCACGAGCTGCAGAAAAAAGGCAAGTGAGTGAGCTTGCCAAGTGGCCACAAACGTGACGAGGGGCACTGAGTTTCGCCAACTGCGCGTTGCCGCACAGCCACGGAGCTAGCATGCACAACATCGACATCCCGCGCGCCGTGGTCGATCGCGTTATCCGCCATCGTGGGCGCGAGCATGTCTATGACAATTTTGACCCGCAACGTGCCGCTCTGCTCGTCATCGATATGCAGAATGGCTTCATGCTTCCAGGAACTGCGTTTCTCCTGTGTGAGCAGGCGGTGAACATCGTCCCTAACATCAATCGGCTTGCCGCAGGCCTGCGCAACGCCGGCGGAACCGTGGTGTGGGTGATCACCACATGGAGCGAGAAGTCTCTGCAGGACTGGTCAGTGTTCTTCGAGCTTGTGGGCGGAGAACGCACGCCAAAACGGCTTGCCGGCTTGGCAGAAGGAAGCATCGGACACCAGCTCTGGAGCGGTCTCGATGTGCGGCCCGGGGATCTGACCGTCAGCAAGACGAAGTACAGCGCCTTCGTCGAAGGCTCCTCCGAGCTCGCTCCCATGCTCCGCAGCCGCAGTGTCGATACCCTTCTTGTCACCGGGACAGTAACCAACGTTTGCTGCGAGTCCACTGCACGCGATGCAATGATGATGAACTTCCGGACGATCATGGTCACTGACGCAAACGCAGCCTTATCGGACCAGGACCACAACAACTCGCTTACTGCGTTCTATTTGTCCTTCGGCGACATCATGCCGACGGACATGATCCTCCAGCGGCTGGCAGCACGGCAGGCGGCTTGATCAACCGTCGCCGCGACCTCGTGAAGGGCTTCCATACGTCAATCCAAGCGCAGCCATGAGCTTCCTGGCGAGCACTGGCAGCCTCCTCATCGACGGCATTGCCTATGGGATGGTCCTGTTCCTGATTTCTGCGGGGCTTACCGTTACGCTCGGCATCATGCGCGTTGTCAACCTGGCGCATTGCGGATTTGCGATGATTGGCGGCTACGCTGCCCTCGCGCTCGTTCAACGCTGGGGAGTGAGCTTTCTTGCGGCTCTTGTCGCCGGGACAGCGTTCAGCGCCGCGGCCGGGGCCGTTCTCGAACGCACGCTCTATCGTTGGATCTATGCGACCGGCGAACTCGGGCAAATGCTGATGACCATCGGTCTGGCCTTCGTGATGGTCGCGAGCGTGAACCTCGTGTTCGGCTCGAGCACTCACGCCTTGCCGCTCCCTGAATGGTTGAGTGGGGCGTGGTACGCGGGACCCATCTCCGTTTCCGTCTATCGCGCCTTCTTGATTGGGGTCAGTGTGACCGTAGCGGCACTCTTGTGGCTCGTGCTCGAGCTGACCGTCGTCGGCGCGAAGCTCCGTGCAGCCGTCGACAATGCAAGCATGGCTCGCTGCGTGGGGATCAATGTGCCGCAGGTGTTTGCCTGTGCTTTCGTTGGCGGATGCGCACTTGCCGCGCTGGGCGGGATCATCGGCGGCCAGCTGCTTCCATTGGAGCCCTGGTACGCGTTGCGCTTTCTCGTCCCGGTGCTGATGGTGGTCGCTGTGGGCGGGCTCGGCAGCCTGAAAGGCTCATTCTTTGCAGCACTAATGCTCGGCGTGGTTGATACATTCGGACGCTATTACGCGCCTGCGCTCGGTGCATTCGTGATCTATCTGGCTGTCGTCCTGTCTCTGTTGCTGCGTCCGGATGGGCTCTTCGCCCGGTCATGATCAAGAAGGACAGCAACCCAGCGCAACAGGTGCGCGAGGCCTTCTACCGGCATCCCTATTCGTGGAACGACCTGTTGCCCTTTGTCGGCGTGCTCGCCGCGTACCTGCTCGCTGGCGACTACCTCGCGCTCGGCAGCCAAGTGATCATCATGATCGTCTTTGCCTTGTCGCTGGACCTGGTGCTGGGTTATGGCGGTATTCCAACCTTGGGCCACGCGGCTTTGTTCGGCATGGGAGCCTATGCCGCGGGGCTGTTCGCCAAGCACGTCAGTGGCGAGCCCCTCATGGGCTTCGCTGTCGCGTGCGGCGCAGGGGCCCTTACAGCCTTATTGACCGGCCCTATCGTGCTGCGCAGTCGCGGCATCACGCTCGTGATGCTCACGCTCGCGGTTTCCACCATGCTTCTGGAATTGGCGAACAGTTGGCAAGCGCTCACCGGGGGTGCGGACGGCTTGTACGGTTTGCAAATCGCGCCCCTGCTTGGACGCTTTGAGTTCGACCTTTGGGGTCATGTTGCCTACTGGTACAGCGCCGGAGTGATGGCGGCTGCTTTCGTCCTCTGCAAGATCGTGGTCAACTCGCCCTTTGGTCTGATTGTCCGTGGCATGCGAGAGAACCCGGCTCGCATGCGCCTTTTGGGCGTGCCGGTCACAAAATATCTCGTGCTGCTCTATGGCATTTCCGGGCTCGTTGCCGGCGCCGCTGGCGGATTGACAGCGCAGGTGACCCAGCTCGTTGGACTTGATGCCTTCTCCTTTGTTCTTTCCGGCAACGTGCTCATCATGCTGATCCTGGGGGGAACGGGATCACTCTACGGCGCAATTGTGGGCGCTACCGTATTCGTCATTCTCGCCGACCGCGCCGCTTCGGTGAGCCCGTTTCACTGGCTATTTGCCCTTGGAATTGTCTTGATTGTCACCGTCCGCTACGCGCCGGACGGGCTCGTCGGGGTCCTCAGCTCGCGCCGATTTTCTTTTCTGTACAAGAAGCACTAATGGACGGTCCTGCCCTGCAGATCGAGGCACTGAACAAGACGTTTGGTGCGTTGCGCGTCGCTCGAGACATTTCGCTGAGCCTAGCTGCGGGTGCGCGGCATGCTTTGATCGGCCCAAACGGGGCCGGAAAGACTACGCTCGTCAACCTGATCAGTGGTTTGCTCCAGCCGTCGAGCGGATCGATCAGGATTGGAGAGACGGACGCCACGCGTCTCTCGGCCGAACGCCGGGTTGCGCTCGGCCTCATTCGCACCTTCCAGATCACTTCGCTATTTCCGAAGCTCACCGTCGCAGAAAACGTGGGTTTGGCCGTGACCGCGCGCGCCGGCATCGCATGGCGCCCCTGGGGCGAGCTGATCCGCAATAAAGTAGTCCTCGAGGAGACGGCAGAGCATCTCCAACAGTTGCAGCTGCTTGCAATTGCCGGGCAGCGCATTGTCGAGCTCGCATATGGGCAGCGCCGACTCGTGGAGATCGCGGTTGCGCTCGCCATGCGGCCCCGGATTCTCCTGCTGGACGAGCCTTCAGCCGGACTGCCTTTGGCTGACCGCGGGGCTCTTGGCGACATTCTGATGAGCTTGCCTGACGAGCTTACAATATTGCTCATCGAGCATGACATGAGCTTGGTGTTCCGAATTGCCAAGCACATTTCGGTGCTGGTTGAAGGACAGGTTTTGGCGCAAGGCCCGGCTGCTGAGATACGCCGCGATCCGCGTGTGATGGCCGTCTATCTGGGAAGCCGATCACATGGATGAGCTGTTGGTGTTGAGCGAGGTTACTGCCGGATACGCCGACACCGTCGTCCTCGAACAGGTTTCACTCAGCGTAGGGTGGAACACAGCCCTGGCAATTCTGGGCCGCAACGGGGTGGGCAAGTCGACGCTGCTTGCCACGATTATGGGGCTTACCGACCTGCGCTCCGGCTCGATTGAGCTCGAGGACCGCAGTCTCACTCGCCTAGCCGTGCACGAGCGTCCTCGCGCAGGCATTGGATACGTGCCCCAGGAGCGTGAGATCTTCACATCTCTGACGGTGGCCGAAAACCTCATGGTGGCGCAGCAGCCGGGCGACTGGAACAGCTCTCGGATCTACGAGCTATTTCCGCGACTGGCTGAACGCCGTCGCCACAAAGGAAATGAGCTGTCCGGGGGAGAGCAGCAGATGCTGGCTATCGGCCGCGCGTTGGTCACCAATCCGAATTTGCTACTCCTCGACGAGCCACTGGAAGGTCTCGCGCCGATCATCATCGACACCCTCGCCCAGTCTCTGCTCGATCTGCGGCGGACGAGCGGCATGGCCATGATCCTTGTAGAGCAGCAGACCGAATTGGCGTTGGAGATTACCGACCACGCGATCGTGCTTGATCGCGGACAGGTCGTCTGGCGCTCAGATAGCGCGGCCCTGCGAAGCGATAGAGAGCGGCTGGACAGGCTTATCGGCCTCAAGGAATGAAGAGTTGCACGCGCCGCAGATTGCTCAGAGCTGCCTACTCTGCTGCGCCGCAGCGGAGTAGGCATAGACGAAGCCCAAAACGAAGGAGAGCGAGCATGCGAGATGTACCGTCGGGCACGGTCGCGCAAAGGTATGACCGCGGCATCAGCATGCGCAAGCGAGTGCCACTCGAGAAGCACGCCGATTTGGTGGGGTCCTCCACGCGCGATCCGGTCTCAATTCTTGCGGCTTCCGACCACTCGCGCGTCCCCGAGCTGGTACCCGTCCGCTACCAGCGCATGCTGGCGAGCCCGTTTGCTTTTCTCCGCGGTGCCGCCGCGGTCATGGCAGAAGATCTGGCACACCAGCGAAAGGGTGGAATTGCGGTACAGGCGTGTGGCGATTGTCACCTGATGAATTTCGGCGCATTTGCCACGCCGGAGGAGAACATCCTCTTCGACATCAACGATTTTGACGAGACCCTGCCCGGTGTGGACTTCACGGTGGACGTCAAACGTCTCGTCGCCAGTGTGGCCGTGGCGGCCCTCGCGGCGGGCCTTTCGAAGAAGCGCGCGCGTGGCATTGCAGCGCTCACGGTCGAAGGTTATCGGCGCCACATGCGCGCACTGCTTGGGCTTTCGCCGCTAGAGATCTGGCACAGCCGGATCGAGCTCGAACAGGAAATCAAACGCATCGACAACGGCGTGCTCAAGCGCAAGCTTATTGCAATTGTCGCCAAAGCCCGTACTCACCTCGAAGAGGATGACAACTTTCCGCACCTGGTGAAAGGGACGAAGCCGCACATCGCCGACCGGCCACCCTTGATCTACCATTTCACCGGCAAGGGCGACGCACGTCATCATGTGCATGCGAAGCGCGCTTTCGATGCGTATCGCAACCGCCTCCCTCCCGACCGGCGCTGCCTCCTCGATCGCTACGTCCTCAATGATGTGGCTTTCAAAGTTGTCGGCGTCGGCAGTGTTGGCACCTTCTGCGCCGTCGGCCTCTACATGTGCGGCGATGGCACCCCGTTGTTCCTGCAGATCAAGGAGGCGGGGCGCTCCGTCCTGGAAGGGCTCGGCCGCACATTTGCCGGTCATCAAGGTCAGCGTGTGGTTGAAGGTCAGCGCGTGATGCAGGCCGCGAGCGACATCTTCCTCGGATGGACCGAGGACCTTCCATCGCCGCGGCAATTCTACGTGCGTCAATTAAAGAACCGCCGGCTCGGCGGCATCGGCGAGCTGGTCGAGGAGCAGGCGCTGGCGAGCTATGCGCGGCTGTGCGGACGCACGTTGGCGCGCGCCCACGCCCGTTCGGCCGATCCGGCGCTCCTCGCCGGCTACATGGGCCGGCGCCATACCTTTGATGACGCCCTCGCCTCCTTCGCAATGGCTTATGCCGAGCGTACGCAGGTGGATTATGACCGGTTGGTCAAAGCCAAGGCGCCTCCGAAAGGGGAAAAGACGCCTGCAAACGGCGCAAAGGCGCGCGCCAAAGGCGAAAAGCGATCGGCCAAAAGCAAACGAGCAGCTTGAGCAGTGCTTGAGGCTCGGCGGCGCTTACGGGGGGTCAACCCGCCCCCCCTGCCGGGCCTCTCGACAAAGCTCAACCGGCGGTGGTCACCGCATCAAAACCTTTTCCCGACGGCACCGAAGCATACGAACGGTCATCGCCGATGCCATGCTCTGATTCGTGCGGATCGGCGGCTCTGGCCTTCGCTACGTAGTAGCTGGCCAGATCGGTGAACCACAGCCTGGCGCTGAGGTCGATGGTGGCACGGGAGAGAATAAGGCAACGCTGTGCTTGCGCGCGATAATGGCCGGACGACATGGTGTTGGCCTCCCCAGTGCCCAGGAAACCGCAAAAAGTTTCCCAAGTTCCTAACGTTTGGTCATACATTCCAGAAAGGTTGACCGATCATGAATCGCGCAGAGTTCGGAGGACGAGCCCGTCCCCCCAACGGAGCGCTGCGCACTGGTCCTCGGCTCATTCCGCTGCCGCGGCTAACGGCCGAGCCACCTCCTCGAGCGGCTTGCGCTCGGCCGCCACCCCCCAGCGTAGCGCGACCAGGGCGGCAAGCAGCATCAGCACGGCTCCCACTAGATAGCCGCCGAACACGCTCCAACGCGACCCGGTGTCGATCAACATACCGAAGATCCAAGGACCGGCTACACCGCCGAGCCCAGTGCCGATCGCATAGAAGAACGCAATGGCAAGGGCGCGGATCTCGAGGGGAAACGTCTCGCTCACCGTGAGATAGGCGGAGCTCGCGGCGGCCGAGGCGAAGAAGAAGATCACCATCCAGGCAATCGTCTGCCCTGTGGCAGACAGCGCGCCGATCGCAAAGAGGTAACCCACAGCGGCAAGCAGCACGCCGGAGATGCCGTAAGTGGCTGCGATCATTGGACGGCGCCCGACCGTGTCGAATAAACGACCGAGAAGGAGCGGACCGAGGAAATTGCCGGCGGCGAACGCGAGCAGGTACCAGCCGATGCGCGCGCTGCTGATGCCGTAAAAGTCGGTCAGGACCAGCGCGTAGGTGAAGAAGATCGCGTTGTAGCAAAAGGCCTGAGCCGCCATAAGGCTCAAGCCCACGAAGGTACGGGTGCGGTGCGCGTGAAATAACGTGTCGAACACTTCGCGCAGTGGCGTGGAGCGGCGTATCACGAGGCGAAAGCGCGGTAGCGCCTCACCCGAAATGTGGTGTCCACGCGCGCGAAATTCATCTTCGATTCGGGCCACCACCGCATTTGCCTCGTCCGTGCGGCCGTGCGTCATCAGCCAGCGTGGTGATTCCGGCAACCAGTAGCGCATAAAGAGAATGATGAGCCCGAGCACGGCTCCTATGAGGAAGGCGGCTCGCCAACCCACATCCCCCGGCAAAACGGCAGGATCGAGCAGCACGATAGAGCCTATGGCTCCAAGCGCAGCACCGACCCAAAAGCTGCCATTGATCACAAGATCCGTCCAACCTCGGTACCGGGCGGGGATCAGCTCCTGGATGGTCGAGTTGATCGCCGCATATTCCCCGCCTATTCCCGCCCCCGTGAAGAAGCGGAACAGCATGAAGCTCGCTAGATTCCATGAGGTCGCCGTCGCGGCCGTAGCGATGAGATAGACGGCAAGCGTAATGAAGAACAATCGCTTGCGGCCGAGCCGATCGGTGAGCCAGCCGAAAAAAAGAGCGCCCAGAACAGCACCGGCGAGATAACCGCTGCTGGCAATTCCTACATCCGCGTTGGAAAATTGCAGAACCGGGCTTTGCTTGAGGGCGGGGGACACAGCCCCCGCCAGAGTCACTTCAAGCCCGTCCAGAATCCAGGTGACGCCCAGGGCAACGACCACCAAGGTGTGAAAGCGTCCCCACGGCAGGCGATCGAGGCGCGCCGGGACGTCCGTTTCTGTCACTGCACCGGATCGCACTCCGGGTCGTGACGGCTCTCGGGAGTGCGCCAGCGCCATGCTGGGGACACCTTTCCTCAGGCAGTTCTGGAACCCAACGATTTCGGCTATATGGCGTTCCTTGATCCATTTCTTCCCGCTCGGGCTACCCCACGCGCCGGTGGATTCCCGACCTTGAACCTGTGAGAACCATCCATGTCATCCACCGTCGTAACCTGGATCATTGTCGGCGTGATCGTCCTCCTGGTGATCTGGCTTGTCAGTATTTACAACGGGCTGGTCGCCCTCAGACAGCGCGTCAATCAGGCGTTCTCCGACATCGACGTGCAGACGAAGCAGCGCCACGACCTCATTCCCAATCTCGTCGAGACGGTGAAGGGTTATGCGGCACACGAGCGCGGCACGCTGGAGGCGGTGGTGCAGGCACGCAACGCTGCGGTAACGGCGCAAAGCGGCGGGGTTGCCGCGCAAGCGGCAGCAGAGACAGCGCTGAGTGGGACCCTGCGACAACTGTTCGCTTTGAGCGAGGCTTATCCAGACCTCAAGGCGAACCAGAACTTCCAACAACTGCAGGCGCAACTCACCGACATCGAGAACAAGATCGCTGCCGCCCGGCGTTTCTTCAACAATGCGGTTCAGGAATACAATACCGGGATCCAGCAATTCCCGGCCGTGCTGCTCGCGGGCTCGCTCGGATTTAGCAGCAAGGAATTCTTTGATGTGGGGGCGGACGAGCGCAAGGTCCTGGAGCAGGCGCCGCAGGTGAAGTTTTGACCAACACCAATTGCGTCGGCCAGGGGCGACACGCTTGCAGCACAGGTGAGCAGGTCGCGCTCGGCTGCCGAAAGGCTTTCTTGCCTGGCGCGGCAGGGGTGAAAGATCCTGCCCGCGCGCCCATTGCTCTGCTCCACCGCGAGCCGAGATGAGAAGCCATGGCGGCGTACGGCCTTTACACCCACATCCAGTCGAACCGGCGCCGGTCAGTGGGGCTCCTGATCGGGTTGTTTTTTCTGGTGTATGTAATGACCTATGCAGGCGCGTTGGTGGCCGAGGGCCTGAGCGCCGATGGCACGCTGGACGACCTGATGCGCGGCGCTGTCCGCAATTTTCTCTATGCCCTGCCGTTCGTCACTGCCGGCACTGCGCTGTGGATTCTGATCGCCTACAGATTCCATCAATCAATGATCGATGCGGTGACCGGCGGACGCGAGGTGACGCGCCAGGACCAGCCCCGTCTCTACAATCTGTTGGAGAATCTCTGCATCTCGCGCGGCATCACGATGCCAAAACTGAAGGTGATGGAAAGCGATTCCCTCAATGCATTCGCCAGCGGCATGAATGAAAAGCAATATTCGATCACCGTCACCTCGGGGCTGTTGGCGCGCCTCGATGATGCCGAAATCGAAGCGGTCCTCGGACACGAGCTCACCCACATTCGCAATGGTGACGTACGCATGCTGGTGATCGCAGTGATCATCGCTGGCGTTATCTCGTTCTTTGCCGAGCTCATATTCCGCCTGATGTTCCAGGGCGGTCTGCGTTGGAGCGGGAGACGCGACAACGATCGGCGGGCCTCCGGGGGCGCAGCCATCGCCGTCGTTGTCGGTGTGGTTCTGCTAGCTTTGGCATGGCTGCTTTCGACCGTGATCCGCTTCGCGCTCTCGCGCCAGCGCGAATACCTGGCCGATGCAGGCTCGGTCGAGCTGACCAAGAACCCCGATGGGATGATAACGGCGTTACGCAAAATCGAGGGTCGGGGCGAGCTCGAAGGCGCCACTTCCGGCGTCATGGAAATGTGCGTGGACAATCCGCGCTCGGGTTTCGCTGATTTGTTCGCTACCCACCCGCCGATCGACAAACGCATCGCCGCGGTCATCAAATTCGCCGGCGGGCACGACCCGGGTCCGATTGCATCGCCGGAGCCGATTGAAGCTGATGAGCGCGCCGCCGCCCCGAGCGGCCCCTGGGGGGCTACTCCAGCGCCGGCGAATAGTGCGGACGCACCATTCCTGCCGTCACGATCACCGCTCGAGGTGCCTTCGCCGGCACCGACTCCCGAGCAAGGGCCCTGGGGGCCGCACCGCAGCTGATCAGCCGCGCGCTCTGCTCGCCACAAGGCGGCGAAGCTGGCGAGCGAGGGTTCAATGCCCCGCGAAGCTCACCAGCGTCCGCACCGGCACGTCGAGCTTGCGCAGCTTTTCGGCGCCGCCAAGATCGGGCAGATCGATGATGAAGCACGCTGCCAGCACCGAGGCTCCGAGCTGGCGCAGAAGCTTGACGGCCCCTTCGGCAGTGCCGCCGGTCGCGATGAGATCATCGACCAGGATCACCCGGTCACCATGCGCGACCGCATCCTCGTGCATCTCCATTTCGTCCAGGCCATACTCGAGCGAATAGGCGATGGACACGCGCTTATGCGGCAACTTGCCTTTCTTGCGGATGGGCACAAACCCGGCGGAGACTTGGTGTGCCACCGCTCCGCCGAGAATAAATCCGCGCGCCTCTATCCCAGCCACGCTGTCGATCTTCATGCCGGCCCATGGCTGAACCAGCTCGTCGACAGCGCGGCGGAAAGCGCGTGCATTGCCGAGCAGAGTGGTGATGTCCCGGAACATGATTCCAGGCTTGGGATAATCCGGGATGGTGCGGATCGATTCTTTGAGATCATGCTCGAATGGGATACTGACCATGTGCTTCTCGCGCCAAACCGTTTCAATTCTTGCACGCAGACCCTACTCTGGCCGGCCATCGCGTGAGGCGCAACCTGTGCGGGCCGCGATGCAGGCCAACTAATGGCGCGCGCGCTCCTCGTCCCGGTGATTGGAGGGGGTCCTGCCGGAATGTCTTGCGCACTCTGGCTTGCCAATTTCGGGCTCCGACCGTTGATCGTGGAACGTGAAGCGGCTCTCGGCGGGATGGGCCGATTGAACCCTTACCGCAATGACTGGCTGCTCGGGCGGCCTCGAGAGACCGGTCGCGATAACGCCGCGGCCTTCGTCCAGCACATCAAGGAGAGCGGCATTGCGACAAGGCTCCAAGCGCGCAAGCTTCGCGTACGAAGGGAGGCAGGCGACGAGCTCACGCTCGAGCTCGAAAGCGCCGGAGTCTCTGAGCCCGAGCGGCTGGCGTGCCGGTCGCTCGTGATCGCGACCGGTACGCGCTTTCGCGGCGAACAATGGCTCAATCAGGTCGAGGGTGCCCGCCTGCTCGCTGCGAGCGGCCGCATTCACGTCGGCCCGAGCGACGCCGGCAACCCTGCCGCCGATCTTGGCAGGAAGGTCGCGATCATTGGCGGCGGCGACAACGCCTTCGACGTGTCGCGCATGCTCGCCGAAAGAGGAGTACGGGTGATCCTTGTGGTCCGCTCGCCGCGGCCGCGCGCGCGACCGGCGCTGGTCGACGCACTCCGCTCACACGAGGCCTCGGGGCTCGCCGCTGTAATGCCGGACTGCACAGTGCTTTCACTGGCCCGCGCGGGCGAGAGAATAAGGCTCAACCTGAGCGGCGGACGTCGAGCGGAGGTCGATCATGTCATCGTCCTGTTCGGCTATGAGCCGAATAGCGACGCGCCCTGGCTCGTTAAGCTTGCGCCGCGAAAGGACCCGCAGGGCTACCTCATTGTTGACGAGAACATGCAAAGCTCAAGCCCGGCCGTCTTCGGCATCGGCGACGTGGCGAACCCCGCGCATCCCTGTGTTGCGACTGCTATTGGCGCGGGCACTGTCGCCGCACGCCAGATTGCGCGCCAGCTCCGCGTGTAGTGGAGCGCGGAACGGACGCCGGCAAATCCCACCCCCAACACACCGCGCGCATCGAGCAATGTGCGTCCTGCTTTCAGCGCGCAAGCTTTTGCTCAAGCACCCTTCCCGCCACGGCATCAAGCTTGCGCAGCAGTTTCTTGTCGCGCGCATCAGGTGCAGTGATCAGCGCGGTATCGAGCGCGCGATCCGATCCAATGGGACAGGGCTCGTGCTCGCGCGGAAAGTCATGTGCCAAGCGCACCACGAGTGCGCTCGCCTTGGCCGCGTTGGCCGTGAGCACGGCGATAATGTCCTGCACGGTCACAGCGTCGTGGTCAGGGTGCCAGCAATCGAAGTCCGTCACCATCGCCACGGTCGCGTAGCAAAGCTCGGCCTCGCGCGCGAGCTTCGCCTCCGGCAAGTTGGTCATGCCGATCACCGAGTAGCCCAGGCCCTTGTAGGTCATGCTCTCGGCCAAGGTCGAGAACTGCGGGCCTTCGATGCAGACGTAGGTGCCGCCGCGCACGATCTTCATGCCTTCGAGACCGGCGGCCGCCGCGATGCGCTCCTGCAGCAGTGGCGAAACCGGATGCGCCATGGAGACGTGCGCCACGCAACCCGTGCCGAAAAACGAGCTGGCGCGCTGGAACGTCCGGTCGACGAACTGGTCCACCAGCACGAATGTACCGGGCGGCAATTCCTGCTTGAACGAGCCGCAGGCGGATAACGAGACGAGGTCGGTGACCCCGGCGCGTTTGAGGACATCGATATTGGCTCGATAATTGATGTCGGAGGGGGAAAGGCGATGGCCCTTGTCATGGCGCGAGAGAAACACCACCGGCGTGCCGCCGATCTCACCAAAGCGCAGCGGTCCGGAGGGCTCGCCCCACGGACTTCGCATTTTTTTCTGCCGCACCTTTCCCATTCCCGGGAGGTCATAGATGCCAGAGCCGCCGATAACGCCGAGCACGGCCTTGCTCATTGCTTGGAGATCTCTCTGACCAGCCCCGCCCAGAGTGCCGTTTCCTCACGCAGCATCGTCGCAAATTCCGTCGGCCGATTGGCGATGGCGACGGAGCCAAAGGTGCCCATCTGCTTCTGCACGTCCGGGTCTGCCGCAAGGTCGGCGCTTAGTTGTGCCAAACGATCGAGAATCGGCTGTGGTGTGCCCTTGGGCGCGAACAGCCCGTTCCACGACTCCGTGTGGTAGCCCGGAACACCGCTCTCGGCCAAAGTTGGGATAGCCGGAGCAGTGGGACTCCGCTCGCGCGTGGTCACGGCGAGCGCCCGCACACGTCCCGCTTCGAGTTGTCCCACGGCGTCCGACATATTGGTGAAGGCGAGCTGCACCTGTCCTGCTACCACGGCAGCCGTGGCAGGCGCGCCGCCGCGATACGGCACATGCGTGATCTTCACTCCGGTCTTCGCCTTAAACAGCTCGGCAGAAAAGTACATCAGCCCGCCGATACCGCTCGACCCGTAATTGAGACTGTTCGGGGCGGCACGGGCGAGCGCAATCAGCTCTTGCACCGAACGCGCCTGCAGTGACGGGTGGACCAGAAGGATGAGGGGATTGGTGTTGATGAGGCTGATGGGCGCGAGATCATTGAGCGGATCGTATGGCAGTGGCTCGGTAGCGGGAGCAATGGTGATCGCGCCAATACTGCAGACGCAGAAGGTGTAGCCATCGGGGGCAGCCTTGGCCACAGCATCGGCGCCGATGATTCCACCAGCCCCGCCCCGGTTCTCTATGACGACGCCAACGCCCAGCACCTGCTGCATACGATTGGCGGCAATGCGGGCGACCGAATCGGTGTTGCCCCCCGCCGCGAACGGCACAATGAGCTTGATTGGCCGGCTCGGCCACTTCTCCTGCGCCTGCAGCGGGAGCAGAGCCGAAAGCAGCGCCGCCAGGGCCAGGCTCAAGCGCTTCATCTTGTCTCCACAAAGGGCTCAGCGAAATCGCCGCCCAGCCGCTTTGCCATTGTCGTGGTTGCCGCTAGTTTTGCAACTCTCGGCGCGGGCGGGCGCAGCACGTGCGGCAATCAAGGCGTGGATCATGTCCAATATCGGCGTTCTCGACACGCGGTTTCGCGCAGCGCTCGACCGCATGGCTACGGCTGGGCGGCTTGCCGCTTACACGGTGCCTGCCGATCCACACCTCGAGATTGCCGCCATGATGAAGCAGCTCGATGGCGGACCCGCCATTGTGTTCAACGCCATCGGCTATGACATGCCGGTGGTCGGCAACCTCCTATCCTGTCAGGCCAATTGCGAAGCGGCGTTCGGCATCGAGTTCAGCGCGATCCGCGACCTGGTCACCCGCGCTCTGGGCGCGCCGCAACCACCGGTGCTGGTGCAGACAGCGCCCGTACAGGAGCACGTGCACACCGAGAATATCGACCTCGAGCGTATCTTGCCCGCGCTCCATCATACGGCGGCAGATGCCGGACGCTTCGTGACCGCCGGCATTGTGATCGTACGCGATCCGGAAACCGGTACCTACAACGCTTCCTATCATCGCCTGCAACTCGTCGGCGGCAACCGCACAGCGATCAAGCTCGACTATGGCCGACACCTGCGGCTCGCCTTCGAACGCGCCAAACGCAGAGGCGAAGCCTTGCCCGTCGCGGTCTGCATCGGTGCCGACCTGGCGTTGCACTACACTGCATCCACGATGGGCTCACAAATGCCGGAGCATGCCGACGAGATCGCCGTCGCGGGCGGGCTATGCGGACGGCCGCTGCCGGTCGTCAAAGGCATCACCCAGGATGTGTTGATTCCTGCAGAGACCGAGATTGTGCTGGAAGGGCGCCTGCTCACCGATGTGACTGTGAGCGAAGGTCCGTTCGGGGAGTTCGTGGGCTATCTCTCACCCGCAGATCAGGCACCCGTGCTGGAGATCACGGCGCTCACCCATCGTGAACAGCCGATCTATCACGCCATCAATGGCTATGGGCGCGAGACCATCATGCTGCGCAAGTACGTCTTGGAGGCAAGCCTCCTCAAAGTGCTGCAAGCCGCCGTGCCGATCGTGATAGACGCCGACATGAGCGCCGGGGGCCTGCACCGGTTTCACGCGGTTGTCCAGGTACGGAAGTCGACGCCGCAGCACGATGGGATGCAGCGCAACGCCATGTTCGCCGCATTTGGCGCGCTCAAGGATCTCGACCTTGTCGTCGTGGTCGACGAGGACATCGACATTCGCGACCCGCTGGACGTCGAGTATGCGCTCGCCACGCGCATGGAGGCATCGCGCGATCTCGTGCTGATGCCGGCCGCACGCGGGCATGAATACATCCGCATCGGCCAGAACGGCATTCGTGCCAAGCTCGGCATCGATGCCACGGTGCCGTTCGCAGAGAAGGAGCGCTTCGCGCGCTGTCGCTTCGAACAGGTTTCAGTAGACCGTAAGCTCCTGTCGAGCGGCGCGGACGCGATCAGGGCGAAACTCAACCTGTGAGAGCGCGCGAGCGGTCAACAATCCCGTTGAGGAAATGACTGGCCGCGTCGGGCGCACGTGTGGGGGGCGACCTTGGTGGACCAACATTTCGCGGAGGATGCGATGCGCAGAATTTTGGCCGTACTTGCCGCCCTGTTGGTGAGCACTGCTGCGGCGCCGGCCGAGGATCTGCCCTGCGCGCAGGTGCGCCTGATCGTGCCCTACCCTCCCGGGGGTGGGACGGATGTCGCCTCGCGCGTCGTCGCGGAGCAATTGGAACCGCTGCTAAAGAAGCCTCTCATTGTCGAGAACAGAAGTGGCGCGACGGGTAACATTGGCACCCTCGCGGTGGTGAACGCCGCCCCCGACGGCTGCACACTGCTCGTCAATGCGACCGTCATCGCCACTTTCGTGCACAGCTTTGCCAAGCTCGCTTACGATCCCATGAAGGATCTCGCGCCAGTGGGCGGCGTGGGCGTCACGCCCGTGCTGTTCGTGGCTGCGCCCTCGGTGCCGGTGGGCAACATCAAGGAACTCGTGGAGTTGAGCAAGGCCCGGCCGCAAGGCCTCAACTACTCCAGCCCGGGCCAGGGCCTGCAACAGCACCTTGCCGCGGAAGAGATCGCCCAGCGCACCGGCGCTCGATTCACCCACGTCGTTTACCGCGGGGGCGGACCTGCCATGACCGACCTCATCACCGCGAGGCTCGATTTTGGCGTGTTCCTGGCCGGCACGACCAAGCCGCTGATCGCCGACGGCAAACTCAAGGCGCTCGCGGTGGCGCAGGATCGGCGCTCCGAGCTTTTGCCCGAGATTCCGACGACGGCCGAGCAGGGATCGGCGGGCATCAATGGCGGCGCACATTTCATGGTATTCGCCCCGGCCGCCACGCCGAAGCCGGTTATTGGGCTGATCAGTGAAGCCCTGCACAAGGTCATCGCTGCGCCGCCACTGCGCGAGCGCTTCACGCAGATCGGCTTCGAGGCGACGCCCATGACCGCTGAGGAGGTCGCCACCGAGATGCAGCGCACCGCTGATCGTTACGCGCCGCTCATCAAGCGGCTCAACATCACCTTGGAGTAGGGAGCATCCCTGCACGACGGAGCCGCTATGAGGGCGGTCAAGCGTGAGAACCAGTTGCAAGTATGCCACAGCGCCACCCCCTTCATCGGTCATTAACCGCCCGTTAACCTCCCAGAAAGAAAGATGGCCACATTGTGTCGCGCAGGGGCAATGACGGGAGGCTTCAATGCAGGACATGCTCGCTGACGTGCGCCAGGCAGCCATCGAGTTCGGCTTGGTCGTAGCCGGTTTCGCAGCCGCCATTCTCGTCCTTCTTGGCACCAGCCTGGGCTGAGCAGGTTGCCCTACCAGCGGGCTGAGCGGAGGACGCGGCTCCGTAAACGGCGCTAACCTAAGAGGTCGTGCTCTTCCGTCCTACCTCGAGGTTGTAAGCGGCTCCATCCCGGCTTTTCGTATTGCCTCGGCCGCCCGGGCGGAGGCAAGAAAATCGATCAGGCGCTTTGACGATTCAATGTCTCCGGAGCCGGCCACAACGGCGGCTGAAAACGTCTGCACAAATTGTATTTCCGACGCAATGATCCCCGCCAGGTCTACGCCTCGCGCGTGCACGATTTCACTCACCGGCATGACTACAATCTCCGCGGCTCCTGCTGCCACCATCTCGGTTGCCTGCGAGCCGCGCGGCGTCGCCTTGACGTTGATCTTCTCGGCGAGACCAAGCCGCGGAAAGAGCTTAGTGGCAAGCCAGATACCGCTTGTGCTTTCAGGGACTGCGATGGTTTTGGCATCGAGCAGAACCTTTTTCAGCGCTTCGACGGTGCTTACGTCCGGCTTCGGCGAGCCGGCTCGTACCCCCACGCCCAGCGGCACTCGCGCAAGGTCGACGTCCGTTCCGGCGACAATTCTGTTTGCATCGATGAGCTCGCTCAGACCTTCCCGCGAGAGGATCACCACATCGGCAGGCACACCGCGGGCGAGCTGCGCGGCGATTGTTTGTAGTCCTGCCCCCTGCGACGCACCGGACCCGGTCGTAATCTTGATGCCGCTCGTCGTTTCAAACTCGGGCAGCAGTTGCTCGTATGCGCCGCTGAATCCATCGGATATCAGGACGTTCAATTGCGCCGAGGCCGCCGACGCCGCGGCTGGCCCAAACAGCACGGCTGCCAGGAGGACGAGAGAGAACGTTTTCACGAGAGCTCCTGGCCGCGCTTGCATGCTTGCTGCAAATCAATAGCACACCAGACAAGCATGCGGGGCTGGCTTGGCGACTTGATCATCACCCTTGCGGCCCCCTGTCGACCGGGCCGCTCCTAGCACTGGTCAGTGCGACACCGATTACTTTCTTTGCAGAAACGCCCTCGCCTCTGCGATTTCCGGCCTCACCGGATCGGCCGTCGAAGTGAGCGCAGTGACATCGGCATAATACTGCTGCGCTTGGGCAGCATCGCCGAGCTTCTCGGCCGCCTTGGCTGCGCCGAGGGTTGCACCGAGCCGATGCGGCTCCTTCTTCAGTGTCGCCTGAAAGGCAACCAGCGCTTCTTTTGCCATCCCGCGATCCAGCAACATCGCGCCATAGAGCTCGCGAGCAGGCGCCAACGGCCCTGGCGTGACGGGATGTTTTTCCGTCTTGTCTTCGAGATCGCTTGCCGCGCTCATCGCTGCGAGCGCCGCGTCGTGCTTTCCTTCCGCAAGAAGGGTCCAGGCAGTCGCGACTTGCGCCTGAATGTCCACGATCTCCGACCAATAGGCGTCCTTGGCTTCGCGTAACTTGTCACGCAGCTCTATCAGCTTTGCGATGTCTGCCTTGGCCGCGGCCGGCTGACCGGAGCGGGCGGCGCCGAGCGCCCGGGCGAAATAGGTGACCGCATCCGCATAAGCAACCGGACTTTGCCGGGGCTGCAGCTGCGCCGCTGCCTTCCAATCGCCGCGCTCCACCACATAACGTGCCTCCGCTGCGGCGCGGGCATAGTATCCGGCAAAACGCTTATATCCTTCCGTTGTCGACATCTCGTCCACGACAGCGCGCGCGGCTTTGTCCTGCCCGAGTTGCAGATGCGCATAGACGAGATAGTCCATGCCGTGCATCCCGTCGTCCCATTCCTTGTCTGCCTTGGCAGACCGCAATGAGGCCGTGTTGGAGTCAATTGATTCCTTCCAATACCCGACGCGCGTGAAGATGTGAGAGGGCATGTGCTGGGCGTGCGGAGCTGCGGGCGCTATTTGTGCGTAGCGCTTGGCGGCATCGAGCCCCTTCTCGGCAATCGGCGGATAGTCGTAGAGATGGATCAGGTAGTGGGCGACGCCGGGGTGTTGCGGCTGGCGTTTGAAAATTGGCTCCAGAATCGCTGCGCCCTTGAGCTGATTGGCATAGGTCTTGTCGGTTGGTGAGGCGCCTACATTCAATGAGATCGCGTACTCGATCTGAGCCTCGTCGTCGCTTGCATAACGCTGGGCGAGTGATTCCATCGCTTTGACATACGCTTGAACACGCGTGCGGTGATCGATCTTGTCGTAGTCCGTGTAAAATACCAGGAGCGCATCGATGTAGTCCCCTTCCCTCTGCGTCTTGGCACCCAGCGCCTTGGCTTTTTGGAGGGCAGCCAATCCGACTGGTAGATTCTCCGTCGGAGGCGGAGCGTGCGGGTTATTGAGGAGACTGAGCGCAATCCCCCAATAGGCAATTGCACATTCGGGATCGGCCTTGAGAGCTTCCTCGAAGATGGCTTTTGACTCGCGGTACCAGAACGAGTGCTGGTACCTCATGGCACGATCGAAACGGCGTTGGGCTTCCTCGTTGCAGGAGGTATCGAAGTGGACTCTGCCGAGCCGTTGATCGGGTTCGCCCTGGGCGAAGGCAGGCTGCCAGGATACCGCGAGCGTGATGGCAATGGCGCTACCTGCTGCAAACGCTGTTCTGATCACGATTTCCTCCCTGTCGCTTTGCCGGCGCTCACGCATATGGCGGCGCCTATCGGGTGAGCGCGATGGAATCCTTCACTCGCGCGCGCAGACATCGTCACTCCGATTGCATCAGCTTAGCACGCTGACTGTCTGCGTCCTTCCCAAAAGTGTTCCTTTTTTCCAGTCACTTCCTCTGGCGGCACCCTTGGTGGGATGACCAACCGAGTGCTTGCGTGGGGCCGATCTGACTTGCGCCCGAGCCAGCATCTAGCGCGGAACCAAGAATGCAACCTGCGAGCCCTGGGCCCTTCCCTACTCGAGGAGGTTCTCCCGTAGCGTCTTGCCCTCATAGGATTTGCGGAAGCGCCCGCGCCTTTGCAACTCGGGCACCAGCAGGTCGACCACGTTCAGCAGATCCCGTGGCACCGCCTGGGGATGCACCACCATGAAGCCTCCGCGGCTGCCGCCGGCCTCGAACTCCCGTTCCAGCATGTCAGCGAGCTTAGGCGCGGTATCCGCAAAGGTGCGGTCGTAATTCGTTGCGGTGCGCAGCCCATATTCGAAGAACTCATCGCGTGAGACCTCCGCATCTTGACCGAGCGCATTGGCAAGCTTGTAGACAAAACCAACCGGTGAGGCGTTGGCAGCAGCGATCTCCTTGTTGAGCTCGGTCAGCTTGAAGCGCGCCGGCAGCTTCGAGAAATCATAACCGGAGTTGTGCGACAGGTAAGGCCCAACCGCTTCCTTCGGAATCATTGTCAGGAGCTGCTCGCGTCGCGCCTCGGCCTCGTGCTTGGTTTCCGCCACGATCAAACCGCACCCCCAAAGCACGCCCACCTTGGAGGCATCGCGACCGGCAGCTGCAAGCTCCTGGTCGAGCACCGCGCGGTGCTTTGCTTTCTCCGCCGCCGGGGGCCAGCGCGCAAAGATGTGATCGGAGATGTAAGCCGACGCCTTGATGCCGCGCGGCGAGCTACCGGCCTGGATCAGCACTGGATGACGTTGCGGCGAGGGCATGCAGTTGAGCGGCCCCCGCACCTTGAAGAACTTTCCAACATGATTGATGGCGTGGACCTTGGCTGGATCGGCGACGACACCGGTTTCGCGATCCCAACTGAAGGCGTCGGGTGCCGCGCTATCCCAGAGCGCGCGACAGACGTCGATGAACTCCTCCATGCGGTCGTAGCGAAGGCCATGTTCCATCAACTCGTCGAAACCGTAGTTCGCTGCATCGGCCCCGCGGCTCGAGGCAATCACGTTGAAGGCGATCCGCCCGTTGGTGACGTGATCCAACGAATTGAAGAGTCTTGCGACATAGAACGGGTGCATGAAGGTGGACGCGTAGGTCAAACCAAACCCGACGTGCTTGGTGACGCGCGACATAGCCGTGATCACCGGGCTCATGTCGTGTCGCGGCCAGCCGATGCCCCAGCGCACCGCCTCGTCGCGAGATGCCTGCCATGTATCGGGAATGCCGGTGCCGTCCCCGAAGAACAGCATATCGATGCAACCGCGTTCGGAAATCCGGGCAATTTCCTCGTAGACGTCGAGGTCGGGATAGGTTCGGCCGGTCCACGACCCCGGCATTCGCCAACGACCGTCGAGGTGCGTGTACGAGATATCGAATGCCAGGTGTATTTTCTTGGCCACGAGCTTGGTCCCTCAAACAGCGGTCACGCGAACAGTCGACCGCATTAAAACACATGAGTCACCAACCCACATGGCCTCGCAATGTCATTCAATCCGAAGACCGGCGTCCCTCACCACGGCCCCCCACTTCACTCGCTCAGATTGCACAAAGCGGGCAAATTCGTCAGGCCGCATGGGCAGCGGCTCGCCCCCGACGTCCTTCAAGGCCAGCACAAGTTCCGGCTGCAAGAAGATTCGCTTCACTTCCGCTGCAAGCTCTTCGACGATCGCAGGTGGCGTTTTGGCCGGTGCAAACAAACCCTGCCAGCCGATCGCTTCAAACCCTGGGACTGTTTCGCCGATCGTCGGCAAATCAGGCGCTGTGGCCACACGCTGGGGCGTCGTCACGGCCAGCGGACGGACTTCGCCGGACTTCGCGATCGGCCAGATCGTGGTCATGCTGTCGATGGCAAGATCAATGTGCCCGCCAACCATGGCCGACATCTCGTCAGACGTGCCGCGAAACGGAACATGCGTCATGGTGACGCCGATGGCCTTCATGAACATGACAGTCGAGAGATGGCCGGACGTGCCATTCCCTGCCGACCCGAAGTTCACCTTCCCATCGTTGGCCTTCAGATAGGCGACAAGCTCGGCGACAGTCTTGACCGGAAGTTTGTTGTTGATGACCAGCAGATTGGGCAGCCGGACAATCGGCGAAATAGGTTCAAAGTCGGTTTCGGCATTGAACGGAAGCCTCGCATAAAGGGCCGGATTGATGGCGTGTGTGCTTACCGTGCCCAGGACCAGCGTGTAGCCGTCCGGGGCGGCCCTGGCGACCGAAGCCGTACCGATGGTTCCCCCCGCGCCACCCTTGTTCTCGACTGTAACGGCTATGCCGTATTTGACCTGAAAGTGCTGCCCGAACATGCGCGCGACCAGATCTGCCGAACCGCCTGCACCGAATGGCACGACAAGCGTAATGGGCCTCTCCGGCCAGGCGCCCCGAGCGCCTGCAACAGCTGGAGCCAGGAGAGCCGCGACCGTATTGATGAGAAAACCGCGTCGTTGCATGTGACAGCTCTCCTTTTCCAGAATCGCGGGCTGCCCCAGAGAAGAGACTTTGCTGCACCCTGGGGGCGCGCATTGGATGGCCGCAAGCGTCACTTGTCCAGAAGCCAAGGCTGGCAAACGCTTTTGTGTTTCTACCCAGCGGCCAATGCTCGGAAGCGACTTGCATGAAACACCAGAGGAGGCACATCCGGCGCGACTCCCAGTGTTTCGACCTTCAAAAGGATAAGCTGATGATCTCCGGCGGCGACAATTTGATGAATCGAACACTCAAGCCAGAGCGCTGCACCGGAGATGAACAACGCATCCGCCGGGCTCACCTCCCAATCGACGCTCGTGAACCGGTCCCCAGTCCTGGCGGAAAGTTGGCGGCAAACGTCACTGTGTGCCTCGCCCAAAACGCTCACGCCCACGCGTTTGCAAGAGCTTAGGACAGCCCAGGTCTGGGAGCTGCTTTGGACAGAGACCGAGACCAGCGGGGGTTCGAGAGAGACGGACGTGAAGGAGCTTGCTGCCATACCAACGGGCTGCCCGCCGACAAGTGCACAAATGGCAGTCACTCCCGTGGGAAAGCACCCGTACGCATTCCGAAGTACTCGGCTGTCAGCAGCGGGCATCATTGCGATCATCGAGTCATTTCCTGAGATGCAGACGGATGGTCTTGAGCGTTGCAACCAAAAATCATGCCAACTCGGTGGCAGTGACCTGATTGCCGGCGACAGCGTCCGAGAGGCGCTGGCTGGCACCCATTGTGGTCATATCGTGGATCCTGCTCGCCGTGGGCTCAGTCGGGCTTTGCTGCAGCCAGCCGTGGCTGGCAATTCACGATGAGGAATTGAGGTTCAGAAAAAGCCGGGTGAAAAGATTGACCGACGCATCTGCAAGCGCCAAGCAATTCGTCGCCACCTAGCCTGCAAGCCGGCCCGTAGCGACCGACGTAGAGAATTGAATGTTAGACCCAACCAAGACATTGATTCGAGGCGGACAGGTTTACGACCACGATGGAGATATTCATCGGCCAGCCATTGCCGACATCCTGATTGAAAACGACACGATTTCGGCGGTTGGTCCGCAACTCCCAAGCGACGGGCACCGGGTGATCGACGCGACCGGGAAGCTGATCATCCCTGGCCTGATCAACGCCCATTATCACTCGCATGACACGCTGTGCCGAGGCATGTTCGAAGAGCTGCCGCTGGAAATGTGGCTGCTCTACACGCTGCCCATGGGCGCCAACCGCAGCAAGGAGGAGCTGCGTGCACGCACGCTGGTAGGGGCTCTCGAGTCTCTGCGGTGTGGCATCACCACTGTCCAGGACATGCTCGGGCTCGTGCCGCTCGATGATGCCGGCACTGACGTGGTGATCGAGGCCTATCGCGAGATCGGCATTCGCGTCGTGTTCTCACCCATGGTCTGGGACCTGCCGCCCATCGCCATGGTGCGCGACGCCGACGGCCTGCCCGAGGACGTGCGGGAGATGCTCGGGACCACAGGCCGGCCGGTGAAGGACCAGCTCGACTTTATTGAACACCAGTTCAAGCGCCACAAGGAGCAAGGCACGCTGCACTGGGCGGTTGCGCCGTTTGCCCCGCAGCGCTGCACGCCCAAGATGCTGCAAGGCTGCTGTGATCTCGCTCACAAGCATGACCTGCCCATCTATACCCATGTCTACGAGACGCGCGGCCAGGCGCTGATTGCCCGGGAGCAGTTCGCCAAGCATGACGGCTCGCTGATCAGCTATCTGGAAAACAACGGCATGCTGAATCCGCGGCTCAACATCGTGCACAGCGTCTGGATCAGCCGCGCCGAGATGGAGCGCATGGCGCAGGCTGATGCCGGCATCGTGCTCAATCATCTCAGCAACATGAAGCTCAAGAGCGGCATCGCGCCGGTGCTCGATCTCCGCGAGGCGGGCGTGAGGCTCGGCATGGGCTGCGATAATTGCAGCGGCAGCGACGTGCAGAGCATGTTCCAGGCGATGAAACTCTTCTGCCTGTTCGCGGCGGTGAGCAAGCCGGAACCGGGCCCACCCTTGGCGCATGAAGCGCTGCGCCACGCCACAGTCGGCAACGCCCGCGGTGCTGGGCTTGCCGGTCAGCTCGGCGCGCTAAAGCCTGGCTACAAAGCTGACCTGGTGCTGATCGATCTGAACGATGTGGCGTATCTGCCTTACAACAGCGCGGCGCGTCAGCTGGTCTACACCGAAGCCGGTCGCGGCGTCGAAAGTGTCATGGTCGACGGGCGGATGGTGATGCATCAACGAAAGGTGCAGACGATCGATGAAGATGCCTTGCGGCGCGAAGTCGCCGACCTAATGCGACACTTCATCAAGGATTATGACCAGGTCGTCCATTCACGCAGGGCGGCCCTGCCCTACATGCTCGATGCGCACCGCCGGGTCTGGAGCGCCGACGTGGGAATGAACCGGTTCATCAGCCGCACGAGACAATGACATGGTGTCACCCGCGCAACGCATCCACTGCCTGTGGGTGGCGAACATGGAAGACCGCCAGCAGCGGCAATGACAAGGTGATCGCCGAGATATTCTGGCGCGGCATCGACAGCAGACAGCTGCCAGCACGCTTGTAACGGCATGCTCCGCTGAGCGGCCTCGGGGGATTCGCCAATTTTCAGCTAACCCTCCAGCCGTCACGGCGAGTGATTGGTGTCCCAACGTGCCTCAGTCATACCGGGACCGAAGATTTCCTCGACCTTCCCATGCCGCGGCGCCAGACCCTGCTCAAACGACCACCGCAACATGGCCTCCAGCTCCTTGCGATTCGCGGTTACGCCGTAAGGCCACATGTTCGGGCCCATGACGTCGTAGGCCCGCTGAAGATCATCCGAGAGCCACGGAAGCATGGCATAGAACATGCCGGTGGATTTCATCTCCTCGACTGCGAGATTGCGGGCCTGCAGGCACGCTTTGAACACGTTGCCAAGCAGCCAGGGGTGCTGCTCCGCAAGCGTCTTGCGCACCGCCATCAGGTGCATGATCGGGAACATGCCGGTCTTGCGGAAATAGTCCTCCTCAACGGCGCGATAGGCCGGAAACAGCCGGTCGACGTTCCTCACCTTCTCGATGTAGCAGCGCGGCTGCACGGCGGTGATCAGCGCATCGAGCTCGCCCGCGGCTAGCATGCCGGACAGCGTCTTGTCCGCTGGAATGGGTTGCAGCTCGATCTCCTGAGGCAGCTTGATGGGGGTGCGCTCACCGCGGCCGGGCTTCTGCAGCCCGCCGTTCCGCCAGCGGATCTCGCATGTCCTCACGCCGTATTCGTCGGCGAGGATGCCGCGGATCCAGAGTGCCGCCGTCATCTGATATTCCGGCACCCCGACGATCTTGCCGCGCAGGTCGGAGGGCTCGCGGATACCCCGGTCGGTGCGAATATAAATGTCGCCATGACGGAACACGCGCGATACGAAGGCCGGGATCGCCAGGTATTTAGAATCGCCGCGCAGCGCCGTGAGGATGTGCGAGCTGGCCGAGAGCTCGGTGACGTCGAAATCCTGTGTGCTGTACACGCGCGGGAAAAGCTCCTCCGCGCGCAGCGGAAAGAAGTTGCAGTCGCATCCTTCGACCGGAACACGTCCGCTGATGATCGGGTTCAATCGGTCATAAGGGCAGCACGCAAAGCTGATGTTCAGTTTGGACAACTGCGATCTCCGGGGCGCATGAACCGCCAACTGTGGGGCTTGTATTATGGGTTCGCTTGACGAGAAAGGCGCGCGACACATCGAATTCAGGTCGCGCCGATGCCTCCGGCGATCACCGAGACGGGTGCTCCCATCACCGCGTGCGCGCAAGATCCTCCAGGATCGGTCCCCAGGTCCGCTGCTCGGTCTGAATGAATTCCAATGTGTCGGCTGATGACAGCGGGTGCGTGTAGCTCCCGAGCGCGGCAAGCTTCGAGCGCACCTCCTGCTGGCTGAGAACCTTCCGTAAATCGCCCGAGACCTTGCCAACGATATCGTCCGGCGTGCCTAGCGGCGCCAGCAAGGCAAGCCAGCCGGCGCTGCGAAACTGCGGTATGGTTTCGGCAGCGGCGGCCAGATCGGGGAATTCGGCCAGACGACGCTCAGATCCGACGGCGATCGCACGCAGGTGTCCGGCCTGCATCGCACCGATCAACGCGGTACCGCCTTCGATGAGCATGTGCACGCGTCCGCTTGAAAGGTCGCCCATGGCCTGCGCGGGGCCGCCGGAATAGGGAACTACCAAGAGCTTGATGCCGGCGCGCCGCTCCAGAAGCTCTCCGGTCAAGTGACTCTGGCGACCGCGTCCGGCAACGGCATACGCGATTTCGCTCGGCTTCTGCTTCGCCAGCGCAACGAGGTCCGCAAGCGAATGGACCTCGGTCAGCGGCGACACGGTAATGAACATCGGCTGCTCGCTGACCAGACCCACAGGCTGAAAGTCCTGCGGAACTTGCACCGGGATGTTGGGCGCATCGCCCTTGATGCTCACAAAGGTCGATGAGACCGCCATGAACAACGTGTAACCGTCGGCTGCGGCAGCAGACGCCGCGCGCACCGCGAGCGAACCGCCGGCGCCCGGCTGATTCAGCACGACGGTCTGCTGCCCCCAATGTCGACCCAGCTGGTCTGCAACGATGCGCAGGATCACATCCGGCGCGCTGCCAGGAGCGGAGTCCGAGATGATCTTTAGCGGCGCAGATGGATAGGCTTGTGCGCAAACCGGTTCGACGGTCCCGATGTTGAGCGCAACCAACAGGACGGCGAGTGCGGAGATTTTCAAATAGCAGCTCCTGATGGACGCCCTCGAACCTATGCAGCGTCACGAGAGGCTATACTTCACCGGCAGCAGTGAACAGTGCCAGCTCGCGAGGCGTAATTCACGCTCATGCTTATAGCTCAGCACCAACTCCCATTGCGGGCGCTCAGAGCGCCAGATTTTCCTTCAGCGTCTTGCCTTCGTACTCGGTACGGAAACGCCCACGGCGGCGTAGTTCAGGAATCAACAGATCGACGATCTGAATATGGTCGTGCGGCGTGGTGGGTGCGCTCGCGAACATGAAGCCGCCCCGGCTGCCGCCGGCCTCGAAAGCCTCTTCCAGCACGTTGGCCATTTGGACCGGGGTTCCGGCAAAGGTGCGCTCATAGTCCGTCACCATCTTGCGGCCGTGCTCGAAAAACTCATCTTGCGAAATTTCGGTTTGTTCGCCGATCTCCTTCGCCAATTTGTGAACGAAACCGACGGGAGAGGCATTGGTGGCGGCGATAATCTCGTTCAGCTCTCCAGGAGAGAAGCGCGCCGGAAGGCGCGAGAAATCATAGCCGCAATTGTCCGACAGGTATGACGCGACGGCTTCTCGCGGCAAAAGATCGAGGACAGCCTCGCGGCGAGCCACGGCTTCCTGCTCGGTCTCGGCGACGAGAACCGAGACGGCGAACAACATGCCTACTTTGGACGGATCACGCCCTTCCGCGACAAGCGCGTCGTCGAGAGCGGCGCGGTGCCTGGCCATCGCCCGATGCGAATTGGCGCTGGCAAAGATGATGTCGGCGAAATTGGCGGAAGCCTTGATGCCACGCGGCGAGCCGCCAGCCTGCACCAAAACCGGATGCCGCTGCGGCGACGGAACCGTATTGAGCGGACCACGCACACGGAAGAATTCTCCCGCGTGATGAATCGCGTGAACTTTGTCGGGATCGGCCACCACGCCCGATTCTCGGTCCCATTTGAACGCCTCGGGCTCGACGCTGTCCCATAAGGCTTTACAGACCTTGATGAACTCCTCCATGCGTTCATATCGCAAATCGTGTTCCATCAACTCATCGAAGCCGTAATTGGCCGCGTCGGAACGACGCGTGGACGCAACAACATTGAAAGCAATTCGGCCTCGCGTCACGTGGTCGAGTGAATTCAAAAGGCGCGCGACATAGAAGGGGTGCATGAACGTCGAGGAATAAGTCAGCCCGAAACCAATATGGCTGGTAAGGCGCGCCATGCCGACGATATAGGGGCTCATATCGTGTCGCGGCCAGCCTACTCCCCAACGTGCCGCTTCGTCCTGCGAACCGCCATAGGTGCTTGCCACCCCAGTGCCATCGCCGAAGAACAGCATGTCCATGCAACCACGCTCGGCGATGCGGGCGACCTCTTCGAATTGGCCAGGATCGGGATAGGTGTAGTTGGTCCACGAGCCGGGGCTGCGCCAGCGGCCTTCCAAATGCGTTTTGGAAAGGTCGAAGGCAAGGCGCATCTTGTTCATGGGGCGGTCTCCGATGGCGAGTGCGAGCCCTATTGGTAGTCGAGCGACAGAATCCCTTTGGGGACCTCCGTGAAACCGAACACGCCAGGGCCTGCAATCGGCAGCAAAGTGTCGAACACAGTCTTAATGTTGGCCTCGACCGCCGGAGAGAAGGAGCGCAGGAAATCTCCCCTTGCCTCCTTTCTGAACGCTGCCGCGACATCGGGCGGCATTTTCATTTCACCGCCGCGGTCAATCCAGATCTGATCGTTCGTACGGAGCAGGTCGATTACATCGTGATACGCAGCAACAAAAGCGCGCGTGTTTTGCATATGGGTTTTGACCCACGTGCCGTTGAACGCATAGAATAGATAAGGCGTTTCGGGCAGCCCGAGCTGGGTAACCAGATCGCTGACCTTGGCGAGCGCGCGGTATTTCCCCGTCGCGATCATCGCGGGCGCGACGGAGTTGAACGCCTCCGTTGCGTCGAGTTGCCCCTGATCCATCAACGCCCACATCAGCGGCCCGGAGCCCTCCTGTATGGTCGCGTCCTTATCGAGATCAACCTGATACTTGGCCTTGGCGACGGCGCGCTCGAGGACAAAGTCGAGACTATTCCGATTATAAACCCCGAATTTCTTCCCTTTCAGGTCGCCGAGCGTCTTGATCGGAGAGTCGACCGGGACCACGCTGAAATCCGCTCCTAAGCGCAGGAAAGGTGAGACGCCGACGATATCGACTCCGGCATTGCGCATCCGCGAGACGTCAGCCCAATCAAGGGTGCCGACCTCCGCGCCGCCGGCTTGCAGCGTGGACATCCGGGCTTTGTCACTCACACTCGCGACGAGTTCGATAACAATACCGTGCTTCTTGTCGAGCTCGAACCTCTTCATCGCCTTCGCGGGGAACGAGTTCGATCCGAACTCGCTATAGAGCAGCCGCACGGTGCCACCATCGCCCTTGACGACCTCCTGGGCATGAGCACCGAATCCGAAAGCGAGGCCGAGCACAAAGCCAGTTAGTTTAACCACATTGACGAGCATCATCTGCGTTCCCCCTCCGACCCGAGTATCGCGTCGTTCTCACAAGCCCTTACTGATACTCGTTCGTCATGAACTGATCTGAAAGCTTGCTCATGCCTAATACGGCCGGACCTGCGGTCGCGAGCAGAACGGCAAAAATGTTTCGCACGGCAGTTTCCGTCGTCAACTCAAACCTGCTCATGAGGTCGCGGCGCATCTCGTCACGAAGCGGCGGGATCACGGCATCATCCATTTTCTGGCGCCTGCCAACCTCGATCCAGATGTCGTCGTCGGTGTTGAGGATCTGGACCGCTTCGCGGTATGCCGCCAAATAGGCTTTCACGTTGGCGGGATGCGCCGCCGCATAGGCTTCCGACACCGCGTGAAACAGGAACGGGACATCACCATCGAGCCCGAGGGCCGAAATCAGCTCACGCATCTCATAAAGCACACGGAACTTGCCGCTGACCGTCATGGCAGGCGTGATGTTGTTGAACATGAAAGTTGCGTCAAGCTGGCCTTGCTCCATGAGCCCGCGCAACAGGCTCACGCTCCCCGCATGCACTTGAGCGTCCTTCTCCAGATTAAGATTATGCAGCTTGAGCGCTGCAGCCACGATGACGAACCATGTCGCATTGTTGCGATTGTCCGTTCCGACTCTCTTGCCGCGAAGATCGCCGAGATCTTTAATGGTCGAATTCGCCGGAACGACGATCTGATCGCCCCATCGAAACATCGGGACAACCGCGATCATCTTTTCGCCGGCATGTCGCAGGTTTGCGATCGACATGAGATCTGCGACGACCATATCGGTTCCGCCGGCCCGCAACGCGGTCATCGCAGCGAGCGAACCGCTGACCACGATCTCCTGAATCTTGAAGCCATATTTCTCGTCGAGCTTGAATTTCTTGATGGTGTAGAACGCGAACGCGTTGGTCCCAGCCTGGTTGTTGGTCATCCGTAAGACACCGCCGTCGCCCTGAACGGCGGGCACGCTCTCCGCGGGCACTGCGACGCCGGCAGCGGCCATCGCGAAACCCATGACTGTGAGTGTGAGTGTGACTGAAACAAGCTTCATCTGTGACCCCGCTGGCGATTGATTATTTTGAAGGCTGTTAAAATTCGCGCAGCGTCTCGCGAAGCGTCGGCCTCGAATAATTGGTTCGCACGAGACCGCGCTTTTGCAGCGCCGGTACAAGACCGTCGGTCACTTCCAGGATGTAGCGGCGGTTGATGTGGTGAAATGGATGATTGAGCAGAAAGCCGTCGCCACCGACGGCTTCCATTATCTCGCCCATCTGTTCGGCGCATTGATCCGGCGTGCCGACCAGATCGGCCGCTTTGTCCTGCGCCAGTTGCCGTATGGTTCGGCCGCTGCCGTACTGGAGAAAGCGCTCGAGTGAGGCTGACTCTCCGTTGGTGGTCAGGCCGGGCGGCGGCGGCTCGTCCAGCGGGAAGCGCGCGAAATCAATATCGGTGATTCCGCTGATCAACGCCAATTGACGATCAATGAAGCGCGGTTGGGCGATACCGCGCGCGTACTTTTCCTTGGCTTCCGCGTCGGTTTCACCCAACACGATCTTGAACAGATACAAAACCTTGATGTCGTCCGGGTTGCGGCCGAATTTTTCGGCACGCCTGCGGATATCCTCGCGAAATTCCTTCTTACCCCTGATGCCGTTTGCCCCGGCGATAATGGAATCTGAATGCTTCGCCGCAAAATCGCGGCCCTTCTCGGACCCGCCGGCTTGAACGTAAGTCGGCCGCCTCTGCGGCGAAGGTGCGGTGTTCAAGGGCCCGCGTGACTTGTAATATTTTCCCTCAAAATAAATTGGCCGGACTTTGGTGTGATCGGCGTAAGTCGCCGTTTCCCGATCCATCACAACCGCGTCGGGATCCCACGAGTCAAAAAGCTGGTTGACGAGATCCATATACTCGTCGGCCATCTCATAGCGAAGGTCGTGCTCCGGCAACTTGTTCAAGCCAAAATTCTGTGCCGCGGCATCTTCGCCGCTGGTGACGATGTTCCAGCCGAAACGGCCATGCGCGATATGATCGATGGTCGAGCACAGACGAGCCAGAAGGTAGGGCGGATAGCCAAGCGTCGAGAGCGTCGCCACAACTCCAAGATGACGGGTGTGCGAGGCCAGCACGGCAACGAGCGGCGCCGGGTCGTGCTTCGGCACCTGAATGCCGCCTTTCAGGTAGGCCTTGGAGCTCGAGCCATAGGCTTCGGAGACCATCAGCTTGTCTTCAAAGATAATGTAGTCGAAGCAGGCGCGTTCTAGGTTCTTCGCCATGTCGATGAAGAAATCTGCCGACGGGGTACCCCCGGCCGACGCGAATGGCTCGTTCCATTCGTCCTGCACGAAGTTGGTGAACCACGCCAAATGAAACTTCTTGTTCCGCGACACGGACCTTTCCCCTTCCTCTGGAGCTCCGATGGCCGATTCAGCTCGTCGAGCGCGTCGGAATTCCCGTCTCGCAAAATTCAAGCCAACTAGTCCTGCGCAATCGGCATGACGGCCGCAGCCGAGCATGATCGAAGGAGTGCGTGCTCTAGCTCGCCGGCCCCGGAGCACTGTCCACAGAAAACAAAAAAGTGATTGGGCGCAGAAAAAATAGGCAGCGGCAGATCATCACTGACCGAAATGAGGGCACGGGCGCACGCGATATTGCGACGATAATGGGTTTCGGGGGGACGGTTATTGAGAGCCATGAAGAGCGTCATAAAGCGCTCCGATGCGGTTCGCCTGCACGCGCATTGGGTGCTCTATTTTCACGAGGTTGTTCAGGCGCGATCGATCCGCGGCGCGGCGAAAGCGCTGAACGTGGCGCCGTCAGCGATCAGCCGGCGGCTCAAGGAAGTCGAAGCACTCGTCGGTGGCAAGCTGATCGAGCGCGGCTCCGCTGGGTTTCGATTGACCGCAGCAGGTGAAGTTGTTGCCGATCATGTGAGCCAAGTGCTGCGCGGACTTGGGCGGATGCAGAGCTCGCTCGACGAATTGCGCGGACTTCGCCGCGGGCACGTCACGGTCGCGGCGGTGGCGCCGGCGGCGCCCGCCTTCGTTCCAAAGGTGGTCGCCTCGATGCGCGAGGCTTATCCCCGGGTGAGCGTGCGCTGCGACTTCGTCGGCTCGCGCCAGGTGGTGGAGAGTGTGCGCGAAGGGCGGGCCGACGTCGGTATTTGCTTCAATCCGCCGAGTTCGCGCGCCCTGCGCAGCCTCATATCCGTGCCGCTGCCGTTTGGCGCCGTCGTCAGTCCCGACAATACCTTTGCCAGTTGCCGCGCCATCCGCATCTACGACCTGGTCGAGGCTGACATACCCTTGATCTTTCCCGATGACTCCGCCTCGGCCCGGGCACTTTTGGAAAGCGTCATCATCGAGAGCTCGCTCGAAGTGCAACCTGCTGTCGTCAGTGCGAACCGCGAATTCGCCATCGCGCTCGCAAAGCTCGGGGCCGGCGCTGCCTTTCAGAATACGCTCGGTCTGGAACGCGAGTTGCGCGAGGGCTCGCTCGCGTTCTTGCCGCTCGTCGATCCGAAGCTCGAACCGCAGGATCTGACGATCATCATGTCGGCGTTGCGACCGCAGTCGGCCGCCGCAATGATGATGGGTGAGGCCTTGCGGGCGAGCGCGGCAAAACTGCTCGAATAATGGGCGTTGCCGTTTCGGCAACACGCTGTTCTCCGGAATCCGGATTTACCCATCTCGCAACTGGGAGCAGTGTTCGATCGACGCTTGGATCGGGGCCATGAGGCACCTTCTCGAACGCATGCAGACAGCCAAGACAGCCTTTGTCGCTCGCGACTGCGAACCAGTGCCGCCGCCCCCGGGTCTTGGGCTGGACGCCCTCGCGATCGGCGCAGACGCCGCCGCCCCGGCCTCCGCCGCCACGCCGGCGCGCCTGCCCTCGCCTGAGGTTTCCAAACTCCGACGATCGCTCGAGGTCTTTCTCGGCGAGAACGCCATCACGCTGATGTCGGTGCTCTCGCTGGTCGCGATCTGGTATCTCGCGGCCCTCGTGTTGCCGCCGAGCATCATGCCTGCACCCCATGTTGTCGCCGACATTCTCTGGACCCAGATGCACTCGGAGACGATCTGGTCGGACGTCGGCGTCACCGGTGGCCGCATCGCCATGGCTTTTTCCATCGCCATGACCGTCTCTCTGATCGTCGGCTTCGCCATGGGCATTTCGAGAAAGGTGGAGCGTTTCCTGGATGTCTGGATCGTCTGTCTGCTGACGATGCCAAGTCTCGTGCTGATCCTGACGATTTACATGATCATCGGGCTGAACGATCGCGCCGCCGTGCTCGGCGCCGCGGTACCGGTCATCCCGATCCTGTCGATCAACATCTGGCAGGGAGTCAAAGGCGTCGACTACAAGCTGATCGACATGGCGAAGGCCTATCATGCAACCCGCGGCCGCATCATCCGCTCGGTCATTGCGCCGCAGATCGCGCCGATCATCGTCGCCTCGGCGCGCTTCGGCCTCGGCCTTGCCTGGAAGATGGTGCTGTTCACCGAATTGCTCGGGCGCAGTGACGGCATCGGCTATCGCATCGAATTCTACTACCAGATGTTCAACATGGGCGCAGTCCTCGCGCAGGCGCTGCTGTTCCTGTTCATCATGCTGTTCATCGAGGTCGTTCTGCTTGGGCTGATCGAGCGCCGCTTGTTCCGATGGCGTCCGGTTCAGCGCCGACTCTAGTGTCCCGGCGCAACCCTCATGGATGTCACTTCGCTCCAGCTGACAAATGTCACCAAGGTCTTTCCACGCAAAGGTCGCAGCGCTGAATGGCGCGCGGTGGAAAACGCAACATTCAGTACGCGGCCCGGGGAGTTCGTCTGCATTCTCGGTCCGTCCGGATGCGGCAAATCCACGCTCCTCAACATCCTGAGCGGGCTCGACGAACATTTCGAAGGTGAAGCTTCGATCTTCGGCAAGCCAGTCTCAGAGCAGCACGAATCGGGAGTTCGGGTGGCCTATGTGTTCCAGGAGCCAAGGCTGATGCCCTGGCGCACGGTCCGCTCGAATATCGAGTTCGCGTTGAACACCGCGGGTTTTGTCCAGTCGGAATGGGCCGGCCGCATTGAGCGCGTTCTGTCACTGGTAGAGCTCACCAAGTTCGCCGACTTCTATCCGCTGCAGCTTTCAGGTGGCATGCAGCAGCGCGCGGCGATCGCGCGCGCCTTCGCCATCGACCCGGAAGTGCTTTTGATGGATGAGCCGTTCAGCGCTCTGGATGAGCTCACGGCGCGGCGCCTGCGCCAGCAGCTTCTGATGATCTGGGGCGAATTCCGCTCGACCGTTCTGTTCGTCACCCACAATGCCTTCGAAGCGACATTTCTCAGCGACCGCATCCTGATGATGACACGCGGGCCGTCTGGCCACTTCTGTGACGAGGTCGACCTGTCAATACTGGAGCGCCCTCGCTCCTACGAGGATGTCCGCATCTTCGAGACGAGCCGTACCGTCGTACAGCGGCTGATCGGGCATATCGGCAATCTCGATGAACACTGAGAGGCTCGCGATGTGGTTGGCGGCATATCCACGCCGGAAGTTTTTTTGCCTGGCATTGGCTGCTTTAGCTTTGGGCGCCCTGCCGGCCCATGCGGAGCCTCCTGGAGACGGCGGCAAGATCCGGCTGCTCTACAATGAAGGCGGCACGAATTCCTTCATTCCATTCACCATCCGCAAATTCGGTCTGGACAAGAAGCACGGCTTCGAGCTCATCCCGATCCCTACCACGACGCCGGCGGCCGGCATGACGGCCATGAAGGCCGGCGCCGCCGACGCCCACACCTTCGGGTGGAACGAGATTGCCCGCATGAACAATTCGGGCATTCCGGTCATCGGTGTCGCCCCATTTCTGCGTTGGGGCGCCGATTTTATTCTGGTGTCGAAGGACTCGCCCATCAAGACGATCGGCGACCTGAAAGGCAAGAAGGTCGGCACCAATTCACGCACCGCGCTGAACTGGGTCGCGATGATGGCTGTCGGCGAGAAAAAATTCGGGCTCACCGAAAAGGAAATGACGATCCACGAAGGCGCGCCGCCGCTGCTGCGCGCTCTGCTCGAGCAAGGCTCGCTCGACGCCACGCACATGTTCAATTCCGTCACGCCTTCGATGATCGTCTCGGGCAAAACGCGCGTGCTCGCCAAGATCAGCGACCTCATCAACGAGTTCGGCATGCCCGACACGCCGTTCCTGCTGTACGCCTTCGATACCAAGTATGTCGCGGCGAAGCCGCAGAACGTAAAGGCATTCGTCGCTGCCTATCAAGACGCGGTGCAGATTCTGCGCACGGACGATCAGGTCTGGCTCGATCGCGGCCGGGAATTGCAGTTTCCCGACGAGGCCAGCGCGCTATTTCGCAAGGAGGCGCGGACGGACATCTGGTCGAGGTTCGAGCCGGACACCGAGGCCAAGATCAAGAAAGTGTTCGCGGCCTATTTGCCCGTAGCTGGGCCGGAGGTGCTGGGCATTGCGACTTTGCCAGACGGGTTCATGACCGTCGCCTTCCAGTAGATCAACGACGAGCTCGACCCGACCTGTGCAGCACGAGTGCCGCCCATGAAGCCCCAGATGCATCTTGCGTTCGACCTGTCATGGACGCATCTGGAAGGCCGCTGGCGATTTCCGGGATCCTGGACCGGACGCATCTATCCCGATCTGTCGATCTACAAAGAGATCGCCAGTATTGCCGAGCGCGGCTGCATCGACATGCTGTTCTTCGGCGACGGCACCGGCATCCCGAGCACGTGGCGCGGCTCGCCCGACGACGCGGTGAAGTGGGGCATCGGTTGGCCGCGCCAGGACATGAGCCCCTACATCACCGCGTTGTCGCAGCTGACCAAACATCTGGGCTTCGGCATCACCTATTCGTCCACATTCATGCACCCATACTACGTATCGCGTCTCCTGAATTCGCTCGATCACATCACCGGCGGTCGCATCGCCTTCAACGTCGTGACCTCGACCCGGCGCGCCGATGCCGCCAATTACGGATACGACGAGCTGATGGAGCACAATTCGCGCTATGACCGGATAGAGGAGTTCGTTCAGGTCTGCAAGGCGCTGTGGGCGAGCGTCGAGCCCGACGCCTTCGTCTGGGATCGCGAGACCGGCGTGGTCATTGCGAACCCCGACAAGGTGCGGGCAATCAATCACTGCGGCACCTTTTTCAAGGTCAAGGGACCGCTCAGCTGCGTGCCATCGCCGCAAGGCCGCCCCGTGCTGATCCAGGCTGGCGGCTCGCCGCGCGGCATCAAGGCGTCGGCGCAGTTCGCCGATTGCATCTTCGCGGCGTTCAAACCGCGCAAAGTGAACATCAAGCATCGCGAGGAGCTCGATACCGAGCTGAAGGCCGCGGGGCGCGAGCCCTCCAAGGTCGGCATTCTGTGGGACATCGTTCTGGTGGTGGACGAGACCTCAGAGGAGGCCAAACGACGCAAGGAGCGGCTCCTGACGGCTATTCCGCCCGAGGCGGCGGGCGCGTTCATCTCGCATCAGTCCGGCTATGACTTCTCCAAAGTGCCGGCGCGCTTCAAGCTGAAGGACCTCAACGCTCAGATCGCCGCGACCAACGCGTCGCCGGTCGGCTTCGTCCATCAGCTCGGGCTCCATCTGGGCGACGACGCCGAGCTGACGCGCGAGGAGTTCTTCGAAGAAGGGATGAAGGCCGCGACCGGCTATAATCACACTGTGGCGGGCTCGGCCGAGGAAATCGCGGACTTCTTCGAGGAGGAGTTCGAAGCGACCGGAAGCCGCGGCGGCTTCATGATCGCGCATCCGCAGACAAGCCCACGCGATCTCCTCAATGTCGTGGACTTTCTGGTCCCGGAACTGCAGCGACGCGGCCGCTTCCGTACCCGATACACAGGCAAGACGCTCATTGAAAATCTTGCTGCGTGACGCGGCGTCAGGCGGCCGGTTTCACGAGAGGTGGTCGACGATGGTTTCGATGTCCTCGTTCTGGCGATCGCGCGATGGATCAGCGCGGAAACTGACCGCCGCGTTGCTCGCCGCCTTGGCACTCGGAATCCTTCCGAGCGCCAGCGGCCTGGCGAATGAGATCAAAGGTGACGGCGGCAAGGTCCGCCTGCTCTACAACGAGCCAGGCACCAACTCGTTTCCCCCGTTCGTCGTCAAGAAATTCGCACTCGATAAGAAGTACGGGTTCGAGCTGCAGCCGATCGCGGCCTCGACCTCGCAGGCGGTCGCGAACGCGCTTCAGGCTGGCGGCGGCGACGTCGGCATCCTTGACTGGGTCACGCTCGCGCGCATGCAAGCCGGCGGCGTCAAGTTGATCGGTATTGCACCTTTTCTGATCTGGGCGAACACCGTGATCGTGCGGACCGACTCGCCCCATCAGAATCTCGGCGATCTGAAGGGCAAGAAAATCGGAGTCTACAGCCAAAACAATCTTGATTGGATCGTCATGCGCGCGCATGCGCAGCGCCGCTATCATGTCGACCTGCAAACGGAGACGACGCTCCATGAAGGGGGGGTGCCGCTGCTGCGCGGCCTGATGGACCAGGGGCAGCTCGACGCGGTTCAGATGTTCAACTCGCTCACCCCCGACATGGTGGCCTCGGGCAAGTACCGCGTTCTCGCCACGATCCGCAAACTGATCAAAGAGCTGGAGCTGCCCGATACACCATTCCTGCTCTACTCGGCCGACAGCACTTTTACGACCGCCAATCCCCAGCGAATGAAGGCCTTTCTCGCGGCGCTTCGCGAGTCGATCGATATCCTCCGCAAGGACGACGCCGTATGGGCGGAGCGCGGCAGCATCATGAAGCTGCAAGGTCAGGCACTGTCCTTGTTTCGGGATGAGGCACGCGAGGACATGATGGACAAGTTCGAACCCCAGACCGAGGCCGATATCCGCAAGGTGTTCTCGGTTCTGCTCGAAACTGGAGGCACGCAATTGATCGGCGTCGACGCCTTGCCGAAGGACTTCATGACGCTTGCCTACCAGTAGAAGCCGCGAGCCACCCGCCGCACGACGGAACACTCAATGCCGAAGAAGATGCACTTGGGCATCGATCTGTCCTTTACCCACACTGACGGGCGCTGGCGGACGCCCGGCTCGTGGTCTCACCGGGTCTATCCTGATCTCACGATGTTCGAGGACTTTGCGCGGCTGGCCGAGCGTGGCTGCCTGGACATGATTTTTTTCGGCGATGGCACCGGTATTCCGGCTACGTGGCGCGGCACTGAGGAGGCCGGCGCACGCTGGGGCATTCAGTGGCCGCGGCAGGACATGTCGCCTTACATCACGGCGATGTCCCGCGCCACGAAGCATGTCGGCTTCGGGCTGACTTACTCATCGACCTTCATGCATCCCTTCTATGTGGCGCGCCTCCTCAACTCCCTTGACGTCGTGACCGGCGGCCGCATGGCGTTCAATGTGATCACGTCGACACGCCGCTCCGACGCCGCCAATTATGGCTTCGACGAATTGATGGAGCACAATTCGCGCTACGACCGGATGGAGGAGTTCGTCGACGTCTGCAAGGCGCTGTGGCACAGCGTCGAGCCCGATGCCTTCATCTGGGACCGCGAAAGCGGGATGGTCTGCGATCCCGACAAAATCCATCCGATCAACCATTCCGGGCACTTCTTCAAGGTGCGCGGTCCGCTCAGCACCGTGCCGTCGCCGCAGATCTGCCCGGTGCTGATTCAGGCGGGCGGGTCGCCGCGTGGCATCAGAGCGTCGGCCCACTTTGCCGATCACATCTTTGCCGCGAGCCCCCCGCGGACAGCAAAAATCAAGCATCGCAAGGCGCTCGATGAAGCTCTGGTGGCCGAAGGGCGCGATCCCGCGAGCGTCGGCATCCTGTTCAGTACGAATTTCATCGTCGGCCACACCGAGAGCGAGGCGAACGCCAAGAAAGAAATGCTGCTCGACCTGTTGCCCGAGGAGGGCGTCGGCGCGTACCTCTCGCACAATATCGGCTACGACTTTTCCAAGATCCCGGATCCGGTCTGTCCCGCCGAGGTGGCGGCCGAAATCGCGGCAAGCCAAGCGTCTCCGGTCAGCTTTGTGTCCAAGCTCGCCGAGCAGCTCGGGGCGAACGGCACCATCGCGCGCGAGGAGTTCTTCAAGCTCGGCACCAGGGTGGCGACCGGCTACGACCGGGCGGTCGCGGGCACGCCGGCGCAGCTTGCCGACTTCATGGAGCAGGAGTTCGAGGCGACCGGCTGCCGCGGCGGCTTCATGATCTCGCACCCCTACACCACGCCGCGCGACATGATGGACATTGTTGACTTCCTCATACCTGAGCTGCAGCGACGCGGCCGCTTTCGGACGAAGTATGAGGGGGCCACGCTGCGGGAAAATCTCGCCGCGCACTGACCGCGGCGGCTCGCGGCCTACCTCTACCTCAGGATGTGCATGGGCCGTTTGTTGCTGTTAGGATCTGCTAAGATCCTGCAATCAGGGGAGACGGGTCATGGAAAGGATGCCATGCGCATGACGCGATTGAACACTTTTGGGTTGGCAATGATGGCCGCCATGATCTGCGGCCTTGGGCCGGCGGCCGCGCAGGACAAAGTCAAAGTTGGCGTGTTTCCGACCGCTTCCTCGGTTCCGTATTTCGCCGCCATCGAACGCGGCTATTTCAAGGAACAAAATATCGAGCCGGAGACGATACGGCTCATCGGCGGACCGCCCAACATCGCTGCGATGATCGGCGACCAGATCGAGGCCGCCATCGTGCTCGTCACCATTGAGGCAATGAACGCCAATCTCAAGAAGCCCGGTGTCGCTATGTACATCGGCGTCCACAGCCAGAACAAAAACTACCAGATGGAGCAATTCGTTGTCCGCAAGGATTACGCCGCGGACTCCATCAAGGACCTCAGGGGAGCGCGGATCATGTCGGCCCCGGGGCCCGCCAATATCCTAGCCGCGAAAGCGGTGCTCGCGAAAGTGGGACTCAAAGCTGGCGACTATACGATCGATCAGCTCGACATGAGCCAACATGTCAACGTCATGGTCTCCGGCACCTTCGATGCCGGCTACACGCTCGAGCCGCAGGCTTCGACCATGCGAAAGCTCGGCGTCGCACGCACCCTCGAGTCCGGTGTTATCGCGAAATACATTCTGGGCGACGAGAATGGCAACGCATTTGCAGCCGGGTGCGCTGTCACGACCACCTTCGTTCAAAGCCGTCCCGATGTCGCGAGACGCTTTGCTGCCGTCTGGAAAAAAGCCATCCACTTCGTCAACGAGAATCCGAATGAGGCACGCAAATACCTGGCCAAGAATACGCTCACTCCCGAGGACGTGGTCGATACGGTGCCCATGGTTCGTTACTACGCAGCTGACGAGTTGAGCGTCAGAAACAAGGCCGAGTATCAGCAGTTCATCGACTTTTTCACAGCAGCCGGCACGCTCCCCGAGAAAGTGGATGTGACGAAATATTTGCAGGCGTATTAATCAGTGCGCCAGGTCTGCACGGGAAGAGATTCGCCTGGCCACGGAAGTTTTTTAAGTGCGCGTAGGATTGGCAGTTAGTTAATTCTGGCAGTCGTAGTTGTCGTGCAGAGTGACATATCGTTCGGTAACGGCCGGCGGCAGCTCGTATCGTTTGCCGGTCGCCACGCCACACCTGCAGCACTGGAACCGTCGACTGAGTGCAGCGCCCTAACTCAGGTGGTCAACTCCCATCACGTGCAGAGCGAGGCCTGCCCTTCGTGATTCAGGTGCGCCTTCGGTTGGCAAACGAGTGAGCGGACAGTGGTAACGGGAACGGTGCCGCATCCGAACATGGCGAAGATGCCGGCGAAGAACACGTAGGATGGCCCACAACACGCTGATGGCGAAGCGCCCGGCCTCGGTGCATGTTTGTCGACAAAGTCGCGGAGAAACGATGGACAAGAGTCGCTCAGTCCCCAACCGCCCGTCCTGCATGTTCGACCGAATTCAAATTGTTGCCATGCTTGCTGGAGCCGGGGGCGGTGCCATCGCGATCGGAAGCATGGAGGCGTTCTCGGCCACTACGGCGTTTCCGCTGGTAGCAGTGCCGTTCGCGACGTCAATCGTTACAGTATTGGGGTCGCCCAAGGCAGACCCGGCGCAGCCGCGTGAACTCATAGGCGGCCACCTCGTCTCCACGGTCGTTGGCCTCCTTCTCGTCAAGCTGTGCGGGCCGGCCATGTGGGCTGCGGCATTGGCCGTGGGTCTCGCGATGGTTGCTATGCATTTGACCGGCACGTTTCACCCCCCAGCGGGGATCGATCCGCTGGTTGTAGTAACCAACAACATGTCATGGAGCTTTCTCGTTGTGCCGGTCGGCGTCGGCGCTCTGATGCTCGCGCTGTTTGCCTTCTGCTGGCATAATCTCGTGGCGCGAGGACCCAATAGAAGGGATACTTGGCCGACGCGGTGGTGGTAAGTGTGCCTTCGCAATGGTTGATCGTTATTGGAGCTTGATTGTGCTCCCGCATGCCGATGTGGTGGTGGATCAATCTCTGCAATCTTTGCCCGCCTGCTCCACGCTGTCGCAGGTCACCGGCTGTCCTTCGAGTAAGTCGCAAGCGGCCTCGCCCTCTAGGAGCGGCGAGCTCGTGCTGTGCCCGCACTTGCCGTCGCAGTGCGAGCGGTAAGGCGGCCCGCGGCCCATAGTAGTCGTGAGCCGCGCACTCGCGATTCATTCGAGTGCCGTGCTCAGGTTTCTCGCCAATCTGATGCATACGTATATACGTGCCCGCAGTGAGTGGGTAACCTTGCGCTTCGGCCGGCGGACGTTTGGCTCCACTTGGAGGAGGGCATCATGCGACATCGCAAAGCCAACGGCGCGACGATTGACGCTGAGATCGTCGCAGGAAACGGATTGCTCGACCGACGCGTCTTCTTAGGCGGTGCAGCCGCGGCGGCGACAACGGCAGCCACGACTCTTCCGGATTCGGCGACGGCTAGCCCTTTGACAGTCGAGCCGTGGATGAAAACGCCGGGGGCTCCATTCGTCCCTTATGGGCAGCCGTCCAAATACGAAAACAAGGTGGTGCGAACCTTCGCGTCGGCCCCCGGCACCACTGGCACCGGCGCGTCGCGAACACCTCATCATCTGCTCACTGGGATGATTACGCCGAACGGCTTGCATTTCGAGCGCCACCATAGCGGGATTCCCGATATCAACCCGGATGTTCACCGGCTCCTCATCCACGGCCTAGTCAAGCGACCGCTTCTCTTCACGCTCGATGAGCTGACGCGCTATCCGATGGAGTCACGGATCGCCTTCATCGAATGCGGCGGCAACGGCCAACTGCTTTACCAGAAGGAGCCCCCGCAAGTCGGAGTTCAGCAGATTCACGGTCTAGTCTCTTGCGCCGAGTGGACCGGCGTCAAACTCGCCGTCCTGCTGCAGGAAGCTGGCGTGGATCCGACGGCGAAGTGGATTCTGGCGGAAGGTGCCGACTCCGCCGGGATGAGCCGCAGTGTGCCGCTGGCAGAGATCATGCAGGACGCTCTGATTGCCCTTTACCAGAACGGCGAGCGCGTGCGGCCGGCGAATGGCTATCCCATGCGGCTGCTGCTTCCGGGATACGAAGGCAACATGAACGTGAAATGGCTTCGGCGTATCAAGCTGACCGAAGCCCCCACAATGACCAAGGACGAGACCTCGAAGTACACGATCACGATGGCTGACGGTAAATCGCTCCAGTTCGTGTTTCCGCAGGAAAGCAAGTCGGTGATTACGCGTCCATCACCAGGCCTCGCCATGACGGAACCGGGCATCTATGACATCGCAGGCATTGGCTGGTCGGGCTACGGCAAGATCGCTAAAGTCGAAATCTCCGCCGACGGCGGCAAGAGTTGGGCGCCCGCGGCTCTGCAGGAGCCAGTGCTCTCGAAGGCCTTGACGCGTTTCCGAATGGCCTGGCGCTGGAACGGCGGCCCCGCTGTCCTGCAAAGCCGCGCGACTGACGAGATAGGCTATGTCCAGCCGACACGAGAGAAAATGATCGCTGATCGTGGAAGCAGGACGATCTACCACTCCAATGCGATCACGAGCTGGGGCGTGTCCGACAAGGGAGAGGTGAAGCATGTCTACGCATAACGCTGCTCTGGCCACGGCTTGCGCACTTGGCCTGTTTTCATCTGCGGCGTTCGCGGAGAGCCCAAACCTCGGGAAGGTCATAACTCCCGAGGAAGTTGCCCCGTGGGACATCAGCGTAAGCCCCGACGGCTCCGGTCTGCCGCCCGGCAGTGGAACGTCAAAGGAGGGTGAGGCCGTCTATGCGTCGAAGTGCGTCGCGTGTCACGGCACAAAGGGAGCCGGGAAACCGAACGATGCATTGGTTGGGGGAATAGGGTCGCTGGCCGGAGACAAACCTCCCATGAAGACGGTTGGGAGCTTCTGGCCGTATGCCACGACAATCTTCGATTACGTTCGGCGCGCAATGCCTTACAACGAATCGAAAACGCTGACAAATGACGAAGTCTACGCAGTGGCCGCTTATATCTTGCAGCTCAACGGCATCATCGGAGAGAACGATACCATGAATGCCCAGACGCTGCCGAAAGTACGTATGCCGAACCGGGATGGCTTTGTGACATTTGTCCCGGCAAAGCCGAACTAGCCCTGTTTCACCCGGGCGGAAAAAGAACATGAACTTTTTTGATGCGATCCGACTAGACCTGCGGAATTACGCTAGTTTCTCCGGTCGAGCCACGCGAGCCGAATATTGGTACTGGATCGTACCCGTGGTCATCATCAACGTCGTGCTGGGTGTCGTCGACGAGTCGCTCAACCCGGGATCCCAGATGGGCCTTTTGAGCTGGGTGAGCATGATCATCTTCTTCGCCTCGATTCTTCCCACCTTGGGAGTCTCGATCCGCCGCTTGCACGATATCGATCGCAGTGGCCCGTGGTTCCTGCTGTGGTTCACAGTGATTGGTGGCTTGGTGCTGATCTACTGGGCATGCCAACCGGGTACGCCCGGACCCAATAGCTTCGGGGAGCCGCGAACGAAGTAGCGACGGCGCACGGCACGATCCGTTTGAACCAGGCGGCGAGAAAACGAGCCCGTGCTGCTTATCGATGAGGCCGCACTCCGAATGAGCTGTAGAGGCGGGGGCAGAGGTTTCGTGCCAATGGAAGGCAGAGCTGACCCTCGACGCTAATCGCCGATACGTGCTTGTGATTACGAGCGCTCTTTAAGGAGAAGGACGTGCGAAAACGGCTTACACTTACGTTCTTGGCGCTCAGCACATTTGCAAGCACCGCTGCGGCCGCTCCGGCATTGGCGCAAAGTTGGCCGACCCGACCGGTCGCCGTGGTCGTTCCATTTGCCGCAGGCAGCTCTACCGATACAGCCGCGCGCATCCTTGCGGTGGGCATGTCGGAGGCCCTGGGTCAGCAGCTCATTATCGAAAATGTCGGCGGCGCCGGCGGGATGACGGGAACGCTGCGCGTCGCGCGCAGCACGCCGGATGGCTACCAGGTATTGTTCGGAACCGTGGACACGCTCGCGATAGCGCCGGCCCTGCAAAAGCAACCACCCTACGACACGCAAAAGGATTTCGTCCCGGCTGGCATGGTCGTTGAGCAGCCGATCGTGCTGATAGTCCGTGAAGATCTGCCGGTGCAGACGGTGGCCGAGTTCGGGGCCTATGCGAAGGCCAACCAGTCGAAGATGCAGTTCGGCTCCGCGGGCGTGGGCTCCGGCTCGCATTTCGCCTGCGCGAAGCTCAATGCCGCGCTCAGTATCGACACGATTCATGTACCCTACCGCAGCTCGGGCCTCGCCGCGCAGGATCTGATCGGCGGACGTCTTGACTATCTCTGCGCCCTCGGTGCCACCGCGCGCCAGCCGCTCGAGAGCGGCAAGGCCAAGGCCATCGCACTGCTGACGGCGGACCGCTCGGCGCTGTTCCCGCAGCTGACCACCTCCAAGGAGCAGGGCGTGGCAGGCGTCGACTCCTATTTCTGGTCGGCCTTCCTTTTTCCGAAGGACACGCCCGCGGCTATCGTCCAGAAGCTCGCCGATGCCAGCAACAAGACGCTCGAAATGCCCACGACGGTCGAACGATTGCGCAATGCCGGGATCGACCCTGTCGCAGCGGATCGCCGCTCGCCGACCTATCAGCGCGACTTCACCGTGCAGGAAATGAAGAAGTGGGCTGACCAGGTGAAGGCGAGCGGGCTGCCGCTGCAGTAGCGTTGCCGCAGCAGAGAAAGGGTGGGAGCGATTTCGGCTAATCCTCGTCTGCTGCCTCGAACGCCGCCGCGCGGCTTCAGCCGCTGCGGCTGATAACCGTGGCCGAGGTAATGAGCTGTGCTGCAAAACTCCTGCGGTGTGCTCCTAAAGCTGCGCCAGCCGAACCTGGTGCGATCCAGCCGGTGCAAGCTTTTATGAGCAGGTCTTTTTGCATGGTCGAAGCCGTTACATGTAACGCACTAACTGTACGCGTAGCGGCGGATCCCCAGGACTGAAGGACAGAGCGTTACACGTCACGAAAAGAAGCGGCGTAGCCTGCGTGTCGCATTCCGTTCCCTTGTTCAGGTGAACAGCCTCGCCTCTCCGCGTCTCCATCTGCGGTGCGCAGTTCAGACACCGGAGACAGAACCCTCACAGATCACAAGAAACTATAATGGCTCGTATACGCAATAACTTACACCGGATTGGGACAACCTCCCGTCTCCGCGTTTCCGTCTCCGGTGCGCACCGCAGAGAGCGGCGACAGAGCGCACACAAATCACGGAAACAATTACCGTGATCGCGACCGATACTGAACCTCCGGGACCGGCTGCAAGCCCTAGGCCTTCACGACGTTCCTTTGCAGCGCTCCGCGATCGAGGCTTTCTGATCTACTTCCTCACGTCGGCCGTCGCCATGATGGCCGACAGCGTCGAGCATGTGATCAGCTACTGGGTGGTCTTTCAGAAGTTCCATTCGCCAGCCCTCGGCGGCTACGCAATGGTATCGCACTGGCTGCCCATGCTGCTGTTCGGCGTGACCGCAGGCGCGCTCGCCGACCGATATGATTCGCGCCGGCTGGTGCAACTCGGCATGGTCCTCTTTATGGGATGCTCGGTGGCGTGGGGAGTGCTGTTCCTCGCCGGCGTACTCGCACCGTGGCACTCCGCAGTCATCCTTACCGTGCATGGAATGGCGAGCGTCTTCTGGGGCCCGCCGGGTCAGGTGCTGCTCTATGATATCGTTGGGCTCAAGATGTTGCCGAGCGCCGTGCGGCTCAACGCCACTTCTCGTTATCTCGGGCTGCTGGCGGGACCTGCGGTCGGCGCGTTGTTCCTGCTGGTGCTTGGGCCGACATGGGGCATTCTCGTCAACGCGGTCCTTTACCTGCCGCTCATTCTCTTCCTGTGGCGCGCGCCGTACGGACCGCGCTACCAGCCGGAACGGCCACCGGCGCGGCCGGTGCGCGGCTTCTCCGATGTCGTGACAACGATTGCGGCTATTCGCGGCCACCGCATCATCGTCGCGATGATCCTGCTGTCCGGCAGCGCCGCGATGCTGATCAGTCACGCCTATCAACCGCAAATGCCGAATTTTGCGCAGGATCTCGGAGAGAGGAAAACCGGTCTGTTCTACGGGATGCTGCTCGCCGCCGACGCGGCCGGGGCGCTCGCCGCCGGCGTGCTGTTGGAAGGCACCGGGTTGCTGCCGCCGCGCCCGCATACTGCTTTCGTACTGGTGATGATCTGGTGCGCAGCGCTCGCCGGTTTTGCTCTGACCGACAGCTACCATACTGCCCTGCTCCTCCTGTTTGCGGCAGGCTTCTGCGAGCTTTCCTATAATTCAATGACGCAGACGCTGGTCCAACTCAACGCACCCACCGCGATCCGCGGCCGCGTTCTCGGCCTCTACAGCATGGCGGGGCTTGGGCTGCGCGCATTCAGCGGGGTAACTATTGGATTGGGCGGCACCCTTGTCGGCATTCACGCCTCCCTGGCACTCAGCGCCGCGCTGCTGTTCATGATTACGCTGCTGCTGTGGGTGCGAAGACCCGCCTGATCACGGTGCGCGTTGTAAGTCCCGCCAAGTAGGAGCGCCGCGGGCTTGTGTGCCTGCAATCAACAAATGCAGACTTAGATCGCATCAACCTTTGGAGGAGTCTCTCATGAGACGGGTAATTGAACTTTTTCTTTTGGCCGGAATTGCGGGAGCTACATGCGCCCACGCCCAGATACCCGGACCCGTACCAGCGCCCGCTCCGGCACCCGCCATCATCATGTATTTGGTGACTGGCGTTCAAATCCTTCAGGTGGCCACCTTTCTCACCAAAGGTGAATGCGACACGGCTATGAACAATAGCGCGAGCCGATCCCTTGCGGGCGGGGACGGCTGCACCTTCACTTCTCGTTTGTGTTGTTACCAGGCAGTGATGATGCAGCCTTTCAATACCGCCATTGCCCGACACGACACCGGAGACAGACTGATTCTTGAGCTGAAACAAGGAGCGTTACACGTAACGAAAGGAACCGTAGAGCCTCCAAGCCGCACTTCCCTCCACCTGTTCACCTGAACAGCCTAGCGTCTGCGTCTCTGTCTCCGGTGCGCAGCGGACACAGAACGCACGCCAATCACCGAATGGCGGGCTGTGTTCGGCCATGCGCTTTGCTTGTTCGGTCTAGCTGGACTTATCGCCGCGCTCCGTCGGAACGTCCTTTTAAACCTTCTGACCCGACTGCTCGGATTTCGGGACGGCGTCGGCGTTCACCGAGAGCTTCACGGTATCGCCTTCCACGGAGCCGACCAGCTTGCGATCGATGTAATGGTGGTGGCCTTGGTGACCGGGAGGACTATCCTTCTTGGTCAGCTTGATGCGGTCGGCCTCGACGCGGTCGACCGTGCCAAGGGCGGTGCCGTCTTTGCCGATCACCTTCATGTGCTCTTTAATGTCCGCCATGAGTGTTCTCCAACGTTTTTCGCTAACGCATTGGAGAACGAATAGATCGCGATAGGAGTTCCTAGAGGGAGCGCATGGCTTTGACTTCGGCCACCGATCCAATGGTGGTCGCTGTCAAAATGCAAAAAAGTGACACGCATCACATACACGCTTACGGCTGCAGAAGATGATCGTGGCGTGAGATCGACAACTCATGTTCAGATCAGGGCACGTGCCATGAAAACTCTACTTAGGGCATTCAGCAGCCAAACTTCCGGGAAGCCGCATACGGTCGAACTCCGTGACATGGCAGAGCGCCATGCCGATCTTGTCAAAGCACGCTACGAGGCACTAATGCGGGAGACCCTGATCTTGGCGGCGCAGCGCATGCGCCCGGTCTGATGCCCGTCAATTCCCGGGCTTAACCCCGGCTCATACCGCGATCGTGTGCTCGTGAAGTGCCCGGTCATCGAGCCACGCTGCAGAAGCCGAACGACTTTTAGGCCCGAGGCGCACTCATGCCGCCCCCAATCGGCGCAACCGCAAACGCCGAACCCATAAGAGCATCGGAGAGCTAATGCGCCTGTCGGGTTGGGTATCAACGCCAGGGACCCGTCAATCTGCCTTTGCAGCGTTGTCCTGTCGAGGGGCAGCGGCCCTCGGGTGCGACCGCACACATGGGTTACGCCGCATATTCGCCTTATCGGATGCTGATGTACCTGTTTCATTGCAGGGCGTGGGGACTGGCGATGAAGGCCGTCGTTAAGGCAGTCGTTCTGGGCGCGGTTGTCGCGATCACGTCGATGCCGGGGCGTGCTGAGGACATGCCGGCCATGATCTCGCAGTACCGACACTCACACGGCTTGTCGACGGTCAGGACTGACCCGCAACTCACCGCGATAGCTGAACGGCAGGCAAAGGCGATGGCGGCGTCCGGCATCATGGATCACAGTGTGGCGGGATCGTTCTCGTCCCGGATGTCTGGCGCGCATGTGGGCTTGGCGGCCGAAAACATCGCGGCCGGCACCAAGACATGGGCGGATACGCTTCGAATGTGGAAGAGTTCCCCTGGGCACAACGCCAACCTGCTGCAGACCAAGGCGGACATCGTGGGGGTTGCCGTGGCCCGGAACGAGCAGACCCGATACAAGACGTACTGGGCCATGGTGATCGCAGAAAAGCCATCGAACAAGAAGGAGCCGAAGGCCAAGGCAGAACGGGAAACTGCGGAGCGCCAGGAGGCTGCCCCGAGTTCTGCCAATCCGATTAGCACGATCAAAAATTTAGTCTGCAAGTACCTGTGCTGAGGCAGCCTACCCGGGTATCCCTGATGCGCGGCTCGAGCACCTCACGCAGCAGCTCTAAGCTCAAGGGGGACTGCCTTTCCAAAAGATGTAACCGCCGCAACATCACGACAACAGAACTCTTGTTTGTGCTTGGCAGACGGCCGTCGCGATCGAGGCTATCAGAAATGCACGCTAACGCGCGGTGATGGCGCGAAGCGCACATTCACGAGCTACAGCGGTGACAGGATTGTCTGGTACGTCGGCACGCAGCCCAGCGGATTGTACGGCGCCAAGCTCAACATCAGGACTGGGCGCGGCTACAATCCGCAGAATTGAGCGCGCGCGTCCACTCGCTGATGACTTGCGTGCGTCCGCAAGGGCAGTGACTCCATCTCAGAAGGGTTTGGGTCCCGGGATTAAACCGCTCACCCAGTAGGAGTCTCTGCGGCGACCCGGTTTCCCAATAGCAGGCGGGAGTCATCGTTTGCCCGCCTCACCCACCGACGGCCACGTCGCCGCGCGAAAGGGCGGGCGATCACCAGCCGCAATATGGTGGATTGCGACACGTTGAACGAGCGCGCGGGCGACACCCGGAACGGGTTTCGTACACGTCAATACGCACGGACATCCGCGCGGCGCCACCTCGCGTCACGACGTGAATGCTTCCCGTTTTGCGTCGCCAATACCCAGCCGAAGAGCATAAGCGCCGTCGCGCAGATTACTAACGGCATTGTACCGCCAGAACCGTTGCTCCTGCTGTAACCGGGCTGCGCCTCCTTCCGATGTTGCTCGGCTAACCAACCGGCAGGCGTGATCGTCGCAATGCTTGTTTTAAGCTTGTTCTTCCAGCCCGCTACGACGTCGCCGTCGCCGCGCATCATGGCTTCGAAGCCTGTCCGAGCGACGTCGGCAGGATCGTCCTTCGTCATCTGCCCGACCTTGGTGTCCAGCATGTCGGCGCGTTCGAAGAATTCGGTTTCGGTGGGGCCGGGCATCAGGCAGGTGACTGTGACGCCAGATCCCTTCAGCTCGGCGCGCAGCGCCAACGAAAAGGAGTCGATAAACGCCTTCGAGCCGTTGTAAACGGCCTGAAAAGTTCCGGGAATGAACCCGGCTTCCGAGCCCACGATGAGGATCCGTCCTGAGCCGCGGGCACGCATGTCGCGGCCGATCTTGTGAATGAGGTAGATCGTACCGGTCACGTTTGTGTCGATCACATGCCGTGCTTGATCGAAATCCTGGTCGAGAAAGGCCTTGCCCAGCCCATGTCCGGCGTTGGCGAGCAGAGCTTCCACCGGCCGGCCTTGCGCAGCGTGGTAAAGCTTGTCGACGCCCTCGAGGCTCGCCAGATCGGTTTCTATGGCTTGGACCTGCGCTCCCAGGCGGCGAAAATCTTCCGCCGCCTGTCTGATCTTCGGCTGGTCGGCCGCCACGAGCAGGTCGAAGCCGTTCTGCGCACAAAGCTGCGCGAGCTCATAGCCGATGCCCGCGGACGCGCCCGTGATGATCGCCAGAGGTCGTGTATTCACGTCCATGTTTCTCTCCGTCGTGTCTCTGCTCAATGCGCACCCGCGGAGGAAGTTGCAGATGATGAGGGTGCGCATAGTGCAATTGAGCACGCGCAGGCGAGTGCGGCACCTCTGCTTCGCTTGAGGTTGACCTCGCGCAATGCCGATCGCGCGTGAGGTCCCTTGTAGGCGGGAGTGCGTCAGGGCTCGGAACTACTCGCCGCAACTGAGAACCGGACGTGAGCCGAGAACAAATCGAGTTTCCGCGTGTCGTATACGTGCCGGATTAGCTGCATGTTGCTGCAATCTTCTGCACTCCGCTGCACTGCAACGGAATCCGCGACCGGCTAAAAGCTAGATTCACTGGGTGTTTCGTGGTGCTGCCGGAAAGGACTGAACTATCGACCTCCCCCTTACCAAGGGGGGACGCTACTTCGTAGAAGGCTCGGGGCCATGCAGGTCTCTTCACCTACCCAGGCCTTTTGTCCTCGGCGGGAACCCGGTTACACGTAACACACGCATCCTTATCGCGTAACGGCCCAGCGCTTTGGCCGATCACAGGCAGGGGGATCCATTCAGTAGTCTGAGCACGGCCGCTCGCCTCTTGCGCGCGGGAGCCTCGCTCAAGATCGAGGCGCGAGCCATCGACGGCCCGTTTCCTTGTTTGCTGTGCACCGGGAGCCTCTATCTCGACGAACCCGGGGATGTGCTTATGTATGTGCCTTGTGGCTGGCCGATGTAGCGTTCGAACCGCGCCCTCAGGCTGTTTGTGCGTGCGTCGTCGGCGATGAAGTCGATGTAGCCGTCGGCAATGCGGTAGCTCGACAGTGGTTGCAGGCCGGGCGGCGGAGCCACGTCCGGACGCACCGCCAATGCTCCACTGCCGGCGATCCGTTCCTGCTGTTCCTTCGAGATCGCAAAAGCGACGAACAGTTTGGCCGCGTTCGGGTGCGGCGCCTTGGCGAATATTCCGGTTGTGATCGGATAAATCGGCACCGGCAGGTCATCGGGAGGGGTGAATCTGACCTTGTTGAATTGCGAAATCTGGTCGAAGGTCACCGGGCGCTCGCCCTTCTCGGTCTCTTGCGCGACGAGAACGTGGCTTCTTACGAATTTGATGTCCTGTTTGAGCAGTTGCTCGATCATTTCCCAACCGTACTTTTCTACGATCAGCGTGTTGCTGTAGAGCGTCAGATCGTCATCGTGCGGATAGGTGGCGACGATCCTGCTCTTGAAAACCGGCCTCAGAAAATCGCCAAGCACGCGCGGCGCATCCGCTTGCGTCACCTGCGTCGGATTGTGCGCAAAGCCGATCATGGCCAGAAAGACCGGCAGGAAATGCGCAGTAGGATCCTTGAGCTTCGCAAAAACCAGGTCGAAACCGGGGGGCGCAAACGGCTGCAGAACCCCCTGCCGCTTCCAGCGTACATAGTCCTGCGTGGTCTGGAGGATCGCGAGATCGGCTTGGAGGCTGCCAGCTGCGATCTGCTCGTTGATCTTCGGGACAAGATCGTAGCGGCCGGGTGTAATCTGCACCCTCACCTTGGGATACTTCGCTTCAAACTCCCGTACCAACCCCGCGTAGACTTGGGGCGGCCCCTGCAGGTAGGTGGAAACCTCTCCCTCCGTCGCGGCTCTTTCATAGAGCGCGTCTAGATCGGTCGTTTGCCCCTTCGTGTCATCGAGCGGAAGGGCGCTAAGAGTGGCGAGCATCAAAACAATTCGGCACGTTCTGAACTTCACTGCGTCTCTCCCTCCGCTCGTGATGAACAAGTACCAGATCGCGCCCGTCTGGGCACTGGGACAGCCTCCTCTGCAGCCATCAAGCCGCCCGCCCACGTAAAATCGGAAAAGAGCGGCGTATGCTCAAACGCCACGGCAAGCTCGGGGCTGCTCGTTGGTCACGGGCTTTGGGACGAACCACGCCGAAATTGTGCGAAAGCAGCGGCGGAGGTTCTCGGCTTGGCGCCTGACGTCATTTTTGCAGCACCTCGGTCGGCGCCGATATTCTCGAAAGCGAAGCCAGCTTTGCTGAAAACTTGCGACATGAACCGTCGGTTATCGGCTCACCCGCTCCATCGTGTAGCACGTCGCAACGACCGAGCGACTTGGGCTGACACCATTATGGGCGTAGCATTTCTCTATGCGATCAGCGGAAACTACGGTGATGCGGAAATAGCCGTCCATATCCGCGCCGACGATCGACTTGTTGTCGCTCGCGATTGCCCAGGCGAACGGCTCTTTTGTGTCCGCCGATGTGGAGGAGGAACGCCCCCACAGGAGCCGGCCCTCCTGTCCTTCGACCACATGCGTGGCTTCAATCTCCCGAACACGCGGCGGATCGCCGGTGGTCTGGCTGCCAGGATGATGCGGGTGTGTCCCAAACACAATCGACTTGCCCTTGCCAGTCCACGTGCCTCTGAGATCTGGAATTGCGTCCTGGGCAACCGCAGCGCTCAGCGCAACGCCCAGGCAAAGAATCGTTGATATCATTCGTTTCATTGCTGTCTCCATCTGTCGCTCGAGCGCAAATTTGTAATCAAACACGGACCACCGAAGCACCTCAAGGAATTCGGCGTGTGCTCTATCCGTAATCATCGCTGGGGCCACGATGTAGCGTCTGCGAGTCGAAGCGGACATCAAGGAGCCGCGCTTGGTGAACTGGATCTGCGCAGGAAGAAAAGGTTGTACGCTCAAACAACTAGTATTGCATGCGCGACGCTCGCAATTGCAAGTACTTGATTTTGTGAGAGCGACGATTGCAAATCTCAGTCGGGTTTTTCCGTACAGGCGGTCGCGAGCCCCTTGGCCACCGCCGTTGCGCAGCCGAGCGCCGGCCCAGCCGCCGGTGATCGCCGCCCAAGGATGCACGACTAGACTTTTCCCGAAATCTTAACGAGCATCTTCTTTCGGTCCGAGGCCATTCGGGCCTTCCTCCACACCAACTGACTTCATTGCTCTCGTGCGGTCGTCCAGTTGAAGCAGCAGCGCGAGTAAGTCGGCGGGTAGTTCGGTGGGCGGCCGGAATTGGTCCCGGAGAAGTTCGCCAATTTTCTTTTGCATGGAGAGTGCGTTTAGCTTGCTACGACTCCCGGCTGCCCGAATGTGCGGCGTGCCCATAGGAATAGCCACTGGATCCTGTCGCGTCTTCAATTTTCCTCGAAGGGCGCAGCCTCGCTTATGGCGGGGCCAGCTGGAACGGGGCCGGTCGTTGCAACTTCACTGGCATCGGCGATGAGGTCTTGATCCTGCTCGCGCGGGAACTCAATCGTCTCAATGTGAGTAGAAACAGTGTTGTTGAGGCTGGGGCGATCGGCTGAGGTTTCATCATCATCTGCCGCGAGCCCATTGTTCAAAGGACTGACCCGCGGTTGGATCGTGCCAACCGGCTCGTCACCTGAATCGATCAGAATGGAAACAATCGCTTCAGCAGCATCATCGCTGACGATTTCACCGTAAGTCGAGACGATCGCTTCGAAGGTAACGTCTTCTGCTGCGGCAAGCGCCTTGCATTGGCCTCCGGCATCCTCGAAGTAATCGTCATGGCAGAGCGCCGTCAGCAGCAATGTATCCAGACTTTGCGCGGGTGCGGTGAGTGGAAACAATGCAAACGCGATGGCGTACAGGACTTTCACGGAATGCCCCCTTCCCTAGTGTTGGCTGCCCCTAAACTCTTACGAAGCCGGTTGAGACAATCTTATCGCTCAGCCGATGCAGTATCTTTTTGTCATCCCATGGTTAAATCGCTGACGCGCGCTCCTGCCCGATGCAGCGGCAGGCATTTGCGCTCAGTGTCGAGTAGCCCGCCGCCGCGACATGGAGGTGCGGGCGGTCCGCGTCAGATACTCAAACGTGAGGTGGTCAATGACGTTCAACCGCGCCTTTGGTTTCGGGGTAGCACCGCAGTGAAGAAGGGTCGGCTACTCTTCAGCCACTGGTCGAGCTTGGTGCCAACCGGATCAGAGCACCGGGATGACCTCAGGTGCTCCTACCTCGATGAACATCCCTTCCAATATTCGATACCGGCGTGACTAAATGCGGCTGACGAGAGCACTTTCACCCAGCCCTGCGGCAGGTCAGCCTTGCAGAAATTCGCGATGACAACTTCCGACACCGCACAAGGCCCGGGGGCTCCTTGGGGGCTCCTTGGGGGCTCCTTGCCGGCCATCCACTAATATCATTTTTCGTTTTGGCCTTCGTCTTCACCTGGGGCTATTTCTGGCTGGTCTGGGCACCGTTGGGCCTGCCGAAGTCGCTCATAGCCCTGGGCGGTTTCGGACCAGCCGTAGCGGCGCTCTTGGTGCTAGCGAGCACCTCCGGCAAGGCCGGAGTGCTTCGGTTATTGCGCAGCATCGTGCACTGGCGGGTGGGCGTGCAATGGTATCTCGTGGCTCTGATCGGCCTTCCGGTTCTGAACTTGCTGGCTTTCCTGATAGTACCTGGAAATCTGTCTGATCTTGTCGCGCCCGATTCGCGACTGCCCTTGCTCTACCTGAGTGAAATGGCCCTCTCCTTCACGGTCGGCATTGCGCCAATGTGGGAAGAAGTTGGGTGGCGCGGTTTCGCCCAGCGCCGCATCCAGCGGCAAAACGGTCCTGTGGTGGGCAGCCTCCTCCTTGGGGTTCTTTGGGGCCTGTGGCACTTCCCATTCTTCTTTGGGCCGTTGGCGCAAACGGGACCCGACGCTACCTTCGTCGGCGCCAGCGTTGCTTTGATCGAGTTCTCGATTGGCTTGACGGGCCTTTCGGTCTTGATGACGTGGGTCTTGAATCACTGTCATGGCAGCACGTTAATGGCGATCTTGCTACATGCCAGCTTCGACAGCTCAGGCTTAGCGCTGGTAGCACTTTTCCCGTCAACCCCGCCGCATTATCTGCCAGTTCATTATCAGACACTCGGCATTGCTGTCGTCTATAGCCTAGCGGCATTGATCATCATCATTGCGACCCGCGGCCAACTGAGCTACCGGCGCGACGCATGCAAAGACCCGCTTCCTGCACTTTAGACTAGGCTCGAGCAGGGTACTCATTGCGGATGGCGACCCTGCTGAGCCGAGCCTACAATGCGATCGACCCAGCACGGCGCGTCACGGCCAACCGCAGCACTCGCCGTCGGCCATTACTCAGCACCTTCCAACCGGAGAGGCACGATTCAGTGGGCTGGCACCCGGCCCCGGTTTATAACCTTCACTCGTGTTTGCAGTGATACGTCCGGTGCTTGCATCCCTCGCACAACCAACCCGCCCTGAGACTTCGACACCACTGGCGGCTCACAAGTTGCCACCGAGACTTCAGCTGCTCTCCCACTTTCAACAGTCAAGCCTTTGACGAATGCGAACGCTCGTGCAGGCCCCCTTAGCGTGAGATAACGCTGGGTCGGATAATGGCAGATTGTGAGTTCGCTCTTGGCCGGCAGATCGAGCCGAGCCCCCTCAGGGATGATATCGAGCTCATTCAGCAATACGGGCCTTCCCTGCGCGAGAGCGATTATCGGTCCCTTGGCGATGTCGACGTAGGCGATATCAGCGGCTTCCCCGGCGCTAACTTCTGCAGCCCCAGCCAGCGTGCCTGCGCCGACAACTGACAGCGCCATTAAGGCCGGGAGCATCGCGATGGCGTGGCTTCTCAGCGAATGATGAACGTCCATCATGTGCCTCTCCCTGCCTGCCCCGTTGCCTACGTCTTTGCGCTTGCTCAGGAGCGCCCGACGTCCTGCCTCAAAGATTTGGCACCGGGGCGTAGATAAAACTGTGATGGTCATCACAGAAAGTTCGTAGGATGCGGGAGGTGGTGCTCAAATCGGAAGCATCATGTTTGCGCGGCGAGCGTCCTCCGGCTGTCATGAAACATGGTGCCTGAAGGAGTAGCGATGCGCATCGCGCAGGGGCGGGCTCAGCCGTCCTTGTGAGGTCCCGCACCCCATTCTCAAAGAGAGAGGCTTCACCTAGGGCGGTCGCGGGGCTCTTAGAACGAGGTGAGCGATGGAGCAGTATCCGCCAGCCTCCGCTCCGGGGCTCAGTACGTTGAAGCGTTTCTTTGCCGTCCCCTCGTTCCCGCGTTTGTTCCTCGCAGGGGTCCAGTGTTGAGACCTTGTTGAAGCTGCGGCCAATGTGTTGGGGGAAACCGATGCCGGGTATCGCGAGTTGCGGAGATGTTGGCCTGTGCGCGTTCATCATGTTGCTCTCCTGATGCAGTCGCTGAGCAAATGTCGCGCCGGTAGCCTGGGCAGGTCCTTGGGACTCAGCTGAATCGTTCTGAAATTAGCGATGAAAACGCCGCACAGACCTCGATCACCGTTATTTAGGACGGTTGTCCGGCACCCAGACACTTTTGGGAGCAGTACATCTTCAGTTCAGCAGCGAGCAGCTCGTCACCTCACGGGCCCCCGGAGCATGCCGCGAGCGCGCTCCAGGGCAGGTCGCCATTTCGCTGCGCAGTCGGCGTAAGGGGTGGTCGGCGCTGTGCCGCCCTCCTTCCGCATGGGCTCCCGAATGGCCGCGAACGCCTGCTGCGCGACTTCGCCATCCGGCGGGTGTACTGCTTCACAGACCGGGAACGGACAAACATATGATCAACTGGCTGATTATGCCGGAGGCACAAGCCACACCTTCATTCCATGACACTCATCATTTGTGAGCGTGGTGTAGCCGGCAAAGCGCCCATCACAAACTGCGTCGAATGTAAGGTCTCAATGATAGAGGAAATATACAATGGCTAAGAAAGCGAAAAGCGCTACGAAGCGGCGTGCATGGTTGAAAGCAGATCATCGTGAGCTGAAGGCGCATTCAAAGAACCGAACGCCCGTCGCAAAGATTTCGCGCTTAATGAAACGGACAGTGGGCGCTCTTCGTCAGCAAGCTATAAAACTAGGTATCGGCCTGGGCCATCGGCGCTAGACGGGTGGCGAATCCAGCAAGGTCCCATGGCTTGGGCTAGAGTTGGTCAGCGATGCTCCCGCTCCGGACAACACTAATCATGTTGACCGGAAGCGCCTCTGCGCGGCGCCGGCCGAACAGCACAGTATCTACGTAGCTCGAGCGTATGCTGAGTTGACGCAGATGCGAATTGCCGATGCGGTCGATCGGCACGGCGGGAGCCATCTGCAAGGAAACAGTGTGCGGCATTGTCCTCTCCCCAAACGAGCACGGGCGCTGCGAGGTGCTATGGCGCTCCGACAATCAGACCATTTTGTGGGGCTCCAGTTACTTCGGAACTGATGCCCGGGCAGCGTGTCGTTGTGGACACACGAGCTGTATCTGGCGGCCCGAGAATTTTGCACGATCTGCTTCCCAGGTCAGAGACTCGGTTTCGTCGCAAATGGAAAACAATCCGTCGTTGTGCCTGAGATAAGGGATGTGACAGCCGCCGCCCGTACGCTTGGTTTTGCTAAAATCCTGAATGCCGGCACGTAAGAGCGCCTCATCGTAGCGTCCTCAGAGCAACACGATGAATGCTGGGGTTAGCAGAGGCCCCGAGATTCTATCGATCTGCGTGATGTCAGGTTAGGACATGGGAGGGCAAGGCTTCGTGCCCCATGACTGGCCCCCTAACCGAAAGCCGCGAGTCAAATGACATTCACCGCGTTTCGCGACCGCACGCGCGTTCAGGCTGACGCTAGAACCTTGTCGCGAACATTCGCAAACGTTCGCGACAGCAGCAGCGGAATCTTGATGGCTGCAACCGACAGCAGCACGAGCACAAGGCAGCGGACGGCTACGCCGAACAGGAAGAACTGCAGATCGAAGCCGATGCTGGAGCCTCGGCCGGCATTCCCAAACCCGGGACCGAAGGAGGGCTGCATCGTGAACAGGGCCAGCGGCAACCCGGCAAGCGCGGCGATGGTCGCGCTGCCGATGAGCACGTTCGTGAAGCAATAGCGGCCGTCGCGGAACGAGACGAAGAACCAGATCAGGCCGGCGATCGGCGCCACAACGAACCCAATCGCTGCAACGCCCAGGCTGGCGAGAGAACCTCCCAGCGCCGCCATGAGCGCGGCGGTTGCCACACGCGCCAGCCAGCCCGCCTGCACTACGCCCGGTGGGCCGGCTTGGCCCGGTATGACACTGCTCCCGGTCCTGACCGATTTGACGGCGCGCAACGGCGCACGCAGCACCAGCGCAACCACTAGCCCTGCGACGACTCCGGTCGCCAATAGGACAGGGTTCTGCGAGAGCAGTTGCGCCGCACGGCCGAAGGCCAGAGCGGCCATTTGCGGCTGTATGCTAAGAATATCGATCACATTGGTCCCGGGAATGAAGTACCAAGTGTAGCCGATGTTCTTGACCCAATAGGCCGCCCATGCCCCGAACACGACGGCGAACAAGCCCGCAATGGCGATTGCCGGCAACGTCCAGCGCCGCGCGCGCCAGAAGTAGAGCGTAAGAAGCGCGAGCGTGAGGATCGCCCCGAACAGCGGCGGTGCATACCACGGGGCCCAACCTTCGCGGATCGTAGGGCCGCTGTCGAACAAAGCGGCCATCGGCCGCTCCCAAGGGACGTGCACGAGGTTGATCCAGACATGCAGGCATGTAAGCGCGGCGAGGCCGGCCAAGAGCCCGAGCCCGGCCAAGCGGCGCACACGCGAGGCCTCCTGTGCTTCGCCGTCTTGAGCGAGTGCCGTCACGAAGGGTATCTGCGTTCGATATCCAAAACCTGGCACGACTTTGCCTCACTGCGATGGGGAGGGCAGCTACGGCACCGCGCCGAAGCTCGACTTGACCGGCTTGAAGAGACCGCGCGGTGTTTGGCGAACGTCATATTCCGACGCGAATGCCGGGGTGGCCGGATCGTCCGCCAGTCGGAATCGTTGTGCCCGAGCGAGCTCTTCCGCGCTGAAGGCCTGCGATAGCCGCGAGAGCTCGGGCTCCGCCTCGGATGAATTGGTGGCCTTTAGCAGCATCAGGCATCCGACCGCACGGACCGGATCGCGCGAGACGCCGATCCCGGTCTCATAGGCGCGTGCCAATGACTTGAGCGCGGGGTGAAATGCGCCACGAGCCGCGAAGCGATAGTGGTCGACCGCTCGGGGGGGATCCCGCAGGGCGGGCGGCGCTGCCTCGGATAGAAACGTGCCTATTACCCAATGTGAGAAGGCGCGTTCCGCCGGGTCGGGACTTTTCTTGGCGACCACGTCCAGGAGCCGCAGCGCTTCGCGCGTGGCCTCGACATCGCCGGTGAACCCCTTTGCCAGCAGCGTGGTCCCAAGCGCGAGCGCCGCACGCAGGACGCCCTGATCGGCCGCCTGCCGGAACAGCTCGTAGGCCTTTTCGCTATCCGGCTCGACACCGATGCCCTGATAATAAAGGTGGGCCAGCTCGAAACGTGCGACCGCATCTCCGCGCGCGGCCGCGTCACGCCAATAGGCGATCGCCGCGGGCAGGTTGCGCTTGCCGTTGAAGCCGCGCGCCTCCGCCATGCCAAGGAGCCGCATCGCTTCTGGATCGTGGAAAGCCGCGCCGCGCTGCCACCAGAGGACGGCTTCGGACGCAAGCTGCGCCGCCGTGACCTCAACCGCGCGCCCCGAACCGTCGAGCGACACGCGGTCCGCCGCCGGCAGTTCGCCGCGTTCGTGACGCGCAAGTAACCCGAACAGGACGAGGCCGTTGAGCGTGAAGGCTGGCGCAAACGCCTTCTGGGTGGCGCCGCGCAGGAGTTGCTGCACCATCAGGGCACGTCCGGTGCCGGGAAGGTACAGGGTCGCGACCGCCTTGCCGAACAGGATCGCGGGGTCGTTCGCGTCGGCTGCCGCAAGCGCATCGAGCGCCAGTTCCGGTTCGTCGGCTTGCAACTGCTTGCGGGCTTCCTTCAACACAACCGCGATCGCGGGCGGCGACCCCTCGATCATCTTTTCGGAGATCTGGGGAGTTTTGACCGCCAGGACGGTCTCACTCCCGGGCCCTGTGGTCTGCGTTGTTGACTGAGCCGGGTCGCCGACGCGGATTTCTCCCGCCGGACGGGAGAGGGTGCCGACCAGCGCAGTGATGGCCGAGCGCACCGGGTGCAACGCGGAGGCAAGTGCGCCGGTGAACACCAGAATGGCAAACCCTGAGATCGCGAGATCAATGAGGCCGCGGAACAGGAGATCGGATTGATAAAGGCTGACGGCAAACGCAAAGAAGGGCGGTCGCTCGTCATTTTTCGGCAGCATTCCCAATTCGGGAGTGGCGCCAGTGGTCTTGCCCATCAGGCAACCTTTGCGGCGGCCGGCTGCATGTCGGATGCGATTTTCGTGATCTCGACTCGCACGCCCGCTGCCTCGGCCACGAGGCACACCGTCTTGGCGCCCTTGCCACGCGCATCGAGTAGCCCATCGGTGACCTCGCGCTCGATCGCGCGTGAAATGTCGCGAACGCCGCCATCCGTGCGTCTCTGCAGCGCCTCGATGGCATCGAGCAGGATCACCGCGTCGATGCCGCCGCTTTCGATGGCAAGGCCGAACTGCTTGCAGAGCGACTCGATCTCGAGCGCAACAACGCGCGCGATATCGAGCCCCTCAAGCGGGCGGAACGCGAACACGCTGTCGATGCGCGACAAGACCTCCGGTGCAAACTGCGCGTCCGAGAGCGCGCGCTTGATGAGGCGATCCGTCTCCTCGGCATCGTGCGCGTATTCGCGCGCGATCTCGCCAATGCGACGCGACGCGGCGTTGGTCGTGAGCACGAAGATCGCCTCGGTTGTGGGAATTTTCGCGCCGTCGCTCGTTTCGGTGACAAATCCATCGTTCCAGGCTGTCAGAAAGCGCTTGTGCACGTCAGGATGCGCTTTCTCGAACTCGTCGAGCAGTACGATCGCGTCCGGCACGTCGCGCAGTGCGCTCGTCATGGCGCCGTAGCTGGTTGAGCCGACATAGCCGCGGGCTTGGCCGAACAGGCTGGCGGCGGCATGCGGCTGACCGAACTGGCTCATGTCAAAGAAATGCAGGTGTCCCTTGTCGGCGTAGAGTTCCTGGGCGAGCACTTTGGCTAGGTGGGTCTTGCCGACGCCGGGCGGCCCTGCCAGGCAGAACACGGCAACCGGCTTGTCCGGTCGCTGCGCCGCCAGGCGGCGCCGGAGTTGGGCTGCCATGGACACGATCGCGGCATCCTGGCCTATGACGCGCGACTTGAGCTTTTCGGCCAGCACCGCGGCGTCGATCGTGACGAGCTTGCGGCCCCGCGCCTCATAGGCTTTTTCCAGCGAGGCCTTGTCGGTGAGACGATCCAGCACGTCCATGATCCACCTCGGAAAGTAGCGACCCTTGTAGAAGACGATGATGAAAGCACTGCCGGCACAGAGCAGCGCCGTGAACGCCGCGAACGGCGGATGGAATTTCACCAGCATTGCCATGAAGCCGATGCTGAACAGGATCGACATCAGTGGTCCGAGCGGCATCGCGATCATAGGGCCGGAATCTCCACCGACTGACCGACCGCGAGCGCAGGTAGCCGGTACGGACCAAGAATCGTGCTTACGCCAAGCGTGACGCCGCCTCCGCCGTCGCGCACTGCCCGGATCACGACGCTGCCGCCCGGCTGCACCGGGACAAGAAACGTCACCGGCTTATGCATGATGACGAGACGCTGGCCGAAACCGGCGGCCGTCAGGTCGACCGTATCGCCGTCCTCGTCGACCGTATCCCAGACCGTCACGGTAGCGAGCCGAACGCTGCCGTCGGCGAGCTTTTCCGCAAGCCGCTGCTTCTCGGCTTCGGGCATGTGGAGTTGCGCAAGGACGCTTCCGGGTGATTTTTGGAAACTGTCCGGCAGGACGCGAAAAGTGCCGGTCGTCTCACCGGCGGCCACTGAGATCACTTTGCCGCGGTCGCCGATGTCGCCGTGAGTTGCGTCTGATCCGACACGATCTTTGAACAAGAAAGCCGCCCCTGCGGCCACTCCAATCACGATCACCGCAACGGTGGCCGTTGGTGCCGGCCGCAACAAAAGCTGAGGGGAGAGCAGCTCGGGCCCCGCGCTCCCCAAGCTGGCCGCATCCATGGAAGGTTGGTTGTCGTTGCTGCTCACGCGGCCATGGTGCATCGGCACGCTTAATGAAGCTTGTGGCGATATGGACTATCGCGGTGAATGATCAAGCCAATAGTTAATCCTGTCCTGAACGACATGGCGCAAAGCGCCCCCTGCATTCGACATGCGGGGGCTTGGTGGCACGTCGCGAACGCTTTCTTGAGGGCTCGCGCGCGAACCTGGATGAAACGCCTGGATGAGGGGCAGGAGATGGTGCGCTCGCAATTTGTTCACTATGGCCTCGTCGCTGCCGCAACGGCGCTCCTTGCTGGGCTCGTGTACGTGCAGATGTCGGACTATCTGCCAGAGCGCATGCAGATGTCCTCGCAAATCGTGGCAGCGCGGCAGCAGAACCCCGCCTGCGCCCTTGCCGACGTTCCGCGCGAGCATGAGTTCGTCGCCGCTTCCATGTGGGAGGGCGGCATCCCGACCGATCTCGTCATCGGAAATCCGCCTGAGGTGATGCAAGCCGCTCGCGTTCACGTCACAGCCGGCGAGAAGCCGATCACGGTTTTCCTCGCGGGATATCATGCGATTTTCGAATTCACCGGAGATGTAGGGAGGGTCGCGCGGGTGATCGCGGTTTCTCCTACGGTGGAACGCAGGGTCGCGGTGGCGGGTATTCCCGCCGATCGCGTTGAGTTCCCGCTCCAGCAGCGTGAATGCAAGTTGTTCCTGGAGGCGGGCACGTCCGATGACGAGATCGTTCGCGTGAAGGCGCTTGCAGTCATGTTTGGACGACCGCCAAGCCGAGCGATCTACCAGAGCAAGGTCATCCAGATTACGATCCCGGATGGGACATTCGGCGTGCGGCCGGACCAGGTTAGTGCGAAGGGTGCTCGGCGTGCGCTCGATCCCGCCGATCTGATTGCGGCCTCGCCCGTCACCCGGCCCGAGGTTCTGCCCGGCGAAGCTGGACTTGCGCAGCTCGAAGGAGCCGGAGCCATTCACAAGCCGCTACCGGAGGAGATCGAGGCCTTTGTCCTTGGTGCGAGCTCGCCTTACCGATCGAAGATTTCGCCGGATTTCCGCTTCCGCATCAAACTCGACTACGTGATCACGCGCGAGGTCACGTTGCCGGAGCCTCCGCCCATGAAGCAATGGCATTTCCTCGTGGCGGAAGGCGTGCCGCCGCCGCATTTGTCCAAGTACGGGCATGCCTGCATCGCGCGCATGGACGGTTTCGCGGTGAACGATGCGCGTTCTTGTTATGGCGAAGCGCATGAGGGTCTCGAAAAGCTGCGCGCGGTCCCGCCCGATGAGACTCTTGCCGCGTGCCGGATGCTCAAGCTCTCCGAAACAGTCTCGCTGCAGGCGATCTCAGCCTATCAGCCGGATGCCGCCAACCACGGCCTTGAGGCGAAACGGACGCCGCAGCCGATCGATGTTCAGGTGGAGACCGAAGGTAAGGTTGTTCTCATTCTCAACTCCTATGAGCCCGCGATCTGGCGCTTGTCGTCAGGTCCAAACAGCCGCATCACAGGTGTATTGCTGGTCGGACACCATCCCAGCATGGTGGAGGGAGTTCCAGATTCCCTTGTGATTGCTGACGAGCTGAGCCGTCCGAAACGCACGATACCAGCGCCAGAGTGTGGCTCGATGCGATCTTGGCACAGCGCGGTCTATCGGGGCGGACCCGATGCGCTGGTGTTCGACCGGCAGGTGCGGGCACTGACCGGCCGCAATCTCGACGGCCTTTATGGCAGTTACAGCCTCAAGGCAGTGACGGTGCGCTAGCGCACTTTATGATTTAATGAAATCGGAAACACGGACCGCCGCCGCTCAAGGCCGCCAACGTCGAACAGCTCATCCCAGATTTGCTTGCGAGGTGCAACGTGCGCGTGGCATGAACTCACGGTTGGACAGTTGGCACGCGCATCGCGCGTGTGGTGCAGCCAAGCTTCAGCATTCTATCTAGATGCGAGGTACGCCGATCGCAAATTGGTGCTAGCGCTCATTGCGAACCCGTCTCATCGTGCCGACAGAAACCGACCTCGATCCGCATTCGTGAGCGGCGAGCCATACACAGCTGGGCTCACGCTATCGCGAACCTGAAGGCTGCAGTGACCACGTTGCTCTACGATGAATCCGTTCAGGCCTGCGAAAAGATCAAATCGGAGCATGGGTAACCGCGGCGGCATGACGGCGTGAGCGGGCCGACCCTGTCTCGAAACTATGCAACTTGGGGGGCCACCCCGCGCGCGGGCGGGTCCCTTTGGGGTACCCCCCTCGCCCCTTCTGGGCCCCCTCGTTGCCGTCAGCTGAGCTGCCGGCGGAGCTTACCAACGTGTTATTCAACACGCACCTCCGTTCCATTCCTCATCTGCACGCGCATCCCGACGAGGTGATCGTATGAGTGCGCCAGCCGAAGCTGGTGCGATCCAGCCGGTGAAAGTCCGTTCCAAGTTAAGGAGTAGGGTCCGCTTGGTAGCGTGTTGCGTGAATACGACGCTGAAGAGCCGCTATTGCGTCCTGCTGGGTACTGTGCGCCGGCCTGGGCGGCCGATCACGCCGCTCGGCTATGCAACCCACTACGCAGCCGCATGAGACGCGAGCAGAATTCGCGCTCAGTGAGCACCGTCTCAGTTTCTTTGCTCTTGCCTATGGAATGCGTGATTACCGCATCTCCGCTCGCCAGCAGAGCCTTGCGGAACGACTCACTTTGCGCGCACAAGGCTTGAAAAGCGCGATCAAGAAACGCCTGGTATTCGGGCGCGCTGCGCGCCATCGGCGCGCCTTGCCACCACAAGGTCTGCGCGCGCTGCCAGGCCCGGTTGCGCTTCTTGCCGCGGAATTTGGCTGCGAGCCCAGCAAGCTTGCAGACCTCCGTTTGAATGTGAGGCTTGTCGAACTTGAGCGATTGCAGGAGGCCTTCCATGGAGGCGCATTGCACGCCATCGAGCACGAAGGGATGCGGAGCGAAGTTGGACAATGCGGAACCCGGGTACCCGCAGCCGGAGCGGATATCCATGACTTTCTCCTGAATTGATCGTCTTGATTGCGCAGGCTCGGGCCGATGCCGGTTTGCTCGCGCTCGGCGCCCCGCGGAAGGGGGCGGGCGATAAAGCTGCTATTGGGCTGAATTATGGCTTACCATTCGTTTATATTGCGGACAATCACGGGCACATACAGCTCATCGTGTGGGCATGTCCGAGAACGCCGGGGTCGTCAGGAGCGGCGAAGCTCCTGATGTTTGAAGCGCAGTACCGGCGGCTCGACGCGCCGTTGTTGGGTCTTGTCGGCGATCTGCAACGCGAGCACCCCGGACGGATGATTGCGCTCATCGTGCCGGAAGTGGGAGCAGAATATCTGGCAGAATCTCCTGCACCTGCATCGTAGAAACGTTTCTGTCGGGGAAACTGTCGGGGAGGGATTTTGAAATGCTGCTAAGTGCTGGTCGGAGTGGCAGGATTTGAACCTGCGACCCCCTCGTCCCGAACGAGGTGCGCTACCTTCCCTTGCTTGAATATTCAGCATTTTTTGTGAGGTTCGGTGAGGCCAGTCGCGTTTTGTTCACGTTGTTTCTGGCCCCATACTGGCCCCCTAAGGCTGCGACTGCTTCCTGCTGATAGTCGGGATGGTGGTGTCCGTATGAGCGCTCGAGCTGCTGCACCGTCATGCCGAGAAAACCCGCCGCATCCCACAAGTTTACACCGCTTTGCATCAGCCACGTCGCACATGTGTGGCGCAGTATATGTGGCGTGACTTCTGGCCCAAGGCCCGCGCCACGAACGGCTGCTGTAAAGCCCTTACGCACGCTGCTGATTGGTTTGCCATTCCATTCAATGACCGTTCGCTTAGATAGGCCGCGACGCTTCCACCGCCGCATATGAGCCAGCAACCGTGCAGGCAACTTGACCGGCGGCTGGCGCTTCTTGGTTTCGTGACGCCCCAGCGAACGCCGGTAGAACACCCCCTGTTCGAGATCAACGTGACCGCGGCCGACCGTAGGCATGAGAGCAGCCCCGCAGATCGCCGACGCTCGCGTCCCAGTGTACAGCCCAACTAGAATGAAACGCGCAATGTGGCGCCCCACTGCACGCTTCGTCCGTTTGTCCCGCATGACCTGCTGCGCTCGCCAAGCTGCACGCAGGAGCGCCGCCGCTTGTGGCCGGGTCAGCCAACCCTCCCGCGCGAGGGGCCGTGCCGGGAGCACCACGGAGATGAGTTCGGAACAGAGTCCCTCGCGGCGGTGGTGATTAATGGCTGCCCGCAGATCCTCGAGCTCGCGCCGAGCCGCCCCAGCGCTGACCATGCGAGGCGCCCTCCCCGTTTGCTCCGGTCGCGCAGATTTCCATACCTGCTTGCAGCGATATTCCACATAAGCGCGGCAGTTTGCGCCGTTGACCTCGGCCAACGTCTTCTCGGCCCACCAACCGTCCAGCGCGAGCACCCGCTGCTTCGTCTCCGCGGACCGCGCGTGAGAAGGGGCCACGTCAATGAGGTAGATGTGGAGGACGTCGGCAATCAGGACTTCAGAGGGATGACGTCCTCGCTTTCGGCTTGGGCGGTACTTGTTCGTGAGGTACTCGCCAAGGGCGCGCTCGGCGCCTTCGCGATCCTGTGCAGCGCAACCCGTGCTAACCTTGCACGCTCCGTCTCTGACGACCCACACGGCGCGCTTCCTGATGGTTCCGTCTGCATTGCGGTCCTCGGGGCGGAGCCAGAGACGGGCTCCTTTACTGCGACGCGGCATAAGTCCCTCATGCGTTTGATGTTGTGAAGCGTAGTATAATCTTTGCCGGCGACGCGCTCGACGACCAAGCGACCGCGACCAGCTTCCCGCCGCAATCCAGCAGCCGTCATCGAACCATCGGGGAATGCAAGCGCAGCCGCCACGCCGAGGCGGAGCGGCGTGTCGGGCTCGATCTGCTCTGGGTCTGGCGATTTGGCAATGGCACACATATAATGGCACCGCGAATGGAATTTGACGGTCGACTTACTTCAAGCGCGCCTCCCAGCACGCCCGCTGCGCCTCCTTTACAAGTTCTGAAATCGATGAACGCTTAGGGCCCCTGGCGTCACTTCACCTGAGGTGACGCGCGCTGCCGAGGTGCGCTGGGGGACTCCGCGTTAGCCTGGACGCCGATCGGCTAGGGCGGTAGGGGGCTCGAGGGCCGGTGCCGTCGGCCATACCGGTCCGTCCTGACAAATAGCGGCCTCTATACGGCTGGAGCGTCCCGCGAGCCACAGGGTACAAGGATCCGGCTAGCGCTAGGCACCCTTGAGTTCGTGGGCTTCCGCACTACGTATTCACCCAGGGTGAACCAGCAGCCAGCTCGGGTAGGCTGAATTCTCACTGCCACTGACCAGCGAGGTCGCTTATCGTCATCGGGGCTCGGCTAACAGGACACCCCCGGACTTGGCGGAGGCCTTTGCGTTCCAACAAACAACTGAAGCAGAACCGAACATGGCAAATCTTCCGCAGAAACTGGAGCGAGCAGAACAACTCGCAGCTCGACATGCCAAACTGACCAGAATAGCTCAAGAGCGGGACAAGGTTTTGATGAAGTACCTTGAGGACTTGCGCCGGATCGGCGTTCAACTTTCAAAGATGCCGCAGGACGAGGCGGAGGCTTTGTTGAGGGAGCGGTACGGCGAGGGAGTGCAGTACGGCTTTTCCGACGTCATTGCGCACCAGTACCCCGACCTACCCCCCAAATATCGCTGGAAATATGCGAAAACGGTACAGCTGGCGTTCAATGCCAAGCAGCCTGTGAAAGCTTTCAAAGCGGAGAAGGGTGGCCTAAACGGCTGTGTCGCAAAGAAGAAGAAGAAAAGCGCCGCAAAAAGAACGGGCTCAAGAACCGTCGTCAGCAACGCTAGGAGACAAAAATAACGAGCTGGTGGGATAACACTGCCCTGAAGCCCGCGTCATCCTTGGTGGAGCGATCGGCCGCGCGGCGGGGCGACAATGTGGGGGGCGAACGCCCTTCGCACTCGCGGGGGAACGCGAAGGGCTGCTGGCCCGGCTTGCGGAGACGCCGACCTGACCCTTGCGCGCGATGGGAGCGGAGGCTCGCGGCGCGCGGCATCAAGCCGAGTGAGGTGGTCTGCGGCTTCGTCCTGCATGAGGGCATGACCAGGCCTGCTCGCGAGCGAGAAGGATCGCCCTGCGGCGCCGCCGGGGCACACTGGCAAACGTATTCAAGGGCGGCTTCATCCCTCCGAACTGCTATTCATCAATGGGGCTAAGCATGACGCGCCCGCATCGGCGCGCTGCCGGCGGTGAGCATTTGCTTGCGATGGCACCGCACGGCCCCGCCCCACGCTCACCTTTGGCCGCACTACCCTCCACTCGTGTCGATGCTCCCCTGCGTAATTGGACTGTCCGACCAACGGAGACAGCTCTATTGCTCATGTCGAGCAGGTTGGGGTGCGGACGCGGCGCCAGGTGACATCGCAATCACGCAGCTCGATAAGGCGGTGCGGCAGGCGACCCGCGGCGGGCGGCGCAAACCGTTTCTTCCTAGGGGCTAGAACCGGGACCTCAATCGATCGAACAGGCCTTCTCGAAGCTCAAGAGGCTGCTCCAGAAAGCCGGCTGAACGTAGCGGCGAAGCTACCTGGAAGGACACTGGCGCTCTCCTCGCCTGCTTCACCGCCCGCCTGAAGAGTGCCTCCGGTGACCCCGTCACTCGGCACGACTCCTCCCTCTCCGGCCCCGGCACGCTGCTTCGGCGGGGCCGCCAGCAGGCCAGCGCCGATAATTACTCCCTGTGACGTTCTAGCCGCCACGGGCTACGACAGCCCGTGGCGCCCTTTCCTGGCGGCGCGCCCCTACGCCACTAGTCCTGCGCGCGCATATCAATGACGATTGAGTGGGGGCGCTTCCCATCGGGCCACTTTGGCTGCGAATCAGCCCACCCGACCGCATTGCCCGGCTTTGCCGCTGCACGCGACTGCAGCGCATTTTTTGAGCGCAGCCATGTCAATACAAGGTTCGGCTGCCGCTCGTCCGGGAACCAGGACTTGAACTCTTGCACAGCGATAGTTGCTGTGTGCACCTTGCCTACCTTGGTTCGGGTTACGAAGCCATCAGCTGATTTCTTCCAGGCTCGCTTCTTCGGCAATGCCGCAATCTTCTTCCGAAGTATGCGGCGCCCTTGGTGCAGAAGGTCTGCTTCGGTATTCAGCTCGCGGCGGGCATCGTAGTAGCAGCGTTTGATGCACTTGCGCACAAGTTGCTCGCTCCACGGCAGCGTCCCCAAGCGCACACCGAGCACACCGGCCGCATAGATGTGCCCGAAACACTCGGCAAGGTGGCCGACGGCAGCGTCATCGTTCACGTCCCTCACCGTGCCGACGAACTTCTCACGCAACGACATCAGATCGCGCTTGACCTTCTCTGGATGCGCGATGACTTGTTCAATGAAATGCTCGATCGCGGCCCCATGATTACGGCGGCACCCATCACGAAGCAGGTTGCACTGCTGGCGGATCCAATCCGCGGTTTCGCCCTCCGACACGTTTTTCGGGATGCGATCAAAAATCCCGACACTCCCCTCGCGCGCTGCGGCCAAATCGATGAAGCGTATCGCCTCGCCCCCCTTGCGGATCTCGTGAGCCGCCCGAGCGATGTCTGCCAGTGTTTCTTCGCCGGTCGCCAGTGCTATGGAGTGCCACTTCAAGCGAGAGGCCGGCGTATTGGTGGCCATGCTCGAGTACGTCGTACCCACACCGTCGGCGAAGCCATACGCGATGTCGCGTAGCCGCTGGTATCTGTCTCGCGCCGAGCCCTTGAGCGAACCAAGTTCGTTCAATGGCAGCAGTGAATCGTTAAATGCGGCAGGCATCTCGCCGAACGCCGCATCGGTGGCGCGAAAGTTCGGGAGGTCGCTTTCGTCACCATAGCCGATCACAGATGCGGCACTAAGCAGCATCGTGCTCTTCCCGATTTTGCTCTGCCCATGGATGAGGATGACGAACGGATGAATGCCTGCCATCTTAAGCAACGGCGCAGCCAAGGCTGCGCTGATGCCCAACACCATGCGGCTCGAGAATCTGCCGCCCGCAGCAACTGTGCGGGCCCATCCGGCATGATCCCCTAGCAGCTTTGTACCTTCCACGGGAGACTGTTTGCGCGGTGGACGAAGCGACACCCCTGACGGGGGTCCGCCGATCACCCGATGTGGAAGCACGAAAGTGGTGTAGCCACCTTCGTACCATCCCACGTGAGCGGCAGACTTCGAGCGCTTCGCGTTCGGGATCGACTGCGCCAGCCCCTGCAGAGCATGTGTATTCGGCGTGCCAACGGCCGAGAAATATGCCCCATGATTCTTGAGCGTTTCAGTCAGCACGTTGCGGCGGTCAAGATCGGCGCGAGGAATGGTGATGGGCCGCAATACGCCATCAACGTCACGGTATTTTAAGACGGCGAAGAATTTGCCCGTCTTTTCATCTTCCGTAATTTCGTCGACCTTGAACATCGGTTTCAGTAGTGCTCTCTCCATAATAACTGTCCTGTTGTTGAATAGAGATGCCGAAATGGCACGCTCCATGTCCCTCCTTTACAAGTCTGGAAACGTCGCCGTGCCACTGTCCGATGCGCAGCGAAAACCGCAAGATTTGAGCTCTCAAACGGTGAGCCACTTTTCACCCCGGGTGAATGTGACTGCTCGTGCGCGAAGTTTTCGACGACTTTTGGGTCGTGTCGCTGCTCGCACTGCTGTGCTGGCTCAGTAGCCGCCCGTTTTGTTGAACGCCGGATTCTTTGCGGTGTCAGTCGGGCGAAGCTGCACCGGAGAGAGGTTCTCCAATGTGAAACGTGTATCGGCCCGCTAACGAATCGCACGGTGAGCGTCATCACGCGTCGCGAGTTCAAATCAGTGCTGCCCAGTTCCGTCTAAGATTTTTCGCGCACTCATGCCGCGGTGCATGCACAACCCCACATATCTTCTTTCCATCAACAGCAATAGGTCGGCTGAGTGCTTGTTCACCTCGGGTGAAGGAGAATGCAAGCTGCGTAGTGGCCTCCCACCCAGGGCTGAGCCAGTGTGCGGGATGTGCGCACACTACGCACATCAAAACAGCCACCCCCTCTAGATCCCAGTGGTCTTCCGGCATTCATCTAAGGTGAATTCGTCAGAGGCGTTCACCCTAGGTGAATTATTAACGGTGTTTCCTCCGGGGTGAATTGCACTGCTCTAATGAGCGGCCGATGCTCGTTCGATGCTGAAGCAATGTCGGGCTCGGTGCGATGCGGATTGTCGTCGCCTTCGGCGCGGCTGGAGTGTAGTGCCTTTTCTTTATTTCGCCCTTTCGGGCTCTCTTCCTCTACCCTCTTCAGGCAGCGCAAACTCACTGCCAGAGCTGAAGATTGTTCGTCGGGGCTGACGAAGGGATCGGCGTCTCCCAACCACGCCGATCCAGCTTCCTGGCCGGTGCCAGCACGCGATGAGAATGAATTTCTCTTCCGCCTTGGGCATCAGTTTAAGGGCCCCGGGTGCGGTCGCCAGGCCTAGTCGGCATGGTCGCTAACTGGTCGGTGATCCGGCGCCGATTTACGCGCCGACCAATCTCTTCAGTGCGCACTCTGCGAGAGCAGGATCTCCGCAATAGTCCAACGCTCAGGCCGCGAATTGAGCGGCGGCGGTCTCACCGTAACGAACGGCTTTATTGGCCTGCTGAAAAATCAATCTTGTAAAGGGCACTACGAGTGCATTCTGCATTCGATGAAAAAAGAGAATCCAATGCTCATTGAATCGGTCGACGACGCCCTCGAGTGGGGGAGAAAACACCTTGCACAGCTGAAGCGCGGCGAAAAGGATGACTGCCTTGTTGCATGGCGCAAACTAATCGAGTGCCGGCCTGATCGCCCGTGCGGCCTTGAAGCGTGCCGCGTCTGCATGCGCGAATTCCGGCTTTCCTGGCTGGGCCAAGCCGTCCCGATCATGGTGCAGCGGCCCGACTGAACGCGCTGTTCTATCATCCCGAGTGATATGCTCTTCCCATATGGTGGCTTGGCAAAATTCAACTTGAACGCGACAGTCAAGCGCGTGCGCAAACGCCTTGAGCGTTCCGGACTTCGCGATCGGATTGTGCTCGGCGGCCTCGACGTGTCGTTGAACGTCGAAAAGAACGCGATTGCCGGTTGGCAATGGCACCTATACCTGCTGGTCGAGGGAAGGCGTGACGAACAGTTTGCGAGTGCAATCCGGGAGGCGTTCCCGCCGGAACCAACTGCACTCGCCCCATACGATCTGGCAGAGGCCAAGGATTACATCGAAGCGGTGACCTATGCCTGTAAAGCGCTGTTCCAGCGCCGGTCGGGCTACGATCGGCAGGGCAAGCATCGGGTTCAGGATCAGCAACTGAAAGGAGCGGATGTTCGAGAGTTGCTGCCGTTTTTGGCAAACCATCCAGCCGGAGCTCGGCTGATCTTGTGCGGGGTACGCCGCAGCGGCCACGGCTTGCGGTTCACGCATACGTAAAAATCACCGTCAACGAAGTCGCGCGAGCTGGTAGCGGTCGACCCGGAATGCGAGCTTGGGTAACCGATCTGCCTCACGCTCGCGACGTCCGCCAATCGGAACACAACGCAGCCTGGTGACTGAGGCGGCGCGCGGGGTAAGCGCCCCTCCTTGCATACTTCTCAGTTCTCCGGCCATCTCCGGCATTCGAATGCATCGCGGACGCTGTCTGGGATAAACCGGCTTACCGAGCCATATGCCAAAGCGTTGTCGTTCGGGCTTTGCTGATATTTCCCAAACCGCTCGGGAGCGATGAGGTCCAGCTGTTCTTCTGCCCTGGTCATCGCGACGTGCAGCAGTCTACGCTCTTCCTCCACATCCTGGGATTTGGGTGAAGGGATAGACCCCTCGACGACATTCAGGATCCTGACAACCGGCCACTGCCGCGACTTGGCGGAGTGGATGGTAGAGAGGATGGTACAGTCCCGTTCTTCGCTGCCGCCGGTCGCCGGAGCCACCTCTACGGCGTCAAGTGCAAGATCGGACAAAAACTCCCGCGGCGACGTGAACCGGGCCGCAATCCCTTCCAGCTGCACGATTTGGGCAATCCTGGACTGCTTGTCGTCGTACTTGGATTCCAGGAGAGGCTCGTACCACTTTCGGAGGGACTGCAGCTTGGCGGGGAAGCTCGTCTCAGCCTGTCCAATCTTGCGAACGAGGCGCACTAATCTGCGCCAGCGCTTCGCGGCTTTGCTGCGGACCTGCACTCTGGCGAGCACCTTCGCCATGCGAGCTATCGCCGAATCTTGGTGACGGAAGGGGTCAGGCGGCAGCGGCTTGAGCTTGCGATCTGACAACCTCGATTCCGTCGGTGAACTTTACTCCGAGGATGACTTTCGGCAACTGGTTGTGACCATCGAGACGACGCCAGCTTTTCTCGGCGGCCTCGGCGAGCTTGAAGATCATAGCGAGCGCGGTCTTGTTCGAAAGACACCCCTTAGAACGCACGGTGCGATGACGCACGGTCGCGAACGAGCTTTCGACG
>JBJMTV010000002.1:0-21506 GCA_045811525.1 Xanthobacteraceae bacterium | reverse complement strand
CGACCCAGATCATGCCCACGTCGAACAGCCGAGAGCTGCGCGCCCAGACCTGCCCGGCTGGATGGACTCCGAGCGGAAACGAGAGGTGGCAGAGATCGCCGTGACCTATCCCCATGCACGGAAACGAGCGACCCCAGGACAACTCGGCGAAGCGCAGATCATCGCGTGTGCGCGGATAGAACACCGGCTGCCCGGTCGAGCCGCCGGAGCGCCAGTATTCCACGATGGCGGCTTGAGGCTGGATGCAGAACTGGGAGGCGAAATCCTTAGGCTGGATGGTACGCAGCTCCTCCTTTGTGAGCATCGGAATGCCTGCCCAAACGTCGGGCTCGTCGAGGCGGTCGGGATTGATGTGGTCAAGACGGCCCCGATAGAACGGCGCGCCTTGGGCCCGCTCGAAGGCCAAACGCTTGCGCTCGCTCTGGATGCGAGCGATCTCCTGGCGGGACGTGGGCCAGCGCAGATCCATATCTCGTCCGAAACGCTGCATCAGCGGCCGCCCCAAACCTCATGCGCGATGTCGAGCACGAGCTGCAGCTTGCGCCGCTCGTCATCGCGGCTGACCGTCTGGCCGCTGCCGCCGCCGCTGGAGAAGCCGCATTGCGGGCTCAAACCCAGCCGGTCCAGATCGATATAGCGTGCCGCCTCATCGATGCGCCGTTTGATCTCGTCCTTGCTTTCCAGCACCGGCGTCTTCGAGCTTATCAGCCCGAGCACCACGGACTTGTCACGTGGAACGTGGCGCAGCGGCTTGAAATCTCCGGCGCGCGGACTGTCGAACTCCAGGAAGAAAACATCAACGTTCGCGTCATTGAACAGGCGCTCGGCAATGGGCTCGTAGCCACCTTCCGCCATCCAGGTGCCTTTGAGGTTGCCGCGGCACATGTGCACGCCGATCGTCATACCCGCAGGGCGCGCGGCAATCGCCTCATTGAGCAGCCTCACGTAGCGCCCGGTAAGGGCGTCGGGGTCGTCGCCCCTGCGCCTTACGCTCTGGCGAATGTGCTCATCACAATTGCACGGGAGCGCCGTATCGTCGATCTGCAGATACCTGCAGCCCCGATCGGCAAGCTCTGCAATCTCCTGGCGATAGATCGTCGCCAGATCGGAAAAGAACTGCTCGATGTCCGGATAAACGCGGTCGTCCACCGCGCGCGGACCGAGGAAAAAGTGCATCACGTCGGGGGCGGGAAGAGTGGCCTTGGGCGTGCCCTGGCGCACAACCGATTTGAGGAATGCGAACTCGTCGGCCGCGATCGGCCTTCGGCGCTGCAGCCTCGCCTTGGCGTAGGGTGAGAGCTCGGCGCCCTTGCCCGCGGATTGCGTGCGAAACTCTATCGTGCCTTCGCGCAGGCCAAAGCCCTCGATGGCATCGATGAATCCGGCCGACCAGCTGCGGCGGGCAAAACTCCCCATCAGTGACCGTCGGCAGGCCTAGACTCTCCTGGAAGCGCACGATGTCGATGACGGCGCTATCTGCCGCTTCGTTGAAGGCCTCCTCGCTGACGGTTCCTGCCTTGCGTGCGCGCGCTGCGTGCAAGAGCTCGTCCGGACGCACAAAGCTGCCGATATGCTCCGCACGAAATGGAGGGTTTCGCTTCGGGGCCGTTGGCTTCGGGGACTGCGGCATCACCCCTCCGATCGCCTCCTGTCGATGCCAGCAGGATTGAGCATGGGACCAGGGGAAGTGGTTGAGCGGTGTCCGTCCCGCTGCGGTCTCGCCTGGCCGGTGAAGGGCTCACGCGGCCGCCGCTCGAGAGCAGGCACTATTCCTCTTGACCCCACCCTCCCACCGGCTGGGATCCCGTGACTGCGCTCGGAGCCGTCGGGGCGCTCGTCGTCGCGCTCGCCTCCGTCCTCGACGGCGGGGCAGGCGGCACTGCCCCCTGCTGGCTCACGGCCGCCGGCGTAGGAATCGGTTTAGCCGCCGCTTTCGGCCGTGGCTTGGCGGGCTGCGCGAGGTTTTGCGCGGCCGAAGATGCAGCACCGCTTGTCGGTAACACGACAACACGCGTGCCAACCTGTACGCGGCCGTAGAGATCGGCGATGTCCTCATTGGTGAGGCGGATACAGCCCGAAGAGACGAATGTGCCGATGGTCGAGGGCTGGTTGGTGCCGTGAATGCGGTAAAGCGTTTGGCCGAGATAGAGCGCGCGCGCCCCGAGCGGGTTGCCTTCGCCTCCAGCCATGAAGCGGGGCAGGTAGGGCTGGCGCTCGATCATCTCCTGCGGGGGATTCCAGTCCGGCCATTCCGCCATTCTGGTGATCTTCTCGGCTCCGGACCAGGTGAAGCCCTCACGACCCACCCCGATGCCGTAGCGCATCGCCTTGCCGTTGCCGAGCACGACGTAAAGATAAGTGTGCGCCGTATCGATGATGATTGTTCCTACCGCTTCTTTGCTCGGGTAGTCGACGCTCGTGCGCCGCAGCGGTGCGGGCAGTGCCTTCGCCGGACCGGTTTCCGGCTGATCCTCCGGCGGCAGCGCGGCGATCATGGCTCGCTGCTCCGCGTTGATCGCGCTTGGCGGGCGAACCGGCACATCGCGTGCCGCGGACCCGGTGCTTGGCACGCTGCCTGTCGGCGGCTCGAGGATGTCGCCCGGCGGCGACAGCGCAGGGCCAAAGCGCAGGTTGCTGGTCCGGCATTGAGCGACGAGTTGTGCGTTGATCTTCGGCAACGCTTTGCGCGCGGTGGCCGGCTGCGGTCGCGCCTGCATGATCGGCATCATGCAGTGCATCTGCAGTCCCACACCCTCGCGAGCCGCCCCCTGCACGAAACCGGCAGTCAGGCAAGCGGCCCTGATCTCGGCGCAAGCACCGTGGTCTTCCCTGGCGCTGGTGCCGTTGCTTGACATGGCCAGGACAAACGCGCAGAGCACGACCAAGCATGGCGCTCGTCCCAAGAGCGCGCCTTCAAGCATTCGCATGCGCTGCATCCCTGTTGCTTCTGCGCACGCCGTAAGCTCGGCATTGCAGCAGTCCGGCGCCGTTTCGCCCAAGCTCCGGCGCATTCTGCAGGTTGTTGCGCGATAGCGTCGAGATTGTGGTTTGCCAGGCCTGCACCCCGGAATCCGACGCTCAACGGCCCTGGACCGTTCAGTGCTGAAGGATCTTCGACAGAAACGCCTGCGCGCGCTCACTGCGCGGCCTGCCGAAGAATTCGCTGGTCGGCGCATCTTCCACGATCTCGCCCTGATCCATGAACACGACCCGATGGGCGACCTTGCGGGCGAACCCCATCTCATGGGTCACGACCATCATCGTCATGCCTTCGGTCGCGAGTGAGATCATCACCTCGAGCACCTCGTTGATCATCTCCGGGTCGAGCGCCGACGTGGGCTCATCGAACAGCATGGCGATAGGGTCCATGGCGAGCGCGCGGGCGATCGCCACGCGCTGCTGCTGGCCGCCGGACAGCTCGCCCGGATACTTGCCGGCGTGGGCGACAAGACCGACCCGCTCGAGCAGCTGCATGCCGCGCGTCTTGCTCTCGGCCTCGCTGCGGCCAAGCACCTTGATCTGCGCCAGCTGCAGATTGCGCATTACCGTGAGATGCGGAAACAGCTCGAAATGCTGAAACACCATGCCGATGCGCGCCCGCAGCTTGGGCAAATTAGTGTGGCCGTCGCCGACCGACACCTCGTCGACCAGGATGCTCCCCCGCTGAAATGGCTCGAGCCCGTTGACGCACTTGATCAGCGTGGACTTGCCTGAGCCGGAAGGGCCGCAAACAACGAGCACCTCGCCCTTGGCCACCGCAGTCGTGCAGCCTTTGAGGACCTGGAAGTGGTCGTACCACTTGCTCACGTCGCTGATCGTGATCATGCAACGCCCTTCAACGGATGATGGCCGTGCGCTGCTGCAGGCGCCGTACTGCGAGCGAGGCGACAAACGAGACGACGAAGTAGACGAGAGCGGCAAACAGGTACATCTCGACCAGTCTTCCGTCGCGCTGCGCCACCTTCGAGGCGGCACCGAGAAAATCGGTAACCGAGAGCACGTAGACGAGAGAGGTGTCTTGAAACAGGATAATCGTTTGCGTGAGCAGCACGGGCAGCATGTTGCGGAATGCCTGCGGTAGCACGATGTAGGCCATCGTCTGCGCGTAGGTCAGGCCCAGAGCCTGCGCCGCGGATACCTGGCCACGCGGGATCGATTGGATCCCGGCACGCATGATTTCGGCGAAATATGCCGCCTCGAACAGTGTGAAGGTTACGAGACATGACGCGAATGCGCCGACCTGGATCGGACGAGATGCGCCTGTGACCCACTGTCCGATATAAGGAACCAGGAAGTAGAACCAGAAAATCACCAGTACCAGCGGGACCGATCGCATCAGGTTGACATAGGTTGCCGCTGGTACGGCGAGTGGAGGCAGGCCCGAGAGCCGCATCATTGCCAGCAAAGTGCCGAACACGATGCCAGCTGTCGTCGCCAGGGCCGTCAACATCAATGTGAAGGTCATGCCGTCGATGAACAGGTACGGCCATGAGCGGTAGATCACATCGAAGTCGAAGTTCGCGAACATCGGCGCGGCTGGTCTGCGACTAATGAGCGATGATGGCCGGCCTGGCGCCGATCAGACCCGGCACGGCCAGGTACCGCTCGACATAGCGCATGCCGAACGTCACGACCATGTTGATGACGATGTAGATGAGGGTCGCCGCGGTGAACGCCTCGAAGACCTGGAACGAGAACTCCTGCATGGCGCGTGCGCGAGCGGTCAATTCCATCAATCCGATGGTGAGCGCAACGGCGCTGTTCTTGATGATGTTGAGAAACTCGGAGGTGAGCGGCGGCAGCATGATCCGGTAGGCCATGGGCAGCAGCACATAAACGTAGCTCTGCGGCAGGGTGAGGCCGAGCGCCAGTGCAGCCATCCTCTGGCCGGCAGCCAGACTCGAGATGCCCGCACGCACCTGCTCGGCCACACGCGCCGAGGTGTAAAGTCCGAGCGCCACGACGGCGGTATAGAAGGAAGCGTCCGGCAACTGCTTGAGCCAGTCCCCGAGGGTCACGGGCAGCAGCTCTGGCACGACGAAATACCACAAGAACATTTGCACCAGCAGCGGGATGTTGCGAAATAGCTCGACATACGCATTGCCGAGATGCACGAGCCAGGCATGGGGCGTCGTGCGCAGCACGCCGACGAGCGAACCTATCGTCAAGGCGACCACCCACGCCGAGAGCGCCGTCGCCAGCGTCCACCATGTCCCCGTCAGTAAAGTCTGCAGATATGTGTGCACCCCGTCAGGGGAGGTCGCAAAGAAAATGCCCCAGTTCCAATTGTATTGCACAGGCCCGCCGCCGCGTTATCGAGGGCTCAAAGGTTGAACCAGCGCGCCAGGGGTGCTCGCTCTCGCCGCCGTGCTGGGCGGGTGTCCGCCGCTCGTCAGTACACCGCCGGATCGCCGCTGTCGGTCGGGTTGGCGATCACCTTCTTGAAAGCATCGCTGACCGGCACGTTGAGGTTGATGTTTTTTGGCGGAATGGGTTTGAGGAACCATTTCTCGTAGATGCCGTTGATGGCACCGCTTCTGTAGGTCGCCACCATGGCCTCGTCCACGACCTTCTTGAAGGGTGCATCTTCGCGCCGAAGCATGATCCCGTACGGCTCGACCGACAGCGCGTCAGCAGAGATCACGTAGTCTTGCGGCGCCTTCGCGTTGGCAACGAGGCTGTAGAGCAGGATGTCGTCCATCACGAAAGCGGCAGCTCTTCCGGTCTCCACCATGAGGAACGCCTCGGCGTGATCCTTGGCCGCAAGAATGTTGAGGTTGAGCCCTTTCTGCGCGGCAATCTCGGTGATCTGCTTGATGTTCGTCGTTCCGGATGTGGAGACAATGGTCCTTCCCTTGAGGTCGTCGACCGTCTTCAGGTTGGCCGACTTTTTTGCCACGAAACGATTGGCCGTCACGAAATGGGTGATGGTGAAAGCCACCTGCTTCTGGCGCTCCAAGTTGTTGGTGGTCGACCCGCATTCGAGATCGATGGTGCCGTTTGCCATTAATGGAATGCGGGTCGCCGAGGTGACGGGATTGAGCTTCACCTCGAGCTTGGGAAGCTTCAGGTGCTGCTTCACTCCGTCGACGATGCGGTAGCAGAGGTCCATGGCATAGCCCACCACCTGCTGGCGATCGTCGTAATAGGAAAACGGAATGGAGGAGTCGCGGTGCCCGAGCGTAATGGTGCCGGTTTCCTGGATCTTCTTCAGTGTGCCGCTCTGATCCTGGCCCCAGGCCGGAGCGGAAATGAGAGTCACGAGCGCAAGTGCCGGCAGCGTGTTGTGCAAGCGCATGTCCGTTCTCCTCGAAGGGGGCCTGAGACACCTTGGCGACCGCCGAGGCGAGCGCCAGTGGGGTTGGTCGCGACCCTAGCACGCCGCTGCCGCTGGCGAGAATGCGTGCTTGCTGCTGGGCACGCACAACCCTCAATCGCGCAACCTCAATCGCGCACCCGCACATAGCGCCCCGGGGCGTCCTCGATCGGTGCAAGTCCGCCCCCGCCGGGCTGACGCGCCGGCACCTCCGTTCGATCTTGTGCCTTGAGCCAATTGATCCAATCCGGCCACCATGAGCCAGAGTGCTCCTTCGCCTTGCTGAGCCATCGCTCGAGATTGCCGCTCGTTGGCTTTGGCCCGGTCCAATACTGGTACTTCATCTTTTCCGGCGGATTGACCACGCCGGCGATGTGGCCCGAGCCGGCCAGCACGAAGCGCACTTTTCCGCCGAAGAGCTTCGAGCCAAGGAGCACCGAGCGCGCCGGTGCGATGTGATCCTCGCGCGTGGCCAGATTGTAAACCGGAATGGTGATGCTCTTGAGTTCGAGCGGCTTGCCGTCGATCACCATCATTCCCTTGGCGAGCCGGTTCTCGAGGTAGCAGGCGCGCAAGTAGAACGAGTGGTTGGCGGCTGGCATCCGCGTCGCGTCCGAATTCCAGTACAGCAAGTCGAAAGGGGGCGGCTCCTTGCCTTTGAGATAATTGTTGATCACGTAAGGCCAGATCAGATCATTCGAGCGCAGGAGATTGAACGCGGTCGCCATCTTCTTGCCTTCGAGGTAGCCGCGCTCGCTCATCTCGCGCTCGCGCGCCGCGATCTGCTCCTCATCGACAAACACTTTGAGATCACCCGCATGGGTGAAATCGACCTGCGCCGCAAAGAAGGTGACCGAGGCAATCCGCTGGTCGCCCGTCCTCGCCATGTATGCAAGGCTGGTGGCCAGGAGGGTGCCGCCGACGCAATAGCCAATGGCGTTGACCTCGTTCTCTCCGGTGGCCTTCGCAATCGCCTCGAGCGCGGCAAGCGGCCCCTGGCGCATGTAGTCCTCGAAGCTCTTGTCGGCCAAATGCGAGTCGGGGTTCACCCAGGACACGACGAACACCGTCAAACCTTGCGCGACGCACCAGCGGATGAACGATTTTTCCGGTGTGAGATCGAGGATGTAGAACTTGTTGATCCAGGGCGGCACTATCAGCAATGGCCGCTTCAGCACGCCTTCCGTCATTGGTGCATACTGGATGAGCTGCATCAGCTCGTTTTCGAAAATGACCTTCCCGGGGCTGAGTGCGATATTGCGCCCCATCTCGAACATCTTGGCGTCGGATTGCCGGATCTTCAGGTTGCCTTGGCCCGCCTCGATATCCTCAGCCAGCATGTGCATGCCGCGCACAAGATTTTCGGCATTGGAGCCCAGCGTCTCGCGCAACAGCTCAGGATTGGTGAGCACGAAGTTTGACGGCGCGATCGCATTGCCGATTTGGCGCACGTAGAACTCGGCTTTTTGCAAGGTATGCGGGTCAAGCCCATCAGCCTCGTGCACGAGGCGATTCGCCCATTGCACGGTCAGGAGATAGGCTTGCTTGAGAAAATCGAAGAACTGGTTGCTCGACCATTCCGGGTCGGAGAAGCGCCGGTCGCGCGCATCCGGCTGCGCGACGGGGCCGATGTTCTCGCCGGCCATGCGCTTGACGGTATTGGCCCATAAATCGAGATAAGCCTTGCCCAGGCTCGACTGGAGCTCGACTGCCCGTTGTGGGTCGCGCAGCCAATAATCGGCAATCTGGCCGAGTGTTTTCACGACATCGACCACCTCGGCATATTGGTCGTCGACGCGGCCTTCCTCGCGCGGCTTGAGATAGGCGGCGAGGGCGCGCCCGCCTTCTTCCATCATCCGCGCGATATTGCGGGCCAGGGCCTCAGCATCGGCTGAAGAGGTTTTGATGGGTTCGGACGGGGCTCTCACGATGGACCTTTGTCGCGTTCAGGCGTGAGCCCGGCATGGCCTTTCCTTTCAAATGCACCTTGGGACGCGCTCCTGCAAGACGCACGGTGGGCACCATGCACTTCCGCCCTGCTTGCCGGCGCCGACTTGCTTTAGACATATTGCGACACTAGCCCTCTTGCACCGCACTCGATTGAAACCGCAGTGATTTCCAATCCTCGGGGGGAGGGCAGCGCCGCCTTGCGCCCGGTTGGCGGTAGCAGCCAGCGAACCATGTCCACGATGGCGTGCACGGCGCCGGCTTGGCGGCGGTGGATCCCCCTCCCGGCGGTGCTCGTCACGCTCGCGCTGACGGCTGCCGGCTGTGCATCGAATATCGGCGAGAGCCTTCCAGCGGCAGTGGGCGGTCTGCCCGAGAATGCGCCGCATCGGCCATCCGACCCCGGCACCTATCCGGCGGTGCACGAGACGCCGCCCCCGCGCAGCCAAGCGGTGCTGACTGACGCGGAGCAGCGCAAGCTCGAGCAGGAGCTCATTGCCGCCCGCGAGCGGGCCAAAACTGCAGCCCCCGACAACACTGCTGGAACCGACAAGAAGCCATGATAAAAGGCGTGCCGCCGGCCGACCCGCATCGCCTCCGCGTCAGATCACGCGGCGTCGGCCCGCGGGGTCGCGCCGCAGGCGCATGAAGGAGCGCCCATGGAAGAATTTCATCGCATCAAGCGGCTGCCGCCCTACGTCTTCGAGCAGGTGAACCGCGCCAAGGCCGCCGCTCGCAATGCCGGCGCCGATATCATCGATCTTGGCATGGGCAATCCGGATTTGCCCGCACCGGCACACGTCGTCGAGAAGCTCAAGGAAACTATCGGTAAGCCGCGGACCGACCGTTACTCCGCATCCAAAGGAATAGCCGGCCTGCGCCGCGCCCAGGCGGCCTACTACGCGCGCCGGTTCGGGGTGAAGCTCAACCCGGAAACGCAGGTCATTGCCACGCTAGGCTCGAAAGAGGGCTTCGCCAATGTGGCACAGGCCATCACCGCACCCGGCGATGTGATCCTGGTGCCGGACCCAAGCTACCCGATTCATGCTTTCGGGTTCCTCATGGCTGGCGGCGTGATCCGGTCGGTGCCCTCCGAGCCAACGCCCGATTTCTTCTCCACCCTCGAGCGCGCGATCGTGCATTCCATTCCGAAGCCGCTCGCGGTGGTGGTTTGCTATCCGTCGAATCCCACGGCCTATGTGGCCGATCTCGACTTCTACAAGGAGCTGGTGCCGTTTGCGAAGAAGCACGGCATCTTCATTCTTTCCGATCTCGCCTATGCCGAGGTGTTCTTCGACGGCAATCCGCCGCCGTCGGTGCTGCAGGTCCCGGGTGCAATGGACATTGCAGTTGAATTCACCTCGATGTCGAAGACCTATTCCATGCCGGGCTGGCGTATGGGCTTTGCGGTCGGGAACGAGCGCATCATCGCCGCCCTCGGGCGCGTCAAATCCTATCTCGATTATGGCGCATTCACACCGGTGCAGGTCGCAGCCACTGCGGCACTCAACGGTACAGACGATTGCATTGATGAGATGCGCGCGACCTACAAGCGTCGCCGGGATGTGCTCGTCGAATCGTTTGGGCGCGCGGGCTGGGAGGTGCCGGCGCCCCGTGCCTCCATGTTCGCCTGGGCGCTCATTCCGGAGCCGTTCCAGGGCCTTGGCAGCGTGGAATTTTCCACTTTGTTAGTGGAAAAGGCCGGGGTCGCGGTGTCGCCTGGGACCGGTTTCGGGGAGCGTGGCGAGGGCTATGTGCGCATTGCTCTCGTGGAAAACGAGCAGCGCATTCGCCAAGCTGCGCGTAATATCCGACGCTTTCTTGAAAGCGCACCGAAAAAGTTGCACAACGTCGTCCCCCTGGCTAAGCGGCGCTAGCGCAAGTCGCGCGAGGTGACGCTTGGCGGCCCTCGCCTTGCAGGCGGACGCGCGCAATGGCTTCCCCGCTGAAAATCGGTATTGCCGGACTGGGCACGGTCGGCGCGTCCGTGGTCAGGATGATCCACGAGCAGCAGGCAAGCCTCGTCGCCTCTTGCGGGCGCCCGATCGTGGTTGCTGCCGTATGCGCACGTTCGCGCAGTAAGAAACGGGAAATCGACATCAAGAGCTTGCGTTGGGTCGCCGATCCGATCCGTCTCGCCGTGGACGAGGAGATCGATGTGCTGGTGGAGCTCATGGGCGGGGAAGGGGACCCGGCAAAGTCGGCGATTGCCGCGGCGCTCGCCGCGAAGAAGTCGGTCGTTACTGCCAACAAGGCGTTGCTCGCGCGTCACGGCGTGATGCTTGCAGCACTCGCGGAAAAAAACGCCGTGGCGCTCAGCTTCGAGGCGGCGGTCGGCGGCGCCATCCCGATTGTGAAAACGTTGCGCGATGGCTTTGCCGGCAGCGCGCTCGCGCGCATTTATGGCATTCTCAATGGCACCTGCAATTACATCCTCACCCGCATGGAGCAGGACAAACTGTCCTTTGCTGACTGCCTGAAAGACGCGCAACGTCTCGGCTACGCGGAGGCGGATCCGACGTTCGATATCGAAGGCAACGACACGGCGCAGAAGCTCGCGATCCTTGCCAGCTTGGCCTTCGGCATAAAGGTGGACGAGAGTGCGGTCTATGTCGAAGGCATTTCTTCCATTGCACCGGAAGATCTGGAATGGGCCGATGAGCTCGGTTACCGGCTCAAGCTGCTCGGGGTCGCCGTGAAGACCGACAAGGGCATCGAGCAACGCGTGCATCCAACTATGGTGCCGAAGGACTCGGCCATCGCCCAGGTAATGGGAGTGACGAACGCCGTGACCGTCGATGCTGCAGCCATTGCACCCATCACGCTCGTCGGACCGGGCGCCGGAGGCACGGCGACCGCATCGGCCGTGGTGGGTGATATCAGTGACATCGCCCGCGGCGTGCGAGCCGCGCCGTTCGGCCGTCCAACCGGGCGGCTTGTCACCAGTAAGAAAGCCCCAATGCAGCGCCATGCAGGTGGCTACTACATCCGCCTGCTTGCGGTTGACGAGCCGGGAACCGCCGCCACCATCGCTAAGCGCCTTGCGCAGCAGCACATTTCGCTGGAGTCAATCGTGCAGCGTCACCGCGGCGAGCGGCCGCATGGTGGCGAGCTTCCGGGCAGCTCCGGCGCGCCGGTGCCGGTCATCCTCATCACCTATGCGACCACGGAGGATGCCGTTCACAAGGCGCTCGCCTTGGTCAGTCGTGACAAGGTGATCTGGGGCAAGCCGCAGGTCATCCGGATCGAAAAAAACTGACAGACTGATTGGCCAGCACAGCTGCTACGCAGCGTGGCAAAATCAAAATCCCTATGCACCGATATTGAGGCATGGCTGCATCCACCGCCGTTATTCGTCCCCTCCGTCGCGATGAACGGAACGCCTGGGAGCCATTGTGGAAGGGCTATCAGGATTTCTATGCGACCGTGATCTCCGAGGAGACCACGGCAGTGACCTGGGCCCGGCTGCACGACCCGGCAGAGCCTATGGGGGTGCTCGGTGCCGATTTCCAGGGCGAGCTTTGCGGAATAGTCCACTACTTGTTCCATCGCTCCTGCTGGACGATTGGGGATTATTGCTACCTTCAGGATCTGTTCGTCGCCGAGAAGGCGCGCAATCGAGGCATCGGCCGAGAGTTGATCGCGGCGGTCGAAGCAAAAGCGCGCTCGCTGGGGGCGAGCCGCCTCTACTGGTTGACCCAGGAGAGCAATGCCAGCGCCCGCTCTCTCTATGACCAACTGGCGCAGCGCTCCGGCTTCATCCAGTATCGCAAGCTTTTCGAACAGTGATTCGCGGTCATGACCATCGCTGTCCCAACACCTATTGCCTCGATGCGGCGCCTCTTTCTCGGGGTGGAGCGCTCGGCTTGTGGGCGTGCTTGGCGCGACCGGCTTGATGAGCAAGGGCAGGGCCGCGCCGTCGCCATTGCGCAGCGGCATGAAGACGTGCCGGAATTGCTGGCGCGCATCTTGTCCGGTCGCGGGGTGGATTTGGCGGACGTCGCGACCTTCCTCGACCCGACCGTGCGGGCGCTGATGCCCGATCCTCACACTCTGTCCGACATGCGTTCTGCGGCGCACCGGCTGGCCGACGCCGTTGTGCAGGGCGAGAAGGTTGCCATTCTCGGTGACTACGACGTGGATGGCGCGACCTCGGCGGCGTTGCTAGGCCGTTACCTGCAGCGTTGCGGGATCATTCCGCTCGTGCACATTCCCGACCGGCTGTTCGAGGGCTATGGGCCGAACGCGGAAGCCGTGCGCGCGCTGGCGGGGCGTGGCGCGACCCTTCTGGTCACCGTGGATTGCGGCACTGGCAGTCACGAGCCGCTAGCAGAGGCGCAGCGTCTCGGACTCGATGTCATCGTCGTCGATCATCACCTGGCGGACGAACTGCTGCCGCCGGCACTCGCCGTCGTTAATCCCAACCGGCACGACGACATGTCTGGCCTGGGCCACCTGGCTGCAGTGGGCCTCGTTTTCATGACGCTCGTCGCGCTCAATCGCGAGCTGCGCGCGCGCGGCTTCTGGACCATACAGCGGCCGGAGCCCGACTTGCTCAGCTATCTCGATCTGGTGGCGCTGGGCACCGTCGCTGACGTTGTCCCGCTGCGCGGGCTCAATCGCGCCTTTGTGGTGAAAGGTCTCATCGCGCTGCGACGCCGGGATCAGCCCGGGCTGACGGCATTGATGGATGTGGCGCGCCTGGCGGGCCCACCCGAGTCTTCGCATCTCGGCTTCATGCTCGGTCCCCGCATCAATGCCGGCGGTCGCATTGGGCGGGCGACGCTGGGTACTGATCTCTTGATGCTTGATGATGCATCCGAATGCGCGCGCATTGCCGCCGAGCTCGATCGCCTGAATCGGGAGCGGCAGTCCATCGAGCTTGCTGCGGTGGCGCAGGCCGAGGCGGAAGCAATGGCTGCCCTCGGCATCGAGGAGAAGGGCGCTGTCGTGGTCACGGCGTCCGAGGCGTGGCATCCGGGCGTGGTCGGTCTGGTTGCGGCGCGGCTCAGGGAGCGCTTCGGCAGGCCCGCTTTTGCCATCGCAATGGATCCGAATGGCAGTGGCACGGGTTCAGGCCGATCCATCCCCGGGGTGGATCTCGGGCGCGCCGTGCGCGATGCGGTAGGTCGGGGACTGCTCGTGAAGGGCGGCGGCCATCCCATGGCGGCTGGCGTTACGCTGCGGGCCCAGCAGCTGACGGCGTTTCGGGCTCACCTTGAGGACACGCTGGGTGCAGCCGTGAGGGCTGCACGCCTTGAGGATGCCTTGTTGGTGGATGGGGCGATCACCGCCGGTGCCGCCAACAAGGAGATACTGGCGATCATCGCCCGCGCAGGTCCCTTCGGAGCCGGCAACGCCGAGCCGGTGGTGGTCTTGCCTGCGCATACTCTCGTGCATGCCGAGGAGGTCGGACAAGGCCACGTGCGCGTGCGGCTACGCTCGGGCGACGGCGCGACGATCGATGGGATCGCTTTCCGGGCGGGTTCACAGCCGCTCGGGCGCGCACTCATGCAGGGCCGTGGACAATCGGTCCATGCCGCCGGCACGTTGTGTCTGGATCGCTGGAATGGGAGCGAGCGCGTCCAGCTGAGGCTTCTCGACGTGGCAGCGGCGGACGCAGGCCTCCAATCATTCGTCTCCGCCTGACGGGGCCGCTTTCTACGGCGGCAGTCACGCGAGGCAGAGCCAGCCAAGGTTGCCCTCACACTGCTCACGAGGCTAATTAGCGGGAGGCACCCCGTGTGGCGGTTCAGAAGTCCGCATCATTCGTGCCGCAGGTTCGTCATGCGGACTTCTGAACCAAAGCCACACTAGACCTATAGTTTGTCAGTGTCCTTCGATTCCGAAGTTCGCAAACTTCGGTGCCGCACAATGGTGCGAACTTCGGAACCGGGACACTACGTAGAGAGTGAGAGCGATGGCGAAACTCCAGCTATCCGTCGCGGTCGGAAATTATGACCGCGTGCGGCCGCTGATCGACGGCACGGTCCAGATCGACGGTGTTGAGCCGATCTTCATGACTCTGCCACCGGAGGAGATCTTCTTTCGCGCATTCCGGAGCCAGGATTTCGATATCTGCGAGTTGTCGATGTCGAGCTTCACGGTCAAGACCGCTGAGAACAGCTGTCCGTATGTCGGTGTGCCGGCATTCCTTTCGCGCGCGTTCCGCCACAACTCGATCTATGTGCGCCGGGACCGGATCAAGGCGCCCGCCGATCTGAAAGGCAAGCGAGTGGGTTTGCCGGAATACCAGCTCACCGCTTGTGTCTGGGCGCGCATCATCCTTGAGGACGAGCACGGGGTGAAGCCCGCGGACATGGTGTGGGTGCGCGGCGGGATCGAGGATCCGGGACGGCCGGAAAAAATCACCATCAAGCTCCCGCCCGGGGTGCGCATGGAGGATGCCCCGGAAGGCACGACCATTTCTGCCATGTTGGAACGGGGCGAGATCGATGCATTCATTGCCCCACGCGTGCCGAGTCTCGCCGGCAGGAAGAACGCGCAGATCGGCATGCTCTTTCCCGACCCGATCGGCGCCGCGAAAAACTACTTCAAGCAGACCGGCATCTTCCCCATCATGCACGTGAGCGGGATTCGGCGGACTCTCGTAGAGAAGCACCCTTGGCTCCCGGCAGCAGTGTTCAAAGCGTTTTGCCAAGCCAAGGAGAAGTGTCTGGAGGCGCTCGAGGACACTGCCGCGACGAAGGTGACGCTTCCCTTCGTCGAGGATCAGCTGCGCGAGGCGCGCGACCTCATGGGTCACGACTTCTGGTCCTATGGCCTCTCTCCCAATCGCAAGGTATTGGAGACCTTCCTGCGTCACCATCATGCGCAGGGGCTCTCATCGCGACAGCTCGCGCCGGAGGAGTTGTTTCACCCCTCCACGCACGAGAGCTTCGCCATTTGACGGGAGCGTGCTCGTGAGCGGCTCGCTCCGGCAGCCCTGCTACTTCTTTTCGGTGCCGCGCAGCATCGCCGCAGTTGTCACCGCCGAATAGCCGGGCTCCACCCGCACGTCGACGACGGCGACATGACCGGCTTTCACCATGGCGAGAGCCTGCTCGAATGTGGGCACCAGGTCGCCCTTCTTCTGAACGGGCGCGAAGCCGATCGCGCCCTGCGCCTTGCCGATTCCCGAGCAGTCAATATCCGGCTCGGAAATGCGTTGCCCGATCCAGCGGTTCTCGACCGGGCGATTGCGGATGCGCGCCACGCGCTCCTGGTGCAACTCGTCATTGAAGAAGGAGCGGTTGTTGCAGACGACAATGAGCAGCGGGATCTTGTAATGCACCGCCGTCCAGATTGCGGTTGCTCCCATCATGAAATCGCCGTCGCCACAGATGCCGATCACGAGCCGATCGGAGCCCTTGAGCGCCAGCGCGGCGCCCACGGAGTTGCCCGGGCCGCCGCCGATGCCGCCACCGCCCTCGGAGCCGAGGTAATCCAGCGGATGCCGGAACGGCCAGGCCTTGCCGTCCCAGGAGAGTGGCAGATGCGTGAACGTCACCTCGCGTTCACCGACTGCGTGCCGGAGGGCGCGGGTGAGATCCTCAACGCGCAGTGGGCCCTCGGAGGCTTTGTAGGGCTCGGCTTTGGGCTTCGCCGGCATTGCAGCGGGGTTCTTCGCGTTGCCGAGTGCACCGCGCAGGCGCGGCACCGCCTCATCCGGGGTTGTGGCCAGCAGCAGGTCGACCGGCGGGAGTGCCTCATAATCCATGCTCCAGCCCCGATGGATGTGGAAGTCGGCGCTGACGTTGATGATCTTGCACGATGGCGCGTCGAAGCCGAAGGCGCCGCGCAGGACGCCGTTGAGGTCGACGCAATCGAGAGCCAGGATCAAGTCAGCCGCCTTGAGCGCCTCGACCGCCTCGGGGACGAGCGCGTTCGACGCCGGGGCGCCCGCATGCAGCGGATGATCCGTGGGGAACGCACAGCCGATCTTCAGATCGGTGATCACTTTTGCGTTGAGCGCCTCGGCAAGCGCCACGCGCTCGTTCCAGCCCTCGACGCTGCGCGACACGCGGCCAATGACGATGACCGGACGCTTCGCCGCTTTGAGCATTGCTGCCGCCTGTTGGACGAGCTCTGGCGCGGCGGCAGGTGCGGCTTGCGGCATGAACCGCGCGACATCAATCGGGGCAAGCGGCTCAGCGAGCTTTGCTTCCTGCATTTCGGCGTCGAGATTGATGTAGACCGGTCCCATGGGCGCGGTGTTGGCCATCCAATTAGCGCGGATCAGCGCCTCGCGCGTCGCTGCCGGCGAGGCGGGCTGATCATCCCATTTCGTGTAGTCGCGAACGATAGCGCCCTGGTCCCGAGCCGTGTGGATCCAGTCGATCCAAGGGCGTCGCTTGGCGGCGTCTACAGGCCCGGTAGCACCGAGAATGACGATTGGCATGCGGTCACACCAAGCATTGAAGATCGCCATGGTCGCGTGGAACAGTCCGACATTCGAATGCACGGCGGCCGCCATGGCCTTTCCAGTCACCTTGGCGTAGCCGTGCGCGATGGCGACTGCCGCCTCCTCATGCAGGCAGAGCAGCATCTGGGGCCGCTCATTGCCGAGATAGTTCACGAGGGAATCGTGCAGGCCGCGATAGCTCGCGCCTGGATTGAGGGCGATATAGGGGATCTCGAGCGCACGCAGCGTCTCGGCAGCGACGTCGCTGCCCCAGCCGGGTGCGTTCGAGGGCGACAGGTTTGTCGGACGGTCAAGCTCGCGCATCGATGGATGGGCGGCATACGCGCTCTTGGCGGCAGCGGCCGCCCTGGTGTTGGCAGTACTCACTGGACAGTCCTCAGGTTAAGGGGGCTAATCGGACATAGAAACGGATCACAGCGTGCGAAGCAACCGCGCCGGCAGAAGCCTCTCATGACTGCATACGGCCTTAAGATTGACACTGGCTGAAATGGATGTCCTCGCGAGATTGCCTGCGACAACATCCATGGTCGAAACCTCGCCCTGCTTCTCGGCGGCAGATCCGGCTCAGTCCCTTGCGCGCTCGACGTAGGAGCCGTCGGCGGTCATCACGACGATTTTCGTGCCGGTGCCGACGAAGGGCGGCACCATTGTACGCACCCCGTTCGACAACAAGGCCGGCTTGTATGAGGAGGCGGCAGTCTGTCCCTTCACCGTAGGCTCAGTTTCGACGACCTCCAGGATCGCCTTCTGCGGCAGCTCGATTGAGACCGGCACACCTTCGTACACCGATAGTGTCACCTTCATCTCAGGCTGCAGGTAGGCCGCCTGCTCGCCGATAATGTCGGAAGACACCGCCAGCTGGTCGTAGTTCTCCATGTTCATGAAGTGATACCCGTCAGAGTCCTCGTAGAGGTACTGGAACTCACGGTCCTCCACGAAGGCGCGCTCGACCTGGTCGGTGGTTTTCCAGCGCTGGGCGACCTTCACGCCGTCGCTGATGCGGCGCATGTCGACCTGTGTGGTGGGCGCGCCCTTGCCCGGGTGAAAGCTCTCGGCCTTGAGAACCACATAGAGCCGATCTTCGAATTCGACGATATTGCCCTTGCGGAGTGAGCTGGCGATGACTTTCACGGTCAGTCTTCCTTGGATTGCCATTACCCGGTATGGGCCCGGGCTCGCATAGCGCGCCGCACCATAGCCATCCTGCGTCCATGCGCCAGCGATTTCCGTAAGGCGTGCAGCTGGAGAGAGGCGGAAGGATAGCTCTTCATGGCTCTTGGCTACTGGCACAATCATGCCGAGCGGCGGCCTTTTCTCCTCGGTCGCTTTCGGCTCCTGCAGTCGCTCCGGCAGTTTTTCGCCGCCCGCGACTTTGTCGAGGTGGAGACCTCGGCATTGGTGCATTCACCGGGGAACGAAACGCATCTGCATGCCTTTTCAACCGATTTGGTGACGCCCTCGGCTTTGCGCGAACGGCTTTATCTGCGCACCTCTCCGGAGTTCGCCTGCAAGAAGCTCCTGGCCGCGGGTGAGCGCCGCATCGTCGAATTTGCCCGCTCGTATCGCAATCGCGAACGCGGCCCCCTGCATCACCCGGAGTTTACCCTCATCGAGTGGTATCGTGCCGGTGAGCCTTACCAATCATTGATGGAGGATTGCGCCGCCATTCTGATGCTCGTCGCGCAGACGGTGGAGAGCAAATCCTTTTCCTGGCGCGGCCGGATGATGGACCCTTTTTCCACTCCGGAACGGCTCACGGTTGCGCAGGCATTCGAGCAGCATGCCAGGATCGATCTCCTCTCGATGCTGCCGCCGCACCCTCCAGCGCGGTTTGCGCATGCAGCCAATGCTGCGGGCGTGCGCACTGCGGCTGACGATACTTGGGGAGACATCTTCAGCCGGGTTCTGGTGGAAAAGATAGAGCCCAAGCTCGGGAATGGTCGCGCCACTATCCTCGACGAATATCCGGCAGTGCAGTCACCGCTGGCGAGAGTCAGGGCGAACGACCCGCGCGTCGCCGAGCGGTTCGAGCTCTATGCCTGTGGGGTGGAGCTTGCCAATGGGTTCGGCGAGCTCAACGATGCGGTGGAGCTGCGGCGCCGGCTTGACCAGCAGATGGCCGAGAAAGAGCGCATCTACGGCGAGCGCCATCCTATCGATGACGATTTTCTGGCGGCTCTTGCGCAAATGCCGCAGGCAAGTGGTATTGCGTTGGGCTTCGATCGTCTGGTCATGCTTGCGACAGGTGCCGTGCACATTGACCAGGTGCTGTGGACGCCGATGTCCGACGGGTAAGCACGGGGGAGCAGGGAGAGGCCGATGCTCGCGCTTTATCACAACGACATGTCGCTCTGCGCGCAGAAGGTGCGCATTTGTCTCGCCGAGAAGGGACTCGAATGGGAGAGCCGTCATCTCGCCCTGCGCGGGGGCGAGCATCAGCAGGAATGGTATCGCAAGCTCAACCGACGTGCTGTCGTGCCGACCCTCATCGACGGCGACAAGGTGATCCCGGAATCGAACGTCATTCTGGAATACCTCGAGGACGCCTATCCGCGACCCTGGTTGGCGCCGAAAGACCCATATGCGCGGGCGCGCATGCGGTTGTGGACCAAACAGCTCGACGAGGACATCCACGATGCGTCTGCTGCAATCCTGAGCTTCGGCATTGCGTTTCGGCATCAGTATCTCGAGCAAGGTGAGGTCGGGCGCAAGATGCTGGAAGCCATTCCCAACATCTTCAAGCGGGAGCGGCGCCGCGACGTCATCGAAAAGGGTACCCGCTCGCAGCACTTCCAGATCGCACTCGAGCGCATGGTCCAGTTGCTTGACGAGATGGAGGAGGCGCTTGCCACCGGCGAGTGGCTAGCCGGCGCCTCCTACACCTTGGCTGATGTGGCGTTCACTCCTTATCTCGCTCGGCTCGAGCATCTGGCGATCCTCGATCTCATAGGCGAGCGAGAGCGGGTGGCAGACTGGTATCGCCGCTGCAAAGCGCGGCCGAGCTTTCATGAGGCGATCGTGAAATGGGAGAATGACAAGTATCTCAGTCTTATGCAGCGCCGCGGCCACGAGACATGGCCGCAGATAGCAGCGCTCGTGCAGGACCGGTGCGCGGAGCCTGCGAGCCGTGTCGCCGCCGCAAGCGCCTGATGGCCCAAGTGCAACACATGCCGCTGTCCCGTATAGTTTGCGCGCTTATTGTCGGAAGCGCCATTTTTGCTGCGCCTTGGCAAAGTGCCCGTGCGCAGGTGTATCCATCCCAGAACGTCACGGTCATGGTGGCATTCGCCGCCGGCGGCATCGCTGATGTTGTCGCGCGACTGGTCGCACAGAAGCTAAGCGAGCGGCTCAAGCACAATTTCATCATCGAAAATCGTGGCGGTGCCGGGGGCAACCTGGCGGCGAAGACGGTGAGCACCGCTGCCCCTGATGGTTATGTGCTGCTCGCCACGACGACGGCGCTGGCGGTCAGCGAAACGGCAACCCGCAACAAGGGCTTCTCCACAGATGACCTGCGCGCGGTCGCAATCGTTGCCTTAAGTCCGGACGTGATCGCCGTACACCCGAGTAACCCGGCCAAGGATCTGCAGGATTTTTTGCGGCAGGGCAGGGAGAAAAGTTTCACCTATGGCAGTGCCGGGGTGGGGACCGGGCCGCACATCGGCGCAGAATATTTTTTTCGGGAAGTCGCTAAAACCAACGCGGTGCACGTGCCTTTCACGGGGGGCGCGCCTGCCGTGCAGTCCGCGATCGGTAATCACGTGGATGCAATCGTGCTGACATTGCCCACGGTAGTGCCGCCGATCAACCAGGGACTCCTGCGCGGGATCGGGCTGGCGAGTCCAACCCGCAATGCTGCTGTGCCGAATGTGCCAACGTATGGTGAGATGGGGTACCCGAACGTGTATTCGGGCTCGTGGGTGGGCTTCTTTGCGCCGGCGAAAACCCCTGACGCGATCATCGGAAGGCTCAATAGCGAGATCAACGAGATCATGAAAGAGGCCGACACGCAGCACAAAATCACGACGATTGGCTTTGATCCTCTTGTCAAAAGCCAAGCCGAGACAGCTGACTACTTTGCGACCGAAGTCGCGAATTGGGGCAAGATGACGCGCGCGATCGGCTTCTCGAACCAGTGAAGCTTCGCATGCGGTGCGTCTGACGCGGGTCTCGCGAGCGGCACAATGACCTTACGAGCCAGGTCAGGCTGTGGGCCGCCTCAGGTTACTCCCTTATCCGTATTTGGGCCAAACGAGCCATCCTGAGCGCGGCTTGCGCGTAATGCGCGGATGATCTCGAGACGAGCAGATTCGGGTTGCGTCTGGATGGCTGAGAGAAGGTTACGCAAGCTGCTGCGCAAGCCATGCAGCTGATCGACGAGATCGAGCACGACAGGTATTGCGTCGTCGTTCACGCCAAGCTGCGCGAGGTCGCGAATGAGCTGGACACGGGCAAGATCGACCTCCGAGAAGCGCTGCGCCTCGTCCGCGCGCGGCACGAGCCAGCCTCCTTCGATCCACATCTCGAGCGTCTGAACCTCAAGCCTCGCTGCAACCAGGAACTCGGCAGTCTGCATGATCAGGCCCCCATTCTTTGGCGAGGCCGATGTCTCTCGGCCGCCGGCCACTGGCCGACGAATTTTTCCAGCTCTGGATCAGGGGTATCGGGAAGCATGATCTTCAAGGTCACGTATTCATCGCCGTGGCTGCCATCGGTGCGCGGCGCTCCCTTGCCTCTCAGCCGTAGCACGGTCCCAGTATTCGCCCACTTCGGTATGGTCATGGTCACGGCGCCCGCCACTGTCGGCACATCAACCTT
>JBJMTV010000001.1:0-19077 GCA_045811525.1 Xanthobacteraceae bacterium | reverse complement strand
TTGAGCCCGCTGATGGGCGTTGAGCCGTCGCATGAACGTCCATGCTTTACGCTTGCGGCCTGCGCGACCTAAATAGACAGAAGGGCGAGCTTGTGGCAGCCGCACCTTTGCGCATGCTCAAGTTCATCGCGCGGAAAATCGGGTTCATCGCGCGACGAAGAGGCGCAGCAAGTGTAACGCTGCCGGAAGCCGCGTGCGGTTCTGGTGTTCGTGCGGAGGCAGGGAGGGCGCTCATCATCGCCGCGCAGGCGAGGAACAGGCGTACGAGGTCTGTCAGTTAACCAGCCTTCTCTGACGTTCTTATAACGCATCCATGACGGGCACGGCGCGATGCGGTCGCATGTGATGCGATCGCACGCCAACGTTCCAACGAGAGAATTGCTGGAATTCGACACGTCACATGCTGACATGCGACTCATTTAGCTCGTTGAGGCGCAGGTGTGCGTGCGTAGTTGTACGCGTGGCATTTCTGCGCATTGGAAAAATTTATGTCGTCGCGGAACCAGTCCAGAGAGCCGGGCGTCTCTCAATTGAGTGTTCTATGCAACGCATTGGGGCTACATGACAAATTTGCGACAACACGCTTCATTGCTGGCGCTTTCAGTGGCCATGCTCGGCTGCAGCCAATCTCAAAGCGACCAGGAGCTGCTCGACGCAATCGCATTTCTCTTCGTTCCAGAGCAGGAGGGCGCTGTCCACGAAGCGGCTGACACATCGTGGTTGCGAATGGAAAAGCGAACAGAAATTCTTTATCGCACCGAAATTCTCGAGCGCGGCAAACGAGTGAAGTTTGTGACGACGATTAGTTCTCCACAAAGGTGCGTGTTCAAGCTGGGGCGGCAGGCGCTATCGACCGAGCCTATGCCAAAGGATACACGCAGCGTGCTCATAAGCCTCAACAAAGGGTATAGCTTTGCCCCGGTCACTGAGCCATCGGGCATCGCCCTGCGCGGAGCTGGTGTCTACTGCGAGAACAAGAGCTGCAGTGATACTGCCATGGTGCCGATCGGGCAGCTTGCCGATAGCTCGGGATCCATGGCCGCAATTGCCGATCGAAAGCTCCATGCCATCGACCTTGTGAAGAGGTCCTGTACTGAGGCGCCGGATAAACCCGGCCGTCCTGCTTAAGGCCGCGCGCGATACGGCAAGAGTGGCGCTCTGTGGCAGCGTCGCTATTACGAGCAGACCATTCGGAATGAGAAAGCGTTAGATCGCATTCGTTTACATCGCGAACAATCCTGCGGGGTGGGCGGAGGACCCAGAGAACATCTCGCGAGGGGTGTCCGCTGAAGCGGGGCGGGTTTGAAACCCGCTCCTACAAGTCTTCCGATTTGTACGTTGCGTCTGCACACATGTGCCAATAACCACCCTTGGCGCAGTTCATGATGGTGTGACAGCGATATAGACCGCGCCGGCTGAAGGGTCACAGGTTGCGCACGGAACAGGGGCTCATGTAGGGGCGGGTTTCAAACCCGCCCGTAGAGTAGACTATGATAAGAGGTGCTTTGCCCAGATTCTCGGCCAGCAATTTTTGCCCGACGTTCTCCGCGCGCGGCGTCAATGAACGTGCGCAGGTCTCCTCAAAGTCAGATAAGAGCGCTCGTGCCTAAAGCGTTAGAACCGATACGCGCTCCAAGCGCCGGCGCAAAGGCCGGAGGGGCCCCGAGCGGTCCACACTCCCTCGCCGTCATAGAGCCTGAGCCATCCCGTGCTGCTCCCGGTGCTCTGGCCAGCTATTGCATTTGACCGTAGGTACCCGGAGCGGGAGACATCGCCGCCAAGACGTGCAGGATAGCCCTGGTAAAGCGTGCCGGCCGAGGTGATATGGCCGTGTATGATGACGAAGGCGAAGTGGCTGCCCGGGCAATCACCGCGCGTTGTCCAGGCGAGCATCTTCCAGTTTCCGTCGTGCGGGTCCGCAACGGCCGAAGAAACCGCCCACACTAAGATCGACGCGATGGTCAGGCCAATGACGCAGATACGATGCGCGAGCATGGAGTCCCCCTTCCCTCTTTCCTGGCGTGCTCAGTACTTCGCCACGATCAGCCGGTCTTGATCAAACTTGTAATTCATTCCGACCCGGAAGATGTTGTCGCTGAAGCGCGAGTTGAACGCGGGCGTGAGCGTCGCCGCTGGCGTCACGGTCGGGTAAGTCGCGATCGACCCGAAGTCCATGTGCAGATACTCGAGCTTGCCGGTCCAATTCCCGAACAGAGAGGCCTCGACACCGGCTCCCACGGTCCAGCCCGCCCGGATGAAGTTGTTCTCGAATGCGGTGTTGATGGCATTGCCGATGGGCTCGGTGACAGTGCCATTGATCGTGATCTCGGCAATGGCGACGCCGGCGGTCATATAGAAGACCCAGCCCGGGACCACCGTTGTGCCGAGCCGACCCCGCAAGGTGGTGAACCAGCTGAGCTTGTGGTCCAGACTGATGCGCACCGGCGCGTCGACCGGCAACAGACCGGCGTTGCACACCGCTCCCGGGCAGGCAAACGCCACGCCGCCGTGCTGAGCGGCTGCCTGCAGGTCGCCTTCCACTCCCACGAGCCAGATGTTGGAGAGCCAATTATAGCCGGCTTGCGCGCCAATGAAGCCGCCATCCAGCCTCGAGGAACGATTGTCCCCGAACAGCGGGTCGCCACTGCCGGCATCGCTCAGCATAGTATTCGCGAGCGCGCGGCCAGCACTCCAGCCGCCGTTACCCCCGGCATAGAGGCCGGCCCAGCTCCATCCTCCTGCCAATGGAGCCTTGAAGTAGGCGAGCGGCCCGCGATAGCCGTTCGCGTTGTACCCGTTTGCGGCCGTTGCGGGGGCGCGTGCCTTGAAATAGCCGGGCAACGGCCCGAACGGAGTGTCGGGCCCATATTTGAGTGTGAGAAAGAATTTGAAATTCCGTCCCGGCAGAAGGATCTCGTCCTTGTGAAACTGCGTCGAGTTACGGATCTCGTCTTTGAGCAGGTTGTCGCCAACGATGCCGGTCCGTACCTCGACCGGGCCCCACGGTGAGTCCCGCCAATAGTGTCGATGGCTCACCTCTGCCCTGAGATTGTTGTAACCCGCAGTCGGCGTATCGAATTGGGCGATTTCGGTCTGCGCGAAGGCGTGCAGCAAGCCAACGCGCACGAACCAGTTGTCGTCGCGCCAATAAGCGCCGGCGCCGACGCGCATCGGCGGCATCAGCGGGACGTTGCTGCCATCGGTGAAGGTCGCGCGCACGACATCGAACTGCCCATCGAGCCCGAACATCCCAGGACCCAGCGGCAACGCGTCCCACTGCCAACCGACCTCGGCGCCGCGGAAGATCGCGTCCCTCTGGCTGTAGATGGTCTGCAGGAATTCGCCGCCCGGCCCCGGTGCGCAGGTTGCGAAATCGGCGCTGCATGTGTTGCCGGTAGGCTGCCGGAAGATGTACCCGTTGTAATAGGTATAATAGGCCTTGCCGTCGAAGCGAAAGTCGCCCCACACGCGCTTGAGGCCGATCTCCGCCGAGTTGCCAGTCTCAATATTCAGGTTTGGATTGCCGATCTCGAACGTCCCCGGAGCGTCGTGCGCGCCGTGAGCGAACAACTCCAGCGCGGCGGGCGACCGCTGGATGCGTTGCACCGTCGCGCTGGCGACCAGGTACCACGGCAGATCCTTGAGCACACTGAAGCTGATGCTCTTAGGCGTAAAGTCAAGCGATTGCGGTGTCGTCGTGATTACGTCGGGCGGCGGCAGGAAGTTATCAGGGAAGCTCCCGGAAGCTCCGTCGAGACGATCGTTCTCGAGGCGACCCGCCAGCAGCGTCCGCCATGTGTCCGTGATCTGCAGGACATTATAGAAATATCCAGCACTCTGAACGGTGCGCGCCGCGCCCAACAGGGTGCCAGCGTCGCCGTTCGTGTCGATCTGCGAGTGCTCGTACTGCGCCCCGCCGGTGACAGTCAGAAAGCCGAGCGGTGTCACCATCGGCATGGATTCGACTTCGGCTTTCCCCTGGTGGGCATGGTTCTTGAAAGTCGCATTGATCTGATCGAAGTCGATCGCGTTGAGTCCGATCTCGTCGTGCTTGTAGTCGGTGAAACCGGCCCAATAACGCACTGCCGCGACCGCGATGGAGTCCGGCCGATACTCGCCCTTGCTGATGATCTTGCTCTGCTCCATACGAATGTGAGTTCCACTCGCAGCGCCTCCGAGCGTTGGCACGTGATAGTCAGTGGCGAACCGTGTAATCGCCACGCCGGCATAGCCGCCGTCGAACAGATACGAGCCGCCGAGCGCTCCGCCTTCGGTGTGCAGAGATGAGTTCGGCTGCCGGCCGTTCACGGGCGGCGGCGGGTCGGGCGGGAAGAGATACGGATAGGCCGGGATGCGATAATCGTCGGCGTGGCGGGCGAACACGTCGGCATGGATGGCGGCGTTGCGAGAGCCCGCGTCGAGCAAGAGCCCGCTTTGCCAGCCGTTGTCGACCGTAGTGACACCGGTACGCAGCTCGGCAGCAATGCCAAGCGGCGGCGCATACATGGGGATGCGGTTGTTGATCGCCTCGACTACACCGCCGATTGCCTGCGAGCCGTAGCGCAAAGCCTCGGGCCCGCGATAGATCTCAGTCTTGTCGATGGTGAGCGGGTCGAGCGGGACCCCGTGATCCTGGCCGAGATTGGAGACGTCGGATGTGCCCGTGCCGTTCTCCTGCAGCCGTACATGAAAATCGCTGAGCCCGCGCAGGACCGGCCGCGAGGCACCGGGAGCCAGGCCGGCCGAGGTGGCACCGGGCTGCGAGAAGAACAGGTTGCCGAAGTCCTGCGTCGTGTTGCTCTGGATCTGCTGGCTGTTCTGGGTGGAGAGCGGTGCATAGGATCCATTTAAGGTAGAGGGCGCATTCGTCGTCGCCTCTGTTGCCGCCGGTGCCGTCGTCGCCGGACGCGGCGCGGCAGGAGCTGCAACCCGAGGCGTTGGCGCTCCTTTTGGTGCGGCTTGTTTTGGAGCAGCCTGCCGTCTCGGAGTGCGCTGTGGCGCAGTCACCGTGACTTCGGGGATGGGGATCGCCTGCGAAGGGCCAGGGCTTGTCCCAGGTGTGGTCGGCGGGGTGGTCGGCGCAGGCGCCGAGGGGGAAGGTGCAGGTGCCGACGGTGTTGTGGTCGGTGGGCTCTCCGGGGTTGGTGGCGAGGTCTGAGACACCGCTGCCCCACCGACACAGAGCGACACGATCGCGCAACTGCTCAACATCAATAAACGCCTGGTACGCATAGACATCTCACTCTCCCCCAACAACGCGAGATCGCCAATCATCGACGCGGCACGAACGCCGCAGCGGATCAGGCGTGGGGAGGAGCGCGGGCCGGGAAAGGCGAATGATGCTGTGTGACGAGCGCGAACTTCGTGACGGGCTGGGGCGGCGCTCGCCCGATGACGCCGGGCAGCAGCAGCGTGGGCGGCTGAGGCGCTATAACGGTACCGGCGAGATGGATCAGCGCGCAGATTGCGCAATCGACGTGAGCGCCGGCCGGTGTCTCGTCGCCGGCAGACAGATCCGCAACGCCGACGAACGCCGATGTCTCAAGCCGCAGCTCGCGAGATGAGTCGCCAGCCGGCGTACTGTGTTTGAGGTGCACGTGTCCGAACGACACTATCAGCTGTACGGCGAGCGCGAACAGCGCCACCGACGACCCCAAGCTCGAACGCGAACGGATCCAGTGCATCGCTTGCGCGCCTTCACTGCACAAGAGGCAGCGTATGTTATGTTGTTACATCAGCGCAATGCACGCTCGCGAAATTGCCTGGACTGTTACACAGAAGCCTCAGTCCGCTACGTGGATACGGTGTCGTGTTCGGTGCCCGCGGAGCTCGCGAACGTGCCGCAGAAGAAACTCTAGTCTCAGCGAAAAAAATCAGGCCGGACTTTATGCCGGGGGCGAAGGACCGCTCGGTGAAGCGACAAGATGAGTGACTATAGGTTCGCCTGCGGTTTGAAAGCGCTGAACCGCGTCCTGCAGGATCCGATCCGCATTCGTGACGCGCTCATGTTGGCGCAAGTGCTCGAGCCAGGATTCCACGAGGAAGGTTTCCACCATGCGTCCTTCGACCGCGGCATCTTCGAATACGCCCCAAGCATAGGCACCATCGCGGCGGCGCTGACGCCCGAGTTGTTCTATGGCCACCAGAAATGCTGCGCGGTCCCGCGGAAGGATCCGGTACTCGACCGTGACCAGCACCGGCCCGCGATCCTCTGTCACCTCATTTGTAACGACGGGCACCGGCCAGTGCATTGATGGTGTCAGGTCGAGTCCCGCAGCCGTTTGAAGTTTCCATCGCCATGTCAGCGGGATCGCAAGCAGAGCACCGGCGGCCGCGAGGAAGTGCGCGGTCGGAAGCCCCACCATTTGGGCGATCTGCCCCCACATCGCGCTGCCAAGTGAAAGGGCGCCGAAGAACGTCGTGACGAATATTGCGAGGCCGCGGCCTCGCACCCATTCGGGCAACGCTACCTGGGCCGAAACGTTCAGAGTAGCCAACACCGCAATCCAAGACACTCCGGCGAAAATGCTAGCGGCAATAGCCGTTGCGGTGTGGCGGGCCGCGCCAAATAATACCATCGCTATTGCCGTCCCGATCGTTCCTGCCGCGACGAGACGATCGGGCCCCAACCTCCCCTTCAGCCAGGGCAAGGCAAACGCTCCGACCACGGCCCCTGCTCCAATGGCACCCAGAAGAAACCCATACAGCCCGGGTCCACCGCCGGCGATCTGCTCGGGCCGCGCGACGAGCGGGAGCAACGCCCAGTAGGCGCTGGCGAACAGAAAGAATCCGGCGCCTCGGATCAATGTCGCGCGCAGGTGCGGATTGTTTCGAGCATGCCGAAACCCTGCACGAATGGCGCTGCCGAACCGCTCCGCCGGCAAGTGCCGGTTCCCGCTCTGAGCAGGCCGCCACCAGAACAACGCGCCGATAATTCCGAGATTGCTGATGGCGTTGAGCCAGAACGGCGCGCCGATACCGAGTCTCGTCACCATGATGCCGGCGAGCGCCGGGCCGACCGCACGACTGACATTGATGCCGACGCTGTTGGCCGCGACCGCGGGGTGCAGTTTCTCCCTGGGAACAAGTTGAGGCACGATCGACTGCCACGCCGGCGCCGTCAGTGCGCCGCCGACACCGATCAGGAATGTGAACAGCAACAGATTGCCCGGCGTCACGAGGTCGAGAGAGACGATTGCTGCGAATGCACCAGCAGCAACGGTCGTGGCGATTTCCACGGCAATCAAAAATTTGCGTTTATCGACGATGTCGGCCAAGGCACCTGCCGGCAAGGCGAGCAGGAACATCGGCAATGTCGTTGCCACCTGCACCATCGAAACAATGAACGGTTCCGGGCTGAGACTGGTCATCAGCCACGCCGACGCGGCGCTATACATCCAGTTGCCGATGTTGGCGACGACGGTCGCCGTCCACAAAACGGTGAACGTTGCGTGGCGGAACGGACTCCACGGCGAGGAAGCTGGTCCGCTTTCCGGTACGGCAGCGGCGTTGGAGGGCGCGCTCACGCGAGGCGCCCCGATCGCCCACCAACCGCGATGCTAACGTATCGTTGGATTTCCATGCGGCGGCCTTCGCTTGGCGCGCATGGTAGCAGGATCAGAGATCAAAAGGCGCAGGAGCAGCCGGCTACATGCCGGAAGGACGGCACGCACCAAATCGCCTCATGCCTGAGGTAGCTGGGCCGCTCGGGACGGCGCCGACCGGTGTTTCTTGAATCAACGGGTCACGCCGCAGTGTCGATGGTGAGAGGCGTGCCCGAGGGGACGGTGTTTCCCCAACACGAACCGGCAGCGCTCACCAAGTGGCGATATTCGGCTATCGGCATTGGTCGGCCGATCATAAATCCTTGCACGTGGTCGCATAGCTCCCGCGTTAAAAACGCGAGTTGGCTCCTCGTCTCGACACCCTCGGCAACCACCGGGAGCTGCAATCCCTTCGCCAGGCCAATGACGGCGCGGACGATGGTAGCGGCTTGTCCATTCCGATCCACGCTGGAAATGAAGCCATGGTCGATCTTGATCTTATCGAACGGGAACGCCTGCAAGTACGAAAGGGATGAATAGCCCGTTCCAAAATCATCCATTGCAATTCGCACTCCCATCGCTTTAACCCTTCGTAGCACCGATAGTGCGCGATCAAAGTCGTTGATGAGCGCTCCTTCAGTGATCTCAAGCTCTAGCCGCGTGGGAGTAAGTCCGGTTTCAAGCAATATGGAATGGACCAGCGACGGCAGATCCCCATGCCGGAGCTGCACAGGAGAAAGATTGACGCTCACTGAGATGGGATTCGGCCAGGAGGCCGCCTCACGGCATGCCTCGCGCAACACCCACCCTCCCATAGGAATGATCAAGCCGCTCTCCTCGGCGAGCGGGATGAACACGTTCGGCGGCACAAGCCCGCGGGTAGGATGTGTCCAGCGCATCAGTGCCTCGAAGCCGATAATTTCGCCGTCAATCCGCGCTTGCGGCTGATAGTGGAGGCTCAGCTCGTTTCGCTCGAGCGCGGAGCGCAAATCATGCTGCATGGCGCGCTGATCGCGCAGGCGTCGGTCCATATCCGCTTCGAAGAAGCGCATTGTCGAGCGCCCTTCCATCTTGGCGCGATAGAGCGCCGCGTCAGCGTTGGCGACGAGAGCACTCGCATCGAGCCCGTCCTGAGGGAAGATGCAAACCCCCATGCTGAGGCTGATGCGGAGATGGTGACCATCGACCTCGATCTCGTCCGCCACCGAGCCAAGAAGTCGCTCGGCCAACGAAGCGGCGCTTTCCGGGCGTCCGTCGTTCGCGTCGATCAGCGAAAACTCATCGCCGCCGAGCCGGGCCAGAAAAGTCCCCGCCGCCGCCGCGGCTTGCAGCCGGCGAGCCACTTCCCGAAGGAGAGCATCGCCCACCATATGGCCGAACACGTCGTTCACTTCCTTGAAGCGGTCGAGATCGACCGAGATCAGCGCAAAACTTCGCCCAGCCGAGCTAGCCGCGGCGAGATCAGCGCTCAGGCGTTCGTTGAAGGCCGCACGATTGGGTAATCCTGTGAGGGTGTCATGATGCGCCAGGTAGGCAATTCTTTCTTCTGCGCGGTGCCGTTCGGTGATGTCCTCATGGGTTGCGATCCACGCACCGCCTTGCATCGGCCGGTTCGTCACAGCGAAGACCCGGCCATCAGGACGTTCGACGCTCCAGCTGGTGATCTTTCCTTCCGCTACGGCGCTGAGTAGAGCGGTCCGGTATTCATCTGGATCAGCCGCCAGTGTCCCCGTCGCGATACGATGCAAGACCAGATCGCGGAGGGTCGTCCCCGGTTTTGCTATGTCACGAGAGAGACCGTACATCTCAATGTAGCGATCGTTGCACACCACGAGTCGCTCTGACGAATCGAACATGACGAGTCCGTGGACCATGTTGTTCACTGCCGTCAGCAGCTGAACATCGCGTTCGCGCAACCGGCGATGGGCAAATGCCCCGGCAAAGCTCATGGCCAAAATGACCATTGCCGCGCTCGCGACGGCGATCGCCAATGCCTTGGGGGACATGGAGAACGCCTCAATAGCCCGCGTTGGATCAGGAATGATCTCAACAGCTCCCATGGCGGTGAAGTGGTGAGATACAATGGCTGCGGTTAGCAGGCTGGCACCCAGCAGGGTACCCCGCTTGGTGTCGCCCCGAGCTGCACTGGCGAGTGCGGCACTCCCGAACAACATCCCGAGCAGGATCGAGGCGAGGACCAGATCGGGTGCCCATTCGATCCGTCCAGGAACCTGCACCGCCCACATGCCGGTGTAATGCATGCAAGCGATGCCCCCTCCGACAACGGCACCGCCGATTGCCGCTGACCAGGGGCGCGGTGCATAGACGACGGTGGTGAGACCGGCACCGGTGATAGACGCCGCTAGGATGAGCGAAAGGGAAGTGAGCCCAATTCCATACGCGATGGGCGTGCCGGGCTCATAGGCTAGCATGGCGACGAAATGGGTGGCCCAAATGCCGCATCCAGCCGCAGCGCCAGCCAGGGCGAGCCAGGCTAGGCGTACATGGCCGCCTGTCGCCATGGCGGCTCGCAAAAGGGTGATAGCCACGAGGCTCGAGACGAAACAGAGAACGCCTGCAAGAACGACGAGGGGCCAGTCGTGTTCAGTAGCCAGGCAAGACAGCACACGAAACATGTTCGTTCCTACGCTTGCGCGTAAGCTTGTTAGTACGCCCCATGGTTTTTTGAGTTAACGCGATGTGATGCAGTGGCCGTATGGCTAAAGAACCAGAAACCAGCGCGCGAGTTTTCGTAAAACCCTTCGAAACCGCGGAGTTTTGGTCTTTGTAGCGGGCGGCTAGGCAGCGATCGCGCCCTCATTAAGGCCGGGCAGTACGGCTACGGCTCACGTTTTCAACCAGCACGCTGAGGCAGCCGAACAGCAAAATCGCACCTGTCAGGAGCGGGAGCGTCGGGAGTAAGCTGGCGGACGCAACGGCAACAAGAACGACCGCGAGGATCGCCAGCGCGAGCGAGCGATCATCGATGATCAGCCCAGCCAGCTCGTCAAAAATCGCGCGCAGGACTCTCATGTCAAAACCTCCACCCGGCGACGGCGCATGAGGTTCACCAGCGCAAGTGCCGTTCCCAGGAACACCGCCGCGAATACAAGAATGGCTAAGTCCCCGCCGGGCCAAGCGACACCAAGTCCCTCGCCTGTCCAGAAGATGCCGAATGCGGACAACATGACGCCGACGGCAAACTTAAGCGTGTTTTCGGGAACCCGGGCCAAAGGACGATGAACCACCAAGCCCACCGCCACCACGAGCAGACATGCTGCGAGTGCCCCGACGCCGGCGGCGACAAGAAGCTCGCGGCGGCCCGACCCGACCGCAATGACAATGAACACCACCTCGAGGCCTTCAAGCAGCACGGCTTTGAAGCTCGTCAGACCGGCGATCCAGTTGAGCCGCGACTCCTGACGCCGCGCCTGCACACGCAGCTCTTCCGTCTCCGTTGCGAAGGCAGCCGCTTCATCGTGAAGTGGGATGACACCGGCTGCGCGCAGCATCGCCTTGCGCAGCCAGCGCATGCCGAAGAGCAGCAGCAGAACTCCAATCAGCAACTGGAGGAGATGGAGCGGGACAAATTGGAGCAGCGGACCGAGGACCAGCACCATGAGAAAGAGCAATACCAGCCCGCCCGCGGCGCCCACGCCCGCCGGACGCCAGCCCCGAACGGTGGCCACGGCAAGCACAATAGTGAGCGCCTCGACGGCCTCGACCAAGGAAGCGATAAAGGCCGCCAGGACAACCGGCCCGAAGGAAAGCAAGCCGCCGGTCATCCAACACTCCTGTCGAGCCACATGCGGAGGCCGATCGTCCCTGGTCTGCACCTGGGATGATCAGGAGGGAATATGCTGGGATCGGCGATGCTGGCGGTGGCACGAACCGAGAATTGTTCAAACTCACGATCGATTGTCAGAATAGCGTGCCTGAGTTGAACAAGGGCTGGATTACCTTGACCGGTGAGCGCCGGACCGAGCACCGCCACTGCGACGAGCCATGTCGCGAGTGCCCAGCCTATGCAGGCGCGCATCGCTTGAGGACGGGAAGCACGCTTCGATCCGATATCGGGCACCTTGTGAACCTCTTACGAACTTTCACTGCAATAGATATGCCGGTTCGGGGCATGCCGAAATGAATTCTGATCATTCCAGCATGCAGGATAGGAATGTTCTGCGTCGGCTGCGAGCAACCTGGCAAATAACGCTTGTCGTAGGATGCGCAAAGGTGCGGAACCGTTCACCATGCCCGCCACACCACGAACGGAGCACTGTGCGCACATGCTGGAATAAATGGTGCGCACGGCGCTCTGCGCCTTTGCGCACCCTGCGGCCCACCCGAGTTTAGTAGGATGCTGCGCGACTCAAAGCATGTTAGAATTGCATTCTCTCCTTGAGCATATGTGGCTTTCTCATGATGGCCGAAGCTCGCATGCGATCCCCCGCCGTTAGATTGGGTGCGATCGACCTTAACCTGCTCGTCGTTTTCGATGCGGTGATGCAGGAACGCAATGTCACGCGCGCCGGACAGCGCCTTGGCCTGAGTCAGCCGGCAATGAGTCATGCGTTGACGAGGCTGCGGCACATGCTGCGAGACGACCTGTTCATCCGCAGTCCCAAGGGCATGTTGCCGACGCCCCGGGCTGAGCAGCTTGCCTTTCCCATCCGAGCTGCACTTGATGGATTGCAGCATTCTCTTGAGCCCGCTGAATTCGTTCCGACCAAAGCGGCGAGAGGTTTCCGGCTGGCGGTGGACAATTATTCTGCGGTTGTTCTGGTGGGTCCCATTTCCAATCGGATCATAAAGATTGCACCGGGTGTAACGCTCGAATTTCGACCAAGTGGGACGCTGGATGTCCCCGAATTGCTCGAACGCGGCGAGCTCGATTTGGCCATTGGACCGTTCGCGCCGCCGGGTGAACGATTCTCGCGCTTATCATTGTTGTCGGACGGGTTCGTCGTGGTCATGCGCAAGGGACACGCCGCGGCAAACAGTCGTGAGCTATCGATCGAGAAATTGGCCGTGCTGCCGCACCTTGTGCTTTCCTCGGTCGCCTACAACACCGATTTCATCGACCAGGCGCTTGCCCGGCGCAAGTTGAAGCGGCGAATCCAGCTGCGGGCGCCATTTTTGTCTGCCGCGCGTATCCTCGCCGCGTCCGATATGGTTGCGGTTCTGCAGCGGCGCGTCGCCGAGGAGCTGGTCCGATATCGCCCACTTGCCATTCGAGCACTCCCGCTTCCATCACCTGCATTGGAAACAGCGATGATCTGGTCCCGCAGACTCGATAATCAGCCGGCGCATCGCTGGTTGCGCGAAATTGTCTCCGCCACATCGAAGGGCTTGCTTGGCGCATAGACCACTCTACCCGCGTCGATCCAGTCCCCAATTGGATGACTGACTCTCAACAGCATTTGGCAGGATATCAATACGACGACGCTACGATGGGATGACCTCTCTCATTGTCCGGTCCGGAGCGGGCCCGCGAGGCCCGCCCCCCGACCGGGCCTATTCCTCAATACTGAAGAAGCAGATTTGTGTTGTAGCCGATGCTGCCCCCGCCGGTGGCCGGGGCGCTGTTCGGCCTGAACATCCGGTGTGGGGCTTGGATAAAAGCCGAGTGAGCGTTCGTCGCCTCGGAGCGCCGGTGGGGGGCGTTCGCAGCGGCCAGCGCTGGGCTAGCCGCCGTGATCGCGGCGATGGTCATCAAAACCAGAACATTGGACCTGGTCCTCATAGGTATCTCCTGCGTTAGAGCTGCTTGCTGCAGCTGCAGCCGCTATCTAGGAGCCCGCGTGCAATGACGGAAATGCATTCTTATCACGGTGGCATGCGGCTCACGAATAATAGTTCAGTTGTGCATCCATAACCGAAGGGCAGCCGACACGAAAGCACCCGCGGCCGTCGCCAATCCAGGCTCCTCTTCATCTCGATGTGACGACGAATGGTTTGCGAGAGCAAATTCAGTCGGCGCATGTCGTTGTGACGAGAATGCATTTCCCGGCGCCGATTTGTCGACGTATCTAGACCGTTGACACGCGCTGGCATTGAAGGCGCGCATCAATTTGCGATGTCGTGGAGAGTTTATGGTCGGGATTGTGAAGCTCGCGCTCCGGCGGCCATATACGTTCATCGTGATGGCGATGCTGATCGTGATTGCCGGGGTGGGATCAGCGTTACGCACCCCGATCGACATTTTTCCCAGCATCAACATTCCTGTGATCAGCGTCGTGTTCAGCTACAACGGGCTCTCTCCAGATGAAATGGCTGGCCGCATAGTTACGTTTTACGAACGCGCTCTTACCACCAGCGTCAACGATATCGAGCACATAGAATCGCAATCGATCCCCAATTACGGGATCATAAAAATCTTTTTTCAGCCGACAGTTAACATCGATGCGGCCCTGGCGCAGGTGAGCGCCATGTCGCAGACGGTGCTCAAACAGATGCCGGCTGGAATCACGCCGCCGACTGTCTTGAGCTTCAACGCGTCCAGCGTGCCAATTCTACAGCTTGCGCTGTCGAGCTCTAAACTTTCGGAAACGACTCTGTTCGATCAAGCGACCAGCTTTATTCGCCCGCAGCTTGCTTCCGTTGCCGGCGCGGCAATCCCGCTGCCATACGGTGGCAAGGTTCGGCAGGTGCAGGCCGACCTCGATCAGCAGGCGCTGCATACCTACGGCATTTCGGCAAACGACGTCATCAACGCACTCTCAATTCAGAACCTGACCACGCCGGCTGGCACACAGAAGATCGGCACCTTCGAGTACAAGGTGAACCTGAACAATTCACCTAGTGCGATCGATGCGTTCAATGATCTTCCCATCAAGACCGTAAATGGGACGGTCATCTATATCCGCGATGTCGCACACGTGCACGACGGCAGCCCGCCTCAGACCAATGTGGTGAAAGTCGCGGGCAAGAGCGCGGTGTTGTTGTCGGTGATCAAATCGGGCGCGACCTCCACGCTCGCCATCATCTCAGGAATCAAGGCACTGCTGCCCAGCGTATCCGCGACCCTCCCTGCTGGCTTGAATCTCACCGCAACCGGCGACCAGTCGCCCTTTGTGACGAGCGCCGTGTCGAGCGTCATGCAGGAAGGACTGATCGCGGCGGTTCTGACCGGACTAATGATCCTGCTATTCCTTGGAAGTTGGCGGTCGACCCTGATCATTACCGTTTCCATACCGCTTGCCATTCTCGCTTCTGTCGCCGCGCTCTCTGCACTCGGCGAAACTATCAACGTCATGACCTTGGGCGGACTGGCACTCGCAGTCGGGATCCTGGTGGACGACGCGACCGTCACGATCGAAAACATCAACTGGCATCTGGAGCACGGCAAGGAGGTCAAAACCGCAATCATAGACGGGGCCCAGCAGATCGTCGTACCGGCGACCATCTCGTTACTCTGCATCTGTGTTGCCTTCATGCCTATGTTCGTCCTCGGCGGAGTGGCGGGCTACCTGTTCCGGCCCCTCGCCGAGGCCGTCGTTTTTGCGCTGATCGCCTCCTACATCCTGTCGCGCACGCTCGTACCTACAATGGCTAACTACCTGCTGCGTAAGCAACGGCACGGCGCGTCTCACGACGAGAGCTCGGACCAAAGTCCGGAGGCAGATGCGGCCAGCAGCGGCATCCTGGCGCGCTTTCAGCGCGCGTTTGAGCGGCGGTTCGAGGGTGCCCGCGCGCGTTACCACGCGCTGCTTCGACTTGGGTTGCATCACCGCCTCAAGCTGATCGCCGGTTTCCTGGGCTTGACCCTGCTGTCATTCGGGCTTGCCCCGTATCTTGGGCAGGACTTCTTCCCGACCGTCGATGGCGGTCAGATCAAGATCCACATGCGGGCCCAAACCGGCACGCGCATCGAGGAGACGACCAGGCTGTCGGATCGCGTGAGCGAAGCGGTCGGCAATATAATTGCACCTGCTGACCTCCAAGGCATGGTGAGCAACATCGGTCTGAGCGTCAGCGGGATCAACATGGCTTACAACAATTCGGGTACGATCGGTGTCGGCGACGCCGACATCTTGGTTAGCCTAACGCCGGGGCACGCCCCGACCTCGAGCTATGAAAAGATCCTGCGCGAGCAATTGCCGCGGCTGTTTCCGGGCACCACATTCGCGCTTCTCCCGGCCGACATGGTCAGTCAGACCTTGAACTTTGGCGCGCCGGCGCCAATCGACGTCCAGGTCATCGGTAACGATTTGCAGGCGAGCCGGGGATATGCGAACGCGCTGCTTGCCCGCATCAAGAAGATTCCCGGGATCGCCGATGCGCGCATTCAACAGGCCTTCGAGCAGCCGACCCTCAACGTGAACGTCGACCGGTCCCTTGCCGGACTGGTCGGGCTCACGGAGAATGATGCGGCCAAAGCCCTGTTGACTACCTTGTCCGGCAGCTCGCAAACATCGCCGACCTATTGGCTCGATCCTAACACCGGGGTTTCCTATGCCGTGTCGGTGCAGACGCCGCCACGCGACATCGCTACCCTGGGCGGCCTGCAAAACGTGCCGTTGACACCGACCAACGGCAACGGGATCCATTCGCAGCTGCTCGGCGCGCTCTCGACAATTCAGCGGTCGCCCAGCAATGCCGTCGTGTCGCACTACAACGTCCGGCCGGTGGTCGATATTTTTGCCACCACGCAGGGACGTGATCTCGGGGCCGTGGCGGCCGACATCCGTCAGGCGCTCCACGAGACGGCTGACGCCGTACCCAAGGGCGCCAGCGTCGCCTTGCGTGGACAGGTGACCACGATGACCAGCGCCTACCAGCAACTCGTCATGGGGTTGGGCTTCGCGGTCGTGCTCATTTACCTGCTGATCGTCGTCAACTTCCAGTCATGGCTCGATCCCTTCGTGATCGTCATGGCGCTGCCGACGGCGCTGGCCGGCATCGTGTGGATGTTGTTCGCCACAGGCACCACCGTCTCGGTCCCTGCGCTCACCGGCGCGATCATGTGCATGGGGGTCGCAACGGCAAACAGCATTTTGGTGATAGCGTTTGCGCGTGAGCGCATGGCGGCGGGAGACAATGCGCTTACAGCCGCGATCGACGCCGGCGCAACACGGTTCCGCCCGGTGCTGATGACGGCGCTGGCCATGGTGATCGGGATGCTGCCTATGGCCCTCGAACCGGGGCAGAACGCTCCGCTTGGCCGCGCCGTGATCGGCGGGCTCCTGTTCGCGACGTGCGCGACCCTGTTCCTCGTCCCGGCACTGTTTAGCCTCGTACATGAACGCGATCGCGAGCAACGCGTCGCGGCGCCGTCCACAGCGTGCCAGCTAGCTGAATAGAAAGGAGGCGGGCATGACGCGCAACTCAGGCACGGGTCCGAACCGGCGCCGGCTCATGCTGGTCGCAACGGGGGCCGTCGTTTGCGCCGTAGGCATTGCTGGAGCTGGTCTGCTCAGTCGCGCGCGCCATGCAACGGCCATTGCCAAGTGGACCGACAACCAGGCGGTCCCGACCGTCACTCTTGCCAAACTCAACGACGTGGCGGCGCCGCAGACCTTGACCCTGCCCGGAGCCATTCAGCCCTATAACAAGGCCTCGCTGTACGCCCGCGTCAACGGCTACCTGAAAAACTGGAATAAGGACATCGGCGCGCACGTAAAGGCGGGCGAGGTGCTGGCGAGCATCGACGCGCCCGATCTAGACCAGCAGCTGGCGCAGGCCAAAGCCACACTGGCGAGCGCCAAGGCCAATTACGAGATCGCCGCCGTGACCGCCAACCGTTACGAAAGCCTGGTGAAAAAACAGGCGGTCGCCCAGCAACTTGCGGATCAGACGAAGGCGGATGCCGATGCCAAGAAGGCGATCATGGACGCGAATGATGCGGCTGTGCGGCAGCTGGAGGCGATGCAGTCGTTCACGCAGATTGTCGCCCCGTTCGATGGCGTAGTGACGTCACGAAATACGGACATCGGCGCGCTCATCAGCTCCGGCAGCGCCGGCCAGCCGCTCATGGAAATCTCCGACCTGCAGCGCGTGCGCATCTATGTGCAGGTCCCGCAAGCCTACTCGGCTCAGGTCCGTCCGGGACTGAACGCGACGTTCGACATGCCGCAATATCCGGGCCAGCATTTCAGCTCGACCGTGATCACCATGTCGAACGCTTTCGATCTCACGTCCCGCAGCATGCAGTTCGAGCTGGAGGCCGAGAATGCCGACGGCAAGCTGTTCGGCGGAGCCTACGCGGAAGTGCATTTCACGCTTCCCTCCGATCCCAATGTGGTAAGGGTGCCGGCCACCGCACTGGTGCCGGTCAATCAGGGCACGCAAATCGCAATTCTGAACCCTGACAACACCGTCACGCTAAAGAGCGTCCAGCTCGGCCGCGATTTCGGAACGGCTGTGGAAGTGATCGCCGGCCTCAATGCCCAGGACCGCGTCATTGACAGCCCGTTGGAGACGCTGCGCTCAGGCGATACGGTCCGGTTGGCAGCCGCACCGGCAACCTTGCACGCGGATACCGGAAGCGCTGCCCTCGTTGCAACGCCAACCTCGCGCGAGCAGTGACCCAAACCGTGGGGTCGGCTATTGTTCATCAGGTTGGCTGCCGGGCGCTCGCATGCATTTGGCTCGATGGAGGCGTCGCGAGGTCATCTCCGCCATGCTCGGCGGCGCGCCGGCCGTCTGGCCGCTCAGGGCACCCGCGCAACCGGAGGGTGCCCCGAAATAGGCTTTCTCGGCAGCTCGTCGGCCGCCGAGTGGCAGCCCCTGGTCCAAGCGCTGCAAGCCGGTCTCAAGGAGACTGGTTATGTCGCAGGGGAAAACGTCGATATTGAATATCGCTGGGCCGATGGCCACTACGAACGGTTGCCGGCACTCGCTGGCGAGCTGGTTCACCAGCACGTGGCGGTGATCGTTGCAGCCGGCTCCCCTGCGCCCGCGCAGGCTGCGAAGGCAGCCACATCGACGATCCCCATCGTCTTCGCGCTCGGTATCGATCCGGTGCAGTTCGGTCTCGTTGCGAGCCTCAACCGGCCGGGCGGCAATGTGACCGGCGTGAACTTTCTCAGCGCGGGCCTCGTCGACAAGACCTTCGGTTTGATGCACGAGCTCCTCCCGCATGTCACCGTTGCCGGCATGCTTCTCAACCGCAACAATCCCAATTCAGCTGCCATTGAGAGCGCCGCGCATGAAGCCGCACGCTCGCTCGGATTGAATCTTCACCTCTTGAATGCCGGCACCGACGCTGAAATCGAACGGGTCTTTGCAGAGATGGCCGCAGCAAAGATCGGCTTTCTCGCTGCCGGTGCCGATCCTTACCTCCTCAGCCGGCGCGAGCACCTGGTCGCGCTCGCCGCGCGCCACGCGCTTCCGGTCATCTTCTTTTTCCGCGAGTTCGTCGCCGCCGGAGGATTGATGAGCTACGGCACCAACATCAACGATGCGTATCGTCGTGCCGGCATCTACACCGGCAAGATTCTGAAGGGCGCCCGACCCGCTGACCTGCCAATCGAGCAGTCGACCCGCTTCGAGCTCGTGATCAATCTCAACACTGCGAAGATCCTGGGGCTTG